>JADJTK010000001.1 GCA_016711225.1 Opitutaceae bacterium
GTAGCGCCCGCACAGCACGAGTTGCCAGACTTCGAAGACGAGGAAGATCGGGGTGAGAGCGAGCAGCCAGAGCATGGCGGTGAGGTTGCGGCGATCCTGCGCGCGGCGGCGGTGCAAGGCAAGGGGCTGGATTCGCGGTAGGCCACGGCGGTGACGTGGCCCGATCCCGGACTTCCGGACGACAGAAGGTAACGAAGGAAACGGCAATCGGGACGGCGCGCTAAATCAACGAGGCATTGTCGCCGGTTTTAGGATTGAACGCTGTTGTGTTCGTAATTATTTACGACTTCGCCCTTGCGTGGGGGCGGGAGGCCCTTCTGCCTCGCCGCTGAGAACTACCGGCAGGACGGCGAGGGCTGGCCTACCGGGGAGCAATACTTCCGGGGCCTTCGGGTCCGCCAAACCCTTTCGCCATGATCCCCAAGCGTTTCCTTTGCCTCCTTGTCGGGGCGCTGGCCCCGACCGTCCACGCCGCCCTCGATCGTGACCATGATGGCCTATCTGATATCTGGGAGGTCTTGCATCCCACGGCCGTGCCACCCGAGGCCGACCTCGATGGCGACGGCGCCAGCAACCGCGATGAAGCTGTGGCCGATACCGATCCCGCTTCCGCGGCCAGCCGCCTCGCCGTCGTCCCGCAGCGCGATCCTGCCGGCAACCTCGTGCTCCACTGGACGGGGGTGGCCGGCAAACACTACGTGATCGAATCCTCCACCGATCTGCGCACCTGGACGCCGCAGGCCGAGGATCGCACCGGCACCAGCTTCGAGGTCATCGTGCGCCCCGTCGGCACCGGGCCGGGCCGCGAGTTCTGGCGCATCGCTGTATCCGATGCGGATACCGATCGCGACGGCCTCAACGACTGGGAGGAGATCCAGCTCGGCACTTCGTCCACCGCTGCCGACACCGACCACGACGGCCTGCCCGACGCCTGGGAAGCCGGCTACGGCCTCGATCCCCTCGTCGACGATGCCACCGCCGATCCGGACGGCGATGACTTCACCAATCTTCAAGAGTTCGCCGCGGGGATGAATCCGACGCTATCGCCGCTGGTGGCGGGCGGGGCGATCGTAGCGCTGCAGGTCTACTGCCCCGGGCCGTAACCATCCCGTCCGTCTTGTCCCACTTTTTCACTTTGCCTGAAATGAGAACTCATTCGTTCCCGCTCCGTCTGCTCGCACGCTTCCTGTGGTCGCTATTGGCACTTACCGCTTCCGAGCTCGTCGCAGCCGACGGTTTGGGCATCGAGCAAATTATGCGCGAAGTGCAGGCACGGTTTTATATCGAAAACGGACGAAATGCCGATAGATCCACGTGGTATTTTGCGTGGCCGGCCTGTCAGACAGGAACGAGCGCCCCCGCCTTTCCGCCAGACGGGTTCTATAGTAGAGATATGGAGTCCCCGCAAACTGCGGTGAGGATCGTTAGCGCCCTTGCAGATTGCATGTATTATAGAATTGATTTCAGCAAATACGCCCTCCTCCCTTTTGACGGGGTTGCAAGATTCCAAGCAATGCGGAACTTTCAGATGCCAGGCTACTCTATCACTGAGAGCAATTACATCCAAGTAGTGGAGGCGATTCGGCTACACATTGAATCGGCGAAGTATCGGTCTGTCAGTGTCGAAGTATGGGGTCCCTACTACAAGATAGTTGGCGCGAACTATGCCAGGTGTGCATGGCCGTGGAGTTGCACACTGGAGGCGACCAAGGATCATGTTTTAGAGGAATTCTTGTCAAAACCTTGGACTTACGGTCCGTACGGCGAAGCCTGTAAATACTCGTGGTGTGGCGAAGACTCGTCCACGGTTCGGGCTTCGCTCAACAGCCGTAACGCCCGCATCAATGGGGATCTATTGTGGTTTGGCGGCACAACCGAAATCTATCTCAAGCTTT
The DNA here is from genome assembly GCA_016711225.1 of Opitutaceae bacterium. Taxonomy (GTDB): domain Bacteria; phylum Verrucomicrobiota; class Verrucomicrobiia; order Opitutales; family Opitutaceae; genus CAJCBL01. Next base: position 1,896 of record JADJTK010000001.1, read on the forward strand.
ATCCCTACGGTACTGCTTCGGGTGCGGGAGCCCCAGTGGTTGTCGACGGTCTGCTCCACCGATGGAGATCCTATTCGATTCCCGAGGCGCCTCAGGAGGATGGGCCCAATCGTGAATGGACTTCGCCTGATGAGCTTATATCGACAGACGATATCGATGCTTTTGAATGGGCTCAAAATCCCGGCATGGAGGCTTATAGCGGCTGGACACTGCAAAACGGGCAGGATCGAGTGCTAGCCATTCGCGAGCCCGACTTCAAAACCGACCCTGACGATATCGACTGCTGCTCCAGTTGCTCTGACGGCGCCTGCCCGGCCGGCAAGGTGCACCCCTCCACCGGCAGCGTTCAGCTCACCCTTTCCCTGGGCAAACGCACCAACGGCCTGCCTGCCGGCTCGCTCTATCTCCACGAACAGGAGCCCGGCACCGCTCTCAGCACGCCCGCCGGTTCGAAGCTCGCCGCCTACTCCGGCGCTATCACCAAGCTCGCTGGCAACGTTCTTCGCCAAGTGAAGGTTGATGCCGTCTTGGCTGACATTGTCACGACTAGCGCCACCACGTGGGAGATCCGTTTCTTCGCTCCCGGCCAGATCGGCTCCGTGGGCGCCGATGGCCTCTATAATCAGACTGGCAAGACCGCTTATCAAATCGTTGCCTTCTCCGCCCAATCCACCGGGGAGGTTTTTGATCGCCTCGCCGTCACCGAAACCGACGATCTCGGCGATCGGAGCTACGACTACGTCTGGCAACAGACCGACACCGCCAAGGCTTGGACCCTCCAATTCCTCGACGTCACCTACGGCACCCTCCGCCAGGAGCAGGTCGTTCGCGGCAAAGATGCCCAAGATCGAGCGACCAAAACCACCTCTGTCCTCGATGGCGCTGGCACGGTTCTCTCTCGCACGACCGAGACCTCCGAGCGTTTTGACTGGGGCTCAGAAGTTGTCCTCGAAGCCACCGCGCACCTCGACTCCACCGGCGCCAGCCTCGGCGCCGATCGCACGCGCACGAATCATTACTATACCACCACCGATGCCGCCACTGGTGCGCTCGCTGGCCGTACGCGGGAAACCTACGAGGACGCCGGCGAGAAGTGGGTGCAGTACGAGTACGATTCCGCCGGGCGCGTGTCCCTCCGTCGCGAGCAGTTTGGCGATTGCGAGCGCACCGCCGCCGACTCCGCCTGCCGTCTCACGGAGTTCGCCTACACCCATACCGATCTCAATGCCGACACCGTTTCCGACAACACCACCGTCGAAACCCTTTCCCTCCTGGGCCAAGTCGTCACACGCACCGTTGAGGTTTGGTTCGGCGGCGACGCGACCTCCTCGGTCTTCGGCGCGTACCGTCGCAAATGGGTGGCCACTGCCGCGGATCTCACCCTCACCGATCCCGCCGCGATCCTGGCCGCCCCCGGCACGCTGATCACTAAGTCTGGCTACTATTCGACCAGCGATGTCCTGAAATCCGGGCGCGAATGCTTCTCCCTCTCTCCCGACGGGCAGATCCGCCTCACCGAGCGCTCCGCCGATGGCCTCACCGAGACCGTCTCCACTGGCATCCCCAACACCACCAACGACAAGATCACCGCCGGCACCAAGACCGTCACTGTCAAGAATTCCTCCGGTGGCCTGATGTCCGAGACCACCACTGATTTCGTCTCCGGCAAAACCCTCGCCCTCACCCAGGCCACCGCGTGGGACACCTTCGGCCGGCCCACCGCCTTCTCCTACCTCGACGGCACCACCTCCACGCAGAACTTCGACTGCTGCGGCCTCAATAACGAGACCGACCGCGAAGGCGTCACCACCTCCTACGTGCGCGACTCGATGAAGCGGGTCCGCGAACAAACCCGCGCCGGCATCACCACCAAGTTCACCCTCGATGCCCTCGGCCGCACCACCAAGACCCAGCGCGTCGCCGGTGGCACGACCATCACCACCGCGACCGCCGCCTTCGATAGCTTCGGCCACGCGCTCTCCTCCTCCGACGCCCTCAACCGCAGCACCACCGTTGTCGAGTCTGCCGATGCCTCCGGGCACCGAGTCGTCACCACCACGATCCCCGGCACCGGCACGCGCATCGAAACCTACGCGTTCGACGGCTCCCCTGCTCTCCATTGCCGGCACTGCTGCCGCGCCGGTGAACTACGAGTACGGTGTCGATACCGACGGCACCTTCGTGAAGGAGATCCGCCGCGGCTCAGGTTCCCCCGCGGCTTCCACCGAGTGGACCAAATCGTACACCGACTTCGCCGGCCGCCCCTCCAAGACCGCCTATGCCGACGGTGCGGTGAGCTCCCGCGCCTATTATGCCGCCAACGATTCCGTAGTCAGCCGGCGTGGAAAGCTGAAGGCTGAGACCCTCCCGGCCGACAGCGACACTCCCGGCGCCATCGGCGTGCGCACCCTCTACGACTACGACTCCCTCGGCCGCGCCTCCGTCACCGCCCTCGATCTCGACCGCGATGGCGTGATCGACTTCGACGGCACCGACCGCATCAGCCGCACCACCCGCAGTTTCCTCACCGCCCACGGCACCACCGTCGAGCGCACCGTCACCGAAACCTGGGCCACCGACAATACCAACGCCCCGTCTACCGTAGCCACGGTCGACCGCGCCGTCGACGGTCTGCGCAGTTGGTCCACCACCAACGGCCTTCCTACGTCCTCGGTCACCGCTTTCCCCACCGCCGGAAACCGCACCGCGACTGTTATCGCGCCTGACAACACCTCCGTCACTCGCACTTACACGCAGGGGCGTCTCTCCACCGAAACCCGGTTTGCTGTCGATGCCACCGTACTCGAAATCGTTCGTTACGGGTACGATGCCAACGCCCGCCTCGTCGAGACCCGCCGCTACGCCGACAACGCCACTGCCGCCGCCGATTCCGTCACCGGCACACTGCCTTCGGCCTTCAGCCTTCAGTCTTCGGCTCCTGGCGTCCTCGCCACCACCGTCACCTACTTCGACGACGATCAGATCCACACGGTCACCACTCCGGATCCCGACCCCATCCGCACCGGTTCCGGCTACGACCCGCAGACGACCACGTATGCCTATGACGCCGCCGGTCGCCTGGGCACCACGACGTTGGCCGACACCACCACCGTCACCCAGGAGTATTTTCCCAACGGCCAATTGAAGAAGACCTATGGCTCGCGCACCTACCCGCAGGAGTACACCTACGATTCCCAAGGCCGCCTCAAGACCCTGAAAACTTGGCAAAACTACGCCTCGGCGACCGGAGCCGCGGTCACCACTTGGAACTACGACCCCGTTCGCGGTTGGCTCTTGAGCAAACGTGACGCCGCCAACTCCGGCCCCACCTACACCTATTGGCCTTCCGGTCGCCTGCACACCCGCACCTGGGCGCGCACCGTCGCCGGCCAGCCGCTGTTTGCCACCTACACGTTCAACAACGCTGGTGATCTCGCCACCATCGACTATTCCGATACAACACCCGATGTCGGCTTTGTCTACGATCGGCTCGGTCGTCGCACCACCACCACCGACGCCGCCGGCACGCTCGTCACGACCTACGAAGGACTTACCGCCGCCACTGACGATGAGACCTACGCCGCCGCTTCGCCGCTCCTGCCCGGCCTGGCAGTCACCCGCACTCGGGACTCGCTGCTGCGGCCCTTCGGCCTCGCCGGGGAAGTGACAAGTACCAAGGCCCAAGTGACAAATGCCGCCTACTCCTATCAGCCGCAGAGCGGCCGACTGGACACCATCACCGCCGGCGTCCTCACGCATACCTACACCTACCAGCCCCAGTCGTCGCTGGTTGCGACGCTTACCCAGAAGAAGTCCGGCGCCAGGGTCCTGACCACCACCAAGCTCTACGACCACCTCAACCGCCTCACTTCCGCGGCCTCCGTGGGTAGCGGCGCCGCTTCGGCGCCGACCTCCGCCGGCTACGCCTACAACTCCGCCAACCAGCGCACCCGGCTTACCCGGGAGGACGGCGCGTACTGGAGCTACGGTTATGATGCGCTCGGTCAGGTGAACGCCGCCACCAAGCATCTCGCCGACGCTACGACCATCCTCGGCCTCCTTCAGGCCTTCACCTTCGACGAGATCGGCAATCGCCTCACCGCCTCCTCGTCCGTTCCCTCGGTGTCCTCCGTGCCCTCTGTGGTGAGCACGTATACTCCGAATCTTCTCAACCAGTACGAGCAGCGCACGGTGCCACCGGTGGTCGACGTGCTCGGCTCGGCCCACCCGGACGCCACCGTCACCGTCAACTTCCAGCCCACCACCCGGCAGGGCCCGCGCTGGGCGGCCGAACTATCCGTTCGACAACTCCGCCGCCCCTGCTTACCCCGAGCGCCCGCGTGATCGGCGTACGTTCCAGTCAAGGACCCAACGGCGAGGATGCCGTGGCCGAAGAAACTCGGCAGGCCTTCGTCGCCAAATCGCCCGAACTCTTCACCTACGATCTCGACGGCAACCTCACCTCCGATGGCCGCTGGACCTATGGTTGGGATGCGGAGAACCGACTCACCTTGATGGAGACCCTGTAGGCCGCGGTCAGCGCCGGGCTTCCCCGCCCAAAGCTCGAATTTGCCTACGACTCCGCCGGTCGCCGCCTCCGCAAGCAGGTGTCGAACTGGAGCGGGAGCGCCTACGCCCTCGCGAGCGATACCCGCTTCCTCTACGATGGGTGGAACCTCCTCGCTGAGTTCAGCGTTCAGGGTTCAGTGTTCAGCGTTCAGCGTTCCTTCACCTGGGGCTTGGATCTGAGCGGCAGTTCCCAGGGGGCCGGTGGGGTGGGTGGCCTGCTTCAGGTTTCAGTCCTCCAGCCTTCCGTCTTCAGCCTCCTGCCTGCCTTTGACGGCAACGGCAACCTCATCGCCGCCTACGATTCCGCCTCCGGCACTCGCGTGGCCGACTACGAGTACGGCCCCTTTGGCGAAGTCGTGAAATCCGCCGGTCCCGCTGCCGCCGCGAATCCCTTCGGCTTTAGCACGAAGTACACCGACTCCGAAACCGGTCTGCTCTACTACGGTTTCAGATACTACAACACCTCCACAGGCCGGTGGCTATCCAGAGATCCCATCGAGGAAAAGGGCGGAGCGAACCTGTATGGAATGGTTGGGAACGATGCGCTCAATCGGTTTGATCCGTTGGGGCTCTTGGATGGAGGCCGTAGTAACACAATGATTGGATATCAGTTTCCAGTCCTCCCGAATCCACCCAGCCCGACCCCCGGCGAGATTGCAGAGGGAGAAAGCCTTTGCGACCTCTATAAGATTGGTGGCAATTGCTGTCGCAAGGGACAGTCTATAACGGATCCATATCCGAGTACGGCACGCACCGTCTGCAAGCGATTCATCAGGAAGTATGCCGCGGTTGGTGGCTATGCTGGGCTTTCCAAGGTCAAGTGCGTCGCACGTTGTCTCGTTGCTGCCGACAGCTCGATACAGGCCTCCACAACTTCTTGTTGCGAAAGAAACTCGAAACGCCTCTACGCCCATATCACGTGCTACAAACAATGCGGGTTCGTGCCGACTAGCGGTCTTCCAGAGGGTGCTTATGACGTCGGTATATTTGATCTGATTCCAGATGCGGCACGCAGCTTCTTTGGAGGATGTAACTAAACATGAAACACGAGTACCCTTCACTGCTGCGCGTTCTGTTGGTTTTTGGCTTGTTGGGCCCTCTTTTGGGGGGCTTGGCACAAGGTTGCCTGTTGGCTGGGCGATCAATGGTACAGTACGACGGCGCCGACGTAGTTTTTAGGATCATTGTGACTGGCTTCGTCTCGCTCGTTTTCTCTGTGATTCTTTCGCTGCCCGTTGCCTTCATCGTCTATCTAGCCTTCCGCAAAATCGCTTTGTATTACGCGCTCTCTTGGTATCTGTGCGGAGTTGCCGGGATCATCGTGGGCTGCCTCTTCTCGGTTTATCCATTTGTTATTGGCTATCGCGATCTGCGGCTTTGCTTGGCGGGGGCCTGTATCGGGTTTTGCTGTGGCTTGCTTTGCGTGAGTTCGAGCCCCAAAGCCGAGAAGATTGGGCACGCATCCGATACCTCTGTCGATTTGCGGTGACAGAACCCAGCGGCACGTCTCGCGCCAGCGCTGCGTCGCGAACTCCTTGGCGCTGATCACGAGCCCTGCTTCCTCCTCCGCTTGCGCTCCGTCCGGTAAGCACCTTCCCCGCCGGCGGCGGCCAGTGCGCGAGGAATCGCGCACGAGGCGGCGCTCCTGGAACACCCGCGCCGTCGCCGTCGTGTCTCCACTTCGCTGACGCTGCGTTCTCGCCCCGTCGGCGACCGCCGAATTTGCCCGGCGTGGCCCCGCTGCGCCCGGCAGGCTGCCGCGAACGCCTCAACCGCCACCGTCCCCGGCGCGCTAACGCTTGCCCAGGCGGCGGCGGGTCGGCGTGCGCGCTCGCTTCGCTTCGGCCTGCGGCTGCGGTCGCTACGCTCCCTGCGGCCGGGTCCGTGGAGGCCCGGCGCTCGCAGGGGAGCTAACAGGGACAGGTCAGAAATTTTAGACATAAAACCACTTGTGGTTACAATTCCGGGCCGGAGGGCCTATGAGAGTCGGTCGAATGAAGATTTCCCCAGAGGTGGGGGAGGCGGCCTACCACTGTATGACACGAGTGGTGGCCGGGGACCGGTTGCTCGACGACACCGCCAAGGAAGTGCTGCGCAAGCAGCTCTGGCTGGTGGCCGAATTCTGCGGGGTGGAAGTCCTCACCTACGCGATCATGAGCAACCACTTCCATGTGCTGCTCAAGGTGCCCAAGAAGACGATTCCCCCGGACGAGGAACTGCTACGCCGCTACAAGCTGCTCCATCCCAAGCCGACCAAGTACCAGATCCAACGCCTCGAGGCCATTGAGGCGGTACTGAAGAGCGGAGCGCCTGCGGGCGAGGCGTGGCGGCGGCGCGAGCTCGCGCTGATGGGCGACGTCTCCGCCTTCATGAAGCTGCTCAAGCAGCGTTTCGCGATCTGGTTCAACAAGGCCCACCATCGCTACGGCACCCTCTTTGCGGAGCGCTTCAAGTCCGTCTTGATCGAACCCTCCGACCGGGGCTATGCGTACGGTTGCTTGCTATATCGACCTTAACCCCGTGCGGGCCGGGTTGGTCAAGGATCCTAAGGACTATCGTTTCTGTGGGTATGCCGAGGCCGTGGCGGGCCACGCCGGTGCGCGCGCCGGTCTGTGCCGGCTGCATGGACCCGACTGGGACCAGGTCCACGCGGCGCACCGTCTCGGCTTGTTTGGCACCGGGGCGGCCCGTCGTTTTGCCGGCGGCACGATCACGGCGGCTTCCTTCGGCAAGGTGTTGCGCGCGCACGGCCAGTTACCCCTGGCGACGGTGTTGCGTTGCCGGGTACGGTATTTCACCGACGCAGCCGTGCTCGGCTCCCAAGCCTTCGTTGCCACCCAACTCGCGGCCTACCGCCGCCGCTACGGCGTGCGCAGCCATACCGCACCGCGTGCTCTGCTCCCGATCACCGACTGGGGCGGCCTCACCGCCCTGCGCGGTCTGCGCCAGAATCCGTTTGGGTGAGCGCGAGGGGCTGGAGCGCACCGGTTGCCGAACCGGCTCGGGCGGGGCCTCGCCGTCCACCGATTGTCCAGAACAAGCCATTTTGACCGCGGATGGCGCGGATACGGATGGATTCGTTCGGCTGAACGACTGCGTCGTCCAGCTACGACGGGGGCGACGGGCGGACGAAGCTCTTGCGAGCTTCGCTACGGGGGGAAGCGGTGCGGGCCACCTCACCGCGGTGGCCTACACCGCCGACGTCCCGGCGAGCGTTGCCACAACCGGAACGCAGGCAGGGCCGCCTGCGCCACTCACGAATCCCTCTGTGTTCTCCTCCCCCTCCGTGACCTCTGTGACGCTATTTCCGATCCTCTGCGCTCTCTGCGTTCCTTGCGGCTAACCTATTCCGAACCTTTGTGGCCTCGGTGACCTCCGTGATGAAGATTCCGATTCTCGGCGTCCGTTCCCGAGTTCCAGATTCTCCTGTGTGTTTACTTACTCGCTACCTTCGCCCTGAGCGCGGCGAGTTCGAGCGGGTAGGTCTTGGCCGCGATCTCGTCCCAGAGCTCGGCGCCTTCGATGCCGCAGCGCGAGGGGACGAACACCGGGTCGAGTCCCAGCTTCCGCTGCGCCTCGTAGTCGCGCAGCGTCGCGATGCCCGGCTTGGCCAGCAGCACGATCACGATGATGTTGAACCACGCCATCGCGCCGACCGCGGCTGAGCCGAAGTTCCAGACGACGTCGACCGAGCTCACCGAGCCGACAAGTGTCGCGACGATCACGGCGACACGGGCCAGGACGAGGCCGTACCGGTAGCCGGAGCCGCTCGCATTCTTCTTGAAGAGGTAGGCGACGCTCGAGTCGGCGTAGAAGGCGTAGGCGAGCACCGTGGTAAAGGTGAAGAAGAACAGCGCGACGGCGACGAACGGGCCGCCAAAGCCCGGCAGCACGTTGTTCACGGCCTCCTGCGTGAAGTTAGATTTCTCGATACCGGGCAGAGACTGCGCGAGGAAACCGCCGGCGTGGGCGGGGTCGGCGACGTTGAAAGCGTTGGTCGCAAGAATCATCACCGCAGTGGCCGAGCAAACGAGGAGCGTGTCGACGTAGATCGAGAACGCCTGCACGAGGCCCTGCTTCGCCGGGTGCGAGACTTCGGCCGCGCCGGAGGCCTGTGCGCCGGTGCCCTGGCCCGCCTCGTTGGAGAAGATGCCGCGCTTGACGCCCCATTGGATTGCCAGCCCGAAGACGGCGCCGTAGGCGGCGTTTTGGTTGAACGCGCAGCTGAAGATCAGGCGGAAGATCTCGACGATTTTGTCGGCGTGCGCGAAGAGCACGACGGCGGCGAGGAGGAGGTAGGCGACCGCCATGAAGGGGACGATCATTTCCGCCGTTTTGGCGATTCGGCGACCACCGCCGAGGACGACATAGGCTACGAGCACGGTGAAGATCAGGCCAGAGAGCCAGGGGGCGATGTCGAGCGAGTGCGCGGCGGCGTGACTGAAGGCGTTCGACTGGATGCCGGGCAACGCGAGCCCGCAGCCGAAAATGGTGAGCAGGGCGAACGCGATGCCGAGCGGACGGCTTTTTAGCCCCTTCTCGATGTAGTACGCGGGGCCGCCGCGGTATTCGCCGTGCACCTGCTCCTTCCAGACCTGCGAGAGCGCCGACTCGATGTAGGCGGAGCCGGCGCCGAGGAAGGCGATGGCCCACATCCAGAAGACTGCGCCCGGCCCGCCGAAGAAGATCGCGGAGGCCACGCCGGTGATGTTGCCCGTGCCCACGCGGCCGCCCAGCGCCATGGCGAAGCCCTGGAACGACGATACGCCCGAGGCCGACGCCTTGCCGCTGAAGAGCTGCCCGACCATGTCCTTGATGAGCCGCAGCTGCGGGAAGCGCATCCGCAGGGAGAAGTACACTCCAGCGAGCAGGCAGCCGTAGATCATGATCCGGCTCCAGAAGAAGTCATCTGTCGCCGCCGAGAGTGAAAGTAGGCTCACAGGAGTGATTCTTGGTTTGAGAGGGAAAGCACGGCAGGTGATGCCGGAGATATTCCGAGCGGACACCAGCACGAAACCCGCCAAGGGGCTGGTCCCAGTTGGCCATGGCGGCAACGTGGTCGATCCCGTCGCGGGGGCGGTGCTTTCACGGCCTCTTCCCGGATAGGGTAGGCGACCGCAGGCGACGGGAGGGTAGAAGGGCGGAAGCGCATGCGGATCGGGCAGGGCTGCGAGAAGGACCCTTCGCCGATAGGCATGCGCGGCGCGTTTCGCGCCTCCCCTGTGGCTGAACGACGCAGTCGGTGAGCCGGCCGAGCCGATCGCCGACTCGGCTCCGCTACACCGGCGCGCTGACTTCTGCTTTCGTCGTTGGCCCGTTGCTGCGATCTGGCCCGCTCCTTCAGGATGGGCCGCCCGGCGTCGCACCGCCCCTCGCTTCGTAGCGGCGGCGGGATGCCGTAAGCTGGGTGGCGACGAAGGGGTGAGAGCCGAGCACGGCCGCGTCGGTGAAATACCTTGCCGCGGAGCAGGCCGCAGGGCTCGTGCTCGACGGCGCCGGTAGCCCAAGGCCCGCACAGCCCTGTGCTCTCGACGTCAACTCGCAGCGAACTACTCCGCCTCGAACGTATTCTGTGTGCGATTCTTGCGAACCCGAAACGGGTCGAACACCGCCCCGTTCATCGCCAGATAGATCCCGGGGGGCAGAGTCTGCGCACACCCCAGGGCAAAGCCTACGTTGAAGGCCGCATCGCTGTCCTTGAACCGGGCGGGGGCGAGCGCGCCGGTCAACACCACCGTCTTACCCGCGATTCCGACCAGGGCCCGGGCTGTTTCCCGCATCGTATCCGTACCGTGTGTGACCAGAACCCGCTCGGCCGGATCGGCCTCGATCCGCTGGCGCAACAGGGCTCGGTCTTGGTCCGTGAGGTCAAGGCTGTCCTTGCGCAACACGGCCTCCACCTCCCAGGAAAAGGCCGGATGCACCGGCTCCAGAATCTCTGCGATCTGCGGGTCGCCAATCTGGAACTCGCTCAGGCGGTCAAAGTAGATTTTGTCGATCGTTCCTCCGGTCGTGAAAATCTTGATGAGCATTGCCGCAGTGTGGGGCGCCCCAGGCTCCGCTCAAGCACACTCCAGGACACCCTCTTTGCGGAGCGCTTCAAGTCCGTGCGGATCGAACCCTCCGAGCGTGGGCTCTGACGGAGTGCGCCGCCGTACCGCGTGTGCTGCTGCCGGAGACCGATTGGGGCGGCCTCACCGCTTTGCGCGGTTTGCGGCGGAATCCGTTCGGGTGATCGCGAGGCGTTGGAGCGCACCGGATATGGAACCGGCTCGGGCGGAGCCTCGCCCTCCACCGCCGGATCGCAGGGGCTTGCCGGTTACTGGTGGGCGAAGCGCTCGTCCCTCGAGCGGCGCGCTTCCCTGCGTAGGTCTTCACCCCATGGGCCGCGCTTCGGCGGAGGTGTAGGCTGAGGCGGGCGATGCCTCGGTCGCTCGGCGCGCGGCGACGCCGGCGTGGCCACAGCCAACTCGCCCGCTCCGCCCATGCCGTTTCTCTCCCATTTCCGCGTTCCCCTTGTCTTGCTTGCGCTGACCGCCGCGCCGGCCAGTCCCGCCCTTCGCGCGGCGGCGTTGCCCGGCCTCGCCCCGGTCGTGGCGGCGCCGATCGATTCCCCAGTGGCCGATCTCTCCTCGGCGTCGGTGGCGGACGCGCGGGCCGCTCTGGCTATGGAAATCGCCACGACGCGCACGGACCTTGCGGGTCTGGCCATGGGAGGCCCGGACGCGACCTCGCTCCGGCTGACCCAGGAGAGCGCGCTGCTTGAGCGTATCGATGCCGTCTATGCCGAACAGCAGCGCACCCTGCAGCACGCCGCCGACCTTGCCGCCGAAGCCGTCGAGATCGCTGAGCGTATCCGCAGCCAGCGCCCGCCGGAGTCTTCGTTGAAGCCGCCGTACGGCATGGCGCTACTCGACCAGCTTTATGGCGAACGTGACTATCTCGAGCAGGCCGTGGCCACCCTCAAGCGCGATGTGGAGAATTCCGAGACTGCACTGCAGGAGGCGCGAGACACCGCCAAGGAGAAGGACCGGCTCCGCCGCGCGGCCCGCACCGCCGCCGAAAAGGCCGGAGAGGAAGCGATCCTCCAGGGCGATCTGCGGCGTGCGGAGTTGGAGAGCCGGTTGGCCTTGGAAACGGTGCGGCTGAATGAAACGGCCCTCAAGACGCTGAAGTTGCAGCAGTCCTTGCTCGAACCCAAGCAGCGCTTGCTGCAACCGCGGTTCGCGTGGCTGGGTGGGCATCTGGCGCTGGACACGGACGAGATCGGCGGGCTTCGCCGACAACAGCAGAAACGCTCCGGTGAACTCGAACGCGCCGTGGCGACCGCCCAACAGGACGCGCAGGCCGTCGCCCTCGTTGCCATCGCCACCGAGCGTCGGGGCGCGACCGAGCAGAATGCCGACGAACTGGAATCGCGCCGGGCCGATCGTCAGACGGCGGACCTCACTGTGAGTGTGCTGACCGCGCAGCGCGAGCGGCTCGCCGAAGCGGTGACCGTGGCGGAGCAGCGCCGGAATGTTTTGTCTGGCAAGATACCGGCACAGGAGCTTCGGGCGCTCGCCCAGCGAACTCAGGAGGTGATCGATCAACTTGCCCGCGACCGGCGGAGGGAAGGATCGGCCCTGTACCGAAGCCGGCGGGAACTCCAGGACGGCAGGCTCGGTTGAGCCGCGCTGCCGCCGCCGACGCGCCCAGCCCTGCCTGGAGCGTGGCGCGCATGAAGCGGCTCGCCGCCTGGATCGAACTGAGCCAGGCGGAGGTGGCGGATATCGACCGACTTCGCACGGCCCACAGCCGCTTGCAGGAGGAAATTGGAGCGCAGGTGAACCTGTTCTCGTGGCGCGACGCCTTCGCGCGGGCGACGGATGCCGTGGCAGGGGCGTGGCGCTACGAGGTCTTTTCGGTGCAGGACCAACCAGTCCGCTTGAATACGATCCTCGCGGGGCTGCTCCTGGTGGTGTTCGGGCATCGGGCCGCGCACTGGGCCAGCGCGCTGCTGGCGCGGACGCTGCTCCGGCGGATGGCCATCGGGCGGCGCGCGGCCTGGCAAACACTTTGGTTCTACGCGTTGTTTCTCGCCGAGCTGCTGACGGCCTCGAGTCTCTTCCGCATCTCGCTGACGCAGTTTTCGGTGGTGAGCGGCGCCCTCGCGGTCGGCATCGGCTTCGGCAGCCAGAATCTCATCAGCAATTTCATCAGCGGGGTCATTCTGCTCCTCGAGCGACCGGTGAATCAGGGGGATGTCATCGAGATCGACGGACTGCAGGTAACGGTCGAGCGGCTCGGGGCACGTAGCACAATTGTGCGCACGCGGGACAACACCCAAATGATCGTGCCGAACAGTCGCTTGCTGGAACAGCCGGTGGTCAACTGGACCTTGTCGGACGATATCGTGCGCCGACGCATTGCGGTGGGCGTCGCCTACGAATCGCCCACCCGGCAGGTGGCGGCGCTGCTCCAGGGGGCGGTCGCCAGCATGGAGACTGTACGGAAGGACCCGGTGCCGCTCGTGGTCTTCGCCGACTTCGGGGAGAATTCGTTGCTCTTTGAACTCTATTTCTGGGTCAGCTTGGCGGAGGCGTTCACGGCCGAGAATGAGCTGCGCCACCGCATCGCCGGGGTCTTCGCGCAGGAGCGGATCGTGATGGCGTTCCCCCAGCGCGATGTGCATCTGGGGACGACCAAGCCCCTGGAGGTGATGATTCGGCGAGCGCCCGCCGAGGGGGCTGCCCCCGAGAACGGAGCCTCCCTCTGATCGGCCTGGGGAAAAGGACAGTGCTACGCAGCTTTCCCGCGACTGCGGGCGGGGGCTTTGGCGTCAAGTCCGGGGTCGGCGGCGCGGGTGGAGGCGGGGCTGGCGGAGCGCGCCGGCCCCTTCAGAACCAGCGTGGGCTCACTTGCCCTTGAGCATCTCGGCCAGCGCCGCCTCGTCGACGACGCCCTTCACGGTATTGAGCAGCCCCAACACCTTCAGGCGTTCGTCCGGTCCGCAGGAGGAGATCTCGACCATCCAGTCCTCGGTCTTGGGGGCGGAGACGATGATCTCGTCCGACCACGCGATGACCTCGGGAGCGTCGATGAAGCCGCCGGTGATGCCACGAACGAAGTATTCAGCCTTGGTGCGATAATCCATTGCGCACAGGAAGCAGAAGCGCTCCCGGCTGCCAAGCCCCGGACTTGCGAATCGGTGGGCGGCGGCCCCGTGCGCGTTCAGAAGCGCTGCTCGGCCTTCGCGCGTTTGCTGCCCTGCAGTGTGCCGTTGAAGAAGAGCAACTGGGTGACCTCCTCGACGGCGATGGTCTCGGTGCGGTAGACGGGCTCCGGTAGGCCCACACCTCGGCCTTCCCCTCCGGCGCCTTCATCGGCTTGATGGCCGCCGGCCGGCCCAATTGCTTGCGGACCTCAGAATCGGTCATGCCCAGCGTGAGCATCTTGACGGCCGGCGGGGCGTGGTTGCCGACGGCGGCCGGCTCGGCGTGGAGCGTGGAGCGTGGAAGGGGCGGCGGCAAGGCACAGGATCGCGGCGAGCGCGAGGAAGTTGGGGTTCATGGCGAAGACAACACCGTGGCCCGCCAAATCCTTTCTCAGGGGGCCGTGCCTGCCCACTGGATCCAGAAGGTGGAGCGGGTGGGGCCCGCCCGTCGCGCCGTCGCGGCCGCGCGCACCCCGGCGTAGTCGTGCCGGTCGCGAGATTCTGGTGGACGGGGAAACCACTCTGGTCACCCTCATGGCGGAGCATAGCGTGGCGGATGGCGTGGGCCGCCAGCGAGTGAGCCCGCTCTTTCTCGCCGACCAAACCCTGTCTTGCTAGGTCTCCTGCCGAGACGGCGAACACCGCTCCTTTTGCTCCGCCAAAGCCCGGCCCTTCGGTAATCGAAAATTCACTTTCATGAGCTGGTTCAAAGTCGTCAGCACCGCCACCGCCGTCCTGTTCTCGTATCTGTTCGTCATGTGCCTTTTCCAGTCGACCGGGTTCGTGGACGACATGGGACTTTCGTCGTCCGTGGCCACCGGCATCCTCGCGCGGCGGGCGTCGATGTTCATGCTGGGGATCGCGATCCTGGCGGCTGCCTCCCGGAGCCTGCCGCATTCCGCGGCGCGGCAAGTTATCTGCCTGGCCATCGCGGTTCCATTGGCGGGGCTGGCCTGTTTGGGGAGCTATGAACTGCTCCGGGGCACGGTAAATTCCTCCATGCTCATCGCCATTGGCATCGAGACGACGTTGGCGGTGGCCTATGGCGTGATCGTCTTCGTGAATTGGAGGCGCCGGATCCATCCCTGATTCTCCGATCCGGGGGCGGGCGAGCGGCGCTGCGGCCTCGATCTCTCGACGGACGAGGCCTCCCGCCGACGGCCTGTGTCGAGGGAGGCTACATCGAATGGAGCCTGCTTGGCTCACAGCGCCAGGCGCTGGCGGAAGAGGCGGGTCTGGCGGCGGGAAAGCTCGATGGTGCGGCCGCCGGTGAGGGTGACCTTGAGCGTGTCGCTGAACCACGGCTCCACCTGCTCGATGCAGCTGAGGTTGAGAATCTGAGCGCGATTGGCGCGGAAGAAGTTCTCCGGGGGGAGGCGCTCCTCCAACTGGGCGAGGGTGCGGTTCACCGTCGGTGTGGCGTCAGCGAGCCAGAGACGCACGGAATTGCCGTCGCTTTCCAGTCCTCGGATACTCTCGACGGGTACAAACCAGCAGCGGTCGCCGTTGCGCACGAATACTTTCTCGGCGGGCTGTAGCCGGGCCGTGGGCGCGTAGCAGGTGCCGTCGCTGTCGTCGGGGCCGGCGGGCGTGGAGGGAAGGCGGCGTAGGCGTTGGAGTGCGGTGGCGAGGCGCTCGGGCTCAACGGGTTTCACGAGGTAGTCGAGGGCGCCGAACTGGAAGGCGCGCACGGCGTGTTGGTCGAAGGCGGTGGTGAAGATTACGGGCGGCACCCCGTTGCCGAGCGATGCGAGCAGGTCGAAGCCGCTTTCCTCCGGAATCTGTACGTCGAGGAAGAGCAGCTCAGGGGCGGAGCGTTTGATGGCGGCACGGGCTTCGTCGGCGTCGGCGGCCTCGCCGACGATCTCGATCTCGGGGTGGGCGCGGAGCAGGCGGCGCATCTCAGCGCGGGCCAGGGGTTCATCGTCGATCAGCAGGGCCTTCATGAAATGCGGATTGCGGAGTTCGGATTGCGGATAGGGGAGGCCGAGGAAGCGGATACGCTGGAAGCTCCGAAGCGTGCAGGGCGCGGAAAGGGATGGGGAGGAGCGGGCAAGAGTGGCGCGGGCCTTGGTGCCTGTCCTGGGGGGAGCGCATGGGTTTATTCCTCGGAGCGGGTCGCCCGTGCTGAGGACTCAGGCAGGCGGGCGGGGAAACTCGCCTCGGCGACGACCAGCTCGCCGGGCTCCTCGCGGAGGGAGAAGGTGGCGGCGTCGCCGTAGAGCAGACTCAGACGGGCGCGCAGGTTGTGTAGGCCAAGGGCGGTGGAGTCGGACTTGGCGGTGAGGCGGCCGGGGTTGGTGACGCGTAAATGGAGGCGGTCGTTGGCGAGTTCCACCCGGTAGGCGAGTTCGCCGCCGGCTTTGAGCGCAGCGGGGCCGAACTTCACGGCATTCTCGACCAAGCCCTGCAGGAGCATTGGAGGGAGCACCGCGCCGTTGGTCGATTCCGGCAGGCGGGGCGTCACCCGCAGGCGCGTCCCGAGCCGGAGGCTTTCTAGTTCGAGGTAGAGCCGGACGATGTGCAGCTCCTCGGCGAGCGGGACAACGAGGCGGTCGGTGCCCGAGAGCGAGTAGCGCAGGAGGGTGGAAAGCTGGGTGAGCGCCTCGGTGGCGCGGGCGGGGTCGAGGGCAATGAGCGCACGCAGGGAGTTGAAACTGTTGAAGAGGAAATGGGGATTCACCTGGCCGCGCAGGGCGTGGAGCTGGGCTTCGCGTGCGCTGGCGTGCGCCTCGGCACGCTCCAGCTCCAGGCGTCGGGTACGATCGAAGTAGAGCAGTGCAACGAAGGACCAGAACCAGAGCGCCGTGATCATGGTGTTTTGGCCGATGGCCAACCAGATCATGGCGACCGCGCCGAAGCGCTCGAAGTCGGCCGCGTAGATGGTGGGGTAGAAGGGCCAAGCGAGGAGGACCAATAGGACTGTGCCGAGGTTGGCGACGATTTGCCCTTCGCCGACGAAACGCCTCCATCCCCGCTCGATCAGGCGGCGCCGGGTGAGCCAGCTCCAGACGACATGCGACCAAGCGGCGCCAGCGAAATGGCTGAACGCTTCGAAAACGCAGGCGTCGACAATCGACGCGCCGGGGGCCGTCTTGGCAACGTAGGTGGCCGTGAGGAATAGGCGCAGCAGCAGAAACGAGCCCCAGCCGGCGAATTGGCCGAAGGCGTAGAGGCGATGGAGCGGTAGGTGGGAGGGCGGGGCCGACACGTGGTGGAGTGGCGGGCACCGTAGCGCTGGCGGCCGGTGAGGCGAGGCAATCGCGGGCAACGGTCGAATCCGCCCCGCGAACGGTGGCCGGTGGTAGCGCGGCGGAGGCGGCCGTTTTGGAGTGAGGACTCGCCGGAGACCCGGAGAGCCCTTTCAGGGAAGAGGCTGGACGGAGCCGGTGGGCTCTGTTACCGCTTCGCCTTTTCCAGTCGCAAATCCTGTTTCCATGAGCAGCCCGCAAACTCCGCAGCCCCAATCCCCTCTCCCCGGCGATGATCGCCCTGTCGTCGTGGCCGGTACCGACTTGCCGGAGGTCTCCTTCGAGGAGCGTGTCCAGTTGTTCTGGTTCGAGAACAAGACGACCATCCTGTTGACCTGTGTGTTGGTGCTGGTGGTCTTTGTGCTCAAGGAGGGGGTGTTCTACTACCTCGACCAGCGGGAGCGGGCCATCGGCACGGCCTTTGCGGCGGCCGAAACCAATCCCGACAAGCTGCGCGCCTTCGCCACCGAGAACTCGGGCCACAAATTGGCCGGTCTGGCGTGGCTGAACATCGGCGACGAAGCGTTCAAGGCGGCCAAGTACGCCGAGGCCGCCTCCGCCTATGAGAAGGCCGAGCCGCTGGTGGACGGCGGTGTTTTCGCCAGCCGAGCCCAGATCGGGCGGGGTTTCAGTCTCTCGCTCGGCGGCGACAAGCCGAAGGCCGAGGAGATCTTCAAGCGGATCGTGGCCGATGAGAAACAGGCCGCCACCACCCGCACGGAGGCGCGTTATCATCTCGCCCTTTTGGCGGTCGAAGCCGGCCGAGTGGAGGATGCCCGCAAGGCGCTCAACGAAGTGCAGCAAAACGACGCAACCGGCGCGTGGAGCCAACGGGCGATGTCCCTGCGGGCCAATCTGCCCGCCGAGCCGGTAGCTGCGACGGAGACCCCCTCTGCGCCCGCCACGCCGGCGAGCGAGATCAAGTTGAAATTGCCGGGCTCCAACTAAGCCGACCGGTTCCCCTCTTCCCACGACGCGCGCCGCAGGTTCGGCGCGCGTTTTTTGCGCCCGGATCGGTGCTGGAGGGAATCCACTTCATCGAGCCGCCGTCCCGAGTGGTGACGGCTCGAAGCCCGGTGCCCGAACACCGCCGGAGGGCCGAACTGCATGGCCGGCGATGGGCGGTGTGGGCTGGGCCCTTCGTTTCTACTTCGTCGCGAGGGCGAGGGGCCCGGGCGCTGCCGGCCGCCGGGCGCGCAATCGGCCGAGCACTTGGCCGAAATAGAGAAACGCGACCGGCGTGATGTAGAGGGTGAGCAATTGCGAGACGACCAGACCGCCCACGACGGCCAAGCCCAATGGGCGGCGAGACTCCGCCCCGGCGCCCAGGCCGAGGGCGATGGGCAGCGTGCTGGCGAGGGCGGCGAAGGTCGTCATCATGATCGGGCGGAAACGCACCAAGCAGGCCTCGACGATGGCCTTCTCGTCGGAGGGTTCGCCAGCCGCGCGCGCGGCGAGGGCGAAGTCGATCATCATGATCGCGTTCTTTTTCACGATACCGATGAGCAGAATCACCCCGACGTAACCCATGATATTGAGCTCCTCACCGAAGAGCCAGAGGGTGAAGAGCGCCCCGAAGCCGGCGGCGGGCAGGCCGGACAGGATGGTGAGCGGGTGGATGAAGTCCTCGTACAGAATGCCCAGTACGATGTAGATCACCACCACGGCGAGGATGAGCAGCAGGCCCAGACCCTTGAGCGAGGAGGCGAACGCCTGGGCGGTGCCTTGGAACCCTGAGCTGACAGTGGCGGGCAGATGGAGGCGGGCGAGCTCGGTGATGGCGGCGGTGGCCTCGCCCAAGGAGGTGCCGGGGGCCAGGTTGAAGGAGAGGGTCACGGCAGGGACCTGTCCGAGGTGGTTGATGCTGAGCGGGCCGACTTGGCGGCGCAGCGTGGCGACGGCCTCGAGTGGAACGAGCTGGCCGTTGCGGGCGCGCACGTGCAGCTGCGCGAGGGCCTCGGCGTCGCGCTGGAAGGCGCGGGCAACCTCCATGATGACGAAGTACTGGTTGGTTGGTGTGTAGATGGTGGAGACCTGGCGCGAGCCGTAGGCGCTGTACAGGGTGTCCTCGATTTGCTGCGGCGTGAGCCCGAGGGCGGCGGCGCGGTCGCGGTCGATCTCCACGCTCACCTGGGGGCTGGAGAGCAGGAGGTCGCTGTTGACGTCGACCACGCCGGGTACGGTGCGCAGGCGGGGCTCGAAATTGCGCGCGGCGTCGTAGAGGGCGGGCAGGTCGGAACTGGTGAGCGTGAACTGGTAGAGGGAGCGCGTCTGTGCCCCGCCGATGCGGATGGGCGGGGGTTGTTGGGGGAAGGCGCGCAGGCCGGGGACGACGGCGAGTTTGGTGCGCAGATCCTGCACGATGGTGCGGGCGGCCGGGCGCTCGTCTCGCTCTTTCAAGCGCATGAACATGCGGCCGCCGCCGCCGCCGATCGACGACATGAACGCATCCACGGACGGGTGTTGGGCGACGATGGCGGCGGCGGCGAGCTGCTGGCGGGTGAGCTCCTCGAAGGACACATCCTGTGCGGCCTCCATCTGGGCCATGATCTGGCCGTTGTCGTCGGTGGGGATGAACCCCTTGGGCAGTAGCCAGGCAAAGACGCCGGTGAGCACTGCCGTGGCGAGAGCGGTCAGTGCCACCGGTTTTCGGTGGCGCAGGGCCATGTGCAGGGTGCGGTCGTAGATGCGCTGCATTGCGGCGAAGCCGCGCTCCGTGGCCTGGTAGATGCGGCCGTGGCGGGTGGCGGCCTCGACGGCGTGCGGTCGCAGGAAGCGACTGCAAAGCATCGGCGTGAGGGTGAGCGAGACCAGTCCGGAGACGAGGATGGCGGCGGCGATGGTGACCGCGAACTCGTTAAGCAGGCGGCCGAGAAGTCCGCCCATAAAAAGCAACGGGATAAAGACGGCCACAAGGGAGATCGTCATCGAGAGGATGGTGAAGCCGATCTCGCCGGAACCCTTGAACGCGGCCTCCCGCACGGGCAATCCGCGCTCGGTGTGGCGTACGATGTTTTCGAGCATCACGATGGCGTCGTCGACGACGAAGCCCACCGAGAGGGTGAGGGCGAGCAGCGAAAGGTTGTCGAGGGTGAACCCGCAGAAATGCATCGCCACGAAGGTGCCCAGCAGGGCCATCGGGATGGCGAGGCTGGGAATGAGGGTGGCGCGCAGGGAGCGCAGGAAGAGGAAGATCACCAATACGACCAGGACGACGGAGAGCAGGAGGGTGAACTGCACGTCGTGGATCGACTCGCGGATGGCTTGGGAGCCGTCGCGCAGGATGTCGAGTTCGATGGAGGCGGGGAGCTGAGCTCGGACCTCGGGCAGCAAAGCGCGGATGCGATCGGCGACGGCCACGGTGTTGGTGCCGGGTTGGCGCTGGACGGCGAGAATGATGGCGCGGGAGCCGGCTCCGTTCTTATAGTACCAGCTGGCGGTGCGGATGTCCTGCACGCTGTCGAGGACCTCGGCGATCTCGCCCAGGCGCACGGGGGCGCCGTTGCGGTGGGCGACGGTGATGTCGCGAAACTGGGCGGCACTGGCGAGCTGGCCGGTGGCCACGACGGTGAGCGATTGGCGGGGCCCGTCGAGCAAGCCGGTGGGCAGGTTGACGTTGTGTTGGGCCAGGGCGGTGCGGATCTCCTCGAGGGCGAGGCCGCGGTTGGCCAGTGCGCGCGGGTCGAGGCGCACGCGCAGGGCGTACTTCTGGGCGCCGTAGATCTGGACCTGGGCGACGTCCTCCACGGTGGAGATGCGTTGGACGAGGCGCGTTTCGGCGTAGTCGTTGACGGTGGACAGCGGCAGGGTGGGCGAGCTGAGCGCGAGGTAGAGGATGGGCGAGTCGGCGGGGTTGGTTTTGCGCAGGGAGGGCGGGGCGGGCATGTCGCTGGGCAGGCGGCGCTGCACGGCGGCGATGGCGGACTGCACGTCCTGGGCGGCGGCGTCGATGTTGCGGGTGAGCGCGAAGGTCAGCGTGATCTGGGAACTGCCGAGCGAGCTGCTGGAAACCATCGAGTCGATACCGGCGATGGTGGAGAACTGCTGTTCGAGCGGGGTGGCCACCGCACTGGCCATCGTCTCCGGGGTGGCCCCGGGCAGCCCGGCGTTGACCACGATGGTGGGGAAGTCGACGTTGGGCAGGTCGTTGACGGGGAGGAGCCGGTAGGCCATTGCGCCGAAGACGCAGAGCGCCGCGGTGAGCAGCGTGGTCATAACCGGCCGGCGGATGCAGAGGGCGGGCAGGTTCATGGCGCGGCGGGGGCGGACGGGGCCGTCGGGCGGGGTTCGACCCTGGCGCCGGGCATGAGGCGGAACTGGCCTTCGAGCACGACTGTATCTCCAGGCTGGACGCCGCGGGCCAGGACGGCGATCTCTCCGGTGGTGCGCGCGACCACGACCGGGCGCAGGGCGACGGTGCGGTCGGCCTGGACGACGAAGACCTGGGGACCCTGCTGGCCCTGTTGCACGGCGGCGGCGGGCACGACGACCAAGCCCGAGTCGGCACCCAGTTGCAGGGTGACGTCGACGAAGCGGCCGGGCCACAGGGCGTGGTCGGCGTTGGGCAGCTCGGCCTTGAGCAGGATGGTGCCGGTGGCGGGATCGACGGCGTTGTCGATGAAGGCGAGGGCGCCGGTGAGGGTGAGGGCGTTGCCTCCGCGGTTGCGTACCGACACGTTGGCGACTTCGGCCGCGGCGGCGGCCCGCACGGCATCCAGCGAGGACTCGGGTACGGCAAAGGCGACGGCGATCGGAGCGAGCTGGTTGATGGTGACGAGGGAGTTGCCGGCGTCGTTGGCCTTGACCAGGGCACCCTCGTGGAAGCGGAGCTCGCCGGTGCGCACGCCGATGGGGGCGCGGATACCGGTGTAGCCGAGCTGGAGCTCGGCGTTGGCCACGGCGGCTTCTCGGGCGAGCACCTGGGTGCGGGTGGTGGCGGCGCGGGTGAGGAGTTGGGCGAACTGCTCCTTGGAGACAGCCGCCTGCTGATCGAGGCTGGTGTAGCGGTCGGCGTCGGCGGCGGCGCGAGCCGCCTCGGCCTGAGCGATGGCCAGATCGGCGCGGGCGATGTTGAGGGCGTTTTCGAAGGGGCGGCGATCGAGGGTGATGAGCAGGTCGCCGGGCCGCACCTCGTCGCCCTCGCGGAAGTGGATGGCGGCAACCACGCCGTCGATCTGGGATTTCACGGCCACCGTGCGTAGGGGCTGGACGGATCCGATGAGTTCCAGAGTCCGGGGTACGGTCCGGATCTCGGCGACGGCCACCTGGACGGGCAAGGGAGCGGGTTTGGTTTGCCGGGCGGCCTTGTCGGAGCAGCCGGCAAAAAGCAGGGCGCTGAGGCCGAGCAGGGCGAGTGGCGGCAGTGTGGCACGGCGCGTGTTGGGAAAGGGGAGCGGACAGGGCATGGCAAAAGTGGAAGGCGGGCTAGACCGCAGAGAGGCAGCGCAGAGTGGGTGGAGCTAGGGATTTCTGGGCAAGCCCGCGGGGGCGGCGACAACAAATCCGGCCGTGGCAATAACGGCGAAAATGGTGGCGGTGCGCCGGCGGGCTCGGCAGGGCGAGCGCTTTGACGCCACTGCGAGGGCCCTGGTTACGCGCGCCTCGGGGCGGTTGCAGTGTCCGGCACGAAGATGGTCGGGGCGGAGAGATTCGAACTCTCGACCTCCTGGTCCCAAACCAGGCGCTCTACCAGGCTAAGCTACGCCCCGATTCATCGTGAGGATGCGGAGCCTCGGCCGAAGGCGGCCGGTGTCAATGTTTCCGTGTGGAGAACCGGTCGGATACCCCGCGGGTGGCGCTCGGCGCAAGAAGCGTGCAGTAAACTGCTTGCATTGCCCCGGGGGCTGGACTATCTCTTCCCCTACATTTTTCACTCCATGGATACCATTTCTCGCGAGAACAGTCCCAGTATTCTTCCGTTCGTCGGAGTTGGCCTCGGCGTATTGGCCGTGATCTTGTCCGCCGTGGCGCTGGTCAAGCTCGGCACGGTCAAGACGCTGAAGACTGATGTCGACGATCTCCGCACCCAGGTGCAGAGCATGGCCGGCGATGTCCAACGTGCCGGCGAGAAGGCCTCCGCGGCCGCCCGCCGCGTGGACGACCTCGCGACGCAGGCCCAGCGTGGCTTCGACGCGGTGACGGCCGAGATCGGCAATCTTCGCACGGATGTGAACAAGCTGGCCACGGCCAAGCCCGCTCCCAAGGCCCCCAAGGATGGCGCGGCCGTCAAGGACGGCGCCCCGGCCGCCCCCGGTCCTGGTGGAGATTATACCATCAAGGCGGGCGACGGACTCGCCAAGATCGCCAAGGCCCATGGCGTCACGCTCGCGGCGTTGGAAGCGGCCAACCCCGGCATCGACTCCAAGAAGCTGAAGGTCGGCCAGAAGATCAACTTGCCCAAGTGATCCGCTCTTTCTGATTCTCCGCCTCCCGTGGCCAAGTGCCCCGGGAGGCTTTTTTATGAGCGAAACCGAGAAATCTCCGGCAGAACGTCCCAGCGTTTGGGAACGCTTGGCCGATGCCGCCACGGACCATTTCCGCGTTTTCCGGGTGCGGCGCACCCGCTATCGGCATGCGCGAGACCGGCGCGAGGGCGAGTTTGTCGTCATCGAGTCCAACGACTGGGTCAATGTGGTGGCGCTCACCGACGACGACCGCATGTTGCTGGTGCGGCAGTTCCGTTTCGGCATCCATGATTTCACCCTCGAGATTCCCGGCGGAGTGATCGAGACCGGGGAGGACCCGGTGGCCGCCGGGGTGCGCGAACTGCGGGAGGAGACCGGGTACGCGGGCCGCTCGGCGCGGCTGCTCGCGCAGGTGCGGCCCAACCCTGCGATCCAGGCCAATACTTGTCACTTGGTGTTGGTGGAGGGATGTGTTCGGGTCGGGGACACGCAATTCGACCCCAATGAGGAGATCGAGCTCAGCCTGCGCCCGGTCGAGGAGGTCTTCGCCCTCGCCGAGCAGGGTAAGATCAAGCACTCGCTGGTGATCGATGCGCTGTTTTTCCTGCGAGCGTGGCGGGCCGGGCGCCCGGGGCCGGTGGTTTGACAAGGCGGGGGGTGGCCCTTTGTTGAGCGCCGCCCACCATGAAAGCCGTCCTGCTGCCGCATTTCGCCAACCCGGCGCCCGTACTCGGGCCGTCGGAAAACGGTTTCGTGCCACTGGCCCTCGAGGGGGAGATCCGCGCCATCTACGGGCGCAGCCCGCTCTATGGGAAGCGCCATGCCCTTGGCGGCGGGCGCTTGCACTGGGGCGGCTACCTGGAGCTGCCGCTGTTGACCAAGCGCGAGATCGTCGAGCAGGGACATTGCGCCTTCTTCGACGACTGCGCGGAGGTCGACGCCAAGGTGCAGCGCAAGGAGTGGGAATATGAATCCACCTCCGGCACGACCCAGGGACCGATGACGGTAATCATGGAGCGCAGCTGGTGGCCGGAGCAGACGGCCCGCGCCTACGCGGCGCATCCGCTGCTCGCCCCCTACGCCAAGCAGCACGGACGGCGCGCGATCCTCGCCCCGGTGGGATGCTCGAGCAACCTCTGCCCGTACGAAGATTTCGAGTTCCCGCAGCGTTTCATCGAGAACACGATCTACCTCAACCTGCACAGCGACCCGTTCGTCTACCTCGAGAGCGAGTGGGACCGCATCGTGCTGGAGCTGGAGGCCTCGCAGCCCGAAGTGCTGGAAGGCGAGCCGATCTACCTCTCGCTGCTCGCGCGAGCGGTACTCAAGCGCAAGGTACGCGTACCGAGCGTGAAGGTCGTCATCCTCACCTACGGCAAGGCCAGCCGCGAGCACGGCCGGCGCATCGCCGAGGCGTTTCCCGCGCCCCAAGTCGACCTCTATGGATCGACCGAGGCCGGCTACATCTTCATCGGCGACGCCTTCGCCGACAACTCGCGGCCGATCGACGCCAATGTGTTCATCGAGCTCGTGCCCTTCCGGGGGCTCGCAGAGACGTTCCAGATCGTGGTGACCACGCGCGGTCGCCAGGCGATGCCGTTGCTGCGCTACCTTACGGGCGACATCGTGCAGCGATTCCCCTCCGGTTTCCGCATCGTCGGGCGCGAGCGCGACCTGCATTTCCGGCGCGACGGCTCGCTGGTCTCGCCCACCGACATCGACCGGGCGCTCCCGGAGAGTTTCTCCTGCTGGCACTATTGCCTGAGCCAGACCGGGGAGACGGCATGGAAACTCGACTATGTGGCCGAGCACAGCGCCGGCCCCGAGGTGGCCGAAGCCGTGGCGGCCATGCTGGGCGACGGGGCCCGGGTGAGCACGACGCGGCGCAAGCTGGTTCCGCCGGCGGCGAGCGGGAAGTTCGCGCTGCTTAAGCCGCTGGGCGCCACGGCGAAGGCCTGAGGGCCGCGACCGAGCGGTTGTGGGTTCGGGCCCGGGGGGGCCGGGCGGGCGGTCCGGCGCCGGGACCGGCAGGGGGGATGAGGTCTATTCATGGATTCGCAGTTTTAAGCCGCGGCCCTGGGGGCGCCATGCCCCCGCAAATTCTCCTAATAAGGAATTGCCCGGCGAGGTCGCAGCTCTAGCGTCGGCGCTTCGTTTTCGTTCCTCCCGTCGATTCCAACGCACACCCGCAATGAGCCTCGTTCGTAATATCTTCTGCTCCTCTCTGGGGAAGAAATACATCATGGCGCTGACTGGCCTGGCCTTGCTCGGCTTCGCCGGCGGTCACCTCGTCGGCAACCTCCAGGTCTTCGCCCATCCGGACAAGATCAACGGCTATGCCCACTTCCTGCAGGGCCTTGGGCCCATGCTCTGGGTCGTGCGCCTGAGCCTGCTGGCCATCGTCAGCCTCCATCTTTGGGCGGCGATTCAGCTCACGCTCGAGAACCGGGCGGCCCGTCCCCAGAAGTACGACGTCGACCACACGATCCAGGCGTCCGCAGCCTCTCGCTACATGATCGGCTCGGGCCTGGTCATCGCCACCTTCCTCGTCTACCACATCCTCCATTTCACGGTGGGGGCGGTGAGCGCCGACACCTTCAAGACCGGCGCGACCATCGGTGAATACACGATGGCCCACGACTTCCATCTCTTCGGCCTGACGATCGTCGGGGCCGGCGCGCCCGTGCACGATGTCCATACGATGATGGTCCTCGGCTTCCAGAAGGCCCCGGTCGCGATCTTCTACATGATCGCCGTCTCGCTGCTGAGCTTCCATCTCTGGCACGGCTTCGAGAGCGCCTTCCAGTCGCTCGGCCTGCGCACCAGCCGCTGGGGCTGCTTCCTGCACGCTGTCACCCGTCTCTTCGTGGTCGCCTACCTGCTCGGTAGTCTGGCCATCCCCGGCTCGATCCTGGCCGGAGTGGTAAAGGTCGGCGGCTGCTGCCCGACCACCGCTGCGGCCGCCTCCTGCTGCCCCGCTTCCAAATAACCCTTTTGCCGTCCGCCTCAT
Organism: Opitutaceae bacterium; assembly: GCA_016711225.1. Lineage (GTDB taxonomy): Bacteria > Verrucomicrobiota > Verrucomicrobiia > Opitutales > Opitutaceae > CAJCBL01. Next base: position 28,326 of record JADJTK010000001.1, read on the forward strand.
GAAACTCGACGCCAAGATCCCCGCCGGTCCGCTCGCGCAGAAGTGGGAACGCCACATTGCCGAGGGCAAACTCGTCGCCCCCAACAACCGCCGCCGCTACACCGTCATCGTCGTCGGCGCCGGCCTGGCCGGTTCCTCCGCCGCGGCCTCGCTGGCCGAGCTGGGCTACAACGTGCAGTGCTTCGTCTATCACGACAGCCCGCGCCGCGCCCACTCGATCGCCGCCCAGGGCGGCATCAACGCCGCCAAGAACTACCAGAACGACGGCGACAGCGTCTATCGCCTGTTCATGGACACGCTCAAGGGCGGCGATTTCCGCGCCCGTGAGGCCAATGTCTACCGTCTCGCCCAGGTGAGCGCCGGGATCATCGACCAGTGCGTCGCCCAGGGCGTGCCCTTCGCCCGCGAATACGGAGGCCTCCTCGCCAACCGCTCGTTCGGTGGTGCCCAGGTTTCCCGCACGTTCTACGCCCGCGGCCAGACCGGCCAGCAGCTGCTCCTCGGCGCCTACTCGGCGCTGAACAAGGAGATCGCCCGCGGCGCCGTGCAGATGTTCACCCACGCCGAGATGCTCGACCTGGTCGTCGTCGACGGCCACGCCAAGGGCATCGTCGTGCGCAACCTCCAGAATGGCGAGATCACCCGCTACGCCGCCGACGCCGTCGTGCTGGCCACCGGCGGCTACGGCAACGTCTTCAATCTCTCCACCTACGCCCGCCAGTCCAACGCCACCGCCATCTGGCGCGCCTACAAGCGCGGCGCCTGCTTCGCCAACCCCTGCTACACGCAGATCCACCCGACCTGCATCCCGGTCAGCGGCGACTACCAGTCGAAGCTCACCCTGATGTCCGAGTCGCTCCGCAACGACGGCCGCATCTGGGTGCCGAAGAAGGCCGAAGACTGCAAGAAGCCGCCGGCCTCCATCGCCGAGGAGGACCGCGACTACTACCTCGAGCGCAAGTATCCGAGCTACGGTAACCTCGCCCCCCGCGACATCTCCTCGCGCGCCGCCAAGCAGGTGTGCGACGAGGGCCGCGGCATCGGCGACACCGGCCTGGGCGTCTACCTCGACTTCGCCGCCGCCATCGACCGGTCGCCGCGTGGGCGAGAACGCGGTGGCCGAGCGCTACGGCAACCTCTTCGACATCTACCACGAGATCACCGACGAGAACGCCTACAAGGTGCCGATGCGCATCTATCCCGCGGTGCACTACACCATGGGCGGCCTCTGGGTGGACTACAACCTGATGTCCAATCTCCCGGGACTGTTCGTCCTGGGCGAAGCCAACTTCTCCGACCACGGCGCCAACCGCCTGGGCGCCTCCGCGCTCATGCAGGGCCTGGCCGACGGCTACTTCGTGCTCCCGAACACGATCAACAACTACCTCGCCACGGTGAAGCCGGGTTCCTGCCCGAAGCCTGACCGGGCCGAGTTCGTCGCCGCCGAGCAGAACGTCAACGCCATCACCCAGCGCCTCCTCGCCACCAAGGGCAAGCGTACCGTGCATTCTTTCCACAAGGAACTGGGCAAGATCATGTGGGACAACTGCGGCATGGGCCGCACCAAGGAGAGCCTCGAACGCGCGCTCAGCCTCATCCCCGCCCTGCGCGAGGAGTTCTGGCGCGACGTCAACGTCCCCGGCTCGGGCGAGGATATCAACCAGTCCCTCGAGTGCGCCAGCCGCGTGGCCGACTTCTTCGAGCTGGGCGAGCTGATGTGCCGCGACGCCCTCGCCCGCGAGGAGTCCTGCGGCGGTCACTTCCGCGAGGAGCACCAGTATCCGGACGGTGAAGCCCAGCGCGACGACGCCAACTTCGCCTACGTCTCCGTCTGGGAGTTCAAGGGCGAGTCCGCCGCTCCCGAGCTCACCAAGGAGCCCCTCGTGTACGAGGAGGCCAAGATGGTCACCCGCTCCTACAAGTAAGCCCGGCCCCGCCGCACCTCGCGCATGGGCGTCACCCCCTCCAGTCCGGTATTGGCCGAGCGGATCGAAACCCGCATCTTCCTCCTGCGTGGAGAGAAGGTGATGTTCGATTTCCACTTGGCCGAGCTGTACGGAGTGGAGACCAAGACGCTCAAACGCGCCGTGCAGCGCAACCTCGAGCGCTTCCCGAGCGACTTCATGTTTCAGCTTGATCGGGAGGAGCTTACAAACTTGAGGTGCCAATTTGGTACCTCAAGTTCGGGTCACGGTGGCCTGCGGTATCAGCCGCTGGCCTTCACCGAACAGGGGGTAACGATGCTCGCCAGCGTGCTCGGCAGCCCGCGGGCGGTGCAGGTCAGTATCGCGATTGTCCGCGCCTTCGTGCACCTGCGCCAGTTGCTCTCCACCCATGTGGAGCTCGCCCGCAAGCTCACCGCCCTCGAGCGCAAATACGATGAGCAGTTCAAGGTCGTCTTCGACGCCATCCGCGCGCTCATGTCCGACGATGTCCTTCCTCACGGTCGCCAGATCGGCTATCTCGCCGCCGGCGCCGCCAAGTCTTCCAAAAAATAGTTTCCCTCCGTTTCCGTCCCATTCCTCCCGCCCATGAAAGTTAAACTCAAAGTCTGGCGCCAGAAGAACGCCGATACCGCCGGCGAGTTCAAGAACTACGAGACCTCGGATCTCAATCCGAACATGTCGTTCTTGGAGATGCTCGACGTCGTCAACGAGGACCTCACCACCGCCGGCGAGGACCCGATCGCGTTCGACCACGACTGTCGCGAGGGCATCTGCGGCACCTGCTCGTCGGTCATCAATGGCAAGCCCCACGGCCCCCACAAGGGCGTGGCCACCTGCCAGACCTACATGCGGTCCTTCAAGGACGGTGACGAGATCACCGTCGAGCCGTGGCGCGCCGCCCCGTTCCCGATCCTGAAGGATCTCATGGTCGACCGGAAGGCCTTCGACAAGATCATGCAGGCCGGCGGCTTCGTCAGCATCCGCACCGGCTCCCCGCAGGACGCCAACGCGCTGCCGATCGCCAAGGAAACCGCCGACCTCGCGATGGACGCGGCGTCCTGCATCGGTTGCGGCGCCTGCGTCGCGGCCTGCAAGAATGCCTCCGCCATGCTCTTCACCGCCGCTAAGGCCTCCCAGCTCAACCTGCTGCCGCAGGGCCAGCCGGAGAAGGACCGCCGCGTGCTCGGCATGGTCGCCGCCATGGATGCGGCCGGGTTTGGCAACTGCACCAACCAATACGAGTGCTCCGCGGTCTGCCCCAAGCTCATCAGCCACGACTTCATCGCGAAGCTCAACCGCGACTTCTTCATGGCCACGGTGCGGGCGACCTTCAGCCAGGCCCCGGCGGTCACCACTGGCGGCGGCGCCTGAGCGCACCGAAGCCTTTGTCTCCATTTCACGGCGCCACCGGCAACGGTGGCGCTTTTTTGGTGCGCCGGGCCGGGCGCCCCGTAGTCGATCGCGGCGTTCCGGCTGTAGGCCACCGCGGTGAGGTGCCGGTTTGGCGAGTTGGGTATGCAGCCCATGCGGCGAGGTGCCGGCGAAGGAAACCGGCCAGGTCGGCGCCCTGGCCTACAACCAGAGGGTGTTGCTCTCGGGCTTTTGTCCCAAAACAGACCAGCCGCCCCCTGGTGGGAGCGGCTGGTCGTCATGCTGTACCCGAAGCGCGAAGCCTAGCGGCTGTAGGCGTAGCCGCGGTCGTCGCGGCGGTCGTCCCGTCGATCGTCTTGGCGGTCGTGGCGCGCCTCCCGGCGGTCCTCGCGCCGGTCGGACCGGTTGTCATACCGCGCCTCGCGCCGGTCGTCGCGACGATCACGGCGATCATGGCGGGATTCGACCACCACGACTCGGGGCGCCGGTCGGCAGGCCGGGCGCACGACCACCACGTTCCGAGAATGGTGGGGGGCCGGACGGACCACAACCACCCGGGGCGCGGGAGGACAATAGGGGCGGGCGATCACCACTGGGCGGTGGGATGCGTACGCCGGGGCTGAGGTGTAGTGAACCACATGGCCGCGATCGTTATCGTCGGTGATCGCGGTGAAGAGCAGCCCGGCGGTGGCGCCGAGGAAGGCACCTTCGGCGGCGTGGTGGTCGTTATGCTCTCCGATGATCGCACCGGCGACGCCGCCGATGATCATGTTGCGGGCGGCGTCGTTGCGGGCGTGGGCGGGAACTGCCACGGCTAGGGCGGCCGCGCAGGCAAGGGGGAGAAGAAAGCGAGTTTTCATACGTGAGCTGAGACGCAGTCCTCCCGAGCCGGTTTCAATCTCGCCGAGGGTATATTTTCGTTGCCCGCGTAACCTCGCTGCCGCTCCGCGCGTCCGCGGCGAGCGTTCCGCGCGGTCGAATGCTGTGAAATACAGGCACACTGGCGGGCGTCGGCTTTTTTGGCCGGCCCGATTCGAGGGACGCGCGGAGCTGTGGGCTACTCGATGCGGCCTTCGTCGAAGTCGATCAGGTCGGGCACGCTCTGTATTTGGCCGACGCGGTCCGCGCAGCCCATGGCGGTGAGGGCCTGGAGCAGAAACTCACGACCGGCTTCTGTCATGCCTTTCTGGACGAGTTCGCGGTTCCATTTGGCTACGCGGCAATCGGAGGGAAAGAGCGCCAGAAACCGGCGATCGACCTCGGCCTCCTCGGCGCCGGCCTCGCGCACGGCGCGCTCCACGGCGTCGGGCTCCACGCCGAGATGCAGGCAGAGGAAGCGGTCGCAGCCGCGCTTGTAGTTTTTGGCGTAACTAGCCGGGAGCTTCCCGTGCTCCTGCACATAGCGGATCTTCGCGATGAAGCGCGGTAGGTAGAGCAGGCCGGTGGCGGGATGCGGCAGGTACGGCGAGGGCAGGCAGTACAGGATTTCGCCAGTGGAGCCGGGGATCGGTCGAGAGAGCATGGGAGAGGCGGCAGAACGAAGAAGGCAGAACGCAGAACGGAGACGGCACAGTAGGAGCGGAGCAAGAGCAGGGGCAAGAGCGGGCCCACGAGAGGCGCGGGCCCGAGGAGCACGAGCGGGAAGGGGCGCAACGGGACGGCGCGAACACGCGCGGGATTGCCGAGCGCTGGTTCGCCGTCGAGGATGCATGCGGATGCACAACGGTCCCCGGTCGCAGTGGTTGCCCAATGCCGAGATTGCCTTCCAGCGCATGCTGGCGGCGATCGATGCGGCGCGGGTGTCGGTGCGGCTAGAGATGTACATCTATGCCTCCGGCGTCCCGGGCGATCTCTTCCGGGCGGTGCTCGCCGCAGCGGCGTCGCGGCGGGTCCGTGTCGAGGTGCTGGTCGACGGCTTCGGCTCTCGGCCGTTGTCGGAGGACTACTGGCGGCCGGTGCGCGAGGCCGGGGGCGAGGTGCGGGTATTCAATCCGTTGTCGCTGGATCGATTTGTGATCCGCGACCACCGCAAGATGCTGCTGATCGACGATCGGGTCGCCTTCGTGGGCGGGTTCAATATCGCGCCCGAGTACCTGGGCGACGGCGTGACGCGTGGCTGGTTCGATTTCGGGCTGGAACTGCAGGGGCCGGTGGCGGCGGCGCTGGGGGCCTCGTTCGCGGTGCTCTTTGAGCATCACGATTTCGTGCATCCGCGGCTAGGGCGCTGGCGGCATACCGCGGTGCGACGGGCGTTGCGGTGCCATGAGCGCGAGCAGGTTTTGGCGACGGGGCCCGGATTGGGGCGTAATGTCTTCCATCGGCGCCTGCTGCAGGACCTCGCGCGGGCGCGCTCCGTGGAGATTGTGGCGGCGTACTTCGTGCCGGGCCTGGGCCTGCGGCGGGCGCTGCGACGGGTGGTGCGGCAGGGGGGCACGGTGCGGCTGCTCCTCGCCGGGCGCAGCGACGTGCCGTTGGTGCAGACCGCCGGCCGCGCGTTCTTCGGTGGCCTGCTGCGGGCCGGGGTGGTGATCGACGAGTACCAGCCGCAGGTCCTGCATGCGAAACTCGCGATCGTGGACGACGTGGTGTTTGTCGGCTCGGCGAACCTCGACGCCCGCTCCCTGGCGATCAACTACGAGGTGATGGTGCGCATCGAGGACCGGCGCCTGGCGGCCGAGGGGCGGGCCCTGCTCGCCGCCGCCCGCCAGCATGCCGTGCCTGTGAAAGAGCGACAGCACGGCCTCTGGCTGCGGCTGCGGGAGACTTGGGCCCGGTTCCTCCTGACAACCGTCGACCCTTGGCTCGCCCGCCGCCAGCTGCGCCGGCTGGTGTGAAAGGAGCCCGGCTTTCCCCCGGGCAAGCGGCCTTGGCGGGCCTTGGCCGTTGGGCTGGGCGGCGCGGTTTCGGGGGAAAGGCGCAAAATCGTGTCGCGATCGCGACACGATTTTGCGTCCTGGGCCGACGGGCCACCTCAGTGTAACTAGAGTCTCGAGCCAGATGTCCGGGTGCCACGAAGAGCGGGCGAGAGCCTATCCACCCGGTTTCACGGCCCGGCGACCAGGCGGGCGGTGACGTTGGCGCCATCATCATCGACCAACTGGGCCTGGATCGCCTGCGCCGGTGCGGCTCCTCCGCTGGAATCCTGCCCGGCGCCCATCTGCACCTGGGCCAGGCCCGAGACGGCGATGGCGCCGTGGTTGGGCTGGGCGAGGCTGCCTCCAGCCACCTTGACTTGGACCTGCGCAGTTGTGCCGAAATACAGATACGCCAGGGCGGAGCCACCGGCGCGGATGTCGTGCACGACGATCGGCTGGCCAGCGACGTGACCGACCGTGGGCGCGACCAGCCCGCTGTAACCGCGGTCCGAGTTGAATTCCACGTTGCCCTGGTGGATGCCGCCGAGATGGCCATCGGCGCTTACGATTCCGGCGACATCGACGTCGGCCCAGCCGGCATAGGGCACCTCGGGGCGGGTGACGGCAGGGTTGTTGGCGGGACCCACCGAATAGATCGTGAAGTGCGTGGTGGCGTCGGCTCCGGCGAGGATGAGGGTCGCCTTTCCTTTCATGTACTGGATCCCGCTCTGGTTGTAGAGGGCCGGGGCCATCGGGCCGGAGGCGTTGTCGAGTACGACCGTGATCGCGCCGGCACCGGACATCTCGACTTGGACGATGCTCTCGTTCTCGTCGAGGAACGACAGGCGCGCAATCTGGTCGGGATCGGCCGTAAGGTGCCTGCGGCGCCGGTAAGGAGAAACTGGTCGTAGGTGTTCCCGTTGGGATGGGAGATGTCCTGCCACTCCGGGCGGGTGGTTATCGTCCCCGCTGTTCGCGCACCCGCAGAGGGCAATACTCCGAGAACCGCCGGGCGGGAGAGCGTTTCGCCCGCGGCCGATACCGCGCAGTCGTAGATTCCGGCGTCGGCCGGTGTGATCGCGGCAAGGTTGAGGGTGGCGGAGGTTGCGCCCGTGATGGAGTGTCCGTTTCTAAACCATTGATACGCAAGTGGGGAATCGCCAGTCGCGGCCATCGCCATGGTTACGCTCTCACCCGCGGCCGCGGAACGGCTCACGGGTTGGGCGAGAACGCGAGGCCCCAGTGGCGTGATGTTCAGGCGGGCGACCTGGCTCGCGGTCGAACCGGAGAGATTGGTGACCACCGCCATGTAGTCGCCGGCTTGGGCGACGGTGACATGGTTTAAGGTCAGTGCGGCGCTGGTCGCACCGACGATGGCGATGCCATCGCGGCGCCATTGGTAGGTGAGCGTGCCTTCGCCGGTCGCCGCCACAGCGAGGGTGGTGTTGCCTCCGGCTGCCACGGTTGTGCTGGCCGGCTGCTCGATGATGGCCGGAGGCGAGGGGCGGGTGGGCGGCTGTGAGGCCGAGCCGGATGAATACCCCTGCACGTCGATGACGGCCCGGAAGCCGTCGTAGGTGGTGGACACGGTCGTCCAACCCGAGCCTGCCGGGACCAGCTGGCCTAGGACAGGGGAGGCCAACGAGACCACCCGCGGATCGGCTACCGTCAGGAGCGGGTTAATCGCGGTGGTGCGCAGATCGTGGCGGAAATGGAGATCGAGGTAGGCGTAGGCGGCGCCCCCAAGCTCGGTGGGGCGCAGCGGCACAAGCTGCGGACCGTGGCAATTGGTCAGCTCGGCGCCGACGAGCTCCGGCGGGGAAATGCGGAGGAAGAAGTGGAGCATGCTGCGCGCCTGGGAATGAACCGCCTCCCAGTTGTGCGGATAATTGTGCGCCTGGCAGAAGGCGACGTCCTGGCCCTCGATCCAGCCGCGTTGCTTCAGGGCGTTCGCGCCGATTTTGGCGTTTTGCCACATGGAGACGTACTCCTGGTCGGCAGCCATGATCCAGAAGCGTGTCGCGAATTTGGGCGTCGTGTCGCCCTGCAACCGGTTGAGCAATTGGTTGCCATTCCACCAGAGCGAAGGTTCATGGCAGCCCGCCATCCCGAAGGTCCCGGGGTGGGTGTATCCCAGCCAGCAGGCGGCCAGCCCGCCGAGCGAGATGCCGATCACGCCGGTGGACGCCGCTTCCGGGCGCGTGCGGAAATGGGTGTCGAGGTAGGCCTTGAGCTCGCGGGTGATCAGATCGGCAAAGACCTCAAGGCCGCCGGTGTTCGTCCCTGACCAGGAAGGGGTGAGGTCGTAGCTGCGGGAGTTGGAGGTCTTGTTGGCGATCGCGACAAAGATCGCCGGATGGATGAGGTTCTCCTGTACCAGCACGTCGTGCTCCAGGTGGGCATCGAACGCGTCGAACGTGTAGAATACGGGGTAGGCCGCGGTATCCGTGTCGTAGTTTGGTGGCAGGAAGACCGTCACCGGGTAGTCGCCCGCGAAAGGATGGGGGCCCGAGCGCAGGGTGAGCTGGACCTGGCGTCCGTTGCGCGAGTTCTCGATGACGGCGCCCGGGGTGGTTTGGGCGAGGGTGATGGTCCCGAAGATCCAGGCCAGGGTGGCGACCGCGAGGCGGAGGTGGAACATCATAGGGAAGGGGTTGTGATTACCGGTTTCTGACCTTGGGCTACGCTGCCGCCGGAGACTGCCGCCGTCGCGCGAAGCTCCTCCGGGCGCACGGGGACAGCGCTGGAGGGAGGGCGGTCATCGCGGGCACAACCCCGCGGAGACGGGAATCCCTTCGACGAAGCGGATAATGAGTCCGGCATCCGATGTTTCCGAAGAACGACTCACTTGGACTTCGTCCTTCCTCGCCCCGCCGAACAACGGCTCGGCAGGGCGTATTGGGACTGCTCTGGATGGTCGATGCCGGCGGAAAGGCGGTGTTACCGAGAAGGCCGAGGGGTTGAAAACGGCGGCGTGGTGGTTGAACGCCTTCTTCGTCCAGCTACGACGGAGGCCGGAGGGCACCGGCGCTGCGCGGCAGGTGAAGGGGCAAAAGCGAGCGCCGAGCGTCACGGCTTCGGTCCGGGCCAGGGTTCGAAGCCCTGTTTGGCGGCGACATAGAGCGGGTGGCGGGGATGGCCGTCCTGGGTGGTGCCGAGGCAGGAGAGCTCGCGGCCGGCGAGCAGGCGCGCGACGGCATCGGCGCGCGCTTGGTAGGTTCCGGTCACGCCCCAGGCGGCGACGATGCGTTCGCAACGCTCGGCGGCGCGCAGCAGCCAGGCGTCATTCTCGGGGCCCACGGGATCGTCGGCCTTCATCATCTCCTCCGGGTAGGGCGTGCGCAGGGCGAAGAGGTTGGCCATCCAGAAACCGTCGAAGCCGGCGCGTTTGGAGAAGGCGGCGATGCGGGTGAGGGTGGGGTCGAGCTTGGCTTCGTCGGCCGTGCTGGGGTTGAGCCCGATCCAGAGGATGAGGCGGTCCCCGAAGAGCGGATTCCAGCGATGCACCAGGCTGTAGCGATGGCGGCGGTCGGGGGAAAACTGGCACTCGTTGTCCACGGAGACAGTGAGAGGGAAAGCGGCCGCGGAGGGAATGGCAGAGTGTGCTGCGGCAGCAGGCAGGTCCGCTCCGGTGAGCGGAGAGTTGTCACCTATTACATGACAAGTTCCGGCCGGGCCCGGCGGCGTGGCGGTGGATTTAGCCGCGCGGCGTCCCGCGGCCGGGTTGATCGTGATCGGCACGTCCACGCGCACTCAGGCTTTCGCCCGCAATAGGGTTGGCCGGCCCGCCGCCGCGGCGAAACCCGGGCGAAGCTCGTGCGGATGGAAGCGGTCGGCCCTCGCGTTTTCATCACGACCAACGCCGACGCGCTCTGGGCAACGGTGGAGCGGCCACAGGGCGCTCAACGCACCCGCGTCCATTCGCTGGCTTTGGAGGCGCCGAGCGGGGTGGCGTAGAGGATCGGCCAGCCGCTGGAGTTGGACCGGATCTGGTAGTTGAAGCTTGTGGAGCCGGTGGCATCGGTGAGCGTGAGCACGCCGTTGGCGGCCTGCCAGCGGCCGCCGCCCTCGGAACCGCCGCCCTGCGACGCGTAGCCGGCGTTGCCGGTTTCGGCGCCGCCGGAATTGCGGAAGGTGAAGCTGTGCGAACTCTCGGCGTTGCCGGACACGCCGTAGGAACCGTCGGCGGCAAGTGTGATGAAGGTGGTCTTCTCCGACGAAGAGCTGCCGCCGTAGGATTTGAACTTCCAGTTCTTCCACGTCCCGACAAGCTCCACCGGGTTGCCGCCGGACGCGCCAGTGGCGGCGGTCGCTGCGGCCTTGTCGAGGTCGAAGGTGGTGAAGATGGCACGCAGCTGGCCCTCCCGGGCGAGGATGCGCGGCGTCTCGCCGACGGCTGTGAGGCTCACGAGCGCGTTGTTCAGGACCGTGGTGTACACGCGCAGGCGCATCGGGGCGCCGGTCGGCCCCGCGCCTTCCCAGACGAGCGAGACGCCTGCCTGCTCGCCGGCGGCGATCGACTCTGATCTTCCAGTACGCTGGAAACCGGGCGCCATCTGGGCCACGAACTGCTCCAGGAGCTGCTCGACCCGCGGGTCGGTGGCCGCGGTGATGCCGCCGGCATCGGCCCCGGAGACGAGGTAGGTCTCCTGCTGGGGCTGGGTGTTGGCGGGGCGCAAGACGAGGATGCCGCTCGCGGCCTGGCTTTCGTCGGCGGCCCAGCCGGCGGGGTAATCGAAGCTGAAGCCGCTGGAGTGGATGTATTTTCTCGTCGGTGTCGGTCGTGCGGCGGCGGGAGCCGGGGTGGCGGGGCGGTTGACTGCAGAGGCGGGCACGTGGGCGGCGGGAGCGCGCTTGGCGGCGAGCGGGTTGGCGGATTGTCGGGAGAGCCGGTAGCGGGCGTCGTCGGTGGTGAGCGTGAGAGCGGGGCCGTCGGAGGAGGCGGCGAAGTCGAACGTGCCCTCCGGCGTGGTGAATACGCCGCGCAGAGTGGCACCCTCGGGGCGGGCCTCGAACGGGTAGCTCTCTCCGTCCAGGGCGAGGCTGCCCTGATAGGCGCCGCCGGTGGTCGCCCGACTGGTGAAGGTGAGCCCGTCGCCTTTAAAAACGCCGGCGAAGGGTTCCGCCGCGGAGGAGAGCACTGCCGGCCAGGCCAGCCACACGGCCACCCGGAGAAGGGTACGAAGGGTAATCATGACGCGGACACGCTAGGCGATCCGGCCGCGGGCGGAAAGAAAATGCGCCGGGAGAAGTAGAGCCGCCCTCTCTGCGCTAGGGGTGTTGAGGGTCAGGCAGCGTCCGGCGCACGAGCTGCCGAGGTGCAGGAGTCCTTCGGCGGCGCGTGCAAGCACGCTGACCTACGGCGGAGGGGAGCGCGGCGGTGCTGCACGAGGCCGCGGAAATCTCCACCGTTTTGCCCCTTTGCATCGGGGCGGGGCGCGCTACGGTGGCGGCGCAGTGCCCGACATCGTTCTCGCCACGCTCAACGCGAAGTACATCCACGCCTCCTTCGGCCTGCGCTGCCTGCTGGCCAACTTGGGCGAACTGCGACCCCGCGCGGTGCTGGCGGAGTTCACCATCAACGAACGCCCGCTGGACGTGGCCGAGCGTATCCTCGCGCTCGAACCGCGGATCGTGGGGCTGGGCGTGTATGTGTGGAATGTGGCGCCGATGACGGAGCTGGTGGCGCTGCTCAAACGCCTGCGGCCGGAGCTGGTGGTGATCCTTGGCGGGCCGGAGGTCAGCCATGAGCCGGAGCTGCAGCCAATCGTGCAATTGGCCGACTGCACGATCCGCGGCGAGGGCGAGCGGCTGCTGCCCGGGATTTGTAGCACGCTGCTCGCGGGCGGTGCGGTGCCGGCGAAGATCGTGGCCGCGCTGCTGCCGGAGCTGGGAGCGATGGTGCTGCCGTACGACGAGTACACCGACGCCGATATCGCGCACCGACTCATCTATGTAGAGGCCTCGCGCGGATGCCCGTTCGCCTGCGAGTTCTGCCTCTCCTCGCTCGACGAGGCCGTGCGGGCATTCCCATTGGAGGCGTTTCTGGCGGCGGTGGACCGGCTGCTCGCCCGCGGGGTGCGGCACTTCAAGTTCGTCGACCGCACCTTCAATCTTCACCTGCCCACCAGCAGGCGGATACTCGGGTTCTTCCTCGAGCGGATGGTGGCTCCAGCGTGTAGCGGAACCGCTTCGGTGCCGCCCGGCGCGGAAGCCGCGCCGCTACGGGAGGACGGCGGACAGCCGACCGACGCGCCGAATACGGATTCCGCCGGCGACGGCCCACCGTCCACCGTCCACCGGTACGCCGGTCTGTTCCTCCACTTTGAGCTGGTGCCCGATCGGTTGCCCCCGGAGCTGCGCGAGCTGCTGGCACGTTTCCCGGCTGGCACGTTGCAGCTCGAGGTCGGGATCCAGAGTTTCGATCCAGCGGTGACGGCGGCGATTAACCGGAAGCAGGATCTCGTGAAACTCGAGGACAACTTCCGCTTTCTGCGCGAGCATACCAACGCGCATGTGCATGCCGACCTCATCGTCGGGTTGCCCGGCGAGACGGCGGCGGGCTTCGGCGTCGGCTTCGATCGGCTGGTGGCGCTGGGGCCGCAGGAGATCCAGGTGGGCCTGCTCAAGCGGTTGCGCGGGGCGCCGATCGCGCGTCACGACGGACCGGAGGCGATGGTGTACTCGCCTGCGCCACCGTATGAGATCCTGCAGAACCGGGTGATCGATTTCCCGACGATGCAGCGGCTGCGGCGGTTCGCTCGCTACTGGGAGCTGGTCGGCAATAGCGGCAATTTCAAGGAGACGCTGCCCTTGCTGTGGGCCGGAAGGCCGTCGGCTGGGGCTCGCCGCGTGGCGGAGAGCCTTCACTCGCCGCACGCGATTCCGCTGCTTACGAGTAGCGGAACGGCTTCCGTTCCGCCCGGAAGCGAAGCGCTTCCGCCACGAGGGAGTGAGAGGCCGCTTGCCCAGCTTCAGGGCGGCGCGAACACAAGGTCCTGCCCTACGGGAGCAGCGGCGACCTCGCCGTTCGCCGAGTTCCTGTTTTTCAGCGACTGGTTCTTCGGCCTCGAGGGGCGGCACCACGGGCTCGCACTCAGCCGCACGATGGAGCGGGTGTTTGGGTTCTTGGTGGAGGAGCGCGGGCTGGCGCCGGGCGAGGTGGCGGCGGCGCTGGTGCGGGATTGTCGGCGTACCGGCTATCTGGAGCTCCCGGCCGCGGTGAAGCCGTTCGCCCCGAAGGAGGCACTTGCCGAGCTCAACGCCCAGCGCGGGGCTGCGGCGCAGAATACCCGCCGGCAGGCCCGCCATCGCGGGCCGGAGAGCACGGGGCCTCGCGAGGCGCCCGACAGCAGCCGCTGAGGCCAATCGGCCAGGGCCCGCCGCCGGCTACCGGCTGCCGGTCGCCACCAGTGGGATCGTCGCCACGACCCGCCCCGGAAACCACTGTCCAGCCCGTTCGCGTACCCGACGTACGTTGACAACGTCCCCCGTGAGGTCGACGGCATAGGCGCCCAGCGGGCCGGCGAACGCACCGGTGTTGACGACCGTGAGCGCACCGCGCCGCCACACGCGAGGGAAATGCACGTGGCCGGTGACGACCACCTGCGCTGCGGGAAACCACTCCGGGGCATGGAAGGCCACGAGGCCGGGCAGCGTGCGCCAGACCCGAAGCATGGTCAGGAACTGGCTCGGTGGGAACAGTGCGGCCACGAGCCGGCGCAGGCGGTGGGCCGGGTGGCGGCTTTCCAAGTTGTGCTCGCTGGCTAGACCGGTGCAGGCGAGGCGATGCAGCGCGATCCGGCCGGCGAGTCCACGGTCGTCGAGTTCCGGATGTAGCAGTCGGGCCGCCTGGCGGCGGGCGTTGATCAGTTCCCGCTGCCGACCCCAGGGCACGAGATCGTCGAAGAACACATCGCCATGCACGGCGCAAAGGCGGGCTTCGGCCGTCTCGAGCCAATGGTCCTGCGAGATATCCGGGTCGTGGTTGCCGGTGATGAAGCGTACGGCGGGCACCCGGCTGCGGAAGAAAGCCAGCATCTCCGCCACGGCGGCCGCGGACAGCCCGGATTGGTTGTCGCAGGTGTCGCCGTTGAGCCAGAGCGTGTCGACCCCCGCCAGGAGCGGCTCCAAATCGTCGAGCCGACGCAGCCTGCTGGAGGCGTCGTGGAAATGCAGATCGGAGAGGATGCGCAGCATGGCCGGACGCGAGGCAACCACGCCCGGCTTCCCGGGCCAACCGTGAATGCGGGTACGGTAGGGACATCCCCTGGGGCTGCGCCGGGCTGGAGAAGCGCGCACGAGCGGCGCGGATTTGTTTTGTGAAAACGCAGGGGCCCCGTGTGAATCGCCTCATGCGCGACGCGTTAAATCAGCTGTTCCGTTCGGCCTTCGGCGCCGAGCCCTCGGTCATTGCTCGGGCTCCGGGGCGCATCGAGTTCATCGGCAACCACACCGACTACAATGGCGGCACGGTGCTGGGCGCCTCCATCGATCGTGGCATCTGGGTGGCGGCGCGGGCGACGGCCGGCCGCAGCGCGACGTTCGCCAGCGGTCATTCGCCGCAACGGGTGGTGGTCGATCTGCCCTGCACAGCCAAGGAAACTGGAGACCGGGCCTGGGTGAATTACCAGTTGGGCGTGTGGTCGAAGATGGCGGATTTCGGCCTAAAGCAGCCGCAAGGTTTCGAGTTTGCCGATGTGTCCGATCTGCCCCCGGGCGCAGGGCTGAGCAGCAGCGCGGCCATCGAGCTGGCCACCGGCTTGGCGCTCACGACGCTGGCGGGCGAATCGCCCTCGCGGGAGACCCTCGTGAAGCTGGGCAAGAAGGCGGAGAACGAATTTGTCGGCGTCCCGTGCGGTATCCTCGACCAGGGCGTGTCGGGCTTTCGGCCAGCGCGACCATCTCGTCTTCATCGACTGCCGCGGCCCGGTGTTCGCGACCGTGCCGATGCCGGCCGACGCGCACTTCTGGGTTTTTAATACGCACACCAAGCACGCGCTCGTCGACGGCCTGTACGCGGCTCGTCATCGCGAGTGCATGGAGGCGGCGAAGGCGCTCGGAGTGGCGCTGCTGGCGGATGCGTCCATCGGGTTGCTGGAGGCGAAGCGGGCGGCGTTGCCGGACGCAAACTACCGCCGGGCCAAGCATGCGATCGAGGAGATCGCGCGCGTGGCGGAGGTGCAGGCGGCGCTGGTCGCCAAGGACTTGGTGCGGGTGGGCAAGCTGCTCACCGCTTCCCATCGCAGCTCGCAGCGGTTTTTTGAGAACAGCACCCCGGAACTGGATTACCTCGTTGATCAACTGGAGGCGGCGCCGCGTGTGTATGGCGCGCGCCTGACCGGCGGCGGGTTCGGCGGTGCGGTGATGGCGTTGACCGACGGCGGGTTTGGCCAAGCCGAGGCCGAGAAGGTCGCCGCCGCCTACGCGGCCAAGTTCGGGGCCCGGCCGGATATCCTTCATCTGAAGACCGGACCGGGGGCTGAGCTGATCCAGCCGGCATAGGGACGAGGTTGATCGCGCCGGCCGAGCTGGGCCGTTCGCGGGGTTTCGGTTCTCGGGGTGCGGTGGCGCGGGCCTCCGTGCTTGCGGTGGCCGATTTCGCAGGCACGGAGGCCTGCGCCACGATCAGACCTGCGGGCGGAGACTCCAGAGTCCCCACCCGCTTCAAGGTGCGGTCGCTGCGGACGCGGTGGGCGGCGCAGCCGCCGCCCGCGGCGCTAGGTTTGTCGCCAGAAACGCCTCGATCGCGGAGTAGAGCTTCACGCGGTTCTCGAGATCTGCCATGCCGTGGCCTTCGCCGCGTTCGAAGAGGGCGACGTGCGGCACGCCGTTCTTCTTGAGCTTCGCCACCAGCCGTTCCGATTGCTCCACGGAGGCGACCGGGTCGGATCTGCCGTGGGCCACGAAGACCGGGACCTGGATCTGCGCGGCGTAGCGAATCGGCGAAATGGAGTCGAAGTGCTCGCGGTCGGTCTTCGGGTCGCCGAGGAAGCGACGAAGGACTCCCGTGCGGCCACGGCCCGAGCCGTCGGACTCGAAGCGTTTCGCTTCGGCGATCATTTCGGCCCAGTCGAACACCCCGCTGGTGGCCACGGCGCAGCGATAGAGCCCCTGTTCGTACGTGACCCCGCAGAGCGCGAGGTAGCCGCCAAAGGAGCCGCCCATGATCGCGATACGGTCGGGGTCGATGAGTCCGGTCTGGAGGAGCTTTCGCACCCCGTCGGTCACGTCGTCGTGCATCGCGCGGAAGGCCCAGAGGTCGCTGGCCGGGAAGCGCCATTGGGTGCCGATGGAGCCGCGGTAGTTGGCCTGGAACACCGCGTAGCCGCGGCTGGCGAGGAACTGGGCTTCAGCGTCGAAGCCCCAGGTGTCGCGCGCCCACGGGCCGCCGTGGGCCAGGACGACCAGCGGAGCCGGACTCTCCTTTGAGGCGCCTGCGGGCAGGGTGAGATAGCCGTCGATGGCCACGCCCTCGCGATTCTTGTAGCTGAGGAAGGTCATCGGGCGCATGCGCTCGGGATCGATCCACGGCGCCACGCTGGGCACCACGGGGGAGATGGCGCCCTTCTCGATGTCGATCAGCAGGAAGGCGGTCGGCCGGCGGTCCGAGCGCACGGAGACAAAGAAGCGCTTCTCCGCCCGGTCGCTGCCCATGATCGACACCACCGAGCCGGTGCTCAGCTTGCCGATGGAGGCCTCGATCTTGCGCTGGAGCTTCTGATAGGCCGGTGCGAGCCAGGCGGTGGTGGGCATCTCGCGATCGAAGTGGATACCGAGAAGGCGGCCGTCGGCCGGATGCCGGTAGATCCGGCTGTGGCCGAGGTCGAACTTCTCGTCCTGGAGGATCTTCTCGCCCAAGAGACCGGTGGCGGCGTCCAGAAAATGGAGCGCGCGCGGCTTCCCTTTCTCCCGTGGACCCAGCACCACGAGCCCCCCGGCCTGGTCGCCCACTGCGACGATTTGGACTTCATCGAGGTCGACCGGGCAGGGCAGCCATTGTTTGCCATCGAAACGGTGCAGGTGGTTCTTGCCTTCCAATACCGTGATGGCGTAGGCCAGCTCGCCGGCAGCGTCGGTGAGGTAGTTGCGGGTGGCTCCGTTCTTGGGCACGGGGAAAGACCGCAGCACTTTGGCGAGGGTCCCATACTCAATCGACGATGGTTTGACGTAGGCCCCGGAGTTGATGGCAAACGGGTTGTCGCGGGCGCGCAGACCGTCGATCTGGACCACGCCCCGGTCGTTGCCGTGGTCGAAGGCGCTTCGGCGGATCCACACGAGCGGCTTATGGGGGGCGGCGAGGGGCGAACTCAACACTACGTCTGCGTTGCGATAGTCCACGCCGTAGCTTTGCTGGACGTCGTTGACCGGGGTGACGTACAGCCCTTCGGAAAACCGGTTGTCGGAGACGAGGGTCAGGATCAGCAGGTCGTCGCCGAGCCAATCCACGTGCCGGATATCCTTCTTACCGGGGCCGTACAGCCGCTGGTATTTGCGGCTGGCGATGTCGTAGATGACAACCTCGCTGCGATCGATTCCGGTCGTGGTGGAGGCGAAAAAGTGGGTGCCGGCCGGGTTGAGCTCCGGGTTGGAGAACAGGTTGGGGCGGAAGAAGTCGGCGACGGGGATCGGCTCGGTGGCCGGCACCGGCACCTGGCGGTTGAGCAGGGGGTCGGGTTTTGCCGCGGAGGGGTTGCCGAGAGCCAGACAGAGTCCGGCGGCCATCCAGGAAGTCCAAGAACGCATGGCGTCTTTGTGCCGCCCCCGGCACGACACGCAAGCTTGGTGGTGCCGGGGCACGCACGGACGGTCCGGATGGTGGGCCCCAGCCGGGGGCCGCGACGGCAGGGCGTTGGGAAAACGGCTCGGGCGGAGCCTCGTCCTCCACAAGACAAGGACGCGATCGGGGAGGGCGGCTGGAGGGCGAACCTCCCGGTGCGCGAGCTTGCTCGCGACGCGCGAGTGGGCTGTCGGGTGCAA
Organism: Opitutaceae bacterium; assembly: GCA_016711225.1. Lineage (GTDB taxonomy): Bacteria > Verrucomicrobiota > Verrucomicrobiia > Opitutales > Opitutaceae > CAJCBL01. Next base: position 46,477 of record JADJTK010000001.1, read on the forward strand.
GCACCCTCCCACAATCAGAGAAGGCGGAACGTAGAATGCAGAATGCCGAACCCTGAACCCTATATCCTAAACCGAACGCAGCCTGGCTCGGGCGGAGCCTCGCCCTCCATGATGGAAGGACGTGCCCGAGGGTCAGATCATTCCCAGGACCGCGGCGAGCTCGGCGAAGTAGGCGTCGACCCAGGGATGAGCCCAGAGCAGATAGATCAGGCTGGCGGCCGAGAGCATCGGGCCGAAGGGTACCGGCATGCCCATGAGCCCGGGAGAAGCTTCCCCGGAGGGCGCGTCACCTTCGACTGAACCCGCGGCGGTTAGCGGCCATGGCCGGGGCGGCGTTGGCCGGCGGCGGCGTGGCCGCGGCCTCCGGTTCGCGGCGACGGAAGAGCAGCCAGATCAGCGTGGCGAATACCCCGAGGATGGCGCCGCCGAAGACCGAGAACACCGCGCCCTTCCACCCGACGAAGGCACCGATGCAGCCCAACAGCTTCACGTCGCCAAAGCCCATGGCTTCTTTCCGCAGCACGACCTCGGCGAGCAGCCCGATCCAGAGCACCAGCGCGGAGCCGATGAAGAGTCCAAGCACGGCATCCGTGCCGGCATTGATGCTGGCCAGCATGAAGAAGTCGTGGGTCCGGCCGTGTAGCGAGGGCACCGCCAAGGCGAGCACCACCCCGATCACCGCCCCGCCGATCGAGAAACGGTCGGGGATGATCATGTGGTCGATGTCGATGAACGATGCGGCGACGAGGATCGCGACAAAGAGCATTGCGCAGAACGCCTTGCCCGGACCGAACTCCATCGCACAGGTCAGGAAGAGCAACCCGGTCAGCAGCTCGATTGCCGGATATCGGATACTGAAGGGGCGCCCGCAGCAGCGGGCCCGGCCGCGCAGGAGGAGCCAGCTCAGGATGGGAAGGTTGTCGAACCAGCGGACGGGCTGGCCGCAGGCGCAGTGCGAGCCGGGGAACACGACGGACTTGCCGGCCGGTATGCGATAGATGCAGACGTTGAGGAAGCTGCCGATGCACGCGCCGAACACGAAGGCCGCCACGGGGAAGAACCAGGGGAAGTCGGCGTGGACGATGCGGAGTTCTTCGAGGATGATCATGGGGTGCGGAGAAACCGGAATTTGGATCTACAGAAGGCGACGAAGGCCGCGAAGCGCAAGCGGGGGGATTCAGTTTGGGGTAACAGCGGCATCCGCCCTGGTCCATGGGGACAAGATCAGAAGTCGGAGTTCGGGTCGGGTCAGTGACGAGCGGGTATTTGATTCCTTCGTTGCCTTTTCGGCGCACTCTATCCCGGGGCCAGCGCGGCAGCGGCGGCGCGCTGCATTTTGTCGGCGGGGACAGCGGCGCCCGTCCACAGGCTGAGCGCGCGGGCGCCTTGGTGCACGAGCATGGCGAGCCCGTTGGCGTGGGGGATGCCGAGGGCGGCGGCGGCCTGCAGCAAGGGCGGACGCGGCGGGTTGTAGATCATGTCGAAGACGCCGGCCGGCCGGGGCCAGAGCGCGAGATCGATCGGCGGGGGCTCGTCGGCGCGCAGGCCGGAGGAGGTGGCGTTGATGAGAATAGCGCCAGCCGGCAGGTCGGGCGGAGGCGCTCCGAGAAGGAAGTCGCGCAACTTGGCCTGGCCGACGAGCGGGCGCACCTGCTGGAGCAACGCGTCGAGCGAACCGCGGCTGCGGTTGCCCACCGACAGGGAGCGGCAGCCCTGGCGCAGGCACTCGACGGCGGCGGCTACGAGCGGCACCGCCGGCACCGAGCAGAATCACGTCGGCTCCCGCGAGGGAGGCCCCGAGCTCCTGGGTGATGCCGGTGGCCAGGCCGTAACCGTCGGTATTGAACCCCTCGTAGCCTTCGGGCGTGCGGCGCAGGGTGTTGACGGCGCCGATGTCGCGAGCGTGCGCATCCACGCGGTGGATGAGATCGAGGGCCAGCACTTTGTGCGGGACGGTGAGATTGAGACCGGCAAAGCCGCGTTGATGGAGCAGGGCCAACGCCTCGCCGAGGCGTTCCGGGGGCACGTCGCATTTCCAGTAGCGCCAGGAGGCGAAACGTGGGTGGTCAGCGGCCAACGCCTGCAGAGCGGCGTTGTGCATGTGCGGCGACAGCGAATGCTTGACCGGATGCCCGAGCACGGCGAGGTGGGTGCCCGGCTCGGCCCAGGTGGCGATGTCGTCGAGGGTGAGGGTGTCTTCCGGTCGCATTCCTTGGGCGGTTACGATGGAGGGATCCGGGCCGGGAACGAGCGAGAAGTTGGCCCGGCACGGAGTGGCGTGGGTCTCCAGACCCATGGGCCGGGGTGGAGCACGAGGTCGGCGGGCCCGGGCTGCTTCGGGGACAGGTCGGAGACCCGTGCCACAGCGGAGTCAGGGCGCGGCGAGGATGGGCGAACGTTGGGCGACGGAGCGCGGCTCCTACCCGGCGAAGGCGCGGATCGCATCGCGCGCCTTCGCGAAGGCCTCGCGGCGCGTGCCGGTGAGATGTTTGAGGAGTTCGAGGGCGGCGAGGAAGGTGGGCTCGAGGGCCACGATCTCGGCCGGGAGGGCGCCGTCGTAGAGCGAGGCGAGGGTGCCCACCAGGGCGCGCACGGCGGGCGCTTCGGCGTCGGTGCGGAAATGGCAGCGGCCGTCGCGGCGTTCGGCGACGAGCCAAACGCGCGATTGGCAACCAGGTACGCGGTGGGCCTCGGCCCGCTCGGCAGCGGCGAGGCCGGGGCGGTGGCGATCACGGCGCAGGAGTTCCTCTAGGCGCTCCTGCCAACTGGGCAGGAAGGCGAGGTCGGCGATCAGGGCGGCTTCGCGGGCGGCGGGGGTCATCGGGAGCGAGGTAGCGAGCGGCAGGAGCCAACGGCGATCACGAGGGGTCGGCGGGGGTTATTCAGAGTCTGGAGGCGGGTTTCCCGAAGGGGCCGAAGGACTCGAGGGCTCGGCCGGGTGATCTCAGGGGAGCTTCTGCAGGCGCTCTCGCAACATCGGGAAGTCGGGGTTGAGGCGCAGGGCTTCCTCCCATTCGCGGCGGGCGTCGAGGGGGCGACCGGCGAACAAGAGCGCGTAACCCAGGGCGGCATGGGCCTCGGGATCCGCGGGCTGGAGACTTGCGGCCTTCTCGTACGGGGGGATGGCCTCGGTGAAGCGTTTCTGACGGACGAGGATCTCGGCCCAGGTGGTATAGGGCTCGGGGTTCTCGGGCTGGAGCGCGATGGCTTGTTGGAGGCTGGCGGCGGCCTCGTCGTAGGTGCCCAGTTGCACGGCGGCGCGGGCTAGGCCGAGGAGGGCCGGGATGGCGGAGGAATCGGCGGCGAGGGCCTGGCGAAAACGGGCGGCGGCGGGAGCGGCCTGCTGGCGGGCGAGGAGCAGGAGTCCGGCTTCCGTCTGCGCGGCGGCGAAGGTGGGCTGGAGCCGGGCGGCGGCCTCGAAGGCGGCCAGCGCCGCATCCAGTTCCTGGTTTTGGCGGAGAGCGAGGCCGAGGCCGTAATGGATGGCGGCATCGGCCGGGGCGGCGGCGGCGGCCAGGCGGTAGTGTTCACACGCCGTGGCGGTTTGGCCGGCGAGGCGAAGAAGATTGGCGTAGTTGGTACGCGCGATCGGGGCGGTGGGGGCGAGCTCGACCGCCCGGCCGGCGTGGGCGAGCGCGTCGTCGGTGCGTCCAAGGTCGGCGAGGAGGAGGGCGTAGCGGGTGTGCAGCGCGGCCGTGGTGGGGTGTTGCACGAGCGCCGCCTCGAAACGGCGGACGGCATCGTCGCCAAGCCCGGTGGCGGCTTCGGTTTCCGCGAGCGTCATCAGGACCTCGAGGCGGTCGGGCTGGAGGTCGAGCGCCGCCCGGAAGGCGGCGAGTGCTTCGTCGACGCGCTGTTGGGAGAGCAGGAGGAGGGCGAGCGCGTACTGCGTGTCGGCCTCGTGGGGTTTGGCGGCGAGGCTGGCGCGGTAGTCGGCCTCGGCGTCGGCGAAGCGGCCCTGCTTGGTGGCGAGGCGGGCCCGGGTGGCGAGGGCGATCGGGTTCTTCGGGGCGAGCTCGAGGGCGCGTTGGACGTGGGGGGTGGCCTCGGCATCGTGGCCCCCGTCTTCCAGGGTGAAGCCCAAGAATACTTCGGCCTCGGTGTTGTTGGGGACGCAGTCGATGGCGTGCTGGTAGAGCGCTACCGAGCTGCGCCAGTGGCCCTGTTGGTCGATAGAACGGATACCAAGGCCGGCGAGCACGACGCCGGCGAGCACCGCCTTGGCAGCGGTGGAGGTGGCGAGTGCGCGTAGCGTCCAGGCGAGCGCGTACGAGAGCCCAAGGGTGGGCAGGTAGGTGTAGCGGTCGGCGATGGACTGGAAACCGACTTGGACGATCCCGATCACCGGCACGAGCATGCCCAGAAACCAGAGCCAGCCGACGAGCAGCCACGGGCGCGGGCGCCCTTGGTGGAGCGCGAACGCGGTCACCGCGGTGAGCAGGAGGATCGCCCCAGCGACGATCGCGAGCGGCCAGGTGCCGGGATGCGGGTAGGCGACGACGAGATCGAAGGGCCAGAAGAACTTGCCGAGGTAGCGCGCGACAGCCACCGGGGCGTTGGCGAGACGGTCGAGCAGCGAGAGTTGCAGCACGAAGGCACCGCCGGCCTGCTGGGTATGCATCGCGACGAGGGAAAAAAGTGCGGCGAGCGCGGCGAAGGGAAGCTTCTCCATTAGCAGTGCGGGCCAGGTGACGGGAACGGGCTGACTGGCAGGGTTCCCCGGAATGGCGGGCATAGAGCTCGCCCCACCAAGAGGGGTCGGAAGCGGCGCGCGGCGTAGCGGCCAGAAGTCGAGCAGCAGCAATACGCCGGGCAGGGTCACGAGCATCGGCTTGCTCAGCAGGCCGCCGAGGAAGCAGAGCAGCGTGAGCGCGTAGCGTCGCCAAACCTCGGTTGCGCCGGGGCGGCTGGTGCGCCGACTCTCGGCGTAACCGACGTAGGTCCAGAGCGTGAGCAGGAAGAAGAAGCCGCTGAGCACGTCTTTGCGCTCGCTTACCCAGGTGACGGATTCGACCCGAAGCGGGTGCCAGGCGAAGAGAGCCGCGCAGAGAGCGGAGGCCCAGAACGAGGCGGTGAGGCGCCGCAGCAGCAGGAAGGCCAGCGCGGCGTTGGCGGCGTGCCAGAGGACGCTGGTCAGGTGGTGTCCCCAGGGGCGCAGGCCGTAGAGTTGCCCGTCGACAAGGTGGGAGAGGCGTGTGAGCGGATTCCAGATTACGCCTTCGCCGGTAAAGGCCCAGCGCAGGCTCTCCCCGGTGAGGCCGGCCTGGACGTGGGGGTTGTTGAAGATGTGGCCGCTGTCGTCGTAGTTGACGAAGCCGAACCCCACCGAGCGGCCGAAGAGCAGCAGGGTGCCGATGAAGAGCAATAGGGTCATCAGCCAGGGGCGGCGGACGGTAGAGAACGACGGCGACATTGCGCCGATCCAAGTCGGCGCCGGGGAAAATGCAGGCCTTTTCCCGCGAGCCCGAGTGCGAGCTTGCCTCGGGGCGTCCGTTGGTGGCTTCGCGTTCGGTGGGTGTCGTTGGTAGGGTAACCTGAGTGTGGAGCGGCAGCGGCCGCCTGTTCGGAATTGGCAAAGGGTTGTTTGGATGGACGGGGGTGGGGCTTAATTGCTCGGTCGGCGAGCCGAAGAGCATTACCGCTCGGGTCATTCCACAATGCGGTTCCCACACCCTCTTGCCTTGCATTTTGCGGTATTGTCCGCAGTTCGGCCCCTCAGCCATCGGTTGGGGAGCGTGCTCGGCCTTGCGGTGTTGCTCGGTCTGGCACTCTGGCCAGAACGGGCGGCGGCGCTGGATCCGGCCAGAGCGCTTGCCCAATACAATGCGCGGACTTGGCGCAGAATGGATCGGCTGCCTTCCGAAGCGATCACGGCCATCGTCCAGTCGGGCGATGGGCACCTCTGGCTCGGCACCCGGCGGGGTTTGGTGGATTTTGATGGGGTGGAGTTTCGCTCCCTTGGTCTGCCCGGCCAAAGTGAGGGGTTCTCTCGGGTTGTCTCCAGCCTCACGCTTCGTCGGGACGGCGGCCTTTGGGTCGGCACCGAACGCGGTGGTTATGGTCTTTTCGACGGTACCCGCTTCGGTCGTTTGCCGCATACCAATCTCGGCGGGGACTATCCGACCACGCGCTGCATGTTGGAAGCCCCTGACGGTTCGTTGTGGATCAGTACTGCGGGTATGGTCGGCCGGCGCTCTGCGGAGGGAGTCGAGGAGGTTGTTTCCAAGGAGATGGACGTGTTCTGCATGCAGAGGGATACCCGTGGTCGCGTCTGGTTGGGCACGGCTGCGCATGGTCTCTATTACTGGGAGAACGGGCGCCTTGTGCATGTCGAGGGCGCTGCTGCGCAACTCTGGGGCAACAACCTGATCCACGCTTTGGCGGTCTCACTGGATGGTGTTGTGTGGGTTGGTGCCACCAATGGGGTGCATAGCATCGACCCCGATCTCACGCCGCGGGCTTCGATCGGCTTCGGTGGCCAGACGCGTGCTCTGCTGGTGGATAGAAATGGCGTGTTGTGGATCGGCGGCCTGTTCGACGGGTTGTTGCGTTTTCGGGATGGCGCCTTGGAGCGGCTCGGTCGTGGGGATGGGATCGCAAGCGATCATGTCCTGACCCTCGCCGAGTCGGCCGACGGCAGCCTTTGGGTCGGGACGGAGGATGGCCTCACCCAGATCTCGGACGTGAAGTTTCCGATCGTCTCGCGGGCCGAAGGTTTGTCCGGCGATGCCTGCTTGAGCGTGGCTGCCGCTCCGGAAGGTGGAATCTGGGCGGGAACTACCAACGGGTTGACCCGCATCGTCGACGGCCGGTGCACGTCGTTCGGACGTGATCGTACCGATGGTTTCTCGTCGGAGTGGATCCGGCGGGTGTTTGTCGCGCGCAACGGAGATCTCTACCTTCTGGGCGGGAAGCAGGATCTGAGTCGTTTCCGGGCCGGCCGTGTTGAGAAAACTTGGGCACTCGGGGTCTGGTCGCAATCGATTGCGGAGGACGACGCGGGAGTGATGCTCTCCGTCGGCGACACGTTGGTGCGGGTTGTGGACGACAAAATCGTGCCGTACCGGCTGCCTGACGGAGTCGAGCCGCGTTTTGGTTGGGTCAACAAGATGTTGGTAGCGCGCGACGGCGCGCTCTGGGTGGCCTCGAATTCGGGCCTGGTCCAGATCCGTGACGGCAAGGCTCACGACTGGATGCGTGGACGCACGGAGACGGATCAGGCTTTCTATGCGCTGAGCGAGGACGACGCCGGCGCGATCTGGGCGGTGCGGAGCTCCGGGTTGGTGCGCATCAAGGATGGACGCATCGACACCGTGAGCCATCGGCAGGGGCTTTACTCGGATCATGTGTTCACCATCGTGGCGGACCTGCTGGGCAATTTCTGGATGGACTCCTCCGAGGGGTTTTTCCGCGTGGCCCAGCGCGAGCTCAACGCCGTGGCCGACGGCCGGCTGGAAATAGTGGAATGCACCGTTTTCGACGGCTCGCATGTCGTGAAGACATCGGAGAAGTCGAACAGCGAGTATTCGGGTTGCCGATCGACCGACGGCCGGATCTGGCTGCCCAGTGCCAAGGGGGTGATCCAGATCGATCCGTCGCATCTTCCGGTCAACTCCCTGCCGCCACCGCTCCGGCTGGAGCGCGTGCTGTTCGACGGCCGCGCGTATCCCACCGATCGCGAGCCGCAGATCGAGGCTGGAGTCCGGAATCTGGAGTTCGACTACGTCGCGATCGACTACCAGTCGCCGGAGCGCATCCGCTATCGCTACCGGCTTGAAGGGTACCAGACCGACTGGGTCGAGGCGGGGGCGCGGCGGTCGGCGTTCTTCACCAATCTGCCAGCGGGTCGCTATCACTTCCGGGTGCAGGCGTGCAACGCCGACGGGGTCTGGAATACCGCCGGGGCCGGGCTCAGTTTCGTGCTGCCGACGTATATCCACAATCGCTGGTGGTTCCGTGCCGTCCTCGTGGTGGCAGGGGTGGGGTTGTTGGCCTTGGCCTGGTTCGCTCGCGAGCGCCGGCGCCGTCACGAGATTGCGGAGATCCGGCACCGGGAGGAACTCCAGCTGCAGATGATCGAGAGTTCGCCGGTGCCGATGGTGATGCTCGATCAGCCCCAGCAGATTCTCTACGTGAACGCCGCGTTCACCCGGGTGTTCGGCTACGCCGCGGCGGAGATCCCGGACCTCGAGACCTGGTGGCGGTTGGCCAAGGCGGAGTCGGTGGCGAACGAGGAATGGGTCCACGGTTGGCGCCGCCGGATCGCCGAAGCGGCCGCGACCCGACGCTCGATCGAGCCGGTGGCAACCGCCGTGGCCCACAAAGACGGCTCGCTCCGCCATACCGTCGTCACCACCTCTGCCGTGGGGGAACGGACGTTGGTCATCTGCTCGGACCTCACCGAACAGAAACGCGCCGAGGAAGCGCAACGGCGCATCGAGGAGCAGTTGCGCCAGACCCAGAAGATGGAGGCGGTGGGCCGGCTTTCCGGCGGCATCGCCCATGATTTCAACAACCTCCTGACCGTGATTCTCGGCAACGTCATGTTGCTCGAACGCGAGACGTTGCCGCAGGGCATCACCCACCTGATTGGTGAAATTCGAGGGGCGTCGTCTCGCGCCTCCGCACTGACCAAGCAGCTGCTCGCCTTCAGTCGTAAGCAGCCGTTCAACCCCGCCCCCATCGATCTCAATCGGGTGGTTCGGGAAATGGCGGATGTGCTGCGGAGCTTGGTGGGCGAAGTGATCCGGATCGACTTGGCCCTCTTGCCCGGGGTGGCGCCCGTCCGGGCCGATACGACGATGCTTGAGCAGGTCGTGCTCAATCTCGTGGTCAACGCCCGCGATGCGATGCCGCGTGGCGGCATCATCACCGTCTCGAGTGCGGTCGTGCCGATCACCGCCGATGCCGTGCCGGCGGTGCATGGGGCGCGCGCGGGGACATTTGTGCGATTGTCGGTGCGAGACGGGGGTTCCGGCATTCCGCCGGCCGTGCTGCCGCGGATCTTCGAGCCGTTCTTCACCACCAAAGATGTGGGCAAGGGGACCGGGCTCGGTCTGGCGACTGTGTTTGGGATTGTGGAACAGCACCGGGGGTGGATCGAAGTCGAGACGGCAGTCGGTCGGGGCAGTACTTTCCATGTGTGCGTCCCGGCCGAGACGGTGCAGCCCTTCGTCCCCGCGCGGCTCGTCGAGTCGCCCGCGCGGCCGGTGGCTGGTGGCGCCCGCGTGATCTTGCTCGTGGAGGACAACGACGGGGTGCGGGCGTTGGCTCACCGTGCCTTGACTGGAGAAGGGTATGAAGTGATCGAGGCGGCATCCGGCCCCGAAGCGCTCGAAATCTGGAAGGAGCAACGCGACCGGATTGAGATTCTGTTCACCGATGTGGTGATGCCCGGCGGGTTGGATGGCATCGCACTGGCCCAGCAGCTCCTGGCCTCGAAGCCCGCATTGAAGGTGATCTACACCAGCGGCTATAGCGCCGAAGTCGTTGGCGGGGACTTCTCCGGCCGTGAGGGCATTGATTTCCTCGGGAAACCCTACCGGCTGGCGGATCTTCTCCAAATTGTTGCTCGGGCCGCGGCTTCTGCGGCCAAGTGAGGGCCAGCCTTGGTTCAGGCACGGGAATGGGCCGAAAATGCTGCAATGCCCAACGCGTGCTTGGCAGGCAGGTTAGTTGGTGATTTAGCGGTCAGTCTTTCCGCTTCATCCCCCGACTCCCATGCAATTCGGCCATTTCGACGACAAAGCCAAAGAGTACGTCATCACGCGTCCCGACACGCCCCGTCCGTGGAGCAACTACCTCGGGTCGCTCGACTACGGCGCGATCATCACCAACAACGCCGGCGGCTACTCCTTCTACAAGAGCGCCCTGAGCTCGCGCTTCTTGCGTCTCCGCTCCAACTCCGTGCCGCTCGACCAGCCCGGCCGCTACTTCTACCTGCGCGATCAGGAGAGCGGCGACTACTGGTCCTCCTCCTGGCAGCCCGTGGGCAAGCCGCTGACCAAGTACAGATCGACCTGCCGCCACGGCACCGCGTACACCACGATCACCTCGCGCTACTCGTCCGTCGAGACCGAGAGCACCTACTTCGTGCCGCTGGGCCAGGCGTTCGAATACTGGCGCCTGAAGGTGACCAATAAGGGCAAGCAGCCGCGCAAGCTCGCCGTCTTCACCTACTGCGAGATGGCCAGTCCGTGGCACATGCCCAACGACCTGACCAACCTCCAGTACTCGCAGTTCATCACGAAGGGCACGGTCGAGCAGGAGATGCTCGGCATGGCGGTGCATCCGTACCACAAGTTCGATCCGAGCAACCTCATGGGCTGCCATCGCCTGTGGATGGCGTTGGTGGGCGCCCCGCTCGCCGGCTACGAGACGGTGCGCGAGCGTTTCCTCGGCTCGGTCTACAACACCTACGCCAACCCGCAGACGGTGATCGACGGCAAGTGCTCCAACTTCCTCGCCGAGGGCGAGAACGCCTGCGGCACGCTTCAAGTCGACATCGAGCTTCAGCCCGGCGAGACGCGTGAGCTCATCGCCATGCTCGGCCTCGGCACGCCCGACTCCCACGGCTACGCCGCCCGCGCCGTGTTCGGCACGAGCGAACGCTGCGAGGCGGAACTCCAAAAACTGAAGGCGCATTGGCACGGCCTGCTCGGCGCCGCTGTCGTGAAGACACCCGACGCGGAGTTCGACTCGATGGCCAATGTCTGGGGCGCCTACAACGCGCTCATCACCTACACCTGGTCGCGCCACGCCTCCCTCGTCTACAACGGCGAGCGCGACGGCCTCGGCTTCCGCGACACCGTGCAGGATTTCCTCGGCGCGATGCCGATGCTCACCGAGCAGATCCGAGAGCGGCTCGAGCTCATGCTCACCGGCCAGGTCTCCAACGGCGGGGCGATGCCCGTCGTGGCGCCGTTCAGCCACAAGCCCGGCGCGATGCCCGCGCCCAAGCGCGAGGAGTACCGCTCCGACGACTGCCAGTGGTTTTTCAACGCCATTCCCGACTATGTCGCGGAGACCGGCGACCTCGACTTCTACAAGAAAGTGCTCCCGTACGCCGACCAGGGCGAGGCCACCGTGCTCGGCCACTTGCGACGTGCGATCGAGTTCAACCTCGAACGCTCCGGCAAGAACGGACTGCCCTGCGGCCTGCACGCCGATTGGAACGACTGCGTGAAGATGGGCTACAACGGCGAGTCCGTGATGGTCGCCTTCCAGCTCCGGTACGGACTCGTCACCTACGCGCAGATCGCGGACCGCCTCGCACTCCCCGAGGAGGCCGCGTGGGCCCGCGCCGAGCAGGTCAAGCTCGAGGCCGCCATCCAGCAGGCCGCGTGGGACGGCGAATGGTACCTCTGGGCCATCGGCGAGGACGGTCACCGCTACGGCGCGAAGACCGAGGCTGAGGGCAGGATCTACATCAACACCCAGGTCTGGGCCGTGATGTCCGGCGCTGCCACGCCCGAGCAGGGGCGTAGTTCGATGGACGCGCTCCAGCGCGAGCTCGCGACGCCGTACGGCATCATGCTCAGCGCGCCGCCGTTCACGCACACGCCGCCGACCGTCATGGGTGGCGTGATCTACAACCACGGCATCAAGGAGAACGCCGGCATCTTCTGCCACACCCAGAGCTGGGCGGTGATCGCCGAGGCGCTGCTGGGCGACGGCGACCGCGCGTACGAGTACTACCGCGCGTTCATGCCGTCGGCCTACAACACCCGCGCCGAGCTGCGCGAGATCGAGCCCTACGTGCATTGCCAGACCACCTACGCCACCTGCAACCGCAACGCCGGCAAGTCCCGCGTGGCGTGGCTCTCCGGCACCGCATCCTGGGCCCAGCACACCGCGCTCCAGTGGATCCTCGGCGTGCGTCCTGAAATCGATGGCCTGCGCCTCGATCCCTGCATCCCCAAGGCGTGGCCCGGCTTCAAGTTCGAGCGGGTGTTCCGCGGCAAGAAGGTGCGGATCGAAGTCCGCAATCCCAGCGGCGTGTGCAAGGGCGTGAAGTCGCTGGTGGTCGACGGCAAGCGGATCGAGGGCAACCTCATCCCGCTCGACCGCATCAAGGACGGCACCCGCGTGCTCGCCGAGCTGGGCTGAGGGCGCGCTGCGCGCTGGTGGGGCGGGCTTTATGCCCGCCATGTCCCCGTCGCTGGATCGCGCTGCGATCCAGCGATGGTCGCGCGCGTAGCGACGTTCACCGAGAACGTCATTGCTCGGTCGTCCTTTACCGTAGCTGGACGGCGGAGCCGTTCAGGGCAAGGGCCGCCGTGGCACGGGTCTCTCGCCCCGTGGTTCCGTTCGTCGTGGCGGAACCGCTTCCGGTACCGAGCCTCGGCGTCCTGGGAACGCTGAGCTCCCGCTTGGCTCCGGGTCAGACGCGAAACCTCCCCGCGTTGGAACGCTGGAACACGCCAATCAGTGCGAAGGAGCGAAAGTCGGAAGAGTGGTTGCCGGCACGGAATGCAGGAAGGCAGGGAGAAGGGGCCTTTGCTGCAGCGCACGCGTTGGCGCCGCTGCTTCTTGGCGCGAGAGATTGTTGGCGGGGCGACACGAAGGGCGCAGACTCGATGTGGAACGGTGGCCGGCTAGGGTGCGGGCCATGAGCAAAGCGGAAATCCGCGGCGAACTGCCGAAGCTCTCGCAGGATGATCGCCGCGAGATCCTCAATCGACTGTGGGCATTGGAGGAGGAGACTGGCCCGAGCGAAGCTGAGCGGCGCCTGCTCGAGGAGGCCCAGGCCTCCTACGACGCGGATCACAACGCCGGTTCGCCGTGGGCGGAGGTGCAGGCGCGGTTGCGCCAGCGGCCATGAGCTGGAAGCTGTTTGTGCGGCCGGAGGCGGAGCGCGATCTCTTCGCGGCGCGCGATTGTACGAAAGCAAGCGGCCAGGATTAGGCGACGAATTCCTGGACGAGTTCACCCTCGCGATGATCGAACTGGAGCGTGCCCCCGACTTATCGCGGATCTACTTTGGGAGGTTCCGTCGCCTTCGGTTTCGGCGCTTTCCGTACAAGCTGTTCTATCAGGTGCAGGATGAGGCAGTCATCGTCTTCAGGGTACTGCATGCCCATCAGGCGCATGAGCGAGGGCTGCCGGATTAAAGGGGCCAAAGGGGACAATTCAGAATTCCGGAACACTTCTGCCGTCACAGCCGGTGAGTGGCAGCGCGTCCGCTCCGCGCCAAGATGTGGTGACACGGAGGAGGCGCGTGCAAGGGGCCGGTCCGAAAGGGCGGCGTTCCGCCGAGCCCCGCCGCCCCGCGTCTTCATGCGGTCAACACCGTCAAAGAGCTGCGAACATGCGCCGGCGCGCGTGCTTGCGGTTGACGGTGCTGGCAAAAGAGCCCGGATACATCGGGTCTGTCGTCTCATCCCAATCATGAACTGCATCACCCTGCTGCCCTTCCGCCGGATCGCTTCGGTCCTTATCCTCCTTGCCGGGCTGGCTGCCCCGGCCGCCGCGGCCGAGCGGATGGTGGTGCCGCTGCCGCCGGTTGAGACCTTCACGGACGCGGATCGGCCCACCGGGTACTCGGACGGCACCTACTCCTGGGAAGAGCCCTGGGGCTACCGACTGGCGGCGAACGCCAACCGGGTCTACCCGCTGATCGTGTTCGGCCCATGGAACGAGTCGGGGGCCTTCACGACGGCCCTGCGCAAGACCTACCCCGCCTTCTATCTCGTGTATCAAGAGGCAAGCGAAGCCGGGGGCGCGGCCCTCTCCGATCACATTGATGAGGTCATGGCATCTCAAGGCTTCAGGATCGCCCTCAACCGTGTCTACCTCACCGGCTTCTCCGCAGGCGGATCGGGTTCCTACAAGACCATTCGCGGGTTTCTCTCCAAGGGGAAGTGCTTCGCCGGACTCATCCGGCTCGCCGGCCAATCCGAGTCCGTGTTGGCGGAAGGGGCGGTCAACAAACTGGCGATCTCCATGCACATCGGGCTCCAGGACGACCAGTCGAGGATCGATGTGTCCCGGGCACTCTACGCCAATATCCGCAACCATCCCGCCAACGCCCAGGCCGTGGAAACGGTGCTGAATGAGCCGGCCTTCGGACGAATCACGAAAGTGCTGACGCTCGAAGGGGTCGATGTCATCCGCTATTCGGAGTACGCCGGCATGGGCCACACCACCGGCACTCCCTACTCGGACCCCGCCCTCTACTCCTGGATCATGACCCGGGCGATCGGCACCCCCAACGACCACGCCGCCCCTTCGATTCCGACCGGTGTGCAGGGGCGGGTGGTCTCGGCGACCTCCGTCGCCCTCACCTGGACGGCCTCGTCCGACAACGTCGGCGTCACCGGCTACCGCGTCTACCGTGCGACCGGCACCGGCGCACCTGTGCAAATAGCCACCGGCGTCACCACCACCTCCTATTCCAACACCGGGCTGGCCACCGGCACCACCTACACCTACAGCGTCGCCGCCCACGATGCCGCCGGCAATGTCTCGCCGGTATCCACCGCGGTCGCAGTCGTCGTGCACGACGAAGCTTGGACTGACTTCGCGGATTGGCGCGCCGGCAACTTTTCCGGCGCCGAACTGGCGGACGACCTCATCTCCGGCCTCGGGGCCGACCCCGACAGCGCCGGCCTCACTAATCTCGAACGTTATGCCTTTGGCCTCCCCGCGCGCGGCCCGGCCTCTGCTGGGTTCCTCTTCGCCTTCGTTGACGTGGCCGGGGTCCAACGTCCCGTCCTGACCTTCCAGCGCAAAGGCTATGCCCCGGATCTCGAATATGTCGTCGAAGCCAGCTCCGACCTCGCCACCTGGGCCGATCTGCCGGTGGTGCTCCCTGGTTACCCGAAGTCGATCTCCGTGAGCGACCTGCTCGCCCCGGCCGGCGCCCCCCGTCGCTTTCTCCGCCTGCGTATCGACCGGGTCGTTCCCATTGATGACCTGCCCTCTCACTAGGGCGCCTTTTCGACCCGTCCAATTTTGCTTCCCGGGTGATCGGCCTTCCATTGCAGCGCCGCTCGCACCCGGCGCTCGACCGACGGGTGCGAATAGAAGAGGGCCTCCTCCAGCGCGCTGGGGCGGGGATTGCGGTAGGCCGCCGTCTTCAGCAGCGCCGCCACCATCGCGTCGGGCAGGTTCACGGTTTGCAGCGAATACTGGTCGGCCTCTGTCTCTCCGACGCGCACAAGCCAGTTGGAAAACGGCTGTACGGTGAACATTAGCACCGAGGCCAGCAACGCGAGCACCGGCAAGCCGGCGGGTGAGGCTAGCGGTTCATTCGTACCCAGACAGCGCGCCGCCGGCGCGAACAACCGGTGGACTGCGTAGAACACTACCAGGGCCAGCAACGACAACACGACCACTGTGCGCCAGACGTGCCCCAGCACGTAGTGGCCGATCTCGTGCCCCGTCACCGCCCGCACCTCCTCGAGCGAGGCTCCGTGCAGCGCCACATCCGAGATCGCGATGCGCGCGAAGGGCCCCAGACCGGAGACGTTGGCGGTGAAATTGTTGGACTGGCGCGACCCGTCATAGACGAAGAGGCGGTCGGCGGGGATGCCGGCCGTGGCCGCCTGTTGCTCGAGGGCTTGGCGCACCGGCCCGTCCCCGAGCGGTTGATATTGATTGAACAGAGGCTCGATCAGGAGCGGGGAAAGCAGGAGAACCACGACCAACCCCAGAGCAGCCAATCCGCTCGACCAGAGCCACCAGCGCTCCCGCGCACGATGGAGGAAGAAATACACGCCCGTCAGGAACAGGCCGAGGATCACCGCCGACAGCAGCAGTGAGAGTCCGGCCTGGAAGAGGTGATCTCCCAGCGGCTGGCTGGTTCGGCCATAGTGCGCCTCGCGCCACCACTCCGTATAGAGACTCCATGGCAACGCGAGCAGAGCGGACGCGATAATGTACACGGTGCAGACGCCGAAGGTGCGCACGAGGGTGGATCGCCGCTCCCACCGCATCCACAACCGGGCCAGCAACCGGCTGCGCAGCAGCAGCCAGGCAATCAGGAAGGCGACGACCAGCTCCCAGCCGGCGATCCACTCGGATCCGGTCGTGTACGCGCCGGCCCGTTGCAGGGCATCCGTGCCCAAGGCGTCGACCGCCTGCCGTGCCGTTGTCACCGGATCCATGGTCGGCGACGCCGGGTTCAGTGCCGCGGCGGCGAGAAATGAAACGAAACCACACATGGGACGGCACCTTGGCGCCCGTCTCCACTTTTGCCAAGACGGGAAGGGGTGGCTGTGTCACACGGACGATTCGACCAACCGAGGTGGACCGCGTTGTCGTCAACGCGGGAGACGCGCTTGGGGTCAATCGCGCCCACCTGTTGACGCTACGGCCCTCCGCTTCCCGCGGCGTCTTTTGCTGTAACTCGGGGCGGAGACTCCGGCGCAGCGAGTCGCCTTGTTGAGTTCCAGATTCTTCAGGACGCTGGGGAGAACAAATGCGTCGCCCGCCCCGAGAAGTCGGCGCAGGCTCAGTACGGAACGCCTCACCAGGCCATGAGCTGGCGGAGATGGGCGGTCAGCTCGGCGGCGTTGCGCTGCGATTGCGCGCGGCTGGGATGCCAGTCAGCGCCGAAGCCGAGCGGGCCCTGGGCGGTGAGCTCGAAATAGGAAACACGCGGCGCGAGCTTGGGCGGAAGGGTTGCCTGCACGCGGCGCAAGGCGTCGCGCAGTTCGGCACGGTTGTTCATGGGGCCTTGGAGGAGGACGAGCTTGGCCCGCGGGTACTGCTGAAGGAGCTGCGTAGTGAATTGGCGGTAGGCGGCGACGAACTTGTCCACATCGGGCCCGCTCGTGCTGAAATCATTCGTGCCAAGGTTGATGCAGATCACCTGCGGCTTGAAGCGGTCCGGCTTCCACCGGGGCTGCTCGG
Source organism: Opitutaceae bacterium (assembly GCA_016711225.1). GTDB lineage: Bacteria > Verrucomicrobiota > Verrucomicrobiia > Opitutales > Opitutaceae > CAJCBL01. Next base: position 63,334 of record JADJTK010000001.1, read on the forward strand.
TCTGGAAAAACTGGCGCGGGTAGATCGCCGGCATGGCGTCGGGGTTGCCCTCGCGCGGGCCGTTGTAATTGCGGAGCATCCCGATGCCGGAGCGCGAGACGACGACGTAGTCGGCCTGCAGCGCCTCGACGGTGAGGCCGGTGTAGCCGTCGCAGAAGTTCTCGGTGTCGGCGGTGAAGCGCAGCTTGGGATCATCGACCTCGACGCCGTAGCCGCAGGTGATCGAGTCACCGACGAAAAGGATACGGCGGTCCGGCTCCCGGCCCCACGGCAGCACGCTGGCGCCCGGGCTTAGCGTGAACCCGAGGAAGCGCGGCAGGCCGAGCATGGCCTCGGTCACGCGGACGATTTCGACGGTGTGTTCGCCGGGCGGGAGACCGGTGGCGAGGTTGTAGGTGCCGTCGGGGGCGTCGAGGCGGAGCTTGGCGCGGCGCTCGCCGTCGATGCGCACCAACACGAAGTTGGCCTTGGTGTCGTCGATCATCCGCATGGACACGGCGGTGCCCTTGAACCGCAGGCGAACGCGCGCGCCACTCCAGCCGAGCGCGACCTGTCCGGCGGCGACCTCGCCAGTGCGGCCAGAGTAGTGCAACTCCTGATGGGCGGGGCTTACGCCCAGGGCGTCGGTCGCCGGAGGAGAGGCTAGGATCTGGGTGGTCAGTGCCAGGGCCAGCAGAAGGGGCCGAAGCAGATGCGGTAAGGCAAAGCAGGAGTCTTTCATAGTGAACAGCGGAGGGAAACGTGCGGCTCCGATCACGCGGCAATGCCGACAGAAACCAAACCAAAAGACATCGCCCGCGCTGCGGCTGTGTGCTTGCGGCGGAAGAACGGGCGGAAAGGGGGCGAACTTAGAATTTTGCACCGACCAACCCGGGGGAACCGGAACTAGCAGAGGGATCAAACAACGGGCAGGTCACGTTTCCGAAATGGACCGACGCCACCGACCTGCACTATGTCGTCGAAGTCTCGGACGATCTCGTCACCTGGAGTTCCGAATCACCGGATGTCGTGATTGTGTTGAGACGATCGCCCCGATAGGCCCCAACCAAGTGCAGGTGACCGTCCGGGATCTCGTCGCGGTTTCCGACTCCTCGCGGCGTTTCATCCGTCCTCGTGTGGCGGCGCAGTAGGCGTTCGAGATTTGATGCATGCGGAGTTCCGGCGCCGCAACCGCGTGGCGCCGGCCTCCGTGCCGGCGAAACCCGATCCCGTAGGCACCGAGGGAAACCGAGGGAGTACGGAAGGCAGCGTTTTTGGCCTGTCCCTTTCAGATCTCTACAATTTCAAAAGGCGTTTTACCTCGGCCTCCAGCTTGGGACCGCGTGCGTCCGTGCACACGACCTTGCCGTCTTGGTCTAGCAGGTACATCGCGGGGATGGAGTTGATCGCGTGCAGAGTGGAGATGTCGTTCTTCCAACCCTTGCCGTCGAAATACTGCGGCCACGGCATGTTCTCCTTGGTGGTGAAGTCGCTGAGAATCTTTCTCGCGGCGGTCATTTTGTCCGCCGTCTGCTCCGGCGTGTCCGTGGACTGGAGTCGACCGTCTTCCAGCGCGATGCCGACGACCTCAAACCCCTTGTCGTGGTAGGCGGCGTAGACCTTTTTCACATTCGGCAATTCGGCGATACACGGGCCGCACCACGTGGCCCAGAAATCGACCAGGACGACCTTGCCTCGTAATTGGGCGAGATCCACTTCGCGGCCGTCGACGGCGGTGAATTTCATCTCAAGTGGCGCCCGCCGCAGCTCGGCCGCATGCAACTTCTTCGTCGCGAGCTCGCTGATCTTGGCGTTCGAACTCGCCGCCATCTTCGTCAGGGTCGGGTCGGTGTAGGCCGGATCGCGCCGCGTCATGAGGTTCAGGTATTGGGAGGCGAGCGTGGCGGGGATGGAGCTCGTGGGAAATTTTTGGGCGAATGCCTCGATCTTGGCCCAATACTCGATCAGTTCGGTGTTCGACCAACCACGGGCTGCGCCGAGCTCGCGTTTGAGTTCCTGGCTCGCGATGAGCGCCCGTTGGTTGTCGGTCGCATCAGGCGCGGCAAACATGGCGGCGGAGAGGCCGTCGAGTTTCTTCATCCATGTCGCGCGGGCCTCTTGATCGGTGAGACTGAAGAGCGCGCGCATCCGCTCCGTGTCGGTAGCCGTGGCCGGAGGTTCGGCGCCGGGAGGGTAGGGTTTTAAGAAGAGGCGCGGACGTTCGATCATGAGTACAACGGCCTGCCAGCGGCGTGGATCGGTGGGATAGCGTTCGATGAACTGGAGTGCCTTTTCGTTATAGCGCGCCGCGTAGTCGTCCATCCAACGCATCCTCTGGTCGTTTTTCAACTGGTCGCCATTGGCTGGCTCCTCGGAGGCGATCGCCTGGAGGACGGCCCAGTCGGCATCGGCAGCCGGGTCGGCCGCGCGGGCGAATCCGGTGAGGCCGACGAGAATGAAGAGGGAGAGGAGGTACATTTTCATGGGCGCGAGAACATTGCGTGCGGAGTTGGAGGGGGGGAGGTAACGGGACCCTCAGGTTGTTCAGGACACCGGCGCAGCCGCTGATTTATTGATTTTCCACGCGGCGTCCATCATTGCGGGGCTGTAGGGCGCGGGCACCACGCCCTCCGAGGCATAGACATATAAGGCACAGCGGTAGACGTGCCCAGCCACCGCGACGAGAAAGGCCAAGGAAAGCATCGCCACGAGCCAGACCAGGACCGCCAGCACTATGGGTGCTGCGGAATTCAGCATCATCGTGAGCGCGACGGCACCGGCGAGGAAAACGACGGAACCGAGCAACACGAGCCATGAGCCGATGGTCAGACCGACGTAACTGATCAGAGATTCGCCCCAGGTTTTCCGGAGGGTCCCGGCCGAGCTGCGTAGCAACATAAGCGGGTTGGTGCCGCCGTCCCGGATCATGACCGGAATCACAAAGACCGACGCCACACTCCAGACCATGCCGACGAATCGCATCACCCACCGGCCGATCCAGCCAAAGCGTTCCTCCAGCATCTTGATGATCAGGCCGACGAGCCCGGCAAAGAGACTCCATGCTAGAATCGTGGTCACCCGCTGACTGGCGAAGCGCAGGCCGGCGCGGATAGAGACCGGGTCGCCGGCCAGCGCCTTGAGGATCTCATGATAGAAGGCCACGTTGAAGAACGTAGCCGTGAACATTGACACCATATAGACGACGACGGCGTAGCCGTAGAGGATTGCATTGGGGTGCAGGGCGGAACGGCTGCCATCCAATTCGAAATCCAAGCCCAACTGATGGCCGAGGGTCCGCCAATGGGCCAGGTCCAGGAGATCATGACCACTCGGGTAGAGCAGGGCGGGGGCGACGAAAAAGAGCAGCATGATTACCGAGCAGACCGAGGTCACGATCGGGAAGAGGAACAACCTCTTGTTTTGCCGCAGAACTTGGAGCGACGTGGTGAACAGCAGCCAGCTGCGGCTGAGTTTGCTGGGAGCGGGGTCAGACATGGGATTTTCTTTGGGTTAGGTTTTGGATGATTTGTTCGAGGGAAATGCCGTGGCTGCGTGCTTCGGCGGCAAAGCGCGCGCTAAGTTCATCGACCTTAGCGCGGGTTTCGGTGGCGGACCGTTTCGGCGCCGGTGGCGGGGCCGAAACAAAGCAGCCACTGCCGTGTTCCGCGGAGAGGAGGCCCAGGTGTTCCAGTTCGCGATAAGCCTTGGCGACAGTGTTTGGGTTGACCGCCAGCTGCTGATGGAGCGCACGAATGGTCGGCAGTTGGTCGCCCTCCTTGAGCCGGCCTGCTGTGATCGCCGCCTGCACCTGGTGGATGATCTGCTTGTAGACTGGAATTCCAGAGTGAAATTCGATTTTCCACGACGAGGCGTCCAAGGGTTCCATAGTGTGCTACTACAATAGTACACATGCCTGGGTGTCAAATGGGAATCGCGGCATTTGCGTAGCCTCAACGCCCACCATCGGTAGGGGGCCGACAGGGACCGGTCGGCAGAGGAGAGACTTCCCGCGGGTAGCTTCGCGAGGAATGTGTGAAGGTGGGTCGGGCCGGGGCTGGGCGATGGACTTCCCGGTTGGGGACCGGAAACTCCGGACTGCCCACGCCCGACACCTATCCATGAACACCTCCGCCCTTATCCACGTCGCGCTGCCGCAAGCCGTCTCGATCGCCGTCTTCATCCTCGCCTGCCGGGCTTACCTCCAGCACCGCAGCTTTGGGTTTCTGCTGCTCGTCTTCGGCTTCGGAATCGGAGCGCTGCTCGCCACCTCGTCCCTGATCACCTTCTTTGGAGGCCCAGCCTTGCTCGCTGAACTGCAGGCGCAGGTGCCCGGTCTGTGGATCGCGACGACCTTCGGTGCGACGTTGTGTTTCCTGCTCGGATTCCTCCTGCTCGGAAAAGGCTCCACCGCCGCGGCACCGCGGAGCAAAGGATCGTCTGCGAAATAGAGAAGGGCACCTCGGGGTGGACGAAAACGGGCACAACGAGTTGTGTGCCCTGTATTTCGTTTCGGGTTCCCTTTGAGGAATGCCCGCGCCAGCTTGGCTGCGAATGAAGATCCTTCCCCCATGGCTTCCGCCGTTGATTGCTGCTGGGGCCGTGCTCGGCTTGGTGGCTTACCTTGCGGCGTGGAAGCCGCGGGAGGGCGCGGGCCTATCGTCCGGGCTGACAATGACGAGGGGGACGGAGGCGGAGGAGCTCTGTGAGGGCTATCCGTGGGAGGATCGTTCCCCGTCTGGTATCCGAGTGATGAATGTGCTCGTGGAATTGGACGGAGTCTACATCGGCGAGCAGCGCATCCCGTATGAGCAATTTCGGGCGTTTCTGATCCAGCACGCGAAGCACTGGCGGCCGCATCATGTCGTGATTCATGGCCCGATCGACGCCCGTTTCGGACGCGGCGTGGAGGTGTTCGACACGCTTCGCCGCCTCAACCTGCGCCCGATCTTTGATACGATAGCGCGTGCTCCCGGTACGCGTCTGCCGGCGCTTGAGATCTGGAACGACGACTACTTCTAGAGGACGCGATGGAAGCGGCTGAGCGACTGCGTCGCCCAGCTACGACCGCATCCCTGAGTCTCGCCTTTGGGCTGACCAAGGTGGACCTCAACGCGGTCACACGCGCTTGGGGGTCAAGCGCGCCCACCGGCAAGCGGCATGGCCCTGTTGCACGGGCGGCGTTAGTTCTGGCAGCAGCCGTCGCCGCCCTCGCAGCCGGAGCAGGACGAGCAGGCCTCGCGGATCACCTGCGCTCGGATGAAGGTCGTCACCGAACTCTGCGCCAAATCGAGGACGTGTGTGTGCTGGGCCACGACCTTCAACGAGCCGTCCCCAAATTCGATCTGCATCGGCACCGTGCGCTTCCCTTCGTCGTCGATGCGACTGATGGTCTCAAAGGGCTCGATGCGCGTCTCTTCGCGGCCCGCCACCAGGACGCGCAGACCGGTATGAATGGTTTTCACCGAACCCAGCCTGCCCGCCGGGGTGAACTGGATGGAGTTCAGATCGGCGCTCATGCCGATCATTTCCGCGTCGAAGGCCTTCACCACACCGATGGGCGTGCTCACTTCCTCGACCTTAGCCGGCTCTGCCGAACGCAGCGTGCCGTCCTCGTAGAGGGAGAATCCTTTGCGGATGCGCATGGGCCCGATCGGCGTCTGGATCGTGATGCGTTCGCTTGGCCAGAGCGTGAGTGATTTCAGGGCACCGCTCGGATAGAAATGCAGGCTGATGACACAGGCGCGGAACCGGCCCACGGGTAGATCAAAATCCATGGGCTCGGCCAACTCGGCCTCCTTGCGCTCCGACCAGTAGCCGTCGATCTGGCCGTTCAGGGGGAAGAGGCGGTTGATCTCCCCATTCTCGTGGAAGCTGACCGCCTCGGCCTTGATCAGGCCCAGCGGGGTCTGCAACGGTGTCGCGCGATCGAGCGCGATGCTCTTGATCCGGCCGTTCTCAAAAAAGCCCAACGAGCGCCGGTCCTTCTTTTGGCGCTCACCGAGCTCCGCCATCTGGTAGAGCGGGATGATCTCACCAAACGGGGTCTGAAGGCGGTTTTCAGCCATCAGCCGACACGATTTGAGGGCGCCGGTGGCGTATGTGGCCTGATCTGTGATGCCGGAGACCGTTCCGTAGCTGGTTTCGATGCGATCCATAGTGGAACCGGGTCTATGCAGGTCTCGTACCGTATCGGGGAAGCTTTGTGCCTTTCTGCTTGGGCGCGGCAATCGGCTCGACACAAGCGGGCCACCTCGACGGTCTCGGGCGAGGCCTCCGCCGCGCGCGGCCACCGGGAAGGGTTTCGCGTCGTGCGTTGTTCCGCCGCGTGGTCCTCCGGCCAACCTCGGCGTCAACCACCCAGCGTGGCCAATTTCTGTTTCGCCGCGGCGAGGCGCTCGTAGGTCTGGAACGTCTTCTGCGCCACCTCCGGAATGCGCTGCCAGTCGGTCGGCAATTCTTCGGATAGAGCGTTTTAATTAAAACTATAGCCGCAGGCGGCAAACCAAGCTTTGGCATCTTCGGCGGTGACCGTCGCCAGGGCCTTGGCGATGGCGGTGAGCAGGGTCGGGGTGCGAGCTTGGGCAGCCCGCGGAAGGCTTTCACCTTGCTCCACATCATTTCGATGGGATTGAGATCCGGCGAGTAGGCCGGCAAGAAACGAACCTGCGCGCCGGTGGCGGTGATCAGCGCGAGTCGCTTTTTTTGTGGGCGCCCAAGTTATCCAGCACGACCAGATCGCCGGGGCACAAGGTCGGCACAAGCACTTCGCCAACGTAAGCCTGGAACACCGCGGTGTCGGTGGGGCCTTCGATGGTGAGGCAGGCACTCGAGCCATCAACGCGCACCGAGGAGATCATCGTGGTCGTCTGCCAATGGCCGGGGCAACTGGCGACCAGACGCTGACCCACGGCGCCACCGCGCAGGCGGGTCATGTTCGTCTTGGCGGCCGACTCGTCGATGAAGACCAGCCGGGCCGGGGCGAAGCTTCCCTGTTCTTGCTTCCATTGCGCTCGGGCCTGGGCGACATCGGGCGACTTTGCTCGGCGGCATGCAGCGTCTTTTTAAAAGTCAGTCCCATGGCGACCAGTGCGTAATGCAGCGCCGGTACGCTGCAGGACATTGCCAACCGGGCCTTGATCTCGGACAGGGTCAGATCTGGTTGCGCGGCAATGAGGGCCCCAGACGCTCGCGATACTCGGGCAGGATCTTGGCTTTGCGTCCCGAAAAACGATGCCGGTGGGCGATGTCGCCGGTCCGACTGCGTTGCTGTAGTAGCTTCTTAACCATCACCGACCCAGCGCTTGGCCACTTCTCCCGGGTTCCCTCCTGGGCGTCGAGGCGGCCAAGATTCGCCTCTGAGATCCAGCGAGATCGTCTTCATGCTCGCCACCATGAGCGCCCCGGCGCCCAATGGCTACAGTTTTATTGAAAGTGCTCTAGGTCGTGCAAGTCCATCTTGGTCTGCACCGCAAGGGAACTGAGCTTCTTGATTTCGGCTTTCAGCGTTTCAATCGTTTCCATGGTGGCGGGTGGCGGAAGTGTGCGGCAGCCGGAGCAGCCCCGGTGCCAGCGGTCGGGCGGCGTGCGGTGCAAGGCCGCCTTGCGCAAGCATCACTTCTCTTCATCGGCGAGACGGACCGATGGTCCGCCGCAGGCGAAACGCGCCAAGCGGACCGATGAGGTAATGCGGGCGGGGCGCCGGCGTCGGCTCAATTTGGCCACACTCGGATGTCGGCACGCAAGGCGCTACAACGAACGGAACCCCTGTTACCATGATTCGCCCCGTCAAGCCTGCCGACGCCGCTCGTGTCGCGGAGATCTACAACCACTATGTGCTCACCAGCGTGATATCTTTTGAAGAGGTGCCGGTCACGGTTCCGGCGATGGAAGCCAGGATCGCCGAGACCACGAAGTCCGGGAGTTGGTTGGTGCACGAGCAGGACGGTCGCGTGGCGGGCTACGCCTATCTCGCGCCGTGGAAAGCGCGGTCGGCCTACCGGTTCTCCGTCGAGTGCTCGGCGTATGTCGACCACGGCTGTCTGCGGGCGGGCATCGGACGCGCGCTGTATGTCGAGCTCTTCAAGTTGGCGGCGGCGGCCGGTTTGCACCGCGTGATCGCCGGCATCGCGTTGCCCAACGAGCGCAGTCAGGGTCTTCACGAAAGCTTCGGCTTCCGCAAGGTCGCCCATTTTTCAGAGGTCGGGTTCAAGATGGGACGCTGGGTGGACGTCGGCTATTGGGAGCGGGAAGTCTAAACGCGGCGGCGCCCGCCGGACCGAGGCGCGCCGGGCGGGCGCACGGGATTCGACGCAGGCGAAGTCGTCTCAGGTTGCGGATCCCGGCGGTCGACGGGGCGATGCGGAGCATGAGGTCCTGCAGCGAGTCAGACAGAGCGACCGGAAGGTGGGCTTCGCGGCGCGGCGAGGGACCGCGATTCTGGGATGATCGTTTCGCGCCGGATTTTGCGCATTGGAGCTGGGGCACCCTCTGGTCGGGGCCTCGGATCAATTCTTCCATTGTGCTCACCACTGCTCGTATCAGGCTGCTCCCGTCCTTTGATTGCCGGCGCCACCGACCCCTTCGGGCGGCGCGGACTGCCACGCTCGCTCGCTGCGCAGCTACCTCCGAACCCCTTCCTGCTTGTGCACCCTTTCCCTCAATCGACGGACCAATCCGATTGGCCACAAAGAGGTACCAAGGGTCACGAAAACCGCGCCGGCCTTTTTGTGCGTCTTTGTGCCCTTTCGTGGCCATCGATAGTTCGGTTGCGGGGCAGCTGCTTTGTGTCCAAGGGTTGAAACAAGGATGAACGACCCCGCCGAACAGGAAGCGCAGCTCTTTGTCGAGGCCGCGGCACTGCTGCCGGGCGAGCGTGCGGCGTTTCTCGACCGTGCCTGTGGGGGCGATGTGGCCCTACGCCAGCGGATCGAGGCCCTGCTCGCGGCGCACGACGGGGCGGGCGGCTTCATGTCCGAACCGCGCGAGGGCGCCCCTTCCGCTCCGGGCGACCGGCCCGGCGATCGGATCGGTCGCTATAAGCTGCTGCAGCAGATCGGGGAAGGCGGCTGCGGCGTGGTGTGGATGGCCGAGCAGGAGGAGCCGGTGCGCCGGCGCGTGGCCCTGAAGGTCATCAAGCTCGGCATGGACACGGCCGCGGTGGTCGCCCGCTTCGAGGCGGAGCGGCAGGCGCTCGCGCTGATGGACCACCCCGGCATCGCCCGGGTGTTCGACGCCGGGGCGACCGCCACCGGCCGGCCGTTCTTCGTCATGGAGCTGGTGCCCGGCGTGCCGATCACGCGGTATTGCGACGAGCACCACCTCCCGACCGGCGCCCGCCTGCGGCTCTTCGCCCAGGTGTGCCAAGCCGTCGAGCACGCACACCAGAAGGGCATCATCCACCGCGACCTCAAGCCCTCCAACATCCTCGTCACCCTCCACGACGGCGAGCCGGTTCCGAAGGTCATCGACTTCGGTATCGCGAAGGCCACGCAGGGCCGCCTGACCGATCGCACGCTCTTCACCGCGTTTGAGCAGTTCATCGGCACCCCCGCCTATATGAGCCCCGAACAGGCGGAGCTCACCGCCGACGATGTCGATACCCGCAGCGACATCTACTCCCTGGGGGTGCTGCTCTACGAACTGCTGACGGGCCGGCCGCCCTTCGATCCGAAGACGTTGCTGCAGGCCGGGCTCGACGAGATCCGCCGGATCATCCGCGAGGTGGAGCCACCGAAACCCTCGACCCGGCTCAACACCCTTGGCGACGCCGACCGTGCCACCACGGCGCGCCAACACAGCACGGCGCCGGCGCAGCTCTCGCTGCTGCTGCGCGGCGACCTCGACTGGATCGTGATGAAGGCGCTCGCGAAGAGCCGTAGCCGCCGCTACGGGACAGCCAGCGAGTTTGCCCGGGATATCCTGCACCATCTCCAGCACGAGCCGGTGGCGGCGCGGCCGCCCACGGCGGTGTATCGGCTCGGGCGGCTTATCCGGCGCAACCGCCTGCTCTGCGGCGCCGCCGCCGCGGTGGCCCTCGCGCTGGTGGCGGGCACAGTCGTCAGCGTCGCTCAGGCGGTGCGCGCGCGCCTCGCCGAACGCCTCGCGCAGACGGAGCGCGCCCACGCCGAGGATCTGCTCGGGTTCATGCTCGGCGACCTGAGGAAGCAGCTGGCGAAGGTGGGCCGGCTCGACGTGCTCGAATCGGTGGGCGACCGCGCGCTGCAGCATTTTTCGGCCCGCAAGGCCGAGGGGCTCGACGATGCCACGCTCACCCGCTACGCGAAGGCCCTCAGTCAGATCGGCGAGATCCGCATGGATCAGGCCCGGTACACCGAGGCACTTACCGCCTTCACGGAAGCCTATGACCGCGCGTCCGCGCTCGCCGCCCGGCATCCGGCCAATGGCGACATGCTCTTCGAACGCGGCCAGGCGGAGTACTGGATCGGTTTCGTGCACTGGCAGCGCGGCGAGTTCGGCTCGGCCGCCGAGTGGCTCGGCCGCTACCACGACACCGCCGCCGCCCTCGTGCGGCTGAATCCCGCCGACCCGAAGTGGCAGGGCGAACTCGCTAACGCCGATCACAATTTTGCAGCCCTCGCCGAGCAGCGCGGCGATTTAGGCGCTGCCCGTGCCGGCTTTCTCAACGAGCTCGCAATTGTTGGAGCGTATGAGCGCCGCCCAACCCGATGATCTCGACCTGCGCTTCTGGATGGCCGATGCCCATTCGTGGCTAGGGCGGGTGGCGGAGCAGCAGGGCGAGTTTGGAGAAGCGAAGCAACGCTACGCCCGACAGGTGGTGTTGCTTGAAGAACTTGTTCGACGGGAGCCCAGGTGGCGCGATGGAAGTTCAAACTGGGCGACGCACTGCTGCTTCAAGCCGATTTGGCGATGGCGATTGGCGAATACGCTGCGGCTACTAGGATGATAGTCGAGGCCCGCCGGCTTCTTGAGGAGTTGGCGAAGCACGATTCCGCCAACTATCGCTGGAGCATCGCGGTCTTGAACGCGCGTTTGAAGGAGGCACAGCTTGTTTGGAAGCAGGGAAACTCGTTCTTGGCTGCGCAACTGACGACCGATGTTCGACCTCAGCTGGAGCGACTGACTGCAAATGAGCCAACGAGCCGGTCGTTCGCGTTTTGGCTCGCCAAAACCCTGTTGTTTGATGCCCGGATGCGCGCCGGTACCGATCCGGCAGTGGCTATGGCACTAGCTCAGCGGGCAGTGGAGGTCAGCGAAGCGCTTGTCCTCGATAATCGGACAACCAACGCGGAGGTTGGCGAATGCGCTCACGCCTGGGTTTTGGCTGGCGAGATCGCAGCACAAACCGGTGACCTCGCCCTGGCTCGCGTCCGCTGGCAACGAGCTGTGGATTTGATAGGCCTGCGGATGCAGGGCAGTCTCCATTGGCGGCTACTCGACCCTGCGGCACGGGCAGTCGCGGCGCTCGGCCGGATCGACGAGGCGCGATTGATCGCCGAAAGACTTCACAAGATCGGATATGTCCCGCTCGAGCCGTGGCCTTCGGCGATAACGCCCGGCGCTCCGGAATCGATGCCTTGATTCTTCCGCCGATTCCCGGCGACTCACCCCAACACAACCTAAAATGAAACCAGCCAAAGCTGCAGCCAGCGTCCTTAGTCCTGCCGAAGTCATCATCACCGTCACCAAGTTTCAGCCGGTTCTTTCCCCGGAGCTACGTGGTGCCCGCGACACCGCCTACACGATGCAACTCAAGCGGCCCCATCGTCGAGTGTCGCTCAAGGGCGACACCCTCGTCGTTAAGCACCCCGGGGCGAAGATTGAGAACGAAAGTTCGGATCCTCATTAGAACGTTTGGCTTCCAAAGCGATGGGGGCGACAGGTAGTGGTGTGAGCACAAGCTGTTGCGTCACTAGTTTGTCACGCCGAAGTCACGAGAAATTTATTGCGCTCCGCCGCGATTCCGGCGGAGCTTTGTCCTGACGCCCCGTAACGAGGCGTTGCTCGGGTTTGGATGTCCTGTCCAAGCGACCTTGAGCGGAGCCCTGTGCAACAACCTACACCAATGAAGAACATCATTCGTCTCCTCGTTCTCGCGGCACTCGTCGCAGTTCTGCCGGCTCAGGCCGCCCGTCCAGAAGGACGGAAAGCCCCCGCCCAAGTCACGTTCACCGTCGTCAACTTCCGCACCGTGACGGAAGCCCAGCCTTCGACGCAGTTCACCGACGCCACCATGCAGTTGGCGGAGCATCCGCTGGTCACCTTCAAAGGCACGCCCGCCGATGGCACGCTCGTGCTCAGTGGTCCTGTCGATTTGGAGATCCGCGTCGTCTCGGAAGACGGCAAAGAGACCTACAAGCCGGTCGGCATCACCTTCGAGCAAAACGTCAAGGCCTCCGGCAAGCGCAGCGATCGCCACGGCCGGAGGAACTTCGCCGCGGCTGTGTTGAAAGAGTCGAGCCTCGTGGTCCGTGGTCACTTCCTCGATCGAAATCCCGAAGCCAACTGGGAGTTCTCCGTGATCATCCAGCGCGGCTCGGACGGGGCGATTGGCATCATTGATCCGGGGATTGAGAACCGTAACGAGCCTTGATGGGTTAACAGCGCGGCTCTTGAGCCGCCGTCGCCAGAGAGCAGTTGCATTCCAGCATGATTCCGGCATCGCTTTGTCGCGGCGTCCCGATGCTCGGGGCGCCGCTTCGGCGAGAGCGGGCACAGACGTGTTAATTCTCGGCGGGGGACCCAGAAGGGGGCAGGTTGCTGATCTCATAAAACTGCTCACCGCCTGACCGGAACCGACGTCCGCCATGCCACGCAAACTTCGGCTCGAGTCTCCGGGTGCCTGCTACCATGTGATCAATCGCCGGTCCTGCCGCTCAGCCTTCTGCCCATCTCCTCGTGCGTACCAAGCGTTTCCACATCGGCTCTGCCCTCCTGCTCACCCTCGGACTAATTGTGGTGGGTTCCTTGCTCGTGCATTGGCGCGAGTTCGTCGGCGGGATTCGCGACGGCTACCGGGAGGGGGCCGCCCCTTCACCCATGATCGAGCGACCCTAGCAAGGGAAGGACGCGCCGCGCGCCGCATCGGCCGGTCAATGACGGGCCCGCCTTCGGCCGGCCGGGCATGGAACTATTGAGTCTCGCCTAATAGACTGACAGATGATCTAGTGTGGCATGGAGCGAAGGACGAGATCATGCCATGATGGAACAACGCCGGTTGAAGGCGGGCGGAACTTTGCGCAGGGCAAAGGGCCCTAGCGAGGTGGCTCGCCGCTTGGGGTGAGTCGGCGGTCGGCGCACACTTAGCAGCAAGCGCTGGAGCAAAGGCGGCCCCGAGTCCTACGTAGCGCCGGAGCGGCTGGGCCCAAGCACCAAGCTCAAGTGAGGCCCAGCGCGAGGAACTTGCCGCCGCCCTGATCGAAGGGCCCGTGGCCAGGGCTATATCACCGCGGTGTGGACTCTGGCTCGCGTTACCAAACTGATTCGTCAGCGCACTGGTCTGCGCTACCATCCCGGCCACGTCTCGAAGGTGCTCCGCTCCCTTGGATTTAGTTGTCAGCGGCCCAGCCGTCGGGCGATCGAGCGCGACGAGGAGAACATCGCCCGCTGGAAGCGCGTAGAGTGGCCGAACATCAAAAAAAAGCCCGCCGGGAAGCTCGCACCATCGTCTTCATCGACGAAAGCGGGCTGAGTACCCGGCCGCATCGGGTGCGCACCTGGGCTCCCCGCGGCCAGACCCCGGTGCTGCACGAATCCTTCCAGTTGGGACAAGTTGTCGGTCATCGCTGGGCTGACCCTGTGGAACTTCTACTTTCGCATCCATGAGGGCAGTATCCGCGGTCCTCAGGCAGCCGAGTTCCTCGAAACGCTGCTGCGCCACATCCCCGGCAAACTGCTGGTCATCTGGGATGGCGCCGCCATCCACCGCAGCCAGCCAGTGAAGGCAGTGCTGGCCGCCAGCAATGGGCGCCTGTGGCTGGAGCGCTTGCCCGCCTACGCTCCAGAACTCATCCAGTCGAGTATCTCTGGCTCACCTCAAGGAACACCAGATCAAACTTGCTCGTCGAGCACGGCTGGGAGCTGAGCCTACACGCCACCGCCGCACTGCGCCGCATGCGCCGCCGACCTCGCATCATCCGCGCCTGCTGGAAACAGGCCGAACTCGGCTTCTAGTGTCAGTCTATTAGGCGAGGATCATAGATGCGGCGCCGAAGCGCACCGGACGGGGGCGTCAGCGCCTGTTTCTCAGGTAGTCGCGCATGGCGCTGGGGTCGCCGACGAAATCCACTTTAAGGACGTCGCCCTCGAGGACGAAGACGACGCGTAACGCGAGCGAGGCGCGCAGCTCGTACACCGGGGGCTTGAGCGGGCGAACGCTCCGGCCGGCGTGCGCATGGGGACGGCCGAAGGTGGCGAGCAGTCCGGAGAGCGAGGCGTCGACGGCGATGCGATCCTCTTGCGAGAGCTCACTTGCGGCGGCGAGGAACCTTTTTGTGAGCAGTACTTTCACGGGCGAGCAGACCGGGGGTGAATTTGACGGTCTCAGCGGCGGCGACTTCGGCCGCAATGCGTTTGGCGGCGCTGGCGACTTCAGTGGACGTCATGCCGTACTCTCGTTCCGCGTAGTCGGCCGAGAACACCTCCACCGGGCGGAGTGCGATCACCTTGTCGCCGAAGATGACTCCGATGTCCTCGCCGGCGGCAGCTCGCTTGAGCCAGCTGCCGAGGTTCTGCCGCGCTTTCGTGACGGTGAGAGTCTGCATAACGCCCCGATAGTGTCTCGATAAAGACGGCGCGCAAGGCCGTTGATGGAGGAACCTACGAGGAGCGGTTCACGGAAGGTGTGGACTCCGGGATCTATCGAGGCTCTCCGGACTGACTTCGGCGTTGTCCCGGGGCGGCCCCCGGGTTTCCGTGTCGTGTGCGCGACATCACCGTCATCCTTGATCGGGTCGGCCAAGGCGACCCCCGGGCGGCCGACGAGCTCCTGCCTCTCGTCTACGAGGAACTGCGAAAGCTGGCGGCGGCCAAGATGGCGCGCGAGGCGCCCGGACAGACGCTCCAGGCCACGGCCCTCGTCCATGAGGCGTGGTTGCGCCTCGGAGGGGAAGATCAGCCCGACTGGCAGAACCGCGCGCACTTCTTCGCCTCAGCGGCCGAGGCGATGCGGCGTATCCTCATCGATCGCGCGCGACGGCGTCAGGCCGTGCGCCATGGCGGCGAGCTGGTGCGCACCAGCGCCGACGCCCTCGACCACGTGGCGAACGCGGCCGGGGTGGCCGACGCCGAGCTGCTCGACGTGCATGAGGCGCTGGATGCGCTCGCTCGGCACGACGCGCGCAAGGCGGAGCTGGTCAAACAATGCTATTTCGTGGGCCTCACCTTCAAGGAGGCCGCGCTCGTCCTCGGCATCTCCGAGCCGACGGCGCGCCGCGACTGGACCTATGCCCGGGCTTGGCTGTTCAGCGAAATCGGCCGCATGCGGCAGGGCGAAGCGGAGAAGTCACAAGTGGCAAGGAACAAGTAACAGGGATCAAGTGACAAGTGGCACGGGATGAGGGGCAAGTAGCAAGTGACAAGTAACAAGGGGAGCGGCGGCGGGGTGAAGGGATAAGTGACAAGGGGTGGGTGGTTGGTGATCCGGCCGGATGGCGGGGGTAAACCCCGCCCCACCGGGCAGAAGGAAGGCGCGGAGGGAATGTCCTCGTCCCCGCCGTACGACTGATTGCTTCCGGCCGTAGTGGCGGGACCCCATGAGTGTCGCGCCATTACCGGGCGCCTGTGGGTGGACCCGATCAACTCCAATCGGGTCGCGGGCTTGGCCCGGGGTAGGCGTGCCCCCGCCCGCTCGGGACTCGGGCCTACACCGCACGGGAACGACCGCGTTGGGGCTGTTTGCGTCGGAGACGAGAGTCACGCGCTCCACCGTGCGTTGATGATTTTCGGGCCCGTGATCGTTTGGGGCGGAATATTCCGCTTTGGGAGGTGAACCACCCTTTAACCCGCCCAAACCGATGTCCTCAGCGCTTCTCCGTCCCGTCCCCCGCCTGCGGGCGCCGACAGCCGCGTGTCGCCGGGATTTCACGCCTCTGGCTCGCGTTTGGGCGGAGAATCACCGCACGCGGCGCGTCCGGCTCCCCCGGCTCGGCGCCCGGCGCCTGCCCGCGGTCCCGGTCGTGGGTGCGACTCCGCTGGCCCGGCCCGCCATTTTCTGGCGACCCCCTTTCAATCCGCTGTCCTAACATGAATGCCGAATCCGCCCGTCCCTCGCCCAACGGCTCGACCCCCGCCTCCGCCGCTTCGCCGTCCGCTGCGCTCCCCGCCGAGCCCAACCATAAAGGCCCCGCCCGTATCCTGGTGGTTGATGATGATCCCGATGTGCGCCGGGTCCTGGGCGACGCGCTGCAGCTGTTCAATTACAGGGTCGATACGGCCGGCGATGGTGCGGTGGGCTGGGAGGCGCTGTGCGCCAACTCCTACGATCTGGTCATTACCGACCACATGATGCCCAACCTCACCGGTCTCGATCTGCTGCGGCTGCTGCGGGCGGTGCGCCTGGATCTGCCCTGCCTGCTCATCTCCGGCGACCTGCCTTCGGTGGAGGCCGACCTGGCTCCGCTGCTACAACCCGGCCTGGCCGTGGACAAGCCCGTGAAGCTGGAGAAGCTGATCTCCCTGGTGCGGTCGTTGCTCTCCTCGTATCCGATCGGATCCACCGAGGCGCGGACGGGCAAAACTCGGCTGACCTTGTGCCCGGCGTGAGCGGGTTTGGTGGAGTTGTGGGAGCGAGCTTGCTCGCGACTCTGTCGCCGGTTGTCGGGTGCAAGCACCCTCCCACAAGGGAATGGTTACACTCGCCGCGGGCGCAGGCTCGCCCTCCCGTTTACACGGCGCGGGCGCGGGAGCGCCGGGTGATCTCGGAGACGGCGAGATACAGATCCTCGCGGTCGAGCACGCCGACGACGCGCGGCGGGCTGCTGCCGGCCTCGACCACCGGGATCGTGTCGTGTCCGCTGCGGGCGAAGGAATCGAGGGCCTGCGCCAGCGAGGTGGCCGGCGTGAGCGCGGGGATGTTCTCGTGGGCCACGTCGATGGCCAGCACCGTCTCGGCCACGTACGGGTCCTTCAGGTAGGGCTCCACGTCGTCGAGACGGATGAGCCCGCGCAGGATGGCGCCCTCGTCCGTCACCAATACCTGGGCCCGGCGCGACTTGAGCAGGCGGGCGGCGAGCTCGCTGAAGCGGGCGGTGGGCCGGATCTGCAGAAATTCGCGCCGCATGAGATCGGCCACGGAGAGCTCGCCCAGTTCGCGGTCGAAGAGCGAGGGCCCACCCGATTGCAGGCTCTCGCGGTAGATGCTCTCCCCGCCCAGGCGGCGCGCGGTGAAGAGGGCCACCACCGTGGTCACCATCAGCGGCAGCACGACCTGATGGTTGAGCGACATCTCGAAGATCATGAGGATGGCGGTGATGGGGGCGTTGGCCGCCGCGGCAAGGAAGCCGCCCATGCCGGCGAGGGTGAAGCCGGTGGGGTCGAGCGCGGGCGCGCCGGGGATGAGCGCCACCGCGGCGGTGAGCAGTGCCCCCACGGTGGCGCCGACAAAGAGGGTGGGGGTGAAGACGCCGCCCACCGCTCCGGAGCCGAAGGCCGCGGCGGTGGCGAGAATCTTGGCGACGGCCACGGCGAGCAGGAGCAGCACGGCTTGGTTGTGGTTGTGCAGCAGATCCTGGATCACCGACATGCCGTTGCCGGCGGCCTGCGGGTGCCAGACGGCGAGCGCCCCGACGATGACCCCGCCGAGGGTGAGGCGCAGCACCAGCGGCAGCCGGGTGAACTTGAAGGCGCGGGTGGAGTGGCGCAGCAGGCGCATCCAGCCATGGGCGCCGACGCCGCAGACTAGCCCGAGCAGGATGTAGAAGGGCATCGCCCCGAAGGAGGGGCCGGCCACGGTCTGCACCGCATAGATCGGCTCGTCGCTGAAGAAGGTCCGGTTCACCAGCACGGCCACGACCGAGGAAATGAGCAACGGGCCGAGAGTCTCCATCGCGATCGATCCGAGCACGATCTCGGCGACGAAGAGCGCGCCGCCCAACGGGGTGTTGTAGGCGGCGGCGATGCCGGCGGCCGCGCCGCAGGCGACGATCAGGCGCATCCGTGCCGGGGCCATCCGGCGCAGGCGGCCCAGCATCGAGGCGGCTACCGCGGCCAGTTGCACGAGGGGTCCTTCGCGCCCGATCGCCTCGCCGGAGGAGATCGAAAAGAGCGCGGAGAGCGAGCGCATCACGCTCGGGCGCACGGGTACCCGGCCGTCGCCCACGACGACGGCTTCCATGTAGTCGGTGGCCTTGCGGTCGCCCATGCGGTGGGCGAGCAGCAGGATCAGGCCGGCGATGAGACCTCCGCCGGCAGGGATGCAGAGGCGTTGCCACCAGGCGAGCCCGGCGAAGATCGCCACTTCGTCGCCCGTGCTTCCGGTAATCAGAAGCTGGAGGCCGAGCCCGGCGTAGCGGAAGGCCACGGTGCCGGCGGCGCCGAGCAGGCCGGCGGCGACGGCCCACCAGAGCAGGGCCTGGCGATCACTGGGGCGCAGCCATGCCCACAGACGCAGGCCGAGGAGCAGGCGCCGCAACCGGCGCATCTCGTGAAGGGTGTCGCCGCTGAGGCCGCGCCGCGAGTCGCTCATTGCAGTTGCAGATGCAGGCGCAACCAGGCGCGGATCGCCGGCTCGTCGGGAGCGCTCAGCAGGCCGCCGGCGATTTGGGGATCGGTGAGGGCCTTGGCCAGGGCGCGCATGAACTCAAGATAGTGCCGCGGCTGGTCGGCGGGCACCACCCCGAGGAAGATCAGCTGCACCGGGTCGCTGTCGCGGGTCCAGGGGATGGGGCGGGCGGCGCGGCCGAAGGCCACGGTGAGGTGGGAGAGGCCGATGATGCGGGCGTGCGGTAGGGCGGTGGCGTGACCAAGGAAAGTGGAGGCCTGGGCCTCGCGTTCGAGGGCGGCGGCGGCGATGGTGCGGGCGCCGGGTAGGCCGGGGAATTGTCCGAACCCGGCGGCGAGCTGCTCGATGGCGGTGGCGGGCGAAGCGGCCACCAAGCTGGGCACCACGAGGGAGCACACCGCACGGCTGGTGGGCATCGGGACGGACATGGCCGCAAACGTGGGGAAAAGCGGTGCGCTGGCAATGCGGGAGTCGGAGCGGCGGACCTAAGGCAGAAGGAAGAATGCAGAAGGCAGAACGCCGGTGAGGAGAAGGGCCAAGTGACACGGGCCAAGTGACAAGGTGCGGAGGCCGCGCTGCCGCGTGACGGATCGGGCCATGGGTCCGGAGACCCAAGCCACCACCTATCTAGGCTCGGTGAGGACCAGCGGCACCGTGAGCTCGCGCCGTGCGCGCCGCACGGTGACTTGGACGGTGTCGCCCGGTTGTTTGCGCTCGAGGGCGAGACGCAAATCGCCCGGCGCGCGGATGGGCTGGCCGTCGATCGCCGTGATGATGTCCCCCAGGCTGATCTCGCCGCGGCGCGTGCGCGTGGTCGGCATCAGCCCGGCCCGTGCGGCGGCTCCACCGCGCGCGACGTCGAGGATGAGTAGGCCCTCATCGATGCCGAGGCGGCGAGTTACGTAGGGGTTGGCCACTTCCAGATCGAGCGAGGGGCGGCGCACTTTGCCGTAGGCAATGAGCTCGGGGACCACCCAGTTGACCGCGTCGACGGGAATGGCGAAGCCGATGCCGGCCGAGGCGCCGGAAGGGCTGCGGATGGCGGAGTTCACCCCGATGAGCCGGCCGGCCGAGTCGAGCAGCGGGCCGCCGGAGTTGCCGGGGTTGATGGCGGCGTCGGTTTGGATGACATCGCGGATGGGGGTGCCGTCGGCCCCTTGGATCTCGCGGCCCAGGGCGCTGACGATCCCGGTGGTGAGGGTTTGGTCGAGGCCGAAGGGGTTGCCGATGGCGAAGACGGCCTGGCCGACGCGCAGGTCGTGCGAGGTACCCACGGCGAGGGCGCGGAGCTTTTCGCGCGGGGCTTTGATCTGGAGCACGGCGATATCCTTTTCCGGCGCGACGCCGATCAGGTCGGCCTCCCAAGTGGTGCGATCGGAGAGGGTGACGCGCACGGCATTCGCATTCTGGATGACGTGGAAATTGGTGATGATGTGGCCGGCGTCGTCCCAGATGAAGCCGGAGCCGGTGCCCAGCGGGATCTGGGTGATGTCACGGCTGAAGAAATCCTCCTGAAGGGCGACTGAGGTGATGTAGACAACCGACGGCGACGCCTCTTCGAAGAGGCGGATGTTGCGCTGTTCGCCCTCGCCGAGGTCGGCGCGGGGGGCGACGGAGCGCGCCTCGGGTGCGGGCGTGGCAGTGGTCGGTGCCGTCGTGGCCGGTTTGGCGGGCACCAGGGTAGCGGCGAGCGCGGTGGTGTGCGAGAGCCAGACACCGGCGAGCAGGCCGACGAGCACGAGCGAAAAGGAGCCGAAGAAGAGCGAGCGACCGTTGACGTTCACAGCCGCGAGGAGAACGGAATGGGCGATGGGTGCCAAACGACAAAGTGGCCAGCCACGGATGGATGCCGGCCAGCGAAGGCCCGGAGGTTGCGCGGTGCGCCCACCTGATGCATCCGGTGGGGCGCCGGGAGGCGGGCCCGGGAGGTTGAGACTGGTGCCTTCCTCCGACCGCTTAAGTTGACGGTCGTCAACTTAAGCGGTCAGGGGCTTCCGGAGGATTCTCCGGGGGGACAGGTGACCGCCCTGAGCCCTCGAACCGCTTACATTGACGGTCGTCAACTTAAGCGGTCAGGGAGAGAATTGAGACGAGGAGGACCAGAATGGCGATGCGCGCTCGGTTGGGGGAGGAATCGGGGGCGACGCAGCCGGGCAGGGAGCGATACCTTGAGGCAAGGACTCGCCGATAACCGGAACGGCGTTGCCTGCGACGCTCCAACAAGACGGGCGCGTGAGTCCGTGCCCTTCGCTGAAAGGCGGCGGTGCGCTTTTTGCTCCCTGTCTCGAGAGGGCTGGTGCAGCGTGGTGAATCTTGCCCTCCGCCATGCCGAACCATGCCGAATACATCCTGGAAACGTCCGTGCGTTTTGCCGAGGT
The DNA here is from genome assembly GCA_016711225.1 of Opitutaceae bacterium. Classification (GTDB taxonomy): domain Bacteria; phylum Verrucomicrobiota; class Verrucomicrobiia; order Opitutales; family Opitutaceae; genus CAJCBL01. Next base: position 84,388 of record JADJTK010000001.1, read on the forward strand.
CGACCGCGACCAGGTGATGGCGCTGCCGGCGATTTTTCAGCTGCTACAGGAGGCGGCCATCCGGCATGCGGATCTTTTCGGCGTGGGCGCGGCCGGGCTGGCCGAGCGCGGCACGTCCTGGGTGCTCAACCGGCTCGCCGTTGGCATCGATCGCTATCCCCGCCGCGACGAGGCCTTGCGGGTCGAGACTTGGTCCACCGGAGTGCGCGGTTTTCGGGGGTTTCGGGAGTTCCGCCTCTTCTGCGGCGAAGAGCTGCTGCTGTCCGCTTCGTCGCTGTGGCTGTGGATCGACCTGCGCACCCGCACGCTCGCCCGCGTGCCGGAGGAGTTGGCGGTGGCGTTCCCCATCGGGGGGGACGGCCGGCCTCCCTATCGGCCGGAGTTGGAGAAGCTGCGTATTACCGCGCCGGCGGGGCAAGCTCCCGCGGTCCCCGTGACTTTACGGTACTCAGATTTCGACGCCAACGGGCATGTGAACAACACCGCGTTCTTCGATTTTCTCCAGACCGCGCTGGCCCGCCAGGGGCGCGGGCCGCATCCGCGGCGGCTGGAGCTCCAGTTCCTGCGCGAAATCCCGCTCGGCGCGGAAGCGGCGGAGGTGCGACTGGAGGAGGGCGAAGCGGGGACGGCCTTCGCTATCGGCGGGCCCGAGGGCGCGTATGCGGTGGGCGTGGTGGGGTGAATGACCGGGTGGCCAGGCGTCTGCCCACGCCGGGCACGGAGAAAAACTCTCGCCGCCCGCAGCCGAGCCTTGCCCTGACCGCGCGGTTTGGGCCGTATGCTCGCCATGGTTCGTGCTCATATTCGTGGGATTGTGCTGCTCGCGTTGGCCCTGGTAGGGGCGGATGCCGTGCGGGCCGAGGTGGCCGGGGAGGGCGCGCCGGTGGCCTTCTGGCGTACCGGGTGGGCTTGGACGGCCTATACGGGCGTGCTCAACGATCCGGACAAGGCGGACACCCACAACCTCATGATCTTCGCCGATTATCCGAGCTTCATCCGGCGCGAGAAGCTCTACGCCTTCTCGGCGCAGAAGCGCCTCGGTGGCTATCGCGACTGGGTGGATTGGGAGGCGGATGCGACCCTGGCGTACCACTCCGGTTCGGTGGACTATGCGGAGGGGGCCGTGCTCGGCGGTTTCCGGTGGTTGAAGTTCCCGTGGGACCGATGGTTGGATACCTCGCTCGCCTATTTCATCGGGGCGTCGTACGCCTCGAAGGTGGCCGCTTTCGAGAACGTGCCGGCCCATTCCGGTCGGCACAGCTCGCACTGGCTGCCCGCGCTCAAGATGGAGCTCGAGTTCCGCCTGCCCCAGGAGTCGCCCTGGTCGGTTGTGTTTGGTTACCACCATCGTTCCGGCGCGTGGGGTGCGCTGGCCGATCGCGGCACGATCAGCGATTTTGCCTGTGTGGGATTGAAGCTCCGGCGCTAGGGCCGCCGCGGGCGTTGCAGCGGGGGAGTCGGGTGCAAGCACCCTCCCACAGTGCAAGCGCCCGGCGAAGGGAGTCAGGTGCATGCACCCTCCCTCAACCTTGTCACAGGTCGGAGGGAGGACCGGCGCGGGCTGGCCAAGTGGCCGGGGCCTGCTACGGTGGCGCCGATGAAATCCCCTCTGCTGTCCCTGTGCGTGGCCGCATTTGTCGCCGCCCTCAATGCCTCTGCCGCAATCACCTCCCTACCCGCTCCGTATCCGACGCTTGGCTCAGTCGAGCGGCTCGACCCGGCGCTCGATGCCGTGTTGGCCCCGGAGACGAAGATCGAGAAGCTCGCCGAGGGTTTCCGCTGGTCCGAGGGGCCGGTGTGGCGGGCGAAGGAGGCGGATCTGATATTCTCAGACGTGCCGGCCAACATCGCCTATCGCTGGCGCGAGGGGAAGGGCGTGGAGGTTTTCCTTCCCTCCAGCGGCAACACTGGGGTAGGGGCCGATCCGGCCGGGGAGGGTGCCAACGGGTTGACCGTCGATGCGCAAGGCCGCCTGGTGCTCTGCCAGCATGGCGACCGTCGCATCTCTCGGCTTGCCCCCGACGGCCACGGATTTGAGACGCTCGTCGATCGATACGACGGCAAACGCTTCAACAGTCCCAATGACCTCTGTTTCGACCGCGCCGGGAATCTCTTCTTCACCGATCCGCCGTATGGATTGGGCAAGGGCGTGAACGAGCAGGGCTTCAACGGTGTCTATCGTCGCGCGATCGACGGCACGGTGACGCTGCTGCACCGCGCGCTCGACCGGCCCAACGGCATCGCGCTGTCGCCCGACCAGAAGACCCTCTACGTGGCCAATTCCGGGGACCGGCCGGGCATGCGCACCTACCTTATGGCTTACGCGCTGCAACCCGACGGAGGGGTCGATGCGGGCCGGGTGCTGTTCGACGCCGAACCGTTGCGCGCTAAGCGCGGCGGCGGCCTGATGGACGGCCTGAAGGTCGACGCCCGAGGGAACCTCTGGGCGACCGGCCCGGGTGGCGTGCTCATCCTCAGTCCCGAGGGCAAACACCTGGGTACCATTCTTACCGGTACGGCCACCGCCAACTGCGGCTTTGGTGGACCCGATGGCTCGACCCTCTACATCACCGCCAACAACATGCTGCTACGCGTGGCGACGCGCACCAAGGACGCCGGGCGCTGAGGAGGCTGGCTCGGGCGGCGGGCGGGCCACAGGGCCACGTCGCCGCCTTGGCCTACAGCGCCGGGGCGCGCTTACCCAGGGACGTACACCGGGCGGCCTTCATCGCCGGGGCACCCAGCGGAAGGCCAAGTCAACACCCTGGCCCGCAGCCGAATCGCACAGTTTGGCCTGCCGCAGACGGGTCGCCGGCTTATACCAACGCCCCTCAGCAATTAGACTTTAGGTTGGAGCGCCACTGTTTACTGAGTTCAGCAACCAGCCCTCGCCAATGAGGGCCGCCACGCGGCGGGCGTCGGTGCGCCAAGGGCGCAGGGCGGCGATGATGCGATCCTCCAAGCGGCGCAGGGAGGGATAGAGCCGGTTACAGACCTCGTCTTTGACCAGATCGCCAAGCCGCTCCACCGGGTTGAGTTCAGGGCTGTAGGGAGGCAACGGCAGTAATCGCACGTTGGCCGGCAGCCTGGCGTCGTCGACGGGCAGGTGGAAGCCGGCCTGGTCTTGGATGATGATATGCAAAGCTTGGGGATCGCGCTGGGCGATCTGCTGGAGAAAGAGCGCGTGTACGTCCCGGTCGATGCACGGGGTAAACAGCGTCTCCATGCTGTTCTCACCGTCGACTTCCATGGCTTCGTGCAGATAGCCCCATTGATAGCGGGTGGCATAGGGGGCATGCACGCGTACCCCTCGCCGCGCCCAGACTCGACGGATCACCGGCAAGAGCCCGTAGCGATGTTCATCCAAAACCCATAGCCGGACCGGCTGCCCGGCACGCGCGGCCGTCCCGGCCAGTTCTTCCAATCGTTGCGGCAACTCCGCTTTGAACGCCTTGGCCTTCGCTGGATCCTTTTTGGCGTGGCTCTTGCGCGGCACCTTCAACTTGCCGCCCAGCCGATGGAGCAACTTGCGCATGCCCCCTTCGCTGAGCTGGCGACGGGTGCGCTTCTTCACCCAGGCCAGCGCATCCTTGGCTCGCCGGAACTTGCCCTGCTCAAGTTGCTGTAGGAGTTCCTCGCGCACCGCCCCGCGCACCACCGAGGGCGTGCCGCCCCCATGCTCGCGCTGCAACAAGGCCGCCACGCCGCCCGCCAGCAATGTGTCACGATAGGTGAACACGGTTTGGCGACACACGTCGGCAGCGCGCATGATCTGCGCCACGGTCAGCTCGTGCTGGGCGATCAAGCGCACCACCAGCAAACGCCGCCGCGCCCAATCGGGCTGGGGCTGCACCCATGCTTGCTCGATTTGCTGGACCAAGTCCTCGCCCAATGCCGGAAGGGTTCGTGCCATGCCCAAAGCTTGGCCGCACTCGGCCTACTTGTATAGTCCATTTTCGAAGGGACGATGGTATTATACCGACGTTCCTTCGTTTCCAGATTCTGCCTCCACGTAGCGGAACCGCTTCCGGTTCCGAACGGCGCGGAAGCCGCGCCGCTACGCCAAGTCCGGATTCGGAGGGCCTGGTAAAAGTACTTTGGGATGTCGCCAAGCAGACCCCAGAAATGTCGCTATTTCGCCGAGAAATGGGCTTTGGGAAGCCTGCAGGAACCCCCGAAATGTCGCATCTTCCAGAGTGTCCGAAAATGATGTCGTTTTTTGCAGAGTGTGCGCCGCGTCGGAATCCCGAAAAAAACGACATGGTCCAGTGTCGGACCCGATCTGTTGGACCGAGTCCTCCCATTTGAGAGGCCTATTGGCCAGCATCCCTCTGGGAATAGGGGGACGGCACCGCAATGATTCCTACTCGATGATCTATGGAACGGATGAAGGCTGAGAGGGTGCGAACGGTGCGTAACTCAACCCACCAGCCGGCGCGATTGGTCCTGGAAGACCCAAATGCGGCTGCACAAACGTGGCTGCGCCCTCTTGGCCCGTGGCCTGATGAAGCTCCAGATCAACGTAGCCCTGGCCCGGGAAATGGTCGGCTTCGCCTGGGCTAGCCGCGACTAACTTCGTACAACACACTTCGAATCTGGGCAGCGCGAATTCGGTTGGGCGTACACAAGAATGAGGAGACTCTGGCGCTGATCATCGTCGCCGGCGCATAGGTTCGTTTCCTGCCGGCCTACTCGCCCGACCTCAACGCCATCGAAACGAGCTGGGGCAAAGTGAAGACCATCCTGCGGGCAGCTCAGACCCGCACCCACGATGCCCTGCTCGCCGCGATCGCCAAGACTCTGGGATGGTCACCGCCGAAGATGCCAAAGGTTGGTGAGCCGCCGGTGGCTATCGTCCAAATTATGACGCGCTAGTGCTTGCTGACTATGAAGCGATTGTGCGATTCGGCGCATTCAGCCCCGAGGAAAACGACATTTCATGCTTCCCCAGATTTTCCATATTCCGGCCGCTGTTGTCCGTAAAAACCGGGAACCGTGAAATGTCACCCCCCTTGGGGAACCTCAAAATGTCGTTTTGCGACATTCCGAGGTATTTTTGCCACTAGCCGTTGGTACTACGCCTTGGCGACGCCGCAGCACTTCTTGAACTTCTTGCCGCTGCCGCAGGGGCAGGGGTCGTTGCGACCGACCTTGGGCTGTTCGCGGCGGATGGGCTGGCCCTTCTCGGGGACTTGGCCGACGTAGACCCACTTGCCGTCCTCGCGACCGAAGATGGCCGTCTCCACATGCTCGTGCTCCTTGCCTTCGGTGCTGAAGCGGGCGGAGAACTCGACGAGGCCGTCCTTGTCCTCGGGGCCGCCCCGCACCGTGCCGGTGACGGTCAAGCCGAGCCATTCGGAGCTCTCGGCCCATTTCTTCGCCTCCTCGGCGGAGAAGTCCTTGCGTTGCTCGGAGCTGAGGGAGCTCTCGAGGTGGGCGTAGGCATGCTTGGCGTACGCCGTGTAGCGCGAACGCATCAGCGCTTCCGCTGTGGGCGCAGGCGCGCCGGCGATGATCGGACCGCAGCACGAGTCGTAGGACAAACCGGAACCGCAAGGACAGTTGCTCATGAAGGCGGAGGATAACGGCGACCCGTTGCGCCGCTGGCAACACCGGAAGCGGAGCTGGGCGCCGGGGGCATGCAGCCGCTGGCCGCGTCCACGGCATTCTGCCTCTCGAACCTAATCTTGCGCCCCACAGCCGGCGTAGATGCGCTGGCTGTGGCCTCGGTGAGGGCCGACTCTAGCGGTCAGAGCGTCGCCAGAATCGCGTTGAAGGTCGCGCTCGGGCGCAGGGCGACCGTGGCTTTCGCGTCGTCCGGGTGGTAGTAGCCGCCGATGTCCACGGGGTGGCCCTGGACGGCGACAAGCTCCTGCACGATCTGCTTCTCGGCGGCGGCGAGCTTCTCGGCGAGGGGGGCGAACACGGCCTGCAGGGCGGAGTCCTTCGTCTGTGTGGCGAGCTCCTGCGCCCAATAGAGGGCGAGGTAGAAGTGGCTGCCGCGGTTGTCGATGGTGCCGAGCTTGCGGCCGGGCGAACGGTCGTACTCGAGGAACTTGCCGGTGGCGGCATCGAGGGTGTCGGCTAAAACTTTGGACTTCGGGAGCGAGGCGACCTGCGCGAGGTGTTCGAACGAAGCGGCGAGAGCGAAGAACTCGCCCAGGCTGTCCCACCGCAGGTAGTTCTCCTGGAGGAACTGCTCGACGTGCTTGGGAGCCGAACCTCCGGCGCCGGTTTCGAAGAGACCGCCGCCGTTCATCAGCGGTACGATCGAGAGCATCTTGGCGCTGGTGCCCACTTCCATGATGGGGAAGAGGTCGGTGAGGTAGTCGCGCAGCACGTTGCCGGTGACGCTGATTGTATCCTGCCCGGCCTTGAGGCGAGCGAGGGTGTGCGTGCAGGCGGCCGCCGGCGCGAGGATGCGCAGATCGAGGCCGGCGGTGTCGTGTTGCTTCAGGTACTTCTCGACCTTGGCGATGACCTGCGCGTCGTGCGCCCGCCGGGCGTCGAGCCAGAAGACGGCGGGGGTGTTCGAAAGCCGGGCACGGGTGACCGCCAGCTTCACCCAGTCCTGGATCGGGGCGTCCTTGGCCTGGCAGGCGCGCCAGATGTCGCCCTTGGCCACGGCGTGGCTAAGGAGAGGTTCGGGTTTCGGGTTTGGCGTTGCGGGATCCGGAACGGTCACCACGCGCACGGTGCCGGCAGCGGCGATCTGGAAGGTCTTGTTGTGCGAGCCGTATTCTTCGGCGGCCTGGGCCATGAGGCCCACGTTGGGCACCGAGCCCATCGTGCGCGGGTCGAAGGCGCCGTGGGTTTTGCAGAAGTCGATGGTGGCCTGGTAGACGCCGGCGTAGCTGCTGTCGGGGATGACGGCGAGCGTGTCCTGGAGTTTGCCCTGCGCGTCGTACATCTTGCCGGACGAGCGGATCATCGCGGGCATGGAGGCGTCGACGATCACATCGCTGGGGACGTGCAGGTTGGTGATCCCCTGGTCGGAGTTGACCATGGCGACGGCGGGCCCGGCGGCGAAGGCGGCGCGGATGTCGGCTTCGATGGCGGCCTTCTCGGCGGTCGGAAGCGTTTGGATCTTGGCGACGAGGTCGCCGAAGCCGTTGTTGAGGTCGACACCGAGGCGGGTGAAGGTGGCGGCGTGTTTGGCGAGCAGGTCCTTGAAGAAAACGCGCACGACATGGCCGAAGATGATCGGGTCGGAGACCTTCATCATCGTGGCCTTGAGGTGGACGGAGAAGAGCACGCCGTCGGCCTTGGCCTGGGCGATCTGCTGCTCGAGGAAGGCGACGAGGGCGCTCTTGCTGAGCACGGAGGCGTCGAGGATCTCGCCGGCTTTCAGCGGCGTCTTGTCCTTGAGGATCGTTACGGTGCCGTCGGTGGCTACGTGTTCGATGCGAACCGTGGTGGCGGCGGCGACGGTGGTGGACTGCTCGTTGGCGAAGAAATCGTGGGCGCCCATCGTGGCCACGCGTGTCTTGGAGGACGGGGACCAGGCGCCCATCGAGTGGGGATGCTTGCGCGCGTAGTCCTTGACGGCCTTGGGGGCGCGGCGGTCGGAGTTGCCCTCGCGCAGCACGGGGTTGACGGCGCTGCCCATGACTTTGGCGTAGCGGGCCTTGGTGTCCTTCTCGGCTTCGTTTTTCGGGGACTCGGGGAAATCGGGCAGTTTGCAGCCGTGGGCCTGGAGTTCGGCGATGGCCTCCTTCAACTGGGGCACGGAGGCGCTGATGTTGGGCAGCTTGATGATGTTGGCCTCGGGCTTGAGCGTGAGCGCGCCGAGTTCGGCCAAGGCGTCAGGCACCCGCTGGGCAGGGGTGAGGCACTCCGGGAAGGCGGTGAGGATACGGCCGGCCAGCGAGATGTCGCGCGTCTCCACGGCGATGCCGGCCTGCTTGGCGAACGCCTGGACGATGGGCAGCAGCGAATAGGTGGCCAGGGCCGGCGCTTCGTCGGTCTTGGTGTAGAGAATGGTGGGGGCCGCGGGCATGGTGGGGATAGGTGTATTACGAAAACTCAGTTTCGCCAGCAAAGGCGGTGGCTGAGGGTGGTCAAAACCAATGGCGGGGGCGCTTGGCGGTAGAAGCGGGGCGGCGCAATGCCCACGGATCAATGACCAGCGACTAATGACGGAGGGGCAGAGCGGCCCGAGCGGGGCACTGACGCTGGGCAGATTGGAAAAAACAAATCTCCCGGGAAACCGCGCCGGCTGTCGCAGCGGCTCGGGCGGAGCCTAGCCCTCCTGTCGGAGGACGTCGCCCGCGCCACCCGGCTGGCATTTGGCGTTTGGTAAATGGGGATTTGAGATTTGAGATCGGGAATATGGGATTTCCTCGTCGCGGTTGGGCGGTTTCCGTGTTGAATGGGCGACCTCAACTGCCCCCATGAAATTCACCTCCCTTGCCCGAGAATGCCGTGTGACCAGTGGCCGCCACTTTCGTCTCGCTGACCATGATCCGGCCAACACGGATGGCATTGCGGGCAAGAAGGAGGCCGTCGAGGCGTTGGCCAAGGGTGTGGCGCGGATGGATGAGCTGCAGGAACGGCTCTACGCGCAGAACCGGTGGAGCGTACTCATCATCCTGCAGGCGATGGATGCGGCGGGCAAGGACAGCGCGATTGAGCACGTGATGTCCGGGCTCAACCCGCAGGGCTGCGAAGTGTATTCGTTCAAGAGTCCGAGCGCGGAGGAGCTCGACCATGACTTCCTCTGGCGCTGCACCTGCCGCCTGCCGCGGCGCGGCCGCATCGGGATCTTCAACCGTTCCTACTATGAGGAGACGCTGGTGGTGAAGGTGCATCCTGAGCTGCTGGGCGTACAGAAACTGCCGCCGGTGCTGGTCACCAAGGATATCTGGGACCAGCGCTACGAGGATATCCGCTCCTTCGAGCGGCACTTGGCACGCAATGGCACAGTGGTGCTAAAGTTTTTCCTCCATGTCTCACGTGAAGAGCAGCGCCGGCGTTTCCTGGCGCGGCTGGAGGAGCCGGCTAAGCACTGGAAGTTTTCCGCCGCGGACCTGGCCGAGCGGGCGCGCTGGGACGACTACATGGCCGCCTACGAGGAGACGATCCGCCAGACGGCGACCAAGGAGGCTCCGTGGCACGTGGTGCCGGCCGACCACAAGTGGTTCACGCGTCTGGTCATTGCGGAGGCGATCAACGCCCGGCTCGAGCAATTGGATCTCGCATTCCCCGAGCTGCCGGCCGCCGAGCAGAAGAAGCTCAAGGCCGCTCGCGCGGCGTTGAGCGGCGAGAAGAGCTGAGGCGGGCGCCTGGGGCGCGACGCTCCGCTCGGGCCGACGGAAAGGCTGAAGGCTGAATCCTGAAGGCGGAAGCGGGCCGCGAAGGCCGGGACGGCTCAGCGGTTCGTTCAATCAACCGGTCGGGGGTTGGCGCGGCTCACGCGGGCGCCTCGTCCTCCCTGCGACCGATTCGTCATTTGGTGGAGATACGTTGACTCCCCACTGCCGCCGTTGCGGCGCTGTTCTAGTCCGCAACCAGCAACGGTACCGGGACCGGCCACACCCCGGTGACCAATTCCCTCGACCCCTCGGGCAGGCGCGGCACCACATAGGCCCAGGCCGTGATCGGCACCCCGTTTTCCCGTTCGACCTCCACGACGACGCGGCGGAACAGTGTCGGCCGACCGGGGCAGGCATCCTCCCAGGCATCGAGTGTGGGCCAGGCGGTGTTGAAATCGGCCAAGGTGATCAATTGCCCCTGCACTGGCCGCCAGCCCTCGCGCGAGCATCCCCTGCCGGGTGCAGCGAGCAGAGCGGCGAGTGTTTGTTGGTCCTCGACGGGGGAATGGGTGGCTTCGGCCAGCATGGATGGGCCAGGGACCTGCAGTGCGGGGCAGCCGTTGGGGAGTTCGTAGAGCCGGCCCCAGAGCTGGGCAGGGATGACCGAGCGCACGCCACGGCAGAGTTGGTCGTGCATCGGCGAGCCGCGCTTGAGCGTGCCGTAGGCGAAGAGACGGGTTTCCGGGTTCATCGGTGGGGTAACTGCACCGTCGGGGTGCCGACGGCGGGCTTGGGGGTGGCCTGACCGTAGCGATTGTGCGGCGGAATAGAAGGCGAAAGCGCGCCGTCTCACCGGCGCCAAATGCATAACTGAGGGAATACACCTAAACCCCGGCCCACCAAGGCCGATGTGTCGTGTCTATGTTGCCGAGGGGTACAGGTCGAGCCGGGCGGGTTGGTTACCGGGGCGGAGCTGGCGCCGGAGCAGGTCTGTGTGCCGAAGGCTGCCCCGGGGCGCCCGCAGGCGAGTCCCGCCCCTAGCCGATGTCACTTCGCCATCATCCTCCATCGCCAGCGCTGCTTGGACTGCTCGGGGATGCCGCCGTGCAGGCGCGCTTGCTGCCGGTGCTGGCGGCCGAGACTGATTTATCGGTGCGGTGTTTTACCAACGACGCGGCCGGTTGCGCCCAGGCGATGGCCGCGCCGCTGCGCTTGCTGCTTGTCTCCGCCGATCTGGCCCGGCGGCATCGCACCGAGTTGTTCGGGCTGGCCCGGCGCCCGGCGGTGGTTGTCTTTGCCGCGGTGGCCTCGGTGGACGACGCCGTCGAGTGGATGCGCGCCGGAGCGGCGGACTATTTCACACTCACCAAGGAGACCCTCGCCGGCTTGCCCCAGCGCTTGCGCTCCCGGCTCGCCAGCCGCCCGCCGGCGGCCCCTGCCCGACAGAATCGCGAGGCCTTGGCCCGCCGGCTTTCCGTTGTCGTCGAGAAGGTCGGCGACGGGCTCACGCTCTGCGACGAACTCGGGCACCTGCGCCTCTTCAATCGGCAGATGCGGCGAATCACCGGATACAGCCGGAGCCGCGTGGGCAGCCACGCGGAGTTCCTGCACCTGCTTCACCACGACCCCGGGGAACGCCGTGGCGCCGAGCAACGTGTGTACGAGGTGCTCACCACCGGCGAGGTCCGTGAAGGCGAGGCGGTCGTGCGCACCCGTGCCGGCGAGTCCCGGGTGCTCTCGGTGATCGTGTCGCCCATCTGTGTCGGCGGCCAAGTCTGGCTGCTTTGCGCCTACCGCGACATCACCACCCGCAAGCAGGCGGAGACGGTGCTGATGCAGCGCGAGGCCCTTTCGCAATCCTTCACCCACGCCTTGGCTTCGCTGGCCGGCAGCGCCCCGCTTGCCCATGGCGACCGCGGGGCGGCGTTGCCGCTCATCACCGAAACCTCCGCCCGGGCCCTGGCGGTAGGGCGGGTGAGCATCTGGTTCCTGGATTCCGCCCAACGCGAGCTGTGCTGCGCCGATCTCTTCGAGCAGGGGCCGGGGCGGCATTCCGCCGGGGCTCGGCTCGGGCTGGCCGAGGCCCCCGCCTACTTCGCCGCCCTGTTCACGCGGGAGACGATCGCCGCCAGCGATGCGCTTCGCGATCCGGCCACGCGCGAATCCGCCGCGTATCTGCAGTCCTTGGGTATCGTGTCGACGCTGGATGTGCCGATCCGTTCGGCGGGCCGGCTGGTGGGCGTCGTCCGCCACGCCCAACTGGGGCGGGCTCGTTCGTGGAGCGGGGCCGAGCAGGCCTTCGCCTCGGCCATCGGCAGTTGTGTGTCGCTGGTGCTCGAGTCCGAGGCCCGCCAGCAGGCCGAGGCGGCCCATCAGGCCGACCGCGACCGCCTCCACGAAATCATCGAGTTTCTGCCCGACGCCACCTTCGTCATCGATCGGGCGGGTGTCGTGACGGCCTGGAACAAGGCCATGGAGGAGATGACCGGCGTGCCGAAGGCAGCCATGCTCGGGCGCGGGGATCACGAGTATTCCCTGCCGCTCTATCAGGATCGCCGGCCGATCCTCATCGATCTGGCGCTGCATGGCGACGACACCACCCCGCCGCAGTACCATCTGCTCTCCCGCGAAGGGGACACTCTTTACGGCGAGTCGCAGGTCCCGCTTCTGGCCGGTGGCAGCCGCCGCGCCTACCTTTGGGGCAGCGCGCGTCCCCTCTACGACCAGACGGGCCGCATCACCGGGGCCATCGAGAGCATCCGCGACGTGACCAACCGCAAGCTCATCGAGAACGAGGTGGTGGCGTGGAAGAAGCGCTACGAACTGGTCGCGGCGGCCTCCGGTCAGATCACCTACGAGTACAGCTTGGCCAGTGGTTTCATCCTCTGGAGCGAGAGCGTGGACCGGGTGCTCGGTTACGCCCTAGCCGAGATGGGCAGCACCGTCCGGCACTGGCTCAAGCTCATCCACCCCGCCGATCGCCGGCGCACTGCCGCCCAGCTGCACGCCTGCCTGCACAGCTCCGCCCCCTTTGACGTCGAGTACCGCATGCGCCACAAGCACGGGCACGACCTTTGGTTCCGCGACCGTGGGTACTTCATTGTGACGCTTGACGGCGGCCGCAGCATGATCGGCATGCTCACCGACATCACCGCGGGCAAGGAGTCCGCCGAAGCCCTGCGACGCGCCCACGGCGAATTGGAGGATCGGGTGCGCGAACGCACCGCGGAGCTGGCCTCCGCCAACGCCCGGCTGCGCGACGAAATCGGCGAGCGAGAGCGCGCCCAGCAGGCCGTGGCCACCAGCGAGCGCAAATACCGCCTGATGGTCGATTCACTCCCGCAGGTGGTCTACGAGCTCGATCTCCAGGGCAACATGCTGCTGGTCAACCGCGAGGGCATCAAGGCCGGCCGGTTCAGCGCGGAGGAGGTCGCCCGCGGGATCAATCTCTTCAGCCTGGTCCATCCCCGCGACCACGAGAAGCTGCGGGCCAACTGGGCGCGCCTGCTCAAAGGGGAGGCGGTGACGGGGGAGGAGTACCTCTTCCTGAGGCGTGATGGCACCAGCTTTCCCGGCACCAGCTATGCGCAAGTGATCACCGTCGAGGGCCAACCGGTGGGCGTGACCGGATTTCTCATCGACGACACCCGCCGCAAACAGGCGGAGGAGAATCTGCGCCGCGCCCACGCCGACCTGGAGGAACGGGTCGTTGAGCGCACCTCTGAGCTGGCTGCCAGCAACGCCTCGCTGCGCCAGTTGCTGCAGAAGCAGGAGATGAACATCGAGCTCGCCCACCAGGTGCTGCTGCTGGTCAACGCCGATTCTCCGCGCAACTCGGCGCTGCCCGGGGGCTCCAGCCTGTTCACCGCCGCCCAGGCGATCCCGCGCTACCTGCAGGGCGGCGACCATTTCCTCTCCCGCCGGCGCGAAGGCCCGGCCGGGACCCGCACCCTGGTCAGCCTCAAGGACCAGTCCGGCCACGAGGTTGGTTGTATCCTGCGCAGTATCATCACCGACCTCGTCCATAACGCCCTGCTCACCCAGGCACCCCCGCCGTATCCACTGGCCTCGATAGTGACCCGCCTCAATCGCGAGATCTGCCGCTGCCACCTCTTCCGCGACGGTGATTTCTTCACCGCCTTGGACCTGGAGATCGACCACGTGACGCTGGAGATGGAGTACGTTGCGGCGGGCCATCCGCCCCTGCTTCTGGTGCGTGGCTCCGAGGTGCACCTGTTGCCCGCGCTGGCCGGCGCCGGCACCAATCTGCCGGTGGGCATGATCGAGCAGCACGAGTATCGCTCCGCGCGTTTCCAGCTGGAGCCCGGCGACCAGCTGCTGCTCTACACGGATGGTCTGCTCGAGGTACCCGCGCTGCGGGGCCGGCCCAATCTCACCTCCGAGGCAATCGCCCAGATCGCGCGCGGGTTGGTGGCTCGCCAGCCCGGGCTCCACGCCGTGCCGCTGGCCCGGCAGCTCTTCCTGGCCGCCGCGGGGGTGACCTGCGACGAGGCGGCGGTAGCCCATGTGTTGCCCGACGACGTGGCGCTCTTCGTGCTCGAAATCGAGAGCCCCGGATCCGTAGTGGAAGACCACCTGCGCCCGGATTCCCTCGAGGCGCTGCGCCAGCAGCGCGGGGCGCTCATGGCCAGGATCGAGGCGGAATGGCGACACCACGGCATCACGGCATCGTCGATGCGGCTGCATTTCGTGCTGGAGGAGGCGCTGTACAATGCCTGGAACCACGGCAATCGGCGCGACCCGCAGAAGTCGATCCGCGTGCGTCGCCGTTACGGTAACGACGCCTGCATCGAGATCATCGACGAGGGCGAGGGCTTTAGGTGGGACCAGGTCGGCGATCCCACCACCCATGAGAACCGTGCCAAGCCCTCCGGCCGCGGCCTCTTCATGATCCGGCGCTTCGCCGACGAGGCCCGGTGGAGCGAGGGCGGCCGGCATCTCACCCTGTATTTCGGCGACGAGAAGACCTTCTCGCCGCCGGGCGGCCGCAGCCCGCTGCCGCGTTTCGACCTTTGGCAATCTCCCCACTTCCCGCCCGTGACCCCAGTACTAGTATGAATATTACATCGACCCGTGAAAACAACGCCGTGCGCCTCGTGCTGCAGGGCGAGATCGACGAATTGGCCGCCGAGGAGCTCAAGAAGCGCTTCCGCGATGTCGCCCTCTCCGCCCCCCAGCGCGTCGAAGTCGATTTCGCCGGCGTTTCGCACGTCGGCAGCGCCGGCATCGGCAAGCTGCTGGTCTTCTACAAGGACCTCGCGATCCATGGCGCCTCCTTGAGCCTGACGCGCGTGCCGTCCCCCATCTTCCATCTCTTCCGTGAGATGAAGCTGGATTCGATCTTCACTGTGGCCGAGGGCCGCTGAGCCGCGCCGAGGCCGGTGGAGGGGCGGGCTTGACCCCGCTCGTCCACCTTCCGGAGCGCGGGTTGCGACCCGCCCAATGCCCACAGACCTCGCCCTTCTTGTATTGCCATCGAACCGTTTGAGGAAACTTCCATGACCGCCTTCGCCCGCCTCTCGTTGCGCACCCGCATGCTCTGCGCCGGTATCGCCCTCTCGGCGCTGCCGCTGGCACTCATCGCCACCATCGTCTACCGCCAGACCGCGCGCATGACCGCCGTCGCCGTCGAGGAGAGCCAACGCCTCGGCCAGGCCGACCTCGACCACATCGCCAAGGGGGTGCTCGCCATGTGCACGGCCCAACAGGAGACGCTCAGCGCAGCGCTCCAATCCGCCCTGCGAGTCACGCGTAGCACCGTGGACCGCGCCGGATTCCCCTCGCTTGCCGCCGAAACGGTGGCCTGGCAGGCCGTCGATCAGATTAGCCGCCATTCAACCGAGGTCGTCCTGCCCAAGTTCCAGATCGGCCCCAACTGGCTCGGTCGCAACACCGACCTCAGGACGCCCACCCCGCTTGTCGACGAGATCGTCGGCTTGGTGGGCGGGGCCTGCACGATCTTCCAGCGCATGAACGAGCAGGGCGACATGCTGCGCGTGGCCACCAACGTCGAGCTCGATGGTCAGCGCGCCCTTGGTACCTACATTCCCGCGCGTGGCAGCGACGGCCAGCCCAATGCCGTCGTGGCCTCCATTCTCAAGGGCGAGCGTTTTGTGGGCCGCGCCTATGTCGTCAACGCCTGGTACCTCGCCGCCTACGAGCCGCTCTACGACTCCGCGCACAATCTGTTGGGGATGCTTTTTGTCGGGGTGAAGGAACAAAGCCTCGGCAGCCTGCGCGAGCAGATCATCTCCACCAAGGTGGGCGCCACCGGCTATGTCTATGTGCTCGATTCGAAGGGCAACTACATCGTCTCCCAAGGCGGACAGCGCGACGGGCAGAACATCTGGGAGACCAAGGACGCCGAGGGCCGTTTTGTCATCCAGGAGATCATCAAGACGGCGAAGGCCGCTGGGGAGGGCCGGACCGGTGAGATCTCCTATTTGTGGAAGAACCCCAACGATACGGCGGCGCGCAAGAAGATCGCCCGCGTCGCGTACTTCCCGGCGTGGGATTGGACCATTGGCGCCGGCTCGTATGAATCGGAGTTCATGGCCGCTCCGGAGCGGCTGGCCGCTATCGGCGCGGCAGGGTCGCGGAGTATTCTGATTGTACTGCTCACCACCACCGCCATCGCGGTGCTTTTCTGGCTGGCCACTGCCCAGGTCCTCTCACGGCAGCTCATCGCCATCGCCGATCAGCTCAAGGCCGGTTCCCGGCAGGTGCTCAGCGCCTCAGGCATGATCGCCAATGCCGGCCAGCAGGTAGCCGATGGCGCCAGCCACCAGGCCGAGGCGCTGTCCTCCACCGCGCAGAGCCTGCAAAGCATGACGGTTCGCGGTGGCGAAGTTGCCGGCCTCACCGGTGGTGCCGACGAGCTCATGCGTCAGAACATCGAGAAGACCGGCCAGTCGTTGAAGGCCATCGTCGGAATGACGCAGGCGATGAACCGGATCGTGGCCGAGAGTGGCGAGATGGGGAAGATCATCAAGACCATCGACGAGATCGCCTTCCAGACCAACATCCTCGCACTCAATGCCGCCGTCGAGGCCGCCCGGGCGGGCGAGGCCGGGGCGGGGTTCGCAGTGGTGGCCGAGGAGGTGCGTAGTCTTGCCGGGCGGGCCGCCGAGGCTGCGCGCACCACGCAGCAGAAGCTCGACAGCAACGTTTCGCTCATCCGTGAGGCCGCCGGCGGTATCAACGGAGTGAATGATAACTTTGAGGGCATCGTGGAGACCGCCACCATCATCGGCGAGAAGGTTGCCGCGATCACCCATGCCACCCAGGATCTGACGCGCAACATGGGAGAGGTCTCGTCGGCCACCAGCCAGCTCGAGACGGTGGTGCAGTCCAACGCCGCCAATGCGGAGGAGTCGGCCAGTGCGGCCGAGGAGCTCACGGCGCAGGCACACGAGATCGCCGCCCTGGTGTCCGATCTGGTGGGACTGGTGCGGGGCAGCGGAGCCGAGGCGGCGGCCGCCGAGTCCGCGCCGCCGGCGCGGCGTCCGGCTTCCTCGTCCAGGTCTGTCGCGCCGAGTCGTTCCGGAGGTCGGGCGCCCCAGCGGGGAGCGAAGGCCGAGGAGCTCACGCGGGCGGGGTGAGTTCCCCAAGTGCAGTTGGAGGGGCGTCCTGGTTTCCTCGTGTTCGGAATCCGGGGGTGAAGCGTGGGGGCGCTGGGCGAGGGTCGCCGATGGCGCGTTCGGCGTGGGCCGCGGCTGCTTGCCCGGTGGCCTCGAACTTTGCGTTGGCCTCCACCGCGGAGGCGCAGCCAACCCGAGATTGTGCTGTGGACCCCGAGCCCTCGACTGCGCGTTCAATCTGGCTGTGTCCGGCCGGGAGCCTAGGAGAAGAGTATTGGTGACGCGATTGAAGAGAGCTTCGTCGGCTCCTCGTGCACGACCACCGGCGGCTACGACAACGCTGGCCGGCTCCACACCGTGCTCGATGGTCGCCAGTCCTCCGCCCAGGCCTGTCGCTACCCGGCGAGCGTCGCCACGGCCGGAACGCAGGCAGGGACGCCGGCGCGACTTACGAATCTCTCCGTGTTCTCCTCGCCCTCCACTGATGGTCCGGAGCAATCCATTTGACCGCGGATAGCGCGGATAGCACGGATACGGATGGATTCCTTTGGCTGAACGGCTGCGCCGTCCAGCTACGACGGCGGCGACGGGCGGACGAAGCTCTTGCGAGCCTCGCTACGGGGGAAGCGGTGCAGACCACCTCACCGCGGTGGCCTACATGGCCGGCCTAAGGGAGCGGGCCACCTTGCCGCGGCGGCCTAAGGCAGAGCGCAGAATGCAGAACGGCAGGCGGGGACGCCTGCGCCACCCTGAACCGGCCGCGTGCGCTCCCTCTGACGGACTTTGGGTGATCGCAGACGTGGCCATACTGGCGTCGCCGGAGCTATCTGAGCCCAACGGCACGAGATGAAGCCGCGTGCCACGTGGGCTGCGGCAGCGCCGAGCGGATACTTGCCTGGTCGACGACTGGCTCTTCTTGGGCAAAAAAGAGCCCCCGGCCGTGAGGCCGGGGGCTCTTGGAAACAGAGCGGTTCAGGTTAGAAGCGGAAGGTATTGGTCAGGCTCCAGGTCTGCGGCGGCTTGATACGATAGCCGGCCGGAGTGCCATCGGGCTGGGTGGTGATCGGAATGAGCTCGTCGCCCACAAACGCATTACGCAGGTTGAGCTGGATGGTCCATTCGACGTTCTTCCAGACCTTGCGGGTGTAGCCGACCCAGAAGTCGAAGTTGAATTCGCGCTCGCCCATGTAGGGGTTGGCGAGGTCGAAGCCGATCTCGGTCGGAGTCGCCCCGAGGACCGGCAGGTAGCCGATCGCGATGGGGGACTCGTAGCGCATGCCGCCGCCGACGTTGACGCCAGTCAAAAAGCCGTGGTCGAAGTTGTAGTTGGAGATCACGTTGAAGCGCCACTTGCGCAGCTCCGCCACATTGGATCCCTCCTGCAACTTGAGCAGGTGATACGCGGAACCGAAACGGGTGTTCCAGTCGACCAGCGAGGTGATGTTGCCGGCGCCGCCCCACCAGAGGCGCAGATCGCCCGCTTTGGTGTTGTTGAGTGCCGGCTCGTACTTGGAAACGAAGTCGGTGAGAGCAGTCCCGCCGACATTGCTACGGACCGCGGTGGTCTTGGCGGCGTTGAACGTCAGGCGCCAGTTCTTGGTGGCCTGGGCGTTGAACTCGAACTCGTAACCCTTGGAGACACTGTCCTCAGTGACGGCCAAGCCGGAGGGTTGCGCTTGGGTGTAGTTACCGTCGGCGGCGTTGAGATCGAGCTTCCACGCCGTGTAGAAGCGGGGATCGACACTCTTCTGCCAGGCGCGCCAACCGGCGACCGCCGCCGCTTCACGGGCCTGGGCCTGCTCGAGGGTTTCGCCTTCGGCCTGGCCGTAGTTGTAGCTGGTGTTGGTCGGATCCGGTACCGGCACTTTGTCGCTGAGGAGATTGCCGCTCTGGTTGAACTCGAAGCGATTCGCCCATTGCGCGAACCAGACCTGGCCGGTGCCGAGGTACCACATGAGGTTGTTCAACCCGCCGGTGCTGGAAGCGTTGGTGGCGGAGGTCTTGTACTTGGTCACCTTCAGCGAGTATTTGCCGTCGCGGGTCTCAAGCAGGATACCTTGGTCGGTGGTGTTGCCAGTCGGGGGCGGCAGCGAGTCTCCGTACATGTCTACCCGCTGCGCGGCGGGCTGGAAGTTGGACGACTTGTTGTAGAACACGCTAAACAGCAGCGGGATCTTCGCCGTGAGCTGCTTGATGCCGGGGAGGTCGTTCAAGTGGGCCATCACCATCCAGCTATGCGAGGTGACCTGCATGCGGTTTACCATGTCGGCGTTGGTCAACTCGTAGCCCGAAGTGGGGCTGGTAAAGATCGTGCCGCGGGCGGTGCGAGCCACTCCGTGAGTATCGACATAGTCGGCGTCGACCGGGCTTTTTCGGGTTGCTTGGCGCTGCTCCCGTTTCGGGAGAAGTTCCATGCCTTGGAGATGTCCTTACGCACACCCCAGGTGCCGACGACGGCGTTGTCCCAGAAGTGGCCTTGCCAGACGAAGGCGCTCGAGGTGATGCGCGTCCGGTTGAGCGTGGCCGAGGTGGTGAGCCGTTCGCGGTTTTCGGGGGAGGTCTCGGAGTCGATCACCCCAACCGGGATGTTGGTCCAGCCGACGTAGTTGGCCGGGTTTTCTGCCTGGGTGGAGTTGCGCGGGCCGAGACCCGGAGGTTTGGGCAGAGCAGGCGCGTTGAAGTTTGGGAGATCGGGATAGTAGTTGTAGATCCACGGTGCCGAGGGGTCCACGTAGCCGGCAGCGGTCGGGTCGGTGGGCTTGTTCCAGTGGGAATCGAAGTACCGGTAGGTGCTGCTGGCGATGGTGGGTTCAGCCGTGGGCCGCGGGAGGTTGGCCCCGGAAGCGGTGCTGCTGTTGAGCAGTGTGGGCCCGAGGTAGATGGCTACGCTGGGACGCAGCGCACCGTCGCCATAGGACCGGACTCCGGTGGGTTTGGTGGGGTCGGTCGAGATGGATCGGGTGGCGAGCTCGAAGGCGTCGTCCATGGCATAACGCACCCAGCTGCGGTTGTCGGACTTGTTCTCGGTGGCTTCGAAGAGACCGGTGACGGTGTGCTTGCCGAGCAGGCGCAGTGCCCAGTTCTTGCCATCCTTGGAGAAGTCGTGGGTGGCGAAAACGGTGGCGCGGGTCGACTCCTTCTCGCTCCGGTTCTCGCTGCCGCCGGCGAGGCTGTCGGTGATGTAGGCGCGGCCCACGTTCGGGTTGGGCGTGCCGTCGGCGAAGGGTTCGCCGTTGAGGCCGGCCGAGGTGCCGTCGAGGAGCGTCTTGTTGATGTCGACGTAGAGGGCCTGGCGGGTATCCGAGAGCAGGCTGAGGCGACCGCTCTTGTAGAACTCGTTGTTCTGGGTGAGCTCGATACCGATCTGATCGTTGAAGAAGGTCTGGGCCAGGCTCAGGTTGTACGCGCGGAAGTCCTGCCATTCCTTCTTGGTGGGACCGTCATAGAGCTGGTTGTAGAAGTCGAAGACCGAGGAGTCGGTGAGCGAGTTGTCCTTATAGACGCCGAACTGCGAGAAGGGCAGGTGGGCTGCGAGGGCCTGGGCCGACTTGGAGTTGAGGCCGAGGGGGCGGGCGAAGGGGATGCCTCCGATACCGTTGTCGCGCGCGCCGGTGGAACTGATACCGAAGGTGCCGGCGGGCTCGGGGAAGAGCGAGGAGGTGGGCGTAGAGTTGTCGCCATTGAACGATACCAGGGGGCCGCCGAACTGCTGGCCGAAGTTGCCTTCCAAGATCCACGGATTGAGGTAGGGCATCGGGGTGCCGTTGGACAGGTAGCCCACCGGGCCGCCGTTGACGTTGGAGCGGGCCTGGCCGTGGTTGGCCATGCCGGTGTTGTCGTCGTAGGCGTTGGCCGGGACGTAGGTGGCGCGGTTCGTGTTCTGGAAGGTGACCAATTCGGATTGGCCGCCGTGCCTTGGTTTACCGTGTAGCTGCCGGTTTCGAACCAGGGGTGATCCGGTCCATCGGGGGAAGCGTGCGCGGGTTGTTGCTGCGGATCTGGCCGGCCTCGTAGTTGGCCTTAAGGATGGTGCGCATGCCGTTCTTCTTGAGGGTCTTGGGCTCCCAGCGGACGGCGCCGTAGATGCGCTTGTCCATGGACTGGGCCGGGTCCTGCTTGAACTGGTCGTCGTTGCGCAGGGCGGCCACGCGCAGGGCGAGTTCCTCGTCCAGGAGCACGCGGTTGACGTCGAGGGACTGGCGGTTGGCGCCGTAGCTGCCGAGGCGGAACTGCACCTCGTTGGCGTTGCGGAACATCGCCTGCTTGGTGCGCACGTTGATCATACCGGCCGGGCTGCCCTGGCCGAAGAGGATGGAGTTGGGGCCGCGCTGCAGATCGACGCCGTCGACGGAATAGCCGTCCCAGGGGATGTCGGAGAGGAAGAAGTCGCGGGCGTTGTCGGCGGCAGTGAGGCCGCGGATACGCGTGTTCTGATTCGGGTTGATCAGTTTGCCGGATTCGTCGAGGGAGGCGCCGTTGCCGTTGCCGCCGAAGTTGCCGTAGGTGCCGCCGACTTCCGAGCCGGTGGTGTACTGCAGCAGGGTGCGGTTGTCGGTGGCCCCGATGTCCTTGAGGAACTCGGAGGTGATAACGGACACCGCGCTACCGATGTCGCGCAGCTCGGTATTGAGGCGATTGCCGGCGAGGGTGGTCGCCGCGGCGTAGCCGTTGGTCGACTCGCTGGTAACTTCGAACGGCGACAGCACGACGACCTCTTCGTCGGCGGTGGCAGCGGGTTTCGGGGCCTCGGCAGCGGGTGCGGGCGCCACCTGGGCGAACGCTCCTGCGGTGAGTGCGGCACCTGCCAGGGAAAGCAGGGCGCGCACGCTGCGGCTGGTGGGCCACAGATTCTGTTTGGTCTTGTGCATGGGATGTATTGGAACCCGGGCGTAGGGTAGGCCCGGGTCTGACTGTCGGGGCTGCGCCGACGTCGCGCGGCCAGCGGTCAGCTGGGCGCGCAGGCGGTAGCGCAGCGCTGGGGATGTCGAGCGTGTGCACGATCCTCACTTGGGAAACCGGCGCGCCCGTGCCCAAGCCGGCTCCCCACGGGGAGGGGACTCCACGGCGGGGAAACTGGCTCGGATGCGGTGTGATGCTGTTTCTGTGACCGAGTGATGGCGCATAGGGGATGGCGCACAATAGGGTTAAGCCGCATTGATGGGAGGGCCGGCCCCGGCCCTCCGCAATGTCTTTGTCGGCATGGATCCATATTGTGGTGTCATTGCTGATTTAGCGCATTCCGCGAGGGCTCGGCCGGAGCTGTGGGCGGTTGGCCGATGCATTGACCGGAGCCGAAAGCATTTTTGCGAGCGGGCCGGGGCGGGGCGGCTGTGGACGGTGGGCGGTGGACCTCGATGGAGTACCGCACGGGAAGGAATGGCGGGATGGTGACGCGGCTGGGGCGGAGCCTCACCCTTCCGCCGGGGAGGCCGGCGCGCGGGCAGGGCAAATCCCGGGGGGGCGACCTGGCGGATACGGAAGGGTCACGGCGTGGAGGCGTGCCCAAGGCGGCAGGGCCCTCCGCAGACCATTCTTGGGCCAATTTGCCGGGCGCCTGTGTTGTGCTGAAACGCGCGGGATGGGTCGGCCAGCGTCACCGCTGGTCGGCGACGGTACCGGGTACTAGGCCGCTCGGGGCTGGCGGCGCAGGCGCCACAGAGCAAGGAAGGCGAGTGTGAGCACCACCGGCAGCACGGCCACCTGCCCGAGGGTGTGCAGGCCGGCGGCGGCCTGGATCTGAGTCCAGAGTGTGGCGGCTTCGGAGCCGGTGGGCGCGGCGGCAAGTGCCGCCAGTGACTGGCCGGCGGGGATACGCGCGGCGATGCCGCGGTCGTAGAAGAGGCCCATCGCCGGCAAGACCACACTCACGCTGAGCATGCCCGCCCCGCCCATGATCGCCAGGCCGAGCGCGCCCGTGCGAGGGAAGTTCTCGCTCACGTAGCCGAGCATCGTGGGCCAGAAGAAGCACACCCCGAGGGCGAAGACGGTGGCGGCGCCGAAGAGCATGGCCCCGCCGGCGTGGCTCATCGCGTAAAGGCCGAGGGCGGTGAGCACGGCACTGAGCACCAGCATTCCGGGAGGCGAGAGGCGGTGCACGAAGGTGCCGGCACACTGCCGGCCCACCGCCATCAGGCCGTTGATCCAAGCCAGCACCAGAATCCCGGGGACGCCGGCGTAGGTGAGGATATTCGGGATCCACTGGTTGGGTCCAAGCTCCGAGGCCGCGGTGAGCAACATGCAGCCGACCATCAGCAGGAAGAGCGGGCTGAGACAGGCCAGGAACATCCCACCGGTCGATACGCCGCGCTGCACCCGCTCGGTGCGAGGGAAGCTTTGGCCGACAAACAGCGCTCCGTAGGTGGCCAGAGGCAGGAGCATGGTGGCGAACTGTGCCTGCCAGCCCCAGCCGAGTTTGCCGAAAGCGAAGGCCAGCAGGCCGCCGATCACGATGCCGCCGGGGAACCAGACATGGAAATGGTTGAGCTTGGTCGTCTTGTCGTCGGGGAAGAGGGTGGCGATGAGCGGATTGCAGGCGGCTTCGACCGAGCCGTTGGCGATGCCGAAAAGCAGCGTCCCGGCAAACAGGCTCCAGAAATCCCAAGCGAAGATCGTCAGGAGGATGCCGGCCAGATGGCCGACGAAGGCCAGGGCCACGATTCGCCCCAGGCCGAGAAGATCACACAACGGGCCGCCAAAGACCATCGCCAGCGTGAAGCCCCAAAAAGCCGTGCCGTTGACCCAGCCAAGCCGCTCGTTGGAGAGATGAAACTGGGCCGCCCAGGCGCCAGCGGCATCGCCGCGAAGCGCAAAGCTCATGGCGGTGACCACCAGGGCCACGCGGCTGGCAGCGAAGAGACGGGAAGGATTCGGGGTCATGGGATGCGGCGGTTCAGTACTGAAGCGAGTGCAGGTAACGCAGGCTGGCGGGGATGGTCTCGGAGGGGATCGCGCCTTCGTCCTCGATAAAATAGTACTCCACACCCGCCCGCTCGGCGGCGCGCAGAAACGCCGGCCAGTCGATCTGCCCGGAGCCCAGGGCGACGTTGTCCTCGCGCGGGGCACTGCGGGTGACGGCCACCGCGGCGCCCAGCCGGATGTCCTTGAGGTGAAGCAGCCGCCAGCGGGAAGGGTATTTCTCGAGCAGCTTCACCGGATCGACACCGGCGTGGGCCACCCAGAAGGTGTCCATCTCGAAGGAGGGATTTCATGGCAGGGGAGGCCAGGGTGTAGGAAGGCAGAACGATGAAGGCAGACGGCAGAGCGCAGAAGGGGCGGAAGGAAAACGGGGTGAGGCGTAATCACCAATGACCAAGGACGAATGACCAAGGACTAGGGATTGGGGACCAAGGACTGAGCACGGAAGGGGGACGGCTGTGGTCGTAGGGGCGCCGCTTGCGACGCCCGTCCACGGCAGACTCCGCTGAGGGCAGAGCTTCGGAGGGTGGTGGAAAAGGCGTCGCCAGCGGCGCCCCTACACCGGGAAAGGACACAAGCGTGAAGGCCGTAAGAGGGCAGGGTGCGCCTCGCCCACGCCTCAGAGCACGTCGGAGTTGCTCACGAAGGAGATGTAGCGGCTGTCGGGCGACCAGGAGTTGACGTTCATCGAGCCCTGCCCGCCGTAGACATAGGCCACCACGGTGGCGGGACCGCCGCCGACGGGGATCTGGCGCAGGTAGACGTGCTTGTAGAAGGGATGGTCCTCGGCCCGGATCTCGGGGCCGTAGGTGATAAATACGAGCGACTTCCCGTCGGGCGAGAGGTGGGGGAACCAGTTGTTGAAGCTGTCGAAGGTGAGCTGCTCCTGCGCGCTGCCGTCGGGGCGCATGCGCCAAAGCTGCATGCGGCCGGTGCGGGTGGAGTTAAAATAGATGAACTGCCCGTCGGGCGAGTACTCGCTGCCGTCGTCGAGGGCTCCCGGGGTGTTGGTGAGCCGCTCCTCGGGTCCGCCGGCGGCGGGCACCCGGTACAGATTCATCAGCGGGCCGCAGCCGCCGCGGCCGCCGGTGAAGATGAGGTATTTGTCGTCCGGTGACCAGCTGTGGAAGTACGAGGGGCCCTCGGGCGTGAGCAGCTTCGGGGCGCCGCCGCCGACCGGCACGGTGTAGATGCGGGATACGTCGCCGCTGCTGATCCCGAGCATGGTGCCGTCGAACGAGATGGCGTGGTCGTTATTGTTTTTCACCTGGTCACCGGTGTCGATGAGCGTCATCGCGCGGGTGGCGAGGTCGAAGCGGTAGATACGGCCGTTGCGGTTGCAGAAGAGGGCCCGGTTGTCGGCCGTCCAATTGGGCGCCTGCAGGGAGTCGTCCTCGTGGTGCACGATGCGGCGCCGGCCGGTGGCGATCTCGAGCAACTCAAGCTCGCTGCCGATGTAGTCGTGGTAGGGCTGGAAATCGGCCGGGGCGGGGCGCACCAGGCGGACGTTGCGGAAGCGCGCGCTGCCGCCGGCGACAATGAGGCCGAAATACGCGGCCGGGCCGAAGTCCACCTCGTGGCAGGTGCGGCTGGTGAACAGGTCCCCAAAGCGCGCCACCGATACGAGAGTCTCCGCGCCGCGGCGGACGAGCTGGAGCATGTCGGTGCCGCGGTCGGCGAGGCGGATCTCTTCAACCGGTCCCCCTTCCTGGCGGCGCAGGAGGATGGAGGTGGTGCCGTTGCGCAGACGGAGCACCGACAGGCTGGCGGCGAGGGGAGCGAGGCTGGCGCGCAGCATCAGGCCAACGGAGGCGGCTGCTTCGGTGGTGGCGGGCAGTTCGGTGAGCGCCTGCAGGATGCAGTCGCCCTCGAGTTGGCGCGAGAGGTAGTGGCAAGCGTCGGACTCGGTGGCGAGGCCGGCGCCCGTCGAGGCGAGCAGGAATTCTTGGGCTTCAGGGTCGAGCACGGTGCGCCCGGGGGCGTCAACGAGGCCGAGATCGGTGGCTTGCGAGAAGGGGCCGAAGGCGGCGAGCGAGGGCGAGGACGGAGAGGCCATGGCGGGAAACGGTTTGGGGGAATGCGCGGCGGATAGGGGCGGACGCGTGGGAGTTGGCGGCGAGCAGGGGACGGTGGACCCGTGCAGGCTGAAGTTTCAAACCGGATTCCGTACCAACAGTTAGTGTGATGGTCGGGCAATGCGCCAAACCGGTGCCCTCCAGGGTGGCGCGGCGGGAGCGAGATCGGCGAGGCCGAGGGGCGAAGGGGGCCGGCCGCGCGGCGAGCGAGCGGGGTGGCGCGCGGCTGGGTCGTGTTGTTGCGCGCGCCTTTCAGCGTTTCCCCGGCCTTGGCGAATGGGCAACGACCAGGGCAGTGGGCTGTGGCTTGTACTGCGCCTGATTCTTAACGCATCGGGGCGCTAACGTTTTTGACAGTATCGCCGGTTGCGGGAATTCTGCCGGCTCGCGGCATACGGGCGTCGTTCTGGCGTTCGGCGTGCTGCCCATCACGGCTCCCTCCTCTCCGCATGAACGCCTTGCCGCCCTCACTTGCTGCGATCGGTCTCGATCCGGCTTCCCAGGATCCCAGCAACGAGCAGAAACTCGTTCGCTACATCCAGCTTAAGCTGGCCGCTCTGGGCTTTTCTGTGCCCAGCGCCAGCGGTGACGACCCGGCGTTCCAGGAAATTGCGCAGGCTCTGCTGGCCAATCACCTCGAGAAGAACCGGCTGCTCAGCAGCTACTTGGCACCGGCCGATCGCCGGGTGCAGGACTGGCTGGAGCGTTATCTCGAAAACGCTCTGCCGGCTGGGGTGCCGGTGCGCCTGCCCAGCCAGAGCTTCGTGCTCGATCGCTGGGGCTTGGCCCGGCTGCTCTCGCTTCCGCCGGAGAAGGCCACCCACCTCTCCCCAATCCTTTCCAGTTATCGACTGGCCAACGGCATTCTCCACAATCCCAAGGCTGACCGCCGCACCACCGCGGGGGTCTTCCATATCGCTGAGGGAGGCCTGCCCATTCCCGCCGACAAACTCTCCGTCCCTCGCGAAACCTTCGCTCGGCTCTTCGCCTACGCGCTGCAACCGCCTGAGGACTTCATGTTGCTGCCGTTCACGGCGACGCAGAAAAACCCGGCCCACTGCTTCGTGTCGTTGTTGCTGCGGCCCGTTGTCGTCCCCGAGGTGCCGGGCGTCTCGCCGGAGAAGACGATGGAGATCCGTTTCTTCGCCCCCGGCAGCCTGGTGGCCAACCTCGATTTCGTCGAAAGCATCTTCGGCAACGCCGGGGACCCCGCCCTGCCCGTCAACGATGCCGGCCTCGATCCCGATCATTGGACCGGCCACACTGGCTGCGTCATCCTCGCCCCGCATGTGGTCGGGGTGAAGAAGGTCGATCTCGCCCTGCCCAACTGGGAGCATGCCACCGACCGGCAGCGCCGCGACGGCATGGCGTGGAAGACTCCCGATGAACTCTACAACGGCGGCCAGGCCTTCAAGCTCTGCGCGCGCGACGAAAACGGCGTGATCGTCACCCTCATCGCCGACAACTATTTTGGGTACTGCAAGAAAGAGGTGAAGACGTTGATCAGCTTCTCCGCCAACCTTCACGGACTGGCCGAGGAGGAGCATTCCGGCGGCACGCTTGCGTTCCCCAGTTACGATCTGGGCGAGGATTACTCCTGGGATACCCATTTCCCGCACCCGCCCCGCACGATGGAGGACATGGCCGTGGTGCTCGGCCACAACGCGCGCTACTGCCCGGAAGGCCATGCCATCGACCGGATACACCCGCACATCGTCTACGTGCCCGGCGACTCCCACTTCGACCTCAACACCCAGCGCGTGCGCTGGGCGCACGACGGCAAGGAGCAATCCCTGCGGCTGGCGCCCACCGACATCTACGTCTATCCGTGGGGCTACTCGGTGCGCATGCACAAACCGGAGGCGGGCCGTTCCTGGCGCCTGATCGGTAGCATCGCCGACGGCAAACTCTGCCACAAACCCTGCACCGTCTCGGGCGGCGGCAAGAGCGAGATCTCCAAGTCGCTCACCGACGCCATCCTCTTTGGGCCGGTGTTTGTCGCCGATTTCCAGAAGGACTTCGACGAGGTGGAGGCGGTTCTCAACCGCAACTACTCCACCCGCTTCCGGCCGGAGTTCATGAAGGACAAGCCCAGCCGGCCCATCCTCGGCGCCAGCCGCTCCCTAGGGTCTGTCATCAAGCTGCTCACACCCAACGCCGTCGAGTTCACCGACGAGTACAACGCCTGGTTGCGCGCGCTGCCCCAGCACATCAAGGACCTGGTCTTCACGGTGAAGCGCTTCCACAAGCCGGAGTGGGGTGACCAGTGGCGCGGCTTTTTCGGGGTCGACATCATCAACGGTGTGCCCGGCAACGAGCTCAAGCTGGGCCGCCGCAAGCTCCTCTCCACGTGCCTGCGGGTCGGCTACGCCGCCGACGGCTCCTGGCGCGTTTTCTCCCTGCGCAAGGACTTCCACCCCGCGGTGAAGCTGCAGACCGAGGACGACATCACCGCCTCGATCGTGTGCCCGACCAAGTCCCTCACCGGGCTGCGGGCCGACCAGCCGCCCGGCTCGGTCAAACTCGTTCGAAACTGTGAATACCGGCTCTTCCAGCGCCCCGACGACGCCATCCACCGCGGCTACGACAAGCAGACCGAGCTGGACATGTCCGGCCCGCGCAACTTCTTCTCGAACTACGAGCCCCTCAGCCGGGCGCAGGCGTGGGAGTTGCTCAACGACACGATCGGCTTCGAGCAGTTTACCGCCCCGATCCAGCGGCTCATCCGTGCGGTCGCCGAGGAGGGCGTGGCGCCGGCCTTTGTCTCCCCGCACCAGCCCCGCCTGGTCGACGGCAAGCCCTCGAAGAACCCGCGTTACCTGCATGTGCGCCCCGATCTGCTCACCCCGGCCGCCGTGTACCTGCGCACCACCACGATGCGCCTGGCCCGCCGTATCCCCGAGGGACAGCCGCTGCATGTGGCCGTCAACATCCTGCTGCCCGGCCGCCGTGCCAATGCCCCGGAGAAGGGCGTGCCTGCGCTCTGCTGTTACGCGCCGGTGCACCACCTCGAGCTGCCGGAGTTTTTCGCCGACGTCATTACCAGCATGACCGGCAAGTCCCCCTCCACCACCGGCGCCGGCTCCGAGGGCGCGCTGACCAAGGGTCCCTTCAACGCGCTGTGCCCGATCACCGACCTCAACAACGCCTTCGTCTCGATGGTGCTCACGGGTGCGCATCCGTTTGTCACCACCGCTGGCACCATTGGTCCGCGCCACCGCGTGGACCATGATATCAGCCTGCTCATGCCGGAGGTCTTCGCCCGCATGAGCGCCGCGGAGCAGGATCCGGCCTGGCTCATCGAGAACCATTATCTCGAACGCTGCACCGACTTCAGTCACGACGGGCGGGTCCTTCCCGCCAGCCTCCTTGGCTGGCGCCTCACCGAACGCTTCGTCGCTGGCTTTTTCGGCCGTGTCTTCACCAGCCCGCAGCTGGTCTTCACCCCGGAAATGCTTCGGCCCGAGCTGCAGGACGCTGGCGCCTACGCCCAGAGTTTGGAAACGATCCTGGTCACCATGCGCAGGGTCGCCTCGCTCTATTTCGAGGACGGTTCGATCGAGGGGGCCTGTCCGCCGCTGCGGGCGCTGCTGCACATCATGCGCGATGGCCACCACGAGGGCCGTACCCTCGCTGACCCGGCCATCCGCCAGCTCTTCACTGCCGAGCACCTGCGCGGCAGCGATTGGTACCACGACCGGCTCACCCGCAAGCAGCTCGCCGACGAGGCCACTTGGCAGAAGCACATCTCCTACCTCAAGCAGTTCCTGGCCCGTCCCAGCCATCGCGACGAAGCCGAGCGGCTCGGCATTGTCGACACGCTCGAGCGGGCGAAGGAGATGCTGGTCCGGGTGCGCAATCCCGCGTATTTGGAGACCCTCCACGGAACCCTCGGCCTCGATCCGCTCTTCCGCGGGTGAGCCGGCGGGGGCTGCCGGTTTTGGGTTCAGAGTTCAGGGTTCGTTCTGCGGTTTCTGACTTCTTCATTCTCCCTTCCGCGTTAGGCTCGCCGTCATGAGCACGTTCACCTGCGCGCACCACAATGTCCCCGAGGACTGGTGCCTGTTGCTGAAGACCGACTGCGTGCCCGGGCGGCCGGGCTGCGTGCTGCGGGGCAAGTCGGTGTTTCTGGTTTCCGCCGAGGAGCGCATCCGAGAGAAGGAACAGGCCCGGCGCGAGCGCGCGCTCGCGTTGCCTCCGCGTCCACCACGGGCCGCGGGGTAGAGTTTGGAGAGCCTCGCAAGGGGTGTGAGGCGAGGCGTCACCGATTCCGGAAACAGAAAAGGCCCCGCGTTGGCGGGGCCTCGGGAGGGGAGCGGAGGGCTTCGTGGCCGCCCGATCAGATGGCCGGCTGCGCCTGGACGGCGGCTTGGGACGAGCGACGGCGTTTGAGCACGGCGTTGATCTCACCGAGCAGACGCTCGACGGTCACCGGCTTGGACAGCACCACATCCGGGGCCGGATCTTCGGCCGTGCCGGTCCAGTGGTCAATGTAGCCGCTGAACAGGATGAAGGGCACGGAGGCCAGCGCCGGCAGGCTGCGGCGTAATTCGCGCAGAAGAGCGGCGCCATTCATGCCGGGCATGTTGTAGTCGCTCAATACAATGTCGGGCACGAGGGTTTTCGCGGTGATCAGAGCCTCGGGGCCGTCCTCGGCCTCGATCACCCTGAAACCGAAGCGTTGCAGCAGCGCGGCCAGAGTCCGGCGAGCGCCAACATCATCGTCAACAAGTAGAATCGTAGTCCCCATACTTCACCTCAAGTGGGTGCATGTTCGACAGAACGCCGCCACAGGCAAGCGTTGTTCCGAAAAACCGGTGCAAGTGACTGTGAATTCCGGGTTCCCCCGATGGGAAACCGGGGGCGGACCCGCAAACCGAGTGCACCCTTCGGCGTCGGAGGGTGGAAGTGGCGGAGTCCTTGGCTCAGTACTCCACGGGTCGCCCGAGGTAGTTGAGCATCCAGATTTCCTTCCACACCCGGTAGCAGCCCTCGGTGGAAATCTTGCCGAACTCGTCGCGGTCCTGGTGGCGGTGGAGGAAGCCGAGCTCGGTATTGACCTTCTCGAGCTGGCCCTGCTGCCGGTTGAGGTCCTCAAGTGGTTCGTTGGCCCAGGGCTGGAGGGTCTCCCCGGCACGTGCTATCCGCCGACGGTGCTGGGCCAAGAGGCTGCGCAGCCCGCGCGACCACGGCCGACGCTCGATGCGCCAGTTCTCGGGATAAAAGCCGCCGAAGGGGAGGTGCAGATTGTCGGTGATATAGCGCACTTCGTCGGTGGTGCGCGAGGCGAGGGTGTAGCAGAGGGCGAAGGCGCCGCTGGGTTGGGGAATGAAGGCCACCTGGAGGCGGATCAGGTTGGCGGCATCCTGGTAGACGGAGAGCCGGAGGAACACCCCGGGGGCGATCTCGGCTTTGAGCGACTGCGCGAGATGGAATTTCTCCCGGCGCAGCCAGTCGCGAATCGCGAAGAGGCGGCGCTGGGTGGGCCATTCCTCGCCGCTGGAATTGGCCACGAAGCGGGGGAAAAGCGGCAGCGGGCTCAGGCTGAGCGCACGAATGGCCAGCCAGTGGTAGATCGACTCGACCAGGAACCAGCCGAGAAAAGCCAGGACGGCCACGGCCCAAAACGGCCGGTCGGTCCAGTTGAAGGCCTCCGAGAGGTACGCCATGCCCAAGGAGAACAGGCCCCAGCGTACCCAGCGGTTGACGATGGTCACGGCGGGCAGCAGCACTCGCGAGTTGAGCAGGTGCAGCAACAGCGAGATCACGGAGAACGAGACAATGACGTGACCGATATCCATCGTCGGGGATCGGAACAAACGTAGCGTGCCGGCGAAAGCTGCAAATTGGCCACTAGGGACGATTCCCCGGAAGTGGTCTCGGGGAGGGCACTCCTCAGCGTCTGCGGAAACGGCGGCGGGTGTGTGGGCACTTCGAGGGCGGGTCCGTCTGGCAATCTGATCCAGCCGGCATCGCGGGAGCGGGCTGCGAAGCGTCCAGCAAGACCCCTCCTCGGCCCGTTGGGCGGGTGGCGGCGCCGCGGGGCCCTTCGGGCTTGCGCGGAGCGGGCAGGGTGTGAGCCTTGCGGCGGAACTACGTGTATGGCTTCACCTCAAGGCTTCCGCAGGACACTGCAGGCTTCCGCCGCCCCGCTGGGGGCGTTGGCGCTGGTGGCGGCGCTCGGCGCCCTGGGGGCCTTGGGTGCGCTTGACCGGGCGTGGTTCGATTTCCTGCAACGGCGCACCGCGGGTGCTGCGGCGGTGCCGGCGAATACCGCGCTGGTGCTGGTTGACGAAAATTCGATGCAGATGCTAGGGCGAGAGCCCTACGGCTACCGCTGGCCGTGGCCGCGCCAGGCTTTCGCGGCTCTCCTGGCCGGGTTGCACCAGGCCGGGGCCAAGGCGGTGGTCGTAGACCTGGTCTTTTTCGAGGCTTCGGAGGATCCCTTGCAGGACGCGGTGCTCGGGGCAATGGCTGCCGGGTTGCCGGAGGTCACCCTCGGCGCGATGCCTTCCCGCGACGGGAAACCGGAGACACTGCCAGTCGTCTGGCCCCAAGCCATGCGGACGAAGTTCGCTGACTGCTTTGTCGGGCGGCCCCGCTGGGGCTATGTGAACTCGAGCCCGGATGCGGATTCGGTGATCCGGCGGTACGCCAGTGGGCGTTCTCTGGTCGAGGCGGCGCTGGACAGGGTGGCGGCCGGTGCGAGCGAGCAGAAACGGCTGCTGCGTTGGCGGGGCAGCCTGCAAGAGCTCAGGGAAACGCATCCGGAGAATGGAGTGCAGGCGGAACCGGCCCGGAAGGGGCGCGGCGTGCCAGTGATCCCGGCAGCGAACTTTGTCAGCGCCGGTATGGGCGCGATGGATCGTATCAACGACAAGCTGGCCGAAGCGATGGCGGCGGAGCCGGAGGGGGGCCGGGTTCCCGAACCCTTCGAGCTGCTCAGCCCGGCCGAAGTGCGAAGCCTCGTCGAGGCCGAGCCGGCGGGGGGGCCGGAGCGGCAGTTCATTGCCGATTCCTTCGCGCTGGTCCGCGGCCGCACGGTCTTTGTCGGGGTGAATGCCGCGAGCACCTTCGACTTCATCGCCACGCCGTGCGGCGCGCCCGAGCCGGGGGTGATCTCGCATTGGACGGCGTATACGAATTTCGCTGCTGGCGGCTTCTTGCGCGAGACGGGGCCGTGGGCCTCGGCCGGTGCGCTCGCCCTGGTGGTGGCGGCGCTGGCGTGGGTCGGCCGTGGCGGGATCGGATTGCGCCGGCCCGCGGCAGTGGCGGCTGGCGGGCTGGTGCTCGCGTTGGGCGGCAGCGCGGGGGCTTTCCTTGGTGGCGTATGGTTTGCGCCGATGATGCCGGTGGCCGGCGTGGCGGTGGGTTTTGGCGCCACCGCGGTGCAGAGCTTCCTGCTGGAGCGGGCGCGCAAGCGCGAGATCCAGGGTTGGTTTGGCAGCTACGTCTCCCCGGCGGTGGTCCAGCAGCTCATCCACAACCCGGATTCGTTGAAACTCGGTGGCGAGAAACGCGAGCTCACGGTGTTTTTCGCGGATCTGGCCAATTTTACGACGCTTTCCGAGTCGATGCCGGCCGAGGAGCTCGTGCCGTTGATCAACTCGGTGCTCGAGGACCTGACCGAGGGCGTGTTGCACCACGGTTGCTACGTCGACAAGTACATCGGCGATGCGATCATGGGCGTGTTCGGCAGTCCCGAGGTACTGGAAAACCACGCGCTCTCCGCCTGCCGGGCGGCGCTGGACTGCATGAGCCGCTTGTCCGTGCTCAACGAGCGCATCGAACGCGACTACGGGCGGCGCCTGGGGATGCGCATCGGCGTTAATACGGGCGAGGTGATCGTGGGCAACGTCGGCTCGACCAAGAAGCGCAATTACACCGTGCTCGGCGATCCGGTGAATCTCGCCTCGCGGCTGGAGGGGGCGAATAAGGAGTTCGGCACGGCCATTCTCGTGGGCCCGCGCACGGCCGCGGCGCTGGGCGGGGCACTCGTCACCCGGCCGGTGGCGCGGTTGCAGGTGAAGGGCAAGAAGCAGGCCGTGGAGGTGTTCGAACTGGTGGGCGAGCCGGAGTCGCTCGACGAGCCGGCGCGGCGCTTCCTGGCGGCCTATGGAGAGGGTTACGGGGCGTTTTGCTCGCGGCGCTTTGAGGAGGCCCGCGGTTGTTTTGCCACGGCTGCGGCATTGCGGCCGACCGATTTTCTTGCCACCCGTTATGCCGACGAGTCGCAACGCCTGGCCCTTTCCGCCCCCCCGCCCGACTGGGAACCGATTCTCGAGCTTCACACCAAATGAAACCCAAAACACCCCTGCGCCTTCTCGCCCTCGTGGCGATCGCTGGCGCAGTTGTCACCACGGTGATGGCGGCGCCCAAGCAGGGCGGCACCGTCTACTCCAAACGCGATGGAACGAAGCTGCTCGCCGAGAAGAAGCCGATGGCGGCGACGGTGGCCACCGCCGGGTTCGCCGAGCCGCTCAAGGTCGGCGAGATCAGCGGCTCCTGGCTGAAGGTCAGCGCGCGGGGCGGCGCGGGCTGGGTCTTCGCAGGGTACATCGTGGAGGACAAACCGGAGCGGGAGAAGATGGAGGGGGTCGGCTCGGTCGACGCCTCGTCGACGACCACCGCGGCGGCGGCCCGGCCGATCGCGCCAGCGGCAAAGGAGTACGCTGCGCGCCATAACCTCAAGGACGCCGAAGCGGATGTGGACTGGGTGGAGGCGCAGGCCCACAAGATCACGCGGCCCATCGTCGAGTCCTACATGAGCACGAACAAGAAGGGGGAATACCAGGAATGAAAACTCGTCGTTGGATTGTTCTGGTCTGTGCGCTCGGAGCGGCGACCTCGCTGTCGTTCGGTTTTGGGCTTGGGGACTTGGCCAAGAAGGGGTCGGAGAAGAGCCTCACTGATACCGGTAACCGACCCAAGTGCCCAAGGGCGCGGACCGGGCTCACCGCTCAGGAAGAAATCAATATTGGCGATTCCGTGTCGGTGGAGATCGTCGGCCGCTACGGCGGCATCTGGCGTAATACTGTGGCGACGCAGCGGGTGAACGTGGTTGGCCGCACCCTCGCCCGCTTCGCCAAGCGGGGCAGTCTCGATTGGCGTTTTGGGCTGCTCAACTCGGACGCGATCAATGCGTTTTCCGCGCCCAACGGCCGTGTCTTCATCACCAAGGGGCTCTACAAGTTGCTCGAAAACGACGACGAACTCGCCGGTGTGCTGGCCCACGAAATTGCGCACATCGACCTGCGTCATGCCGCCAAGATCATCCGGGAGGAAGCAGGCACCAGGGCGGTGACTGGCAGCCCCTGGGGAATCGGCCAGCGATGAGTTGGGCAACAAATACCGGCATCTTCCATCGCGCACCAGCTTGAGGAATCCGTCGCCAAAGCAGTGGCCGGTATCCTCACCAAGGGCTATGGGTCCGACAAAGAGTACGCTGCGGACAAAGCCGGCTACGAGCTGGCCAAAGTCACCGGTTTCGCTTCCGACGGTCTACGCATTGCGCTGACCAAGGTCGAAGCCAACACCTCACACGCGAAGGAGACCTTCTCAACGCATCCGAAGACCAGTGAGCGGCTCAAGAAGCTGCCTGGCGCTGCAAAGAAGGGCAAATAGCTCTGGAGGCGCAGTTGGCTTTCGGATCATTTCTGTTCTGAGCGCTTTTCAAGGCCGGTCCGAGTGGGCCGGCCTTATTGTTTCAAGTGGCCCGTCTCCGCGGGGCGGGCGGCTTTCCCTGCCATTGGGAACGAGGTGAGCCTATCAAGAACGCCCTGTCTGAAGCAGCGGGCCACGTGGTCTCTCGATCTGCACTGCCGGCGTGTGCGGCGCAATGGGCTGCGGGCGGAGCCAGGCGGTCCGTCCTGAAGGAGCGGACCACGTGGGCCAGCGCAGGCTTGCCGCCGGCCGTGTATCCGGGCGATATGCGGTCGGGCCCGCCGTGCGCGGGTTCCGGTATCCCGCTCTCGCCCATGTTCGACCAACGTTTCCTCCAGGCCGCCGGCGCGGTAGTCGTCGTCTATCTCTCACTTGTCTTCGTGGCGCATCAGTTGCGGCGGGTGCGCGCGGTGCGTTTCCGCTGGCATTACCACCTCTTCGCGCTCGCCGCCGGCCTCGTGACCGGGGGCCATTTCCTGCCCGAGAGCCTCGAGTGGCGGCCGGTCGTGTTGCAGCATCTCACGGCGGCGGTGGTGGTGCTCGCCGCGTTCCCGCTGGTCACGCTGCTCAATCGCGCGTTTTGGATCCGCTTCGACGCCACTGGCAATCGGATGGAGGCGCCGCGAGTGCTCATCGATCTCACCGGCGTGGTGGTGGCGGTGCTGGCGGTGGTTTCGACCATGCAGTTCGTGTACGGCATGCAGGTACCGGGTCTGGTGGCCGGTTCGGGCGTGGCGGCCCTGGTGCTCGGCTTGGGCATGCAGGACCAGTTGAAGAACATGTTCGCCGGCATCGCGCTGCACTTTGAGAAACCCTTCAAGACCGGCGACTGGTTGTTGATCGACGGAATCCACGCGAAGGTCATCGAAATCTCGTGGCGGTCGACCCGTCTGATTACCACCGACGAGGTCCAGATCGAGATGGATAACGGTGCTTTGCTGAACCAGACGATCTACAACTTCGAGCTGCCCAGCGCGGAGCATGCGTTGCGGGCCACGATCGGGCTGCATTACGACGTGCCGCCGGCGCAGGCGATGGAGGTGCTCGGTGCCGCGGCGGCTTCGGTCCCTGGGGTGTTGGCGGAGCGGCCGCCGGTGGTGTATCTGAAGGACTTCGGCGACTCGGCTATCGTCTATGAGATCAAGTTCTGGGTGCGGGACCACGGGCTGATGAGCCGCGCACTCAGCGATGTGCGCTCGCACTGCTGGTACGCGGTGCGCCGGGCCGGTATGGAGATTCCGTATCCGCAGATGGTCGTACACCGCGCGGCCGCCCCCGACACCGGCGCCGCTGCGCGGCAGTCGGCCGCCGGGATGCTACGGGCGCACAAGATCTTCGGCTGTCTCACGGCGGAGCAATGCGACGCCCTCGTGCAGGCCAGCCCGGTGGTGAAGTTCGCCAACCACGAGCATCTGCTCACCCAGGGGGCGCCCGGCGCGTCGATGTTCGTGCTGGTGCGCGGGGCGGTGGATGTGCGCATCGCGCGCGACGGGCAGTCGAAGAGCGTGGCCAAGCTGGGGGCGGGCGACTGCATCGGCGAGATGTCGCTGCTTACCGGCGACCCGCGTAACGCCACCGTCGTGGCTGAGGGAGAGGTTGAGGCGGTGGAGATCGGCATGGCTGTTTTTGGGGCGTTTGTGCGCTCGAATCCTTCGGTCGTCGAACAGCTCGGTGAGCTGCTCGCCCAACGCCAGCTCGCCAACACCAAGCATGTGGCCGAGGGCGTGGCGGCGAATTCGGAGCAGGTGCGCAGCGGGGTGCTGCGCAAGTTGCGCTCCTTCTTCGCGCTCAACGACTGAGCAGGGGAGCGATCATGCGTATTCTTTTTTCTCTGCTCGCGGCGGTGCAGCTCGGCGCGGGAGGGATCCACTTCTTCTGGCTCGGGGAGATTGAGGTGGGAATGATCACCGATGGCGTGCCGGCCCCTTGGCGGGCGCTGACGCTGCTGGTCGTGGCGGCCACCGGAGTGCTGCTCTGCGCCCTTGGCGTGCTGGCGCTGCGCGCGGCCAACGGGCAGCGGTGGCGCGAACCGGCGTCGGTAGCTCTGGCGCTGGCGATCGCCGCGGCCTGGGCCGTGCGGGCTGGCTTGGAGTGGCGCTATCCGGTGGAGGTGGCGTTGTGCGGGCTGGTCGGCTGGTCGCCGTATGTGCTGGGCGGTGCAGGGCTGATGGTGGTCCTGGCCGGCATGGCTGCGCTCGGGGCCGGACTGAGCGCGCGGCGGTGCGCGGTGCAGGCGCATCCCCTGCTGGCGGAGCACCCGCTCGCCGTGGACTACGAGGACGCCTTCTGGGTCGCGGTGCCGACCGGCACGACAGTGGCCGCTGCGATGGCGGAAGTCTGCCTGACTCCGTGGTGGATGAATGCGGCGATGTGGCTGCGGGACCAGTTGCTGGCCCGGCCGCTGGGGCTGGCGCGGGCGTACGACGAACTACGGGTGCGCATGGGACGGGGGGAGTGTTTCGCTGTGATCGCCGAGAGCGCGGGAGCGCGGCTGATGGGAGAGACGGACGCGCATCTTGATTTTCAGCTTTTGGTGACGGTGGAGCCCGGGGCGGGTGTCGACCGGTTCGTAATGATCACGAGGGTGCACTTCAAAAACCGGGCCGGGCGGCTCTACTTCGTGCCGGTGGGGCCGGGGCATCGCTGGATCGTGCCCAGGCTGCTGGCGCGAGCCGCGAGGCGCTTGTGGGCGCGGGTTGAACGGTGAACGGATGAGAATTCTTCTTACAGGAGCGTCGGGATTGCTGGGCGGCAACTTCGCCGTGGTGGCCGCACGCGCCGGGCACGAGGTGATCGGCACGGTGGGCGGCTGGAGTGGTCCGGCGTTGTCCGGGCTCGCGCAGCAAATCCGGCTAGAGTTGAGGGATGGTGACGCTCTCGCGGCGGCCGTACGCGCGGCCCGACCGGCGGCGATTGTGAATTGCGCGGCGGTGTCGGATCCCGGGCAGAGCGAGCGGGAGCCGGAGGTGGCCGCGGCGCTGAACGTGGGAATGCCGCGGCAGCTTGCGATGCTGGCGCGCGAGCTCGGGGCGCGACTGGTGCATGTGTCCACGGAGCAGGTCTTCGACGGCACCCGGGCTCCGTACGGCGTGGGCGACCCGGTGGCCCCGCTGAATGGTTACGCGCGGCTGAAGGTGGAGTCGGAGCGCGTGGTGCTCGCCGCGGCCCCGGAGCTGGCGGCGGTGGTGCGGGCGCCGCTGCTGATGGGCAACAGCCCGGGCGGGCGACGCAGTGTGCACGAGCGGTTGCTGCTGGACTGGAGCGAGGGACGCGTGGCCCGGCTTTTCACCGACGAGATTCGTCAGGTGGCCCTGGCGGACAATCTGGCGGCGGTGCTGGTCGAGCTCTGCGCGCGGCGCGAGTTGTGCGGAGTCTTTCATTGGGCCGGGGCGGAGCCGGTGTCGCGGCACTGGCTGGGGCTGGCCATCGCGGCGCGCTTCGGAATTCCGGCCGAGGGGCGGATCGTCGCCGCACAACTTCTGGGCTCGCCGCTGGAGGCGACGCGTCCGGCCGATCTGCGTTTGGAGCTGCGTCCGCTCACGGAGCTGCTCGCTACGAAGTCGGAGGTTTTGGGGGCGCAGTTGGCGCGGCTGGAGGTGCCGGAGTCGCTGCGCGCGGCGGTGGCGACGATGCGGGCGGTCGCGTAGGCAGCGTGCCCGCACGCGCCGCTTCCGCGCCGATCGCGACCGCGCGTGCAAGCACGCTGCCTGCGCGGGCAAGAAATGCGTCTGCACGTTGGCCGTACAGCAGGGGAGCCGTGCTTTGCCTTACCGCCGCTTCCAGGGCGTGGAGGCGAGGGCGCGCTCGGCCTTGAGCTTGAGGTAGCTGGTTACCCGGCCGAGCTCCACGGTGCCGGCGGCGAGGGCGGCCTGCACCGCGCACTCGGGCTCGGTGCCGTGGCGGCAGTCGCGAAAACGGCACTGCAGGGCGAGGGCCGCCACCTCGGGGAAGAGGTCGTCCAGCGGCGTGTCGACATCCCAGAACTGGAATTCTCGCATGCCGGGAGTATCAAGTAGAAGGACACCACCGGGGCCGACGAAGAGTTCACGGCTGCTGGTGGTGTGCCGGCCCTTGGCGTCGGACTCGCGCACCTCCTGCACGTCCTGGAGGTCGTCGCCAGCGAGGCGGTTGATGAGCGAGGATTTGCCCACGCCGGAGAGTCCGAGGAACGCGACGGTTTGCCGGCGAACCAACCAGGGCTTGAGCGCCTTCGTGCCGCCGCGCTTGGTCGCGCTCACGGCGACGACGGGCGCGCCACCGGTGAGTTTCTCGACCTCGGCGCGGATGCCCTCGGCGGCGGGGTGCAGGTCGGCTTTGTTGAGCACGACCACGGGGGCGATGCCGCCGGAGCGCACCGCAGTGATAAAACGTTCGATGCGGCGCTGGTTCACCTCGACGTCGAGGCCGACGACGATGAACACGGTGTCGAGATTGGCCGCGAGTACCTGTTCCTCGATGCGCCGGTGGCCGGCGGCTTGGCGCGAGAGCAGCGTGTGGCGCGGGAGCACGGCCAGCAGGCGGGCTCGGTGCTCCTCGCCCCGGGGTTCGACGGCCACCCAGTCGCCGGCGACGGGGAGTTCGGAACGCTTGGTGGAGCGGTGGCGGAGCTTGCCGGCAGGCTCGGCGAGGATTTCGCCGTCGTCGGTGGTCACTCCCCAGCCGCGGCCGAAGTCGGCGGTGACGCGTCCTGGTACGACGCCGTCGGCCTTGAAGGGCGTGAAGGCGGCGGCAAACGAGTCGTTCCAGCCGAGGTCTTTGAGGGACATGCAGGGCGGAGCATACGGGTCGAAGGCCGGAGCGGAAGCTTTCTCAGGGGTGTTTGCTCGGACGGTTCTGGGATGTTCCCAGGAGGGAGGCTTATTGAACCACACCAAGCTTCGTTCCAGCCGCGAGAATGTCTCCATCGCTTGGGTCGCCTGGAATGGAGGAGAGTGCGCCTAGCACCGAATCGATGTGGCCTCGCTTCAGTTCTTGTGCGGCGCCACTCACAGCGACGCCAACCATCTTCCGGTAGTAGTAGTTGCCGAGCGTCGCGGACAACCCGTGCAGCACGAGCGCGGCGATGACGACCGTCAGGACGACATTTAGCGCAATGGAGACCTTCAGTTTCATGTTCTTGCGTTGACGAGTTGATTACGCGTTCACCGGACGGTGAATCATTGGTTGCCCCGTGGTGTGTTGTCGTACCAGGCAAGCTGCAGCTCCCACCACCGCGCCGACGAGGTGGGCGAGAGGCACGGCGGTGAAGGCGGCGGTGTCGGCGACGAAGAGCGTTGCGCCGGTGGTGAGCTCGTAGGCGGACTTGCCGACGAAGCCCAGGAGTGCGAGGGCGGGCACGGTGGCTTGGAGGGGCGAGCGTTCGCGCCAGGCGTCGCGAAGAAGCTGGGCGAAGAACGCGGCGAAGAGGGCGGAGTCGATGCCGGAGAGGCCTCGGTAGTGGGTGAGCTGAGGCGCTAAGAGCCAGACGGCCGCGGAGATCGCCAGTGCCGAGCCCGCAATGAGGCTGGCGAAGCGGTGGCGGGAGTGGCGTTCGACGAGCGCGCCGAAGACGGCGAAGACGATCAGATCCCAGATAAGGTGATCGGTGCTCCAATGAGTCCAATGTCCGGTGACTGCGCGCCAGAGTTCGCCGGAGGCGAGGGCAGTGCGGTCGTATTGCAGCGCGGTGGCCGCGCCCGGGATGGCCCAGGTCGCGAGGGCGAGAGCGGTGAGCGCAGCGGTGAGGAGCGGAAGGCGACGGAGGGGCATGGCGGTAGTGGTGGCTACGACAGGGTTGAGAAGTGGCTCCGTTGGTGGGGCGGGGTTTACCCCCGCCAGTGGGACTCGACTGGGAGGCAATCTGCGATGGCGGGGGTAAACCCCGCCCCACCACATGAGTCTGGCGAAAGTGCGGCCCGGGTCGGACGTGTGCCAACCCGGGCCGCGGGCTTCCATTCACCGCATCTGCCCCCGCGGGAATGAACCGCGTAAGCGAAGTGCTTCCGCTACGAGGAGAACCGGACGAGCAGGGCGGCCCGGGCCGGACGGGGATCAACCATCAGCCCGGGCCGCGTGTTCGTTGTTCACCGTTGCTCGCGCTCGCGACGCTTGCGTTCGGCAACGCGCACGAGGGCAAAGGCGGTGAGAAGGGTGATCAGCAGCGCGATCACGCTGCCGCGATCGAGGGCGCCGCCGCCGCTGCTGCCCCCAACCGAGTGGGCCGGGCGTTGGAAGGCGGGCTGCGCGGTATCCACACGAGCGTCGCGGGCGGGCTGGGCGGCGCGCACGGTCTGCGCCTGGCGCTCGGTGGCGACGCGTTGCTGGTTG
Source organism: Opitutaceae bacterium (assembly GCA_016711225.1). Classification (GTDB taxonomy): domain Bacteria; phylum Verrucomicrobiota; class Verrucomicrobiia; order Opitutales; family Opitutaceae; genus CAJCBL01. Next base: position 126,202 of record JADJTK010000001.1, read on the forward strand.
CGGCGATCGATGCCGCGCTTGGCGAAGGTGGCGTCGTCGAGCACAACCATGGCGGTCTGGTCGTTGACGATCTGGTACGATGTGCCGAGGTCGCGGATGGCGGCGTCGGCCTCGGCGGCGACGATGTCGCCCCGGTCGCGGCCGGTTTCGATCTGCTCGACCAGGCTCAGGGCCCAAAGGCGCTCGATCTCGGGATTGGCGGTGTCGGTCTCGGGGAAGTCGAAGGTGGTGGTGTAGGTCTTGTCCTCGCCGGTAATGCGGGCGTGGAGCTCGACCTTGGCGGGGCCAGCCTTCTCGTAGCGGCCGAAGACAACGAGCTGCTGGCCGCGGTAGAGCTTGCCGGGGTAGTCGCCGGTCGACTCCGTGACGCGGACACCGGTGATCTTCAGTGAGGCGTCGTGCATGGCCTCGAAGCAGATCTTCGACTTGGCGAGGAGGATTTGGCCAAGAATGTCATCATCGTTGGAGACTCCGGTGTAGAACCCGCCGCTGGCCTCAGCGGCCACGCGCAGGAGCGGCCAGTTGGCGTTGTTGCCCATCAGGAAGCCGAATACGCGGATGTCCTTTTGGCGGAGCAGCTTGGCGAACTCCTTCGGGTCGACGACGCCGGTGTTGGTCACGCCGTCGGTGACGAGCACGAGCGAGGTGGCGCGGTCGGCGTCGGTCTGTTGGAGTGCGAGCTGGAGGCCGTCGTAGAGGTTGGTGCTGCCGGAGGAGGCGAGGCCCTGGACGGTGGCGAGGGCGCGCTGCACGGCCTCGGGCGAGGCGGCGGTCCAGGGCACGACCTCGCGGGCGGCGTCGTTGAAAGTGACGATACGGAAGCGGTCCTTGGGCTTCATCTCGCCGAGCGCGCGGGCGACACCGCGGGCCAGCGTGGCGATCTTGCCCTGCATGCTGCCGGAGACGTCGAGCACGTAGACGTAGTCGGCGCCGTTGGTGAGGGGCGCAAGGTCGACGCCGGGAGTGACCACCATCATGAAGGTGCCGGGTTTGTCGGTAGCGGCGCGATACGGGATGACCTCGATGCGCCCGGGCAGGCCGTCCTGCAAGCGGTAGTAGAAAAGGAAGTCGCGATCGATCTTCGCTGCGGTGCGGTCGAGCTTCACGCGGTAGTGCCCGTCGGTGAGCTTCTCCACGGCAGCGGCGGTTTCGAAGCCTGGCACACGCACGTCGGCGATCGGCGCGGCGCTCTTCAGCTCGAGTGAGATGGAGAGAGTCCCTTCGATGGACTTGTTCTGGGTCCAGAACGAGGCACCGGCGTCGTCGGTGCCGCCGTCTTCCAGCGGGTAGAGGTAGCGGCCGATGCCGGTGTCGATTTCGAGGGGTTGGTAGTAGACGAAGCGGACGCGAGTCTCGGCGTTGGAGCGTACGGGCGAGACGCGGAACTCGAAGGTTTGGTAGCTGTTTTTGGTGGCGAGTCCGGTGTCGTTGCCCGCGGCCTTTTCTTCTTCGTAGATCTGGGTGGCCTGCTGTTTGGCGAGAACCTCTCCGTGGATCTCTTTCTCGCCGGCCCAGATGGTCATTTCGGAGAGGCTGGCGCTTTTCGGGACCGGGAAGGCATAGACGGCTTCAAGGTCTTTGGCGTTGGGGTTGAAGAAGGTCTGGGTGACCTCGGTGCGGGCGAAGCCGTTGTTGATGATGATGTCGACGTGGTGGTCGCGGATCTGGATCGGCGACTGGGTCGCGCCGACTGGGGTGAGCGTGCCGGCGGCCGAGGTGGCCAGTGAACCGAGGAGCAACCCGGTGGCAGCGATAATCAGCGAACGAATGGATTTCATGGTGTGCGGTTGGTGAACGGCGGCCTGCTTTGCTCGCCGCGTGCCAGCTCCGTGCCTGGCCCTATTTGGCGCTGGTTATCAACTAGTTCCGGTTATATTGGCGGGCGTGAAGTTAAGCGGCTTCGGCAATAAATGATGATCGCCTAACAATGCATGCTAGGCATAGTTAGCGGCGTCATGGGGCTATTCACTGTTGCAGAAGCAGGGTTCGCCGACGCGGTTTCGCGGCTGATCTATGCCAATCCGTTCCTGCCGGAGCGGATCGAAGCGGAGCGTGAGGCATTGGCCGCGGACTTCGTGCGCGAGGGGGCGCAGTGGAATCTCCAACCCTCCGAGGCCGCAGGGGGTGTGGGCACCCAGCCCAATCTTGCCCTGCTTCGCAGGCGCGTAGATGAACTGGTTGAGCGGGCCGCCATTCCGGGATCGGAAATTGGAGGCCGGCACGCTGCGATCGATGCCGAGAGGTATGCCGATCTGGTGCTCTTCGCGCTTTTTCACCGCTATTGTGCGCGCTTTGATGAGACCATCGCTGGGGGCGAAGGGGCCGGCGCCTATCGGGCACCGTACTACCGTGAATTTCTCGTTGAGGCGGAGCGATTCCTCCGCCGACCGGGGGTAACGCTTCTCGACGGATGCCCGCCGGAGGCGCTGTTCGCGTTCTTCTTCCAGGTACGGCGGGCGTTTGTGCACATCCATCGCTCGCTGGTGGGCGCATCGCGGCCGCTGGCCCAGTTGCGCGCGGCGATTTGGCAATCGGTCTTCACTCACGACATGCGTCGCTACCGGCGCAGCCTCTTTGCGCGCATGGGTGAGATTACGACCCTGATCACCGGCGAGTCGGGCACCGGCAAGGAGTTGGTGGCGCAGGCCCTCGCGCGCTCCCGGCACCTGCCGTTCGACGTGCGGCGCGGGTTGTTCGCTGGCTATCCCGACCAGCTCTTCTTCCCGCTCAATATCGCGGCGCTCTCGCCCACCCTAATCGAGTCTGAACTCTTCGGGCATCGCCGCGGTGCCTTCACCGGTGCTCTGACCGACCGCGTCGGATGGCTGGAGGTGTGCCCGGCGGAGGGCACGGTGTTTCTCGATGAGATCGGAAGTCGATGCCGCAATCCAGGTGAAACTGCTTCGCGTGCTCCAGATGCGCAGCTTCCAGCGACTTGGGGAAAGCGAACCGCGTCGCTTTGCCGGACGCATTGTGGCGGCCACGAATCGTGACCTCGATTCCGAGATTCGCGCCGGCCGTTTCCGCGAGGACTTCTTCTACCGGCTCTGCGGCGACCAGATTGTGACGCCCACCCTGCGCGAGCAGCTCACCGATGAGCCCGGCGATCTGGCGCTGGTGGTGGGCTTTGTCGCACGCCGCCTAGTTGGGGAGGTCGAGGCGCCCGCGGTCGCCGAAGAAGTGCTGTCCTGGATCCGCCGTGAGCTCGGCGGCGACTACGCCTGGCCCGGCAACTTTCGCGAGCTCGAGCAGTGTGTGCGCAACATCCTCCTGCGCCGCGAATACCGTCCGCGACCGAGCGCCGGCAAGCGAGGGAATGCGCCCGATTGGGAGGCGATCCTTAGCTCTGGCTCCTGGACGGCCGAGCAATTGCTTACCCACTACTGCCGCTCGGTCCATGCCCGAACGCAGAACATCGAGGAGACGGCCCGCCGCCTCGACCTCGATAGGCGCACCGTGCGGGCGAAGCTGGCGAGTGCGGGTGGTGCAGGGCAGCGCGGTTGACGGGGCGGTGGCGTGAGGCGCCTGGAGTGAAATAGGGCGCCGGGTACGCCGGGCAAACGGCTGGCGGCCCAGCACTCGAGGCGTCCACGCCTCCTGCGGTTCGGTGTGCGGGCCGGCTTTGCGGTTTCTGCAACTTGTGGGGGCGTTGCCGTGTGTTCAGTTTGTCCGCCGGGTTGGGCCCGCGCGGCTTCCTCGAAAAACCTACACCATGAAATCTTCCCTTCTCTCCTTCCTTCTCGTCGCGGCTTGCGCCGTTGGGCTCGCCTTCTCCTCCACCGCCGTCTTTGCCGCCGACTCGGGCGAGATCGATTTCGGTACGTTGCTCGCTGGCGCGGTCGGCACCAAGACCGTCGAAATCAATCTGCCCGAGCCGCTCCTCGCCTTCGCGGCGACGATCGCCAAGTGCCAGGATGCTGATGCGGCTGCGCTGATCAAAGAGCTCAAGCACATCCGCGTGAACGTGCTCGGTATGGACGACAAGAATCGGGCCGATATCTCCGCTCGTGTTCAGAAGATCCGCACTGAACTCGCCGCCAAGGGCTGGCTGCGAGCCGTGAATGTTCAGGATAACGGCGATGATGTCGCCGTGCTCATCAAGATCGGCAACGGCTCCATCATCGAAGGACTGGCGGTGACTGTGCTCAGTAAGAACAACGAAGCCGTGTTTGTGAACATCGTGGGCAACATCGATCCGGTGCGCATCGCTGCAATCGGTGAGAAATATGGGATCGATCACCTCAAGAAGGTTCACTGCAAGCCGGCGGCCCCGGTCGCGCCTGCCGCCCCGGTTGAGAAGCCCGAGGCCAGCTGACCGGCAGCGGCGCCGGCGACCGCTTGAAACGGCGCCGGTCTCGGTGCCTGCAAAGTTCGATCCCGCAGGCACGGAGGCCTGCGCGGCGATCACGTTCTTTCAAAACTGGCCGCGCCTATCGGGGATAGTCGAGAGGGTGCCCGCTCGACACCCGGTGGGCGGCGGCCACAATCATTTCCATGATTACCGCCATCGGCTTCGATGCCGACGACACGCTCTGGCACAACGAGACCATTTTCGAGGAATATCACGGCCGTTTCCAGGCGTTGCTCGCTCGTTATCATGATCCGAAGACGGTAGAGCGTGCGCTCTACGCTACCGAGATGCGCAACCTCGACCTATTCGGTTACGGGGTGAAAAGCTTCGCTCTCTCCTCCATCGAGACGGCGATCGAGCTCACCGGTGGGGCCATCCCCTCCGACGAGTTGCGGGCCCTGGTGCAGATGGCGAAGGACATGCTCGCCCACCCCGTCGAGTTGCTCGACGGCGCAACCGAGACAGTTGCTGCGCTCGCCGCCGACTATCGGCTCATCGTCATCACCAAGGGCGATCTGCGCCACCAGGAGCGCAAGTTCCAACGCTCCGGCTTGGCCTTGCTCGTGCCGCACTGCGATGTGGTTTCGGAAAAGGACGACGCCACGTATGCCCGGGTGCTCCGGCGCCACGGCATCGCGCCGGAGGAATTCCTGATGGTGGGCAATTCGATGCGTTCCGACATCCTGCCCGTGCTCGCCCTTGGCGGCCACGCTGCCCACATCCCGTATCCGCTGATTTGGGCGCACGAGGAGTGCTCGGCGCCGAGCGATTGCCCTCGTTTCCATACGTTGGCCAATTTGCGCGAGCTGCCGGTGTTGTTGGCCCGGCATCGCCAGCCGGGTTGTTGAGGCCCCGCGGCCAATGCGTCGAAATTGGTCTCGCTGGTTGGCGCTGGATCATCAGGCCGCGCGGAAAGCGGGTATGGCCCGACGGCTGCGGATATCACCTCGTCCGCAGGGGCGGGTGGTTTCGTTCCGCGCCGCCACTGTACACTGATTATCCAAGAAGATTTTACGCCCACGGCTCTGTCGCGTCCGCAGCCCGTTTGTCCTAGCCTTCGTCTCTTTCGGTGGGCAGCGCCGCTTCGATGGGGGCTGTGGCGTGGTGTGATCTGCGGCAGGGTGGGCTGTCGGGCGTGCTCGCAGGGAAACGCTAACCGAGGCGCATACTAGGGGGTTTCCGCACTCAAGATTCGCTGCAAACCGCCGATCGAAGGAACAACCCCCAACTGCGCGATGAATGCTTGCCACTTCTCAGGCTGGATTCCGTTCGCTCCCGAAACGCGCTTCACTACTTCGGGACGTAAGGTCATCTGTTTTGCCGCCCGGGTCCGTGACGACCACGGTGCTGAGGCGATCCTCAGGTTCCAGATGGACGGTGATCCTCTCGCACCGGTACCTCCCGAGATCGCTCCGGGCCGTGCGGTCGAGATCGACGCCGAGGCGACAGTGCAGGCGGTACACCGCCCTGATGGGCGGACATTTTCGCGAATGGTGTTTCATGTGATCCGCCTCAATCCGGTGCGTCGTCGTCGCCCAATTGAGGCACCGTTGCAGCTCGCGCTGTTCTGACCTGGGCGGCGTAGGCTGCCTTGCGGAGTGCATCCGGGTGCGGATGCGGGTACGGCCGGCTGCGAATTGGCTGGCTTCCGTCCACAGGGCGGGCTTGTTCGCCGGGCGTTCTCCGATGTCTCGCCTTTGTCCTATCCCGCTCGGTCACGCCATCCCTAATCGCCCGCATGCGATCTCGGTGAGCCTTCCCACGATGGCCGACCTGATCGGGTATGAGGAGCGAAGCCCGGAGGTGATCCGTCAGGTTCCTTCCGGGTATCCGCGTTTTGTGCTGCATCCGTTTGTCCGGGCGCTCACCGCGGAATTCGCGCGGCGGCAGGGCTTGCAGGGGCAGGCGGTATGGCTGGTGGCCTCGCTGCCGCTGGCCGAGCAGCTGCGGGCGTGGGTAGGAGAGGAAGATGCGCGCGTGGTCGTCGAGGGAGGACAGGCGGCGGTGGCCTTTTCCCCGAATCCTGAGCGCAACGGACGGGCGAAGGCATTCCTTCAACACTGCGGCGGGTTCGTGTCCTCGCGGCAGGCCGAGGATGCGCTGGTTGAGGCGGGGCTCGTCCCGGCCCCGGCTGTGGAGGCCGCCGTGGCCGGGAATGCGGCGAGCGCGGTGCGCACCGCCCTGCGCTCGGCGTATACCGGCGCTAGCGACGAAGATCTGTTTGTGGCCGGCAATGGGATGAACGCGATCTACAGCGTGTTCCGCACCGCGAACGAGATCCAGCGGCCGCGGGGGCGGACCATGTGGATCCAGCTGGGCTGGATCTACCTCGATACGATCGCGATCCTGCAGAAATTCACCGCCGATCCGGCGCGCGATCACGTGGTGCTGCCCAATGTCAACGATCTGGATGCGCTGCGCCGCGTGTTGGAGGCCAACCGGGGGCGGGTGGCGGGCATCATCACTGAGGTGCCCACTAATCCCCTGATCCAGAGCTGCGACGTGCCGGCGCTGGCGACCCTGGCCCGCGCCCATGGGGTGCATGTGATTCTGGATGCGAGTATCGCTTCGCCGTGGAATGTGGACGTGCTCGGGTATTGCGACGTGGCCGTGGCGAGTCTCACCAAATATGCTGCGGGAGAGGGCGATCTCTTGGCGGGATCGGCGGCCGTCAATCCGGCTGCGCCCGATGCGGCGGCCTTCCGTGCCGGGCTTGCCGCCCAGGTGGTCCCGCCTTATCGGCGGGACCTGGCTCGGCTGGCGTACGAGATTCAGGACGTGGAGCGGTTGCTTGGGCGGATCAACGCCTCGACCCCCTTGGTGGCGGAGTTTCTGGCCGGACGCCCCGAGATCGCGCGGGTGCACTGGGCGTTGGCGCCCGGGACCCGGGAAAATTTCCTCAAGGTGGCGCGGCATCCTGGGGCGGTGGGCAGCATGGTGTCGTTCGAGCTACGGGATGTGACCCTAGCGGCGGTCTACGACCGTGTTCGCCTGCCCAAGGGGCCGAGCTTCGGTCTGAAGCGTTCCCTGTTCTGCCCCTTTATGTATCTGGCGCACTACGACTTGGTCACGAGCCAGACCGGGCTTGCGCAGCTGGCCCAGCATTTTCTCAATCCGGAACTGCTGCGTTTGTCGGTCGGTGAGGAGCCGGTTGAGGAGATAATCGGCGCCTTGGGCGAGGCGCTGGATGCTGCACACGTGATTTGAGCGCGGCTCGACGGAGCACGATAACCTGCCATAGTCACGAAACTATGATGAAAGGTCAGAAGGTCGTCTGTATCAACGATCGCTTTCCCTCCCTGGTGAAGGCCATCTACAAGCAACTGCCGGTCAAGGGTAACACCTATACCATCCGCGAGGTGTTCCTCGGGCGGGAGAAGGTGATCAAGGCCGGCGATTCGGCCACCGTGGGTCTGTTGTTGACCGAATTGGTCAATCCGCCCGATCCCCTGCATCGCGGGCAGCAGGAGCTGGGTTTCAACTCGGAGCGGTTTGCCCCTTTGGAGGAGCTGCCGCCGGAGGAGAATTCGGAGGAGGTGCGAGAGCTGGTTGGCGCCGGGGCGGATACAGGTGGCTGGGTTCCCGGAGGGCCTGGCGGGGGGGATTACGGGGCAAATTGATCGGGACACACTGGGCGGAGCGCCCCCGGGATAGAGGGCGCTCCTTTCGGAGGGCGAATCTCCAGAAGGCCTGCTGCCGGCGAAGATTCGATCACTGCTGCGACCACCGCTTGGCTTTGGGCGGGGAATCGTAGCGCGCGGGGCGGGCGGGGGCTGAAGGGCTTCATCATCCGGCGACGCGAAGCGGTCATGCCTGAGCGGGGCGGTTCGGTTGGCCAGTGCGGCGTTTACCCTTGGTGGGCGGGTGGGGCGGGGAGGGGAGGCAGGGTGGATACGGGGAGGGCGGGAGGAAAAGTCACCCAAAAATAACGTCTGAACTTGTTCTGTTTAAGGGGAATGGGGGAATGTAAATGAAGAGATGGTGAAAGTTCTTGCTGAGGGGGGAGCAGGCCACATGGTCGGCACTTCACTTTGCTCTTTGGCCTGACAGCGCGACGCGGTTTGAACGAAACGAAAGTTTTGAAAAAAGCTCTTGACCGCTGGCAGGCGACTCGGCACGGTTGAACTCTTTCCCACCGGGGAACGGCTCTTTGAAATCTCTGAAGTGCGATCGATTGGAGTACCCAGTCATTTAATTAAAGTATTGAAACCTCGGCGAGCCTTCGGGCTTGTTCGAGTGTAGTTCGTGAATCACTAGGATTTATGAACTCTCTTATCGGAGAGTTTGATCCTGGCTCAGAATGAACGCTGGCGGCGTGGTTAAGACATGCAAGTCGAACGGGTTTTTCGAAAGGGCAACCGGACGAAAAGCCAGTGGCAGACGGGTGCGTAACACGTAAGCAACTTACCTTTGTGTGGGGAATAACCTGTCGAAAGACGGGCTAATGCCGCATACGGTTGATCTCCCCATGGGGGTCATACTAAAGCCCGGGACCGAAAGGCCGGGCGCATAAAGAGGGGCTTGCGGCCTATCAGCTAGTTGGTGAGGTAACGGCTCACCAAGGCTAAGACGGGTAGCTGGTCTGAGAGGACGACCAGCCACACTGGAACTGAGACACGGTCCAGACACCTACGGGTGGCAGCAGTTTCGAATTATTCACAATGGGCGAAAGCCTGATGGTGCGACGCCGCGTGAGGGATGAAGGTCTTCGGATCGTAAACCTCTGTCACCGGGGAAGAATGGTTGCGACCTAACACGTCGCAAATTGACTTAACCCGGAGAGGAAGCAGTGGCTAACTCTGTGCCAGCAGCCGCGGTAATACAGAGACTGCAAGCGTTATTCGGATTCACTGGGCGTAAAGGGTGCGCAGGCGGTTATGTGTGTTAGATGTGAAAGCCCGAGGCTCAACCTCGGAATTGCGTCTAAAACTACATGACTAGAGTACCGGAGAGGATAGCGGAATTCACGGTGTAGCAGTGAAATGCGTAGATATCGTGAAGAACACCAGCGGCGAAGGCGGCTATCTGGAAGGTTACTGACGCTCAGGCACGAAAGCGTGGGGAGCAAAAGGGATTAGATACCCCTGTAGTCCACGCCTAAACGGTGCACACTAGGTGTTAGCGGATTCGACCCCGTTAGCGCCCAAGCTAACGCGTTAAGTGTGCCGCCTGAGGACTACGGCCGCAAGGCTAAAACTCAAAGGAATTGACGGGGGCCCGCACAAGCGGTGGAGCATGTGGCTCAATTCGATGCAACGCGAAGAACCTTACCAGGCCTTGACATGCATTGGACCGTCGCTGAAAGGCGACTTTCCCGCAAGGGACCGATGCACAGGTGCTGCATGGCTGTCGTCAGCTCGTGTCGTGAGATGTTGCCTTAAGTGGCGCAACGAGCGCAACCCCCTGTCCTTAGTTGCCATCATTCAGTTGGGCACTCTAAGGAGACAAACCTCTTTTAGAGGTGGGAAGGTGGGGATGACGTCAAGTCAGGATGGCCCTTACGGCCTGGGCTGCACACGTGCTACAATGCTCGGTACAGAGGGAAGCAAGACCGCGAGGTGGAGCGAATCCTCAAAGCCGAGCCCAGTTCAGATTGGAGTCTGCAACTCGACTCCATGAAGCCGGAATCGCTAGTAATGGCGCATCAGCTACGGCGCCGTGAATACGTTCCCGGGCCTTGTACACACCGCCCGTCACGTCATGAAAGCCGGTTTCGCCCGAAGTGCGCTTGCCAACTTGCAAAAGAGGCGGCGTCCTAAGGTGAGGCTGGTGATTGGGACGAAGTCGTAACAAGGTAGCCGTAGGGGAACCTGCGGCTGGATCACCTCCTTTCTAAGGAGAAAAGCCAAAGCTTCGGCTCTGGCTTGGTCGAAACGACTTTAAGTCGTTCGCTGGGATACTTTTTTCGATCGCACTTCAGAGATTTCAGAGATGGTTCTTTTCAACGAAAAGACTCTTTTGGACAGCGCCCTGGGCATACGGCCCACGGGAGTGTGTCTGGATGAATTTAGGCGGGCTCATAGCTCAGTTGGTTAGAGCACGCGCTTGATAAGCGCGGGGTCGATGGTTCAAGTCCATCTGGGCCCACCATTTTAGCACCGGCGGCCCGCCGGACATTTTCGTTCTTTGACAGCATGACAGATGATTTTAAGGTAAATTAAACGCCTAAGAATTGTTGGAAACGATAAACCAAATCATGGCAATCAGTGGATGCCTTGGCGTCATCAGGCGATGAAGGACGCAGCACGCTGCGAAAAGCTTCGGCGAGCCGCTAGCAGGCTTTGACCCGGAGGTGTCCGAATGGGGCAACCCACCAGCACTCAAAAGCTGGTACTTCCATGCGAATTCATAAGCATGGTTGTGCAATACGCGGAGAAGTGAAACATCTCAGTATCCGCAGGAAAAGAAAGCGAAGCGATTCCGTAAGTAGTGGCGAGCGAAAGCGGAACAGCCCAAACCGGAGGGATTTATCCCGACGGGGTAGCGGGACCAATTTTAGGACTCTTAAAACCTAGACGAACGGCATGGAAATGCCGGCCAAAGAGGGTGATAGGCCCGTAGTCGAAAGGTTTGAGAGCCGTTTGGTATCCCAAGTAGCACGATGCACGTGAAACTTCGTGTGAATCTGCGCCGACCACGGCGTAAGGCTAAATACTCGATGACGACCGACAGTGAACTAGTACCGCGAGGGAAAGGTGAAAAGCACCCCTGTTAGGGGAGTGAAATAGTAACTGAAACTGATTGCCTACAAGTCAGTAGAAGCCGCCTTGTGCGGTGACTGCCTGCCTTTTGTATAATGAGTCTGCGAGTTATTGTCTGTAGCAAGCATAAGTCGTTCAGCGACCCATGCGCAGCGAAAGCGAGTCCGAATAGGGCGCAAGTTTCAGGCAATAGACCCGAAGGGGAGGTGATCTAACCATGACCAGGATGAAACTTCGGTAAAACGAAGTGGAGGTCCGAACTCGTCAACCTTGAGAAGTTGTGAGATGAGTTGTGGTTAGGAGCGAAAGACTAATCAAACCCTCTGATAGCTGGTTCTTTCCGAAATATATTTAGGTATAGCGTCCAGCGCTGACCGGCGGGGGTAGAGCACTAAATAAGCTAGGGGCCCGACAGGGCTACTGAACTTAATTAAACTCCGAATACCGCCGGGTGAAGCTGGGCAGTCAGACGGTGGGGGATAAGCTTCATCGTCGAGAGGAGAAGAATCCAGACCATTGGTTAAGGTCCCAAAACGCCGCTTAGTGTGAAAGGATGTGGTTTTACATAGACAATGGGGATGTTGGCTTAGAGGCAGCCATCATTTAAACAGTGCGTAACAGCTGACCCATCGAGTGAAATTGCGCCGAAAATGATCGGGACTGAAGCGGTGTACCGAAGCTATGGGTTGAGCGAAAGCTCAGCAGTAGGAAAGCGTTCCAAATGCAGCGAAGGGGAAGCGCAAGCGACTCTGGAGCGTTTGGAAGTGAGAATGCAGACATAAGTAGCGATAAACTTGGTTAAACTCCAAGTCGCCGAAATCCCAAGGTTTCCTGGGCAAGGCTCGTCCTCTCAGGGTTAGTCGGGAGCTAAGGTGAGGCCGTAAGGAATAACCGATGCACAACTGGTAACATATTCCAGTACCGATGTTAGAGCGTTATCAACAGAGTAGTACGAAACAAAGATTGGTCCGAGAGGCATTGATTTCTCTTGTAAGCGTCGCGGTGTAGCGGAAGGCAAATCCTCCGCTTTTAGCCGTGGCGCGATGCATAGTTCCGGCCTCGGCCGGGGCAATGGACACATTTAGGTTTCCAAGAAACACTACGCTGTGAGTTCTAACGTCGCCCGTACCGTAAACCGACACAGGTGGGATAGATGAATATTCTTAGGCGCGTGAGTTAAATCTCTCCAAGGAACTCGGCAAAATAGCCCCGTACGTTAGCCAGAAGGGGCGCCCATTTATGGGTCGCAGTGAATTGGGTCAACCGACTGTTTAGCTAAAACACAGCTCTCTGCGAAGTCGCAAGACAACGAATAGGGAGTGACACGTGACCAATGCGGAAAGGTGAACAGCTTGGGTGCAAGCTCAGGCTCTAAGCCCCCGTGAATGTCGGCCGTAACTATAACGGTCCTAAGGTAGCGAAATTCCTTGTCGGGTAAGTTCCGACCCGCACGAATCGTGTAACGAGTTGACCGCTGTCTCGGAGAGATGCTCAGCGAAATTGTAGTAGCGGTGAAGATGCCGCTTACCCGCAGCAGGACGGAAAGACCCTATGCACCTTTACTGTAAGCTGGTATTGTCACTTGACTTTCAATGCGTAGAATAGGTGGGAGACTTTGATGCCCGGTTCTAGGATCGGGCGGAGTCGCAATATGAAATACCACTCTTTGTTGGTTAGGTGTCTAACCCGCTGCCCTAATCGGGCACGGGGACAGTGCTAGCAGGTCAGTTTTTCTGGGGCGGAATCCTCCCAAAGAGTAACGGAGGATTGCGAAGGTTCCCTCAGCCTGGTTGGTAATCAGGCTTTAGAGCGCATTGGTATAAGGGAGCTTTACTGTGAGACCAACAAGTCGATCAGTTGCGAAAGCAGGCCAAAGTGATCCGGTGGTTGAATGTGGAATCGCCATCGCTCATAGGACAAAAGGTACGCTAGGGATAACAGGCTGATCGCGCCCAAGCGTTCATAGCGACGGCGCGGTTTGGCACCTCGATGTCGACTCATCACATCCTGGGGCTGGAGAAGGTCCCAAGGGTTCGGCTGTTCGCCGATTAAAGTGGTACGCGAGTTGGGTTCAGAACGTCGTGAGACAGTTCGGTCCTCTATCCGCTGTGGGCGTCTGAGACTTGAGGGGTTCATTCTTTAGTACGAGAGGACCGAGAATGACGCACCTCTGGTGTTCCGGTTGTCGTATCAACGGCAGCGCCGGGTAGCTATGTGCGGAAGAGATAAGCGCTGAAAGCATCTAAGCGCCAAGCTCATCCCAAGATAAGGTCTCGTTGCCCCGCAAGGGGCGAAAGGATCCAGGTAGACCACCTGGTTGATAGGCCAAATGTGTAAATACAGTAATGTGTTTAGCTTACTGGTACTAATGATCCTAATAGGTTTAAGTTCCTCCAATTCTTCGGGCGTTTAGTTTACCTTACATTTTTTCGACTTTTCTGGTGATAATTGGCGAGGGGAAACACCCGTTCCCATCTCGAACACGGCCGTTAAGCCCTCAGCCGCCAATGGTAGTTGGACGTTAGGTTCCGCGAGAGTAGGTTATTGCCAGGATTATGGCCCGGAGTTCCGCAAGGAATTCCGGGCCTTCTTTTTTTCCGGGCTTCTCCTCGAGGCCGCACTTGCCTGCGGAAGTGACGGATCCGCGGACTTCGTCCTGAGTTATTCTCCAGCTTTCCCGGAGGGACCGGAGGATCGGCGAAGCTGAGCCTTGCGAGCCGTCGGCTACCGGCGCGATCGCCCCCCGTCCGCTGGCCCCGTCAATCGGCTCGACTATTCCAGCCGCTCCGGTTGTGCTCGCATCGTAGGCGTTACGAGTATTCACCGTGAGCGTCCGTCGGCGTTTAGTCGGGAGTTGGCGATCCCGGCAATAAGCTGGTGGACGAGGACGGATCAATTGCTCGGACCAACACCCTCGGACCACCTATGAGCCACCATTCCCCAAAGGCTTCTCCGGCGAATCGGGCGCTCGCCCAGACCTACGCGACGCGAATCGTGGTCGGGAAACTCGTGCTTGTGCTCGTCGGCAGCACCCTTTTGGCCGTCGTCTTCATTTGGGGATCGCGGTGGACGCCCGGCGTGATCACGACGATGGCTCTTGGCTGCGCGTGTCTGGTCTCCGCGGTGGTTGGCGATTTCCCCGCCTTTGTCCGTTGTCCGGCCTGCGGCAAGCGGATGAGGGCGCGGGCGCATCGGGACCCTCATCCCCACAAGCGGTATCGCTTTCTCGAGTGTCCGCATTGCGGGCGGCGTGTCGACCTCGCGGCCGGATCCGCATTCCGCCCAGGGCGCTGAGGCCCGTCGCCGCCGTTGCGCGCTGCTCGGTCAGCGGTGTTCCGATAACCGCGTTTCCAATCTATGCCTACTGCCATAATTCTCCTGAAGACGGATCGCCGGAAGGTCACCAATACCGCCGAGAGGATCCTGGCGATCCCGTCGGTGACGGAAGTCTATTCGGTGTCAGGAAAGTTTGATCTCCTGGTGGTCGTCAAGTGTGAGACGGTCGACATGATCGAGTATGTCATCACGGACGGGCTCCTGAAAACGGAGGGGATTCTCGATAGCGAGACCATGTTTGCCTTCCGCAGTCTCGACAAAAAGGAGGCGGGGACGGCCGTCGACGTGGACTGATTACCTGTCGGAGTCGCCCTTGTATCTATGTTTCTCGGTTTGCCTGGTTCGCGTGGCGGACTGGCCGGGATCGGTGGGCGCTGGCGGCCGGCCCCGGCCCCTGCCCGGCCACGCACATAAAAAAACGCCCGGCATGGGCCGGGGCGCCGAAGGGAAAACGAGGATGCACCCCGCTCAGATGTATTCTTCGTAGGTGGGCTGGAACATCCGGGCGCGCACGTCGGCTTCGATGTCGGCCGGGCGCGGAAGCTGGGCGAGCCCTTCGCGGTGGCATTCCTCGACCACGGCCGCGGCGATCTTGGCCGAGACCTCGCGGATCTTGGATAGCGGCGGATAGACCCGCCGCACCGCGAAGTCCTCGGGACCGACGAGGCTGGCGAGGGTCTGCGCGGCGATGAGGAACATCTTATTGGTGACTTCGCGCGACTCACAGGCGAGCGCGCCGAGGCCGACGCCGGGGAAGATGTACACGTTGTTGCCCTGCCCGGGCACGTAGGTCTTGCCGTTGAGGGTGCAGGCTGGGAACGGGCTGCCGCTGGCGAAGATCGCGCGGCCGTCGGTCCAAGTATAGGCTTCCTCGGCGGTGCACTCGGCCTTCGAGGTCGGGTTGGAGAGGGCGAAGATGATCGGCTGGGCGTTGAGCGCGGCCATGCGGGTGACGATCTCCTTGGTGAAGGTCTTCGGGGTACCGGAGACGCCAATAAGGATGGTGGGCTTGAGGACCTCGACCGCTTCGCCGAGAGTCGCCACGAAGGCGTGGTCTTGTGCGTAGGGCACCTTGTGCTCGGCGAGTTTGCCCGGCCGGTCCTTGACGACGAGACCTTGCGAGTCGACGAACCAGCAACGCTTGCGCGCGGCGTCGGCGTCCATTCCGGCTTGCACCGCGGCCTCGACGAAGAGGTCGGCGATGCCGGTGCCGGCTTCGCCGGCGCCCAGGAAGAGGAGTTTCTGCTCGGTCAGCTTGCCGCCGTTGAGGCTGAGGCCGCCGAGGATACCGGCGAGGGCCACGGAGGCGGTGCCCTGAATGTCGTCGTTGAAGCTCAACACCCGCTTCTGGTACTTGTGGAGAATGTGGAATGCCGTGGTGTTGCCGAAATCCTCCCACTGGATGAGGACCTTCGGGTAGGCCTTCTGCACGGCCGTCACGAATTCCTCGATCAGTTCGTCGTATTCGGCACCACGGACACGCTCCTGGGCGAGGCCGATATACATCGGATCATCGTGGAGCTTCTTGTTGTTGGTGCCGACGTCGATTGTGATGGGCAGGCAATAGTAGGGATGGACGCCAGCGCACGAGGTGTAGAGCCCGAGCTTGCCGATCGGAATGCCCATGCCGTACGCGCCGAGATCGCCCAGGCCGAGGATGCGTTCGCCGTCGGTGACGACGATCATGCGCACGTCGGGGTTGGGCCAGTTGCCGAGGATCTCGGAGATGCGGCCCTTATCCTTGCTCGTGATGTAGAGGCCGCGCTGGCGCCGGTAGATGGCGCCGAATTCGAGGCAGGCCTGCCCGACGGTCGGCGTGTAGATGATCGGGATCATCTCCTCCGGATACTCCTCGAGGAGGCGATAGAAGAGGGTCTCGTTGCGGCCCTGGAGGCCCGACAGGAAGGTGTATTTGTCGAGCGGGTCGGTCTTGCGGCGGAAATTGCCGATGGCCCGCTTGACTTGCTCCTCGATCGGGAAAACGCGAGGGGGCAGGAGGCCCCGCAGGCCAAGGGCGTCGCGCTCGCGCTCGGTAAAGGCCGTTCCCTTGTTCAGGAGGGGATTGGCGAGGATGGCGGTGCCGCGGGGGAGCATGGGGCCGGCGTGGGGGAGAAGGCCGCCGCCTAGGGTACGTTTCATGGTCATAAGGCGTCCATTTATGGCTGCGGGCGAGGGACAGGAAAGCCGGATCTGCGATGAATGGTATTCAGGCTGCATTATTTCTGCGCCGCACCGAGGAAGGGGGGCGAGAGAACTGGCGCAGGGGCGCAACACTCGCTTGTCAGGTCCGGGATTTTTCCCACCGTTGCGTTTTCCATGAGCGTTCCCACCGAATTTGCCAGCGTCACCGTCCACACCAAGGCCAACGTCTATTTCGACGGCGGCGTCGTGTCGCACACCGTCCTGTTTGCCGACGGCTCCAAGAAGACACTCGGGCTTATCCGCCCCGGCACCTACCATTTCGGCACCGGCGCCCCGGAGCGCATGGAGGTCGTCGCCGGCAACTGCGTGGTGACGCTCGATGGTCAGAGTGCAGCGCAGTCCTTTGGCGGGGGCCAGCATTTCGATGTGCCGGGCAAGAGCGGATTCACCATCGTGGTTGCCGCCGGATTGTGTGAATACATTTGCTCTTTTCTCGCCTAACCGAGCCCAAACCCCTCCCACCGTGAAGGACAACTCGACGGATCGCGCCTTGTGGTTGAACGGCAGCGGCGCCTGCTGCAAGCGCAGCGGCCCCGGTCCACGCCGGCCCTGGCATGTTGTGCTGCTTGGGCCGCCCGGGGCGGGCAAGGGAACGCAGGCCGACTTGATCGTGCAGACCTTGGGTGCCTGCCAGTTGTCCACCGGCGAAGTTTTCCGCGCAGCCATCGCGGCCGGTTCTGCTGCGGCCTCGCCGGCGATGCAGCAGGCGTTGGCAGCGATGCAGCGTGGGGCCCTCGTGCCCGACGAGATCGTGTTCTCGCTGCTGCGGGAACGCTTGGGTTGCTTGTCCTGCACCCATGGATTCCTGCTCGATGGGTTTCCGCGGACACACGCCCAGGCCGTGGCGCTGGACGCGTTGTTGGCGGAGATCGGGGTACATCTCGATGCGGCGGTGAATTTCTTGGCCGACGATGCCGAGATTGTCTCCCGTATCTCGGGACGCCGGGTATGTCGCACCTGCCGGGCGACCACGAACCTCGAACTCTCGCCTCCCAACGTGCCGGGAATCTGCGACGCGTGCGGAGGTGAGCTGTTTCAGCGCGCCGACGACGAGCCCGAGGTCGTGCGCAATCGTCTGACCCACTATCACGCCACGGCCAAACCAGTGCTCGATTTCTATCGGAGCAGAGGGCTGCTGCACGAGATTCCCGTCGGCCGCACGCCGAAGGAGACTTTCGAGCGTACGCACAAGGTGCTGCTCGCGGTCTGAGTTAACTGCCTATCCGGATTCTTCATCGTCCTGGCTCCCGGGCGGGCGGGGCTGCGTGATAGGTCTTCTCCTGTTTTTGAAGGCACGGCCCAAGGCCAGTTCTAGGGCCGTGCTCGCTTAAAGGGGGCATGGGGACCGCCATCAAGCGGCCCCCTTGGCCGCTTCGATTCTCTCCCGTTCGACCGGTCGCGCCGCCCCCCGGTCGGATCAGGGAGTGTAGCGGGCGAAATTGCGGGCGTCTTCCCCGACTTCCACGGCGGTCAGCCAGACGCGCCCGGCGGAGTGTTCACGAACGAGAGGGTCGAGACTTCGAAACACCCACTCGGCGAGGCCTTCACAGGAACAGTTGGGTACGATGGTGGCCTTCCAGACGGTCGGCGCCGCCTCGAAGAGCACGGCGCGCAGCGGGTCGTCCTCATTGAAGAGGCAGGCGTGGTCCAGGTTCTTGTCGATCCACTGGCGGATGTATTTCAGCTTTCCGAAATCGACCACGAAGCCATTGGCATCGGGCTGGGCGCAGGCGAAGGTCAGGGTGATGCTCCAGTTGTGCCCATGCACAAACGCACAATGCCCTTCGTGCAGGTGCTGCCGATGGGCGAATGGAATCTCAGGATACGTCTTTGAACAGGTGAGCATGGCGCGAGCTGGTGGGGCGCGACGGCAGCGGATCCGAAGCCGGTGGGTCGCTCTGCGGTCAGTGCTGGACGGTCTCCTACTTTTTCTGCGGCTTCACGTTCCCGCCCTTCTTCTGTTTGTCGAGGTCACTGACGTCCTTCTTCTCGTAGCCCTTGCTCGGGAAGAAGCCCGCGAGGGGCTCGATCATCGGCGTGAGAAATTCGGGCTCATTGCGATTGTAGATCCAGTTGAAGAAGACCACGCCCATGACGACGGCGATGCCGAGCGAGAGGAAGATCTTGTTCGAGTTCTGGTAGAAGCGTATCGCCAGCACGATCGCGATTACGATGAGCAAAAACATGCCGGTCTTCATCCAGAAATCCGGCGGCAACTTTTCCGTGACCTTCGACATCTCGAGCGCAGCGATCCAGTTCATAGGCTTGTGCTTCAGCTCTAGCACTCGCGGCGACGTTTTCGAGCCCAAAGCCCGTTTCCCCTTCGGGGATCGATCAACACACGGCGTTTTGACTAAGGTCGGGTCGAGCAGTGTTCCCCGATGCGACTTCCGTCGGGGCGTCCCAAGCGTCTTCTGCGGGCTGGGCCGGCGAGGGACCCAAGACTCAAGCCGGCCCAGCCAACAGAGAGGTGGGCCGGATCCCATCTCTCGAAGTGCTCTCAGCTTCCGGGATTGGTCATCAAGGAACGCGGGACGCTCTCCCCGGGTGCCCAGGCGATCAATAGGCGTCCCTCGACCGAGCCCGCCCCGGACGTTTCGCGGTATTCGTGAGCCGGAGGCCCGTCGCTTGGGTGATCCACCAGGGCGACGGCGCTGGTCCAGATGGAGGAGAAGAAGGAGTGGAGAAATCGCATGGAGGTGAAAGAAGTGCAGAGCATCGGCGGATTGCGGATGGTTGTAGCGGAGCGCGGGCGGATGGCCCGTTGGTGCCGGCCTCCGCCCGCGGTGTGCGTCCATTTCACGAAGCGAGAACTTCGAGGTCCTCGCGCAACATTCTTTCGGCGGCGGCGCGCAGCTGCCGAACCCGTTCGATCGAAACTCCCAACTCGCCCGAGATCTCCTCGAGGGTGGCGTCCTCAAGGTGGTAGCGCTGGACAACGTGCGCGTGCCGTACGGGCAGTCGGCCCAGGGCGGCCCGCATGTGCTCCACCAAGTCGCCGGTCTCGGCCGAGTCGGCGGGAGACACCGCCTCGTGGTCGGCCAACCCGGCCAGCGCCTCGGGTTCGACCCCGTGCGAGTCGGCCGCAATCCCGAGGCGCAGCGCTTGGCGCAGGGCCGTCGGGGTGAGGCCGACAAAAGTGGCAAGTTCGTCGTCGCTGGGTGCGCGGCCGAGGGCTTGTTCGAGCTCGGCGGCGCCGCGGCGGACTTCGGTCACGCGATCGCGGGTGCGCCGCGAGAGCGGGTCGAGCCGGCGGAGCTCGTCGAACATCGCCCCGCGCACGCGGGCAAAGCAGTAGGCGCGGACCTCGTGCACGGGGCCGGCGGCCCGGGCGAAGGTGGCGACCAGCGCGGCCCGCCCAGCGGAGGCTAGGTCTTCACGCGACACGTACAGCGGTAACCGCCGGTCGAGACCGGCGAGCGCGGCATCCACGATGTCAAGCACGTCAAGGACGGAGGAAAGAACAGGAACGGCAGGAGCGGCGTTCATAACGGCGGTGCGGCGTTGAGCCGCTGGGTGCAGGAAGGAAGGGCGGACCGGTTTTCAAACCGGGAAATATGGACATAGAAGGGGCACTCGGAGTCGGCGACCGGACCGAGGTTGTAGTTGGGCCGACCAGGCTGAAGGGCGTACGGCCAGCCGGGCGTGCGGCGCGCTAGGCGCTCGACGGCAGTGGCGGCGGTACGGTTGGCAGCTCGGGTGGTGGTGGTCGGAGTCTTGGTTTTCATGGCGAGAATGGTGTGGTTGCTAGTGTGGCTGGAGAGGGTTGAGAGTGTGGTGAGAAAGTGGTGGGCGGTCAGAAAGTGTGGGCGACTGGCGTGGTGGCCGTCGTTCGGGTTCGTTGCTGGCCTCTTGTCGGAGCGGACCTGGGGTCCGAGCCGGTCGGGCCGAGCGGTTGAATCCCAGCGTCCGCCGGGAGCCCGCCGTCGCGCAGTGGGTTTTTCACTGCGTAGGGTTTCATACGACGGCGGGGCTCCGCGGGCGGTCCGGTGGCGTCCCTACGGGTTTGGCCGGCGCGCCCCGCGTCCCGGTTCCCGTTCAGGTCGGGCGGTGCAGGAGTTTGGTTCCTGCTTCCGCCCGAATTGTCCGGGGAGGGATGGCTGGGCACAGCCGGCCAGATGGACGGCCGGAGTGCGGTGCTCTGGCCTGTAGTGCGTCGTCATCACGACGGCGCGGGCCTCGGCGGTTATGCAACTCGTATTCGAGTTGCGGTTTTTCTGGGAAAGAACACGAGCGTTTCGCTCGGTTTTCCCGGAAGGGGCGTTGGGCTTTGTGAAACAGAAAACCCACTTCCGGGAGGGAAGTGGGCTTTGGAGAGTTTCAGTTGCTCCGCAGTTATTCCACTTCCTGACGTGCCGTAGAGGCGCGTTTCGTCGTCGTTACCTGGCTGATCTGCCAGGAGGAGACGGCCTGCATGCGCACGGCAGCTCGCGGGCAATCCAGGTGGAGTGCCGTGGCGGACAGGTGGTGCATGGAGCAGTTCATGGAAGTGATTTTAGCGCGAAGCGTGCCAACAATGGGTGGACGATTAATCAGTTCGGAACAAGCCGGAATTTCTTCAAGGGGTCCACGAGACTTTTTCCCGATTGGGCAATTTTGGTCGCCGCGCGTACTCGAGTGCGGAGCTCCAATGGCTTGCGACGCCCGGAGCAAGATACTGAGCCGCAGTTTGTTGCGTGGTTCTCCCCGTTCCTTGGGGCGTTCATTCGGGACGCGACGGGAATCTTCCCTTCGGCCGATGATTTTGCTCACCACGCGCATTCTTCCACCTCTTCGGCGTGGTGAAATCGGGTCTGCGGCCTCGGTGCGCTCTCGCCTGGGTGCTCGTTTTACCAAATCCAGCATCCGGATGGGTTGCCCGTCTGTCACGAAGGGGGTTCCTCCTTGGCAACTCTGGCACGAGCATCCTCCCACATTCAAAGCCCCATGCGCCTTCCCCACCTCTCGGGCCGTTCCCGCTCGCTCTCGATCATTCTGGCGTTCGCCGGCCTGTCGGCTTTCGCCGCGGCATTTGACGCCACGTTGCAGACCGACGCCGGCGGCAACCTTGCCCTGAACTGGCCCAGCGACGCCGGGCGGTACTATTTCGTCGAGGCTTCCTCCGATCTCGGTAGTTGGAGCCCAGTGACGAGCGAGATCGCCGGTACCGGCCACGAGGTCACAGCCGTTGTTCGGCCGGCCGGTGTCGCCACCGCGGCGCGCCAGTTCTGGCGGGTGACGGCCGCACCGCCCTTTGTGGCCACGTACTTCGTCGACGGGAGCACAGGGAACGACGAGCAGCCGGGGACCCTTGACCACCCCTGGCGCTCGCTCGCCAAGGCTGCGGCATCGTTGCGGGCTGGCGAAGTGGTGTTCCTGCGCGCCGGCACCTACCGCCTGGCCGCCCAGGTACATCCACAGAACAAGGGCACCAAGCTGCAGCCGATCACGTTCGCCAGTTACCCCGGTGAATCCGTACTCATCGACGGGGGCGCGGGCAGTTGCGTCTCCCTGCAGTTCTCGACGGGCATCACCTTCCGGGGCCTGCGCTTCACGACCGCCTCCACCCGGGTCGGTGCCTCCATGATTTATCTGGAGGCCACCAACGACTGTGCCTTCCTCGACTGCGAGTTCTTCGGCCTGCCGGCGCCAGCGGGCAGCGAGAACACCTCCGTGCTCCGCTGCATGGGCACTGAGAACGGCTACTCCAGCAACGTCCTCGTCCGGAACTGCTACTTCCACGACAACCTGGCTCCCGCCCTGCGGCTCTACGACACCGACGGCTGGATCATCGAGAATAACGAATTTCGCCGGTGCGAGCAGGCCGTCGGCGGCAAGGATTCCCCGACCAACATGATCGTCCGCCGCAACCTGATCGCGGACTGCGGGCTGGCATTCTACTTCGCAGCCCAGGACGGATGCCACAACGTGTCCATCACCGAGAATCTCGTGCTCCGCACCGGCGGCGGTTTCATGATCGGCGGACTGGGTACCTACGGGCACCTGCGCGACGACGTCCGCCTGCTCAACAACACCTTCGTGGACTGCACGAACTTCATCCTCGGCTGGGACGATGGCTTCACCACTGGCCAGCTCTACGCCAACAATCTCTTCTTCGACCGCACGGCCCGGAACATCGGCGCCGGCTCCGACTCCGCTGGGCGGCTGCTCAACCTGAACAAGTATGGCTCCGTCCCCGTCGACAACGCCGACTACGTGATGGACTACAATTGCCTCTGCCTTCCGCCGTCGGATACCTCAATCTGGTTCATCGACGCCTCGCTCCGCGCGAGCTCCCTCGCGACCTGGACCGCTGTGCATCCGCCCTTCGAACAGCATTCGATTATCACCGATCCTGCCTTCGTCGACGCCGCCAATGGCGACTATCATCTCAAGCCCGGCTCGCCCTGCCTGGGCAAGGGCAGGACCGGTGAAGACCTCGGCGCCTATCCGCGCGGCAACGACGGGACGATCATCGGGCGACTGCCTTGAAGAGTGATCTGGGATCGAGTTGTAGGGGCCATCGCTTGCGACGCCTGTTGGGCCTCCGGGAAACACGTGCTGCATTTTCCCGCCCGGAGCAGAGCGCGTTCTGCGGTCGTGGCGGACGGATTTTCCGGCTCGCCGCTTAGCCGATACATGTCAGATTCCGCCACTGCCGGGGCGCAGTGCTAGGTCAGGTTTCCGGTTCGGGATCTTTGTCCGGAGGCGTCAGACCGGCCCTTCGGGGCCAGCAATCCCGCTTGCGGGAGCGCCGATCCCATTGCGCGCGCCCCGGCACTATGGCTTGTGCGACGCCGAAGGTTGCCCCTTTTGCATCGGAAGCCGTGGACTCGTGTATTGGCGGTGGTGAAGCGTGTGAGCGAAGCCCTTTGCGCAGGCTTTTGTGCCTGCTGCCATTCGCGTGCGGCCGCATTGTTTGTAGACTCCGCCGGGCCAGTCGCGGACCTGCATCTGCCTTCACCGAGCCCAGTCCTATGTCCACACACACCGTACGTCTTCACCGTGTGCTTCGCGCCAGCCCGGAGCGGGTTTACCGGGCGTTTCTCGACGCTGATGCCCTAGCAAAATGGCTGCCCCCCTGTGGCTTCACCGCCAAGGTTCACCACCTCGAGGCCAAGGTGGGCAGGAGCTTCAAGATGTCGTTCACGAATTTCGCCAATGGTCAGACTCACTCCTTCGGGGGAGAGTACCTCGAGTTGGTGCCGCATGAACGGCTTCGTTACACGGACCGTTTCGACGACCCCAATCTGCCCGGGGAAATTCAGGTGACGGTCGACTTGAAGCAGGTGGCCTGCGGGACCGAATTGCGGATCGAGCAAGCGGGAGTGCCCGCTGTCATCCCGGCCGAGGCTTGTTACCTGGGCTGGCAAGACTCGCTCGTGCAACTGGCCATGTTGGTTGAGGCCGAGACTACGGAGTGATTGCGGACGAGTCGGCTGGACTGAGACCTCGGCGTTAGCCGGCTCCACAGGACGGAGCCGGCTGAAGGCCATCGAGCAGGGCCAGTCAGAGACGTGACCCTACTTCCGCCGCACCATCGGAATCGCCACGATGCCGGCCACCGCGAGCAACAGCAGCGCCGCGAAGCCGTAGGGCGGTCGCGCGGTGCGGGCGATATCCAGCCGCAGCTGCAATGGCGCGCTGCCGTCGACCTGCAGGCTGCGGGTGAAGGTGAGCACCTGCCCGCGCTCCGAGAGCGTCACGTCGATCGCGCGTGGCGCCGGCTCGGCGGCGAGTTGCTGGTCCACGAGCCGGTCGGCGATGCCGCGTAGCGCGGTGTTCTCCTCGACGGAGTTGCCCATGAGCAGCTGGTCGACCTGCTGCGGATCGAAGTTCTCCTTGCCCTGCATGAATGGATTCAGGCTGGCGGCCTGTTCGAGCTGCTCGTTGCGCTCGGCGTCCCCACGGTTGTCCAGATACATGCGCTGCCGGCGCGTATTCAGGCCCAGCACGGTCTGCTGGGTCTTGAGCTTGCGCAGTTGCACGCGGGCGTCCTCGTTGGCCGCCTCGTCGAGGGCCTGTGTGTTGTAGGCGCGGCTGAGCACTTCGCTGGCCTTTTGCTGGTCACCCTTCTCCAGGAAGGAGCTCGCCTCCTGCATCATCGCCTGGGCCTTTTTGTTCTCCGCGGAGCGCTTGCTCACGACCGTCGACTGGTACTGCTCGAGCCCGAAGGGACCGTTGCTGCCCTCGCCCCAGCTCCTGGGCTCCTCGCGCAAGCGCAGACCGCCGGCGTAACCTTCCAGCCTGTAGCCAGGCGGAATAACCACACGCCAGGTCACGTTCTCCAAGGGCACGCTGAGGCTGGGGCCCACGAGCGCGATGTGGCCGCCCGCTTCGCCGGCCACCGAATAGACGAGGCGCACCGCCGCCGAGCGCTCGCCGGCGGTGTTCGGGGTCACGTGGAAGAGGAAGGCATCGCCTTCGCGCACCACCGCGACACTCTCCCCGTTGACGAAGGTATTGAAGAGCTTGGCGCCCTCCGGCAGCCGCACGCGCAGGGTGCTTTTCTCCAGGACCTCCACGCGCATCTCCACTGCTGTGAGGCTGGCGCCCGTGGGCGCGAATAGGGTGGTGAGGTCGCCCTGGGTCACGCGCAGCTTGAGCGAGTCGGCCACCTCGTGACGGCGCACCGTCACCGGCAGCGCTCCCTCCGGCTCGGCCACGCGGTAGCACAGGGCCGGCACGCTGCGCTCGGTGCGGCTCTGGAGAAACGCAGGCACCGCGCTCCAGTCGATCCGCGTCCAGCCGCGCGGCAGGGCGCTGGTCTCCAGTTCCAGCCGGCCGCCAGCGCGTACTGCGGCGAACTGCACCGCCTGTCGCGCTCCGATGAACTCGGGTGTCGCCACGGTCTCCAGTTTCTGGTCGCCGGCCGAGGGCCCTTGGAACTCGATCTGCACGTCCGTCTCCCCCGCGATGCCGCGCTGCAGGCGGATCTCCCACAGGTTGGCGCTGCCGGCCACGCGGACTATGTCGCTCACGGCGGCGCCGGTTGCGCGTACGGTGCGGGCGCGTTCCTCGCCGAGGCCGGGCAGCTTCACGCGGAACTGTTTCACCGCGGCGTTTTCGACCCGGTAGCGCAGACCGAGGCGCACGAGCGTCTGGCCCTCGCGCACGGTCGTCTCCTGGAGCGACTGCACCGTCACCCACGGATCGAGCGCCTCGATATTGAGGCGGATCAGCCAGTCCTCCTGCAACAGCCGGAAGGCGAGCGCGCCGGGTTGGAGCCCGCCAACCTGCCGCGGGTCGAGCTGCGTGACCTTCTCGCGGTCCCCTGCGCGCAGGCGCAGGCCCTTTCCGGGAACGATGAGCACCTCGCCCGTCTGCCGGGTGGCCTCGCGGATGAGCAGATGCGGCACCGACCACGCGAGTTGCGCGTGCGGCGCGGCACCGGCCAGGGCGAGCGTGAACTTCTGCTCGCCGATGGTCCGGCCGTTGAGGTGGAGCGTCACGATTCGTTGCGTACCCTCCTGCGCCTCGGTCCAGTGGCTGAGCGCCGCGCCGCTGAGGGCCTCGACTTCCAGTCCCTCGGGCAACACGAAGCTGAGCTTGAACAGCCCCACGCGCGTGATCGCCGCCGTCAGGTCCATGGCCATCACCAGACGGTCGTCGTCGAGCGAGAGGACCTGCCGGCCGGTGACCCGTACCTCGGGTGCCACCGCGGCGATCCGCAGCTCCACCTTGCCGGCGGCCGGGCCGTAGCGCCAGACGTGCTGCAGGGTCGCCGTCGGCTCGTCCTCGGCGTTGTTGGGAATCAGTCCCGCGTCAAAATCTTCCGGATTCACTGCGGAAAGTCCGGTGGCGTGCACGCCTTCCGGCTGCGCATCACCGCCGAAGGCCAAGGCGATCGTGCCGACGTCGCCGGAAGCGCCGTTTACCCGCAGCGGCTGCAGGGCGAGATCAAAGGGCAGGGCGCCGGTGCCCAACTGGGTCTCCACATCGAAGTGAAACTCGCGCTCCTGCGCCTCGGACAGGGTGACCTGCAGGCGGTGCTTCACCGGATCGAAACGCCACGAGCCGATCGGCCCCTCGCGCACGTCGCCGACGGTCAGGCCGGCGGGTACGTCGAGCACGAGCTCGGTCACGCGCCCTTGCACCGGGCGAATGGACACGCGGTCGAGGCCGTTCACCACGCCGGGGCCGGGCAGGTAGAGCTGGGCGGACTCGGCGAAGAACTGCGCCGTCTCCGTCGCGAGGTTGCGGCGTTTCGGCAGCAACCGGATCGTCGCTGCGCCCTGCGGGGCGAGCACGAGGGTGGCTCCGCTGCGGGCGTCGCCGAGGTTTGGCGTCGGCAGCACCTGCACTGCGGCAGCCGAGGCGAATTCCCACCCTCCCTGGTCGAGGGCGATGGTCACCCGCTGGGCGGCGGCCGGGCCGGTGGGCAGCGGGATTTCGCTGGTGCCCTTGGGCACGGGCAGCTCGAAGCGTACATGAGCGGTCAGTACGCCGGCGCGCTCGGGGGCGATCAGGTAGCCGTAGTGGCCGCCATCCTCGACTTTGCCGATGCGCAGCCCGTCGCCCTTGAAGTCGGTGAGCACCGCCGGGGCCTGCAGCAGCAGGAAGTTGTCGCCGGGGCCGCCGCGCACCGTCACGTCCATCTCGCCGTAGAGGCGGTCGTCATGGATCGACCAGGTCTGCACCATCGTCTGCGCGGCTTTACCGCCGTCCTCCAGCCAGGCCGCGGGCTCCACAGCAGCCTGCAGCGGATTGACGCCGCCCAGCGTGGCTGCGCCGATGCCGAGCAGGGCCAGCAACGGCAGGACCGAGGACGGGCCGGTAGCCGGACCGCTGCTCGGGCCGGAATCGTTTTGGGGTTCGGGTGCCTGTTCCGGCTCCTCGGCCTGTTTCCGTGTTTTGCGCTCACGGTTCCAGCGCGCTGCGCCGGGCACGAAAAGCCAGAGCCACACCGCGAGGGCCGCTGCCGTGTAGAAAAGCACCGCGCCACCGTGTTGGGCCAGCAGGCCGCTGGCGACGAGCGCGACGCCTCCACTCAACGCGGCCGCGAATCCGCGACGCCGCGAAAGCTCAGTGACCATCGCGCCCACGACGATAGCGGCCACGCCCCAGCCGGACGCCAGAGCCAGCCACGGGTGCAGGTTGGCCACCGTGATCGTGACGCCTTCCTCAGCCGGTACCATCGTGGCGGCGTAGGTCAGTTCACGCAAATTCACCCGACGATCGATTGTCGCTCCGGCAGCGAGGAGCAACATGGCGAGCGCAACGTTGGCGAGGATGACCAGGGCCAGCAGTTGTTTGCGCGGCGCGGTGGTGCGCAGCAGTAGCACACTGAGAGCGGTGAGGCCGAACAGAAACACGGCGGAGAAGCGGCCGCGGGCGGAAATCCACTCGAAGCCCGTCTCGGTGAGCGCGGGGCGGATGAGCTCGGCGTTGCCGCTACGCGGTGCGAGCTGGCGGCCGGTGTCGGCGCGTACGCTCCATTCGTTGATGACGCTGGGCGCGAGCGTGCGGGGGGCGATCAGTTTCACCTTCAAACCGTTGCCGGTCGCCGCCTGGCCGAGACGCAGTTTCACCGCCACCGGCTCGTTCGGATTGAGGCGCGCCGGGAGCGGGATCAGCGTCTGCCCTGCGTCCGTCCGAGCGTTGACGATCTCGTTGTCCACGCGTGCCTCCCAGAGCTTGGAACCCTTGGGTAGCTCGAGCCGCAAGGCTTTGCGACCGCGGGTCTTCACGTAGAACGCGGCGTCAGTCACCACTTGGCCGTCGCGCGAGATCTGGCTGGAGAGTTTCGCGAAATCGACCACCTGGTCCACCGTCTCGCCGGCGGCGTACCACTCGACTCCGACCTCCAGGGAGAAGGGCCGCGCGGTGTACTGGTAAATCGCGAGGGAGGGGGCGCTGGAGAGCAGGCGGAACTCCGCGGGCAGCTCCAGCGGCTCCAGCTTCAGGAGCCCACCGTCGGCCTTGCGGATCTCGTGTTTCACCTGCGCCGGACTCACGACCTGCAGGTAGCCGCGTTCGGCCTGCACGTTGAGGGGTTTCACCTGGCCGGGTTGGATCACGCCGCCGCGGGCGCTCATCGGCTGTTCGAAGGTGAGCAGCAGCGTGGCTGCGCCCAGCACGGGCTGGTGCAGCGAGACGATCACCTGGTCGCCCTCCCGCCGCCAATCCCGCCGTACGTTCTGGCCGGTGACGTCGATGTTGCCGGCCTCGGGCGGCACGGAGAGGCGCCACTCCGTCGCCGGGGCGCCAACGACGAAATAGTTCAGCAGCACGCTGCCGTAGACCACGCCCTCCTTCACGGTGTAGAGGTGGAAGAGGTCGGCCTGTACGCTTTGGCCGAGCGCCTCGACCTTCAGCGCGATCGTCCAGTCGGACTCGCGCAACCGCCACGCCTGCTGGAGGCCGGGGGTTTGCTGCGGGAAATAGCTCAACGGCACCTCGACCAGCCGCTCGACGGTCGCCGGTACCAGACGGTAGCCCGGAGTCGCCACGGCGCCGATATGGCCGCGCACCGACTTCGCACCGGGGTAGCGCAGCGGCGGCAGTTGCCAGTCGCCCGCGGCGGCGGCCTGGTTCTTCTCCAGGCGCAATTGCAGGAGTTGTCGCCCTTCGATGGCGTCGGCAAAGATCACCTTCAACGTCCGGTAGCCGCCGGTCGCGGCCGTCTCGGCGAGGAAGTCGGCCACGCCGCCGCCGGTCACACCGACCACCGTGTAGTCGGCCGGGACCTGCAGCGACCAGTCGCGCAACGGCGCTTCGCGCACGTCGAGCTCGAGATTGGCGGTGATGGTGCGGTCGGTCTCCCCAAGCCCGTAAGTAACGATCGCCGACACCCCCACCTCGGGCTGGATCTGCGAGGCGAGCAACCGGTAGCCGTAGGTCGCTGCCGGGAAGCGGTAGACGAAGATCTGGCGTGCCTCGTCGGCGGTGAGCGCCTCGCCGGGGTACTGCTCCGGGGCGAGCTGCATCATGCCGGAAACATCCGCCACCTCGAGTCGCACCGCACCGTCGTTGGCCACGCGCACGAAACCGGAATGCCGTACCACGCCCTCGGGCACGAGCCGCAGGGGTTCCGCGCGGATCGGGAAGCCCCCGAGTTCGGTCTGGCTGCGCACGGTCAGCTTTCCCTCGGTTTCCACCGGGCGGCTGAACTGCACCTCCAACACGCGCACGCCCTCGCCGGGCAGCACCTTCCAGCTTACGAGATTGGCCCCTTCGACGCCGACGATCTCGCCGGGGCCTTCGAGGCGCAGGCGCAGCGCGTTGAGCTTGCCCTGCAGGATACGCAGATCGAGCTGGGCCTCCTGGCGCAGCAGGCCGGCGCCGAGCCGGGCATCCGTCGTTTCGGTACTGGTGAAAAACAAGGTGCCTTCCGCCTCCTTCAGCTGGCGTTTCCAGGCGAGCGCCGTGGCGCCGTCGGCGGGCAGGAAGCCCTGCCAGCCCTGTGCGGTGGCGACGGGGACGACGGGCGCGTCGGGCTTGAAGCTGGTCCCGGCGGGGAGGCCGTCGAGCTGCAGCGGCACGACCGCGCCGGCCGGCATTGCGAAGCTGAGCACGCGCCATTCGCCGTTCTCCACTACCGCGGCGGCGAACGCCAGGTCCACGGGGAGCAGGCCCTCGCGCTCGGCGACGAGCTCGTAGCCGGTGAAGCCGCTCTCCGGTAACGCGAGTTCGAGGTGCCAGCCGTCGCCGGAGGCCTTGTCGCTCGGGGCGGCCGAGCCGGAGAGGAGCCGCAGGCGTGCGCCGCTCTTCGTCGCGCGCACCTGACCGCGCAGGCGGAACTCTGCGCTGCCGGCGATCTCGTTGATCTTGCCGGTGAGCTGGGCCCCGAGGAGCTCGGCCTCGGTCGGCGCCGCCCCGCGGGCGGAAAGCTTCACCTCGAGGCGGGCGTCGCCGGTCGCATAGAACTGGACGGGATCGCGCGGGCCGCGCGCCTCGCCGAGTGGCACGAGGCCGACCGCGGCGGTCACGCGCAGGTCGACCATCGCCTCGGCCTGCAACACGATCTTGGAGGCGAAGCCCACCGCCTCGCCCGGGGCGACGAGCAGCACCGTCGAGGTGCCGGGCACCGCGGGTTTGCGCAACCGGGTGTGGACGACGAGCTCGAAGTCCTGGGGGGCGGCGACGCCGTCGGTGAGCGCCGGGCGCAGATCAAGGAAACGTTTGGGCGATCCCGGGATCTGGCGCACGGCCCAGGAGCCCAGGCCGGCCCCGGTCACGTCGACGATTTCGCCGTCGCCGCTGAGGCCGAGGGAGAGCAGCTCTGGTTTGCCCTGCACGACGTGCAGTTTCAGGCGTAGTTCGCCGGCGATCTCGGCCGGGCTGAGGCGGACGGTCTGTTCGGCGTTGGCGGAAAAGAACAGCGGTACGGCCGGGGGCACGCCCTGGACATCCACGACAATGCGCCCGCCCTCCGGCGTGAGCGAGGTGGAGGCCTTGGCGGAGTCGGAGGGCTTCGGACTCGCGGCGAGGGCGCCGGTGGCGGCGAACAGGGCGGCGAGCGCGAGCGCGCCGAAGCGCCGCAGGGCGGGGTGACCGGTCAACGTAGCGTCGTTCATAAGAGTGCCTTCGTTAGGGAAATACAGGCGGCGGCCCCGGGGAACCCGTGGTGAGTGATTCTCGCATATCCGCCGGGGAAAGTCGTCAGGGGCAGGTCAGGGGTTTGTCAGGAAGATGTCAGGAGAGGGGTGCATCCGACGGATCCGGCGGATCGGACCGATCGCACGAGCGGACACGGGTCGGGAGACCCGTGCCACGTGGCACGGCTCTCCGGAGCCGTGTTGATTGCGGCCGGTCGCTCATTACCCCGGCAGCCTCCGCCGCCTTCTGGTGTCTTTGTGGTGGGGCGGGCTTTACGCCCGCCAGTTGGACAGGAGCCGGAATGGCGGGCGTAAAGCCCGCCCCACCATTCAGAAATGAGGCCGCTGCGCTCATCTCCCCTGTAGCCTCCGCAATTGCTCGAAGATCGTCGACAGCTCTTGGAGCCGCTGGTCGTCGGGACGGCGGCCACGCAGGGCGCTGACGATCGGGGCGAGGGTGTCGAGCTCCACACGATCGCCGGCCGGACCACCGCGGATCTTCTCGGCGAGCATCGCGGCGGTGCCGGCAAGTTGCAGGCTCGGCGTGGCGCGGTCGAAGGCGGCGGCGCGCGGGTCGTAGGGAAGAGTCCAGGAACGCTCGACCATCTCCTTCGTGGCGGCGTCGCGGAAACGGACGAACACCTCGCCGACCTCGCCCTCGCCCTGGGGCTTGGCCTCGATCTCGTAGACGGCCACCGCGGCCTCTTCGGCGGCGAGCTCGGCGGCATCCACGGCGTCGTTGCGGAAATCCTCCTCGCGCAGGCGGTGCTTCTCGAAACCGACGAGGCGGTAGCGGCCGACGCGCGCCGGATTGAAGCGAACCTGCACCTTCACGTTTTCGGCGGCGGGGCGCAGCGCCCCGGCGAGTTGGCGCGCGAAGCCGGCGTCGGCGGACTCGGGCGAGTTGAGCACGTAGTAGCGGCCGTCGCCCTTGCGGGTGAGGGCTTCGAGGATGGTGTCGTCGAGCCCGTCGAGGCCCACGCCACAGGCGTCGAAGGCGATACGCTGGGCGCGCAGGGCCTCGACGGCGGCGGAGAGGCGGTCGGGGTCGGCGTTGCCGAGATTGGCGGCGCCGTCGGTGAGGAGGACGATGCGGTTCTGCGCCGTGGTTTCGAAGTGACGATGGGCGAGCTCGCCGCCGAGTTTGAGCGCCTCCTCGAGGTTGGTGCCGCCCTCGGCCGGCGTGCGGTCGAGGAGGTCGAGCGCCTGGTTGGCGTGGTTGCCGTCGAGCGCCTCGGCGAGCAGGCGCGGCTGACGGGCGAAGCCGACGAGGGTGAGGCGATCGGCGGGGCCGAGCAGACCGACGAGCGTGGCCAGCGCGCTGCGCACGGTGGCGTGGCGGTCGGGCCGTTCCATCGAGCCGGAAGTATCCAGCAACACCGTGAGGTGGAGCGGCTGACCGGCGCCACGGCCGGTGGCCGGTACGCGCATGGCGATACGGACGAGATTGCGCTGCTGGGCGAAGGGGTGGGCGGCCTGCTCGATGCGGCAGGAGATCTTTTCGGAGGCGGCGGTGGCGGGGTCGCCGTAGTCGAAGGCGTTGTAGAACTCCTCCGGGCGGATGGTGGCGCGGTCGGGCCAGGTGCCGGAGGCCAGCGCGGCGAGGGCGAGCTTGAAGGAGACGTCGCTTACATGGAGGGAGAACGTGGATATGGCTTCCTGGGCGGCGCTGACTTCCTCGATGGTGACCGGCGGAGGGGGCGCGGCCGGGCGAGGCAAGGGCTTGTCTTCGGTAATCACCGGCTTGGCGGACTGAGCGGGCGGTTCGACCTCCGCGGCGTTCGTCTCCAGCCCGGGGATGTCGCCCGGCCCCATAGCGGCTGAAGTTGCCATTGGATCCGGCCGCTTGGGCTGCTTCTGGCCGGCGCTGCGCGTGGTCCTTTTCAGGAAGCCGGGGCTGGGGTCGGCCGATACCTCGAAAGGCGAGAGCACCACCTTGTCGTCTTCGCTGGCTGCAGGTGCGGCCGGTGCTTCCGCGCCCCCTTTGCTCGCGAGCTTCGGAGCCGCCCGCTCGGTTTTGCGCTTGGAGAGGAAGTTGCCGCGCGCGCCTCCGAACTCGGTGTTGGCGGAGTACTCCAGCAGACTCTTGTTGTCGGTGGCACCGGTGTCTTTGAGAAATTGGTCTGTGTCCACGGTGACCGCGGCACCGATATCCCGTATCTCGGTGTGCATACGGACACTTGTTACGCCGATATCGCCGAGGAATTCGGTAGTCGCACCCTCCTGCTCTGTGGCGGTGCGGGTATCAGGGAGACTAGTGCTGGCTATGTAGCCCTTGTCCCCTTTGGTATTCAACCCAAACGGAGAATACTCGACCCTCTCCTTGGCGTGGCGA
This sequence comes from Opitutaceae bacterium, assembly GCA_016711225.1. GTDB lineage: Bacteria > Verrucomicrobiota > Verrucomicrobiia > Opitutales > Opitutaceae > CAJCBL01. Next base: position 159,646 of record JADJTK010000001.1, read on the forward strand.
ATGGCGGGTGCCGCCGGAGCGGGCGATGCCACCGCTCCGCCTTTACCGGTGAGCTTCGGGGCAGGCCGTTCGATTTTGCGTTTGGAGAGGAAGCTGTCGCTGGAAGCCGCACCTGCGTCCTTGGTGGACTTGTTCTCCGCCACCGAGAGTGCAGATCCGACGTCGCGCAGCTCGGTGCGGAGGCGTGTGCCGGCGAGGGTACTGGTGGCAGCGTAGCCGATATTGGACTCTTCCGTCACCTCGAACGGCTCCATGACACCGGTCGTTCCGTCGTCGGCTGTTCCGGTGTAGCTGCGGACACTGGCAACTTCGACCGCGAGCTTGCTCAACTGGGGCCTCGGTAGCGAAGGAGCATCAGCCAAGGCTCGTGTCTGTTTTGACGGAGCCGACCATGCAACGCTCACAGACCTCGGCGCCACCGGCGGCGATGGCTTGATGACAGTAATGATGTCATCGACACCGACCATGCTCATCGGCTCTGGAAGTTCCTCCGTATCCCGCTCGTACCTCGCGTCCGAGGGAATGGAGCAGGCATACGACGCATCGGGATCGGGGCGCTGCGGATGCTTTGGTGAGACTGAGTTGAGCATCCAGAAGCCGCCGATACTGATGACGACGCAGGCGGCCGCGGAGTAGAACCAGTTCTGGGTCCAGAACGGATGCTTTGCCTTCTTAGCCCGCGGCATGACCAGCACTTTGGCCTTCGGCGGCGTGGCGGCCGCCGTGGGTGTTGCTGCGGTAGCGGATTCTTTTACTCCGATGGTCTGCAGCAGCTTTGCCCGGCGCTCGGGCGAGAGGTGCAACGGCGCGCGGTCGGGGCAGGCGGCTTCGGCGACAAGGCCGTGCACGGCTTCGATCCGGCGTTTGAAGACGGCCAGCTCGGGGCGGGCGGCGAGGGTGGCCTGCAAGGTCTCGATCTCGAAGGCCGAGGCTTCACCGGCGACCCAGGCGACCGGGCGCGCCTCCAGCTCGGCATCGTCGGGGTAAGGCGGAACGGGGGAATTGTATCGTGATCTGGCGTTAACCCCGGCTTCCTTCGATGCCGACGCGGCGCAGCTCGTCGGCCAGCGTCTTCAAGAGGTGGTGCAGGCGGTAGCCGACGTTGCCCACGCTCAGTCCGGTGTGGCGGCTGATGTCCTGGTATTTCAGGTCGTCGTGGTATTTGAGGCGGATGAGGCGCCGGTCCGCCTCGGGCAGCTCAGCGAGCAGGAGGCGGACGGTGCCGATGGCCTCGTCGCGGCCGAGTTGCTCGGGGGCGGGACGGGCGTCGGCGGAGCCGGTTTCCTCGGTGAGTTCGGTTTCGAGCGGGTGGTCGCGCAGGTGGTTGAGCGCGAGGTTGCGCAGACTGCGGTAGAGCCAGGCCCGCGGGTTCTCCACTTCGTCCCACGCGTGGTGCAGGCGCAGAAACGCCTCCTGCACCAATTCTTCGGCGACGGGGCGCCGGCCGACCAGCCCAAGAGCATAGCGCAGCAGTCCGCTTTCCTCGGATTCGAACAGGGCGGCGAGCGTGAGGGTGACCGGCTCGCTCATCGCGCGGAGGGCCGCCACCGGCGCGGGGCCGGGAGGGGCAGCAGGGGCGAAAGCGAGGGATTCCATGAAGGTGGAAGATGGAGCCGAGAGCGGCTCCTCCCCTTAAGACACGCGGGCTGCATTTTCCTTAGAAAGTTTCGCAAAAAGAGGCGGCGCCGGGCTGGCGCGGGGAGGTTCGGGGCGATGCGGCCGTTGGAGTCGGGAAAACCGGTGACGGTTCCACGGAGTCGACCAGTTCGGGTTTGGGCACGGGACGGAGAAGCGCCGCGAGTATTCGCGATAGCCCAACCGGGAGCAAGCTCGGGGAGAAGGACTGTCGTTCCGAATGAAGGCAGTGTGCTTGCCTGCGCGTTTCGGGTGTTCGGGTGTGTCACGGCGGCGCGTGCAAACACGCTGCCAACGGAGAGAGGAGGCAAGGCGGCGCAAGCACCGCCCTACGGGGGATGAGGTGAGGGGGCGCGTGCGAGCACGCTGCCTACGGACCGGAGGCAGAACCGCTGCGCGGTCCAGATACGCAGAACGAGGCGGGTTCGCGGTCGCCTTTGGCTTCGACGGACCCGGGTGCTGCTGCGAACCTCGCCCGATGCCGCGCCTGTCTCCTTGGACCGAGTATCTCGATGGCTGCTTCGATGCGAAGAGCCCGCGGCGGACCTTGCTGCGCCTGCTGCTCGACCAGCGGCGCCACCTCGGCGCGGCGACGATCTACTACATCATCAAGCAGGCGCCGGGCTGGGCGCTGCCGCTGGCCACCGGCACGATCATCGACGCCCTCACGCCGCCGCGCGCGCCGACGGCCGGGCGCACGGTGGCGATCACGCTGGGCATCTTCGTCGCCGTGCTGCTGCAGAACATCGTGTTCCACGGTCTGTTCGTGAAGCACATGAGCCGGGCGCTGCGCCAGCTCACCTTCCTGCTGCGCAGCTCGCTGGTGGAGCGCGTGCAGCAGCTCTCGTTTTCGTTCCTCGACGACACGCAGAGCGGCGTGCTCCAGTCGAAGCTCTTCCGCGACGTGGACAACATCGAGGGCCTGTGTCGCCAGCTGTTCCACAGCGGCCTCAATGCCGTGCTCGTGATCGTGGCCGCCAGCGTGATTTCCCTGTGGGTGCAGCCGTGGATGACGCTCTACTTCGCGGTGACGGTGCCGGTGGGGATCGGGCTGTTGCAGCTCTTCCACCACCAGTTCCAGAAGCATTTCGCCGCTTACCGGCAGGAGACCGAGCAGATGACCGCCCGGATGAGCGAGATGCTCGGCATGCTCGCGCTCACCCGCGCCCACGGCCTCGAGCAGGAGGAGACGCGGCAGGTCCGCTCGCACCTGCATCGGTTGCGCAAGTCCGGGCTGCGGCTCGACGTCGTCACCGAGCTGTTCGCGGCGAGCTCCTACGTGTGTTTTAACCTGCTCATGCTGCTCTGCCTCGGCTTCGCGTCGTGGCTGGTGCTGAGCGACCGGCTCAGCGTGGGACAGGCGGTCATGTTCCACACCTACTTCGGCATGCTCGTGGGTGCGGTGGGCCAGATCATGGGCGTGTTCCCCGCGCTGGCGCAGGGGGTGGATTCGATCCGCTCGTTGGGCGAGATCATGGAGACGCCCGAGATCGAGGTCTTCGACGGCAAGCCGGCCCCGCCGCTGTTGCGCGGCGAATTCGCCATCGAGCATCTCTCCTTTTCGTACCCGAAGGGCGCGGCGGTGGCCGTAACCGATCTCGACCTGCGCGTGCGCGCCGGGGAGACGATTGCCATCGTGGGCGAGTCGGGGTCCGGCAAGTCGACGTTGATGTCGTTGATCATCGGATTTCGCCACCCGAGCGCCGGTCGGATCACCGTGGACGGGCTCGACTTGGCCACGCTCGACCTGCGCGCGTATCGCCAGCAGATCGGAGTGGTGGCCCAAGCGACGGTGCTGTTCTCCGGCTCGATCCGCGACAACCTCACCTACGGGCTGGAGGAATGGACTGAGGAGCAGCTTTGGGAAATCCTGGGGAAGGTGGCGCTGGCGGAGTTCGTGCGCGCGCAACCGCTCGGGCTCGACACGATCGTGGGCGAGCGGGGCACCAAGCTCAGCGGCGGGCAGCGCCAGCGGCTCGCCATCGCTCGTGCGATGGTACGCAACCCGCGCATCATCCTCCTGGATGAGGCGACATCTGCGCTCGACACCGAGTCGGAGCGCCTCGTGCAGCAGGCGATGGAGCATCTGAGCGCAGGGCGCACGACTTTCGTGATCGCGCACCGGTTCTCCACCATCCGGCATGCCCATCGTATCGTGGTGATGAAACAGGGTCGCGCCGTGGAGATCGGCACGCACGAGGAGCTCATGGCCCTAAACGGCACCTACGCTGCGCTGAGGCGGTTGCAGGTGTGACGGGCCACGATCCGTCACCGGGGACCTCGGCAGGAATGATGCCCGCGAGTCGCCGCGGCGCCTGGTGTTGAAAGGGCGGCGCAAGCACCGCCCCTACGGACGGAGGGGGCGTGGGGCGCGGCCAATTCGGTCGCCAACCAGCCAATCAACGGGAGTGGCGCACCGCGTCGTGTTCGGTCAGTTGACGCAGCGCGGCGGCAAGCAGGGTCCTGCCCGGTTCGACCCGGTGCCAGGTCGAGGCGCCGGAGGGGTGGGGCAGCGGGAGCACATCGAAACGGTGTCCCCGCCATTCCGTCGGAAAGAGCCGGCCGATGTGCTCGGTGAGCAGGGCCGGCGCGAGGAATTGGGCGATTGCCAGTTTGCCCACCGGGATCACCAGCGTGGGCTGCAGCAGTTTCACCTCGGCATCGAGCCAGCGCGAGCAGGTGGTTATCTCCGCGTCGTCGGGCACGCGGTCTCCGCCTTCGGGGCGCTTGCCGGGGAAGCAACGGCACACGGCGGCGAAGTAGACGCGGTCGCGGGTTTCGTCCTCGCTCCAGCCGAGAGCGGCGTTGAACCACTTGAAGAGCGTCTTGCCGGCGGTCCAGGCGAAGGGTCGGCCGAGGACCGGCTCCTTGTCGCCGGGGGCCTGGCCGACGAGCAGTACGCGGCTGTGTACGGGACGGCCGACGACCGCGGGCCGGTGCATGCGCGGGCAGAGCGTGCAGGCGCCCAGCGCGGCGAGGTGGCGGCGGATCGGATCGGCGGGCATGCACGGAGCATTCAACGCCCGCTCGACCCAGCGCGAGCTGGAAGGCGGGGACTCTGGGTGACTGGATGGCGCAGTCATTCAGCCCGTACCGCCGCGCCGCCGCCCGTAGTTCTGCTAACGTTGCCGATTCGCCAGCTACTTTCGCACCGACCGACCGACGCGCCTTTTGCGCCTCTCGCCACCCTCGATACGCTCCGGTTGCCCGCTGCTGTCTTTGCGTTCGCCCAAACCCGCATATCCGCCGCTCGAACCCCGAGGTGAGACCATGAATGCTCCTTTGCAGCCCCCCGCCGCCGCGCCCGTACCACCGCCCGAAGCATGGAAACAGGACGAGGCGGCGCTGCTGACCATGCTCGAGGAGATCGAGCGCAAGCACGGCTACATCCCGCACCAGATCGGCGACGAGATCAGCCGGCTGCTCGAGGTGAAGCTGGAGCGGCTCAAGCGCATCCAGGGCAAGCTCGAGGGTGGCGTGCGCCGCGACGTGCAAGCCCATGTGGCGCGGTGGCGGGGCGAGGAGGGCAACCTCATCATGATCCTCCACGCCATCCAGAACCAGTACGGCTATGTGCCGCGCGATGTCGCTATGGAGCTCTCACGTGAGCTGGGGGTGCGGCTGGCGCGCATCTACGAAGTCATCACCTTCTACCACTACTTCAAGCTCCAGCCTCCGGGGAAACACAACATCACCGTCTGCAACGGCACCGCCTGCTATCTCAAGGGCGCGGCCGGGCTGCTCAACGAACTTCGCTCCCAGCTCGGTGTGGGCGAGGGGCAGACCACGCCCGACCGCGAGTTCCATGTCGAGGTCGTGCGCTGTATCGGCTGTTGCGGCATGTCGCCGGCTGTCGTCTGCGACGGCAAGACCCATGGCCGGGTGAAACCCATCTCCATTGCCGGACTCATCGCCGGAGTGCGCGCCGTCGCCGCGGCGAAGGAGGCCAAGCCATGAATGCCGTCACACCTGCCGTCCTCGAGGACATTGCCCGTCGCGGCCGTCCGGCGCCCGGGGATTTTGTCCGTGTGCAACTCGACACCGGAGGCATCGCCGCCGGCGCCACGGAGGTGTTTGATTGCCTCCGCGAAACGGTTGCGGCGCAGCAGCTCGGATTGCCGGTCTGCCGGGTGGGCTCGCACGGCCGCGCCTGGGCCGACCCCGTGGTCGAGATCCGCGCCGCGGGGCTGGCGCCCGTCCTCTACGGGCAGGTCACCGCCGAGCTCGTCCCCGAGCTGCTCACCGCCCATGTGCGGGAGCGCCGCCTGCTCGACGACCACGTGATCGCCACGGGTCCGCGCGGCACGACCATTCCCGCGCCGGTCGCGCATCTGCTGGTCCGCGACACCGGCCCGGGCGAAGGGAAGACGCAGTTCTTTCAGTTCTCCTTCGCCGAGGAGCTCAAGCGCCGCGGCCTCGCCGACCGTGTGCAGGTGGTGCGCGCGCTCGATCTCGGCATCTACGACGAGGGCGTGGTGGTGCAGTTGCTGCCCGGAGGAATCACCTACACCAACGTCCTCGCGCCCGATGTCGCCCGCATCATCGAGCGTTCGGTACAACAGCAGCAGGTGCTCGACGACCTGCTCTGGAAGCTGCCCGAACTGCAGGTGCGCATCGTGCTGCGCAACTGTGGCGAGATCGATCCGGAGGAACTGGGCGACTACGTCGAGCGTGTCGAGGGCTACCAGGCGTTGCATCGGGTGCTCGCGCTTACGCCCGAACAGGTCATCGCCGAGATGAAGGTCAGCGGGCTGCGCGGCCGGGGTGGTGCCGGTTTTCCGACTTGGATGAAATGGGATTTCACGCGCAAACAACCGCCCGGGCAGCGCTACATCATCTGCAATGGCGACGAGGGCGACCCCGGCGCGTTCATGGACCGCAGCGTGCTCGAGAGCGATCCCCACAGCGTGCTCGAGGGCATGATGATCGCCGGCTACGCCATCGGCGCCACTCAGGGCTATCTCTACATCCGCGCCGAGTACCCCAAGGCGGTCGAGCGGGTCGAGCGGGCGTTGCAGCAGGCCCGGGCTGCGGGCTTGCTCGGCAAGAACATCCTCGGCCGCGGCTTCGACTTCGACGCGAAGATCCGCCTCGGGGCCGGCGCCTTCGTCTGCGGTGAAGAGACGGCCCTCATCGCCTCCATCGAGGGAAGACGCGGTAGCCCCTCGCCCCGACCACCGTATCCTTCGGTTCGCGGTCTGTGGGGCCGGCCCACCGCCATCAACAACGTGGAGACGCTGGCCGGTGTGCCGGCGATCATCCTGCGCGGCGGCGCCTGGTATGCCGGCTACGGCACGGCGACGACCCGCGGTACCAAGGTCTTCGCGGTCACTGGCAAGGTGAAGCAGGCCCAACTGGTCGAGGTGCCGATGGGCACCACCCTGCGGCAGATCGTCTTCGACATCTGCGGCGGCGTGAGCGAGGACCGCGAGATCAAGGCCGTGCAGACCGGCGGACCCTCCGGCGGCGTGATTCCCGACCAGCACCTCGATACTCCGGTGGCCTATGAGACGTTGCAGGCGCTCGGCTCCATCATGGGCTCGGGCGGCATGATCGTCATGGACAAGACCGACTCGATGGTCGACGTCGCCAAGTTCTTCCTGAAGTTCTGCGTCGACGAGTCCTGCGGCAAATGCGCCCCGTGTCGCATCGGTGGCTACCAGATGTTGCAGGTGCTCGACCGTATTTCCCGCGGCCGCGGCGCCGCCGAGGACATCGTGACGTTGCGCCGCATCTGCCTGGCGATGCAGAAGGGCTCGCTTTGCGGTCTCGGCCAGACCGCCCCCAACCCGGTGCTCTCGACCCTGCGCTACTTCGACGATGAATACCGCGCCTATATCGAGGGCGGTCCCAGCTACGCCCGCAAGATGGCCCGCACCGCCGCCGGCGGTGTCGGCGAGCCCGCCCCCGTCGTGGTCACCCCTGTCGCCGTCCCCTCGCCATGAGCACCGTCATCGCCGCCTCGCCCACCGTCAAAGCCACCATCAATGGGCTGCCCGTGGAGGTGCCGGACGGCACCTCCATCCTCGACGCCGCTCGGCGGGCGGCCGTGAAGATCCCCACGCTCTGCAAGCATCCCGACCTGCTGCCCACCGCCGCGTGCGGTCTGTGCATCGTGCGCAACAAGGGCGGCCCGCGCTTGCTGCGCGCCTGCTGCACCCCGCTCGAGAACGGCATGGAGATCGTCACCCATGACCACGAGATCGTCGAGGTGCGCCGGGCCACCCTCGAGCTCATCCTCTCCAACCACCCCGCCGAATGCCTCAACTGCGGGCGCAACGGTGAGTGCGAGCTCCAGGCCATCGCCGCCGATTTCAACCTGCGCGAGGCTCCGATCAAACGCTACGTGCGGGAGATTCCCGCGGACCGTTCCACAGGCTCGATCATCGTCGAGTTCGAGAAGTGCATCAAATGCGGCCGCTGCCTCCAGGTGTGCCAGGAGATTCAGGACGTCTGGGCACTCTCCTTCCTCGAACGCGGGATCAACACCCGCATGGCCCCGGCCGGCGACATCCTCCTGGCCGATTCCCCGTGCGTGAAATGCGGCCAGTGCTCCGCGCATTGCCCCACCGGTGCGATCGTGGAGAACGACGAGACCGCCGCCGTGTGGGAGGCTCTGCACGACCCGCAGAAGACCTGCGTGGTGCAGATCGCGCCCAGCGTGCGCGTCACCATCGGCGAGGCCTTCGGTCTGCCCCCGGGCACCAATCTCACCAAGAAGCTCTACACCGCGCTGCGCCGCCTGGGCTTTCGCGCCGTATTCGACACCAACTTCTCAGCCGACGTCACCATCGTCGAAGAGGCCACCGAGTTCATTCAGCGTTTTGTCCACAAGCGCGGCCCGCTCCCGCTCATCACCTCCTGCTGTCCGTCCTGGACCGACTACATGGAGAAGCGGCACTGGGACTTCATCGACAATTTCTCCACCGCCAAGTCGCCCCAGCAGATGCTCGGGGTGCTCGCGAAGACCTATTACGCCGAGCAGGCGAAACTGGATCCGGCGAAGCTTTTCGTCGCCTCCATCATGCCCTGTACCGCGAAGAAGTACGAGCTGTCGCGCACCGAGGAGATGTTCGCCTCCGGTCACAAGGACGTGGACATCGCCCTCACCACCCGCGAACTCGCCCGCATGCTCAAGCAGTCGGGCATCGACTTCCTCAATCTCCCCGACGGTGAGCCCGATTCCATCCTCGGCGAGTATTCCGGGGCCGGCACAATCTTCGGGGCCACCGGCGGGGTGATGGAGGCCGCGTTGCGCACGGCCGTGCACTACGCCACGGGGCAGAAGCTCGGCAAGGTCGAGTTCGAGGCGGTGCGGGGTCTCGAAGGCGTGAAAACCGCCGAGGTGCCCGTCGCCGGCACGATGGTACGCGTCGCCGTGGCCCACGGGCTCAGCCACGTGGCCGCCGTGCTCGAGCAGGTCCGCGTCGCCCGCGCCGCCGGCAAGGACACCCCCTATCATTTCATCGAGGTCATGGCCTGCCCCGGCGGCTGTATCGGCGGTGGCGGCCAGCCCTACGGCGTGGACAACGAGCGGCGGCGCCTGCGCACCGCCGGATTGTACCAGGATGATCGCGACCATGCGCTGCGCTGCTCGCACGAGAACCCCGAGGTGCAGCGCCTCTACGCTGATTTCCTCGGCCGGCCGAACAGCCCGAAGGCGCACCAACTGCTGCATACCCGCTACACCGCCCGCCCGCTGTACAAGAAGTGAGGGGGTGGGGTCTCCCCAACCGCTTCGGGTTGCTTTGGGTCAGCGAGCTTACTCGCGCCTCAGGGAATTCGCGGAGTGGCGCGTGCAAGCACGCTGACCTACGCCGGAAGATTGCCCTCTGTGTGGGCCACCGCGGTGAGGTGGCCAATCTTCCGGACGGCCAGGTCGCCGCCCTAGCCTACAGAACCAGTTCACCCCGCTCGCAACGCGGCGACAATCTCTGGGCTCGCGGCGATGCCTCCGAGCTCGAGCGCCAGCAATGCCGCGCCGGCCACCGGCGGCAGCGCAGCAGGGACCACGCGCGCCGCAGGCACCTCGCGGGCGAGGGCGGCGGCAATCGTCGGGGAAAACTGGGGCGCGGTGGCCGTGCTGCCGGCGAGCACCACCTCGGGAGCGGTGTTAGGGAAGAGCTTCTGCGCAACAGCGCGGACCATCGCCGCGAGTTCGCCGGCGCCGCGTGCGAGCAGGTCCTGCGCGGCGGCATCGCCGGCGGCGGCGCAGGTCATCACATCCTCGGCCAGGCGGGCCATCTCGTGACGTTCGAGGGTGCCGTCGTGGAGGCGCGTGACGATTTCTCGGAGGTTCGAAACCCGGAGACGCGCGAGGACGCGCTCGCGCAATGCAGTGGCGGGGCCGCGGCCGTCGTCGCCGCGGATGGCCGCGCCCACGGCGCGCAGCCCCAGCCAGTAGCCGCCGCCGCCATCATCGAGGATGGAACCCCAGCCGCCAGCCTGCCAGGTGGCGCCGGTGGCGTTGCGGCCGTAGCAGGAGGAGCCGGTTCCGGCGATGAGCGCGATGCCCGGGCGGCCGGCGAGCCCGCCCGCGAGCGCGATGCGGATGTCGTGATCGACGCCGATGGTTTCGCCCCGAGCGGCGAAACCAAAGCGATGCGCGACGTCGTGCCAGCGCTGTCGGGTTTCCTCTGAAGCGGTTGCGGCCATGCCAAGGAAGACGGCGGCGCAGGGGCCGGTCGGAACTCCGGCGGCAGCCCAGGCGGCGGATACGGCGGTGCGCAGGGACTCGGCGGCGCCATCCCAGCCGGCGTGGAGGTGGTTGGCCACGCCGCCGGCGCCAGTGCCGCGCACGCGGCCGTGTTCGTCGCAGAGGAGTGCGCGAGTGGAGGTGCCGCCGCCGTCGATGCCAAGGTACAGGGCCATTGCGTCGGCGAGGGTTTGCGAACGGTGGCGCAGCGGCAAGCCCGGGGAGGGATCACACAGAGGAGGGTGAGGGACTGCGGGGATCGCCGGCTCTTTCGTTTAGCTGGACCGCCAATCGGTTCAGCCTCTGGGCTAGGCTGAATCGCTTCGCCATTCAGGCATCGCAGCCAGCGGACACCTCTATTCGGAAAGGGCGGGTTGGCGCCCTGGCCCATAGCCGCCTACTCCAACATGAAATGCCGGCGCGGCGGGCTCGCGGCTGTGCCGGTGTCGCCCTTGCCTTTGGTCGGCCTTTTCTTCGCCTTGGTCCCGGGCAGTACTCCGATTCGCGGATCGAGCGCGCGGATGAGGACGACCAGTTGCTGGGCATCGCGCTCGAAGGTCGGAGCGGCTTCGGGCAGGTAGAGCCATTTGGGCAATACCGGGTGTGGTGTCAGTACGGGGAATTCGGCGATGAGGGACGGCTGGTGCTCACGCTCCGTGGGAACGAGCACCCCGCGCCACGGCTCCTCCTTCATGGCGAGGTAGAGCACGAACCGCCCGCCGAAATGCACCGCACGCCCGCCGAACATCGGCTTGTCGAGGTACGACGGGTTGTCGCTACAGCGGCTCCGCGAGCCAAAGCAACGGATGGGGCGGTTTCGGAGACGGCATGGCGGGGGCGGGGCGGTGACCAGTTGTCGGTGATCCGTGGCGAGGGCGGTTGGGGAGGGGAAATGGACAGCTGACAACGAGCAAGTGCCAAGTGGCCGATGAGGACGCAGCTGGTGGTGCCGCAAGACGGGCCGGGGTTCGCCGGACGAACGAGAACGAGAACGAGAACGAGAACGAGAACGAGAACGAGAACGAGAACGAGAACGAGAAGCTGGCGCACTCCGGCAAATCGCAAATCGGCAATCGGAAAAGGCAGGAGCACGAGCAGGAGACCGAGCAGACAGGCTCGCTACCAACTCCCCGATACTAGCTACGCCTCGATCATTTTCCCCGTACCTGGTCGAGCAGTTCCTGGGCGCTGTCTTTGAGCTGCTTGCCGAAGTCCCCGGCCTTGTCGCGAAAGGCTCGGTCGCCGAGCGTGGCGATGGCTGTCTGCGTTACCATTTTCAGTACTTCGGGCAGGATCTCGGCGGCGGCCTCGGCGGGGGTCACCCCGCCCTTGGCGACGCCGATGTCGTGCAGCTCCAGGCGGGCAAGCGGCACGGTGAGCGAGGTGTTGCCCACGGCGACGGTGACCTTGGCGCCCTCGAGCACGAAGTGGCGGATGATGATCTTCTTTGTGCTGGAGCTCTGGTTGGCGGCGGTGGTGGGCCCCGCGTTCTTCTCGATGCTATCGAGGATGGTGCCGAGGTTGGAGGAGATGAGCTTGGTTTCGTAGATGAACTCGGGCTGTTCTACGATGACCTCTTCGACGTCGACGGTGTCGCCCAGCAGCGAGCGCGGTTTCACCCTCAAGGCGACGCGATCCACGGAGAAAGCCTTGGCGGTCTTGAAGTCGGTGGGATTGCCCACGAAGAGGGTCTTCAGCGAGCCCCTACCCGTGAACGGTGAAACATGCGCCCCGGCCAACGTGACCTGGGTACCGGTGAGCGGCGGGCCGTATTTGTTCACGGCGGCGGTTGCGCCCCGTCCCAGCAGATCACCAAGGAAGAAATAGCCGCCGAGGAGCACGGCCACGACGATGAGGAGAATGACGAGCTTGGTAGATTTCATAGGTCAACGAGGTTAGCAGACGTGGGACGAGGGTAGGCGGCAGAAGTTCCGCAGCAAGCACGTGGGGCAGGGCGGTGGCGCTCGTGAAAATGGCGCCACGGAAAGGGCGGCGGGTGCGCCGACCGCTTAACTGCACGGCCGCGCCGCTAAGTGGTCGGCGCCCGTCGCGAGGTTTTCCTGCGAGGACAAGGAAGCCCTCGGGTGCGAAACCGCTTAAGTTGACGGCCGTGAACTTAAGCGGTCGGGCTCGGCCGAGGCGGGCCGCAGCTCCATTTGGCCGTCGGGGAGGAAGGCCCTGGCGCTGCTCGACCCTACACAATAGGAGGCGATGTCCCTTCCGCCGTGCCCGGTCGGCACAGCGACCGGTCTGCGAAGGCCATTCCTTGGCGCACTCCCTTCCCGCAGGCTCGACCCGGGCGGGCGGCTGCGCTTCATTGCGCGCAACATGCCTCCTCCTGCCCGCCGATCCGCCCAGCGCGCCGCCACCTTGTTCAAGGGAACCGAGCCGTTCGATACGCTCGGCGACTGGTTGCGCTTCGCCGTGTCGCTCTTCAATCGCGAGGGGCTGGAGTTTGCACAGGGCACACCGCACGCCGGCGACGAGGCGCTCGCACTGCTCAAATGGGCCCTGCACCTCGACGAGGACCTCCAACCCTTCATGGCCTCGAGACTCACCGCTTCGGAGATCGCCGAGGTCAAAGCCCTCATCGCCCGCCGGGTGGTGGAACACGTGCCGCTGGCCTACCTCACCGGCGAGGCGTGGCTGGGCGGGCAGCGTTTCGCGGTGAACGAGCAGGTGCTCATCCCGCGCTCGTATTTCGTGGAGCTCATCCAGGGTGAACCAGGACTCGGCGCCTGGCTGGGGCTGCGCAAACCCAAGCGTATCCTCGAGCTGTGCACCGGGAGCGGCTGCCTCGCGATTCTGCTCTCCCAACGCTTTCCCGAAGCCCTGGTCTCCGCCACCGATCTCTCGCACGACGCTCTCGACGTGGCCCAGCACAACATCGAGGAACACCACCTTGCCGGTCGGGTGGAGCTGCGGCAGGGCGACCTCTTCGGCGCGGTGGAAGGCGAACGCTTCGACCTTATCGTGGCCAACCCGCCCTACGAACCTTCGGCGCTCTGCGACGACCTGTCCCCTGAGCTTAAACACGAGCCTCGCCTTGCCCTCGACGGTGGCGCCGACGGCATGGACCTTGTGCGCCGAATCGTGCGCGAAGCCCGCGCCCACCTTACGCCGCAGGGGGTGCTGACGATCGAGCTCGGTGGTCTGCGCAACGTGATGACAGCCGAGTTTCCCGGAGTCCCCTTCGAATGGCCCGTGCTCGCCGACGGCAGCACGGCGGTGTGCGTGATTCGCGCGAAGGATTTGCCGCGGTGAGCGAGCCCGGGCCGGTCGTGCTCGGTCTCCGACTGCCGCCGGCTACGGCGCTGGTTGGCTAACGATGGTTCCGGCCCTGGTCGTGCTGGCGGCGCAGCTGGCCTTCGTGACGCTGCCGCCATTGCTGCGCACGCGGCGTGCTGCCATTGGCCCCTCTGCTGAGTGCCCCCGGCTCAGCCCAGCAGCTTCGCCACCGCCTTGCGGTCGGTCTTGCCGCGCTCGGTGACGGGCAGTTCCGGCAGCGCCAAGATCCGGGCGGGGATCTTCCACGGCGCGAGCCGCGCAGCCAGCTCGGCGCGTAGTTCGGTGCCGGGCCGGTCGGTCGCCGTCGCGGCCGTCAGTGCGTCAGGCCGCTGTGGGTGCGCGAGCACGCAGGCGGCGCGCACGCCGGGGAGCGCGAGCAGGGCGTTCTCCACCTCCGCCAGATCGAGTCGCCGGCCGGCGATCTTCACGATGCGACCGGTGCGGCCAAGAAGTACAAGTTCGCCGGCGGGGTTGAGCTCGCCGCGGTCCGCCGGGGAGAAACGCCCGCGCCCGCCCACCGCCGCGCCGACCACGGCGAAACGCTTGCCTCGACGAAACTGGAGCTGCACGCCCTCAAGTGGAGCGCCGACGCTGGCGCCGACCAACGTGCCCTCGCCGGTGCGGTCATAGCAGATACCGCCGGTCTCGCTCGCTCCGTAGAACCCGTGGACGCGCCGGCCGAACTTTGTCGCGAAGGCGGTGGCGATTTCGGGCGGCAGCGCGGCGCCGGCGGAGAGGACCAGGCGCAGGCTGGCGAGCTGCTCCGGCGCGAGTTCGCTGCGCACCATCGCGCGCAGGAGAGTGGGCACGGCGGGGAACACGGTTGGCTGCCAGCGGGCGCAGTCGGTGGCGAGGGCCTGTGGTAACGGGCTGGCGACGCAGAGCATGGCCGTGCCCTGGTCCAGGAGCGGCACGACGAGATTGCCCAGCCCGTAGGAGTGACCGAGCGGGATCGCGGCGAGGTTGAGGTCCAGGGGACCGATGCCCATTGAGGCGCAGATCTGCCGGCCGTCGGCGAGCATCTGGGCATGAGTGAACGGCAGTGCCTTCGGGGTGCCGGTGCTGCCACTGGTGAGCTTGACCAGGCAGAGACCGCGGCGGCGGGTTCGCGTGGCTTCGGGGCATGGATGCAGCCCACCGGCATGCCAGAAGGCGGCGGCGCGCAGGGCGCGCGCCTGTTCGGCCAGCGCGGCGGCAGGCTCGGTGGAGTCGGCCGGCACGGGGATGGCGCCAAGGTGCAATAGGCCGAGGAAGACCTGCCACCAGACTGGGCCGTTGGGTTCGGCCAGGAGCACGCGGCGGCCGGCCAAGGCCGGGCCGGCCGCGCGGGAGTGGCTCCATTCCTCCGCGGCGGCGGCAAGTTCGGCGCGCGACCAACGGCGTCCCGTGGCCCCGTCAATCAGAGCGAGCGCGTTGGGCGCGCGGCGGACAGTGGCCTGCCAACAGGTGAGGAGGGTCTCGGCCATCATCGGTCAAATTGTGGCGGGTGTTCCGACGGAGGGAGGGGGGACGAGCTGGACACGGCGGTACGGGTAAGGACCAAGGCAAACGGCGGGCTTCGCGGGTTTCAAGCGCGCCGGTGGCGCGCGCCCGGCCACGGGTCTTCCGGTCGGCGGGGCGAACCAAGGCTTGAGCCGGGGCGCCCAGGGGCTTTGCTCGTCCCCCTCCCCATGCCCTCGTCCTCCGACACTCCGCCACCTTTGCTTCGTTTCCCGGCGGAGGTGCGCGCCGCGTACCAGGGTTTTTGTTGCACCCGCGACGAGGCGGCGCTGCGCGTGGTGATTTTTGCGGCGGTGCTCGATTTCATGCCGAAGAGCAGCGCCCACTCGCGAGTCGACGCGCTGCGCCCCGAGCAGCGGCTCATCGAAGACCTGGGCTTTGACTCGCTCGCGGTGGCCGAGACGGTGTTCTTTTTTGAGGACCTCTTTCAGGTGACGATCAAGAACGAGGAGATCCTGGCGCTGCGGACCGTCGGCGAGCTCGGTGATTTTGTAGCCCGTCGCCTGCGTGAAAAGGCGCCCGTAGCGTGAGCGCCACCCCGTCGTCCTCCCGTCGGCCGGTCGTCACCGGGCTGGGCTTCATCACCCCGATCGGCAACGACCGAGCGAGTGTGCTCGCCAGCCTGCGTGAGGGGCGCCACGGCCTCGCCCCGGTCGAGTTCCTCGGCAATCCCCACCTGCCGGTGAAGCTTGCCGGCACGGTGCGGGATTTCGATGTATCCTCCACGAGCAGCCGCGACTGGACGTGGCCGTCGCGCTATGCGATCCCGCGGGAGACGCTGCGCGGCCTCGCGCCTCATGGCGTGTTCGCTCTCTGTGCGATCGAGCAGGCCCTCGCCGAGGCCGGCCTCGCGCCCGAGGCCGTTGCGCACGATCCGGGCACCGGGCTGTTCTGCGCCTCCGCCGGCTCGGCGCGGCTGTTGCACCACCATCTCGGGCAGCTCGATGCCGCCCGGGGCGAGCGCGGCAATCCGATGGGCGTGCTTAGCTCGATCAGCGGCACGCTCAATTTCAATCTTGGTGCTCATTTTCACATCACGGGAGCGGTCTGCGGCTTCGTTTCCGCCTGCGCCTCGTCCAGCCATGCCCTCGGCTACGCCTGCGACGAGATTCGGCTGGGCCGGCTGCGGCGCGTGATCGTGGTGGGCGCCGAGGAGCACAACGCCGAGACGATCCTGCCCTTCGCCGCGATGCGCGCCCTCTCCGCCCAGTCCGACCCCGCGCTGGCCTCGTGCCCGTTTGATGTCGCGCGTGATGGATTTGTTGGTGCCGGCGGCGCGGTGGCGGTCATTCTCGAGGCCGCCGATCTCGCGCAGGCACGTGGCGCGCCCGTGCTCGCCGAGTTCGCCGGTTGGGGACAGAGCGCCGACGGTCACAGCGTGGCGATGTCGCATCCCGAGGGCGCGGGACTGCGGCTGGCGATGCAGCGCGCCCTGGCCGACGCCGAGGTCACTCCCGCTCAGATCGACTACGTTAACGCCCACGCCACCTCGACGCCTGTCGGCGACCGCGCGGAGGCACTGGCCTTGCGTGCGGTTTTTACCGAGGGCGGAGCCCGCCCACGGGTGAGCAGCACGAAGGGGCTCACCGGCCACCCGCTGTCGATGGCCGGGGTGATGGAGGCGGCGTTTTGCACGCTCGCCCTCGCCGAAGGCTTTGTTCCCGGCAACGCCCACCTGCGTACGGCCGATCCGGTGTGCGAGGGGCTCGACTTGCCGCGGGAGAGTGTTGCTGTCGCCCCGGGCTGGGTGCTCAACAACAGCAGTGGTTTCGGTGGCAGTAACGTCTGTCACGTTCTGCGGCGCTGGGCGGGGTGAGGGAGAATCGGACATGGGTCTGGAGCCCCATGCCACGTGGCACGGCTCTCCAGAGCCGTGGTTGGTGTCTGCGCGGACGTCGGCGGAGCGAGGTCCCTCCCTTGCTGCCGCCTGCCGCCCGGTTCCGCCGCTTGTCCGCCCCCTGTTCTACGTCTGCCCGGCCCGTGATCCATGCTTGCGCCGCGAATCGGAGTCCCGCCACGCTTCGCGGCTCCACACCCATGGCCGATCCCCTCTCCGAACGCCTCAAGCTCCTCATCGTTGAAACCCTGCATTTGGAGGACATCACCCCGGCCCAGATTGGGGACGACAATCCGCTGATCGGCTCCGGCCTGTCGCTGGACTCCATCGATGCCCTCGAACTCGTCGTGAAGATTGAGAAGGAGTATGGGATCAAGATCGCCAGCGCGGAGGAGTCCAAGCAGGCCCTCGCCAGCGTCGCCAGCCTGGCTGCCTACATTCGCGAGCGCGCCGATCCGGCGAAGCTGCCTGCCTGAGCCGCGTTTCAGGCAGCGCGCAGAATCGCCTGCAAGCAGGCTCCTCCAGCGGGACCGATTCACCTGAGCTGTCCATGGACACTTCCACTCTCAACTCCCCCGTGCTTCTCGCCGCCTGCGACTGCCTCACCCCGTTTGGCGACGCCAACGCGACCCACGCGGCGTTGGTGCGCGGGGAGCGCGCGCTGCAGCTCGTGCCGGTGCTCGGCGGCGAAGGCGGCGACCCCGTCCCGCTTGCTCTGCTGCCCGGGCGAGCGCTCGACGAGACCAATCCGCCCGCCTGGCTCCACTCGTTGCAGACAATGCTCGCGCCGGTGGCTGGTCCGGGTTGGGGGACAGCGCGTCGCCCCGTCTGTGTGACGAGCAGCAATTTCGGCGTCGGCAGCCTCTACGCTTTCCGTCGCACTGGCGAACAGGCCCACGCCGCGCACGGCACCGCGCACGGTTCCGTGGAGCTGGTGCGCCGCGCGCTCGGCTGGGGCGAGAATGTGGCGATCTTCTCCCACGCCTGTGTGTCCGCCCATCTGGGACTCATCCACGCCGCGCGTCTGCTCGCGGAGGGCGCGGCCGACGAGGCGCTGGTGGTAAGCTACGATTTTCTCAGCCCGTTCGTGACCGGCGGTTTTCATGCCCTGAAGATCCTCAACGCCGATTTCCCCGCGCCCTACCAGGACCGCGCCACCGGCTCCATCGGGCTGGGCGACGGGGCGGGCTACGCCGTGTTGTCGCGCCAGCGCGGCGACTTGGCGCTGGCCGCCCACAGCCTGCATAACGAGATGCATCACTTCACCGCCAACCGGCCCGACGGGGCCGGCTTCGCCGCCGCGCTGGCGCCGCTCGTCGCGGCTGCGGCCGGGTGCCGGCTGTGGGTGAAGGGCCATGGCACCGGCACGCTGGAGGCCGGTCGACTCGAAGTCGCCGCGCTCGCCCGCGCCTTCCCGGGAGCGCCGCTCGTCGGCTGGAAGGGTAGCCTCGGGCACACGCTCGGTAGCTGCGGGCTGGTCGAACTGGCGATCGTCGCCGCGTCGCTGCGCGCGGGTTGCACGCCGGGGACCGTCGGCAGTGCGTCGCCGACGTTTGTCGACACCGTAGCGCTCGCCCCCTTCGCCAACGCTGCCTTCGACGGGGTGATCTGCGCCAGCAATGCCTTCGGCGGCGCGCACGCCGCGCTGCTCCTCAGCCATGCTTGAACGCTTTATCCAGGTCGTTCGCACCGATGACCCCGGCTCCGAGGAGCTCGCCGCCACGCGTGAGCGGCTCAAGGGGCGCTTCGCCCCCGGCACGGTACGGCGCATGACGCAACTCGGCCTCTTCGTGGGCGCAGTTCTCGGCGAGCTGGAGCCCGGCGAAGAGGACACATTGATCTATGCTTCGCAGTTCGGGGAAAGCCGGGCGCTCGAAGGTTTTCTCGACAGCTTTCCTTCGGCCAGCCCCACGCTGTTCCAGACTTCGATCCATCCCAGCGGGGCGCAGCAGGGCCTGATCGGCCGGCAGCGCAGCGTGCGGGAGTTCTTCCCGCTCGCCGGCGGAGCGCAGCTGGTCTGCTCTGCGGTGCAGGCCGCCCTGCTCGCGCCCTCGGAGCGCGTGCTGCTGTGTGGTGGCGAGGAACGTGGCACCTGGCTGGTGGCTTCTGGCGCAGCGAGCGACCAGGCCTTTGCTTTCGCCCTCGCGTTGACGTGTTCACGACTCCCCGGCGCGGTGGGCCGCCTGGCACTGGAACCGATGGCAGAACCCGGCGGCGCGCTGGCCTTGGCCGACTGGTTCGGGCTTGTGCACCACCGCCGCGCTTTCGCCGGGCCGGTCGCGCCGGGTTGGCGACTGATCCTGGAATGGCTGTGAGCGCCCCCGTCCACGCCCCGCGTAATCCAGGCCCCAGTTGGGGCTACTGGTTTTTGCGTACGGCAGACCGCGTTTTGCCGGAATTCGCGTTCCGGCCCCTGCGGGCAATCGGGACGCTACTGGCGCTGCTGGGTATGTCGGCGCAGCGGCGCCACTCGCGCGAGTATCTGGCCGTGGTCCTCGGGCGGCGGCCGCGGTTGTGCGAAGTCTTCCGGCATTTCTTCGCCTTCGAGGAGGCGTTGATGACCAAGCTGCGCGTGATCAACGGTCGGCCGCACCGCACGGTCTACGCTCCCGGGGCCGATGATTTTCGCGCGTGGCTGGAGCGCGGGGGACCGGCGCTGCTCGGCACGTTCCATGTTGGAGTATCCGACCTTCAGGGTTGCCAGATCGGGGACTTTGACCACCTCGACGTCCACGTGGTGCGCCAGCGGGTGGGCAACTCGTACGACACCGACCAGCTCGCGAAGCGTTGCGGCGGCCGGCTGCATTTCCTCTGGGTCAACGATCCGGGCGAGCTGCTTTTCGCGCTGAAGGACGCCGCGTCCACGCCGGGGGCCATCGCGCTGCAATGTGACCGGGTAGAGTTTGCCGCGCGCACGGAGGCGTTCGAGTTCCTCGGTGCGCGTCGGCTGTTTCCCTTCACGATCTACCATCTGGCGCTGATCTTCGACCGGCCCGTGCTGTTCTCCGTCGGCGTGCCGCAGGGCCCGAGCTGGCTACTCTGCACGCTTCGCCGCGGTTTGATCCGATCCCTGGCGAGGCGCGCGAGGAGGCGCTGGCCCGGGCCCGGGTGCATCCAGGCCTTCCTGCGGCAAGTGGAGGCGCTGTTGCGGGACGATCCGTACCTGTGGTTCAATTTCATGGCGCTCAATCCGATCGCCGAGGGCGATGGAGCGGCGTTCGGGGCAGGAGGCGGAAGCGAAGCGCTTCCGCTACGCGGAGGCGGAGCACGGAAAATCGGAAACAAGGCGCTGCCGCTACGGGCAGACGGCCGGCCGGCGGGGGCGCGCCCATGATGCGCCGGGTGATCGCGGTCGGTGCGTATTGGTTCGCCTGGGCCGTCTTCTGCGTGGGGGGCCTGGTGCTCAACGTGGGCTGCCTGCCGCTGCTGCTGGCGCCGCGGGCGGCGACCGGCGGCGCGCGGATGCGGCGCGTGTTGCGTTGGCTGTTCGCGCGCTGGTTGCGCCTGATGGACGTCACCGGCGTGGTGCGGGTGCAGTGGCGCGGGTTCGACAAGCCGCTGGTGCCCGGGGCGGTGTTCATCGCCAATCACCCGACCTTGATCGATGCGTTCCTGCTGCTCGCGCTGTTGCCCGATGCGATCTGTATTTTCAAACCGGCGTTGTTGCGCAATCCCGGCATCGGCCCCGCCGCAGTGCTTGCCGGTTATGTTGGAGGAGTTCCCGGCGTGGATCTGGTGCGGGAGGTGGCGGCGAAGATCGCCGCGGGCCAGTCGTTGCTGGTCTTTCCCGAGGGCACGCGCACCGAGCCCGGGTGCGCCCTGAATCCATTGCGGCCCGGCTTCGCGCTCATCGCGGCGCGGGCGAAGGCGCCGGTGCAGCTGCTGCGCATCGTGGCCCCGCCGGGTTTGGTGCCGAAAGGCCGGCCCTCGTGGCGGCTGCCCCCTGTGCTGCCGGCCCTCGTGGAGATCACCCTCGATCGCTGCTGGGACTACGATCCGGCCCGTTCGCCTGCGGAGCTGACGGCCGAGGTGGAGCGTCACCTACTCGCGAGCCTGCCTGCTCGGTCCCCATGAATACGCCCACTCATCTCGTGCTGATCCCGACGTACAACACGGGCAGCGCGCGGCTGTTGGCGACGGTGCGCGAGGCGCTGGCGCAGTGGCCGGACGTGTGGGTGGTCGTCGACGGCAGCACCGACGGCAGCGAGGCGGGGGTGGTGGCGCTCGCCCAGGCGGAGGCGCGGTTGCGCGTGCTGAGCCAGCCGCGTAACGGAGGCAAGGGCGCGGCGGTGCTCGCCGGGGCGGAGGCGGCGCTCGCGGCCGGTTTCACCCATGCGCTGGTGATGGATGCCGACGGCCAGCACCCGGCCGACCGCATCACCGACTTCATGAAGGCCTCGCAGGCGGAGCCCGCGGCGCTGGTGCTCGGGCGGCCCGTGTTTGGCCCCGAGGCCCCGCTGGTGCGCCTCAAGGGGAGGAAGCTCAGCGTGGGGCTGGTGCATTTTGAGACCGGAGGGGAGGGCATCGATGATCCGCTCTTCGGATTCCGGGTCTATCCGCTCGTGGCGACGGTGGGCGTGTTGCGGCGCACGCGTTACGCCCGCCGCTACGACTTCGATCCCGAGGTGGCGGTGCGGCTCTTCTGGGCCGGCACGCCGATGCGCAACCTCGCGGCGAGCTGCCGCTATCTCTCGCGCGCCGAAGGCGGGGTTTCGCACTTCCACTATCTGCGCGACAACGTGCGCATGGTGGCGCTGCACACCCGCCTCATCCTCGAGCTGTTGCTCGGGCGCTGGGTCACCGTGCGCCGGGTACGGCGGAGACAAGGAGCTGTATGAAGCGCGCATCCTCCACGAGACTCCACGATCAGCGGTGGGGCGGGCTTTACGCCCGCCAGTTTGGCGCTTGATCTGATGGCGGGGATAAACCCCGCCCCACCATTCGGAATTGGTCGCAATGAGATATCACCTGCCCGTTCTTGCTCTTCTCTCCGCCTTGGTCGTCGCCGCGGCGGCTCGCGCCGTGGTGCCCGGCGCGGCCGGCCCCGAGATCGTGGTCGGCGAGAACGACGCGGCTTGGCGCCCGCTATTTGCGGCACTGGCCGGGCAGGGTGGGGTGCACTCGACTTTCTCCGAAAACCGCTGGTTCAGCGTGAAGAAGACCCCGGTGGTGTTGCACGGCGAACTGAGGCATTCCGCCACGCGCGGCCTGAGCCTGCGCTACACCCAGCCGGAGGAGCAGTTGATGGTCGTCGACGACAAGGGGCTGCTGCTGCGCAACGCCGAAGGCCGGACCCGCACGATGACGGCCGACCCGCGGGCCCCGCGTATCGACGCCGCTCTTCTCCCGGTGCTGCGCTTCGACCTGCCGGCGCTGCTGCAGCTTTTCACCCTGCACGCTGCGCGCGATGGCGAGGATTGGCGGCTCGACTTCCGGCCGCGCACACCGGAACTGGCGCGTCACCTGAGCGTGATCGCGGTCGAGGGGACCGGCGAACGCGTGCGCCGGCTGGAGTTTCGCCGTTCGGCCAAGCAACGGGTGGAAGTCTTGATTGAGGAGACCCAGACCGGAGTCGCTTTCAGCGCCGAGGAGGAGAAACGGTACTTCCGATGAGGATGCCGTGGCACTTTTCATCGCGGAATGGCGGGCACCACGCCCGCCCCACCAGCGGAAAACTGGAGCGGTCCGGACACGAGGTCCGACCCTACCGTCGGTCAACATGAAGCCCGCTGAATCCATGGAACCGGCACGCCAGAAATGGACCGCCCGCGCGCTGCTGGTGCTGGGCGCGTTGCTTGGCCTGCTCTGGCTGGCCCGGCTCGACTACGCGCAGAAGATCTCCACCGATGTGCTCGACCTGATCCCGACCGGGGAGCGTTCGCCTGAATTGGCGCTGGCGCGCAGCCTAGCCAACGAGAGGCAGGCGCGGGTGGCCTTTTTCGCCCTGCGCGTCGCGGACGCGGTCGGCCGCGAACGCGCCACGCGGAGCTTTGTGGAGGCGTTGCGAGCGGATCCCGCGTTTGCGGAGGTGCTGGCGATGGGGGACACCGGGCCGCGAGATGTGCTCGGGCGCGAGCTCTTCAACCAGCGGTTTGACCTCTTGCTGCCGGGTTGGCTCGCGGCGCGGAAGGCGGAATACGCGGCGGCGGCCCCGATGGTCCCGTGGGCAGAGTGGTTGGCGGAGCGCACCGCGGCGGAATTGGAGGGGTTTATGGCGAAGCCGGAAGCGATGGCCTTCCAGGATCTGGTTCCTGCCGACCCGTTGCTGTTGCTGCCCGGATTGGTGGCGCAGATGCCCGGCTTTGTGGAGACAGCCGGCACAGTGGGCGACCGGGCGCTGGTCTGGGCGCGCACCACCGCCGCTCCCCTGAGCGAGGCGGGGCAGGGGCCGGTGATCGCCGCGGTGGAGCACGCGCTCGCAGCCGCCCGGACCATCGAGCCGGCGGCGCAACTGCAATGGGTGTCGATTGGTCGTTTCGCTGCGGAAAACCGCCGCCGGATAGAGAGCGAGATGTCGTCGCTCAACCTGATCTCCCTCGCGGCCGTGCTCGGGGTGGCGGCGCTGTGCTTGCGGCGGGTGCCGCAGGCGCTGCATCTGGTCCCCGTGGTGCTCGGCGCGTTACTTGGTGCGTGGGTGGGCACGACACTGTGCTTCGGCCGCCTGCACGTGCTGGTCTTTGTTGTGGGCTCGTTGTTGGGCGGGGTGGCGATCGACTACGGGTTCTATCTGTTTCTCCAGCCGCCGATCAGGCCGGGCGAGCCGTACCGAGGGAAGGTGCGGCGGCTGATCAAGCCGTTGCTGGCCAGCGCGCTCACCACCGTGATCGGGTTCTCGCTGTTGCTGTTCTCGGAGCTGCCGCTGATCCGCCAGCTCGGGGTGTTCGTGAGCACTGGGCTGATCGCCGCGCTCGCCGCGGCGCTGCTGTGGTTTGGGCAGCTCGACGTCACCTATACGGAGACCCGGGCCTTCGCCCGTGCCCGGCTGCGGGGCGAGCATCCGGCCTGGCGCCGTGGCGCGCGGCTCCTACTGCTTCTCGGTGGGGCGGTGGCGCTGCTCGGCCCGTGGCGGCTGCATTGGCGCGACGATATCCGCGAGTTGGAGGCGTTGCCGGCAGCGCTGCGCGCCGAGGCGCAGGAGCTGCGAACCTTTTTTGGGGAGTCGCCACAGCGCACGGTGTATGTGACCCGCGGGGAGTCGCCGGCGGCAGCGCGGGCCGCCCTGGCCCGCTTTCTCGCCTGGCACACCGGCCAGTTCCCGGGCGCGCCGGTCGCCTCGCTCGGGCTGGCGGTGCCGACGCCGGAGGACTTCGCGGCGCTGCCCGCCGAGCGCGCCCGCCTTGGCGGTTACGAGCCGGCGTTACGTGCCGCACTCGAGCGACACGGATTCGAGCCGGAGGAGTTCGGCCCGTTCTTCACGGCGTGGCGCGGCTGGCTCGTGGCTCCGATCAGCGACTACGACACCTTGGCCCGTGCCCTGGCTGGGGCGCTGCAGGGGCCGCCGGCGCTGGCGCTGGCGACCGCACCGGGCGCGAGCTGGTTTGTGACGGTGGCCGAGCATGCGCCGGGAGCGGAGCCACCGGTGGCATTGGCCACAGTCGGACTCGACCAGCTGCAATCGCTCAACCGGCTGTTCTCGCGCTACCGGGTGTCGGCGCTCCAGTTGAGCGCGCTGGGACTGGGGCTGGTGGGCCTGAGCGTGCTGCTCCTTTACGGACTGAAGCGAGGTGTGTGGATCTTTGCGCTGCCCGCCGGCTCGTGCCTGTTCGCCTTCGGGGTGCTTGGGTTGGCCGGGCAGACGCTCAACCTCTTTCATCTGCTCGGGGCGTTTCTCGGCGTTTGTTTGAGCCACAACTACGCGATCTTCTCCGCCGAAAACGCGGCGCGGGGCGAGGAGCCGCCGCCCTCGATCCGGCTTTCGGCGCTGACGACGGCGGCCTCGTTCGGGGTGCTGGCGTTGAGCTCGATCCCGGTGGTGGCGGCTCTTGGACAAATGGTCGCGCTGATCGTGCTGGCCGCGCTGGGGGCGGTGGAGCTGGGCCCGATCGCGCGGGGGAAGCCGAGGCGGAAGGATTAGCCGCAAAGAACGCAAGGTGCGCAGAGATCGGAGGGATGCGTGCCGCTCCTTTGCGATCCGTGCGTTTCTTGTGGTGAATGAATTCGATGGACCGGCCCTCGACGTTCGCTCTTGAGCCGCGGGGCGATTGGCCCCACGAAAACTGGCACCATGCCGACCGCGACCCACGGGCTTGCACCCGCCCGGGTGCTGCTCGTCAACCTCAACAACTACGACCAGCCCTACCCCGTCTATCCGCTCGGGCTGGCGTATATCGACGGGGCCTTGCGCCAGGCGGGCCATGTCACCGCGATCTGGGACGCCCGGATGGCCGGGGAGACGGTGGAGGAGGGGGTGGCCCGGTTCGCGCCGGACTTCATCGCGTTGTCGATGCGCAACATCGACAATGTGCAGTGCCACAACCCGAAGTCGTTCATCCACGACTTGGTCGGATTTTGCCGGCGGCTGCGGGCGGTATCGGCCGCGCCGCTCGTGTTGGGGGGCAGCGGGTTCTCGGTGTTCCCGCGGGAGATCTTCGCGCTCGGCGGCATCGACTACGGTATTCACGGCGCGGGGGAACGGACGCTGCCGCAGTTGATCGCGGCGCTGCGCACCGGGGGCGGCGAGGCGGCGCTTGGCCGGGTGTCGGGACTGGTGTTCCGCGGGACCGATGGCGCGGTGCGCGCGGTGCCCTGCCGGGCGGAGGATACGGCGTTTGCGACGGCGCCCCATCATCATCCGGAGCTGATGCAGGCCTATCTCGCGCAGGGCTCGTTGCCGGGCGTGCAGACCCAGCGCGGCTGCCCACTGCACTGCTGTTACTGTACGTACCCGTTGATCGAGGGCAGTCGCAGCCGCTTCCTCGACGGGGAGGCGGTGGTGGCGGAGATGCGCCGCATGGCGACCCTGGGCGTGAAGTTCGTGTTCTTCGTCGACTCGGTGTTCAACACCCGCGAAGAGCATGTGGTCGAGGTGTGCGAGGCGCTGATTCGCGCCGACCTCGGGGTGCAGTGGGAGTGCTTCTTGCGGCCGCGGGGCATCACGCGCGAACGCTTGCAGCTAATGCAGCGCGCCGGACTCAGCCACATCGAGTTCGGCTCAGATAGCCTCTCCGACCCGGTGCTGCGTCGCTACGGCAAGAGTTTCAGCTTCGACGATATCCGTACCGCCAGTGAGCAGGCCCATGCGCTCGGGTTGCACTACAGTCATTTCATCATTTTCGGGGGCCCGGGCGAGACGGCGGCCACCGTGGAGGAAACCCTGGTGCGGGCCCGGACGCTACCCGGGGCGTTCTATTTCGGCACCCTCGGCATGCGGATCTATCCGGAGACGCCCCTCTGGCGGCACCTCGCCCCGGAGGCGCAGGGCGAGACGGCGACGGACTATCTGCTCGAGCCGCGCTTCCACCTTGAGCCGGAGTTCTCCGTGGAGTCGCTCCATGCCCGGTTGCGAGAGTATCAGAAGGAGAATCCCAACTGGATCGTGGGCGACCCGCCGGCGGCTTTCGTGGAGACGATGGGCAAACTGCGCCGCCGCGGGGTCCGCGGTCCGATGTGGGAATACGCCGAGCTGCTGCAACGGATGCAGCACGGGTGAGTGGGAGCAGTGAGCCTATTTCGCGGTCGGGGCGAGATAGCCGCTGTCCTCGAGCCATTCAGCCATGCGCTGGGGCCAATGCTTGACGGCGAGCTGCGTCGAGCGGTCGCCCATGTTGAAGGCGTGCTTGCCGCGCGCCAGCAGGTGGGCTTCGACCGGCACCTTGGCGGCGCGGAATTTCTGCAGAAGCTCCATCGTCACATTATCGCAGCCGTATTCATCATCGTTGGCGCAGATGAGGAACGCCGGCGGGGCGTCGGTCGAGATCGTCGCGGGGGCCTTGCCGCCGGGGTAGACCAGCATCTGAAAATCCGGGCGCCCGTTCAGGCGGTCGATCGGATCGGTGGCCTGGGGGGCACCGTCGCCGCGCTCGAAGGCCACTGTCATCACCACGGCACCACCGGCGGAGAAGCCGAGCATTCCGACCCGCTTCGGATCGAGGTGGAACTCGGCGGCGCGGCTGCGGACCAGGCGTAGCGCCCGGTAGGCGTCCTGGCGCACGTGGTCCATGGTGTAGGGCGAGTTCTGCTCGTTGGGCAGGCGGTATTTCAGGACAAAGACCGTCACCCCCAGCGGGGTGAGGTGGGTGGCAGCGTCGCGCCCCTCCGGATTGAAGACCACATTGCGGAAGCCGCCGCCCGGGGCGACGATCACCGCGCAGCCGTTGGCCTTTCCTGCGGGTGGGAGGAAGACGGTGAGCGAGGGATTGTGGATGTTGCGCACCCACCAGTCCTGGGCCTGTTCGGGCTCGTCCTTGCGGCTTTCGAAGCCGGGCGCTCCCTGGTCCCAGAGAGGGATCACGGTTGGTACCGGCTGCGCCAAGGCGAGCACGGGAAGTAGCAGAGCGAGCAGGAGATGGCCGGGGCGTTTTTGCATAGAGGAGAGGGGTGGGGAAAGGTGGCGCGCCGGCGGCGGTGCCGCAAGGGAGTTACTGGCCCCTCCCGGTGCCGGTGGCCGCCTGCCCCGTCAAAATCCCCTCAAGCAATCGTGAACAGGGTGTAAGCTTTCGGCCGTGGCGCGATTGTATCCGAGTATCCGGTTGCGCGCACGCGGGCCCGTCCCACGACTTTCTACTCCCCCTACGCAGTCGCCTACTCATGAACACATTCCTCTCCCGTCCCGCCGCCCGCCGGCTGCTCTCCACTGCGTTACTTCTGCTCGCCGGTCCGCTCGCCGCCGCCGACATCGTGCTGCCCGCGCCTAGCGGCAACGGTGTCGACATCACCCGCATTCTCGCGGCGCGGCACGAGACCTCCGCCTTCTCCGGCGCGGCATTGCCCGCGCAGGCCGTCTCCGACATCCTCTGGGCCTCCACGGGCATCAATCGCCCGGTTTCCGGCGGGCGCACCTCCAACTACTCCTTCCGCAGCCGCGACGAGGAGATCTTCCTGCTGTGCGCCCAGGGCGTGTTCCTCTACGACCAGCTTGAGCACCAGCTCACGTTCAAATCCGCGACCGACCTGCGGCCCACCCTCGGAGGGGCTGCGTCCACCGCGCCGCTCACCCTCGTCTTGGTCTCCTACAACGGGGGCATCAACACCGAGGGATCGATCCACACAGGATTCATCGCGGAGAATATCGCGCTGGCCTGCGCCGATCGCGGTCTTGGCGCGAGGCTCACTGCCGAGGTACCTGCTGGCCTCTCTTCCGCGCTCGGGCTGGCCGGCAACCACGTCATCTTGCTGCTGCAAACCGTCGGCTTCCCGGAGGGTACCCCGGTCACGGGCCCCGCATGGGCGATAGGCGCGGGCCCGATGGTGCCGGCCGCCGTCAACGACGCGCCCGCCCTTGCCATCCTCAAGCGCCGTCGCTCCACCAACGACTACGTCACCACCGCGTTGTCTGACCAGTTCCTCGGCGATCTGGTCTGGGCCGGGCTTGGTGTTAATAATCCGAGCACCGGCGAGCGCACTTCGCCCCTCATCGCCGGTGTGCACGACATCACCATCTATGTCGCGAAGGCGAGCGGCGTCTACAGCTACGACCCTGTCACCCACAAGTTATTGCAATACTCCGCCACGGACATCCGGCCTACGCTCGGCTACGCCAACGCCTACGCCACCTTCATCTATGTTGCGGACTTCGCGTTGCTCCCGGGGAACGACTACAATGCCAAAGAGCGCGCCGCTTGGCTGCACACTGGGCTTGTCTCGCAGAACATCGCCGCCTACGCCGCCGCCCGCGGGCTGGGCGAAAAGGTGCGCTCCTCGATGCCGGGCACCCTTCGAGCCGACCTTGGAATTGCCAGCGACACGAACAAGCACCCCATCATCATCCAAACTCTTGGCACCATGGCCGCCGGCGTCCTCGGCTCCTCCACGGTGAAGGTCTCTGCCGGCACCGGCGGCAGCGTCACCGGTACGACCCCTCAGACCATCGCTTTCGGAGCTGCCGGCACCCCTGTCACCGCGGTGCCCTCCGCCGGTTACTCCTTCGCCTACTGGAGCGGCCTGCCCGGCGGCCGCGTGCCGACCAACCCCCTCGCGCTGACCAACGTGACCTGCGAGATGGCTATTTCGGCTGTCTTCAGCCCCGAGCCGGCGACCTATACGGCCTGGCGCGTGGCCAACTTCTTCGGTGACGATCTGGCCAACGACGCCGTCTCCGGTCCCGCCGCCGACCCGGACAGCGCCGGTGTCACCAATCTGCAGCGTTACGCCTTCGCCCTCGCTGCCCGCGGGCGCGTGGCCCCGCCCACCAAGATCGACTCGATCGAGGACGGTGGGAAGAAGTTCCTCACGATCACTTTCGGCCGCCGCGCCACGGGGACCGGCCTCAGCTACGTGGTCGAATCCAGCCCCGACCTCGCGGACTGGTCGAACGTCCGCACGTATTACCCGGAGGCTTCTACCCCGGTCGTGGCGCAGGACTCCGTGGCGATGGATTCCGGGGGCCTCACGCGCCGCTTCCTGCGTGTCCGGGTGGCGGTCACGCCGTAGTCGGCCGCTTACGTCGGTGATGCTTCAGGCAGTAGATGGGCAGCCGGCCGCCTGTGGGGGCGGCCGGCACTATTTTCGCCGCCGGCCGCGAGCGTCCCGCCTGGATGGTGCGGCCCCGAGGCTGGTCAACGGCCGGTAGGATTGTCCCCCTCGACCGGCAGAACGGCGAGGGGCCCGCTATCCGGCTGCCCCCGCCGCGGCTGGTTCGGTTGGCATCCGCCCGCGCAAAACGTGCATGGTGGCCCGAGGGCCATACGCTTCTCCTCCGCACGGTTGTGGTTCGGTCGTCGCCCCGGCCGTCGGTGCGCAAACCGCAGCGGGTCGTTTCCCGGGTGATGTATCCGAGTATCTGGTTGCCTATCGGGAGCGGTCGTGCTTCGGTCGTTGCTTCGCTCCCGGCGTATCCCGGCTGGCATCCCAAAACATGAACATTCGTCCCCGTCTTCCCCTGCCTCGCGTGTGGTTCACTGGCGTGTGGCTTCTGCTTGCCGGTTTGGCTGCCGCCGCCGAGGGCGACCTCGCCCTGCCCGCGCCGCGCGGCAACGAGGTGGCCATCACCCGTATTCTCGCCGCCCGCCACGAGGCTGCCGCCTTCGCCACCGCGGGGCTCTCCCAGCAGACCGTCGCCGATCTCCTTTGGGCTTCCAGTGGTGTGAATCGACCAACCGACGGCTACCGCACCACCAACTATTCCTACAAGAGCCGCGACAACGAGATCTACCTGCTTTGTGCCGAAGGGGTGTTTGTGTATGACCAGGTGGAGCATCAGCTCACCCGCCGCTCGCCCACCGACTTGCGGCCTACTCTCGGGGCCCCGGCGGCGACCGCCCCGGTCACCATCGCGCTCGCGACCTATGCCACCGATGTGGACTTTTTCGGCGCCATCCATACCGCCTTCATCGCGGAGAATATCGCCCTTGCCTGCGCCGATCGTGGTTTGGGTGCCCGCCTTCCCTCCACCTTCCCGTCGGGCCTTCCCGCCGCGCTCGGCCTGACCACGGGCCGCACGCTCCTGCTGCTGCAGAGCATCGGCTATTCGGAGGGCGCCTCCAGTACCGAGCCGGCTTGGACGGTGACCGCCGGCGCGCTGGTTCCTGCCGCCGTCAACGACGCCCCCGCTCTCCAGATCCTCAAGCGCCGCCGCTCCAACGGCAACTTGGCCGCTACGCCTTTCCCCCTCCAGACTCTCGCCGAGCTCGCTTGGGCCGGTATCGGTATCAACAGTTACACGCCCGGCGAACGCACCTCGCCTCTCGTTACCGGCGTGCACGACATCGATATCTACGCGGCCATGGCGGGCGGAGTCTACCGCTACAGTCCCGGTGTCGGTGCCGCCCACTATTTTGAGAAGGTATCGTCCGAGGAAATCCGCGATGATCTCAGCTACCCTTCGGTCCCGGTCATCCTCATCTATGTCGCCGACTACGCGAAACTCTCCGGCACCGACGCCCAGAAACGCCGCATGGCCTGTCTCCATGCCGGCGTGGTTTCCCAAAACGTCGCGGCCTATGCCGCTGCCGAGGGGCTCGGAGAGAAAGTCCGCTCCAGCGTCTCCGTCCCAACCTCAGCCCTAAAGCTCACCGCCAACCAGCACCTGCTGTTCACCCAAACCCTCGGCTACCCCTCCTCCGCCCCCGGTCCCTCCACCGTCACCTTCGCCGCCGGCCTGGGTGGTACTGTGACCAACGGTTCTGTCACTCCCGCACCCAGCCAGAGCATCGCGTTCGGGGCAACCGGTGCGGCCGTCACTGCCGTGCCTGCTCCGGGCTACACCTTCGCCTATTGGTCGGGCCTGCCCGGCGGCCGCGTGCGCACGGCCACCTTGCCGCTGCCGAATGTGACTTGTCCCATGAATGTGGCGGCCGTCTTCACTCCCGACCCGACGACCTACGTTGCTTGGCGCGCCGCGTCATTCTTCGGCGACGATTTGACCAATGACGCCGTCTCCGGCCCCGCCGCCGACCCCGACAACGCCGGTGTTACCAACCTGCAACGCTACGCCTTCAGCCTTGCGGCGCGCGGTCCGGTGGCTCCGCCCACGATCCTTGGCTCGGCCATGCTCCAACCGGGCCCGCAGAAATTCCTCACCATCAGCTTCGACCGGCGGCCCACCGGCTCCGACCTCCGCTATTTCGTCGAGGCCAGCCCCGACCTCGCGACTTGGACCTTGGCGACTCCGGCTCCCCTGCATATCGGCACGCCCACCAAACAGGTGATCCCGGACCTGGTGCCGATGGACAATGTCGGCGCGAGCCGCCGCTTTTTGCGTGTACGCGTGCAATACGCACCATAGTCGCGGGCCGTCCCGGGCGCGGGGTGGGTCGGAGAACGGCGTCGCGCGGAGGGCTTGTTCCGCAACACGGCGGCGCTCGTCAACGCTCCCACCAGCCGGTGAACGGCTGGTAAGATTGCCGTTTCCGTGGGGCGGTATTCTCCTCTTGGGTTGCTCGGCGGTCCGGGGCTTTGCTACAGCTCGGGTCCGGGCCGCGCTGGTCGATGCGCTCACCGAACCATGCCTACTCGCCCGATCCTTCTCCTCGTCGCCGTCGCGGTGCTGTTTGCCGGCACCGCCGCCGTCGCCACGCCGCCTTCGGGCTTTGTCGCCACGCTCCGGCAGGAGGCCTCCGGCGAACTCACGCTGCGTTGGCCGAGTGAAACCGGCATGCGCTACTTCATCGAGACCGCAGGGGACTTGAAGAGTTGGACGCCGTTGCCGGATGGATTCGTCGGCACCGGCACCGAGTTAGGCAAGGTCGTTCGCCCCGCCGCCACCGAGAGCATGGACCGCCAGTTCTGGAGGGTATCCGCCTTCAGTAGCGCCTCGGCAGCGCCGATCCTCACGACCCAGCCTGTGGCGCAGACTGTTGCGGCGGGTTGGCCGGCGACCTTCAGCATTGTGGCGGCGGGCCCCGGCCCGCTGACCTACCAATGGCGGAAGGACGGGGTTGATCTTCCTGGGGCCACCGGCAGTTCGTATACCACGCTGCCGTTGACGAGCCCGGCTGATGCTGGCGCCTACTCGGTCGTCGTGCGCAATGTCGGCGGTGTAATCGTCAGCGAGGCCGCGCCGCTCGCCGTGCTGCCGAACCCAATTCCGGTGGGCCTTTGGACTTTCGACAACCCGGCGGACCTGCTCGCGCCACTGTACGGCAACCGACTGGCGGCCTTCGGCGCGACAGCCGCGGCGGTCGGTCCCGCGCTGGGCGATGGGGCGATCATTCTCGGTCCCACGACTCACCTCGGCCTCGACCACGGGATCGCCGCGAACGGCGGCGGGACCACCGTCAATCAGTGGACCATGGTGATGGATCTTCGAGTTCCGGCCTTGGGCGCCTTCAACAGCCTCTTCCAGACCAATCCGGCGAATACCGATGATGGCGACTGTTTCCTCAACGCCGCCGGCAACGTCGGTGTGGGCCTCGCCGGCTACAGTGCGCCTTCGCTTAAGGGCGGACGCTGGTACCGCCTGGTCGTCGCCGTGGACAACGCGCACCGCTACGATGTGTACTTGGATGGTCAAAACGTGCTGCGCGGCCAGTCCGGAGTCCTCGACGGCCGGTTCGCCTTGCTTTCGCGGCTGCTGGTGGGTGCCGACGAGGACGGCGAACGCATGGAGGTCGATCTCGCCACGCTGGCGATCTACGGCCAGGCGTTGAGCGATGCGGAGGTGGCGGCGTTGGGTGGTTTCGCCGCCGACAGCAGCAGCTCCTTCCTCACGCTGCCCTACCTCCAAAACGTGAAGACCGATGCCATCACGATCATGTGGGAAACCGACCTGCCGGTGGCCGATTCGGTCGAGTACGGCACCAGCGCGGCCTACGGCACCGTTCGCGGGGCGGTCAACGCCGCCTCGGGCGCCAACACGACCATCCACAAGGTCGTGCTCACTGATTTGCAACCGGGAACTACTTACCACTATCGGGTCAACAGCGGTGGCCAGTACACGACCGACCAGACCTTCCGGACCGCGCCCGCTACCGCTGTGGACTTCTCTTTCGGGGTGTGGGGCGACAGCCAGGGCGCCACCGATAATCCGGCCGATCGCAACGAACCCACGAATTCCTTCATGCGGCATATGGTGGAGACTGAGCACGTCGATCTCGCCGTCACCACGGGCGACCTGGCGGAGAGCGGCTACGATGCGGGCTACGTTTGGCCGTATTTCATCGAGCGCCCTGTCCGTATTGTGGGCGAGCACGTTCCCTTCTTTGTCGCCTGGGGCAATCACGACGGCGACCGCGGCTCTCTCATCCGCAAGTACACCGATCTTCCGAGCAAGGACCGCGGCGCCCACGACCCGGGCTACGGCAGCTACTCCTTCGATTATGCCGGCTGCCATTTCATCTGCATCGACTACTACACCGCCCGTGCGGATGTCGTCGGCTGGGTGCGCGACGATCTCCAGTCGCCCTCGGCGAAGGCGGCGCGATTCATTTTCGCATTCATCCACACGCCACCGTGGTGTGAGCGTTGGTACGCCGGGGATGGCTGGCTGGGCACCGACCTCGTGCCGTATCTTGAGCAGGCCGGTGCGGCGGTTCTCTTCAGTGGGCACATGCACGCCTACGAAAGGGGCATCCGCAACGGCGTGGCCTACGTGACCAACGGTGGCGGCAGCTGGCTGGATACAGGCGAACCTCTGGTCCACGACTGGCCGCACATCACTGTCGGCGGCTACAGCAACGTCCCGAGCGCCATCAACCACGGCCTCGTCAACGAGTACGTGAAAGTCGAAGTCGCTGGCGACACCTGCACGGTCAGGATGAAGGCATTCAACCTCGACGGCTCATTCTTGGGCGAACTCGACACCTTCCAGATCACCGCCCGCCCCGCGCCCTGAGGCGGGTGGGGGTGAGTCGAAGGACCAAGTGCCACGCGGTAAGGGCGGAGGCGGACGAAGCCCGAGCCGGTCCCGGCAGCGGCGCGAACAGGAGCAGGAGCGCGGCATTCAGCGAGCTGAACGGCTCTGCCGTCCAGTTACTAGGGAAGCGGGGGACCGACGTTCTGGCGAACGTCGCTAGGATTGAGAAATCGAATCTCTGCCGGGTCCGCGTCATTCCCGTGATCCGTGGTGCGGCGGAGGTAGCGGGTCACGCGCAGTCAGCCCCGAACGGACCATCTCACTGCGGTGGCCGGCCCCGTTTGCCGATTGAAACCCGAGCGCGACGGGCCGTATCAAACGGCATGGAGCGTTCCGCCACCGCCGTTGTTCAACCGCCTGTTTCCGCCGTTCCCGTCGAGCAGACGGTGCTGCCGGTGCTGCTCGCGTTGAGCCTCTCGCACATGCTCAACGATATGATCCAGGCCTTGCTGCCGGCGATCTATCCGGTCTTGAAGCAAACCTACGCGCTCAACTTCGCGCAGGTCGGGATGATCACCCTCGCTTTCCAGGCGACCGCTTCGCTGCTCCAGCCCGCCGTGGGTTTCTACACCGACCGTAAGCCGCTGCCTTACTCCCTGGCGCTTGGCATGGGGGTCACCCTCCTCGGGCTTGTGCTCTTGGCCAGTACGGCGACCTACCCGCTGTTGCTCGTCGCCGCCGCGTTGGTCGGCACGGGGTCGTCTATTTTCCATCCCGAGGCCTCGCGCTTGGCGCGGCTCGCCTCAGGCGGGCGGCATGGATTCGCTCAGTCGCTGTTCCAAGTCGGCGGCAATTTCGGGACCGCCCTCGGGCCGTTGCTCGCGGCGGCCGTCATCCTACCGGCGACCGGCCAACGCGGCGCGCTGTGGTTCATCCCGCTTGCCGTGCTCGGAATCGTGGTCCTGTCGCGGCTCGGCCGCTGGTACCAGGCGCATCTCGATCTGCGCCGAACCCGCAAGCCAGCCGCTCCGGCCGCCTCGCCACTGCCTCCGCGCAAGGTCTACGCCACCCTCGCGCTGCTCGGGGCCCTCATCTTCTCGAAGCACTTCTACCTCGCGAGCTTGGGCAGCTACTACACGTTTTTCCTCATGGGAAAGTTCGGCTTCTCCGTGCGTGAAGCTCAGCTACGACTCTTCGTTTTTCTCTTCTCGGTCGCGGCGGGCACCATCCTCGGCGGACCGTTGGGCGACCACTTCGGCCGCAAGCGTGTGATCTGGTTTTCCATTCTGGGCGTCGCGCCGTTCACCCTCGTGCTGCCCTACGCCAACGCTTTCTGGACGGTCGTGCTCACGGTGCCCATTGGGGTGATTCTCGCCTCGGCCTTTCCCGCGATCCTCGTCTATGGGCAGGAGTTGTTGCCGGGGAAGGTGGGGCTGGTGGCCGGAATGTTCTTCGGCTTCGCCTTCGGTATCGCCGCAGTGGGGGCTGCGCTGCTCGGTCACCTCGCCGACCATGCCGGCATCGAGTACGTCTATCGCGTGTGCAGCTTCCTGCCGTTGATCGGCCTGCTCACCGTCTTCCTGCCCGATCTGCGCAAGCCGCGGGCGGGCTGATCGGGCCGGTCTCCGCCCGGGCAACGCCTCTTCGTCGCTGCGCGCCGCTTCAGCCCGTGCGATCGGCAATGCCGCGCAGGCGTCGCAAGCGCCGTCCCTCCCGCTCCCCTCAGACCCGTCCTGAAGAAGCGGGCCACGATGATCAGGGACCAGCGGTACGCCGTGGCGCGTGGCTTTAGCCCGCGTGGTGGATGCTGCGAAACCCGCCGCCCGAGCCTCGGCGCGGGCAGAATGTCACCTGATAGTTGACACCTTGTCCGAGGTACCGGCCCAGAGTTGGGCGAGGTGGATGAGCACCTCGGCGGATTTGGCCATGTCCTGGAGCGTCACCCACTCGCGCTGGCTGTGCACCTCGTGCATGCCGGTGAAAATATTCGGCGACGGAAGCCCGCGTGCGGTCAACTGGGAGCCGTCGGTGCCGCCGCGGACGGACCTCAGGCGCGGCTCCAGCCCGGCCTGCCGCACCGCCTCCTGCGCCAGTTCCACCGGGCGTAGATCCTTCTCCAGCCAGTAACGCATATTCCGGTACTGTTCTTTGAACACAATGTCGATCTGGGACCGCGGCTCGGCGGCGCGGATCTCCGCCGCGACGCGTTCGACGACCGCCCGTTTGGCCGCCAGTCCGTCCAGCTCGAAGTCGCGCAGGATGAGGCGCACGGTGGCCCGCTCGCTGTTGCCGGCGATCTCCACCGGGTGAACGAAGCCATCGCGCTCCCCGGTGCGCTCGGGCGAGCAGTCCATCGGCAACGCCGCCACGAAGCGGCCGGCCAGCCGCAGCGCGTTCACCATCACGTCCTTCGCCCAGCCGGGGTGGGTCGCCACCCCGCGGATCTCCACCACCGCGGCATCAGCGGAAAACGTCTCCCAGTCGATCTCGCCGGGGGATTCGCCGTCGAGGGTGTAGGCGGCCACGGCGCCGACCTCCTTGAGGTCTAGCTTGTGCACCCCGCGGCCGATCTCCTCGTCGGGGTTGAAGCAGAGGCGGATCCTTCCGTGTGGAATCTCCGGATGCCGGAGGAGATGGCGCGCGACCGCCATCACGATGGCCACGCCCGACTTGTCGTCGGCCCCGAGCAGGGTGCCGCCGCTGGCGGTGATCACATCGTGGCCGATCGCTTCGCGCAGAAGCGGGGTGTTCTCGACGGAGAGTACCTGGGTGGGATCGTCGGGCAGCACGATGGGCCGCCCGTCCCAGGCCCGGTGGACGATCGGCTTGGCGGCGCCGGGCAGTTCGGTCGCGGTGTCGACATGGGCGAACCAGGCGATCGTCGGCGCGCCTTCATCGCCCGGTGACGCCGGGAGGGTGGCGAGCACGTAGCCGAACTCGGAGAGCGTGATCTCGCTCGCGCCGAGCTCGTGCAGTTCGCGCACGAGCAGGCGCAGCAGGTCCCATTGCCCCGGCGTGCTCGGGGTGGTCGGGGAGTGGTCGTCGCTGCGGGTATCGAGGCGCACGTAGCGGCAGAAGCGTTCAAGCAGATCGGAGGTGTCGAAGTGCATGGCGGCAGCGCAGCAGGTCTGACCCGTGGGGGCGAACGGGAAAAGCCGACTGCCCACGTGTTAGTACGACAGTCCGGTCGACACTTGAGGGCTTTGGGCTCAGTTATGCCGCCATCCCCATGAACTTTTCCCCTAAAGCTCTGTGTTTCGTCCTCGTTCTCGCCGTCGCCCCCGCGATCGGTCGCGCCCAGTTCCTGGATTCGTTCGACAGTCCGAAGCCCGAGGGCTGGGCCCTGCTCACCGGCGACGGTAGTGCCACCATCGATCTCGTCCAGAAGGACGGCTGCGCCACCATCGTGGTGGACGGAACCCACGACAACTACGGGGTCTGGTGGACCCTCATCAAGCGGGACATCTCCGCCTCGCTCGATCTCAACAAGCTGCAGGACCCCGCCTACGAATTGCGCGTCGAGGCCCGGGTGCGCTCCGACCACGCCCCGCGGCGGGTCAACTTCATGATCAACACGCAGCGCACGACCGACTTTCACCAGCACCTGCGGGAATACGACATCGCCGACACCACCGGCTGGCATACCATCAGCATGACCACGCGGGACCTCGACGCCGGCCCCGGCGACAACGTCTACGTTCAGCTGTGCGTGACCGACTTCGGTCCCGACAAGTACCAGGTGGAGGTGGACTACTTCCGGGCCGACGTTGTGCGCCGCGACGAGACCCGCCCCGATCTCGGCGAGCCGTTGCTCTATCATCCTTCCATTGCTGCTCCGGCGAGTTTCGCGCGCCATCTCGTGGTCGCCCACGACAGCCTGATCAATTCCCTCTTTCCGGATGTGAATTTCAATGACTGGCGCGCGGAGGGGCCGGACAGCAGCGCCCGCCTCCTCACCGTCGATCCCACCCAGTGGCCGGTGCTGCGCTGGGACTTTGGCAGAGCCCGTGGTTTGAAGGCCGACGGGGCCGGCGTGCTGGAACTGACCACCTACTCCGTTCCGATGGGCGGCAAGTACATCGAGCACTACGGCGAGGACTTCGGAATCGAGTTCGGCAAGCTCCACGTGATTGAGATCCTTGGCGGTGATCCGGCCTGGGACCAGGAGACGGTCACCTACAACAGTCTGCTCCAAGGCGGGAGCCCGAAGGAGGTTTTCAACACGCAGATGATCCAGGACGTCGACGTGGCGAGCGCCCCCGGAGGCAAGACCTATGTGACGCTCCCTCGTCCGGTGCTGCAGCGTCTCCTCGACGGGACCACCAAGGGTGTGGTGCTTCGTCCGCTGGGCGCGATCAACGCATCGTTCTATTCCTCTGAAGACGCCAAGCCCGGCGTCGCCCCGATCCTGCATTTCAGCACCCAGCGCGAGTAGTCTGCGCCTTGGTGATCGGGCTGGCCGGGCGGCCGGCCGTTCTGTCCAGAGTATCGAGGAATTGGGCGCCGGGCGAAGCCCCGGTGCCGGTTCCGTTTCGCTTCGGCCGCGGCGTGGCGGCGGGCCTGCCTTGGTGTCTCGACCGGGGGTGCGCGGGGCCGGCCCAGGGGAGGCATTTCGGCCGGCGGCCCCGCCTCGCCATTCTGCCATCCCCGCTGGTCTCTTGCGGCCTCTGCAAAAGCGTATTCCTTCCGGCCCGCACGCCCTGCTGCCTGATCCACGCTCCGTCCCGGGTCCTCCGCCCACGGCTTTCGTTCGCCGACCACTCTCGCCGATTCCCTTTCCTCGCGCGGTCCACCGTCCTTCGCCCAACGTCAACTGTCCCTCGTCGTGCACCCGATCGAGCTTCTCTACGTCGCCAACGTCATTTCCCGCCACGGCGACGGGTCGCGCCAGGATCTGACCTTCCGCTTTGTGGTGGAGCCGCGCGCCTTCGAGAAGATCGTCGAGGTGCATTGGGCCGGGGAGGACGGGGTCTGGCGGGTGCTCGCTGCCGAGTGGGTCGGCGCCCTTGGGCCGTATCGCGAGCTCTGGCAGGCCCGGACCTCGATCCTGGCCGCCGGCGACCACGACTCCCTGCCGGGCGACATTCGTTTCGCCCTGCGCTGCCGCATGGCCGGCCAGGAATTCTGGGACAACAACCTCGGGTTCAACCACGACATCAACGCCGACTCCGGTATCCGCCTCGCCAACGCCTACACGCTGCTCCAGGCCGACTACCGTCCGCGGCTGCTGGAGAGGCCAGGATTACCTCCCGATCACCGTAGTCATTCGGCCGCCCTCCATCGTCCGCCGTGTCTACGTGCGTTGGAGCACCGATCGCTGGCGCACGGCGACCGACACCCCCTGCTACTTCAAGCGTCGCCACTGGGGCGGCACCATGGCCAGCAACGCCCGCAACCCCAACCGCTACGGCAACGAAATCTGGATCAGCCATCTCGGCCTTGGCGGGGCTTTCCGGGTGGACTACGCCATCGCCTGCGAGAGCGGGAGCGGCACCATCTGGGACGACAATTTCGGCCGCAACTACACGGCTCGGCGCGATCGCCTGAAGGTCCTCACCCTTAACCTCCACTGCAACCAGGAGCCCGAGCAGGATGCCAAGCTCTCGCTTATCGCACAGGTCGTGCGGGAACTCGAGATCGACATCGTCTGCCTGCAGGAGGTGGCCGAACCGTGGAACGACGGCCGCGGAGAGTGGACCGCCAACACCGCGCACCTCATTCGGGAGCGCCTCGGCCGCCCTTATCATTTGCATCAGGACTGGTCGCACCTCGGCTTCGACCGTTACCGCGAGGGCTGTGCCATCCTTAGCCGGTACGAGTTTGCCCGCACCGACTCCGGCTACATCTCCACCAGCCAGGATCCGCTCAATATCCACGCCCGCCGCGTGGTCCAGGCGCGGATCAACGTGCCCTACGTCGGCCCGGTGAACGTGTTCTCCTCGCACCTGAGCTGGATCAACGACGGCTTCCGCGAGCAGCTCCCTCGCCTGCGCCAGTGGGCCAACGAGCAGCACAATGGAGATACAGCCGCCACGCTTCTGTGCGGGGATTTCAACGTGCCGGCCGGCTCCGAGGGGTACGACCTCGCCACCCGTGATGGCAATTTCACCGATCAGTTCCTGCTCGCCCGTGCCCGCCAGCGCTACGAGGACGGCCATGGCCCGGCGCCCGACGGCCGCGAGCGCCCGGACCCGGCCGACGGCCGCATCGACTACCTTTTCGCCCATCGTGACAGCCGCCTCGAGGCGGTGGCCGCGCGTGAGCTCTTCACCGACACCGCCTACGGCCGTGTGTCCGACCATCCAGGATATATGGTCGAGTTTGAGCCGCGGTAAGCCCCCCGTCGCCATGCAACACCGCCGCGAGCTCCCTGCCGGAAAGAACGCCACCTCGCCGCAGGGCTCGGTCGGGCGTCGCTTGTTTGGCGCGTTTCCAGGAGGCCGGCGGGCGCTCGGGGTGGGCGTGTGGCTGCCCGTCAGCACCGCGGCGTTGGCGCCCGGCCCTGCTCGGCGCCCGCCTCCCCCTGCTCCCCGTTCATCGTTCATCGCGTCGCGCCCGATGATCCGACCATGAACTACGCCGAACAATTCGCCCTCCCCTGCGAAGTGGAATTGGGGCCGGTATTTCCCCGCCGAAACGAGTTCGGGCATATCTTCCTCCTGCGCTGGACCCGCCTGCGGTTCGAGGTGCAGTGGGGCGCCGAGGTCAACGTGAAGGTGATCCTCAAAGTCTATCGCCCCAACGCCGTGTGTGAGCACTTCCTGGTCGAGACCGACCCCTACGAGGTCGAGTGGAACCACCATCGCCGGCATACCCGGGACTGCTTCCTGCATCCCTACTGCGACCTCCTCGGGCCCGCCACGGTGGTCAAATTCTCCTACGTTGTGCATTTCCACGGCCGGTCCTACCCATCCGAGCACGACTATCTGCTGGTCGACGGCGCCCGCCTCGGCGCCGGCGAGGCGCTGCGGGCCCCGATCGACCGCAACAGCGCCGGGGCGAACACCTACCGTACCCATGAAATTGATTTCGCGCCGCTGCAGCGCGACACCGACTGGTACAACCGGCACTTCGACGCCCTCAAGCTCACCCCCAAGTTCACCAAGGGCACCCCGAGTCATCCCTTCCATCCCAAGCGCTATCTCCACGAGCGCATCGACGACACCATCCGCGACCACCTCGCCCAACCCGGGCGCGGCCTGGCCATCAAGGTGTGTGTCGACTGCATCGACGATACCGACTTCGTGAACCATCTCCTGCACGCCCAGGCCTGCGGCGTCCAGGTGCAGTGCCTGGTCGACTGGCGCAAGATGATGCTCACCACCAGCGCCAACTACGCCCACCTCAAGCGCTCCCGCATCGAGCTGCTCGGCGTCTTCGCCGGCCAGAAGCATCCGTTGGTCGAGGTCGACACCGACATGCACAACAAGTTCGTGATCTTTGGCGACACCGACTGCCTCGAGGGCTCGTTCAATATCTCCTTCGACCGCTGGGGCGCCAATTGGGAGTCGGGCATGACCTTCCGCTCGCAGGGCGTGTGCCGGCTTTTCGACAACATTTTCCAGAGTGTGCGCGGCGGGGTGATCCAGCGCTACGGCATCGACCCGCTCAGCCCCTTCAACCTGCTCTACACCTTCGGCCGGCAGACGATGCTCAACGGCGGCCTGTATCGCCCCCATCACGCCATTCTGGCCGAGGTGGGCCGGGCTCGCCGCTCCATCCGCCTGTGCCTCTTCCTCATCAACGAGCTGCGCGGCGAGCATGGCGACAGCGTGATCGATGCGTTGATCCAGGCCCGTGCCCGCGGGGTGGATGTGCAGATCATCCTCAACGGCCATCTCGCCCGGCAGGGCGACCCGGCCCGCGAATGCACGATGGCGGAGGAGGCGCGCCGGCCGCTGCTGCCGGCCGTCGCCCGCCTCCAGCGTGCCGGTATCCCGGTGGCGTTGGCCTACGGCCAGGTCGACCAGCGGGTGCCCTACAGCCCGCTCCACTCGAAGTACTGCGTGATCGACGAGACCATCGTGCTCGACGGTAGTTTCAACTGGTACAACACGTCGGTGTACTCGCACGACATCCTGGTGGTTGCGGCGAACCCGGATCTGGCGCGCGCCTACCTGCACGAGTTCGGCCAGATCCTGCGCCTCTTCCGTTTCCCCAACGGGATCAATGGTCCCTTCGGCGCGCCCGCCGCGCTGCTGCGGCACGCCTAGCGGTGGCGGCCCTGCCGCCGCCGCTCAGTCGAACACCACGGTCTTGCGCCCGTAGACGAGCACGCGGTGGCCGAGGTGCCATCGTACCGCCTGGGCGAGCACGAGGCGCTCGAGGTCGCGGCCCTTGCGTACCAGATCGTCCACCCTGTGGCGGTGGGTCACGCGGGCGACGTCCTGGTGGATGATCGGGCCGTCGTCGAGCACGGCGGTGGCGTAGTGGGCGGTGGCCCCGATGAGCTTCACCCCGCGCTCATGCGCCTGGTGGTAGGGCTTGCCGCCGGCGAAGGCCGGCAGGAAGGAGTGGTGGATGTTGATCACCGGGCAGCCGAGGTTGGCGAGAAACTCCGGTGACAGCACCTGCATGTAGCGCGCCATGACCACCAACCCGGCGCCGTAGTGCCGGCAGATCTCGATCTGCTGGGCCTCGGCGGCCGGCTTCGTGGCCGCCGTCACTGGTACATGGTGAAAGGGCAGGCCGTAGCCCTTGGTCGCGCCCTCGAGCTCGGTGTGGTTGGAGATCACAGCGGCAAAATCGCCGCAGAAATCGCCCGCCTTCCAGCGCAGCAGCAGGTCGTGGAAGCAGTGGTCAAACTTGGAGACGAAGAGCACCATGCGCAGCCGCTCGGTGGACACGCGCACATCCGTCTTCATCCCGAGGCTGTCGCCGAAGGCGGCGAACTCGCGCACATCCTTGCCGGGTCGCCCTCCGGTTTCCATTCCATGCGCTGGAAAACACGCCTGCCTCCTCGTCGCGGTGTTGGTCGGCGTGGAGGATGTTGCCCCCGCGCAGTGAGATCCATCCCGCCACTTGGGCCACGAGGCCGCGGCGGTCGGGCCCGTGTAGCAGGGCGGTGATGATGGGAGCGGAAGCGGGAGACGGCGAAGACACGATGGGAAAGGGCTAGAGGCCTCGGTGCTCCGCGGCAAACCCGACTTTTCGGGTTCCTACTCGCGGAAATTGCCAAAGCCCACCGCGATGGTGAGGTCGAGCCCGCGCACGTGGGCGATGGCGGACTGGAGGTCGTCGCGCTTCTTACCCGACACGCGCACCTTGCCGTGCTCGATTGCGGCCTGGACCTTCAGGTCGGCGCCGCGGAGCGACACCGCGATCTGCTTGGCCACGTCGGCCGGGATGGAGTCGCGCAGGGTGAGCACCTGTCGGGCGCGTCCGGTGGAGGAGGTCTCCATTTTGCCGACCTCGACGTTCTTCTGGCTGACGCCGCGCCGCGCGAGCCGGTCGCGGAGCACCTCGAGAATGGCCTCCAGCTTGTACTCCGACTCGGAAGTGAGGGTAATTGTGT
The DNA here is from genome assembly GCA_016711225.1 of Opitutaceae bacterium. Taxonomy (GTDB): domain Bacteria; phylum Verrucomicrobiota; class Verrucomicrobiia; order Opitutales; family Opitutaceae; genus CAJCBL01. The sequence goes on from JADJTK010000001.1 coordinate 203,504, forward strand.
GCTCTTCCTCGATCATCTCCCAGACGACGCCGCGAAAATCGAAGCGCGTCTGCAGTTCCTTGCGCACCATGTTGGTGGCGTTCTTGACCTCGGTGAGGTCGACCTCGCAGGTGATGTCGAAGGAAGGCATGGGGCGAGCAAGGCGACGCGGCGGGCGGACGCCAACGGGAAAGTGGTCGTGGCGCTGGGCTGGTCGAGAATCCGGTCTGAAGGGCGCAGTCGGTGCCCTTTTGTCGTCCGCAACTCTTGGGGCACCCGGAAACGGCGGTGGGCGGAAGGGTGCCTTCGCGCTTGTGCCGGCGAGGGCCGGCCGGTCTGCTTGTCCGCTCATGTCTTCCCCTCACTCACGAAACGACGTGCCGGTCTGGAAGGCCGGGCTGCGCGGCGCGCGGGCCAATCTCGCGCCGGGCTTGGCCCTGCAGGTGGCCGCGGTGGCGTTGGTGCTGGCCTACTACCGCTGGCCGGCGGCGGAGGCGGCGCTGCGCGGAGTCACCGAGTGGAGGGGCCGGTTCGGGGTGCTGTTCCCGATTGCGATCACGGCGCTGTTTGGCGGGTTGATCCCGTTCCTGTACCTGCGGGCGCAGCGGGCCACGCGGGCCGCGCATCCGTGGCGCGACGTCTGGTTCTTCCTGGCCTACTGGGCGTATCGCGGGTTCGAAATCGACTTGTTCTACCGGGTGCTGGCGCGGGTGGTGGGCACCGGGCACGATGTGGGCACCTTGGCCGCGAAGGTTGCTCTCGACCAGTTTGTGTACTGTTCCTTGGTTGCGGTGCCGGTGATGGTGCTGACGTTTGGGTGGCGGGCGGAGGGCTACTCGTGGCCGCGGCTGATGGCACGCTTCCGTGGGCGCTTCTGGCGGCACGAGGTGCTGCCGCTCTACATCGCCAATTGTGCAATCTGGATCCCGGCGGTGACCGCGATCTACGCGCTGCCGCTGCCGCTCCAGTTGCCGTTGTGCAACGTCGTGCTCTGCTTCTACACCCTGCTGGTGGCCCATTTTTCTGCCCACCAAGCACGGGCGCATGCGGGGCGCGTTGGGGGGTAGAGGGGGCAGGGCGTCGGGGCATAAAGCCCCTCCCACAGTCTCCGATCAGTCGCAGGTGCTCTCGTGCTGGCGAAGATGACAGGGCTAGGAAGATTTCCCGGGTGGTGAGAGAGGTTTTGAAACTGTGGGAGGGGCTTTCCGCCCCGAAAGGCGCGGCAAGGAGGCAATCATGATTCCTTCCCGGGGCCATTCCGCGCTGCGGCGCGGCCGCTGGTCTTCGCCGTTTGCCGAGTACCTCGTGTCCTTTTGCACTCGTGACCGTTGCCCTGGACTCGAACAGCCGGATCTGACCGGAGCCATGCTCCGGCACTTCGACTCCTTGGCGAAGGAAGGGGCTGGCGAGATTCGTACCGGAGTCGTGATGCCGGATCATATCCATTTGCTGGCGTGCTTGAACGAGGATGGCGATTTGGCGGCGGTGGTGCGGCGATGCAAAGGGCCGCTGATGCCGTTACTCCGGGAGCGTGGGTTCGGCTGGCAGGCGGGGTATCACGATCATCGGCTGCGCCCAGACGACGAGGTGTTGCCGGTGTTCCTCTACATTTTCTTGAATCCTTACCGTGCAGGGCTGGCGCACGCGGGAGAACGCTGGCCGGGGTACCGTTGTTGCGACGAGGATTGGGCGTGGTTCGAAGAGCTGACCGATTCCGGGCATGCGTTTCCCGAATGGCTAGAGCGCTGGGATGGCAGGGCGCGAGGCGTCGGGGCGTAAAGCCCCTTCCACAAGACCGATCCAACAGACGCCCCGACGGACGCGAAGGCGAGGCCCGGGAACTGTGGGAGGGGCTTTATGCCCCGACCTCTCGGTCCTACAGCGGCTTGAGATCCTCGGGGCGGCCGCAATCGCGCCACTTGGAGCCGTCGACGCGGTGCGCGAAGATCGGCTCGCCGGCGCCGGCCAACCGCAGGTAGCAGGCCACGATCGGAAATACGCCCGACTCCATCATCTTCTCGAAGATTTTGGGCGAGACCATCTGGATGCCGCAAAAGCCGAGCGGGGTGGCCTGACCCTGCGGCGCGCGGACAAAAGTGTCGCCGGTGGTAGCGGAATGGCGACCAACGAGGCGGTTGGCGGCATCGAAAAAGAGGGCGCGCGTGGTGGGGCGCGGCATGGCGGCGAGGGTGGCCAGGGCGCCAGTCTGGCGGTGGGCGGTGGCGAGGGCCCGCAGATCGACGTCACTGAGCACGTCGACATTGTGCACGAAGAAGGGCTGGCCGTCGTCGAAGAACCAGGCGGCCTCCTTCAGCCCCCGCCGGTGTCGAGCAGCTCGGGCTCGGGGGAGTAGTCGATGCGGCGCAGGCCGAAGCGGCCGTGCTTTTCCACGAAGGCGGGGATCTGCTCGCCGTGGTGGTGGAGGTTGATGACGGCGTCGGTGACCCCGGCGGCCGCGAGGCGGCGCAGGGTGAGCTCAAGCAGCGTGACGCCACCGATCTCGACCAGCGCCTTGGGGCGGGTGTCGGTGAGGGGCTTGAGCCGGGTGCCGAGCCCGGCGGCGAAGATCATCGCTTTCATGGAACGTCGTCGAGTTGTGGGGAGACGCGGCCCCGACGCTAGGCGGAAGCGGCGGCGGGGCGCCTCGCCCGCCGGTTTTCACGTTTTTATGGGCCAGCGGGCCGCCTCGCGGTGCTGGACCTCGACGATCACCCCGCCGCGCGCCCGCAGCTGCCGGGCGAGCTCCTCGACGCAGTGCACGCTGCGGTGTTGGCCGCCGGTGCAGCCGAAGGCCACGGAGAGGTGGGTGAAGTTGCGTTTTTGGTACGCCTGGATCGCGGGCTCGAGCAAGAGCAGCGTCTGGGTGACAAACCGCCCGACCTCGTCGTGCCCGCGCAGCCAGTCGGCGACCTCGGGGTCGCGGCCGGTGAGGGCGGCGAAGCGCGGTTCGCGGCCGGGGTTGGGCAGGGAGCGGCAGTCGAAGACGAAGCCGCCGCCGTGGCCGGATTCGTCCTGCGGGTAGCCGTGCTTGTAGGAGAAGCTGGTGAGGGCCACGGAGAGGGTGAGGGGCACCTGGGCGATCTCGCGCAGCCGGGTGGAGCGCACGATCTGCTGGAGGGCGGCGGAGAGCTCGGGGAGCGCCACGGGCAGGTCGCCCTGCTGGAGCAGGTGCTCGAGGTTGCGGATCGCATACGGAACGCTCTGGAGGAAGTGCGTCTTGCGCTCGTAAAATCCGCGGAAGCCGTACGCGCCCATCGCCTGGAGCAGGCGGATGAGGGAGAAGCCACGGAAGAACTGTTCGAAGCGCCGCGGCTCGATCTCGGTGAGGGCGGAGGCGGCGGTGAGGTAGACCTGTTTGAGGTGGTCGCGGAAGGCGAAGGGGAGGTTGGCCTTGGCGTCGAGCAGGAGGGAGGCGAGGTCGTAGTGGAGGGAGCCGCGGCGGCCGCCCTGGTAGTCGATGAACCAGGGCTGGCCGTCGCGCACCATGATGTTGCGCGACTGGAAATCGCGGTAGAGGAAGTGGTCCTGACCGGCCTCGAGCAGGAAGGTGCAGAGGGTGTCGAAATCGTTCTCGAGCTGTTGTTCGTGGTAGGGGATCTGGGCGAGCTTGAGGAAGTAGTATTTGAAGTAGTTGAGATCCCACATCATGGAGCGGCGGTCGAAGGCGCCGCGCGGGTAGCACAGGCTGTAGTCGAGGCCGCGGGCGGCCTTGATCTGGATGACGGGGAGCTGGCGTACGGCCTGTTCGTAGAGGGCGACGACGGCGGGGGGCACCTCGGCGGACTGGCCGCGTTCGCGCTGGAGGAGTTCGAAGAGGGTGGTGTCGCCGAGGTCCTCCTCCAGATACACGCCGCGGGGGCGATCGTCGGCGTAGATCTCGGGCATGGGCAGGCGCAGCGAACGGAAGTGGCGCGAGAAGCTGATGAAGGCGGCGTTCTCTCCGAGGTCGGGGTTTTCCACGCCGATGGCGGAGCGGCCGGCGGCATCGCGCAGGCGGTAGAGCTTGCGGTCGGAGCCGTGGGCGCGGAGCTCTTCGACGGCGGCGGGGGCCGAGCCGAAGCGGGCGGTGAACAGTTCGATGAGGCGGGGGTGCATACGGCGGAGGGGAGGAGAGAGTGAAGGGGGAAGGGGGCGGAGGGAAGGCGGAAGCTGGGGCTGGCGGTGGGCAGAGAGCGCTCGGCGCGGGCGCCCTCGTCGAAGCGTAAGGTGTTCAGCCAACGCAGTCGGCTGGGCGCTCTGGTTTCTGGAGGCCGAACGGGGATAACCTTTCCGGTCTTTGGAGATCGGTTCAGGCGCCGACCGCTTAAGTGGACGGTCGTCAACTTAAGCGGTCGGCGCCGGGTCGGCCGGATTGGCTCCGGCCAAAGGGTGACGGGCGCGCACGAGCCCCCCGGGGGCCGATGCGTAACCGATTCTTCGATTGGAAGCGGGATTGGCATCGGTACGCCTTGCCGGGGGCCTAGCGAAGCTCCCCGCCCTGGGGATGCTCGACGTGGTCATTCCAACCACCGACGGGCGCGAACTGCTGCCTCGCCGTCGCGCCGCGCCCGATCAGGACATCGCGCGTTCACTTGAACGGCTGGGGCGCACGTTGCCCGACCAACCGGCCCCCATGACCAACCCCGCGAGTGGGCCGTGTCGTCCCGACGTTTGGCATGGCTCGGGACGATGGATCAACGACTTGCGTTTCCAGCCCCGCCAGTTGCGGAAGTCGGGTTAGTCGCCCCCTCAACGACGATACCGGAAGCCGCGGCGTGTCGTTCGGCTTTAGCTGCTGCCTGGAAGCACAAAAAGGCCGGTGGCGACAAGGAGTCGCCACCGGCCTCGGGGGGAATGGTTGCCGACGGGGGCGCCGGACAGGGGCTTAGCCCTTGATCCAAGGCTGGCCGGCGGGAAGCACCTCGCGGCCGGCAAGATCGTTGAGGAGGATACGCGCCATCATGTACCAGGCGGCGAGCGCGCAGGCCATCAGCTCGTAGCCGGCGATCTTGTTGCAGATCGGGTAGCCGAAATGGCCGATGTCGAGCAGCACGAAACCGATGAGCAGGAGGGTGAAAGTGATGGCCATCGCGCCGTGGATGCGCATCGAACCGATCCAGAGGATCACGGTGAACAGCGTCCAGGCTACGAGGAACCATCCGACGTCGGTGCCGGAGGCGGGGAAGATGCCGAAGTGGTTGCCTAATAGCATCAAGCAGAGGCTGATCCAGAAGGCGCCGTAGCCGGTGAAGGCGCAGTAGCCGAAGTTGTTGCCCATGGACTTCTCCTGGAAGCCGGCGATGAGCTGAGTGAGGCCGCCGAAGACCAGGCCGAGCCAGATCATCGGGCCGTTGCCGGCCCAGCCCACATTGTGGAACTGGAGGACTAGGGTGGTGAGGCCGAAGCCGGCGAGGCCGACAACAGCGGGATTACCTTGTTTGGGAGTGGAGGCGGTGGTGCTGCTCATGGGAGGTGATCAAGTGGGCACAAAGGGGGCGACGCTGCCCCGCGCCGCCGGGGTTTGTCGAGCCGGGAAAGCATGAAGATTTCCGATCGCGGGATTCAGCCGTGATGGCATGGTGGGTCTGGGTTTGGGTGGAACCGCGGGAACGCCACCGATCGCGGGGCCAAGCTATCGCCACCCAAGACTAGCGAACCGCTTTGCGGCAATGCAGCATTACCGCATGACGAAACTGGCACTCTCCAAACGTGGCAGCTTGACGCTGCCCCCGGCTCTTCGGCGCAAGCTGGGCCTCGATAAGCCCCGCAACCCTCTGCTCCTGGTTGAGGAGCGCGACCTGCCCAAGGCGCAGATCCAAGCGTGGATTGCCCGGGACGAAGCCGACATGGAGGCCTTCCGGGCGGAGGGGAAGGCGAAGAAGAAGTGAGGTCTACGGCCTGCGCATTGCCACGCCCGGCGAGTGTTTGATGGAGCTGCGCGCCCGGGGCCTGCTCTGAGTCGCCTGCCCTGAGCCTGTTGAACGGGTTTCTCTCTTCGCCACTTCTACCGCCGCGTCCGCTCTTGCTGGACGCGGCGAATTGCTGTGCGCGAATGGCGTGTGAGCCGCCGGGCGGCTCCCGTTCTTTGATTAGGCCCGGCGGAACCAACCCAACCGCGGCCCGCAAACCGCACCCGTACTACGATTCCTGATGACCCAATTTCGGTCTAGTTCACATGAACGGTCGCATCTACGATCCGCTCCTGGGCAGGTTCCTTTCAGCGGACCTCGTGGTCGATGACCCGAAGGATCTTCAGGGCTATAACCGGTATTCGTACGCCAAGCACAGGCCGCTTACGTTGACTGATCCGTCCGGCTTCAGCCCGTACGGTGAACAGTTCGGGCGGACCGGAGGTAACGCTATCGCCGATTGGGTTATGCGAAAGGTCCTCGGGCCGGAGAAAGCCGATCAGGCCATCGCCAACCGGGAAATGGTTCAAAGAGAAGCTGACAAAGGCACAATGGTAGGCGGCGCACTTGTTGTTGGAACCGTTGCAACCGGCGGCGCTGGCATGGTGATTGGCGAAGCTGCTCTTGCAGGAAATACTGCGGCGCAACTCATTGTGGCAGGGACCGCTGCTGTAGGGTTGGTTGATGGCACTCAGAAGATGGCTGAGGGCGCCGGGGAGTTTTCAGTCAATCCGAGTGTTGATAGCGCAGCAAAGATCGTAGCCGGTGGACTCGAAGCCGGGTTGTCAGTTGCAGGTGTTGCGAGCGTTCGAACGGCGCTCGCGGAGGCGCCGGTTGTGGGCAGCACAGCGGCGAGCACGAGAACGACGACTGCTGCGGACTCGGCTGGTACGCCTGCACCGGCTACGGAACCGCTCAAAGGCAATCAAGCCAGAACAGGGACCGTGTCAGAGATCAGTCCTGAACCGCCAATCCAAGGGCCGCCCACCGCAACCACAAGAGTCTCCAATCGTCCTGGGAACCAAGAGTCCGTTGAACTCAAGTACCCGGATGGGAGAAAGGTGGATATCAACACTGATCGCGTCAAAGAGTGGAAACCCACGACCGATTCACGAGCGCCAGCAGGGACGGAGCAGAAAGTGAAATTTGAGAATGCGCAGCCTGGGTCTAAAGGCTACAAGCGAGACCCGACACCAGAAGAACTTGAGATTCTCAGAAAACGACCGCCAGCAAGCAGCTAAATATGCCAGACAAACACCCCCCGTGCATTGTCGTGATCTCAGAGCATCCGGCTCATTTTAGGGTCGATAACTGGGGCACGGCCGATGCCTTTGACGACTATCTGGCGGAAAGAAAGGATCTCAGGATCTACACGAAGACCGTTGAAGACGGCGATGTATTCATTGCTAGGTTATTCTTTCCTGAGATGAGGCTGACAACTGGGGAGATGGAGAAGCTAGTTTCCGAATTTCTGCTCGAGCAACAGCTAGGGTAACTGAGGCTTGATAGATCGGTTGTTCGACAACCGGTCGGTTTTTGAACGGCACATCGGCATCGCCTATTTCAGTGGTAGCCGGCCCCAACAAATCAGGAGGGGGATTATCGAACGCGACGAGAACTGAAGGCGTCCGCTCCCTCCCGGCGGCCCTTCCATCCTAGGATTGCTTTACACCCACGAGACCCAGGCGACGCCGAGGAGCAGGGTGAGGATCGCGATGGGCGTACCAGCTTTCAGATACTCGACAAAACTCAGATGCACGCCACGGCGTCGCGCGATCTCGGCGACGATGAGGTTGGCCACCGAACCGAGCAGCGTGAGGTTGCCGGCCAAGGTCGTGGCCATCGCGAGGGTGAGCCAGGCCTGGTGCGGGTCGGTGAGGCCGGGCACGATGGGGCGAAAGAGCATCACCGCCGGGACGTTGGAGACGAGGTTGCTCAAGACTAGGGCCACGGCGGTGAGCGGCGCGGCTCCACCGTTCGCGTACGGGCGCAGCACTTCGAAGACGCGCGCGCCCAGCCCGCTGTGCTCGATGGCACCCGTGACCACGAAGAGTCCGCAGAAGAATACGAGCAGCGACCAGTCGATCTCCTGGAACACCTTCTCCGGTTCCATGCGCCGGGTTATCAGCAGCAGCGCGGCCGCCCCGGCGGCGGCCAGCGGTACGGGAGCCCCGGCGACGAGGGCGACCAGCATCAGCACCGTGGCGGCGATTGATTTGCGCAGGAGCGGGCGGTAGTGCTGGGGCTGGAGTTCGTAGGTGGGGGTGACGCGCTCGGTGCGGAACTCCCGGCGGTATACCAGCACGATCACCGCCCATCCGATCCCGAGCCCGAGGAGGGCGATGGGCCCGAGGGCGCGGGTGAAGTCCACGAAGCCGATCCCGGAGGAGATGCCCACCAGCATGTTCTGCGGGTTGCCCGTGATGGTGGCCACCGAGCCGATGTTGGCGGCCGTGACCAGGCCCACGAGGTAGGGCAGCGGGTTGCGCTTGAGGGTCAGGGTGAGGTCAAGCACCAGCGGGGTGAAGACGAGCACGATGGTGTCGTTGAGGAAGACCGCCGAGAGGGTGCCGGAGACGAAGACGATGAGCGCGAGCAGGCGGCGCGGGGTGCGGGCGAAGCGGACGACGCGGGAATTGACCAGATGGAAGAAGCCGGCGAGGCGCAGGTTCACGTTGAGGATCATCATGCCGAAGAGCAGCAGGATGGTGTTCCAGTCCACGGCGCGGTAGGCCGTCTCCAACGGGATGAAACCGAATGCGATGAAGACTACGGCGCCAACCAGCGCGATGGTCGCACGGTTCATCTTCAGCGCCGGGTAGCGGCCGAGGGCGACCCCCACGAGGGTGATCGTGGCGAGCACGGCGACGGCGAGTTGGGTCCAGTTCATCGGGCAGGCAGGCTGGGGAAGGGCAAACCCGGGAGCAAATCGGCAATCACCACGGCTGAACCGCTGCGCCTTCCAGCTCCGACGGAGGGGGCGCCGGTTTGCCGGTCAAGGTCGGCCGGGGGCGTCCGATAGGAAAGGTCCCCCGCATGAAAGAGATTGAAATCACGGAAATTCCGCCCCTGACGCCCGGCGAACAGTCGCTGCTCGATCTGCACAGCGTGGTCAACATCCTCAATGTGCTGCGTTGCGAGCTCTCGGTGCTTGGGCTCATGGCGGCCGACGACGATGACTATTTCCACGACGGTCTGGCGGTGAGCGAGGCCTTGTTGCGCGCGCTGCACGAAGGGGAGCCGGCGCTGCGCGAGGCGGCCCGCCTCGAAGCGTATGAGCGGACCGTCTTTGCCGAGCTTTCCGCCAAGCTTGCCCACCCGCCCGCGCAGCCGGAGGAGAAGGAGGTGGTCGAGATCCTGGCGAACCTGCGGTCGGTATTCGCAATTCTGAAGGTGCGGGCGCACGAAATACTGGCGCGGGCGGCGGCCCCTCAACGCTGGGAGGCTTACGACACCGGCCACCTGCGCGCCGAGCTGCGGGCGGTGTTCGCCGCGATCGAGAAGCACAGCCGCGGACGCTACCGCATCCTCTACAACGCCGCCCGCAAGGAAGACTCCGACTACTACGTGGATTTCCGGCTGGAGGTTGCTAATGGGACCGTGGCCTGGATGCCTCCCGTCTTTCAGGACGTGATGCGCGACCTCATCGCCAACGCCCGCAAGTACACCGCCCCCGGCGGCCATATCACAGTCGCCCTCTATCAGGACGGCGTCGAGTTGCGCTTTGTGGTGTCCGACACCGGGCGCGGCATCCCCGAGGCGGAGCTGGCTCAGGTGGTGGAGTTCGGGCGGCGGGCTTCCAACGTGGGCAATGTGCGCACCCTGGGCGGGGGCTTCGGACTGACGAAGGCCTTCCTGGTGACAAAGCGTTTCGGCGGGCGGTTCTGGATCGCCTCGGAGGAGGGCGTGGGGACGCGCCTCCGTATAGTAATCCCGATGCCGGATGGGGTGGGTGCACCGGTGGTGACCGCCTCCTGAGGCGTAACCAGGCCATCCTCCGGTGGGGCCCGACCTTGGGTCCGGGTCGCCTCGCGCGGCCGGGACGGCGCGATTTTGTGGCGGGAAGATCCCCGGCTGCGGGCTTATGCGGGGAGTCGGTTTGCGCAGCCCCGATGGCGACCCAAGTCACCGCCACTCGCGGACGACCCCCAACCCCACTGGAGGACAGTACCATGAACCCCAATATTCGCTTTTCCTCATCGTTGCGCGCCTTGGGCGCGGCTGCGCGCCGGGCGCCGCGTCCGGGTTGCCTCGCTGCTGCTCTGGTGGCGATTGTGCTCTTTCCGGCCCCAGCGTTTTGCGGGCCGCACCGGACTCTGACGGCTCCTGCTTCTGAAGCTGGAACTTACCAATTGCCGGAAGCCCCCCGCGAGTTGCTGCGCCTCAACGATGAGATGCGGGAGTTTTTCGCCGGGCGGGTGCGGCGGCGGGGCGGGCCCGAGGCCCGGGTCGACGACATCGTGGCCGCCATCCTCTCGGAGGAGGGGATGCATTTCGCCTACGAGTCCGACGGGTTGTACGACGTGCGAGAGGCGTTCCGGCGGCGGCGGGGCAATTGTGTGACCTTTGCCATGTTGGTGGTGGCGGTGGCGCGGGAGTACCGGGTGCCGGCCAGGTTCAACGAGGTCGAGATCCGGCCGCACTGGAGCCGCACGGGCGGGTTGGTGCTGGAGAGCCGGCATCTGAACGTGCGCGTGGAGACCGAGACGGGCAGCTTCGAGATCGACCTGCAGCTCTTTGCCAATGTGCGGGCGACTCGGCGCTCGGCCAATAGCGTGTCCGATGCGCGTGCCTTCGCCGGGCTGTACAGCAACGCCGGGGTGTATCGCCTGGCCGATGGCGAACGGGCGGGCGCCCTCGAGTTGCTGGAGCGGGCGGTGGCGATCGACCCGACTTTCTCTTCGGGGTGGTCGAATCTGGGCGCGGCATGCCTGCTGGCGGGCGAGGTGGAACGCGCGCGGATATGCTACGAGCGGGCCCTGGCGGAGAAGAACGATTCGATGGCGGCCATCAGCGGATTGGCCCGGATCCACCGGGATGCGGGCCGCATCGAGGAGTCGGCGCGGTTGGAGCGGGCGGCGGCGCGTTACCGCGAACGTAACCCGTACTACCTGTTTGCGTTGGCCCGGGAGGAGCGGGCCAGTGGCAGCCTGGAGGCGGCGCGAGGGCATCTGGCGCGGGCAATCCGAATCAAGAACGACGAGCCGGAGTTCTATGAGCTCATCGTGCAAGTCTCGCGCGAACTGGGGCGGGCGCGCGACGCGGAGCGGTGGACGCGTCGGCTTGAGGGGCTGCGGCCCGAGATGGTGGCGCTGAGCCAAAGGCGCGTGGCGCCCAGCGCCGGCCCGACGTTGGCTCGTAGGTAGAATGGCACGGTGGGCGAACCGGGCGACGGGCGGTCGCATCTGGCCTGGCGCATCGCTGCGACGGGGGTTGCGCCGCGGCGGGGAGGGCGTTCATTCCAGCACTACGGCGAGGACGCGTGCTGGCGCGCGTGCTGGACCGTTTTCTCCATGGGCTCCCGGTCTCCCAGTGTGCGGTGTCTGGTGCTCGTCGCCTCAATCGTGTTGCTGGCGGTGGCGGGGAGCGCGCAGGTGGGAGCGGCGGCGAGCTCGGCGCCGGCCGCCGGCCCCACGGAGGCGGAAAGCTACCACGTGCCGGACGACTGCCGCGATCTGCTGCGGGTCGACGAGGAGATGCGGCGGTACTTCGCCGGCCGCGTACCGCGGGTGAGCAGTGCGGCGGCCAAGGTCGACGCGATCGTGGCGGCCATTCTTGAAAGGGACGGCTTGGCGTTCTTCTACCTCGCGGAGGGCAACTTTGACGCCCGGGAAGCGTTTCGGCGGAGGCAGGGTAACTGCATGGCGTTCTCTCTGTTGCTGATGGCGGTAGTGCGCGAATTTCGACTCACCGCGCATTTCAACGAGGTTTGCACCGGGCCGCAGTGGAGCCGCGTTGGCCGGCTGGTCGCCGAGATCCACCATCTCAACGTGGTCGTTCGCACTGGTACCGGCTCGGTGGTGGTCGACCTCTTGCCCTTGCCGGGCCCAGGCGGAGGAGGCGTCGCTTCCCAGCCGGTGGCCGATGAGCGAGCCTTCGCGATGTTCTACTGCAACAACGGCGTGTTCCTGTTGGGGCGGGGGCGCGAGCGCGAGGGGCTCGCTCTGCTGGAGCGAGCGACCACGATCGCCCCCGGTTTCGCCCGCTGCTGGGTCAATCTCGCCAACGCGCATTCGTTCCTCGGCGACACCGAGCGGGCGCAGATTTGCTTCGAGCGGGCGCTGCGGGTAGAGCCGGCCGATTTGGGGGCGTTGTCGGGGTTGGCGCAGCTGTGCCGGCGCACGGGACAACAGGAGCGGGCGCGGCGGTTGGAGCAGCGCACCGAGCATTATCGTGAGCGCAACCCGTACTATTTGGCGGAGTTGGCGCGCCGGGATTTGGCGGCGGGCGATACGGCAATGGCGATGAAGCGGCTGCGGCGGGCTCTGGCGATCAAGGACGACGAGCCGGAGTTTTACGAGTTGGCGATGGCAGCGGCGCGGCAACTCGGGCGGGCGAAGGAGGCCGCCCGATGGGAGCGGCGGAGGGCGACGCTGCAGGCCCAACTGCGGCCGGAGGAGGGCGGCGCGGCGCCGATCACCCGCTAGCTGCGTTTCCGGGGCTGGTTGGGAGCGGCGGGCTTGGTGTTTCCTGCATTGTGCCCGGCGAGGAAGGCCGTGCCGGATCAGCCCGGGCCGGCGCCGGCGGGGCCGTAGTAGTCGCGAACCCAATCCACGAGGCTTCGCAGGCCCTCCTCGAGCGAGGTCTTCGGCTCGTAGCCGACGGCGGCGCGGATGCGGGTGAGGTCGGCGCAGGTCTCGGGCATCTCGGTGGGTTGGGGCGGGTGCAGTTCGATCACGGCCTTCTTGCCGAGCAGGGTCTCGAGCATCTGGACAAAGAGGAGCATCTCGACGGGGCGGTGGTGGCCGATGTTGAACACGTCGTAGGGCGGGCGGGGGGCCGGGGGCACGCAAGGCGCCGCGGTGGAAGTCGAGGCGCTGGCCGGGGCGGCGGCGGTCCCAGCAGCGGCGTTGTCCGAAGCGGGCGCGGGAGGGGAGAGGGTGAGCTTGAGGATGCCCGCCACAATGTCGTCGATGAAGGTGAAGTCGCGGCGGTATTTGCCGTAGTTCCAGAGCTTGATCGTCTCGCCGGCGAGGATGGCGCGGGCGAAGAGGATGGGGGTCATGTCCGGGCGTCCCCAGGGGCCGTAGACGGTGAAGAAGCGCAGGCCGGTGCAGCGCAGACCGTGGACGTGCGCGTAGCTGTAGGCCATGTGCTCGTTGGCGCGCTTGGTGGCGGCGTAGAAGGAGAGGGGCTCGCTGACGGCTTCCTCGCGGAAGGGCGTGGGGACGCCGGCCCCGTAGACGCTGGAGGAGGAGGCGAAGACGAGGTGCTTGGGCGGGTGGCGGTGGGCGGCCTCCAGGATGTTGGCAAAGCCGACCAGGTTGCTGTGCACGTAGGCCTCGGGGTGGGTGAGACTGTAGCGCACGCCGGCCTGGGCGCCGAGATGGACGATGTAGTCGGGTTGGAAGCCCGCGACGAGGGAGTGCAGTGCGGGGGCGTCGGCGAAGTCGGCGCGCACAAAGCGGAAGCCCTCGCGGCCGCTGAGGCGGGCGAGGCGGGCCTCCTTCAAAGCGACCGAATAGTAGGCGTTGAGGTTGTCGATCCCGAGCACCTCGGCGCGGCCGGGCTGGGCCAGGAGCCGTTGGCAAACGTGGGAGCCGACGAAGCCAGCGGCTCCGGTGACGAGGATCTTCATCGCCACGGGTCTAGGCGAAGGCCCGACGCGGCGCTAGAAAAAAGCCGGCCGCTGGAGGCATTCCCACGGTTGCTCTTCAACGGGAATCTGTATCCTTGCCTGCTAAGCTCCGGGTCCCCCGGGCTTGACCCATACCCACCAGACACACTTTCCCACCGCCCGTATGAACATCAAAGCTTACCTGAAGCCGCACTGTGGTTGGAGCAACGGGGTGCGCGCGATCCTGCGCAAATACGGGCTCTCCTTCGAGGACTGCGATATTTTCAACAACCCCGACGCCTATGCCGAGATGGTGCGCAAGTCGGGCCAGCCGCTCTCGCCCTGTATTGAGATTGATGGAGTGATGCTGGCCGATGTGAGCGGCGAAGAAGTCGAAAACTACCTGCTCGCCAACAAGCTGGTGCAGCCCAACTCGATCTCGCCCGATTCGCCCATCGATTCCGGTTGCTCCAGCGAAGAGGAGCAGGCCCGCCTGGCCGGCGAGCCCATTCGGTTCTTCTGAGCAGCTTGGCCACCGCGGGGCCCCGGTGCCGGGATTATTCTCGGTTGGGGCGAAATCGATTGCCCGCTGGCGCACCTTCCGCTCTCGAAAACGGCTTCCCATGAGCCGTTCACGAAAAAACCCGGCCAATCCGCGTGTTTTTTGGTGACTCTTTTTGCCCGGGTCTCCCAAAGTCGCCCACTTCCGCCTCCCTCCGACCACTTTTAATGGAATGAGCAGCAACACCACCACCCGTCCCGGCCAGCTCGGACTTCCCGCCAAGCAGGGTCTCTACGATCCGTTCTTTGAGCACGAGGCCTGCGGCGTCGGCTTCGTGGTGGACATCAAGGGGCGTCCCTCCCACCGCATTGTTGAGCAGGCCATTCAGGTGCTGGTCAACCTCGACCACCGTGGCGCTGCCGGCAGCGAGGTGAATACCGGCGACGGCGCCGGCATCCTGCTGCAGGTGCCCCACACCTTCTTCGTGGCCGCCTGCCAGAAGGCGCGCATCCATCTTCCCGCCGCCGGCCAGTACGGCGTGGGCATCGTCTTTTTGCCCAAGAATGTCACCAAGCGCCGCCGCTTGGAGGAAAAGTTCGAGGCGATCATCCAATCCGAAGGGCAGACGGTGCTGGGTTGGCGCACCGTGCCGACCAACAACGCCGCCCTCGGCGAGACCGCCAAGGCCAGCGAGCCCTGCATGCGCCAGGTCTTCATCGGCCGCGCCGCCGATCTGGCCGACGACATGGCCTTCGAGCGTAAGCTCTACGTCATCCGCAAGCGCGGCTACACCGAGATCCGCAATACCACGTTGGACGGTGCCGAGTACTGGTATCTCCCCAGCCTCTCCGCACGCACCATCGTCTACAAGGGTATGCTGCTCACCCTGCAGCTGGCCGACTATTTCCCGGACCTCACCGACCCCACGATGGAGTCGGCGCTGGGACTGGTCCATTCGCGCTTCTCGACCAACACCTTCCCCAGCTGGAACCGCGCGCATCCGTATCGTTTCCTCGCCCATAACGGCGAGATCAACACCCTGCGCGGCAACATCAACTGGATGCACGCCCGCGAAGCCCTCTTCATCTCCGAGGCCTTTGGCGACGACATCAAGAAGGTCCTGCCGATCATCGATCCGAACGGCTCCGACTCCGCGATGTTCGACAACACGCTGGAGCTGCTCGTGCTCGCCGGCCGCCCCATCGCGCACGCCGCGATGATGATGATCCCCGAGCCGTGGTCCCTGCATGAGACCATGGACGACTCGCGCAAGGCGTTCTACCAGTTCCACTCCTGCCTGATGGAGCCGTGGGACGGCCCCGCCTGTATCGCCTTCACCGATGGCAAGCAGATGGGCGCCGTGCTCGACCGCAACGGCCTGCGCCCCTCGCGCTACTACGTCACCAAGGACGACCTCGTCATCATGGCCTCCGAGGCCGGTGTGCTCGACATCGATCCGGCCAACGTCCTCCAGAAGGGCCGTCTGCAGCCCGGCCGTATGTTCCTCGTCGACACCGAGCAGGGCCGCATCATCGAGGACGAGGAGATCAAGGCCAAGTTTGCCAACGAGCGCCCGTATCGGAAATGGCTGAACGACAACCTCGTCAAACTCGAGGACCTGCCCGCCGCTCCCGAGATTCCGCTGCCCGACCACGAGACGCTGCTCCAGCGCCAGATCGCCTTCGGCTACACCAACGAAGACGAGCGCCTGCTGCTCACCCCGATGGCCCGCGACGGCGTGGAAGCCACCGGCGCGATGGGCAACGACGCCGCGCTCGCCGTGCTCTCCAACAAGCCGCGCCCGCTCTACGACTATTTCAAGCAGCTCTTCGCGCAGGTCACCAACCCGCCGATCGACTGTATCCGCGAGGAGATCATCACCTCCGCCGAGACCCGTCTCGGCTCCGAGGGCAACCTGCTGCATCCCTCGCCGGTCTCGTGCCGCCGCGTGGAGCTCAAGTGGCCGGTGCTCACCAACGAGGAGTTCGCGAAGATCCGCCGCATGGAGATGCCCGGCCTCAAGGTCGGCGTGCTGCCCATCCTCTTCCGCGTGCAGCGCGGCGAGCAGGGGCTGCGCAAGTCCGTCGAGGAGCTCAGCCTGATGGCCCGCCGCCTCATCGAGGAGGAGGACGTGAGTGTGCTCATCCTCAGCGATCGCGGGGTGAACAAGGATTTTGCGCCCATTCCGGCGCTGCTCGCCGTCGCCGGCCTGCACCACTACCTCATCCGCGAAGGCCTGCGCACCCGCGTGAGCCTCGTGCTCGAGACCGGTGAAGCCCGCGAGGTCCACCACTTCGCCCTGCTCATCGGCTACGGCGCCAGCGCGATCAACCCGTATGTGGCCTTCGAGACCATCGACGACATGATCCGCGAGGGTCTGTTGTTGAACATCGACCACAAGACCGCCTGCAAGAACTTCGTGAAGGCCGCCGCCAAGGGCGTGATCAAGGTGGCCTCGAAGATGGGCATCTCCTCCCTCCAGAGCTACCGCGGCGCCCAGGTCTTCGAGGCGGTCGGTATCCGCCAGGACGTCATCGACCAGTATTTCACGTGGACCTCGTCCCGCGTCGGCGGTATCGGCATGCGCACCATCGCCGCCGAGGTGCTGCTGCGCCATCGCGCCGCCTTCCCCGAGCGCGCGGTCAACGGTCATGTGCTGCCCGAGGGTGGCCAGTACAAGTGGCGCGACGACGGCGAATATCACCTCTTCAACCCCGACACCATCCACCGTCTCCAAAAGGCCGTGCGCACGGGCAGCTATTCGGTGTTCCAAGACTACTCGGCCTTGGTCAACGACCAGACCAAGAACATGTGCACGCTGCGCGGCCTGCTCGAGTTCAAGGCCGGCGACGCGATCCCGATCGAGCAGGTCGAGTCGCTCGAGGCCATCCTCAAGCGCTTCAAGACCGGCGCCATGTCCTACGGCTCCATCTCGAAGGAGGCCCACGAGTCGCTCGCCATCGCGATGAACCGCATCGGCGGCAAGTCCAACACCGGCGAGGGCGGCGAGGATCCCGTCCGCTTCATCCCGCTGGACAACGGCGACTCCAAGAACTCCGCCATCAAGCAGGTGGCCTCCGGCCGCTTCGGCGTCACGAGCGAATACCTCGTGAGCGCCCGCGAGATCCAGATCAAGATGGCCCAGGGCGCCAAGCCCGGCGAGGGCGGCCAGCTGCCCGGCACCAAGGTGTATCCGTGGGTTGCCAAGACCCGCCACACCACCGCCGGCGTGGGCCTCATCTCCCCGCCGCCCCACCACGACATCTACTCCATCGAGGATCTCGCGGAGCTCATCCACGATCTCAAGAACGCCAACCGCCGCGCCCGTATCAGCGTGAAGCTCGTCGCCGAAGTCGGCGTGGGCACCGTCGCCGCGGGTGTCGCCAAGGCGCACGCTGACGTCGTCCTCATCTCCGGACACGACGGCGGTACCGGCGCCTCGCCGCAGACTTCCATCAAGCACGCCGGTTTGCCCTGGGAACTCGGCCTCGCCGAGACCCACCAGACCCTCGTCCTCAACAACCTCCGTTCCCGCATCGCCGTCGAGACCGACGGCCAGCTCAAAACCGGCCGCGATGTCGTCATCGCCGCGCTGCTGGGCGCCGAGGAGTTTGGCTTCGCCACCGGCCCGCTGGTGAGCGTGGGCTGCATCATGATGCGCGTCTGCCATCTGAATACCTGCCCGGTCGGCGTCGCCACCCAGGATCCGAAGCTGCGCGACAAGTTCACCGGCAAGCCCGAGCACGTGGTCAACTTCATGCGCTTCATCGCGCAGGAGGTCCGTGAGCTCATGGCCCAGCTCGGGTTCCGCACCATCGAGGAGATGGTCGGCCGCACCGACCGCCTCGAGCCCCGCCAGGCCGTCGACCATTGGAAGGCCAAGGGTCTCGACTTCTCCAGCATCCTCTATTCGCCGGAGGTTGGACCGGAGATCGGACGTTTCTGCCAGAGCACCCAGGACCACGGACTCGACAAGTCGCTCGACCTCACCGTGATCCTCCCGCTCTGCCAGCCGGCGATCGACCATGGCACCAAGGTCACCGCCGAGCTGGCGATCCGCAACGTCCACCGTGTGGTCGGCACCATTACGGGCAGCGAGATCACCCGCAAGCACGGCGCCAAGGGGCTCCCGGAGGACACCATCCAGATCAAGTTCAAGGGCTCCGCCGGCCAGAGCTTCGGCGCCTTCATGCCCAAGGGCATGACCTTCACCCTCGAAGGCGACGCCAACGACTACGTCGGCAAGGGCCTCTCGGGCGGCAAGCTCATCGTCTTCCCGCCGGCCGGTTCCACCTTCGCCGCCGAGGAAAACATCATCATCGGCAATGTCGCCCTCTACGGCGCCACCGGTGGCGAGGCCTACATCGGCGGCATGGCCGGTGAACGTTTCGCCGTCCGTAACTCCGGCGTCACCACCGTCGTCGAAGGCGTGGGTGATCATGGTTGCGAATACATGACCGGCGGCCGCGTGGTCGTCCTCGGCGAGACCGGGCGCAACTTCGCGGCCGGCATGTCCGGCGGCGTCGCCTATGTGATCGACGAGGCCGGCGATTTCGCCACCCGCGTGAACAAGCAGATGGTCGGCCTCGACAAGGTCACCACCCCCGAGGAGCTCGCCGAGCTGCGGGCGATGATCGAGAAGCACGCTGCACTCACCGGCAGCGCCCGCGCCAAGCAGATCCTCGCCGCCTGGGGCACCATGGCCGGCAAGTTCGTCAAGGTCATGCCCAAGGACTACCAGCGCATGCTCGCCTGTATCGACCGCGCCAAGGCCCAGGGCCTCACCGGCGACGAGGCCATCATGGCCGCGTTCGAAGAGAACGCCCGCGACCTCTCGCGTGTCGGCGGCAACTGAGCCGCGCTCCGCACGGCAAGTACCAAGGCACAAGTATCAAGTAACAAGAGCCGACCCGCGGCCCACTCCTTCAGCATTCTGCATTCTGCGTTCAGCCTTTCTTCCTCTCCTCCCATGGGCAAGCCAACCGGATTCATCGAGTACCTGCGCGAAATTCCCGTCGACCGTCCGCCGCTCGAGCGCGTACGCGACTGGAAGGAATTCCATCTTCACATGGAGGAGAAGAAGCTGCGCAACCAGGGCGCGCGCTGCATGGATTGCGGCATCCCCTTCTGCCATACGGGCAAGCTGCTCAGCGGCATGGCCTCGGGCTGCCCGGTGCATAACCTCATTCCGGAGTGGAACGATCTCGTGTTCCGCGGCCACTGGCGTGAGGCGCTGCTGCGTCTCCATCGCACCAACAACTTCCCCGAGTTCACCGGCCGCGTCTGCCCCGCGCCCTGCGAAGGCTCCTGCACCCTCGGCATCATCAGCCCGCCGGTCACGATCAAGAACATCGAGGCCGCCATCATCGACCGCGGCTTTGAGGAGGGCTGGGTCCTGCCCGAGGCCCCGAAGGTGCGCACCGGCAAGAAGGTCGCCGTGATCGGCTCCGGCCCCTCCGGCCTCGCCGCCGCCGCCCAGCTCAACCGCGCCGGCCATACCGTCACCGTTTTCGAACGCGCCGACCGCCCGGGCGGACTCCTCATGTACGGCATCCCGAACATGAAGCTGGACAAGCAGGAGGTCGTCCTCCGCCGCATCAAGCTGATGGAAGAGGAAGGCATCAAGTTCATCTGCAACGCGAACGTGGGCGACAACGTCGACGCCGAGATCTTCCTCAAGGAGTTCGATGCCACCGTGCTCTGCACCGGCGCCACCCAGCCGCGCGATCTGCCCATCGAAGGCCGCGCGCTCAAGGGAGTGCACTTCGCCATGGAGTTCCTCACGGCGAACACCAAGGCCGTGCTCGGCCTCAACGCCGACTCCTCCGCCATCCATGCGCGCGGCAAGGATGTCGTCGTGATCGGTGGTGGTGATACCGGCACCGACTGCGTGGGCTCCTCCATCCGGCACGGCTGCAAGAGCGTCATCCAGATCGAGATTCTCCCGAAGCCCCCGCTGGAGCGCCAGGCCGACAATCCCTGGCCCGAGTGGCCCAAGACGTTGAAGGTCGACTACGGCCAGGAGGAGGCCGCCGCCAAGTTCGGCGCCGACCCCCGCACCTATCTCACCACCGTGAAAAAGTTTGTCGGCGACGAGACCGGCGCCGTGAAGGAACTCGTCACTGTGCAGATCAAGTGGGAGAAGAATGAGAAGGGGCAGTTCATCCCCAAGGAGCAGCCCGGCACGGAGAAGACCCTGCCCGCGCAGCTCGTCCTTCTCGCCATGGGGTTCATGGGACCCGAGCAGGCCCTCCTCAAGGACCTCAAGCTCGAGACCGACGCCCGCTCCAACATCAAGGCCGAGCACGAGAAATACACCACGAACATCAAGGGTGTCTTTGCCGCCGGCGACTGCCGCCGCGGTCAGAGCCTGGTCGTCTGGGCCATCAATGAAGGCCGTGGCGCCGCCCGCGAGTGCGACCGCTACCTGATGGGTTCGACCGATCTGCCGTAAGGTCCGCGTGAGTGCCCGCCCGCCCGCCGCCGGCTCGGCGTAGGCGGGCGAGCGCTACCTGCGGGGCTACGCTCACAGGGGTAGCCGCCGGGGAAGGCCGGCGGGTTCTTCCTCTCTCTGTATTTGCGCCCGCGTTGCCTCCAATGCGGTTGGCCGCCGCCTTCCGGTGACGGCTGTAGGCCACCGCGACGAGGTGGCTGGTGTTCTGTAGGCCACGGCGGTGACGTGGCGGATTTGTTGGCGCGCTCAATCACTCCGCCGGGCGTCGCTCCTTGCAGGACCGGCTCGGGCGGAGCCGCGCTGTCCACCGATGGTCCAGAACAAGCCACTTGACTGCGGATGGCGCGGATACGGTAGAACCGGATTCCTTTGGCTGAACGACTGCGTCGTCCAACTACGACGGAGGCGACGGGCGGCTGAAGCTCTTGCGAGCTTCGCTACGGGGGGAAAGCGGAACGGGCCACCTCACCGCGGTGGCCTACATGAATGGCCCATTCTGAATGGAGCGCGCCACCTACAGGTAAACGACGTTCTTGTGAACGTCGCTAGGCCGGAAAAGAATGAAGGGACGCCTTCGCTACCTCAATCTCGTCACCACCGGATCTCGATCGTGATCACCAGCGGCTTGGTCCTGACAGTGATCGTGACGGTCACCCGTTGGCCCGAGGATTGGCCCGTCGCCACATCGCGGGGAGTCTTGATCTCGTTGACGACGATCTGCGCCCCCGCGAGCTGCTCGGCGGTGAACCCGTTTCGCAAGAGAACCGCCCGGGCTGCACTCGTATCGTTGCTCTTCCTCGCGGCCGAGAGTGTTTGCACGTCGGCAGGGGAGGCCTGAATCGAGCGGCCGGCCTTGGTGGCGACGGCTGCGATCTGGTCTCCGCCGACTGGTGAAGCGGCGACGGTGGCTTCGGCGGCCACGGCGGCGGTTCGTTCTGCTTTGGCGAAGGCGGGGCAGGCCGCCAGCGCGGCGAGGAAACCAACGGAGACGAGGAGAAGACGCTTAGGTGTGTTCATTGGATGGATTGGGGTGCGAAAACGAAATGGTTGCAGGGAAGCGAGGGGAGGTAGCCGCCAAGGCTGTGGGGGGGGGCGGGGACTGACGGCAAGCGGGGCGGGGAACCGCCGCGGGTCCAGTCATAAGAATGACTAACGGATTCTATTAGATTTGCAAGCAGATCACCAGTCCGCGAGTCGGGCCTTCGCGGTTTGCGGTCGACCGTGCGCGAAGTACGCCTGAGCGAGGGAGCGAGCCGCAGCGGTTGCCGAACCGGCTCGGGCGGAGCCTCGCCCTCCACCGATGGTCCGGATACCAGCCTTTCAGCCGCAGATGGCGCGGATACGGTAGGACCGGATTCCTTTGGCTAAACGGCTGCGCCGTCCAGCTGCGACGGAGGCGAGACGAACGATTCCACCACGGAGTACACAGAGGACACGGAGGGCGGACGAAGCTCTGGCGAGCTTCGCTACGGGGGGAAGCGGAACGGGCCATCTAAAGGTTAACGCCGTTCTAGCGAACGTCGCTACGACCGGTCGGCCACGGCACGGCGGACCATTTCGCCTCATCGAAGCCGACCAGACCGAAATCGGGCCCGAGCACAAACGGGCGTTTCACGAGGCGGCCGTTGCCCGCGAGCAGGGCGAGTGCTTCCGTCTCGGTGAGGGCCGGGAGCTTCGTGGCAAGGCCAAGGGCGCGGTATTCGATACCCGAGGTGTTGAAGAGGCGGCGCAGGTTGCCCTGCTGGAAGCCAAGCATGCGGCGCAACTGCGCCACGGTGGGCGGCGTTTCCACGATCGGCTGCTCGAGGAAGGCAACCCCTCGCTCGCGCAGCCATTGCACGGCGTGGCGGCAGGTGCTGCAGCGGGCGTAGGTGAAGACGGTGATCGGTTGGGCGGGCACGGAGGGGAGGATCCCGTGGTCATGACCGGCTGACAAGGCTTCTGCGCAGGTGCGCGAGGTGAGGTGTGAGAGAATTGATGTTGACGCTGTCCACATTAATGTGATCGCTGTTCACATGGCCGCCGTGAAACGTCCCTCCACCTACCACCACGGCAACCTCCGCGCCGCCCTGATCGGCGCCGGAGTGAAGCTGCTCGCCCGCAAGGGGCTGGCGGCGATGACGCTTCGCGCGGTCGCCGCGCAGGCCGGGGTGAGCCCGGCGGCTCCGTACCGACACTTCGAAAACGTTGCGGCTCTCGCTGCGGCGATCGCGGAGGAGGGGTTCGGGCGCCTGCGCGAAGCGATGGCGGCCGCTTTGGCCGATCCCGCGCTCAAGCGGCTCTCCCCCCTCGAGCGGACCGGCTGTGGCTACGCCCGCTTTGCCCTCGCGAATCCCGACCACCTCAGGCTGATGTTCGCCGGCCCGCGGCAGGAGGGCCCCGAGCACGCCGCCGCGGCGGCCGCGGGCGAACGGGCGTTCGCCTTGCTGGTTGAGGTGATAGAGCAGGGCAAGAAGGACGGCTTGGTGCGGCAAGTGCCGACCCCTGCGCTCGCCGTGGCGGCGTGGGCACTCATCCACGGTTTGTCCCTGCTGCTCGTGGGTGACCAACTGGAGCCAGTCCGTTCCGGAGCGGTGGCACCCGAGGCGCTGGTGGTCTCGTCTGTGAAACTCCTGCGTGAAGGTTGGGCGGCGTAACAAGCCGGTTGACACATCCACTGCGATGCGCCACGCGCACTCTTCCGGATTCCCGCGGCAGCGCGGAGCGCCCGCTGCGCTGGGCCCTTCTCGGCCCAGACAAAGAAGAGGCACCACCTCGCGGCCTTGGTCGAAAGGCGATTTGTGGAGAGTTGCTGGTCTTCGGCCCCTGCCGTAGCGCGCCGCAACGCTTGCGCTCTTCTTCCCCTCTTTCTCCTACCATGAATATCCACCGTTTGCTTCTGCTCCTTCCCTTGTCCGCGGGCCTTCCGCTCGCGGCCGCCGACTTAGACGTGGTCCTGACGGGCTTCCGGCACACCGACGGCCAAGTGCTTGTCGGCGTCGCCACGGCGGCTGCGTCGTTTCCATCATCACCCCAGTTCAATACGACCGCTGTGATCGATGCATCGACGCGCACGGCGAAGGCGCATTTCACCGGGCTGCCGGCGGGGGCGGTGGCCGTCAGTGTGATCCACGACCGCAACCGCGACGGCAAACTTGGAACCAATTTCCTCGGGATCCCGACCGAGCCGGTCGGCGCCTCCAACAACGCCAAGGGGCGCATGGGGCCGCCGGCGTTTGCCGACGCGCAGATCGAGCTCAGGGACGGCACCAACGAGGTGCGTATCGTGATGGGCGCGGCGAAGTGAGGAAGGTTTCATGAATCCCGTTACGCTAGAGTTCCTCCACGTGCTCGGAGCCTGCCTTTTTGTGGGCAACAATGTGGTGACGCCGTTCTGGCGCTTCTTCGCCGAGCGCACGCGCGACCCCCGGGTGATCGCCTACTCGCAGCGCCTGATCACGCTCACCGACATTGTCTTTACCGGCGGCGGGATCGCGCTGCTCATGCTCTCCGGCCATATCCAACTTGCCGACCGTCCGGAGCTCTGGGGCGAGGGTTGGTTCCTCTGGGCTTACGGCGCGTTCGTCCTATCCGGTGTGATCTGGCTGGCGGTGCTGCTGCCCATCCAGATCTCGCAGGCGCGCATGGCGCGCGGCTTCGCCGACGGGGGCGAGATTCCGTCGCGGTATTGGCGGTTGTCGTTTATCTGGTCGGTGGCCGGCTCGGCCGCCTCGGTGCTGCCGCTTGTAAGTCTCTATTTGATGGTCGTGAAATAGGGTGGGCGGTGTCGACAACCTGTTGACTCAGGTGCGAGAGAACGCGCTCAACGGGTTCGAGCGCGATGGCGGGCGTAAAGCCCGCCCACCATAGGAGGGCCCTCTCAATCATACTCAGAATCGCGACCTTCTCGGTGCGCCCGACCCGATCCTGTGGATATCCGGGCGCGCGGCCGACCGCGTTGTGGGCAACGCGGCCCACCAATGCACGGCTCACCGGGAACGGTTCGCCCTGCTGTCGACTCCCGGTTGGCGCGGGAGGTCACCCCAGCTTGGCCAAGGCGCGTTGGTAGTTTTCAACGACCTGGTCGGGGTGCGCGGCGGTGGCGTGGAGGTCGCGTAGTCGGCCGTCGCTCAAACCGTAGATCCAGCCGTGCACGGCCACCTCTTGGCCGCGCGCCCAGGCGTCCTGTATCACGGTAGTTAGGCCCACGTTGGCGACCTGTTCGATGACGTTGAGCTCGCAGAGGCGGTCGTAGCGGGCCGCGCCGGACTCGGTGAGCGCGGCCAGTCGCGGGGCGTGTTTCTCGCGCACATCCTGCACATGGCGCAGCCAGTTGTCGGCCAGGCCCACCCGCTCGCGGCGCAATACCGCGCCCACGCCGCTGCATCCGTAGTGCCCGCACACGATGATGTGGCGCACCCGCAGCAGGTCGACGGCGTACTGGATCACTGAGAGGCAGTTGAGGTCGGTGTGGGCCACGACGTTGGCGATGTTGCGGTGCACGAAGAGCTCGCCCGGAAGCAGGTCGACGATCTCGTTGGCGGGTACCCGGCTGTCGGAGCAGCCGATCCAGAGGTAGGTGGGCGCCTGTTGCCCGGCCAGCTTGCGAAAGAATTCGGGATCCTGCTCGTGGCGACGGCGCGACCACTCGCGGTTGTTGGAGAAGAGGGTTTCGAGCGAGGACATGTGGGCGGCAGAGAACGCGGAACCTCGCGCCGCGCGAGCGCAAAGCGGCGCATGAAGCCGGGACTCGCGCGCCCCATCCGGCTCGGCGTGCCCCGGAAGACATCCGTCCGGGCGGTCCGAGCGGGCGGCAGGTGGTTGACGCCGGCGAAGGAGGAAGGAGCTGGCGGAAGCGCGAGTCCTCGGCATCTTCGGAATCGGTTCGCTGTCTCCCACGGCGAAACGCCCGTCCCCATGAAGGTCTCTCGCAATACGGATCCACGAAGGCTGGCGTCCCGCACAACCGTTCTGGTCGCCCTTCTCGGCCTCGCCGCGATGCTGACTCCGCTGCAGGCGGGCAAGGAGTCGACGGTGCAGCCGCTTGATCAGACCACCGTTGCCGTGACCGATTTCACCGAGGCCGGGCGGCTGCAGCCCATCCCCTCCGTACAGGCGCCAATCTATTACGTGGGCGTCAACGCCGGGCTGCGCAATTATCTGGGCGCGGCGATCGCCGGTGATACGCCACCGGAAGAGAAGGTCATGTTGCGGGTGATCGCGCAGGTACTGGCGGAGCAGGGGTATCGGCCGGCCGATGCCAAACATCCGGCTACACAAGTCATCGTCTGTTCGTGGGGCACGCTGGGGGTGGGGGGCCTGGGTGCCGACCTCGGCCCGGGGCCTGCGCTTGGCTTTTTGGGCGGAGGGAAGATGGGGTTGGGCAGCGAGATCCAAAAGGTCCCCGGTCACATTGATTTCGAGACGGTGCTCGCCCGCCGCTTTCGCAGCGGCCAGGCGGAGACGGTCCTGCATCTCTCGCACAGCAATCTCTATGGCGTGCTGCTTCGCGCCTACGACCTGCCGGCAGCGAGCGAGGGGAAGATTGTCCAACTCTGGGAAACCCGGCTGGCCTGCCCCACTCCCCGCACGGATTTCGCGGCGCTGCCGCAGCTGGTCGTCTCCGGTCGGAGGGCGATCGGCCGGGAGACGGAACTGCCGGTGGTCGCCAACATGGCGCGCACCCGCGAGGCCTGGGTGGAGCTGCCGGAGGCACAGGTGATCGAATACCTCGACGCGACCGAACTGACCAAGGCGCGGCAGAACCTGCCCGCGAGGGCCAGCGGGCCGAAGAAGTAGGGTCGGGGCGGCCTCGGGGAGCCGTCGCGGTGGTGGTGGGGCCGGCGATCCCGGCATTCCGGGCTGGCCGCGCGCCGAGCTTGCCGGAACGCTGGCGCCGATGAGCAAGACTTCGCAGCCGCGCGGCCCGGCGCTTCCCGCACGCGAGACCGATCTCTACGCGCCGGTGCGTGCATTCCTTGTGGCTCAGGGTTTCAAGGTGCGCGCGGAGGTGCGGGGTTGCGATGTGGCGGCGGAGAAGGGCGAGCACGTGGTCGTGGTGGAGTTGAAACTTGGTTTCACGCTCGACTTGCTGCTGCAGGGGGTGAAGCGGCAACGGGTGGCTGATCTGGTCTATCTGGCGGTGCCCCGGCCGGCGAAGGCGGCACACGAGGCGCGGTTGCGCGAGAACCTGCCGCTGCTGCGGCGGCTCGAGCTGGGGCTGCTCGTGGTGGACTTCCGCAACGAGCCACCGGTGATCGACGTGGCGTTGCAGCCCGTGCCTTTCGAGCGCCGGCGCGACGGGAAAGGGCGGAAGGCGTTGCTGCGCGAACTCGCGCTGCGCTCGGGCGACGACAACACCGGCGGCAGCACGCGCCGCTCGCTGGTGACCGCCTACCGCGAGAATGCTCTGCTCATCGCCGCTGCGCTCGTACGGTTTGGTCCGCTCGCGCCGCGGCAACTGCGCGCGGTGGGGACAGGCGCGAAGACGCTCTCGATCTTGCATGGTAACGTCTACGGCTGGTTCGAGCGGCTGGACCGCGCGCTTTACCGGGTGAAGCCGGCCGGCGAGACGGCGCTGCAGACCTATGCGGCGGTGGTGGCGCGGATCGGCGCGCAGTTGCCCGCACAGTTACCGGATTGAAGGGGCCGGGAGTCGTTCAACCCAAATTCCGCAGCCGACAGAAGGTAACGAAGAGAACAAAGGAAACTGGGGGAGCGCCGGGCATCGATCCCGACGTTCTTGCGAACGTCGCTACGAGAGGGCGGCGCCAGGCGGCGCCGGGCGGGCGGCGGCAAGCACCGCCCCTACGGGATAGGAGACGGCGAGGGCGTGGTGGTTGCGGGCGTAGGATCCCGGCGGAGGGTTTGGGCGATGCAAGCACCGCGGCATGGGCGTCGCAAGCGGCGCCCCGACTAGAAGAGACTGCGCAGGCGCGCCGTCGCTGTGGTGCTCGCGCTGGCACGTCATTAGCAGGTGGATCGCCGGAACAGGCCCGATCCGAAATACAGGCATTCCCCGAGGGGGGCGTCCGTTGAGAGGCCGGATGATCCCGCCATGCTTGCTGTCGGAGGATCCCCGCCGTGTATCGATTGCCCCTGCGAACCATCGGTCTGGTAGCAGCGCTCGCGCTGACGCTGGTCGTCGTCGGCGAGGAGGTCACCCGTCTGCAGCAAGTAACCGATGAGCTCGCGACCCTGCAGACGGTGGTCGAGAAGCTGCCTTCAGGCCGCGAGCGCAAGAAGTTGGAGGAGCGCCGCGCCCTGCTCGAGCGGGAGCGCGACCTCCTGCGCAAGCGGCAGTTGTTGGAGGCCAAGGAACAGGCCATCGATCAGCGCCAGGACAATAATCCGGCCGCCCGTCTCCAGACCCTGGTGCGCACCCTTGAAGCGCATACCCAACCGCTCCAGACCCGACTGGCGACCCTCAATGATCGCTTGCGCACCGCCGCTTCCCAGCGCGACGACCTCAGGGCGGCGCGTCGGCGGCTGGCGGCCGCCGGCGGGGAGGCGCGCGACCCCCGCCCGGGAGCGCTGGACGAACAGTTGCTCACCGTGGGGGAGGAGCTCGACTCCCTCCAATTGCAGCGCGAGGCGGTGGGCTGCGGGCTGGCCATTGCCCGCGAACTGGAAGCCATTGCGCTGCGGCAACGCGACGAACCGGTGTCTCCGCCGCTCAATCTCGGAAGATGGTGGGAGCGGCGCCGCGAGTTGCAGGGGCGGGCCGCCCGCCTGGCCGCGACCGAGGAAACCGCTGCCGCCGTAAGCGAACGGCTGGCGACCGCCCGCGAGGCGTTGGCTTTGGCCAACGAGAAGCTCGCCGGCATCGACGACGAGATCGCCCTGCTGGCCCCGCAGACCGGCTTCTTCCGCTCCACTCCGGGCGTCGACCGTTTGTTGGCCGCGGCGCATCGCGACAAGGCTGCGCTGTCCGCGAGGGTGCCGTTTCTGGTGGCCCAACAGGGCGCCCTCGAGGAGGAGGCGGCGGCCATCGACCAACATCGCGAGCTGCTGCGCGCCGCGAGCGCGTGGCTGGCCGATCGGCAGCAGCAATATACCCGGCGCTTCGCGCGTTGGCTCGTCTGGCCGTTGGCCGCGGCGGTGGCGGTGGTGCTGCTCTTTGCCGCCGGCGATCGGGTGGCGCTGCCGCGCCTCTACACCAAGGAGATGCTGGTGAGCGCGCGGCGGGTGAACCGCTACCTCGCGGTCGGGGTGCTGCTGGTCGTGCTCGCGGGCTTCTTCTTTGAGGACCTGCGCATGCTGGCCACTACGCTCGGGATTGTCAGCGCCGCGCTGGTCATCGCGTTGCAGGACGTCTTCGCGTCGCTGGCGGGCTGGTTCGGCATCGTCGTGAGCGGCAAGATTCACGTAGGCGACCGGGTGGAGATCGACGGAGTGAAGGGTGATGTGCTCGAGCTCCAGCTTTTCCGTACCACGTTGAACGAGCTCGCCGGAGAGTTGCACCTCGACCACCCCACGGGACGGATCGTGTCCCTCCCCAACAGTTTCATCTTCCGCCATCGCGTGTACAACGCCACCCACGGGCATCGCTGGGTGTGGCTGCGCACCGACATCACGGTCACCTACGAGACCCCGCTGGCCGAAGCCACGACGGTGATTCGCAAGGCGCTGGAGGAAACTTCGGCCGAGGCTTTCGCGGAGGCCCGCCGCGAGGTCGGAAGCATGGAGGCGCGGTATGGTCGCGCCGATGCCGTGTACGAGCCGAAGCTCTATTGCACGATCGGTGACAGCGGGGTGGTTTTCACGCTGGTGACCATCGCCGATTACCGGGGCAAATCGACCATGCGCACCAAGTTGCACGGCCGCATCCTCGCCGACTTTGCCCGCGACCCGCGACTGCAGCTCGCCTACCCGACGCATCGCGAGATCTTCACCAGCGAAAGCGCCACGAAAGCCGAACACGGAGTGGGTGCGGCGCCGGTGGGCGAGCCGCCGGGGCCGGTTCGTTTGTCCGCGTGGCCGGGCTCGGCAAACTAGCCGATTCCCGCACCCCACAGGGAATCGGATTCATGCCTCTTGTATCCATTCGTCATCATGCCGGCACCGGCCATACCGCGAAACTTGCCCAGGCCGCCGCCCTGCACCGCCTCACTGACGGTTCGAGCGGAGAAGTCGGTTGATCTTCTCCGGCAGGGGCAGCCGGCTGGCTAGGTCGGCGAGGCGGGCGTCGATGGGCAGCCCGCGGTTCCGGTAGGGCAGAGTTGGGGCCATGGGAACGAGGGCGCCGCTACCGGGCCGTTGAGAGCTACGGTGCGGAATGGGGTGATCAAGTCGGGCCCGCTGTATTCTCGGGGTTCCGGGTGACCTCATCACGCGATCTTCAGGTCGTCGAGGGCGCGGCTGAGCCGGTCGTGGAGTTCGCGCACAGACTCGGCCGCGGGATGCACGGCGCCCCGGCCGAGGGTCTCGACATAACGGCAGGAGGCGAACGGCGCCGCCGTTTCCTCGTAGCGGCGTACCCAGGCTTGCCGGTCGGGCAGGCGCGCCGGGTTCACCGGCCAGACTCCGGGGCGGGGACGCAGATGCTCGCCGAGGCCGATGCGCCAAGGTTTGGGGCTCACCCGTGCTCGGAAGCAATGCTGGTTGTGGCACATCGCCGCGTACACGGGGTCGGCGCCCAGTTCTGCGAAACAGCGGGCCACCGCCGGGTCGCGGGCGTCGAAGGTGCGGTGGAGGGCGAGCAGGCGGAAGCCCGCCGGCGTGCGATAGAGGCGCAGAAGCCAGTCGGGATTCCTGGCCATGAAGGCCCCGATACGGGCTCGCGCGCACCGCTCGGGGCCGCCGCACCAGCCCACGAAAGCCTTCCGCATGGCGGAGGCCAGCGGCCGGGCGAGCAGCAGGGCCAGTAGCGCCGCCACCGCGCCGAGGGTGCCGGAGCGTAACCACAGCCCGAGGCCGAGCGCTGCGGTGAGCAGCAGGCAGGCGTAGGTCAACACGACCCGGCCGCCCAGAGGTCTGGCGAAATCGACGTCGGCGAAGAGCACGTCCGGGGTGTTTAGGCAATGGGCACCATACGAGTTGCGCGTGATCACCGCCGCGCCATGGCGGGCGAGGATCTCCTCGCGGATGGGCACGCCTGCGGCGCCGTTGTAGCCGACCTTCGGTTCGCGGCGGGCGAGTGGCTCGCCGGCGACGACGAGGCGGAAAACCTCCTGGGCACGCGCATGCGCCATGCGTTCGGCGTCGGCCTGGCTGGTTTGCGACCAACCGAAGCGGCGCACGGTCACCTGGCGACGACCTCGGGTGCGGTCCTGGTGGAGGCGCGCTTCGGCCCAGTATTCGGGAACAATCATTGGGGAAAGGCGGAGCGCACCCTGCGGCGCGCCCACCGCCGAGGCTGGAAACTTCTTCGTAAGCGGTCAAGGGGGACGCGGGCGGCGTGCTGGCCGGGGCCGACCGGCGCGCGGAGGGAGGCGGCAGTCCGCGCGTCGCGCCGATTCGGATCGACGCGCGCGCCATCCTCGCTGAAGAAACAAGGGCGATGAACGCGAAGGTCCTTTTGGTCGACGATGATCCTGCCGTGCTGGCGTTTCTGGCCGCCGCGTTGGAGCGCTTCCGTTTCGAGGTGACAGCGGTCGAGTCGGCGGAGGCCGGACTGGAGTGCCTGGGGTGCCAGGGTTTTGATCTGGTCATCACCGATTTCCGGTTGCCCCGGCTCGCCGGCGACGCCGTCGTCAAGGCGGTGCGGGCCCTGAGGCGGGAGATCCCGGTGATCGTGATCACGGGGCTGCTCGATGAGTTGCCGATGTGGTTACGCTCGGGTCCGGAGGCCGTGCGGGTGGTGGCCAAGCCGATCCCGCTGGGCCTGCTCCAGCGCGAAGTCGCCGCGGCGCTGCGCCTGCCGGCCGCAGGGCCCGGTTGAGCGCAGGAGTGGCGCTGGGGCCTCTCTCGCCCCAGGCCGATGAAGGCGGCGGCGGGGTGTTCCAGGGATGCTCAGGGCGCAGCGGGTGCGGCCGGCGACGGAGGCAGACCGAGAATCCGCCGGCAGAGCGCTTCGCCGCGGTTGAACTCACGGCAGGTAAGCGGACGGATCTCGTAGATGGTGCAGAGCCGCGTGACGGGATCCAGGGCGACACAGGCGCCGTCGCCGTGCTGGTCCATGCAGCGCGCGCCGTCATGCTCGACCACGAGCGCTTCCGGCACCGAGTCGCCCGGACGCAGCTCAACGACCAAGTGGCAGCAACGCCCGCAGCCGGCGCAGAGGGGAAGATCGGGATGGGTGGTGATGTGCTCCACCTCGGGCGGATTTGGGGCGCGTGGCGAACCTATTGATCGGGGCCCGGAATCCTGGCAGAGGTGAACCGAGCCCAACCCAACCAGCCCCGACGCGGCCGCGGTTGCGATCGCGCGGCGGTACGCCCCTTCGCCAGCCGCGCGCGATGCCAGCAGGACCAATACAGAGCGGGGCACTCCCCCGGCGGCGAGAGGCGGTGTTCGCCGGGGTGGTCAGCGCTTTTGGAGCGACCGCAGGTATTGCACCAACTCGGCGAGCTCCGCGTCGTTCAGCCGATCCTTGCAGGCGACCATCAGTTGCTTGCCGGGGGCTTTCTTGATCGTGACGGCGGCGCGAAACCTTAGGCCTTTTCCGGTCTGGCTGGTGCACGTAGACAGGGGCCGGCCGGTCCCCACTGGCCCGGCGCCGCGAGAATCTCCGCGAGTGGTCGGGCCTGGCCGCGCGCGCCGGGTGCCGGCGCGCCCCGGCGTCGGAGCGGCGGTGGTGGTTCCCTGTCCCCGATTTTCGGCCACCACGCGCGGTCTAGGCTCGCCTTCGGGCGGGTTTTTCGCCGATAAAACCATCACGCGCCCGCGGCGATACCCGCTCCGGATGCGAGTAAACTCAAAGAAAGCACTACAATCATGGGCGACAAGTCACCGAAATCCACGCAAAAGAAGGCGACGCAGAAGCAGACGATCACCGACGGCGCGAACAAGAAGAAGCAGGCGCTCGTCACGGCCCAGCAGGCGACCAAGGCGAAGGCCGCCGCCACCAAGAAGAAGTAGGGCATCCGCCGTGACCCGGCCGGAACGGCCCGCGGATTGCGGGTGCGCCGGGCCGGGGTCACCCCCGTCTCTGTCATAGTTTCCCTCCGACAACCTCCACGAACCAACACCACGACCATGGGCAAAACCCAAGACGCCAAGAAGCAGACCAAGAAGCAGCCGCAGAAGACGCAGGCGGAGAAGAAGGCCGCCAAGCGCGACAAGAAAGCCGGTCGCTGAGTCCTCGGCCTGAGCCGATTGCGGATCACGCCGCCGCGTCCCCCCATCGAGGGAGGGCGCGGCGTTTTTGCTGCGGCGGCGGGGCTGCTGGCTTGGCCGGTTTCGGGCGGGAGAGCAACCGGTTCAGAGCGCGGCTTGAATCGCGCCGATCTGCGCGGCGTAACCGGCTTCGTCGAGCAGCCGTTTGGTCGCCGGCATCATCTCGAAGGTCGAGCCCCAGGAAGGACCACCCTCGAGCTTCGGCACGAGGTGGAAGTGCAGGTGCGGCAGCTTGTCGGAGTAGGCGCCGTAGTTGATCTTCTTGGCGCCGGTGGCGGTCTTGATCGCCTGGGCCGCACGGGCGACGTCCTGCATGAACCGGGCGAGCTCGGCGGCAGGGAGCTCGAAGAGCTCGTTCACATGCCCGCGGTAGGCGACGACGCAGCGGCCGGGATGGGTTTGTTCGCGAAAGAGGTAGAGGGTTGAGACTGCGAGCGGCGCGACCTCGATCATCAGGTCGTGGAGGCGCTGGTCCTTGCGGCAGTAGAAGCAGTCCGGGAGTTCGCTCATGAAACGCGATGCAAACGGTCGGGATGCCGAGAGGCAAGTGCGGTGCCCTCGGTTGCGCGGAGGGTCCGTCGGGTGGCCGATGGCTGCAATCGATCACGCGGGGTTTGAGTTGATAGCCCGGCCGGCTTCGCCCTGCGATTCCGATTGCCTGTCGCGGCCGGATCGACGGCCTTAGGGCATGGGCGCCAAGTATCTCCCGACAGCCAAGGACCGGAAAGCCGACCAGCGTTTTCAGCGGCAGCAAAATCCGCTGCACAAACTCAACCGTTCTGCCGCCAACCAAGCGGCGGCCGCCGCGAAGAAGGCGAAGAAGAAGTAGCGGCCCACGCTGGCGACCGGGCTACGCGTGCACCAGGCTGGCGTCCGCCGTCTTCCGGTGGCTCCAGCGCCAGGTGTCGGGCTCGGCCCATTGACCGACGGTCAGGGTGAGCTCGATCGTGTCGCCCACGGCGAAGTTCTCCGCGGCCACGCGCAGCGTGCGGAAGCCCCAATGCGGGGCCCGGCCGGCGTCCAGCGGGCCCGAACTCAACGAGAGGTCGCCGTCGACTCGTGCCCGGAAAAAAACCACGAATCCGTCCAGTCGGCCGGCGTTCACGACTGTGCGCGAGAGGTGGATCTCGCGGGGCACGTCGGCTTCTTGCAGGGTGTGGAGGTCGAGCGTGAGGGCGGGGGCGGGGGCGCCCAGGAAGTGTTCGACTACGCCGAGGTCGCAGCTGTTGTGGCGGTAATACTGCTCCTCTTGGGGCCGGCTGCGATCGAGGCAGGAGAAGTTGTAGCCGTGGACGTCGAGCTCCCAGATGAAGGGGATGCGGCGCGAGTCCTTCACCTTGATCGGTTCACAGTAGAATTCGAAGGCTGCCGGCACGATGCGCCCGCCCGGTTTCAGCAGCCGGTCGCGCAGGTCGATGACATTGGTCACCATCGCCTCGTCGAAGAGGAAGTCGCCCATCTGTTCGTGGAGGATCACGTCGACGCGCTCGCGCAGAGTGAACTCCTTGCTGTGGGTGGAGATGAACTCGACGTGTTCGATGTGGTTGTGTGCGGCGAGGCGGCGCGCGTGCTTGAGGATCTTGGAGTGATCGATGGCGTACACGCGGGCCGCGCCCTGCCGGGCCGCGAAGGCGGCCAGGATACCGGTGCCGGTGCCCAGATCGATGACGCGATCGCCCGGCCGGACCTGCCGCGCGATCGCGGCGTGGTAGAAGTCCATGCGGGGCCGGTCGGCCAGCATCTTCTCCTGTTCGCTGAAATGGGCGAAATAGCGGCCGTTGAACTCGCGATACTCCGCGTCGCCGCCGTCAGCGGGGCGATACAGCCAAGCGGCCACGTGGGGCCGGGCCCGGGCCCAGTCGCCACACGCATACAGCCCGCGCCGCAAGGCCGAGAAGAAACCAACACTGAGACGCTGCAGACTTCGAGAGAACATGGATGCCGAGTCGCTGGGCGGCTCGAACCGGCAACCATGCCGGAGGGCTTTGGCGAACGCAATCGCCGAGCGCGAGGTGGGGCCCTGCCGCCCATGTGCCGGAGGCGGGCGGGTCGGTAATCGGCTTCATCACACGGCACGACGTCCGGCCCCCGCCGCCGGGCTTTGCGCCGCCGGTAGGTCATCGACCCATGGTTCGGGCATCGGGCGCCGGCTAGAATCAGGGCATGAACCCAAAAGCGTTTCTATCCCTCCCCTCGGCCGGAGTTGTCGGCTGCGCCCTGCTGGCGGTCACCCTGACCGGATGCCTGACCGAGGGCTCGTATCACAGCCAAGGCTATCGATCCGGCCCGCAAGTGCAGGCCTCGGTGGCCTTTGAGGACGACTACGACTATTACCCCGGCTATGAGACCTACTACAGTCGCACGCGTCACGAGTTTGTCTATCGCGACGGCCGCACCTGGGTGCGGCGCCCGCAGCCGCAGGGCATCTCGGTGGACCTGTTGTTTGCGGCCCCTCGGTGCGTATGGCGTTCCGCGACTCGCCGGAGCGGCACCATCGTCAGGTAACCCGCACCTATCCCCGCCGTTGGTCTCCGCCGGGCCCGGGGCGCAACGCCAAGCCCGACCGCCGCGACGAGCACGGGGACAACCGCAATCGCGACGACCGCAGAAACTGAGGGCTGGGCAGAAATGGATTCAGTCCCGGCTCGGCACGCTGGGTGAGCGGCCTGCAAGTATCCTTCCGTCGGTGGGGCGGGCTTCATGCCCGCCTGTTCGGTGGTCGATCGGATGGCGGGCGTAAAGCCCGCCCCCACCATTGGAAAGCATTTCGGTACGAATCCGCCTTGAAGGGCCGTGATGCTGCAGGCAACGGCGGCAGAGCCCGGAGCCAGAGCGCAACTTCGCTCGGTGTTCCGGGATCGTCGTCGGGCCCGAAACTGCGCAGGCGGCGCCAGCGGCGGCAATCACGTCCGTCCGCGTTGGGGGCACCGCGGGCCACCGAAGGCAGCGGGATCCTTCGGACCGCGGCGCCAGCCTTCGCGCCGCCCTTTTACTCGCTCTTCTTCACGAAGCAGGCCTTGAGCGCCATGGCCACGCCATCGATGCGGCAGTCGATCTCGTGGTCGCCGTCCACCAAACGGATGCCCTTGGCCTTGCTGCCACCTTTGAGCACGCCGGAGCCGCCGCGCAGCTTGAGGTCTTTGATCAATACGACGGTGTCGCCGTCGGCCAGCGGGGTGCCGTTGGCGTCCTTGACGATGCGGGCCGCTTCGGGGGCGGCCTCCTTGGGCCATTCATGGCCGCAGGTAGCGCACTCCCAATGGTCGGAGTGGCTGAGCACGTCTTCGAGTGAGCAGGCTGGGCAGGAGGGTTGGGACATCGGATTGAAACGCGCAAACTGGGCGCCGCCCGCCGCCTGGAGCAAGCGAGGAATGCCCGCGCGGGCTCGCCCGGCAGGGGGACGGTGGCGGGGCGAATTGCCAAGCGGGGCCGGAAGCGACTATTGATGCGATGATGAAACCCAGTCTTGGCCTCCCGTGGTACCGACCGGCGGTCGCCATACTCCTGATGCAGGTGACGGCCGCTGTGGCCGCCTCCGGGGGCGGGCCCGATGCGCCGGGGTCGCCCCCGGCCGCCCTTGCGCCCGCAGCGAACACGCTCTTTGACTACGACCCGGGAGCGGACCTCGCCCTCAAGACCAGGGCGACTGTTTCCCGTGGTGACGTGACGGTGACCGAGGTGGCCTTTGCCGGCTCACCCCACGGCGAGGCGCCGCCGGTGCAGGCGACGCTCGTGCGGCCGGCGGGTCCGGGGCCGTTCGCGGCGGTGCTGTGGGTGCATTGGCTCGGCGATCCGGTTACCACCAACCGCACTCAGTTTCTCGAGGAGGCGACGGCGCTGGCGCGCGAGGGCGTGGTCTCCCTGCTGGTCGAGGCGATGTGGGCCCGCCCGCACTGGTACAAGGAGCGGACCTTCGAGACGGATCGCGCGGCCTCGGTCCGCCAGGTGGTGGAACTGCGCCGCGCCCTCGATGTGCTGCTGGCCCAGCCGGGAGTCGAGGCGGCGCGCACCGCGTTGGTGGGGCATGACTACGGCGCCATGCATGCGGCGCTGCTGGCCGGCGTGGATTCGCGGGTGCACGCCTACGTACTCGTAGCCGGTACGCCCAGCCTGCTCGACTGGGCCTTCTACGCGGCCAAGCCGGAAGTGATGACGGACTATCTGGCGCAGATGCGGCCCCTGGAACTTCGTGACAGCTTGGCGCGGAATCCCCGGAGCGAGTTTCTGCTTCAGTATGCCGAGAAGGACGAATACGTGCCACTAGCCAAGGCGGTGGAGTTTTTCGCCGCAGTGGCGGGGCCCAAGCGTCTGATCGTCTACGGGGGGGCCTCGCACGCGATGACCGAGGTTCCGGCGATCCGGGGGGACCGTGCCGCGTGGTTGCGGCAGCAGCTCGCGCTGCGTTAGCCGGCGAGGATCCGGGCCGGCGCCGTTTCACCGTCTGTGCGCGCCGGAGCCGCTCACGGGTTACGCCAAGCGCGGCGGCGGTAGGCTGTCCTGCGCGCTGTGCGGTTGCGCGTTGGCGCAAGGCATTTGACGAACCGGCAGATGTTCATTGCTCTCGGTTGATGTTCACCCGGTCCCGTCTCGCCCCCCTGTTCATGGTTGCAGCTCTCGCGTCGGCTGCCGTGGCCGCGCCTGCCGAGTCCTCGGATCCGAAGGACCGGTTCGCGGCCTCGTTTGTGCTGGCGCTGGGGCGCGCGCCGACGGCGACGGAGCTTACGGCGGGGGAAGCGTCCCTGGCGCTCCCGTTGGCAGCCCAGCTTGCCGCCCGCCGCGAGGCCTTGCAGCGCGATCCGGCGCTTCTGCTCACCGTAACCGTCAAGGCTTGGCAGGACGCCTTTGGGCGCACGCCCACCGCCGATGAGCTCAAGGCGGCGGTCGCTGCGGGCGGCACCTACACCGAGCAATTGCAGCGCCATGTGGCCTGGTTGGCCGCGCACCCGGCGGAATACGCGCAGGTGCTGCATCGCGCCTACCGTCTTTTGCTCCAGCGCGACGCCTTTGATCTCGAGCTTGCCTATTGGAAACCGGAGGGAGCGTTGCCCTACGCCCTGCTGCTGGCCTGCCTCGAGGACTGGGCTCGGCGCAACCAGCCCGGCCTGATGGTGACCACGGGAATCCCCACCGCGTCGGTGAACAGTCGTTACCTCGTCACGGCGCGGTTGGCGCCCGCGGTGGCGGCGGAGGCGCGGGTGGCCGCCGGGCTCGCGCCGGCCGGTGATGCGGCGCTTGCCGTGGCCGCCGGGCGCAACTTGGTTGGCGTTGGGGCGGAGCGCGTTTCGTCCGCCGGTGGTATCTGCTTTGTCGCCGCCGGGGCCACCGATCTGGTGCCGGCCGAAGCGAAACGTTAGAGCGTCGGTCGGTGTCTCGCGACAGAGCCGTGGTTTCTCGCGCGGAGAATGAATCACCCCGCCTGGGGCACTCCGCCCGAAGTGTTTTCCATCGCCTCGGCCCGGGGCATGGGCAGAACCGTTGTCCCCATGAAGTCATCCCCTGACGTCACCCCACCCAAAACTGCCGTGATCACCGGCGCCGGCTCCGGTATCGGCGCGGCCATCGCCCTGCGGCTCGCTGCCCGTGGGTGGAAGGTCGTCCTCGGCGGCCGCACGCCGGCCACGCTCGCCAGCGTTGCGGCCCAGATCCGCCAGGCGGGCGGCGTGGCCGAGGTTGTGGTGGGCGATGTGACGAAGGCCGCCGATGTGGCCCGGCTCATCGCCGCTGGCGGGCCCACGCTCGATGCGCTCATCCACAGCGCGGGCAAGGGCCATTGCCTCACCATCGATGAACTCGATGAGCAGGAGTTTCGGGAGACTCTCGAGGTGGCCGTGCTCGGCGCCTTTCTCACCGCCAAGCAGGCGCTGCCCAAGTTGCGCGCCGGCACCAATGGCGCCGGCCATATCATCCAGATTGCGTCGCTGGCCAGCGGCGGCACCTGGAACAAGGAGGTCGGCTACGGCACGGCCAAGGGTGCGCAGCTCAAGTTCGCCCTGCATCTCGCTTCGCAGATGGAGGAGGAGGCGAAGGCCGGAGGCCGCACCATCCATGTGCACGCCGTCTGCCCCGGAACTGTGGACACGCCGTTCTGGAAGGCCATCCCTCAGCGAACGATCGAGCCTCAACTCTGTCTGAAGGCCGCCGAGGTCGCTTGGGTGGTGGAGCAGATCATCGACAATCCAGCGACCAACGCCGAGGAACTCGCGAAGATCCGTCCGCGGCACGAAATTGTGATCAAGCGCCACGCGCCGTTCGAGCGGTGGAACAACGTGATCGCGCTCGCGCACGAGAGTCACCCCTAGGCGCCGCGCGCTTTTGTAGGAGCGTGCTCGCACGCGATTCGGGGCCCCTAATCGCGTGCAAGCACGCTCCTGCGATGGACACCGGGTCGTAGCTTCCCCAATCTTCTTATGAACCTTCGCACGTACTCCCTCCTCTTCGCCGCTTCCGCGTGGCTTGCCGTCGCCGCCCCCGCGGCTGACGCCGCGCCGGCCGCCTTTCCTGCGTTCACCCTTCCTGGCTCGCAGCTGCGTGATCTGCCGCGCAATGCCGCCGGCCGCCAGTACCAGCTCCACATCGGCCTGCCCGCCAGCTACGCCGCGAATCCCGACCGCCGCTACCCCGTCGTCTACGTGACCGACGGCTATTGGGATTTCGCGAAGATGTACGCCAACCGCGAAGCGCTCACCTACGACAAGGTCGCCCCGGAGTTCATCATCGTTGGCCTTGGCTATGTCGGTGAGGCCCTCGACTACGGCAACCTGCGCCGCTGGGAACTCTCCCCTGTGCCTTTCGGTGGGGGCGGCCCGGAGGCCTCCGGCCACGCCGCCGACTTTCTGCGCACGATCAAGACGGAGATCATCCCGTTCGTGGAGCGTGAGTATCGGGCGGATTCCGCCCACCGGATACTGGCCGGCGCTTCGCTTGGGGGTCTTTTCACGCTCTACTCGATGTACGCCGAGCCGGGACTTTTCGAGGGCTACATCGCCGCCACCCCGGCCGTGGTGCTCGGCGACGACTGGCTGCTCGGTTTTGAGGAGGCTTTCGTGAAGGCCGGCAAGACGCTCCGCGGCCGGCTCTTCGTGAGCACAGGCGGCAACGAAGCGCCGGGTTTCATGGGCGGCGCGCTGCGCTACAACGCCCGCGTCTCGTCGCGCAAGTACGAGGGGCTCGCCTACCAGTTCCGCATCATCGAGGGCGAGCGCCACGCCGGCATGCAGATCGAGTCCTACGTGCGTGGGTTGCGCTTTGTCTTCGCACCCCTCGCCCCCGAGTCCGGCCCGGCGGCGGACCGCTGAGGGGGACGGTGGACGCAGTGTCACTAGAAAAAAAGACAGAAACGAGCGGTCGCCGGTGGCATCGCTACCGCGCCACCTTCCCGGCGGCCCGACTTCCGTTTGGCGGACAGCCGCCCAAAAAAAAAGGGGGCGGCAGCGGTCCTCCCCCCCAAACAGTATCCGTTCTTTCCGCCGGTGGTTCCGGGCGCTCGGTTTGGCCGGGGAAGTGGGACTCCATGCATTCCGGACAGATGCCGTGGCTGAAGCGGGCGCCGGCATGTTTGGCCAGATAGTGTTCGATCTGCGACCAGTAGTTTCGGTCGTCCCGAATCCGTTTGCAGAACATGCAGATGGGCAGGATCTCCTGGAGCTCGCGCACCTCGGCCAGGGCGTGCTCGAGTAGGCGCACGTGTTGCTCGAGGGCGGAGGAGACGCGCTTGCGCTCGGTGATGTCGGTGAACGTACGCACACAACCGCCGGTGGGCAGCGGGCTGTGGGTCAACTGGCACCAGCGGGTCTCGCCGTGGATCGATTGGGGGAACTCGAAGTCGAAGGGGGTCTGCAGCGCCAGTTCGCGAATGGCCCGCTCGAGCATTGCCTGGTCTTGGCCGGTGGCCGCAGCCCAGGTGCGGAGCACGTCGCGATAGTCCCCGCCGAGCTGGATGGTGCCGGGCGGCAGCTGGAACAGCTCCTCGAAAGTGCTGTTGAAGGCGAGCAGCCGGAAGTCCGGGCCGATGACGACCAGCCCCTGTACCAAGTGGTCGAGCACGATGGACAGCACCTCGGCCGGTTGGCCGTTGGGCCGCGCAAGGGTGGGCTCGGCCGGGTGCGGTTGGTCGGGAATCATGCAGGCGTGGGGGGGCGGGGTGGAGCATGTCCCGGAGAGGAGCGTGCGCCGCAGCTAGGGAATGACCGCTGGGCGGAGGACCGGTCAAGAGTGGACTGGGGGCGAGGGCGGCGGGGGCGCGCCGGTCGCCGCCACGAGTCTCACCACGGAGGGCACTGAGATCACAGAGGTTCGGAAGAGGTTAACCGCAGAGAACGCAAAGCCCAAACCCCCCCCCCCCACTGAGGACACAGAGGGGGGTCAGGCCGGGGGCCGCGCGGGTCGTGGCGACTTGCCAGGGGATTCGCCTCCTCGTGGCGAAACGCTCGAAAAGGTCGGTGGGCCACCGCGGTGGGTGGCCTCGGGGGGGGGGGGGGGCCCCCCCGGGGGGGGGGGGGGGGGGGGCGCGGCGCCCCCCCCCCCCGGGGGCCCCCGGGGGGGCTCCCCCGGGCGGGGGGGGGGGGGCGGGGGGGGAACGCTGAACCGCCTGGACGAGAACCACAGAGGGCACAGAGGGGGAGGAGAATACAGAGACTTCCATGGGTGGCGCCGTCCCTGCCTGCGTGCTGGTCGTGGCGACCTTCGCCAGAACGTCGGGTTCGCCCTTCGGAATTATGAACCACGGATTGCACGGATGGCGCGGATCGATCCTCCGATTGTCCGAGGTTTTGCGTGCCGCAAAACCTGGGTCGTCTCCCTGCAGGAGGCCTGGCTCGCCTACTATTATCCCGAAGGCGCCGCACGCGTCGATGAATGATGGAGACTGGCATCGCCCGGTACGGACCCGTACGCCGGGTGGTGTGGGGGCCGGCGGCTCACTACCGCCGGCTACCCGATTCGGCTGATTTCTCATGATTGATCAAACCTCGCTGACCCCAAGTCGGAACGCGAGTGCACGATCATGGCGCTTTGCTGCCTGGATTGCTGTGCCCGCCCACAACGAGAATCCAACAGCGCAGAGGACTAGTGGGATCAAAAGCCAGACAATACCGCGGCACCAAAGAGCGAGTGACAGAATGAAGAAATCGATCACAACGACAGCGCCCCATCCTGACTGGCGCTGCAACCGCGCCTTCAAGGCGCCACGGGATGACTTCGGCGATGACCGCAACTCAATGACCCTGTCGACGAATCGCTGGACTGAGAAGATGCGGTCAAAGTCCTTGGTCCCGAAGCATACGAGAAACTCCTGCTCTACCTCTTGGACAAAGCGGTTGCGGCGACGGAGGCCCGAAAAGCTGCCGGAAGTAAGCCTCTTCCGCCAGGATTCACGAGGAAGAAATCCATAAAGTAGTCCTCCTCGAATGGTGCACTTGGACACACGCGATAGCGGGCGAAGATCTCGAGTACTCTCTCACGCGTGTAGTCGTTGCTCATCTTTCGCCACAAGGTCTCAGGCCAGAGAGCCACGGCGAACCGCGGATGTTGAGGTTGAGAAGGACATGATAGAGCCGTTGCGCTGTGACCGCTGGTTAGCCTCCGTTCTCATCGAGAATACCACCGCGCGTCATTATAGATTTCAGGAATCTCTTCTTCCCCCGGAGTTTGAAAACCAAGTCGCTCAAGCTCATCAAACCAACGATCTCTTTTCGATTCTGGAAGCTTTGCACCACACCATGGACAGAAGGTAATCAGAGAAACGGCTGAGCCACCGTCGTGAATGATGATTCCATACTCGTCAAATTTTGCACAGTAGCTGACCAAAGCGTCGGGACAGTCCCAACGATCCTTGTGATGTTCGCAGGCGCTTTCAACGGCGTCCTTCATCGTTGAACAACAGTGGATCATTTTTGGCTAACGCCTCAGGTGTGCCATGCCGGGCGGCTGGCGGTGATTGGAAACCGGGCACTTTCCCGGCATTGGCACTGGTGGCTGGTTCGCCCTCCGTTCTTCATTTTCTGAATGCGATAATCGTGATGATCAGTCCGACCAGCGAAACCAAAGGAATGCAGGCTAGAACTCTCGTCGTCTTGGTCGAGGCAAACAGGAGTGCGAATGCTGAAAGCCCGAGTGGGAGCAGGAAGGCGATGATAACAATGGCTCCTCCGCTACCACCGGAACCTGCGCTCATCGCTGCACCCAAGGCCGCCAACGCCGCAAAGTATAATCCGACCGGCAGCACGAGGAGCGACAAGATGGCTATGGCGCGCGGAACTCGGTCGGAACGCTTGCGCTCTTCTAGAACGACACCGATCCCAAGCGCGCGCGCGGTTGCCTCAGACTTCGCTGAGCCCCTGATCACGAGCATCGCGGTAAGGGCGATAGCTCCCATCATGAAGAACAGTAGCAGTATGATTAGGACGGCCATCTTTCGGCGAACGCTTACGGATGAGCCACGCCGGGCCCTGGCGTGGTAGGTGAAACGGACTCTTTACCGGCGTTGGCCTCTGGCCGCTGGTTCGGCCATTTTATTGCGTCTGTTGTTAGCTTGAGCTCGATGTCGCCAAGCTTACCGGAGTGCACAATGTAGCTTCGCCTCCCTCGGGTCACGACGATACTCGTATAGTCTGCTTCGTCTAGGCACGGCAAGCTCTTCGGGAAAGAGTCGAGCTTCACAATCTCCGCAAATGAGATTTCGCTGGCACCAGTTTCCGCCAAATACTGCTCACCACATCCCACAATCTGGCGCAGGCAATTGTAGATTTCGTGTCTAGGAGAGCGAATCCGCGGGGCTGCGTAATTTGGGAATAGGGCTGCGCCAATCAGAATCGCGGTGACTACAACAGCAATGCCGATGAAATACCGTTTACGTGATTCGCGCATTTTTGTCGCCGAACGCATCAAGTCAGCCACGACGAACCCGCGGACTGTGATTGGAAATCGGGTCTCATAGAGTCGTTGGATGTATCGTCTGGTTGGCCCTTCATTCATCATTTCCGCACACTGGCGGCGGCCAGGAGTCGGACTGAAGCGAGAGCGAAGCACGCCACACTCGCTTCACGGTGTGGTCGGCCGCAAACTCAACGTGGAGCGTGTGGAACTGGAAATCGGCATTCGTGGACATCGGGCTACGCCATTCCTCTTCCGTAGAGGGTTTAGCTATAACCCTAAATGGAAGACCAAGTATCTGGTGGACCTTTTCTCGCTTCATCCCGACGGCAACTTTCGCCCATACGGACGGCTGAGGCAGGAGGAGATGATCTGCTGTCGGGTCAGCCACCGCCTTTGGAGCATTAGGAGTCGCTGGATGGCCTGCGCAACCGGCCCAATGTGACGCTACCAGACAAATCAGAAGACTGGCGGGGCGTAGTTTCATTTTCGGCCAACGTTAAAGCTCAGCCACGACGAATCGCGGACCGTGATTGGAAAACGGGCATCGTAGAGTCGTTGGATGTGGCGACTGGTTGGGCCGGGTTTTCATTCGGTGTCGATGTACTCCGACGCATTGGTCTCGAACATCAACCGCCAGTCGCTGACGGGAACAAACGTCTCTCCCTTCTTATCGTCGAACGTAATCCAACCGCCGCATCTTTCGGAGAGGACGCGCAACTTCTGGCGCTCTTCTTCGGACAGATGGTATCGCCCTTTCGCACTCTTCCCAGTCTCCATCAGGTACCAAAGCGCATACTCGAGACCGAGCATCCACCCGGCGGAGTAAGACGCCTCAGATATCTCGCCCATCGCAATCGTGAGCGCCTGTTGGTCGGTGGTGAGATCGTGGAACATCTTCTTTCGCCCAACGCATCAGCTCAGCCACGCCGAACTGACAAATATTGATTGGAAGGCGGACATTATAGAGGCGTTGGATGTGGCGTATGGTTAGGTCAGGTTTTCCGTCGCTCATTTCGGGACTCTTGCATGATCGCTCTCAGGTGGCGCCCCCCAGCTCCCGTC
This sequence comes from Opitutaceae bacterium, assembly GCA_016711225.1. Lineage (GTDB taxonomy): Bacteria > Verrucomicrobiota > Verrucomicrobiia > Opitutales > Opitutaceae > CAJCBL01. The sequence goes on from JADJTK010000001.1 coordinate 248,296, forward strand.
AGCGCGCTGCTTCCAAGCCCAACCTGCGCCCTTCGAGAGGGGAAGAAAACTGCTCGCCGGCTGGTTTGCAGTGACCACGGCAGCATGCACCTTCTGCTGCTCGGCGATCGGACGCAATGCCGCCCAAACCTGCTCAACTTCGGACCACAGCTTCGCCATATCTTGGAAACTGATGGTCGTCTCGTACTGGAGCGAAACTGCTGGCTCATCGCTGCCATGCAAAGTCGTGCGCGTGATCGATAGCACCTTGATCTCTTTACCTGACGCTAGGCGAAGGACAGACGGAGCATCCTTGACCGGCTCTCCACCGGCCAACGCGGTGCAAACGAAGATACCGAAGAGGAGCGCAGTGCAAATAGTGTGTTTCATAGGACCTAACGCATCAGTTCAGACACGCCGGGCCGTGGACTCCGAGTTCGGAGGCGACACTTTACCGGCGTTGTTCTGTGACGACTTGTTCGGCTCTGTCTTTATTTCTTTCTGAAATATCGTCGGCAACGGTTCTTGTTTCAAGACACCATTCCATCCTACAATAACGTCAGACCAATCTGCCGAAAACAAGAATTCCGCACCCACGCATACGCAATGAGGTGATGGGTGTTCGAGCAGGATGCTATGTGCAGTAGCTTCCCTTCCGGTCACGAAACCCAGAACACTATAAGCAATATGTATTCGCCCGACGGGATATTCGCTAGATAACCGTGACAACATTACAACCCCGCTCTTGTGTATTTTCAAAACTTCACCGGTCTCTGCGCGATAGTTTCCAACGAAGGTGCGTCACGCATCCGCTCAAGATGAACGCTGTGCTGAGAAGAAAGGGAAGAAAGCGGTGCATATCAGCCGAACGATTCAGGTGTGCCATGCCGGATGCCGGGTGACGATTGGAAGAACGACGTGATCCCGGCATTGGCACTGGTGTCTTGTTAGGCTTCTGTCTGGATATACTTTCCATATACAGCGTCTCGCCATGCCAGCAAATCTGGCATCAATCCGGAGAAATGTGGGTATCCCATCTCATGCAAACAATTCGTGACGTAATATTCAGCACACGGATCGACTCCGATTGCTAGGAGGGGGGCTTTGGTCGTTGCTCGTATGGGTTCAGGATCCTCCGCGTGCTTCCAGCAATTCGCCACGGAGTGAAGTACCTGCGCCACCGGCTGGCCTTTTCGGACTGGTCCAAGAACTAGTGCCTCTCCTCGGAGCGCTCGCAAAATTGCACACACCGATGCTATATAACGCTGAACGGCCACGGAACCAGTCCCCGCCAAATGCTCCATCGGGTCGAAAAGGTCACATAGCTCGGGATGATTCCAGTCGATGCCGGCATGAGCCGTTTCTAGGTGCCGAGTGATTACCCCTAGGATGTCCGCTAGGTAGTCCTTCTCGAAGTCAACCGAGTTGAGGGTGATAATCATTTCTGTATGCCTAACGTCAGAGGTCTGCCGCTCCGGGCAGCCGATCGTGATTGGAAGTCGGACACCTTCCCGGAGTTGGCAGTGGTGTCTTGTTGGGCCGATTTCTTCTTCTGGAAAAACGTGTGTGAAATGTGGAGGAAAGCAGTGCCACTCCGAGATAGAAGAGCACCAGAAGTATCCATGCTAGTCCGTCCTCAGGCCATATCGCCGCATGCGCACGGAAATGATTCGGGAAGACAAGAGCAGTTGGAAAGCAGTAGACGGAGAACGGAACCGGAAATCGAAAACAACACACGAGCAACCCAAGTAGCACAACGTGCGGAATGACGACCAATGAGAGCGCGTGCCAAAGGAAGATTCTGGATTTCTGCTCGCGGTTCATTTTGGGCCCAACGCTTCAGGTGTGCCATGCCGGGCGGCAGGCGGTGATTGGAAACCGGGCACTTAACCGGCATTGGCACTGGTGACTTGTTCGCCCTCCGCTTCTCATCGTTTCAGTCTCCATTCCGATCCTGGCGTCAGGTCCACAAGTCTAAGATGGTTCGATACCCGCTCTACTCGGAAACGAAGCGGAACCAACGGGTCTCGGATCATCTCTGGTCGAGCAAGGCTCTCACATTCTGGCGTCAGCGTGAGAATTCTCTCATTCAACTTCCAAACACCGGAAACGATGTTTACCCAAGTATTTCGATTTTCAGGATCGCTTAGAACCGGCTCCCAACGCATCTCGTACTGGCCGTCGGCTTTTACCGCCAAGCTGCACCAGACGAATCTGGGTAAGCCCTCCTCAGCATAGCCGCCGACGATGTCCTTCTCGCCCACATGAAGTGTCGCGCAGCTTGTGAGTCCCAACAGAAAGGCAATCGCAGCGAGGATTCTCATCTCTTGGCGAACGCTCCGGGTCAGGGACGCCGGGCCTCCGGCTCGGTCGAAGAGGACGGGACGCTTTACCGGCGTTCCCTGTAGTCGCTGGTTCGCCCGGATCTTTTCGACTTCTTCCGCCAACTCGATCAACAGGCGGTCCTCTGCCCGTGGCATGATTCGTCGCAGCAGCTCCGCCACAAACACAAGCGCGGCGCATAACGCGGTCCCGCCATCAAATAGAAGCACCTTCTTACCCTCAACCGTCGTAAAGATTCCTTCCTCAAATGCTATCCATCCAAAGGAGCAAGCTACGACAAATAGAACGGCTGCATCATACGAGAATATGCGCTGGCGGCGCTTGATGGAAAGAAGCGCACTTTCGCGCGACTGGTGGATCACAACCCAAACGCAGAGGATCAGCGCGATAGCACCAGCGCCGAAAAGAACCACGGTCTGATATGTCGTCATCTTTTGGCGAACGCCTCAGGTCAGCCATGCCGAACTGCGGACTTTATAGTTGAGGAGGACATCGTAGAGGCATTGCGCTGTAGTGACTGGTTCGCCCTTCCTTTTCCGCGATTCATCTTCCAGATGGCGTGAAATACTGTGGCCGTACTCGCGCCACAAACGGCGTAGATCGAGAGTACGTAGAGCGACTCACTTTTCGGGAAACGGCCCACTAGCCCAAGAACTATCGCGATTCCGAGAAATGCTCCAGCGAGCACCGAAACCCACCATCTTTCTTTTCCGTTCCGGGCAAGGACGAGATTCAGGGGAACACCGACGAACCAAGTGGCGCTGGCTGTGAATAGAAGGACGATCGCCGCCAGGCCAAACGCTTCCGGCGCAAACCTACCGGCGATGACGAAGACCATCGGTATGGCAAGGGGCGCTATCAGGGAGGCGAGAGTAAATCGTTTCATCTCGGCGAACGTCGCAGGTCAGACACGCCGGGGCGCAGCCCCGGCGTTGTCTGTACCGCCTGGTTCTACCTGTTTCTGCTTCTTTTGTTCAGACAGCCACTCATCGGCAGTCATGAGGTGGACTTTTCCTGCGTTAACGTCGTTCATGACACGCTCCATACTCGCTTCGATGTCGACCTCCGCTGTGCCCCAATTCTGATCGAGATCCTCCATTTCTCCGACAAAGCGAACGTTCGGATACTCAGGAAACTCCCTTCTCGCATCTTCGATCCGGGAGCAAAGCACTCGAAGCGATTCGGCGAGGTGGGACTCAAGTCGGACCTCTTCTTCGGTCGTCCTTTCTATCGCTTCCAGCAGGGCGACACGGTCCTGCTCCGGCAAACCTCGAACGTCAAAATTGGCAAATGGCGCACAACGTCCGGAGACGTCCAATAACCAGCGCGCTTCAATCTGGCGCTTGCGTCGGGTATCCGGCCAGCGACAGCACGCTGGACGTTTGAAAGAACCACGTTCGATGCGTGGAACTTGATGGTCTCGGTAAGTGTGATGGTCCCCGACATTTTTGGGTAGAACGCATCAGATCATCCACGACGAACCGCGGACTGTGATTGGAAATCGGGCGTCATAGAGTCGTTGGATGTATCGTCTGGTTAGCCTCCGTTTTGGTACTGGATGAAATGCCGAGCTTCGTCGCGGACCGATACCGCCGCCTTCGCATCTCCTGCGACTTCAGCCAACACCCCCATCAGTACTTCCCTCTCCTCGGCACTTCGATGGGCGTTCAGTATCCGATTCACCATATTGACGCCGCTACTTGAAGGGACTCTTCGCAGCGACGCGATCAGCAACTTCTCGTACCGCCCAATGTGCCGCTCAAGCAGATGAACCAAGGGGCCGGGCATGCCTAGATCCGCATCGGGGTAACGCTCGAAGAACGCGAAGATTTCCGCGAATACCTCTGGGGCGTCGGTATCTTTCTCGATCGGACCGACAATAGGATAGAGCGAAGCAACCGGAGAATCGTCTCCATCTGGGCTGTAAGCCCGGAGCGCATCCACGAACACCTTGATCGCCGGTTTCATTCTTTTGGCTAACAGTAGGGATTCACCTGCACCGCGTTTTACGGCCTCGGTGCGGATGGTTGCTTGGTTCAAGGGGTTGCGAATTTGCAGGGAAGAATTTCTTTCCGGGCGTTATGCCGACCTCGCCTGCCCGATTTCGGATCTCCATCAAGGACCAGCACACCCGCACCGGTCTCAAAGTCGAGCTCATTGACGCCCCAGGGCCGTGGGGCGAGCGGCGTTACAAGGTCCGACTGAATGGAAAGCCCGCCGCGAAGGTTCCTGAGGCGACTCTCTCTGAGGTGTTCGACCGCCTGCGGCGTTGGACGGTGAGCCGGGCGGAGCGCGATGTCACCGGGCCCTACGGCCGGGAGATGAATCGACCGGTGGCCTGAACGGCTGCGCCGTCCAGCTACGCCGGAGACGGGGCGGACGGTTGACCGGCCGGTTGAGGTTGAAGGTTTAGGTTGAAGGGCGGTTACGGCACCAAAACGGATGATTCCACCACAGAGGACACGGAGGGCACGGAGGACGGACGAAGCTCTTGCGAGCTTCGCTACGGGTGGAAGACGCCCCGGCCACCTCGCCGCGGTGGCCTACATGGCTCTTCCGAATCTCTGTGCTCTCCGTGCTCTCTGTGGTGAAACTTCCGATCCATTGCGTTCATTGGGGCTGCCATCCCCATTCCGAATGTCTTGTCCGCGTTCATCCGCGTGAATCCGTGGTTCCATTTTCCGGAGGGGTAACCGCAGAGGAACGCGGATAAACGTAGATTGGCGGAGATGCCCTCGGCTCACGCGGAGGTTCCTTCAAGTGCAGAACGTAGAGTGAAGAAGGCAGAAGGCCGGTGAGGCGGCGCTGGGCCCGACGTTCTGGCGAACGTCGCTACGATCAGAACAAAGGCAGGGACGCCTGCGCCACTCCCTATACCGCCGCCGCGGCTCACCTCTTTAGCGGCAGGCTCACCCGGAAGGTTGTGCCCGCAGGGCCGGTGGCCACCAGGGCGAGCTCGGCGCCGATCTGACGGGCGAGCAACCGGCTGATCGCCAGTCCGAGCCCTGAGCCTCCCGGGCGCCCGCTGCGCCCGGGCTCGAAGAGCTGGGCACGCTGGGCCTCCGGGATGCCCGCCCCTTCGTCGGCGACCGCGATGGTGAGGGCTTCGGCCGTGACGGTCAGCGTCACCTCCACGCGCCCGCCGGGGGGCGTGGCGGCGATGGCGTTTTGCACGAGATTGCTGGCAATCAGGCAGAGCAGGCCGCCGCGGTGACTGTCAAGCAGGCCGGGATACCCCGCCCCGACTGTGAATACCACGCCGTGTTGGGCCGCGGCGGCTTGGTTGCGCTCGCGGATGGCGGCGGCGAGCTCGTCGCCGGTGAGGTCGTAGCTGGCATTGGCACCGACGTCGCGCAGCAGGGCGACCGTCTCCTGGATCATTTCCTGCAAGCGCGCGGTATAGCCGGCGGCGCTCTCCCAATCGCTTCCTCCCGGCGCGGCCACGGCGGCGCGCAGCCCGGCCACCGGACCCTGCAGGCCATGGATGAGGTGCGAGGTGATCTGGCCGAGGGCGGAGGCCTTGGCGGCCAACGTGAGCTCGAAATGCGCGCGGGTGAGCCGGGCGTTGCGCTCGGCGATGGTGCGTTGGGCGCGGTGCAGGCCGTAGCCGGCGCCCGCCATCACCAGGCCCACCAACAGCCCGCCCAGCGTGAGTGTCACCACCGCCTGGGATCGCAGCCGGGCGTCGATGGCGGCGAGCTCGCCGGCGAGCGGGCGGGCGTCGATCGAGTAGCGCACGAAGCCGAGCGCGGGACCGGCCGCATCCCGGCGCACGGTCAACAGCACCTCGAGCACAGGGGCGCGTGGTTGCTCGGGGGCCACGCCGGCGAAATACTGGTCGAGCGGGAAGTCGGGATGGTAGCGCGAGATCGCGCCGCCTGTCTGCAGCCGTACATAGTCGTCCACCGGCAGCTCGACGAAGAGCTGGTCGGCGGGCACGGCTCCCAGGGTGGAGCCTTCGGTGTCGAAGATGGCGACGGCCAGCATGCCTTGCTGGTGGGCGCTGCGCAGCAACGTGGTGAGGGGGGAGCGCGGTGTGGTGCTGGAAGTGGGGGCGGAGCCTTCGGCCACCTGCTGCATGGCGAAGGGCTGGAGCACGGCGGCGTCGCGTTCGACGATGCGGCGGTGGATCTCGGTGCGCAGCTCGGTGCGCGAGCGCAGGACCATCGCCGCGAATACGGCGAAGAGCAGCAGGCCGGTGAGCAGCGCGGCGAGGGCGAGGGCCAGGGCCGGGCGGCGGTTGGAGGCGGGGCCGGTCACGGGAGCGGTTCGCCGGACGGCAGCGGCAGGGCGAGCGATTGCAGCGCGGCAGCGAAGAGCAGGCGGCGCTGGGCGGGGGAGAGCCCGGGTTCCAGCACGGCGATACGGTAGTCGCGGAACAGTTCCCGGAGTTCCTGGGCCTGGCGGGCGCGCTCGAAATTCTCGAGCAGGTCGTCGATGGATTTGCGATCCTGGCCGGCGCCGGCGGTGCGTTGGGTCTCGGCGAGGGCGGTGCGGATGGCGTCCTTCTCGCGGTTCAAGATGGCCAGGGCGGCCTGCTGGTCCGGGGTGAAGGCGGTGATGGGCACCGCGATACCGCCGGGGCGCGCGGAAGGGAGCGCGGCGGCCCGGGCCGTTTGCGTGAGGGTGGCGTGGAGTTGCTGGAGCAGCGTTTGTTTGTGTTGGCGGTAGGTGGTGATGCGCGCGACCAAGTCTGGGGGGAGCGCGGGGGGAGCGGGAATGCCGGACAGGTCGGCGCTGGTGCGTAGAGCGTGGCGAAGCTGCTCGGCTTGGGCGTCGAGGGCGGCGAAGGCAGGGGCTTGGAGGGTAGCGAGCTCCTGGAGCCTCTGCGCGGCGGTGGCGGGCTCGCCGGAGAGCAGTTCGCGGAGGGTGGCGAGGAAGGCGTCGGCGAGTTCGCGTTTGGTGGCGTTATAGGACTCGAGTTGGGCCACGAGGGCTGGCGGCAGGTTCGGCGGCAGGAGCAGGCGGGCCCCTTCGGGCGCGAAAAAGAAGGTGGAGGCGAGGCTCGTATGGGAGGCGCGGCTTTCGCGCTCGGTGGCGGCCTCGCGCAGGAGGCGGCGCTGGGCGGGGGAGAGGCCGTTCAGATGGTAGGCGGCGTTGCGCAGCAGGCGGGCCTCGACGCGCAGGCGCAGGGCGGTGTCGGGGCTGGGCGCTTGCGGGTGGGGCGTGGCGTTATCCAGGCCGGCCAGTTTCTCCGGGGGAAGGCCGCCGAGTTCGGCCCGGATCTGCTCGGCGGTGGCTTCGAGTTCCGCGAGGCGGGCGGCCTGCAACTGGGCCAGGGTATCCAGTTCCAAGGCGCGCACCGACGGGTCGACCGCTTGGGTGCGGGCCAGGACGGCGCGAAGCTCGTCCTGCAGGGCGGCTTTGGCGGTGCGATAGGCCTCGAGTTTCTGGCGGTCTTTGCGGGGGAGGTCATCGGAGGCCAGGCGGGAGGCCAGTTGGGGGTAGAAGGCGTCGTTGATGTAGGCGGCAAGCTCCGGGGCGGCAGGCTGCCCCGACTCGAGCGGGCTGGGCAGCGGGATGGGGGTATCCAGCGGAGGCGGGGTCGGCGGAAGAAAGCGGAACGCCGTCTCGGGCAGTGACAAGCGGTTGAGGTAGTAGTGCGAAGCCGAGGGAGGGGTGAAGCGCGCCCGATCAAACGGCCCGTAGTCGGCCATGATTTCCTCGACGTCGACCTGCCGGTCCCCGGCCCCCTGGGCCTGCACCAGCGGCATGGAAACAGCCAGCCAGGCGGGGGCGGTGAGCAGGGCGGCGAAGCGGACGGGGCGTGCGAAGTTCATGGAGGAAGCGGTGCCGGGAGCGGAGGAGGGCGAAGCTTCTGCATTCGGGATGCCAGCGAGGGGCGGGCGTTGGTGCGGGGGGGGGCGGGCCGGCGTGGGGTGGGCGTGGCCGGTTGCCTGCACCCAAGCGGGCTGGTGCCCGATGGTTGCCTGCCACCAGGAGCGGGTCACTCCGGGGCGGCGAGGCTGGAGGCAGGCGCGGGAGGGGGAGCGGTGTTGAGGCGGTAGCGGAGGAACTCGCGGGTGACGCCGAGGCGTCGGGCCGCGGCGGTGACGTTGTGGTTGGTTTCTCGGAGGGCTTCGGCGACGAGTTCGGCGACCACGCTTTCGAGGGTGAAGCCTTCCTCCGGGAGGCGCCAGGAGGGGTGGCGCCAGTCCGGGGCGGCGGCAGCGGCGGGGGCGCCGAGGTGGGCGAAATCCAGATGCGGGCCGGGGCCAAAGATCACCGCGCGTTCGATCTCGTGGGCCAGTTCACGGGCGTTGCCGGGCCAGGGCTGGGCGCGGAGCCGGTTGGCCCCCTCGGCGGTGATGGCCACACCGTTGAGGCGGTGGCGCTGGGCGATGCGTTCCAGCAGATGCTCGGCGAGGGCGAGCAGATCGCCGCCCCGTTGGCGCAGGGGCGGCAGAGCCAGCTGAAGCAGATGGAGGCGGTGGTAGAGGTCTTCGCGGAAGGAGCCGGCCGCGACGAGCTCGACGAGGGGGCGGTTGGTGGCGGCGATCAGGCGTACATCAATACGGATTTCCTTGGTGCCGCCCAGGCGCCGGATGGTGCCATCCTCCACCGCGGTGAGCACCTTGGCCTGGGTGGCGGGGGCGAGGGTGCCGATCTCGTCGAGAAAAAGGGTGCCGCCGTCGGCGGCTTCGAACAAACCGAGGCGGGCCTGTTTGGCGTCGGTGAAGGCGCCGCGTTCGTGTCCAAAGAGCTCGGATTCAGCGAGGGTCTCGGGCAGGGCGGCGCAGTTGATGACGATGAAGGGCCGGACGCGGCGCGGGCCCTCGCGGTGGAGCCAGCGCGCGAGCAGACTCTTGCCGGTGCCGGTCTCTCCCTCGATCAGCACTGGCGGCAGGCCGTGCTCGATGCGCCGCTCGGCGGTGAGGATCTGCTCGAGTCGGGCCCGGAGGGGGGCGAGGCCGGAGCCGAAGAAAAAGTCGGGCCCGGCGGCGGTGCCCTCGGCGCGGTGCTGCTCGCGGCGCTCGGCGGTGCGCTGGGCGCGGCAACGCAGGAAGGCGACGGGGAGCTCGTCGGGTTCGAAGGGCTTGGTGAGGTAGTCGCCGGCGCCCAGCCGCATCGCCTCGACGGCCTTCTTGACGCCGCCGAAGGCCGTCATGACGACCACCCCGGTATTTTCGGAGAAGACACGCTGGCGCAGCAGATCGAGGGCCTCGCCGTCGGGCAGGTGGAGATCGACGAGGGCGAAGTCGAAACGCAGGTCGGCGGCCAGGCGGCGAGCCTCGGCCAGGGTGCCCGCCTCGCTGAGCTGGGCGCCCAGGCCGCGCAGGTGGGCGGCGAGCCGGCGGCGTAGCGGGGCATCGTCCTCCAGGAGGAGCACTTCACAACCCCGGGGTAGCGCGGTATCGGCATCCATCTTGCGCACCAACACGGGCGAAGGCGCCGCGACCTTCAATCTTTTTCCCCGGGAAAGCGATGATGTGCGGCGGGGCACTACAACCGGCGTGCCGGGGCCGCGACGGCGGCGCCGGTTGTAGGCAACCGGTGGAGCCGCGGGCGCGCCCCGGTGGGTGGGTGGGGCGGAGGCCCTTAATGGCTGGGGCGGAGCGGCTTGGGTTCGGGTTGGGTGACGTGGCACGGGCCGTGCAATCGTGGGGGCAACCCCAAACCTTCATGCTCGCCCCCGCGCCGACTTCCGCCCGCGCTCTCCGTCCCCGACTTCCCGCTCGCCCGCTGCGTCCCCCCGCGGCACAGTGGCGGCAAGCAATCGGTGGAGACAGCGGCCCGCTCCCTCAGGCCGGACCGCGGTGCACCGGAATCCCCTTTCCCCAACGGAGTGTATTATGGATGTGAACAACGGTGTCGTGTGTCGGATCGTGGCCGGGCTGTGGAGCGTCGGGCTGGTGGTGCCCCTGTGTGCGGGGGATCCGCTGGAGAGCGTCCAGCAGGCGGCGGGCGAATGGGCCAAGGTCCGCGCCGAGACGGTGCGCCTCGAGTCGGACTGGGCGTGGCAGAAGGTATTGATGGAGTCCACCCGCGACGCGCTGCAGGAGCGCGTCAAGCAGTTGGAGGAGAAGCGCGCTGCGCTCGAAGCCAAGACGGCCGGGGAGCGCCGGGAGGCCGAGGAGCTCGCCGGACGCCGGCAGGAGATGGTGGGCGAGGCGGCCGCAGCGGCCCAGCAGTTGCAGGAACTGGACGCGAGACTGGTGCGGATGCGGCCGTGGTTGCCGCCGCGGTTGTCGGTGGCGTTGGAACTGCCCTACCGCAGCCTGGCCGCGCCGGCTCTGCCGCTGGGCGAGCGCATGCAGCACACGATGGCGATCCTCAACCGGTGCCTGCATTTCAACCGCACGCTCACCCATGGCGAGGAGGCCATCGCGGTGCCCGGCGGGGAGGGAAGGTTGCTGGAGGTCGTGTACTGGGGGCTCAGTAACGGGTATGCCCTGGATCGCACCGCCGGCACGGCCTATCTCGGGGCGCCTGCCGCGGAGGGCTGGGTGTGGACGGCGGCGCCCGAGCTGGCGGCGGCAGTGGGGCGGCTGCTGGCGGTGTGCGCCGATAAGACCGCCCCGGAATACGTCGAGCTGGCACTGCGCGTCAGCGATCCGACGGCCCTCAACCCCCAGCCCTGATTTCCCATGAGACTGAGACTTTGTGGAATGGTTTTGGCAGGCGTGGTGTGTGGTGCCGCCTGGGCGGCCGATCCGTTGGAGGAGGCGGCCGCCCGGGCGGCGCTCGACTATGGCGAGCGGCTCAAGACGGCGACCCGTGAGCTCGGCGCCACGCGCGCCCGCATCAACGAGGCCCGCACGCCGCTGGCCGAGGCCACGCGGGTGGCCGAAGGCCGGATCGCGGCCCTGGAGACCGAGATCCTCCGATTGGAGACCGCTCAGGCCAACGGAGCGGATACCCAGCGGCAGCTCCAGCGTGAGGCCGACGTCCAGCGGCGCAGTCTTGGCTATCTGCTGGCTCAGGCGCAGGAGACGATGAAGGCGTTTGACGAATCGCTTCTGCCCGGCGAGCGCTCGCTCTGGGGCAGGCGGCAGGAGGAGCTCCAGCGAAAGTTGGGTACGGCCACCGCGAAGGGCGGGGCGCCGGTCGCCTTGGCGGTAGCGGAGATAGTGACGGAACGCCTGGCTCGGCAGATCGGCGGCTATACGACTCCAGGGCAGGCGATTGCGGAGGGAGACAACCGGATGGAGGCCGGCACCTTTGTCTTTGTTGGTCCCGACGTGTACTTCCACGCAGAGCAAGGCGGGTTGCTTGGCGCGGCGCGGGCGCGCGAGGGCCGCGAATGGCCCACCGTGCAGACGATTCCTGGGTGGACGCCGGCGGAGGCCGGCGGGCTGTTCCGGCAGGGGGAGGGAGTGGTGGCGTTGGATGCTTCCGGTGGCAAAGCGCTGGCCTTGCACGCATCCCATGGGACGATAATGCAGGAGGTGCAGAAGGGCGGCGTCGTGGGCTATGTGATCCTGGTCATCGGGGTGCTCGCGCTGGCGATCACCGTGCAGAAGCTGCGCGATTTCAGCCGGCTGGCGGTGGACGAGCCGCCGGCGGTGCGCCAAGTGCTGGGCCATCTCGCCCGCGGAGCGCAGGAGGAGGCGACCCGTTCGGTGCTGGCTCTCAAGACGACCACGCGCGAGCTGTTCACCCTGGGGTTGCGCCACCGGCACAAACCGAAGGCGCTGCTGGAGGAGCATCTGGAGAGCTTCGTGCTCCAACAGCGGATGCTTCAGGAGCGGAGGCTGCCGTTGCTGGCGGTGATCGCCACCTCAGGGCCGCTGCTGGGCCTGCTCGGCACTGTCACGGGCATGATCAAGACCTTCACCCTGATCACCGTTTTCGGCACCGGCAGCGCGGGGAAGCTTTCGGCTGGTATCTCGGAGGCGCTGGTGGCCACCAAGCTGGGCCTGATGGTGGCGATTCCGGCGCTGGTCATCCACGGGTTCCTCTCGCAGCGCATCCAAAAGCATCTCGCGATGCTGGACCGTTACGCGCTGGAGATCTCGACGGCGGCCGAGGAGGCCAAGCGCGAGAAGCAGCCGGCGGAGGTGGAGCCGTCATGAGCACCGCGGTGCGCGAGCTCCTTCGCGATGGCGGCCCGGTGCTGCTGGCCAACCTGGCTCTGGCCGTGGTGCTCTACAGCCGTTGCTGCGGGCTGCTGCTGCAATTGGTGCGCACGCGGCGCACGTTGGCCGGGATCCGCGGGGTGGGGACGGAGCAGCTGCCGACGCTGCGCCGTTGGCAGGCGGAGCTGCAGGACTCATTTCGCCGGCAGCGGCTGTTGATCGGGGCGATGATCGCCGCGGCGCCGCTGCTCGGGTTGCTGGGGACAGTGGCGGGCATGATCACCACCTTCGAGAGCCTCTCCGGCCAGGCCGGGAGCAACTCGATGGAAGGGCTGGCCGGGGGGATCTCGGAGGCGCTCCTCAATACCGAGGCCGGCCTGGCGGTGGCCATCCCCGCGGTGCTGCTGTTGTACTACGCCCACCGGCTGACCCAAAAGGGTGTGGGCCGGTTGGTGGAGCTGGAGGCCCAGGGCCTGGAGACCTTCTGATCATGGCACGCAAAAACAATCACGGACGCCATTACGAGAGCGTGCACATCGACGTGGTGCCGATGGTCGACTGTATGCTCGTGCTGGTGATCTTCCTGATGGTGAGCAGCGTCTTCGTGGCCGCGCCGGGCATCGAGGTGGACCGGCCCGACGTGAGCGGGGGTGAGGTGGCCGACCGCAACTTCCTGTTGCTGGCCATCACCGCCGACGATCGCATCTATTTCGACGGGCAGGAGATCCCGCTCGACCAGGTGGCGCCGCTGGTGAAACAGGCCGCCTACAGCCAGGACCAGGCCCTGATCATCCAGGCGGACAAGGCGACCAGCCACGGGGCGTTCGCCCGGGTCTACGCCGAGGGCAAGCGGGCGGGGGTGCGCAATGTGCAGTTCGCCACCGCGCGGGCCGACACTCCGTAACCGGAAATGTGATGAACCGCGCGAACCCAGACCCGTTGCCCGTCGCCCTGCCGGAGGCCACCGCTTGGTTGCGGGCGGCTAGCGTGCTCGGCGGGCTGGCCTGCGTGGCGCTCCTCCTGGGGGCGCTGGCCCTGACGCGGGCACCGGGCGAGGCGCCAGCGGAGGCGGAGGTGTACGTGGCCCGGCAGGTGGCGTTGCCGTTGGAGCCGCCGCCGCCGCTGGAGGCTCCTTCCGAGGTGCAGCTGCCGACGTTGGTGGGGCCGATCCGGCTGGAGATCGCGGCCTCGGCGAGCGCGGTGCGCATCCAGGTTCCCGACATCCAGCTGCCCGCGGGCGAGTTGCCGCCGCCGGCGGCGCGGCCCACGGTGGCGGCGCGTTTCGACCTGGCGAGATCGGCCACGCGGGCGCCGCAGGACAACGGTGACCTGGAGGGACGGCGGGTGTTCAGCCGCAACGAGGTGGACCAGCGGCCGCAAGTGCTGCAGCGGGTGAAACCGCGGGTCAGCTACATGAAGGTCCGCAACATGGCGACGCCGCGCACGACGATGCTGTTGGTGGTGAATACCGACGGCACGGTGGGCGATGTGCGCCTGCTCCACAGCTCGCGGGACGAGGACTTCGACGGGATCATGATGGACATGATCCGGGAGTGGAAATTCCGGCCGGCAGTGCGCAAGGGGCGCAAGGTCCGTTGCTGGGTGGAGCAGGCGGTGTCCGTGCGCCTGGCCGTCGGATCAACCTTCGAAGTCTATTAAACCCATGTTCCCATTCCGAACCCTACTGCAGGCGGGCCTCGCCGGTGTGCTGCTCCTCGGCGCGACCGCCGCCCAGGCCCGGCGGCCGGCCTCCAAGGAGGAGCTCAGCCGGATCATCAACGAGTCGGCCGGTTTCCTCAAGAACCGGGAGCCGGAGATGACCGCTGGTGAATACGTGCTCTACGAGAAGGTCGTCGCCATGCTGGCCGTGCAGCCGGACTTCGCGATGCAGCTGCTGCAGGGCATGATGGCGGGCAAGGAACGGCCCAGCCCCGCGTTCGAGTTCGTGCTGGGCAACGCCCAGTACACGGCGAACCGGCTCGATCTGGCCGAGGCGCACTATCGGCGCGCCGTGGAACAATTTCCCCAATACCTACGCGCCTGGGCCAACCTCGGCGTGCTCCACTATGGCGCGGGGCGCTACGACCAGGCGGTGGCCAGCTTCCGCCGGGCGGTGGAGCTGGGCGACAACAGTTCCGATACGCTCGGCATGCTCGCCTACGCCCTGCAACGGGCGGGCAACGCGGTGGGCGCAGAGATGGCCTACCTGCGGGCGTTGTCGGTGGCGCCGGATTGCCCCGATTGGATCGAGGGGCTGTGCGATCTCTACACGCAGGGGAAGCAGTACGTCCGCGCCGAGTCCTTGGCCCGGCAGCTGGTGAAGCTCGAGCCGCGCGAGGCGCGGCATTGGCAGCACTATGCGGGGCTGTTGCTCGCACAGGAACGGGGCATGGATGCGGTCGTCGTCCTCGAGTCTGCTTGGGGGTTGCAACTGGCAGATGCCGAGATGCTGCTGCAACTGGGCGACCTTTATGCGCAGCAGAAACTCAACCCCGAGGCGTTGGCCTCCTACCGAGCGGCGATGAAGGTCGCCCCGGAGGCCGGCGCCAAGCGCTTGGTGGGGATGGCGCGGATGCTGGCCGAGGACCGTCAGGCCGGGGCGGCGGCGGAGCTGCTTGCTGCCGTGGAAAAGGACGTGCCCGCGGAGGGGCGCGGGGAGTTCCTGCAGGCCCGCGCCGAGTTGACGATCTTGCGCAAGGACTGGACGGGGGCCCGCCGCGATCTGGAGGAGGCGTTGGCCGCACGGCCGCTGCACGGCCCGCTCCTGTTGCGGCTCGGCCAGGTGCTCAAGATGGGCGACGCCACGATCGCCGCCCAACAGGTTCTCGCCGCCGCCGCCCAGCGCCCCGAGTCCGCCTATCGGGCGCACCTCGAGCTGGCCGACCTGGAGCTGCGCGCGCGGCATTTCGGGCTCTGTGTCGAGCATCTGGAGCAAGCGCTCGCTCTCGAAAACTCGCCTCCGGTTCAGGCTTACCTGGCAAAGATCAAAACTCTCGTATCCTCCCATGAAAACAACACGCAACACTGAAACCGCCTTGCGGCGTTCCGGCACTCGTCTGCCGTTTTTGGTATTGATCCCCTTGGCGCTGGTGGGCCCGCTTTGGGCGGCCGAGCCGGTAAAGGATCACGCGCTCTTTATGGGGGCGACGCTGCACGTCGGCGACACGCTGGCGTCGCCGGAACTGGTCGGAGCCGAGGGTACCCGAGTGGCCCTGCTCGCCGACGGCAAGGTGAGCTTTCTTCCGCGCGATGCGGTCGGCGTAGTCCGGATCGCGCACGAACTCAAGCTTAGCAGTATTACCGCTCAGATCGATAACCTGGAAACGACGGCCGTGAAGGTTGCGCCCACCCGCGATCGTTTCGCGGGTGACCGTATGCAGATACTGATGGATAGCATGATCGCCCAGAACGAGGACGTGATGGACTTCGCGACGGCGAGGGAGGAAGCGGCGGTGGCTGGGGTGGCAGCGGCGGAGAGGTCGGTGTCGACCCCAACGTTCGGACTTGCAGATGCCCAGCGAGCCCTCGAAGGCGCGAAGGCCGCCTACGGGAAGGCCGCTGCCGCGAACCAGCAGCTTCGGGGCTCCGCGTCGAGTTTTACCCTCGGTGATCTGGACAAGACCGCGGTTGAGGTCGTTTGCGATCTCTCGTGTCCGCGCGAAACTCGTGATGCGTATGCGCTGCTTGTCACCGAGTATCGGATAAACTCGTTGGACAAGCCGCAATACAAGGTCCACGTGGAGCCGCTCCGCGGCCTCGGCCCCAAGCCCCAGCGCGTGACCATGACGCAGGGCGGCCTGCCGCCAGGCTTCGTGATCGGCCGACTCGACCTGCATGTCTATGCCAACGGCCAGGAGCTTGCCAGCAACCTCTCAGCCCAGCGAGTCGATCTCACTGCCGACCAGGCGCTGCAGTATTTGACCCTCAATTATATCGCCAGCCATCCGAAGGAGACGTTGCCGGCGGTACCACAGCGCATCGCCCTGCCCGTGGGCTTCGAGGACCGCGTGCCCGCCGCGCTGGTGGCCCAATCGCTCTATGCCACCGTCGGGCCCGACGGCGCGGTCAAGAGCGTCGCAGCCGATACGGCCGGTACTGCGGTGTCCGACGCCTACGTCGATGCGGTGGTGCGAAAGTTTCGTTTCAACCCGGCACTTAAGGAGGGCAAGCCCCGGGCGAGGGCTCGGCGGATCAGCGTGGACGCCGCACGCGAGTGAAGTTAGGATACCCAATCTTTCAGCCATGACTACCCGCCATCGAGCGTGCTTCCGGCTCTCAATCCTCGCGCGCTGCGCGGGGGTTCTCGCCTGTCTCCCCCTGCAGGGGCTGCTCCACGCCGGCCCGGCCGAGCAGGTGAAGCCCTTGGACCGGACCACTGTGACGGTGACGGATTTCACCGAGGCCGGGCGCGAGCACCCGGTAGCGTCGGCCCGGGCCCCGGTCTATTACACGGGCGTCAATGCTGGTCTGCGGCATTACGTTGGGGGTGTGCTGGCGGGCGACCCTTCGCCGGACGAAGCAACCATGTTGCGGGTCATCACGCAGGCGCTGGCCGATCAGGGCTTCAAGGGCGCCGATGCTCAGCACCCGCCCACCCAGATCATCGTGGTTTCTTGGGGGACGATCGGCGGCGGTGGCTCGCTGATGGGCCCCGGGGCGGGGTTCGGTTTCCTCGGCGGTGCGAAGATGAACCTTTCCGAGGAGTCCACGATCTCGGGACGCATCTCCGGCGATGTGTTCAAACGCCGCTTTCGTAGCGGAGCCGCCGAGACGGTCGCCCAGATGGCGGGCGACAATCTCTACGCGGTGCTGCTGCGGGCGTACGACATGAAGCCGACCGAAACCGGGAAGTATGTGCAGCTTTGGGAAACCCGGATGGCCTGCCGCAGCCCTGGCACGAGCCTGGTCAAGGCGCTGCCGCGGCTGGTGGTGTCCGGACGGGATTCGATCGGGCGTGAGACGAGCTTGCCGGTGGTCGAGAATGCCACGCGTACCCGCCGTGCTTGGGTGGAGCTCCCTGAGGCGACCGTGGTCGAGTATATCGATGCGACCGAGTTGACCACGGCGCGGAAAGCTCAGCGCAAGGGCGTCGCTCCTGCGCCGGTGGTTCCTCCGTCCGAGACGAAGTGAGCGCACGGGAGCGTTGCTTGGCGGGGCTCCGGTTTTGTGCCGGATCGGAGCCGGCGAGGTCCGGGACGAGTGGGAAGTGCGGATATGGCGCGAAAGGCGACGGCCGGGGCCGGCTCGTCGCTTCAGCCGAAGCGGGCCAGTTCTTCGCCCGAGAGCCGCAGCAGCCGGCGGTCGGCGAGGCGTTGAGCCCCCATGGAGCCCTAGAATTCCTGGGCGCGAGTGTCGGCGTCGACCGCCATCCACTCAAGACGGGCGCAACCCGGACAGTTGTGTCCGGCGGCTCGTGGTTCACTGACTCGTGCTGCGCGCCCAGCGGAATCCGAAGAGACTATTGCGGTTGTTCGGGAAATAGCTGTAGCGATACGCCGAGCGAGCGGCTCTGGGCCCATGGTACCAGCCCCCGCCGCGGAGCACCCGTTTCGTGCCGGTGGCCGGCCCTTGCGGCGCGCTGGCCACCGCGATGTCGTACCAATCCCAGCACCATTGCTGGACGTTGCCCGCCATATCGTACAGACCGTAACCGTTGGGCGCGAACGCGCCCACCGGACTGGTGTAGGGGAAGGTGCCGTCGTTGTAGAGCGGGTGGGCCCCGCGGGTAGGGCTCACGTCGTAGCCATACCAGGAGTCGCTCGTGTAGTTTGCCTGCGTGTGGCTGATGGTGTCGCCCCAAGGAAATCGTTTCCCGGCGAGGCCGCCGCGTGCGGCATATTCCCACTCCGCCTCGGTCGGCAACCGGTAGCCGTTCGCACCCCATTTGACCTGGGCATTCGTGACATCCGCCGTGCCGGTGCGGTAGACGGTCGTTTGCGCCTCATCGACATAGTAACAGGGCGTGAGCCCTCCTCGCTCGCTCGCCGCGTTGCACCATTTCACCGCGTCGTACCAGGAGACTGTCTGGACAGGATGGGTGTCCGCTTTCCCCGCCCCAATCGGCTCGGCCGGCGAGCCCGGCAGGTCTGTGTATCCATGCAACACCGCCCAGGTGCGCACGGCCTGCCACTCCGTCCAGCTCGTGGGCGTCCGGCACAGGTAAAAGGCTGAAACGGTCATGCTGTGTTGTGGCAGCTCGTAGGTTTCGCCATCCAGACCATCTCCCATCAGACAGGTCCCGGCCGGGATCAGGACGAAGGCGTCATCGAGGAGTCGTCCCGCCATGATCTGAGCGGGGGCGGCCCGGCCACAGGAGTCTTGCCCGGCACCCATGGTGACCTGGCCGGGTCCGTAGACGGTGAGGCTGTCGCCGTTGGGTTGTGCGAGTGTGCCGCCAGCGATCTTGATGTTCACGGCGCCGCCGGGTCCGAAGTAGAGATACGGCTGGGCTGTGCCCCTGGCGGCAATGTCGTGGATGACCACGAGCCCGCCGACGGAGGAGACTCTTGGGGCATAGATGCCCGTGTAGCCCGTCGTCGAGCTGTAGGTGGCGTTGCCCTGGTGAATGCCCCCGAGCTTGCCATCGGTGGTGAGGATGCCTGCGGCCGCCACGTTGGCC
Organism: Opitutaceae bacterium; assembly: GCA_016711225.1. Taxonomy (GTDB): domain Bacteria; phylum Verrucomicrobiota; class Verrucomicrobiia; order Opitutales; family Opitutaceae; genus CAJCBL01. The sequence goes on from JADJTK010000001.1 coordinate 267,256, forward strand.
CATCCCGCGTAGGTCACGTCGGCGCGTGTGACGCCGGGGTTCGTGAGTGTACCCACCGAGTAGATCGTGAAATGGGTCGTGGCGTCGGCTCCCGACAGGATCAGGGTCGCCTTGCCCTTCATGTATTGGATCCCGCTCTGGTTGTAGAGGGCCGGGGCCGCTGGGCCGGTGGGGTTGGCCAGGACGGCGGTGATCGCCCCGGCGCCCGACATTTCGACCTGAATGATGCTGTTGTCTTCGTCGAGATACGACATGCGCGCAATCTGGCCGGGGTCGGCGGTGAAGGTGCCGGCCGGGCCGGTGAGGAGAAACTGGTCGTAGATGGCGCCGTTGGGATGATGAATGTCCTGCCACTCGGGGCGGGTCGAAACCGAGCCGGTCGTTCGTTGCCCGGCGGCCGGGACGATGCCCACGACGACCGGTGACGAAGCCGTATCTTCGATTCCACCTACGGCGACATCGTAGATGCCCGCCTCGGCGGCGCCGAGGCGGGTGAAGGCGAGTGTCGGGCTGGTGGCCCCGGCGACGGCCACCCCGTCCTTGAACCATTGATAGCTCGTCGCCCCGTTGGCGGCGATGGCGAGGGACCCGGACTGGCCGGCGACCGCGGCGATGGGCTGGGGTTGGGCGGTGATAGTCGGCGCGGCAGCGAGGCACAACGCCGGGGACGCCAGAAGAACGGTCAGGACAATGCCGGTGATTCGCGGAAACGGGGCTTTCATTGATGCGGGCGTGGTCGCCAAGGGGTGGATTTGCCAGAAGCCTCTGGGGGCGCCGGCGCTGATTCAAGGTTTTGTGTCAATGGAGCGGGTCGGGCGCCGAAAGGGCGCTCTTGCGGGGCGTGCGGGTTTTGAGACGGGGAGCCGAGTGACGCGGCGCGAGACTGGAGCAAGACGACCGGTACCGGCGCGCGGGCAACGGCACCGCGAGCACGGGGCGCGTGGTTGGTGCGGGGCGACGGTGGCGAACGCCTGTTCAGGCGGGAAGCCCAGATGGTGGCGCGAGAGGGCGCCGGCTGGTGGGGGCCGGCCGTTTCAGCTGAAGCGGGCCAGTTCTTCGCCCGAGAGCCGCAGCAGCCGGCGGTCGACGAGGCGTTGTGCGCCCATGGAGCCGTAGAATTCCTGGGCGCGAGTATCGGCGTCGACCGCCATCCACTCGAGCCGGACGCAACCGCGTTGGCAGGCCAGTTGGGCCACGTGACGGAAGAGCTCGCGCCCGATGCCGAGGCGGCGAAAGGGCGGGCGCACAAAAAGATCCTCCAAAAACAGCCCGGAGCGGGCGCGGAATGTGGAGTAGTTGGCGAAAAAGAGCGCGAAACCGGCCGGCGCGGCCCCGGCGTAGGCGAGCGTGCACTCGGCTGCGGGACGATCGCCGAAGAGCGTGGCACGCAGCTTCACCTCGGTGGCGCTGAACTCCGCGAGCATGTGCTCGTAGTCCGCAAGCTCGCGGATGAGCTGGTGGATCAGCGGAACGTCGTCGGTGGTTGCCGGGCGCAGGTGCAGGGAGGTGGGCATGCGGTCCAAGGGAACGGCACGTTACGCGCGGCGCGCAAGTGCGGGCCGGGGGATGGCCGCTACTGGGCACAAAAAACCGCCTACAGTGACGTAGGCGGTGGAGGGGAGCGGAGGGCGACGCGGAATCGCGTGCAAGCACGCTCCTACAGACTGAGGCTCAGCGGCCGCGCAGGCGGGAGATGAAACGGCCCACGGTCGACTGCGGCTTGTCCGCGGACGGTGCCGTGGTGGCCGAGCGGCCTTCGTGGCGGGCGGTGCCGGAAACCTGGCGCTTGGGCTGCGGCTGCTGCGGTTGCTGGGAGGATTGTCCCCGGCCGCCACCCTGGTAACCGCGGCCTTGACCGCCTCCGGGCCCACGACCTTGGCCCCCGCCTTGTCCACGTCCTTGACCGCGACCGCCGCCGTGGCCGCCACCCTGGCCGCCGCCTTGGCGATTGCCGCGATTCTGGGCGAAGCGGCCTTGGCCGCCGTTGCCCTGGTTTTCCGCGCGCGGAGGGCGGGCGGTGTAGGGCGCGTAGTTGAATCCGTCGAGCTGGAGGCGTTCGATCGGCTTGCCGATGAAACGCTCGATGTCGCGTACATCGCTCTCGTCCTCGGGGGCCATCAGGGTGAAGGCGTCGCCCACGGAGAGCGCGCGGCCGGTGCGGCCGATGCGGTGGACGTAGTCCTCCGGGTTGGCGGGCACGTCGTAGTTGATCACATGGGAGATGCCGGCGACGTCGATGCCGCGGGCGGCGATGTCGGTGGCGACCATCACCTCGTAGCGGCCGTTCTTGAACCCGTCGAGCGCTTCGGTGCGCTGGTTTTGCGAGCGGTTGGAGTGGAGGACGGCCACGGCATGGTTGGCGGCCTTGAGGCGGCGGGCGATGCGGTCGGCGCCATGCTTGGTGCGCGAGAAGATGAGCACGCTGTCGAACTCGGTGCGCTCGAGCAGCGCTTCCAGCAGTTCGAATTTCTGCACCTGGGCCACCGGGTACATCGCGTGCGAGACCGTCTGGGCGGCGGAGTGGTTCATGCCCACCTCCACACGTACCGGGTCGCGCAGGGCGAAGGCGGCGACGGCGGCGATTTCGGGCGGCACCGTGGCCGAGAAGAAGAGGGTCTGGCGCGCATCGGGGCAGGCGAGGATGATGCGCTTCACATCGGGCAGGAAGCCCATGTCGAGCATGCGGTCCACCTCGTCGAGCACGAGCACCTCGATGGTATCGAGCTTGAGGCCTTCCTTGAGGAAATCGAGCAGGCGGCCGGGGGTGGCGGCGATGACGTCGACGCCCTTGCGCAACTCGCTGCGCTGGTGGCCGTAGCCCACGCCGCCGTGGACGACAAGGGGGGTGATGTCGGTAAAACGGGCGAAGTCGCGAAAGGCGGTTTCTACCTGGGCGGCGAGTTCGCGGGTGGGCTCGAGGATGAGCACGCGGGCACCGCGCGAGGAATGCGCGCCAAGGTTGGTGAGAATCGGGAGGGCAAACGCGGCGGTCTTTCCGGTACCGGTCTGCGCCGAACCGATCAGATCCTTCTTAGCGAGCACGGCGGGGATTGCGCGCAACTGGATCGGAGTCGGGTCGGTGTACCCCATGGCATGGACACCACGGAGGATATTCGGCGAGAGGCCGAGGGCTTTAAATGGCATGAGGCGAGGACGTTTTCAGGAGACGCGCGCCAGGGCGACGGTTTTTTCCGAGGGGGCGCGGGAGGGAAGGGGAGAATGCGAAGACAGGTAGAACCCTGAAGAGGGAAGTCGGAGGGGGGGCGGGGCAGGCACGAGTCCTCGGGCCTTTCTTCCCCGGGGGGATGGATGATGACCGGAGAGGAGTACGAAGCATTCCAGAGCGCAAGGCAGCTCGCCAGGCCGAGTTTGGTCACCAACCCGGCCGCCTTTGTGAAGCCCATTACCTGCCATTGGGCTATGCAACGACCAGGGGGCAGACTTCCGGGGGGGGGGGAGCTCTGGGGCAACCGCAAGGAGGCTGTTTCGGTGCAACCAAGCGTATGGTCGAAGTGGGAAGCGGGCCCGATGGGCCCACCACCTGTTCCACCGGTGGGTATTGAGCCTTACTCGCGATTTGGGGGGCCGGCGCCGCACAGGAGAGAGGGGGAGGGGGGGGGGGGAGGGGGGGTCGGATTCTCTCCGAACGGAGGAGCGGATGGGCTGCTCGCGCCATGTTGCTCTCTCCCTTTCTACTCGGTGCACCTGCCGGATTCCGGGTAGCGGACGGTGGATCTGGATGGCGTGCCGCCAAGGGAGGCCGTCGATGAGCCTCGGCCGGCAGGAGGAATTTCTCTTCTGCGAAGGCGGGGAGGGGCGGCTTGGGTTGCCCCTGCCGGAGGATCCACTGTTGCGAGACATTGGCACGGAATGGGGCCTGCCAGTGGGGAGGCGGGTACGGATCGTGTTCCATCCCGGTGAGAGCTTTCGGGAGCTCACTGGTCGGCTGGAGGTGGCGGTGGCACCGGAACTGCCGCTCAACCGGCACCGGTTGCTGCGGTTGCGGATCGCGGGTTTCGACTTCGGCCACCTGGCCATCGCCAGTTGTGTGGTGCGTGAGCCGGACTGAGCGTGCCGCCGTATCAGCGATGATCGGCCGGGCAGGCGGCGACCTCCGCTCGAAGGCCGTTCGCGTTTCCGGCTGCAAACTCCGGCCGCGCGAGCGGCGTCACGGCAAGGCGGTTGCTGATGCTCTCCGGAGCTCAGCGCTTCGGCGGAGGATTGGTCCGGGCTTCCTCCATCTCCAGCCAGGCCCACTGTTGGTCGACCTCGGCCTGGAAGGCGGCGATCACCTCGGGGTGTTTCTTGAGATGCTTGAAGCGGCCCTGCGAGAAGACCCACTCCGAGACCGGCTTCACAACGGCGGGACGGTAGTTGATGGTGAACTTGCCCTGCTCGACCTCGAAGAGCGGCCAGAAGTTGCAGTCCACGCCCAGGCGCGCGCTCTCGATGCCCATGTCGGCATCGATCTTCCAGCCGGGGATGCAGGGGCTGATCAGGTTGATGAACGACGGGCCGTTGTGATCGATGGCCTTCTTCATCTTGCGGAAGAGGTCGCCGATGTCGTGGATACTGGCCTGCGCCACGTAACCAACATTGTGGGCCAGCATGATCTTGGTGAGATTCTTGCGGTTGCCCTTGCGGCCATAGGATTCGCTGCCGACCGGCGTGGTGGTCGTGGCCGCGCCGAGCGGAGTGGCCGACGAACGCTGCACGCCGGTGTTCATGTAGGCGCCGTTGTCGTAGCAGATGTAGGTGAGGTCGTGCCCGCGCTCCATCGCGCCGGAGAGCGACTGCAGGCCGATGTCGTAGGTGCCGCCGTCGCCGCCCATGACGACGAACTTCAGCTTCTTTGGAGACGGCCCTGGCGGACGAGCGATTTGTAGCACGCCTCGACGCCGCTCATCATCGCGCTGGCGTTCTCGAAGGCGGTGTGGATCCAGGGGATCTGCCAGCTGGTGTAGGGGAAGATGGAGCTGGCGACCTCGAGACAGCCGGTGGCGTTGCCGGCGACGATCTCGTATTCGTCGGAGACGCGCGTGAGCATCTTGGTGAAGATGCCGGTGGGGCAACCTGCACACATGCGATGGCCGCCGGAAAACGTTCCGGGCCGCTCGCACATGAGCTTCGTTTCCGGTGAAAGCTCGGCCAGTTGGGCAGTTGTCTCGCTCATTGTTTGTCCCCCCGCACGTTGATCCACATTCCCTGACGGTGGCCGACCTCACCCTTCTCGATGCAGGCGCGGCTCTCGACGATGATGTGTTCGATGTGGCGCAAGGTGAGTTCGCGCCCGCCCAGGCCGAAGGTGTGGGCCAGGAGCAGCGGGCGGTTGGCGGAGTAATTGTAGACCGCCGTGGTGATCTCGGTGAAGAGCGGGCCGTGGGCGCCCATGCTCACGCTGCGATCCAGCACGGTGACGATCTTGGCCTTGGATAGGGCCTTGCCGATCTCGGCGTAGGGGAACGGGCGGAAGCTGCGGATCTTGAGGAGGCCGACCTTCTCGCCCTTGGCGCGCATTTCGTCGATCACCTCTTTGATTTCGCCGGCGGCGGAGTTGAGGGCGATGAGCACGATCTCGGCGTCGTCCAGCTGGTAGTCCTCGAACAATCCGTACTGGCGGCCGAAGGTCTTCGCGAACTCGTCCGACACCTCCTGGATCACGCGCAGGGCGGTGCGCATGGCCTGGTCCTGCCCGCGCTTGTGCTCGATGTGGTAGTCCTGCAGATCGAGCGCGCCCCAAGTGACGGGATGGTCGGTGTCCAGAATGCTGTGGTACGGCCGGAACGGCCCCACGAAGGCGCGCACGGCGGCGTCGTCCTCCAGCTGCATGGTCTGGATGGTGTGGCTGGTGATGAAACCGTCCTGGCACACCATGAGCGGCAGGCGCACGTCCGGGTGCTCGGCGATGCGGGCGGCCATGACCAGGTTGTCGTAGGCCTCCTGGTTGTTCTCGCTGTAGAGCTGGATCCAGCCCGAGTCGCGGGCGCCCATCGAGTCGCTGTGGTCGCAGTGGATATTGATCGGGCCGGTAAGCGCGCGGTTCACGAGCGTCATGAGCACGGGCTGGCGCATCGAGGCGGCCACGTAGAGCAGCTCCCACATGTAGGCCATGCCGGCGGAGCTGGTGGCGGTCATCACGCGGCCGCCGGAGGCGCTGGCGCCGATGCAGGCGCTCATGGCCGAGTGTTCCGATTCCACGGTGACAAACTCGGTGTCGACCTCGCCGTTGGCCACGAAGGTGGAGAAGTCCTCCACCACCTGGGTGGAGGGCGTGATGGGGAAGGCCGCCACCACGTCGGGGTTGATCTGGCGCATGGCCTGCGCGCAGGCCCCGGCGCCGGTGATGGGGACGATCGTGGGGGTGCCAGCGGTGACTTGCTTCATGTCAGACTTCGTCGCGGACAAATTCCAGGGCCAGCACCTTGCCGTCCTTGTTGACCGGGCACTCGCGGCCGCACAGGCCGCAGCCCTTGCAGTGGAAGTAGTTCACTTCCTTGACGAACTTGCGCGGCGCGCCGGCGGCATCGACGCCGTCCTCCAGGAGGATGGCGTCCTCGGGGCAGTACTCCCAGCACTTGAGGCAATGGGTGCAGTGCTCGCGGTGGGTGATCGGTTTCCAGGTACGCCAGGAGCCGGTTTCGTATTTGGCGGCGCTGCCCGCCTCCAGAATGACCCCGCCGTAGGGGAGGTCTTGCCAGGTCTTGAGTTTGTTCATGTGGTGTCCTCAGCCGATGTGACAGAGGTCGTGCCCCTGCTGAACTGCCTGTAAATTGCGCTCCACCAGATCGGCGCCCAACAGGCCGGAGAGCACGTGCTTGGCCTCGTGCTGGAGCTTGTCGATGCCGATGATGTGGGGCATCACCCTGGCGAAGGCGCCCAGCATGGTGGAGTTGGGGATCTCGCGCTTGAACAGCGCGCGGGAGATGCGGTTGGCTGCCACGGTCACCACGCGGTTCTCCAGCCCGAGGATGGTGCGGACCTCAGCGGGGGTCTTCTCGATGTTCACGATGAAGAGGGTGTGCGCGTGGGCGCCATCCTTGATGGCGGGCAAGGGGAGCAGGGTGGCATCGATCACGATGATCACGTCCGGCGTCGTCACTGGAGTGTGAATTCGGATATACTTGTCGCTGAAGCGGTTGAACGCCTTCACCGGCGCGCCGCGCCGTTCCGGGCCATACTCGGGAAAGGCCACCACATTGCGCCCGGTGCCCTGGACGCACTCGGCGAGGGACTTCGCGCCTGTCACCGCGCCCTGGCCGCCGCGGCCATGCCAACGGACCTCGAAATAACCGGAAATAGGAGCTTCAAGACAGACCATTATTAGCGGGGGGCGGGGTTGCGGAATCTAGGGTTAGCGAAACTGGTGGGTGGATGTCGCGGTGGGCAATCTCGAATTCCCGCAAGCGTGGAATTCGGCAGTCCGCAGCTCACCCGGCCGGCCAACGGCTCGGGTGAGGGGCGGTTCCGCGAGGGTTGATGGCACGAGTTCACCTGGCAAAAGGGTGGTGGAGTCGGTGTCCCGTGGCATTCCCGCGTTCGGGTTCGCCTGCGCTTCGCCGTTTGGCGTAGCTTTGCCCAACCGATGATCTCGCGCCTGACCCTTTTCCGCCTCTGCTTGATCCTTCTCGTCTCCGCGGCGCCGTCCCGTGCCGCCGCGCTCCGCCTCGCCTGCGTGGGCGACAGCATTACGGCCGGCTACGCGCTCAAGGATCCGGCGCGCGACGCCTACCCGGCGCAGCTCGCGCGGCTGCTGGGCCCCGACTACGAGGTGCGCAACTTCGGCGTGAGTGCAGCCACCCTCATGGACGCCGGCAACTACACCTATCGCACGCGCCCGGCGCACGACGAGGCGCTCGCGTGGGGGCCCGATGTCGTCGTGATCGCGCTCGGCACCAACGACACCAAGGCGGAGAACATCGCCGCACATCCCGACGATTTTATGCCGAGCTACCGCGGGCTGATTGCGCGCTTCCGTGCCGCCAATCCGGCAGTGAAGATCCTGGTATGTCTACCTCCGCCGGCGTTCCCGGTGGCGATGGGTATCGCCGAACGCGTGCTCGTAGCCGAGATCCTGCCGCGCATTCGCCAAGTGGCGACTGAGCAGCAGCTGCCGTTGATCGACCTCCATTCGCCGCTGCTGAACGCCGCTGCCCTTTTCCCCGACAGGATCCATCCAAATCCCGAGGGAGCGGCGCGCATCGCACAGCTCGTCTACGGCGGCCTCATGCTTGCGATCCAGCCCTCGGCGAAGTCGCTCGACCCGGCGATCGATACCGCTGTGGTGCCCGTGCCGTGATGGGGGTGCTTCCGCGTGGTCACGCGCCGACCTCTTGGCTGGCGGGCGCGCATCGCTGCGCTCAACGTGATCCTGGCGCGCGAACTCGTCGGCGAGGCCGGCACGACGTTCTTGGATATTGGGGAATGCTACCTTGTTGAGCAGGGGTGGATGGCCCTCGTGCTCACGCCAGACGTCACGCATCCCTCCGAGGAGGGTTGCGGGATCTGGGGGAGGGTGCTCGTCGAGAGCGGTTTGCTGCCGGCGCCCTGATCGGTGGGCGCTTGGGGTGAGGCTCAGGTGTATCCGGGAAGGAGGCGGTGCGCGGCCCCTAACGGCCTTCCGGCCCACGGTAGCTTAGCCGTTTTGTGGTGAGTTCCGTGAGGGGCCCGGGTTTCGGCTCGGTGGAGAACGCGCTTGTCGAGAGGGGGGGAGGTGCGAGAATTGGCCTCGCGCATCCGAGCGCTCCCACCGATGCCCTACTCCTACACCATCGAAGAGCGGATCGTGCATGTCTCCTGGCGTGGGGTGGTCGATAAGGAGGATCTGGCGTCATTCGGGGCGGACATGCCGCGGGTGGGGCGGGCGCTCGGCTACGCCCCGGACGTGCTCCACACTTTCGACGGGGTGACAGCCAACAACTTCCAGCCGATCGCGGCCTACCTGTACTCGCTCCTCCAGAAGCGGGTCGAGATTCCGAACCCGATCCGGGCGGCCATCGTGGCCACCACCCCGCAGGGCAAGTCGATGGCCAAGGTCTTCAAGACGCTTAACCGTACGCACAACCTGGAGATGGGGATGTTCGACGACGAGGCGGCCGCCCGCCGCTGGCTGGCGCGGCGCTGAGCTTGGACGGCCACCCCTGCGCACAAGCGGCGGCGGGCAGGGAGGGCTGCAGGGCTGATCAGCCGAGGCAGCGCAGATGGCGCCCAGGGCCGGCCTCGCCGGGGAGCTACCCGACGGGCTCCTCCGCGGTCACGCGCGAGTCGCTAACTCGGGGCGTGGCTCGCGCAGGCGGGGCGCAACCTCGGCCGGTGGTTCGGCGGTGGAGTGGCCGAGCACGATGCACTGGAGGTCGCGAGTGGCCTGCTTGAAGTCGCTGGACCGGCGCTCGAGTTCCTGGGCTGCTGCGGCGGTCTCCTCGGCGGAGGCGGCGTTGGACTGCGTGACCTCGTCGATCTGATGTACGGCGGTAGTGATCTGGGTGATTCCGGCGTTTTGTTCGCGGGAGGCGGTCGCGATGGAGTCGACAATCGTTTCCAGTTCGCGGGCTTTGGCGAGGATGCCGGCGAGCGTCTCACCGACTTCAGCGCTGATTGTCGCACCCGCGGCGGTACGTTCGCTCGAGTGGGTGATCTTGTCGGTGGTTTCCCGGGCGGCAGCGGCGGAGCGTTGGGCGAGGTTGCGCACTTTCTCGGCGACGATGGCGAAGCCCGCGCCTGCTTCGCCGGCCCGCGCCGCCTCGACCGCGGCATTGAGAGCGAGGATATTCGTTTGGAAGGCGATCTCGTCGATGGTCTTGATGATGCGGGTGACCTCCTTGCTGGAGGTGCGCAGCGCTTCCATGGCCTCGTTGAGGCGGAGCATCTGGGAGGCGCCCTTTTCGGCAGCGGTGCGGGTGGCTCCGGCGGATTGCTGGGCGCTGCCGGCGTTGTCGGCGTTGGCGCGAGCCCTGCCGGCGATCTCCTCGAGGGTGGCAGCTTGGGTGGAAGAGCCTTCGGCGACGGTGGAGGACGCATGGCGCACGGTGGCGGCCTCGGTCGTGGAGCGTTCGGCCTCCTCGATGAGGCGGTCGGTGGTCGCCATCACCGGGCCAACAATACTGCGTCCGAGGCGGCGGGTGCATTCGAGCACCAGGGCGACGCCGAGGAGGAGAGCGGCGCTGGCCCAGAGGCGGCGGGCTTTGGCTTGGCTCTCGAGGCCTGCGCAGGTGTTTTGGAAATCCTCGCGGACGATCTGCACCTCCGCGCTCAGTTGCTTGTCGATGAAGGCCCAGCCGGCGCCTCACTCCTTTTCGGAGGGAATCGGAGGCTCTTTGTCGCCCAAGGCGGCTTGGCCGTGGACGCGGATCAGCTCGACGGCGCCCTGCCACTCCTGCGAGTCGTGAATGGCGACGAGATGGCTGCGTTGGTCGCCCTGACTGAGTGCGATGACGTCCTGCCAGTAGATCTCCGAGAGATTGGCGCCATTGACCATGCTCAGCGCCTCGGAGGGAGAGAATTTCCGGGAGGATTTCTCGGCGCGGAGTTGGTGGTAGTAGAAGATCATGCCGCCGACATCGGTGATGGCCTTGCCGGCGAGCATGAGCTTGGGGAGCACGCCAAGCTTGCGGACGACAACGTCGTTTGTCGTGGCGTCGATGAGGAGCCGCAGAACCGCACTGAGATCGCTGCGGAAACCGCGGTATGCATCCATTATTTGAACGCCCAAGGTCTCGTCGACCTGGCTGTAGACGGTCTGGCGCAGCGTGGGCAGGTCGACGACGCGCTTCTCGATGGCCGCGAGGGCGGCCTGAAGCGGGGTGGAGAGTTGGCTCGCGTCAATCTGGGCGCGCTGCTGCTGGTAGGCCGCGATGGCGGTGTCGGTCTCCTTGCGCCGACCTCCTGTTTGACGCGGGCGTCCAGGCGCTCGGCGTCGGTACCTTTCCATGTGGGCTTGAAGGAGTACCAATTGGTGGACTCTAGGTCGACGCGGTGCTCGAGATCGCCGAGTTTCCAGACCATCTCGGAGAGCAATCCGAGGGTGCGCAGCTCGACGACCTCGGAGTGGGCGCGGCGGATGATGACCAGAGCGGGGATGAGTCCGCCGAGCACCGGCAGGAGGACGAGGAGGAGGATCTTTCGTTCGAGGCTGAGCGTGCGGATAGGGGGGCCTTCGGTATCGGGCCGGAGTCCGAACACTTGAGGGGGGCCCTGGGCGTAGACTGGAGCGGAGGCCTCGTCGGCGCATGGCTTGAACGCGGGTTCCGAGAGCGAGATTGCAGGCATCGTCCCCCGCGCGGTGCTCCAGGCCAACGCTGATGGCGGAGCGAGGATGGCTTCAGGGCGGATGCGATCATGGGCGCAAAAAAACGCCGGCCTGGGAAGGCCGGCGTTTTGTCGCCAAATGGTGGAGCTAAACGGGTTCGAACCGATGACCCCCTGCTTGCAAAGCAGGTGCTCTTCCAACTGAGCTATAGCCCCAAAATGGTGGAGGTGGCGGGATTTGAACCCGCGTCCCCCTGACCTTCGCACACCACATCTACACGTTTAGCCCGAGTTTAATCTCACCGTCATAACGCTCCCGGACGGGCAATATGACGGCCAGCCGCTGGATTGAAGATACAACTCACGGGCCATTGACGCCCCCATGAGCTATGCCTGCTGTCGTCGCATCATTCGGCTAGCAGGTGTCGCCGGTGACGCGTGACCGCCTTATTTAGGCAGCCAGGGGCATTTCTTCGTAGTTGCCACTTAGTTTTTTTGGCGGGGGATTTTACGAGGTAACCACCAACCTCGACGTGCAGCGGTGCACTCCGACCAAGGGTCGAATCCAGAACACCCCCAAAATCGAAAAAGCTCCAAATTCCCAAGGTCCAAATCTCAAGGGCCAAAGGGAAAGCCCAAAGGCCAACGGAGAAGTGACAGGTAACAAGGGCCAAGTGACAAGGCACCGGGCCGGACGGGGGACTGGCTGATGCGCCAATCAAAGAACAGGGCGCGGAACGTGGCATGCGGTTCTCGCCTTGGCAAGTGGTGTTCTACGGGCGCCGCAAGAAGGCATTTGCGCGCGGGGTGGGCGGCGCGCGATCCTAGCGGCCCATGTCCGCCTCCCTTTCCTCGGCCGGCGCGCCGCACGATCCCTATGCGGCTCTGCGCGTGCCGGATTATCGTCGGTTCCTGATCGGCAATACCGCGGCCAACGTTGGCCGCCAGGCTCTCGACCTGGCGGCGGCCTGGCAGGTCTATCGCTGGACGGATTCACCGACGGCGCTGGGGCTGGTGGGCCTGGCGAACTTTCTGCCGTACATCGTATTGGCGCTCCAAGCCGGACATTTGGCTGACACGGTGAACCGGCGGCGCCTGATCCAGGCGACGCTGGCGGGCTCTGCTCTCGTGTCGGTGGCGCTGGCACTTGTTTCGCAGTGGCCGGAGCTGGCGGGGGACTGGTTGCCGTTGCGCGGGGTCAATGCGGGCATTCTCTGGGTGGCGCGGTTTTTCGAGGGTGCTGCCCACGTGAATGCGGCCGGTTTTGAACGGCCGGCGGTGGCGGTGGTGTTTCTCTTGCTGTTGCTCGGGGCCTCGATCCGCACGCTCGGCGCACCGGCCCGGGCCTCGCTCGTTCCGCTGATTCTGCCGCGCGAGCGGCTGGCCAATGCGATCACCTGGAGCTCGAGCACCTTCGAGCTGACGGCGATGGTGGGGCCGGCCTTGGCGGGTTTTCTCATCCACTACACCAGCTACGCCACGGTATATGCCTTCGACGCGGTGATGGGGCTCACGATGGCGGTCTTGATGTTGCGCATCCGTTACCGGGAGCCCGAACGCAAACCCGAGCCGCGCACCTGGCGCACGCTCGGGGCGGGCGCCGGCTTCATCTGGCGGCACAAGGAGATTCTCGCGGCCAGCGGGCTGGACTTGTTCGCTGTGTTGCTGGGCGGGGCGGTGGCGCTGCTGCCGATCTACGCCGACAAGATCCTTGGCGTGGGCTCGATCGGGCTGGGCTGGCTGCGCGCCGCGCCATCGATCGGGGCGGTGCTGATGGCCATGTGGCTCACGCATAGTCGGCCGATGCGGCGACCGGGTGCGACGATGCTGTGGGCGGTCGCGGCCTTCGGCGTGGTGATCACCATCTTTGGCCTCTCACGCTGGTACTGGTTGTCGTTTGCGATGCTGTTGCTCTCGGGCTGCCTGGACAACGTGAGCGTGGTGGTGCGCCAATCGCTGGTGCAGTTGCTCACTCCCGATCACCTGCGCGGGCGGGTGACGGCGGTGAACCAGATCTTCATCATCTCCTCGAACGAGCTGGGGTCGTTCCGCGCCGGCTCGATGGCGGGCATGTTCGGCCCGGTGGTGGCGGCGGTGGCCGGCGGCGTGGGCACGGTGTTGGTGGTGATCGGGGTTGCGGCGCTGTTCCCCCAGCTCACCCGCCTGGGCCGTCTCCATGAGCTGAAGCCGCGGGAGTAGTCCGCCGCGGGGAGTGGCAACGAATCGTAAAGATCGTTCGCCGGCCCGGGCGAAAGTGGACCGGTGGGATTGTCGTGGTGAAGTGCCGGGGCTCCGCCCGGTTTGCCGCCCGAAACCCCATCGAAGGACGCATAATGCGAACCACCCTCTCCCGCACGATCCCACGCATCGCTTTGCTGCTGGCCGTTGCACAGCCGGCGCTGCCCTCGGCGCAAACCTTCACCGAGGCCGACTGGCCCACTCGTGGCCGCAATGCCGAGCGGCACTATTCAACTCCCTTCGAACTCGGGCTCAACGCCCAGGGGCGGCTCAATCTGAAGTGGAAGCGCTTCTTCGGTGAGCGCATCGAGATCGAGATGGAGCCGGTGGTCGTGGGCGACACCGTCTACCTCGGCGTGATGAACGGGAAGTTCTACGCCCTCGACCGCGAGACCGGCGCGGTGCGCTGGGTCTTCGCTGCCGGCGGAGCGATCTCCGATACGCCCACGGCTTGCTTCGCCGGTGACGCGTTGCGCCTGGTCTTCGGCGCCCATGACGGTCGCGTGTACTGTCTCGATGCCGACGGCGCGCTGCGTTGGAGCTTCGCGGCCGACGGCCCCGTCATGATGACGCCGGCGGTGCAGGGCAGTCGGGTGCTCGTTGGCACCACGACGGGAACGTTCTACGGGCTCGCGCTGGAGGATGGCGCACCGCAGCGGCAGGTGTGGGCGTTCCCGGCCGGCGCACCGCTGGCGAACACCCCTGCGCTCGGGGAGACGGCGGCGGGTGTGCCCGCGGTGTTCTTCGCGACCGGGGCGAACACGGCGTTCGCGCTCGACCCGGCCACCGGGGCCGAGCTGTGGCGCGCGTCGCTCGCCGGCGCGTTCAGCAAGCACATCATGGCGGTGTCCGGCGTTGGCAGCGGCGGCAAGCGCGTCGTGTGTTTCCTCACCCGCAAGCCTGGCCTCGAGTACTCCGAGCCGCGGGAGAATCTGCCCGCGATCCTGCAGGGCACGATCCAGCCCGGCCCGGTCGTGCTCGAAGCCTGGGCCGATTATTACCACCAGTATCCGAAACGTCGGCCGACCTGGTGGCTCGATGCTGCGAACGGTGGCGATCTCTGGGACTACGCCGTCGACAAGACCCGCTACACGCCGCTCTATCTGCCGTATTGGGGACTCCACACGCCGGTGCTCGACGCCGCCGGGCGGGCCTGGCTCCCCGCCACCGGAAGCGGCGGCGACCATGCGCTCGAGCACGACATCCGCCTGTGGCGGATGGACCTGGAGAGCGGCAGCTATGAGCACTTCGCGTACGAGACCGAGTTCCAGGCGCGCGCCGACGAGATCGGGCGGCCGACGCTGATCGGCACGCGGTTCTATTCGACGATCAGTGAGGACATCGCGTACTTCGACACCGCGACGCGCGCCGAGAACGTCGACGTATTTGGCAATGGGATCTTCAATCACCGTTTTCCGATCGAGATCGACGACTTCGAGCATGGGCGTCTCACCACGCCGCCCTTCGCCGGCCGGTATAAACACTTCAGCCGCTTCGGCAGCAGCAGCCCGGCCGGCTACGCGGGGGCGGTCGACGCCACGAGCCCACTGGTGGCGGTGCGCGACGGCGCGCGCACGCTGGCGTTCTACGTCACCTGGGGCCATCTCTACGCGCTCACGCCGGAGGCTGTGCCGGCGCCGGTCGCCCATGGCGAGGATACCTTCGATCCGTGGCAGGCGGCGAGCACGGTGCCGACGGTGGCGGAAGTGCGCGGGCAACTGGCGGCAGCGGTCCAGGCCTTCGTGGCGCAACCCACTCTGCCGCTGCCGCGCGTGCGCTGGTGGGACGAACTTCATCCGCCGGTCGAGTGGCAGGCCGGCGAGACGCTCATCGCGCTCGTCGAGGCGTTGCCCCGGCTCGACGATCCGGTGCTGCGGCAGCAGCTCGAGACGTGGCTGGTGCAGCAATTCCAGACGCGCGCGCTCACTCCCGCGTGGATCTCGGGCCAGGCGGCGTTCGACTACGATGCTGGCACGTTCGAGAACCCCGTGGGTGCCGGCACCGGCGTGCGGGCGAAGTGGTATTGGGACAATCCCAACTTCATCGCCGACCGCCTCTGGGCGCTGCATCGCTTCGTCGAGCTCACGGGGGAGAGCGGCGCCGGCCGGCAGCTCGTGCAGAACGCGACCAACTGGAACCGTCTGAAGTCCCAGTACTCGTTCTTCAAGACCGCGGGCGCCGGCGGCACGTTCTTTCCCGCTCTCGGCTTCTTCGGCTGGCCCACGTGGCGCTCGGAGGTCACCCGGCTCGGTGGCGACAACTTCTACCCGCACCGGCAGCTCGCCGCGACGCTCGCGATGCGCGAGTTCGCCGTGCTCAACGGCGACACCGCGCTCCGGGCCGAGGCGGATTCGTACCACCAGCAGATGCTCGCGCAGCGGGTCGCCCGCATCTTCCACGTGCGCGGGCTCTACGACAGCGGCATGCTCACGCCGGTCAACTACGACACCTGCAACGCCTACGGGCTGCAGCAGGGCAACCTACCCATCCCCGCCGAGGGTTACCGCGACCGCGATACGGATTTCCGCCAGCTGTACCGGATTGACGAGAACGGCGCGGTGGCCTTCGTCCGCTCGCGTACGACCGCGCGGCCGTACCGGCTGAACGGCTTCCATCCCTTCCTTGAGCCCTTCAACGCCTTGGTGCGCGAGGATCCGGCGGCGGTGCAGAAGCTCGCGCAGCACGTGGCGGCGATCGAGGCGTTGCACCCATTCTGGTACACCGGTGACTACGGCCACGCCGCGATCAACGGCAATTGCGAGGAGGACAGCGCCACCGCGATGATGGCCGCGGATGTCTTTCAGGCGAAAGCCTATGGGCTCGGCGCCAGCTACGCGGAACTCGCCGGCGTGATCCCGGTTCCGTACGAGACGCACGGTGCGCTCGACGTGTATCGCCTGCGTTGCCTCGAGGCGTTGCTCTGGGTGGCGGAGCGCGAGCCCGCGGCGGGCTATCCGGCGTGGGCAGCGGCGCAGGGGCTGAGCGGAACCGCCGCGTCACCGATGGCCGATCCCGACGGCGATGCCTCGCCCAATCTGCTCGAATACGCGTTGCGCACCGAGCCGCTCGCCGCCAGCAGCCATGCCGCGCCGACGGTGGCCACGGTGAACGAGAATGGCTCGGGCTACGCGGCCTTGGCGCATCGGCGCAACAAGTCCGCGGGTGATCTCGGCTGGACCTATGAGACCTCTCCCGATCTCGCTACGTGGAGCGCGGTGGCGGATCCCGCAGTCGAGGTGCTCGTGCCCGACGTCGACGGCGACGGGCACACGGAACTCGTGCGCGCGCTCGTGCCGTTGGGCGGCGCGGAGCCGCGGCTGTTCCTGCGCGTGCGCGTGGTGTTGCCGTAGGAGGGGCGTGGATCAAGGTGGTTCGCGTTGCCCTCGACGCGGTCGGCGGCGCGAGCTGCGGCGCGCAATCTTTGGAGGCACGAGGGCGAGTCTTGCGCGGGCCGAGTCCATGCCCCGATTGGGGTCAATCGGGTCCACCCGCAGGCGGATCGAGAGTTCCGGGCGGAAGTTGGCGGCACCGGGCCGCGGCTCACGGTGCGCGCGTCACCCGCAGGCGGAAGAACCGGCGCGGGCCGGAGGCGGAGGTTTGCAGGGCGCGTTCGGTGATCTGCTCGAGTCGGCCTTGATCGAGGATCGCAACGCCAGCGGTGGCCTCGGCGCCGGAGGTCCAGGTCGCGAGATCTGTCGAGGTCTCGACAAGGTAGTTGAGATCCCAGGCTGTTTTGTCGCGCGAGTAGGAAAAGGTGGGGAACGTGTCCGCGCCGAGCGTGACGGTGCCGAAGGCGAGCGGTGCGGCATCGGCGGCGAGGGCGTTGGTGCCGAGGGCGCGTTCGAGGAGGTTGACGCGGCCGTCGCCGTCCCAGTCGGCCAAGTCTTGGGCGGCGGGCGACGAGGCCTCGGCGCCGAAGGTCTCGGTGCGCCACGTTTCCAGCGGCAATGCCGGGTAGCGCACATCGCGCCAGGCGACAGGGGAGTGCGCCTCGATGGCTTGCACGAGCGCTTCGATCCAGTGGCAATCGCCGCGACCGAAGGGCGACCCCCGCAGGCGCGAGGCGAGGGTGGCGGCATCCGCTTGTAGCACCCAGCGTTCGATGGGCGTCATCATGCCCATGACCTCGGAGAGCACGCCGGAGCCTTCGTCGCCGGTCCAGGAGCGGGTGAAGTAGCTTAGCTTCGGCAGCCACCAGAACGGCAGCGCGGCGCGGCCTTCGTCGAAGCGGGTCAGCACAGCGGTGCGGAGAGCGGGCGCGGCTTCGCCCAGGTAGCGCCCGATCTCGGGCGAGAGGTTGAGCCAGGGCCAGCCGCGCACGGTGGTCCCGTTCATCCGGTTGTCGTACATGTTCGGGTAGCTGCCGTACGGGGAACGCCATTCTTCGCCGGCCGCGCCGCGGGCGATCTGCTCGATGGCGGCAAAATCGAGGCCTGCAGCAAGGCGGGTCTGGAGGCGGGCGAGCGCGGCGTCGCGGGTGGCGAAGTCGCCGGCGCGCTCAGCGAGACGGGCGATGGCGATGTGCACGGCCATGCCGCCGTAGAGGCGGGCTTCGTCGCTGTCGGCGTAGTTGTTGTAGCGGCTGCGGATCGCCGGCCAGGCGGCGTCGACGGCTGCCCAGTCGCCGGTGCGCCAACCGTGGAGCCAGGCCCCGTAGAGGGGATGCAGGAACGGGCGGTTGTTGCCGAAGTCGGAGCGCTCGTACCACCACTTCGTCTTCGGGTGCTCCTCGCGCGGAGTGCCGACGCCGCGCGGCAGCGGGTAGTTCGTGTTGCCGTTCTTGCCCCCGGCAGTGACTCCCCAGGGCGAGAAGCGGGCGTCGGCAAACTCGGCGGCGACGTAGAGGCGCACCGCGGTCTGTTGGGCGGCGGTGAGATGGGGATACGCCCAGGCAAGCGTGGTCACGATGCGGCCGGGTTCCTGGTAGACGGTGTAGCCGACGCTCTCCTGGTCGGAGGTGCTCACGTAGAGCGGCGCGAGGTGGCCGGCATCGAGGATGCGCTGCACCTCGTGGCGGAGCTCGTCGACGAGATCGGAGGCCGACGTGTCCACGGTCCCGGCGACCGGGAACTGCCACGCGTAGCGGCCGGTGTCTGGCGTCTGGGCACGGACGGTACCGGCGCTCAGCGCGGCGAGGAGCGCGGCCGGGAGGAGGAGGCAGAGAGGGGTGTTTTTCATTGGGCGTGCTCCACGGCGGTGAGGCCCCAAGTTTCGGTGAAGTAGACGCGCCCGCCGGCGACGATCGGGGCGGTGCGGCCCATCGCGGTCGGCTGGGCGGTGGCGATGGGCGGATTCTGGTCCTTGTAGACGATGTCGAAGTTGAAGGTGCCGCCGTCGCGGTGGCGGATGGCGGCGGAGACGCCTCGTGCGGTGGCGGTCGCGAGATCGATCACCTGCGTGCCGCGGAAGTTCTGGCGCAGCCAGAGTTGGGAACCGGCGACGCTTAGCCCGTAGAGGTTGTCGGTTTCCCACGGCCAGGGCGCGGCGAAGCGCCCGCGGTCAATGGGTATTCGGCGGCCGGTAGCTTGGTCGACGGCCGCGAGGTCGATGCTGAAGTTCGTGCCGAAGACGCTGCCGTTGGGCCCGGTGAGGGTGGGGAACTTCGTTTTGAAATAGGTCAGCACCTGGCCGTCGTTGTCGACCACCACCGGGTGCGCGGGCGCGCCCACGCCGTCGACCGGCGCGGCTGGCACGACAAACGGCTCGGCGAGCGTCGTGGCATCGAGCACGAAGAGGTGGCGCCAGTCCGCGCCGGCCTCGGGCCAGCGGCCGCCGTTGGTGTCGCCGGCCAGCCAGCGCAGAAGGTTCGCCTCCTCGGAGGCGAGATCGGTGCCGTCGGCGAAGAGCAACGACCCGGCGTTGTTCTCGCCGACGTATTCGCTGCCGATGATCGGCGTGGTGACGGTGCTTACCCAGACCCGGCCGTTGTGGAATACGGGCCAGAGTAGGCGAAAGCTTTGGCCACGCACCGGGTGCGAGGCGCGCACGAGGCCGTCGGCGAGGTTGATGGCGTGGATGACCATGTCTTCGCTGCCGACGTAGACGCTGGTGCCATCGGAGCAGAGGCCGCCGTGGATCGGTGCGGCGAGGCGCTCGCTGCGCCAGAGGCGCGTGCCGGTCGCGGCCTCGAGGCAGTGGACTCGACCGTCTTGGGCCCCGACGACCACTCGATCGTCCACGACACACGGTGCGCCCGTGATTGCGCGGCCAGCGGTGTAGGTCCAGGCCGGCGTGCCGTTGCGCACGTCGAACGCGGCGACTTCGCCGGTGAGTGTGGTGAAGACTACCGTGCCGCCGGCGATGCCTGCGGTGGCGATGGTCGGGCCGGGCAGATCGGCGGACCAGAGGGTCGAGCCGTCGTCGGCGGAGATGGCGTGCGCGCGGCCCTCCATCGTGCCGACGAAGAGGCGGCCGGCGGCGAGCACGGGTTGCACAGAGTCGGCGATGGTGAACGGCACCGCGGTGGGCAGGCCCGGGTAGCTGTAGCCATCGCGTGAATTCAGATCGTCGGGCCAACCGACCTTGCTGTCGCGGTTGCGCAGGGTCTTCGCGGGCCCGAGCCAGACCCAGCGGGCGCGGTAAGGGGGGGCGACTCCTGTGGGCGTGCGGCCGGTGCGGGCGGCGTCGCGCTGGAGCTGCGGCCAGTCGTCGCCGGAGGGCGGCTCGGGCGGGGCGGAGGCGACGAGTTGCACGGCGGTGTCGGTCGCGAGGGCGGCGAGGCCGAGGGTGACGTTGCCCGAGGCGTCGGCAGTGAGGCTAACGGTGCTGGCAGGCTGGCCGGTGCTGGTGTCCCACCAAGTGGCGGCGACGGCGGCGTTAGGTTGCCCTAGGTTGATGGTGACGGTGCCGGAGACGGGTGGGACGGTGGTGCCGTCGACGACGGCGCGCCAGGTATGGGCGGAGTTGTCGATCCAGAGGTGGGCGCGGCCGGCGACGGGATCGCGTTGGCCGATCACGCGCAGGGCGGGGTTCGAGACGGCTGCGGCGGCATCGACATAGCGGCCGTTGGTGAGCGGCACGCCGGTCATGAAGCGGCGCCAGGCGCCGAAACGACCGTGGAGGTTGTGCGCGAGGAGATTGTCGTCGTACCAGTAGAGTGGATAAACGCCGCCCGGGCCGCAGCGGGCCCACACGAGCTTGTGCAACCACACGCCGGCGGTGTCCTGCGCGAGGAGCGGGTCCTCGCCGTCGGTGCCGTTGAGACCGTCGATGCCCATCTCGCCCCAGACAACCGGCTTGCCGAATCCGGCGGCCAGCGCGGCGAGATCGTATTCGTGGAAGAAGCGGGCGGAGTCGGCGGCGAGCGCGGCCTTCGGCTCGAGCCAGCCCGTGCCGTTCACGTAGCAATGGAAGTCGGTATGATCGAGCGCGGCGTTGGCCGGAGCCTTCCAGGCGGCGGTACCGAGGGTGGCCCAGGTGGAGAGCGAGGCGGGGTGGGGGTTGCCGTCGGCCGCGGCGAGCGTGGCAAGGTGGGAGGCGAGGGTGTAGTGGTTGCCGTCGCCGGGCGGCGCCTCGTTGACGAGTTCCCACGAGTGTACGGCGCGGGAGGCGCCGAAGCGGGCGAAGAGGTGGCGCCAGTAGGCTTCGTGGAGCTGGCGGGTCGGCGTGGCGGCCTCTCCGTAGAAGGATCCGCCGTTGACGGCCGGCAGACCGTCGGGCCCGAGGTGGTTGAGCAGCCACTCCTGTTTTTCGGAGATGACGAAACGGAATTGGACGTCGGCCGCCTCGGCCAACGCGAGTGCGTGATCGAGTCCCTCGCCGCGGCGCGGGTCGAAGGTGAGATGGCTGTTGGCGCGAGGGGAGCGGAGCAGTTGCGGACCGAGCGCGCCGCCCGCGAGAATCTCGTGGAGCGCGATCTCGTCGATGTACGCGGTGCCGCCGGTGGTGTTTTCAAGAATGGCGGCAAGGTTGCGCAGCAGGTTGGTGCTGGCGGTGAAATCCGCGAAGGCCACGTGCCAGGGCGTATCGCCCGCGACGTGCGGCACGAGCGTCGGGATTGCGCCGGTTTCGCCGATGGTCGGCCAGCCGGTGAACTTGAGGCAGATTCCGTGTGGTTGGCCGGCGGTGGCCGGGCCGGCGATGCCCTCGGTGCGCCAGCGCACGATCACGCGGTAGTTGTGGCCCACAACAAGCGGGGCGTGGCCGCTCATGAAGCCTTGGAAGAGCAGCGGATTGGCCGCATCGAGCCGCCACGCGGCGAGGCCGTCGCCGTAGGCGGCACCGAGCGCAAGGCCGGTGTGCGGCACGGTGCCGTCGTAGCCGAGCGTGAGCGAGTTCCACGGCTGCCAAGCCGAACCCCAGAGGTATCCCGAAATCCACCAGCGGAGCATCTGCTGGTTGCCCGGGCCAAAGGCGGCGAGGTTGTCGGCCACGCTGTAGGAGAAGCGCTCGGAGCTGGCGCCGCTGCCGTGGCCGCCCCCGAGATAGGGCGTGCCGTCGGCGTATTCGAAGTAGCGGGGGTCGCCAGCCGCGCGGCGGACGGGACCGCGGTTGAGCGGCGAGGAGGGTTCGGCAACGGTGAAGGTGTATTCGGCAGATTGGGCCGAGCCGCGCGCCTCGGTGGCGGCGAGGCGCACGCGCCAGGTACCCGCGGAGGGCGGGGCGAAACGCGCGGTCCAGCGCGCGGCGCCCGTGGGATACAGCCATTCCTCGCCGGAGCGGAAGTCGCGCTGGTAGGGCTGGCGCAGGAAGGTCGGGCGCCGGTGGACGGTGGTCCAGTTGTCGGGGGTGAAAAGGGCGTCGACGGTCACGCCATCGAGCGCGGAGAGCCCGGGCGCAGGTTCGCCGGCGTAGGGGAGGTGTGGGTGCGTCGCGGCGCTGCCCGCGAGGTCGAAGGTGACTTCCGCGGCCTGCCAGCGTTCGGCCGTCGCAGGCACGGTGACGGCGGCGAAGGCGAGAGCGGCCGCCGGCAGGTAGCGCACGCGGCGCTCGGCGGTGGCGACATGGCCGGCGGCGTCGCGCGCCTGGACGAGCAGGCGGTTCCAGCCGGGCGCAAGGTTCAAGCCGGTCGACCACGCCCCGGCGGAGGCGAGAGTCGCGACCGATCCTCGGTCAGAACTGAGGGTAAGCGACGGCGCGGAGGTTTGACCGGAGGCCGTGATACTCGACGTGGCGACGGTGGCGCCGTCGGCCGGGGCGGTGATGGTGAGCGTGGGCCAGGCCGGGTCGGTGGCGGTCCAGGGAACCTCGGCGGTGGTGACGGCGCCGTCGTCGTCGGAGACGCTCACGCGTGCGACGTAGGCACCCGGCGCCACGATGCGGCGCGAGCCGGTGGCGCTCTGCGCGCGGCCGCCGTCGCCAAAGTCCCAGGAGATGGTGCGGATGGCGCCATTGGCATCGCTGGCCACGACGTTGAAGCTCTGAAGGCCTGGCAAGGTGCCGAGAGCTACGGGGTCGACAGTGGCGGAGGCGATTGTGGGCGGGGTGTTGCCGGAGTCCTCGAAGACGCGGAAGTCGTCGAGGTGGACGATCATCGTTCGCCCGGCGCCGCCGAAGTAGCCGATCTGGAGCCGGCTGGTGGTGGTGGTGGCGGTGAAGGTGAAGGCGACCTTCACGTATTCGGTGCCGTGGGTGGCCTGGAGGATGGGGAACGCTTTTCCGAGGTCGGCCCAGTTCTGCGCGGAGACGAGCACGCGGAAGCCGCCCCAGTCGGAGCCGGTCTGCGCGACGATCTTGAGCCAGCCGTCGACCTTGTAAGTGCGGCCGACGACGGTGGGGAAGGTGGCGCGGAGCTCGCCGGTGGTGGCGCGCGCGGAGTAGGTGCCGCCGTGGACGTGGACGGTAGATACGGTCGTTGCGCCGATCTCGGACCAGCCGGTGAGGGTGCCGGCCTCAAAGTCGGCGAAGGGAACGAGGTTGGTTTGGGCGGTCGCGAGGGAGGCGAGAGCGAGCGTGAGCAGCAGGGAGGCCCAGTGGCGAAGCGAGACGTGCATCGGAAAGAAGGGTTCGCTACGAGGTAGGCGAGGATTGGGGCCCGACTCAAACGGAGGACGATGCGAAAAGCGTAAAACGTGGCGGGAGAGCGCCTTGTTGCGGTGCCGGGGTCGCGCCTCAAAGCCTAGGTTCCGGGGCTGGACCTGCGTTCGGCCGAAGATGACGGTGCACTCATCGCAACGGCTGGAATGAGCCGGGAACCCACGAAGCGAGTCTCAAGCCGGGTGGGAGGCCGGCGGTTCGCGGTGAGAAAGGGACGGTCGCCATCCCCGGTCACTTCATAGCCCGCCAGTGCAGGGGCGATTCCGCATCGTTCAAGAGGGCGATGGTCTGTGCCCGTGAGTGCCCGTGGAGCCCGTCGCGGCGGTGCCGGAGTGCGGCACCTGTTCGACTACCGAGCCAGGCGGGGGTGTCCCGTGTTTTCGGGACAAGCGCTCGCGCCCTCTCTCTGCTATTCTTTCGGGATCACAGTCCTCTGCGCCGGACTCGACCAGCGTCTCCGCGCTTCGCCTTGCCGTTCCTCGCGCCTAAACCGAATTCTCGTGCCGCTATACTCTAGCGCGCATGATACCTCGTTACACGATCGGACGGCCCTATCCCACCAGCCGCCGTTTACATGACCATGCATTTGCCCCACCTACCCTTGTTGACCTGCCTGCTTGCAGCCTCGATCGGCTTGGCCTCGGCAGCGGCAGAAGCGCCCTCCGCCGCTCATGCGGACGGGCCGGTTGCGGGCTTGCGCACGATCTCCGCCGATCTTCGCACGGCGACCGGCCCGATGAACCGCATGCACGAGTTCTGCATCGGCGCCGGCCGGGCCAACGAGGGCTTGCGGGCCGACTGGCAGCGCCAGCTTGTGCGGGCGCACGACGAGTGTGGTTTTCGCTATATCCGTTTCCATGGGCTGTTTTGCGACGACATGGGGGTCTATTTCGAAGACAAAGGCAGCCCAGTCTACAACTGGCAATATATCGACGAGCTCTTTGATTTCCTCCAGCGCATCGGGATGAAGCCGTTTGTCGAAATCGGCTTCATGCCGTCGGCGCTCGCCAGCGGCTCGCAGACGATCTTCTGGTGGCGGGGCAATGTGACGCCGCCAAAGGACTACGAGAAATGGGAGGCGTTCGTTGCGGCGTTTGTACGGCATTGCACGGAACGCTATGGAGCCGACGAGGTCCGCACGTGGTATTTCGAGGTTTGGAACGAGCCCAATCTTGACGGCTTCTGGATGGGCAATCCCGAAAAGAAGAGCTACGAGGAGTGGGCTCCCGGCGCCCGCGCCGAGTACCTAAAGTTGTACGCGTCGACGGCGCGAGCGGTGAAGTCGGTCGACCAAAAGCTGCGAGTAGGGGGGCCGGCCACAGCCGGCGAGGGCTGGATTGACGAGACGCTTGCGTATTGCGCCGACCAGAAGGTGCCGCTCGACTTTGTCAGCACGCACAGCTACGCGACGATGAGCGGGTACCTCGATGAGCACGGCAATGCCGGCACGGTGTTCTCGCCCGATCGAAACGCCATCACCGCGGGGGTGCAACGGGTGCGCGGACAGATCGACCGGTCTCCCTTCCCCAAGGCTGAACTGCACTACACCGAGTGGAGCGCCTCCTACACTCCGTCGGATCCGATCCACGACAGTTGCCACAGCGCCTCCTTCATCCTCGACAAGATGCGCAAGATCGCCGCCGCGTCCGAATCAATGTCCTATTGGACGTTCACTGACATTTTCGAGGAGGCGGGTCCTCGGAACACACCGTTCCATGGCGGGTTCGGACTATTCAACTACCAGGATCTGCCAAAACCCTCGTTCTTCGCCTACAAATTCCTCCATCGGCTGGGCGCCACCCAGCTCACTTGTTCCGATCCGGCGGCGTTTGTCTGCAAAGGGAGGGCGGACACCGTGCAGGCCTTGTTCTGGGATTTCACCATCACCCATCCCGGGCCGTCCGTCATCAACCAGGAGTTCTATAGGAAGGACCAACCGGCGAAATCGAAACCGCCGGTTGAGCTGACCCTCGCAGGCTTGAATTCTGGATCGTACCGGCTGGTGGTCACGAAGGTTGGCTATCGGAGCAACGACGTCCAGACCGCGTGGCGGGATCTGGGCTCCCCTTCGCAGCTTGCCGCGTATCAAGTGGAAGGACTTCGCAAGGCGAGTTCGGGGGCTGCGTGCATCGATGAACCGGTGCGAATCGGGGCCGACGGTCGCTTCTCCCGGCGTTTCGAGATTCGGGAGAATGATGTGTATATGGTCGAGCTCAGCCCACTGCGGATCGAATGACGCGAACCGCTTGAGAATCGACGTGCGGTGGCGGGCCGGTCGAGTGCCCGCGCTCCTGCCGCACGTCTCGATGACGAGGCCCGAGGCGCGCTGACGTTGGCTGCGCCTCACCCCTTCAGAAACGGCATCTCGGTGTAGCGGGCCACTGCCTGGGAGCGGGAGTGGACATGGAGCTTCTCGTAGATCCGCCGGATGTAGGTGTTCACCGTTTCCCGGCCGATACCGAGGGTGTCGGCAATCTCCTTGTAGAGGTAGCCTTGGGCCAGGAGCACCAAGACTTCGTTCTCGCGCTTGGAGAGTTCGTCGGAAGGTTTGAGCTTCGGCTTCGGCTGGTACAACGACTGCACCACCTTGCGGGCGATGTTGCTGCTCATGGGCGATCCCCCGGCATTTACTTCGCGCAGGGCGGCGATCAGCTCCTCACGCGGGGTGCATTTCAGCATGTACCCGGTGGCCCCGGCCGAGAGCGCATCGAAGACGTGAGTTGAGTCATCATACACCGTGAGCATGACGAATTGGGTGTCGGGGAGGAGCGGCTTGAGCCTTCGCACACACTCGATGCCGCTGAGCCCGGGGAGGTTGATGTCCACGATGGCAACGTTCGGCTTGTGCTGCAGGACCGGCTCCAGGGCGCTTTCCACGTTGGGGAAAGCGCCGATACAGGAGAAGACCCTGGCCTCGTTGATCCAGGAAATGAGGATATCGCGGATCGAGG
The DNA here is from genome assembly GCA_016711225.1 of Opitutaceae bacterium. Lineage (GTDB taxonomy): Bacteria > Verrucomicrobiota > Verrucomicrobiia > Opitutales > Opitutaceae > CAJCBL01. Next base: position 293,661 of record JADJTK010000001.1, read on the forward strand.
TGTCATCCTCGATGATGACCACTGGGATGGGCGACGATGGCGGGAGACTTGGCATTGGAGTGGGCTTGGCCGCGGGGCTATGTGAATCAGAAGAGCGGACGCGCGAGGGAGGAGGGGGAGGGACGGCGCGAGGTCACGACGGTAAACGACACGGTGGTACCCTCACCGATTCTGGACGATATCTCGCAGCGACCTCCGATACCGGAGATTCTACTTCGCATGTTCCCCAGGCCATTGCCCGAGGCTGCTCGGCCGACGGCAGGCGACACGGCGGAGAGCGTCGGATCGAAGCCGTGGCCGTTGTCCTGGACCCTCAGCTCGAAGGCCTCGGCGTGCAGGAGCAAAGTTATCCGCACCTCGTTGCCGGCGGAGTGTTTGACCGCGTTGTTGAGCGCTTCCTTGAAGGCGAGGAAGAGATTGTGGCGGGCCTCGGCCGTGAGGGGCCAGGCCGGGACTTCAATGGGCAGAGTGAGCCGGCAACGCACGTTCGCGAGGGCAAGGTACTCGTAGGCGTATTTCCCCATGTAGTCGGCGATGCTATCGAGCGTATCGTGTTTAGGGTCGATGGCCCACACGATCTCGTCGAGCGACCGGGTCAGGTCGCGGGCCGTGGTATAGATGCGCGAGAGCATGGCGGTGGTGTGTTCGGGCGCGGAAAGAACGCCGCCGGCGGGCTGGCTCAGCATCGCGATTCTGGAGAGGCTCGCTCCGACGTCGTCATGGATATCTTGCGCGATACGGGAGCGTTCACGCTCGATTTCATGTTGGCGCTCCATTCGTTCGATCTCCCGCTGCATCCGCCGGCGGATGATATGGCGAGCAAACGAGGCGATGGCTGCGGCCGCGGCCAAGAGGCATGCTCCGACGAACCACCAAGTTTGCCAAAAGAACGGGTCCACGGAGAAGGCGAGCGTCGACCCCTCGGTGTTCCACACTCCGTCGTTGTTGCAGGCGATCACGCGGAAACGATAGGTTCCGGCCGGGAGACGGCTGTAGAACGCCGCGCGCTTGGTGCCGGCCTCGACCCACGACTGGTCGATCCCGTCGAGCCGGTATTTGAAGAGAACCTTGTTCGGCGCGACGAAGCTCAAACCACTAAACCGGAACTCCAGTCGTCGGTGATCCGGGGGCAGCGGTTGCGGGACCGCACCATCCCCGAAAGGCGTGCTCTGCCCGTCGACGAACAGGGCCTGGAGCATAACTGGGGGCGGTCTGGCATTGTTCTCAATGCGAGCCGAGTCGATACAGACGAGACCCTTGCTGCTCGCAAACCAGAGACGTCCGTCGAGTGTCCTGCAGCCCGCTGCCTGTAGTCCGCCTGTAAACTCACTGGTGGGCAGGCCATCGCTGTGGTCGAAGACTTTGCCGGGAATCGATGGGATCAGCCCGTCGGCGCACCAGTTCAGTGCTTCCTTGGGTACTCGCTGCAGACCATGATGCGAGCTCAACCAGAAATGCCCGCGGCCATCGTCCAGTATATAGCCGATGGCGTTGTCGACCAGGCCATGGCTAACATTGAGATTGGCGAAACGTCCGTCTTTGAAACGGCAGATCCCCTTGTCCGCTGTCCCGATCCAGATTGCCCCGTTTTCATCGGCGGCAAGGCACTGCACGGCATCGGTGGCGAGACCGTCCTTTTGTCCAAAGTGCTGGGTCTTTCCAGCGGAGATGCGCACCACTCCGGCTTGGGCGAATCCTCCCCAGATAGTCCCACTGGAGTCGACGACGACTGCGCATACGCCGCCCGCGGACGGAGTGGGGGATTGCGCCAGCCACTTTGAGCCGTGACGATCTACCTGGAGTAAACCATCGCAGTTCCCCACGAGGATCTCGCCTTCCCGGCCGGAAGTCGAGAGTGCGAAGATCGGGCTCGATTCCTCCTTGGGCAGGGACGATCGAACGAAACGGCCGCTCGCGAGACGAGAAGGGCCACCCCACCAGAAGTTGCCCGCCCAGACCTCTCCGGTTGGGCTTTCTGAGACGGCGGGGACATACGGGTTCAGCAGCCCTTCGGCTTCGCTGAAGTGCTGCCATTTGCCGACTGCATAGTTGTAGAGCCCTCCTCCATCGGTGCCGACCCACAGTGAGTCATGCCGGCCCGACGAGACGGAGAGCACGCTGCAGCCCTGCCATTGGTCGGGAGGGGCGAGTACCGCCGCCGGTGATGGATGGATGGAAACAAGGCCGGCGCTGCCAGTGCCGGCCCAAAGCGTGCCTTCCTGATCCTCCAGGAGGAAGCGAATCCAATTCTGCGGGAGGCCGTTGCGACTGTCCAAACGAACCGGCCGACGCCCGTCGCCAAACACCAGAAACAGCCCGGAGTAGATCGTGCCGACGGCCAAGGTGCCGTCGTGCATCTCGAGGCTGCAGGCGATCGGTCCTTCCGGCCACGGAAACTCGCCTCGGTCTTCCATCCAGCGCCCATCGGACCATTTCCTGATCCGGCCGTCGCAGAGGATCCAAGCTCCACCGTCGGCTGTTGCTGCGATATTGAGGACATAGTTATCGCGGACGGGGACGGGCAGCGTGATCGGACTCAACTTGTCTGCCGTCAAGAGAGCCGCGTGGCCGTTCTCGGCCAACCAGATGTCGCCGCGACCGCTTCGGGACCAAGCCATGACGCTGGGCAGGTCTGGGGCGATCGGCGACGGGATGGTCTCGTTGGAGGAGAGACTCTCGACGGACCCGCTGTGGCGCATTGCCCAAATGTGCCCCCGTTGGTCGCTGCCCAACGCGAGGACCTTCTCCCGACTGCCGGTGGCGACGGGAAACCTCTCGAATTGTCCCATGCGATAGCGATTGATGGTGCCCGACTCCTGTCCAATCCAGAGGATGCCCTGTGAATCCTCGAACAGGGATGAGATACGCCGGTCTTGCAGCTTCGGGGTGTTGGAGGAATCGAAAACCTGGAAGCGTTCGCCATCGAAGCGGGCGAGGCCGCTGTAGGTGCCGAACCAGAGATAACCATCGCGCGTTTGCACGGCCGACGTCACCATGTTTTGAGGTAGCCCGTCATCGGTCTGCCAGATCCTTATCGCGTAGCCTTCCGCCAAAAAGGTGGTTCCGAAGCTAAGGCAATTGCTCCATAGGACGACCAGAGCGGAGGTGGCCAGGGCCCGGAAGAGGCCCGGCACGCGACGGGCACGAGGCGTCCGCCGCCGGGGGGCGCGGGGATAATCGATAGTCTGAGCTGGCACGATCTGTAGAATGGTGGCGTCAGCGGCGGAGGCTCGCCGGTTTCCATGATTATCGTGACAGTGGAAAGAAATGCAACGGGGCAACAGACGGCCGTCTGGCGCTGCGCTCAGGAGCGGATCGCCTTTCTGGCGAAGGCCTGGCGATGCCGGGGTCTAAAACACATTGGTGGTGCCAGCAGCCCTGCCTGGCACCACCAATTCCCTGAACAAACGATTCTCCGTTCCTTGCTCGAGGCGACCCGGAGAACCAAGTATGAGCGTTAAGCGAGGGGAGACTGCCGCGGACGGCGTGCTCCCCTGATCTTACCCATCAGAAGGGCCATGATTAGAACGTGAACTTCATGCTCAAGTCGTAGGTCATCCCCTCCTGGATTCGCGATTGGGCGATCGTGCCGTCCGGCTGATAGGTGATCGGCACCAGCCCCTTCGACTCGCCCACATTGCGCAGGTTGAGTTGGACGCGCCAGTTCACCTTCGAGTTGAGCGCGTGTTCATAGCCAACCCACACGTCGAAGTGCTCGTCCGTGGGGCCGTAGATCGGCTGGTTGACGTCGGCAATCCAAGACGTCTCGCCGTAGATCTCCGTCTCATGGATGCGATAGCCGTTCACGGCTTTGCCCTGCCAGCGGAAGGCACCGCCCACGTTCAAGCCCTTCAGGCGCCCGCTATCAAACCGGTAGTTCGAGATCACATTGAACCGGTATTTCCTCAGCTCGGGTTGCTCGCTGCCGATCAGGGCGATTTGGGTGAGGTAGGGGGCCCAGATGTCACTTAGGAACGAATTCTTCGCACCTTCATACGTTCCCCAGATACCCGCATACTGGATTGGGCTTCCGAGGAACACATCCGCCATTGACTGCAGATGCTTTGATGCAGCTTCTCCGTACCCGGTCTGCGTGGCGTCGACCTTGGATGCGTTGAGGGTGATATCCCAGTTCTTCAATGGCCTGAACGTTACTTCCAACTCGAATCCCTTCGACTCGAGGTTCTGATCGATCGTGGGATATTGCCCGTGGATCGTCTCCCCACCGCCGGTTTGAGGTGGGAAATACGGGAAATCCGTACCTCTTACAACATGGGTCCAGTCGCCAGCCCTGATCGCCGCGACATTGATATTGTAGCCGTAGCTATCCCAATAGGATTGAGGGAATGCGTCAGCGAAGGTGGTCATCATCGCCTGATTGACGGCGGCCGCCTCAGTCGGATGATCTGCCATCCAGCCGTAAGGCCAATTTGCCCAGCCTTCTTTTTGTCCACGAGTCCCAGGTGGAGGGGACCATAAAGTACCCATTCTGATCTTTCGGAATACTCTGGTGCGTCATGCTGTACGCGTGCAGCAGGAGTGTCCATTCAGGCAGCGACTTGACCATGCTGGTGCCGAGCGGCTGCCCGACCGAGGCGAATGCGTTCTTGTTGACTGTCTTGAAGTAGGTGAGGCGCGCGGTGAAGCGACCTTTGAACCCGTCATACTGCACCGAATAGTCATCCGTCTCGCCGGTTTCATTGGGAAGCTGCGAGCCGTCCAAACCATAACGCACCTTCGGAGTCTCGTTTGCACCATGGAAGTAGTAGAACGTCAGATCGGTGCCCTCGGGCAGGTTCTTCCTGATCGCCTTCGGGAGGTGAACCGCGACGCCGTAGCTCCTGGAGATCGTGGTAGACTCGACTCCTTCATCCGTGATATCGTAATTGTAATTTACGATTCCGGTCTTCGAGTCGATATAGCCATTGGCCGTGGTCGGGTTGTTGCCACGCTGCATGGTCGTGTCTTTCCGATAACCAAAGGTCGGGACGATGGTATCGTCCCAGAAATGGCCCTGATAGAGGAGGGCCAGGGAAGAGATCTTCTGATAGCTCTTGGAACCCCCGGTGCCGAGGACATCACTCCCACCATAGACCGTCGGGATGTTGATCCCTGTATAGCTCTGATAGTTGGCAGGATTGTCCGCTTGGATCTGGGTGACGGAAGAGCCATCCTTCCCCGTATAGGTCCAAGGATCAGTCGGGTTGACCGAGGCGCCAGCCGTCCATTGCTTCGAGTAGTAGGAGTAGCTATTGAGGCTCGCTGGAGTGAGGGATTGCTCCAAACCGCTCAAACCGGTACGTACACCGCTAGACCCCAGTACGGAGGGCCCCATGTACGCGAGCCAGTTGTAGTTGTTGTCAACAGCTCGAGCGTTGAGATTGTTGCCGGTCAGTAGATGGTAACTATAATCGACCCCATTCACCCGGTAGCTCCGGCCTTCCTCGGATCTCTCGTTGCGCGATCCGAGAGCCGTGAAGTCATGACGACCTAGAATACTGGCCCAAAGGCCCTTCGAGGAGAAATCCCTTTCGAAGTTCAGGTTGTAGACGGTCGTTATCTGATAGTTGTCGCGGGTGATGTCCGTGGTGTTGCGGGTTCCTTGATCTCCGAAAACAAGGGGCCTGCCGACATTGGCATTCGTTTTGGCTCCAGGAAGCCAACTCGGATTGGCATTCAGATTATAGCTGTTGAGATCGAGCATGATGGTCGGGGTGCGGGCACTCAGCAGGCCTTCGTCGCCCCGATGATACTCCTCGCGATCCAGAACCGCCTGTACCACAAGACGCTCATCAAACAGGCTCTGAACAAGGTTCACGTTGTAGGCGTTCCAACGCTGCCATTCGCGCTTGTTGTCGCCGTCGATGAGGTGGTTGTAGAAATCAAAGACACTGGGGTCATCCAGTGTCTCGTCATAGTACTTGACCGTTCCCCGGTAAGCTCCTTTGAACGGTGCGTCATCCTCATTATTGCCGTGGGATTGGCGCCAGAGGTAGTTCGCCGCTTTGGCGTAACCGGAGTAGCCTTGAGAGTGGACGTTATAGGTATTGCTGGTGGCGCCATAGCCCGCGCCTGTGGGGGATGTGGAACTCGCTGCTCCCGCGGAGAGCAGGGCCCCTGAATGGGCATCCCAATAGAGCTGCGGACCATTTCCCCACTGGTATTGATTTCCGACGGAGCCAGAGGCAGCCCAAAGGCTCTTCCGCGGGTCGACGCTGATATTAGTGTCCATGGTATACTGCCACGGATCGTAGCCGGTGGTGCTGGCCGCCGGATCATTCAGGTAGCCGGTGAGGTAGTCGACCGGAGGAAGCGTACGGGGATTGTTGGATTTCACCGTACCGTGCTCGAAGCTTGCCTGGAACTTCGTGTAGGCCGAGTCGGTTTTCAGGAACTTGGGATCGAAACGCAGCGCGCCGTAGGCCCGCTTGGAGTGACTGAAAGCAGGCTCCTGCCGGTAGCGCTTGTCGTCGTTGACCAAGTCGACCCTGAGCGCGAGTTCACCCGGGATCAATTGCTTGTTGAGATCCAGGGACTCGCGCGTGGAGCCGAACGATCCGTAGTGCGCTTCGATGCTGCCCTTGTCGGCGAATGCGGCTTCGTTGGTGGACGCGTTGGAAATTCCCGACGGACTGCCGACACCGAACAGGAACGAATTCGGACCACGGGAGATATCGACGCGGCTGACGTTGTACCCGTCCCAAGGAATATCGCTGGGGAAATAGTTTCGGGTACTATCCATCGCGGTGAGACCGCGCGAGCGGTTCACTTCCCCGGGCTTGGTCAACCGGTTGTTCTCGGCCGGGCCGGCCAAGGCGACGCCCGTGCCCCGGCTCGACACGCCCGAGAAGTTGCCACTGAGGCCGGCGACTTCGGTGTTGTTCGTATACACAAGCAAGCTCTCGGCGTTGGTGACGCCGAGATCCTGCATCAGCTTGCTCGTCACGACGGAGAGCGCCGAGGGGGTATCTCTCAGGTCGGTGCGGACGCGGCTACCGGCGAGCGTGTCGACCGCTTTATAGCCTTCGTGTTCAGTTGTGACGGTGAACGGATCCAGGAGGACGACGTCGGCGTCGGTGGAGGTTGCGTCTGCAGTTGCTTCCGTGGCCGGAGTGGTCTGGGCCTGAAGCGCGACTCCCAATGGGAATGCGGACATTAACGCCAAAGAGCGGCGTAGAGCTGGGTTTTTCATGTAGTTTGGTTTTGGGGGGGCAGGGGCCGTCGAAGCACGGTGCTTTGGGGGGGGGGCTCTGTGTTCGGAGGAATCGGACGGGGAAAGGGGAAGCGGGTGGGGGGCTTACCCTGGATCGGCAGCGCGGTCCCCGGAGCCGACGGGGGAGGGGCGGGCCCGGATTAGCGCTAAATGTTTCGGGGATGGCCGGACTACGGTGTCGGTGCGTGTGACAGGGTATACGTGGAGAGGGAACTGGCCGAAGCGGCATGAGATTAGCAGAAACGCGTTCGGGGCGCTTGTCCCGAAAACATGGGACAGGGAAGGGGGCTACGGTTTGCTCGCGGAGTTGGGGCGAGGGGCGATCGGCGGGCACCGCGCACCAAGGCGACCCTGCTGGTGTGGAGGCGCGCTCCTCCGATTGCGAGAGCGCCCTGCGACAGAATATCGATTCGACGTGTCCCGCGAAATCGGGACAGGCCCCCGGAGGAAATTGGCTGACAGTGCGGTTGCCCGCCCCGAACCTGCGTTCTCCTGTTTCGGAACAGCGCCTCTGCATTGCCCGGATCTGGGCGGGTGTGGCGGTACTGGACCAATAGTGGCCCCCAACGACGATTGTTTATGCGGATTCCATTCGGACCTATTGCTGCGGCGAGGATACTTCGTCTTGGAGTTGTAGCGGCGGCGGCTTGCGCGCAAGGCCGGGCTGGCGAGCCCCCTGCGCAGGCGAGAGTCGGGGATGTTGAGTATTCGACGCTACAGTTCATTGCCGCCGGGGATTCCCCTGAGGTGATCGTTGAGAAGGCGGCCAAGGTGCTGCCGCGCCCGAACCAGACTGCATGGATGCGCCTCGAGCGGACCTTCTTTCTTCACTTCGGTCCGAATACATTCCGCGGCGTCGAGTGGGGCGATGGTCGCGAATCGCCGTCGATCTTCAACCCGACCGAGCTCGACGCGAACCAGTGGGTGGGCGCGATGAAGGAGGCCGGCTGCAATCTGCTGATCCTCGTCAGTAAGCACCACGACGGACTTTGCTTCTGGCCCTCGCGCTACACTGCACATTCGGTGGCTTCGAGCCCGTGGCGCCAAGGCAAGGGCGACCTGGTCAGGGAGGTGGCCGAAGCAGCCCGCGCCCACGGCATCAAACTCGGCATCTATCTCTCGCCGGCCGATCTCTATCAGCTGCGGACCAACCCGACGAATTCCGCCGGCTATTATGGTAATGATAGCCCCAAGGTCCGCTCCACGATCCCCAACGAGCCTGCGAGTTTCCTGTCCGATCCTGCCCGAGGGCGCGCGCCCAGTCCGGGCTTTGCCAGTTACACCTATGAAGTGGATGACTATAACCGCTACTTTCTGAACCAACTCTACGAACTCCTGACCGAATACGGCCCGATCTCCGTCGCTTGGTTCGACGGTGCGAATCCCGATCCGAGCGTGCACGAGACCTATGACTACGCCGCGTGGTATGATCTGATCCAGCGATTGCAGCCCGGCGCGGTCATCTCCGTGAAGGGTCCCGACGTGCGGTGGGTCGGCAATGAAGGGGGCTACGGCCGCACCACCGAGTGGAGCGTGGTACCGCTGGCGGAGCCCCCGGAAACATGCACCTGGCCCGACCGACAGGAACAAGACCTTGGCTGCCGCTCCAAACTCACGCCCGGCTCCTCCCTCTGGTGGTATCCTGCCGAAGTGAACACATCGATCCTCAACGGCTGGTTCTGGTCCGCCGACAAGCGAGCCAAGAGCCCCGCCGAGCTGGTCGACTATTTCTATCGGTCGATCGGTCGCAACGGCAACATGCTCCTCAATCTTGCACCCGACACGCGCGGTTTGATCCCGGACGACCAGCTCGCGTCGCTGCGCACGATGGCCCGGGTGATCAGCGACACCTTCGCCCACGACCTCGCTGCCGGTGCCAAATTCGCTGCCGACAGTTTCAACCCGGCAAACCGCCCTGCGCTGGCGCAAGACGGCAACCTCGACACCTGGTGGGAAGCCGCGCCCGGGCACTTTGCAGCCACGTTCACCTTGAACCTGCGGGCTGCCGCCACCTTCGACGTCGTTTCGCTCCAGGAGGCGGTCGATCACCGCAGTCAACGCATCGAGTCCTTCGTCATCGAGATGTGGAACGGATCGGCTTGGACCGCGCCCGTCGCCGTCGAAGAACAGACCACGGTCGGCCACAAGCGCCTGCTTCGGCTTGCCGTGCCGGTTACGACCGACCGGGTGCGCATTCGCATTACGAGTTCGCGCCTCGAGCCAACCCTCGCGGAAGTCGGCTTGTTCAAACAATCGCTGCCCAAGGACCCGGTAATCTCTGAGCGCGGCCGCGACGGCTTCGTCTCGCTCGCACATCCCCACCAGCTCCCTCTCGTCTACACGACCGACGGCACCGAACCCACCGCGATGTCGCCCGTCTACCAATCACCAATCTTGCTCCCCGAGGGGGGCACCGTGCGGGCCGCAGTCCTGACACCCGAGGGCCGCTTGGGTTTGGTGGCGAGCAAGACCATCGTCGGCGTTGCGCCAACCCTCTGGAAGGTGGTTCGCGAAGACGGCAGAAGCACTGCGGCCTCAACGTTCTCCACCGACAATGCGATCGACGGCGACGCGGCGACATCGTGGCGGGAACCCGCGCCCATCGGCGAGTCGATCAAGCCCATTCTCACGATTGATATGGGGCGCGCGCGATGGATCGGAGGTTTTGCGTACCAGCCACGGCAGGACTGGGTCTTCGTCGGCGTGGTTGATCGTTACAGGTTTGAGACGAGCCTCGATGGCAGAGATTGGATGACACAGGTGGAGTCGGGGGTGTTCGGCAATATTCGCAACAATCCCATGCTCCAGGAGACAACCTTCGCCCCCGTCGAGGCGCGGTTCTTTCGTTTCACCGCGCTGCATGACGTGGACGACAACGGCTGGGTTGGTGCCGCCGAGATCACCGTTCTGCCCGCGCCCGCTCCGACTCACGCACGCTAACCCAAACTGCCGTTTCTGTTCTCCCCGTGAGATGTCTTGTGAATCGACTGTCATGAAACATCTGGGCCGCCGCCTCTTCTTCGTCGTGTTGCTCGCCATCGCGCCGGCCGCGCACTGCGTCCGCGCCGGCGACCCTGCCAATCCTCGCGAGCGGGTGTCACTCGACACCGGCTGGCGCTTCCTCAACGGCGACCCGCAGTGGATGTCGCCGCAGCTCGATTACTCTTCCGTGCGCGCCTGGCTCCTGCCCAGCAGTGGGCCGCTTCTCGGCCTCGGCACCGCGAAGCCGGCCCGGCCTTCCGGCAATCTCGGCAGCGACATCGCCTGTGTGCAGCCGGGCTTCGACGACGCCGCGTGGCGCTCGCTGGACCTCCCGCACGACTGGGGCATCGAAGGCCCCTTCTGCCAGGACTTGCCGGGCGATACCGGAAAACTGCCGTTCGCCACCTCGGGCTGGTATCGCAAGCGCTTCCCTCTGCCCGCCGAAGACGCCGGCCGCCGCCTCGTGCTCGAAATCGACGGCGCGATGTCGTGCCCCCTCGTGTGGCTCAACGGGCAGTTCGTCGGCGGCTGGGCCTACGGCTACACGTCGTTCCAGCTCGATCTGACGCCGTATGCGAAGCCTGGAGATTACAACGTGCTCGCGATCCGCCTCGACAACCTCCACGAGTCGTCGCGCTGGTATCCGGGCGCCGGACTCTACCGCCACGTCTGGCTGACCAAGACCGACCCGATCCACATCGCCCAGTGGGGCACGATCGTCACCACGCCGCGCGTCAGCTCCGCCTCCGCGCTCGTGTCCGTCGAGGTTCGCGCCGTGAACGACACCGGCGGTGCCGTCGAACTCACCATTGGTACCGAACTCTTCGCCCTCGACGTCGGCGGTGCGCGCTCCGGCGCGCCGGTCGCCAGCGGTCAGCCAGTGCGCCTGCGGGCCGCTTCGCACCGCGAAGCGTCGACCACCCAGACCTTCCAGCTCGTTTCGCCCGCACTGTGGAGCGTTGCCACGCCCAATCGTTATCTCGCGGTCAGCACCGTTAAGCGCGGCGACACGGTCATCGACCGCGTGGAGACGCCGTTCGGCATTCGGTCGATCGCCTTCGACGCCGATCGCGGCTTTGTGCTCAACGGCGAGGTCCTCCGTATCCAAGGCGTCTGCCAGCATCACGATCTCGGCGCTCTTGGTACCGCGATCAACTCCCGCGCGATCGAGCGCCAGCTCGAGCTGTTGCGGGCGATGGGCTGCAACGCCATCCGCACTTCCCACAACCCTCCCGCTCCCGAACTGCTCGACGCTTGTGACCGCCTCGGATTCCTCGTCTTGAACGAGGCCTTCGACTGCTGGGCGAAGGGCAAAGGTCGCAACGACTATCATCGCTTCTTCGCCGACTGGCACGAAGCCGACCTGCGCGCCCTCGTGCGCCGCGACCGCAACCACCCGAGCGTCTTCATGTGGAGTATCGGCAACGAGGTGATCGAGCAGTGGGGCGACGATAGCCAGGAAAGCTGGAAGCTCGCCACCCGCCTCGCCGGCATCGTGCGCGAGGAGGATCGCACCCGCCCGGTCAGCAGCGGCAACAACGGCGGCGAAATGGGCTTCAACGGCGTCCAACACGCCCTTGATGCCATTGGCTATAACTACCGGATTGAAACCTACGCCCGGTTCCGCGCGGAGAATCCCGCGATCCCGCTCTACGGCAGCGAGACGGCGTCGACCCTTAGCTCGCGCGGCGAATATTTCTTCCCCGTCAGCGACGACAAGACCGACCCGGCCTCGCGGGCCAACTTCCAAGTCAGTTCGTATGACCTTTACGCCGAAGGCTGGGCCACGCAGGTCGAGGCCGAATGGCGCGCCGCCGCCGCGGTGCCCGGCTATGCAGGCGAGTTCGTGTGGACCGGCTTCGACTATCTCGGCGAGCCCACGCCCTACAACAGCGACGCGACGAACCTGTTGAATTTCTCCGACCCGGTGAAGAAAGAGAAGATGGCGAAGCAACTTGCCGAGCTCGGTCGCATCACCGTGCAGTCGCGCAGCTCCTACTTCGGTATCATCGATCTCGCTGGCCTGCCCAAGGACCGCTACTTTCTCTACCAGTCGCGCTGGAGGCCGGAGCATCCGATGGCGCATCTCCTCCCTCATTGGACCTGGCCGGAGCGCGAAGGCCAGCTCACGCCGGTTCACGTCTACACTTCCGGTGACGAAGCCGAGCTCTTCCTCAACGGCCGTTCACTCGGCCGGAAGAAGAAGGGTTCCGGTGAATACCGCCTGCGTTGGGACGACGTGCGCTACACGCCCGGCGAACTCAAGGTCGTCGCCTACAAGGCCGGTCAGCGTTGGGCCGAAGACGTGCAACGCACCGCCGGCACGCCGGCGAAGATCGCGTTGACCTGCGACCGCGCGACTTTCCGCGCCGACGGCGCCGACCTCGTTTACGTGACCGTCGACATCACGGATAACGCCGGCGTACTCGTGCCGCGCGCGAGCAACCTCGTACGCTTCTCGCTCCAAGGCGCCGGCGAAATCATCGCCACCGACAACGGCAACCCGATCAGCTTCGAGTCGTTCCAGGTGCCGGAGCGTAAGGTCTTCAACGGCTGCGCCGTCGTCCTCGTGCGCAGCCGGGCCGGCCAACCGGGCACGCTGGTGTTGAGGGCCGAGTCCGCCGGGCTCGCCGCGCAGGAAATCTCATTCGCGAGCGCGGCAAACCCCTGAATACAGGCCTGATCTCCCGATTAGGAAACGGCGCCCATGACCATCGCACTCCGCCACCGGCTCAGCTCGTTGCTCATTCTCTCGGTCGTGGGTGTGCTCGCACACGCACCGACCGCGTTGGCTTCCGCCCCGGCATCCGTCCGCTGGATCTGCAGCACCGAGGCCGACCGTTGGCACGAGAAGACCGTTGAGCCCGTCGCACTCGGCACGCCTGCCTCTGACCACCGGGTGGTGCTCGATCCCTCCCAAACGTTTCAGACCATCGACGGCTTCGGCGGCTGCTTCAACGAGCTGGGTTGGGAGGCGTTGACTTCCCTTCCCGACGACCGCCGCGAAGCCGCGCTCAAAGAGCTGTTCTCCCCCGCCGGGGCCAGCTTCACCCTCGGACGCGCCTCCATCGGAGCCAACGATTTCTCGCCCGGCTGGTATTCGCTCAACGAAACATCTGGTGATTACGCGATGAAGGACTTCAGCATTGCGCGTACTCGCGAATGCCTGATCCCGTTCATCAAGGCCGCGATGCACTACCAACCGAAGCTTGGAATCTGGGCCTCGCCGTGGTGCCCGCCCTCGTGGATGACCAGCAACGGCCGCTATCGCCAAGGCAACATGAAGGGCGATCCGCAGCGCTCGCCGCATACGCGCTCTATTTTTCCAAGTTCGTCCAGGCCTGGCGCTCCGAGGGCATCAATCTCTACGCGGTCCATCCGCAAAACGAGATGGCCCTCAACACCAACCTCTATCCCCAGTGCGTGTGGGAGGCCGACACGCTCAACGTCTTCCTCCGCGACCACCTCCTGCCCCAGCTTCGCCGCGACCAAATCGACATCGAGGTCTGGCTCGGCACGATTGCGAATGAGAACCTCGCGGAATACGTCGACCCGGTGCTCGGCGACCCCAAGACCGCGCCTGGAATCGCTGGCGTTGGCTACCAATACGGCGGCCAGAAAACGTTCCTCGCCACCCACCAAAAGTATCCCGGCAAGAAGCTCTCCCAGACGGAGACCGAATGCTATGGCGGCGGCAATTCCTGGGACCAAGCGCTGCTCACCTTCGGTCATATGATAGAGGATACAACAAACTTTGCCAACAGCTATTTCTTCTGGAACCTCGTCCTCGACGAGTCCGGGCTTAGCCGCTGGAACTGGCGACAGAACAGCCTACTCACGGTCGACCGCAAGACCGAGACGGTGCACCACAACCACGAGTTCTACGCGATGAAACACCTCTCGGCCACGGTGCTTCCAGGCGCCCAGCGCATCGCGGTCCAAAACGGCCCCCTCTTGAAAACCGTCGCCTTCCGGAACCCCGACGGTTCCCGGGTGCTCATCATCCTAAACGACACCGAACAGGCGATCTCCGCGGTACTGGGCGCCCCCGGCTCGGCGGTGCAGTTCGATCTTCCCGCCCTGTCGATGATTACGCTCACGCTCCGCTGAAATGCGCCCGCCCCCGTTCTCCTGCCTCTGCCGTCTTCAGCTGTTCGGCACGCTGCTCGTCCTGCTCGGCACGTCACTGTGTCTGGCGTCTGAGTCGCCGCGCGAGCGTCTGTCGCTCGACTGCGGCTGGAAGTTCCACTTGGGCGACGATTGGCCCGAGGCGTTGCGCCTCGACAAGGCCGGTGTCAGCTCGGGTCCCGCTGCGCCGAGCTTCGAAACGGCTACCTGGCGCGAAATCCAATTGCCGCACGACTGGGCGGTCGAACTGCCCTTCGATCCGGAAGCCGATCGTAATCATGGCTACAAGGCGCTCGGCTCGAAATACCCCGGCAATAGCATCGCCTGGTACCGCCGCACCTTCGAGGTGCCGAAGGCGGACGAAGGCAAGCGCCTCTGGCTCGTCTTCGACGGCATCTATCGGGATGCCACTGTCTGGATCAACGGCTGGCTCGTGCGCCGCCACGAGAGCGGCTACTCCCCGCTGCGGGAGGACATCACCGACGTGTTGAACTTTGGTGGCGCGAACACGGTCGCCGTCCGCGTGGACGCGACCAAGTTCGAAGGCTGGTTCTACGAGGGCGCCGGCATCTACCGCCATGCCTGGCTGGAGAAGACGGCTCCGCTCGCGATCGCTCCGGACGGCATCTTCGTGTTCACGGAGTTTCCCAACAACGTGCCGGCGGGCCCGGCAACTGTTCACCTCCGAACTGCCGTACTGAACAAACTGCGCGGTGCCCGCGATGCCGAAGTGCAGTGGAGTGTCCTCGCACCGGACGGGCGGACCTTGGCGGACGGCATGGCGTCGCAAACGCTGCGCATCGACCGCGGTACCACCACGGAGTTTCAGGGGGAGACAAAGATTCCGGCGCCCGTGCTCTGGTCGCCCGAAGACCCGCAGCTCTACACGCTCGTTACCGTGGTTCGGGTCGACGGCCAAATCGTCGACCGCCAGCGAACCAAGTTCGGCATCCGTACCGTTGGCTTCGATCCGAACATAGGATTCTTGCTCAACGGTCAGCGCTACGAAATCCACGGCACCTGCAATCACCAGGACCATGCCGGAGTCGGTGTCGCGATTCCGGATGCGTTGCAGGAGTTCCGGGTGAGGAAACTCAAAGAACTCGGCTGCAACGCCCACCGCACCGCGCACAATCCGCCGACGCCGGAACTGCTCGAAGTCTGCGATCGCCTCGGTCTACTCGTCATGAACGAGTGCCGCCTGCTCGGCAGCGACTCCGAAAACCTCCGCAAATGGGAGGAGCAGATTCGTCGCGACCGCAACCACGCCTCGGTCGTCATCTGGTCCATCGCCAACGAGGAACTCGCTGTTCATGACACGCCGCAGGCGGCGAGGGCCGCGCTCGCCATGCAGGATCTCGTTAAGCGCCTCGATCCCACGCGGCCCGTCACGTATGCGGCGAACGAGAAGAACGTCTTCCTCGGCACCAACTCCGTCATCGAGGTGCGCGGCTGGAACTATCATCTCGGCCCGCACGTGGACGATTATCACGCCGAGCATCCGCTCCAGCCGATCGTCGGCACGGAGCAGGCGAGCGTCGTCGGCACACGAGGCATCTACACGAACGACTATAATCGCGGCCACGTGAGCGCCTACGACATCGTCTGGCCGGGCTGGGACACCACCGCGGAAAGCTGGTGGACGTTCTTCGCCGAGCGCCGATGGCTCTCCGGCGCATTCGTGTGGACCGGCTTCGACTATCGAGGCGAACCGTCGCCCTGCAACTGGCCGAGCATCAGCTCGCATTTCGGCGTTCTTGATACGTGCGGCTTCCCAAAGGATTCCTTCTATTACTACCAATCATGGTGGACCTCGAAGCCCGTTCTGCATCTCGCGCCGCACTGGAACTGGCCGGGGAAGGAAGGGCAGGGGATCCGCGTCCAAGCCTTCAGCAATTGCGCCGAGGTTGAGCTCTTCCTCAACGGCGTTTCGCAGGGCCGACAGGCGATGCCGCGCCACTCAAAGCTGTTCTGGCGCGATGTGGAATATACACCCGGCACGTTGAGCGCGAAGGGCTATGACGCCGCGGGCAAGGTCATCGCGGAAACGAAAGTCGAGACGACCGGTGCGCCTGTGCAGATCGTGCTCACACCCGATCGCCCCACGATCGATGCCGATGGCAAAGACGTAGCCGTGTTCACGGTCGCCGCCGTTGATGCGCAGGGCCGCGTGGTGCCGCTTGCCCAGAATAGCGTGAATTTCGCGCTCGAAGGTGCGGGCAGAATCATTGGCGTCGGCAACGGCGATCCCAACTGCCACGAACCGGACGTGTTTGTCGGTCCGCAAGCGCGTTGGTCGCGCAGCCTCTTCAACGGGCTCGCGCAGATTATCGTCCAGTCCGCGCGCGAGACGGGAGAAATTCAGCTCATGGCCAGCGCCGACGGGCTCGCGCCGCGCACCACCACTGTGCAGACGCGTTCCTGCACGCTCCGTCCTTCCGTGCCGTGAGAGCAAGAACCGCTACGGCATTTGCGGCGGCCCTGCTGGCCGTGGGCGTGGGTTCAGCCCAGCCGTATTTCGTCTCGCCCGCAGGAGACGACGCAAACCCGGGCACACTGGGAAAGCCCTTCGCCACGCCGCAGCGCGTGCAACAGGCGGTACGACAGAAGCGCGGCGACGTCTTTTTGCGCGGCGGCACCTACTACCTCTGCTCGCCGCTCGTCTTCACTGCGGAGGATTCCGGCACGAAAGCTTCGCCGATAGTATTTCGTAACTACGAGGGCGAACAACCGGTCATCAGCGGCGGCCAGCGACTGCTGGACTTGGATTGGCAGCCCTCGGCCAAAGGTGCCTTTCGAGCGCAAGTCCCGGCAGATTTGCAGACCGAAGAGCTCTTTGTGAACGGCGAGCGACAGGTCCTCGCGCGCTACCCGAACTTCGATCCGAACGTCCAATACTTCGGCGGTTGCGCGGCCGATGCGATCTCGCCTGAGCGCGTGGCGCACTGGTCGGACCCGACCGGCGGGTACTTTCACGCCATGCATCCGGCGCTCTGGGGCGACTTCACGTGGCGGATCGTTGGCAAGAACGAGAAGGGCGAGCTGAACCTTGAGGGCGGCTGGCAAAACAACCGCGGCGGCGCCGCGCACGAACAGATTCGCTTCGTCGAAGACGTCTTTGAGGAACTCGACGCTCCCGGCGAGTGGTTCCTCGATTCAAAGACCCATACTCTGTATTTTCATCCCCCCGTCGGCCTCGCTCTCCGCACCGCAGTCATAGAAGCCACGCGACTTCGTACGCTCATCGAGTTTCGCGGCGATGAGAAGAACCCGGTGCGGTGGATCACGTTGCGCGGCCTGGTCTTCCGTCACGCCGCCCGCACGGTCATGGACACCCGTGAGCCGCTGTTGCGCTCGGACTGGGCGATCTATCGAGGCGGCGCTGTGTTCTTCAACGGCGCCGAGGACTGCACGCTCGAAGACGGCTTCATCGACCAGGTCGGCGGCAACGCCGTCTTCGTGAGCAACTACAACCGACGCATCGCAATTCGCGGCACACGCATTGCCGGAGCTGGCGCGAGCGGCATCTGTTTCGTCGGCGATCCGCGGGCGGCTCGCAGCCCATTGTTCAACTACGATCAGGTTCAGCCGCTTGACGCGATCGACCGCACGCCCGGACCTCGAACCAACAACTATCCTGCCGACTGTCTGGTCGGGGACTGTTTGATCACCCAAACCGGCCGCGTGGAGAAGCAGACGGCCGGGATTCAGATCGACCTCGCGCAGGACATCACCGTGCGGCACTGCTCGATCTACGACCTGCCGCGCGCCGGCATCAACATCGGGGACGGCTGCTGGGGCGGGCACGTCATCGAGTTCTGCGACGTTTTTGACACGGTGAAGGAGACGGGCGATCACGGTTCGTTCAACTCCTGGGGACGGGACCGCTTCTGGCGGCCGAATATCGACGAGGTCAACGCGTGGGTTGCCCAGGCTCCGGAACTGCCCCTGCTTGATGCGGTGAAGCCCATCGTGCTCGCCAACAATCGCTGGCGTTGCGACCACGGCTGGGCCATCGATCTCGACGACGGCTCGTCGAACTACGTGATCCGAAACAACCTCTGCCTACGTGGGGGTATCAAGAACCGCGAAGGCTACCGGCGCATCGTCGAGAATAACATCGTTGTCGACGGCGGCTTCGACCCTCACGTCTGGTATGCTGCGAGCGGCGACGTTTTCCGGCGCAACATCGTCTGGACCGACTATCGCCCCGCCCACATGCCTCCGCCGCCTTGGGGCGCGGACATGGATTTTAATTTGATCCATGTCGCAGGTGTGGCGGAGGGCCGGCCCGCGGCCCGGCTGCAGGCGCAGAGCGGACGCGATCGACACTCGCTCGCAGGCGACGCCCGGTTCCTCGATCCCGAGCGCGGCGACTATCGAGTTGGGGCGGGCTCGCCGGCGCTAGCCCTCGGCTTCGTGAACTTTCCGATGGATCGGTTCGGCGTGCAGAAGCCGGAGCTGAAAGCTGTCGCCCGCGCGCCCGTGTGGGCTCGAGTCGGCGAATGTGCATCGGCGGTTCCCTCCCGCGACGCCACGCCCGTGCTGTGGCTCGACGCTCGGGTGAGGGCGATTGCCGACGAAGGCGAGCGCTCGGCCTTTGGGCTTCCGGGCGTCACTGGGTTGCTGGTGCTCTCGGTCGCACCCGGTTCAGCGCTCTCCAACCTCGGGCTGCGGGAGAACGACGTCATACTCTCTAGCGATGGTTCCGCCGTATCGGATGCGGCCTCGCTGCTGCGGTGCGTGCCCGCCTGGCCCACCGCGCGCCCGGTGGTGCTTCGGGTTTCCCGCGATCAACGGCAGCTTCAGTTCTCACTCAGTCCTCATTTTTCTCCATGAACCATCCCGCAACGCCCCGTCTTCGTTTCGCCATGCTCTGTGGCGTGCTCGCCGGCACGCTCGCGACCATCGCCGCGCCCACCGTGGCCACGGATTCCCCGCGCGCCGTGCTCTCCTTGGATGACGATTGGCGCTTCCACCGCGGAGAGGCCCCCGAGGCGGTGTCGGCGTCGTTTGACGACAGCGCATGGCGGAGGGTGGATGTACCGCATGACTACGTCGTCGAAGAGACATTTACCGAGAACAATCCCGAGCCGCGTGCAGGCGCGCCGGTGAGGCTGGATTGGTTCTGGTACCACGCCTTTCTGCCGACCCACCCGGCCGTCTACCGCAAGGCCTTCGCGCTTCCCGCCAATACGGCCGGCAAGCGCCTCTGGCTGGAGTTCGACGGTGTGTTCAGCAACAGCTTCTACTGGGTGAACGGAAAGCTCGTCGGCAGCGAATACAGCGGCTACACGCGCTCGCGCTTCGACATCACGGCGGCGGCAAAGCCCGGCGGCGAAAATAGCATCACTGTGCAGGTCGATCCTCGCTACGACGGCTGGTGGTATGAGGGCGGCGGCATCTACCGGCATGTGCGCCTCGTCGCCGTCGATCCGATCCATATCGCACCCGACGGCGTCTTCATCGCTCCTTCAGTGGCGAATCCCGGTGACGGGGTACGTGCCGATGCCACCGTTGTGGTGCTGACGGGCATCGCGAACACCAGCGCCGGGAGCGCGCGCGTTACCGTCGCGACCGAAATCCTCGACGCTGACGGGCGGGTGGTCGCCACCACTTCGTCCGTCCACGAGCTCGGTATCGGCGGGAGTCAGAAGGTCACGCAAGCGATCGCGTTGCCCGGCGCCACGCTCTGGTCGCCGCAGACTCCCTATCTCTATCGGCTTCGCAGCACCGTGACGGCGGGCGAAAGAGCCGTCGACCAAGTCGTCACCCGCTTCGGGGTGCGTCATGTGCGCTTCGATGCACAGCGTGGTTTCTTCCTGAACGGCAAAGCACTCAAACTCCAGGGTGTGAACATGCACCAGGATCATGCGGGTGTCGGCGTCGCGATGCCCGACCGGTTGTTCACCTGGCGCCTCGAGCGCTTGAAGGAGGTGGGCTGCAACGCGATCCGCCTGTCGCACAACCCCGTTACGCCGTACCTGCTCGATGAGTGTGACCGGCTCGGCTTTCTGGTCATCGCTGAGAATCGCCACCTGGGCGACGGCTACCTCGATCAGACGCCAAAGGAAGCCAAGGCCGTCGAACATCGCGATCTCACCGCGCTGGTGCTGCGCGATCGCAATCATCCCAGCATCATCCTCTGGTCGCTCTGCAACGAGCAATGGATCCAAGGCACGCCCGAATCGGCAGCCCTGATCCACGCGATGAGCCAGCGCGTCCGCGAACTCGATCCCACGCGCCCGATCACCGCCGCGATGAATGGTGGCTTCGATAGTCCGACCGGGATGGGCAGCGCCCTCGACATCATCGGCATCAACTACAATCCCTGGGTCTACGACGACGTGTACAAGCTCTTCCCCAATGCTCCGCTCATCGCCTCCGAGATCGCGAGCGAGATCGGCACACGCGGCATCTATGCCACCGAGAAATGGGAAGCCTATTACGGCGACCGTGAGCGCGGCTACGTTTCCGCCTACAGCATCACGGCCGGACCGGCGGGACAGACCGTGGAGAAAGCGTGGCCGCCGGTCGCCACGCGCGACTTCATCGCCGGCGGGTTCGTCTGGGCTGGCTTCGACTACAAGGGCGAGCCGCGGCCCTTTGGCTGGCCCGTCATAAACTGCCACTACGGCTTCATGGACCTCTGCGGCTTCCCGAAGGACAGCTACTATTACTACAAGGCGTGGTGGACCGAGGAGCCCGTGCTGCATCTTTTCCCGCACTGGAACTGGTCGGGCAGGGAGGGCCAGGAAATCCCCGTCTGGGTCCACAGCAACTGCGACGAAGTCGAGCTGTTTCTGAACGGAGTCTCGCAAGGAAAACAGGCCGTCACGCCGCTGCACCACCTGGAATGGCAGGTGCGCTATACTGCCGGCGCGCTCGTCGCCAAAGGCATCCGCAAGGGCACGCCCATGGAGTCCAAACGCGAGACCACTGGGGCCCCGGCTGCGATCCGGCTCTCGGCAGATCGTCGCGACTTGGCAGCCGACAACGCCGATCTCGCCGTGGTGACCGTCGAGGTCATCGACGCGCAAGGTCGGGTCGTACCGACGGCCGACAACAAGGTCGTCTTTACGCTGACCGGTCCGGCCAAATTGATCGGCGTGGGCAATGGCGACCCCAGTTGCCACGAACCCGACAAGGCCGACAGCCGTTCCGCCTTCAACGGCCTCGCCCAGGCCATCGTGCAGACGACTTCCACGGGCGGCGACATCGGCTTCAAGGCCGAATCTTCTGGATTGAAGACCGCCAACATCACCTTGAGCAGCCGGTGAGAACCGGAGATATACACTCACCAGAAGCAGTTCCTCGCGGCCGGCAGTGCGTTCTGGCGGAAGTTGACGGCGAGCGCGTGGATCTGCGCGGGGCCGTCGAAGTGGGCGGCGGTTGTTCTACCGCCGTCACAATGCCCCGCCGGCTCGGGGTTGCGCCGTGGGTCTGGAGTAGAAAAACGGCGGCCCGCGAGGGAGCCGCCGTGGGCGAAAGGTGGAATGAACCTTGGGCTTAGCCGAGGAGCTCGGCGACCAGGCCGCGCTCTTCCTTGAGCTCCGCCTCGGTGGCGGCGATCTTCTGCTTGGAGAACTCGCTGAGCTGGACGCCCTGCACGATCTCGAAGTTCACGCCGTCCTTGGTGCGGATCGGGAAGGAGAAGATGATCCCCTTCTCGACGCCGTAGGATCCGTCCGAGTACACACCGACGCTGAACCAGTCGCCGGGGGCGGTGGGGGTGGTGAGGGCGCGCACGGTGTCGCAGGCGGCGTTGGCGGCGGAGGCGGCCGAGCTCAGACCGCGGGCCTTGATGATGGCGGCGCCACGCTGCTGGATGACCGGGATGTAGGTGTCCTTGAACCAGGCCTCGTCGGTGATGACCTCGGTGGCGGGCTTGCCGCCGATCTTCGTGTTGGCGAAGTCGGGATACATCGTGGAGCTGTGGTTGCCCCAGATGGCGAGGTTGGTGATCGCGGTGATGTCCACGCCGGCCTTCTGGGCGAGCTGGGTGCGGGCGCGGTTTTCGTCGAGCTTGGTCATCGCGAAGAAACGGTTCGCCGGGATGCCGGCGGCGTTGCGGGCCGCGATGAGGGAGTTGGTGTTGCACGGGTTGCCGACGACGAGCACGCGCACGTCGGGGGCGGCGTTGCGGGCGATGGCCTGGCCCTGGCTGGTGAAGATCTTGCCGTTGATGCCGAGCAAATCCTTACGCTCCATGCCGGCCTTACGCGGCACGGCGCCCACGAGCAGGGCCCAGTTGACGCCCTTGAAACCCTCGTCGAGGGAGGCGGTGGCGACGGTGCCCTTGAGCAGGGGGAACGCGCAGTCCTGCAGCTCCATGACCACGCCGTTGAGGGCGGGCAGGGCGGCTTCGAGCTCGATCATGTGGAGGATGACCGGCTGGTCGGGGCCAAAGCAGGCGCCCGAGGCGATACGGAACAGGAGGGCGTAGCCGATCTGGCCGGCGGCGCCGGTGACGGCAACTCGGATGGGTGTCTTCATGATGTTCGTTTTCTAGTGGATGGTGAGAGGGGGAAACGGTGGACTCGGAAAATCAGGACGATGGCGTGGGTGCGGCATGGGCGGCACCGAGGGCGGCATGGGCGGCGCGCAGGCAGCCTTCGGTGGTGGCCCAGTCGATGCACCCATCGGTGATGGAGACCCCGTACTTGAGCTCGTTCTTGGGGCGGGGGAAGGGCTGGGTGCCACCGAAGAGGTTGCTCTCGATCATCACACCCATGACCGGCGAACTGCCGGCGGCGATCTGGGCGAGCACCTCCTGGAAGATCTCGGGCTGGCGCTCGGGCTGTTTGCTGGAGTTGTCGTGGCTGCAATCGACGAGGATCGAGGGATGCAGGCCGGCCTTGGTGAGCAGGGCGGCGGCGGCGGCGACGGGGGCAGCGCCGTAGTTGGGGCCGCTGGCACCGCCGCGCAGGACGATGTGGCAGTTCGGGTTGCCGCTGGTGCGGATGGCGGCGGCGCGACCGTCGGTGGTGATGCCGAGGAAAGTCTGGGGCTGGCTGGCGGCCTTGATGGCGTTGATCGCGCTCTGGATGCTGCCGTCGGTGCCGTTCTTGAAGCCGAGGGGCATCGAGAGCCCGGAGGCGAGCTGGCGGTGGGTCTGCGATTCGGTGGTACGCGCTCCGATGGCGCCCCAGCTGACGAGATCCGCGATGTACTGGGGCGTGATCGGGTCGAGGAACTCGGTGGCGGTGGGCAGGCCCAGGTCGAGGATTTCGCGCAGGAACTGGCGGGCGAGGTAGAGGCCGTGCTGGATGTCGCTGCTGCCGTCCAGGTGCGGGTCGAGGATGAGGCCCTTCCAGCCGACGGTGGTGCGCGGCTTCTCAAAGTAGACGCGCATGGCGATGACCATGCGGTCGCCGAGTTCGGCCGCGAGGGCGGCGAGGCGCCGGCCGTAGTCGCGGCCGGCTTCGAGATCGTGGATCGAACACGGGCCGACTACCACGAGCAGGCGGGGATCGTCGCCGAAGAGGATGCGATGGATGGCCTCGCGGGAACGGACAATGCAGGCCGCTTGTTCTTCGGTTTTGGGGAGGGCAGCCATCAGCTCGGCGGGCGAGGGAAGCGGCCGCGTGTCGATGACGTTGATGTCGGAGGTCCGTTGCACAGGTGGAATGAGCCGGCGACGTTGCGGGGCGGTTCCGGGACTGGCAAACCGGATTTGCGAGACGGTGCGGAAACCGTGCTGCGGAGGGGAGGCGGCGGGAATTCCGCGAATTTGGGCAATAAAAAGGCCGGTCGCCTACCCCTAAGCGACCGGCCATTGCTTTCTTAGTTACCCCAAAACTCCCGCTAGGCGGGAGAAGATCTAAAAGTGATGTGCCGAAGGTAGGGTACGGGCGCCCCCCGTCAAAACATCTTTTTGCCAAATCGCTTCGTTGTGGGGCCGGCGGTTGATCATCAGCAGCTTAGGTGTGAAGAAAGTTCAGCGGGCGCTTTTCGCGGGGACAAAACGGCGACGGGGAAGTGGTCCGGTGGCGACGGAGGACAGGGGGCGGACGCTGCGGCGAAGCACGCCCGGCCTCCCGGGTGACGCGCGGCGATCGCCGGTGCGTCCGGGCGTGATTGGATACGGAGGGTGGGGGCGCAGAAAAGGCGCGGCCGAGGGGCCGCGCCTGGGAAGCTGATGGAGGGCTCGGTGGCCGGGCACTTAGGCTCCGAGGGTGACCTCGACCTTCACGGCGGTGCGCCCGTCGGTGGGCAGGGGGATGATGTTGCCGGCAATCTTTTTGCCGTCGACCACCAGGCTCTTCACGCCCTTGGACTTTCCCTTCGGGTTCTTCACCGCGATGGAGTAGGTGACGCCGCGGAACTTGCGGGTGACGCTGAAGCCCTTCCACTTCTTGGGGACGCAGGGGTCGATGCGCAGGCCGGTGAAGTCCGGTTGCACGCCGAGGATCGACTGCGAGGCGACCACGAACGACCAGGCCCCGGTGCCGGTGAGCCAGGAGTTCTTGCCCTCGCCCGGGGTGGGCGAGAACTGTGAGGCGGTCATCTGCGCGTAGACGTAGGGCTCGGAGCGGTACTTGTCGTGGTCCTTTTTGGCCGAGGGGCAGATGGACAGGTAGTACTCGAGGGCCTTCTCGCCCTCGCCGAACATCGTCCAGCCGATATGGATCCAGGTGTTGTTGTGCGAGAACACGCCGGCGTTCTCCTTGTAGCCCGGGGGATAGCTGGAGACTTCGCCGAGCTCGAGGTGGTAGGTGGAGTACGGCGGATACTGCAGGGCGCAGCCGTGCTCGGGGGTGTAGAGGTACTTGTCGACGGCCTGCAGCGCTTTCTTGGCGCGGCCGTTGTTCTGGCCGGCGCCACCCAGCACGCACCAGGCCTGGCTTTCGATGTAGATCTTGCCCTCCTTGCACGACTTGGAGCCGACGGGCTTGCTGTCGGCATCGAAGGCGCGGGTGTACCAGGCGCCGTCCCAGGCCTGCTCCTCGACGGTCTTGAGCATCTCGTCGTAGTAGCCCTGGACGCGGGTGGCGTCGGCGGATTGGCCCATGAACTTGTAGAGGCCGACGAGGTCGCGGGCGGCGTAGAGGAAGAGGCCGGCGATCATGACGGACTCGGCCTTCGACCCCTTGACGTCACCTGTGCACTGGAACGACTCGTTGGGCTCCTTGGAGAAGCAGTTGAGGTTGAGGCAGTCGTTCCAGTCGGCGTGGCCGATGAGCGGCAGGCCGTGGGGCCCGCGGTTCTTCATTGTGTAGGCGATGGAGACCTCGATGTGGTGGAGGAGGTTGTCCTTGGAGCCGGGCTTGTCGGCGTAGCCGCAGGCCTCCTGCAGGATCGAGGTGTCGCCGGTCTCGCGGATGTAGGCGGCGGTGGAGAGCACCAGCCAGAGCGGATCGTCGTTGAAGTCGCCGCCGATGTCGGCGTTGCCCTTCTTGGTGAGCGGTTGGTACTGGTGGAAGCAGGTGCCGTCGGAAAGCTGGGTGGACGCGATGTCCAGGATACGTTGCCGGGCGCGGGCCGGCAGCAGGTGGACGAAGCCGAGGATGTCCTGGTTGGAGTCGCGGTAACCCATGCCGCGGCCGATGCCGGTCTCATAGCCGGAGGCGGAGCGCGAGAGGTTGAAGGTGGCCATGCACTGCACCTGGTTCCAGGTGTTGACCATGCGCTGCAAGTGCTCGTTGGGGACGCTGGGCGCCTGGTAGGTGGAGAGCAGGTCCTCCCAGCGCGCCTTGACTGCGGCGAAGGCAGCTTCGACGGCGACCGGGTCGGAGTACTTCTTGAGCACCGCGCGGCCCTTGGCCTTGTTCATCACGTAGGGGGCGTCGAACTTGGGCAGGTCGCCCTGGTCGATGTAGGCCAGCACGAAGGCGAAGGTCTCTTCCTGGCCGGGCTTGAGGGTGAGGTTGATCTGGTGGGCGCCGACGGGGTTCCAGCCGTAGGCGTGGGAGTTGGTGCACTTGCCGGCGAGCACCGCCTGGGGATCATGGAGACCGTTGTGCACGCCCACGAAGGCATCGCGCGAGGTGTCGAAGCCGTCGATCTTGCGGGTGCAGCCGAAGAGGGCGTAGTGGTTGCGGCGCTCGCGGTATTCGGTCTTGTGATAGATGGCGCTGCCCTCGACCTCGACCTCGCCGATCGAGTAGGTGCGCTGGTAGTTGGTCATGTCGTTCAGCGCCTCGAAGGAGCAGAACTCGACGAAGGAGAAGAGCGTGAGCTTCTGCGGCTTCTTGGTCTTGTTGCGCACGGAGACCTTCCAGATCTCGAGGTTCTCCTGCGGGGGCACGAACATGAGCTGCTCGACCTCGATGCCGTCCTTCTTGCCGGTGATGCGCGAGTAGCCCAGGCCGTGGCGGCACTCGAAGGCGTCGAGCTCGGTGCGGGTGGGCTTCCAGCCCGGATTCCAGATGGACTCGCCCTGCTTCACGTAGAGGAAGCGGCCGTCGTTATCCATCGGGTTGTTGTTGTAGCGGTAGCGCGTGAGGCGGCGCAGCTTCGCATCCTTCCAGAAGGAGTAGCCGCCGGCGGTCTGCGTGCAGAGGCCGAAGTACTCGTCCTGGCCGAGGTAGTTGAGCCACGGCAACGGAGTGTCGGGGCGGGAGATTACGAACTCGCGGTTCGCGTCGTCGAAGGTGCCGTATTGAGCCATATGATTCCGGGGGGATTGAAACGGGGAACGAAACAGTTGGATTTCCCTGCCGCAACCCAAGGATGCGCACGTGCATTAAGCCGCCAACGGGGAGGCAGGAAAGGGGTCCCATTAGGGCGAACTTCCCCTTGAAGCCAAGCGCGGGGCGCGCGGTTCAAACGAGAGAGCCACGAATCCGCTCAGTCCCGCGCGCCGCCGGCGGCGCGCGCGAGCCCGGCCCCTTCCAGACAGCGCACCACATAGGGGTGGAGCCCGGCGGGAATGGCGCGCACCCATTTCACCGCGCCGTGGTGGCTGTCGAGTTTCGCGCGGATGGTGGCGGCCGCCGGGTAGAGGAAGAAGCAGGTGTTGATGGAGTGCACGGCGACCCCACCCGGCCCGTCCGGGAATATTGTCTCCGCAGTGTGGATGATCGGCCCCACGTGGCAGGCGAGGCCCACCTCCTCGCGGGCCTTCCGGGCGGCGGTCTCCCGCATGGTCTCGCCTTTGCGCACGCGGCCGCCAGGCACCCACCATTGGCCCTTGGCAGGGGCGTCCTCGCGCTGCACCAGCAGCACCGCCCCGCGGTGCACGATGGCGATGTCGACGCAGGCGATGGGCATGAGCTCGAGAAATTCACGGTACGTGGGGGCGGGAATCCAGTGCTTCATGGCGGGCGGGGGCGGCGGTTGCGCTGAATGATGGGCCGACGTGGCGGGTGGCTTCAAGCTCGTGTCCGTGGATTGCATGGCGCCCGCCCTGAAAGCTCGGACCCTGCCCGAAGGGGACGGCGAACGCCGGGTGGTGGACGGTTGAGGGACGCGAGCCGGACGATGCCGCACGGCTCGTTGCTGGCAACCCCGCAACCTGCCGCCAACCTGCGCGGGGCGCTTGCGCCCTCGCCGGTCTCGCGCATCCGTGTGCGCCGATGCCCGACTCCGCTCCCCGCAACGTCCTCGGCGGCCCGCTCAAGCCCTGCAGCCGCGCTCCGCTCACCGGCTTCTTCCGCGACGGGTTCTGCCGCACCTGCGCCGAGGATACGGCCAGCCACACCGTCTGCGTCGAGGTGACGGCCACCTTCCTCGCCTTTTCCATGGCGGCGGGCAACGACCTCTCCACGCCGCGACCGGAGTGGCAGTTCGCCGGGCTCAACCCGGGCGACCGCTGGTGCGTGTGCGCGGAGCGTTGGCTGGAGGCCTACGCGGTGGGGGCGGCCCCTCCGGTGGTGCTGGGCGCCACGGATGCGCGCGCCTTGGACATTGTCCCGTTGGAGGCACTGCAGCGGCACGCCACCGCCTGAGTTCGCGGGGAGGGGACGGAATCTGTCGGAGATTTAACGTTTAAACTTGAGGCGGGCGCGTTTTCTTTGTCTCGGTAGTTGTCCGTTCCCCTCTGCCACCTCTCCGCTGCCTGGAATCCTCCCCTTCCCCGCATGAAACCTCGTATGTTGTTCCTGCTTACATCCCTGCTCGCCCCGTGTGGCATTTTGCCGGCGGCCACCCCCGCAGTGGAGCGCCTCCCTGACGGCATCGTCGTCGCCCAACCCGACGGCCTGCTCAAACTCGAGGTCTGCGCGGAGGGCATCGTGCGCGTGGCCTTTGCCGCGGACCGCGCCTTCTTCGCCCGCGAGAGCCTCATGCTTGATCCCAAGCGCGCGCCCCGCTCTGCGGCGTGGACCATGCTCGAGGACGACGTCTCTCTCACGCTCAAGACCTCCCGGTTGCAGGTGCGCGTCGATCGCCGCAGCGGCGCAGTGGCCTTCTTCGACTCCGCCGGCCGGCCGATCACCGCCGAACGCCCCGCCGGCCGCACCCTCGTGCCGGCCCAGGTGCAGGGCGAGTCCACCACCCATGCCCGCCAGGTCTGGGCCGCGAACCCCGGGGAGACCCTCCACGGACTCGGCCAACACCAGAACGGCCTGATGGACCTGAAGGGCTGGGATGTGGAACTCTGGCAGCACAACACCACCGTCGCCGTCCCCTTCCTGGTCTCGAACCGCGGGTATGGCATCCTCTGGGACAACAACTCCTACACCCGCTTCGGCGACCTGCGCCAGCCCGAGTTCATCCCGGCCGCCCGCCTCTACGACGCCACCGGCGCCCCCGGCGGCCTTACCGCCTCCTTCTACGCCGGGCGCAACTTCGACCGCCTCGTGGCCACCCGCGTCGACGCCAAGATCGACATCGGTCCGCGGCCCGACGCGGTCTCCGTCGGCCAGATCCCGGCGGGGGAGACGGCCACCGCTGCCGTCGAGCCCTCGACCCTGCTCAACACCTGGGTGCACCCGTCCCTCGACGTCGCCGGGCCGATCAGCGTGCGCTGGGAGGGCAGCATCGAGGCCACGGAGACCGGCGAGCACCTGCTCGAGACCTTCGCCAACAGCGGCCTGAAGGTTTGGGTCGACGGCCGCCTGGTCATCGATCACTGGCGCCAGGGCTGGCTGCCGTGGTACGAGCGCATCCACGCTCCGCTCACAGCCGGCCGGCGCCACGCCCTGCGCATCGAGTGGGTGCGCGACGAGAAGCCCACGCATTTCCGCCTGAAGTGGAAGACCCCGGCGCCCTCCGCCGACACCTCGCTGTGGTCCGAGGTCGGCGACGGCATCGACTACTATTTCGTCTACGGACCGTCGCTCGACGCCGTCGTGGCCGGCTACCGCCAGCTCACCGGCGCAGCCGCGCTGCTGCCGAAATGGGCCTTCGGCCTGTGGCAGTCGCGTCAACGCTACGAGACCCAGCAGCAAAGTCTCGACGTGGCCGCCGAGTTCCGCCGCCGCCAGATCCCCTTCGATGTGATCGTGCAGGACTGGTTCTACTGGCCGGCCGATGGCTGGGGCTCGCACACCTTCGATCCCGCGCGTTTTCCGGATCCTGACGGCTGGATCCGCGCCCTGCACGAGCAGCACCACGCCCGTCTGCTGCTCTCCGTCTGGCCGAAGTTCTATCCCGGGACGGCCAACTTTGAGGCCTTCGCGAAGCGCGGTTGGTTGTATCAACCCAACCTCACTGGCAACGTTCGCGACTGGCTCGGCTACAACTTCACCTACTACGATGCCTTCAACGCCGACGCGCGCCGGCTCTTCTGGGAGCAGATGGAGCCCGCCCTCTTCCGGCGCGGCGTCGATGCCTGGTGGCTCGATGGCTCGGAGCCCGACCTGCTGCCCGCCCCCACCTTGGTGGGCGCGCATGACCAGATGATGCCCACCGCCGGCGGGACCGCCGCCCGGGTGCTCAACGCCTTCCCTCTCGAGAATGCCCGAGCCGTTTACGAGGGCCAGCGCACCTCCGCCCCCGACCAGCGCGTCGTCATCCTCACCCGTTCCGGCTTCGCCGGGCAGCAGCGTTTCGCCGGGGCCGTGTGGTCGGGCGACATCTCCTCGACCTGGACGGCGATGGCCAAACAGATCCCCGCGGCTCTAGGTTTCGCGCTCTCCGGTCTGCCGTATTGGTCGATGGACTGTGGCGGTTTCTCGGTGCCCGAGCGTTACAGTGTGGATAGCCCGAACCCCACCGACCTCGAGGACTGGCGCGAGCTCAATACCCGCTGGTTCCAGTTCGCCACCTTCGTGCCGCTCCTGCGCTCGCACGGTGAGAAGCCCTTCCGCGAGATGTGGTTTTTCGGCGGCGACGAGCACCCCGCCCAGCGCACGCAGCTCAAGTTCGACCGCCTGCGCTACCGGCTGCTGCCCTACATCTATTCGGTGGCCGGCGAGGTCACCCACGAGGGCGGCTCGTTCATGCGGCCCCTTGTCATGGATTTCCCCGACGATGCGCGCGCCTGCGCCATCGGCGACCAGTACCTCTTCGGGCCCGCTCTGCTGGTGAACCCCGTGACCCAGCCCCAGGCGCGCAGCCGTCGTGTTTATCTGCCCGCCACGCCGGGCGGCTGGTACGATTTCTGGAACGGTGCGGTCACCGCCGGTGGGCAGACCATCGACGCCCCCGCCCCCTACGAGGCGTTGCCGCTCTACGTGCGCGCCGGTTCGATCATCCCCTTCGGCCCAGACCTCCAGTATGCCAACGAGAAGCCGGCTGACCCGCTGACCGTGTACGTCTATGGCGGGGCCGACGGTCGTTTCTCGCTCTACGAGGACGACGGTGCCAGCTATGGCTACGAACGCGGTGAGTGCACCCGCATCGCCCTGCGCTGGGACGAGGCGGCCCGCTCGCTTACCATCGGTGCCCGTGCCGGCAGTTTCCCGGGGATGCTAGTGGAGCGCACGGTCCGGGTTGTGCTGGTCACTCCGGATCATCCCGTCGGCTACGACAGTGCCCCCGGCGAGGTGCGCACGCTGCGCTACCACGGCGAGGCGGCGACGGTGAAGTTCTAGCACCGCAGCTCGTGTGCCTGCCGGTGCAGGGCCATGGCTTGGGCCATGGCCACCTTGGCCGGAGGCATGGGGGCGCCGTGTTTCGCAAAACTTGATGCGCTGTGGCGGCCGGCTCCGCCCGGTGCCGGCCCGCTTCGACCGCTTAAGTTCACGGCCGTGAACTTAAGCGGTCGCGAAGTTTCGCTATCGGCGGGCCCGCCTGCTTCGGGGCCGACCGCACCGCGCGGCCTCGGGTCTCCCCATGCGCCACCCGCTGCCGATTCGATCCATCCTCGCGCAGCCGTACGAACCCCGACGGCCGCCGGGAGTCCCTCATGGGCCACGTCGCCGCGGGTTGCAGGGGCCACGTCCGCGCCGTGGCCTACAGGAACCACCGCGCCGCCGCGCGTCGCCGCCAGGTCTACAGGCGCTCAGCCCCCGACGCCAACTGGTGGGCTGTACGACTGCTTCGTCGCCCCTTCGTGCCAAGGGCGGGCCCATCCCCGCCGGCCCGGTCCACGATTGCGCCAACGCGGGATTGGCTTTTCCGCTACCGTCTGCATGCTTCCGCGCCATCCGGTGCCGGATCCTCGGCATCAAACCCCAAATACAGTTATGGCCCCCAAGAAGAAGCCCGTGAAGAAGTCCGCGCCCAAAGCCGCGAAAAAACTCGTGGCGAAGGTCGCCAAGAAGCCGGCGACAAAGGTTGCCAAGAAGCCCGTGAAGAAGGCCGCCAAGAAAGTCGCGGCCAAGGCCGTGAAGAAGCCGGCCGCGAAGCTGGCGAAGAAGCCGGTCAAAAAAGTGGCCGCTAAGCCCGCCAAGAAACCGGTCGTGAAGCTCGTGGCGAAGCCGGTCGCAAAACTCCCGACACCGCCGGTGGTAAACAAGTCGGTGGCGCCGAAGCTCCCGGTCGCCCCGGCCAAGCCGCCGGTGGTGAAAGCCGCCCCGGTTGTTGCCGCTCCCGCCCCCGTGGCGGTGCCCCCGGCCGCTCCGGTGGTGCCGGCCGCCCCGGCCATGGTCGTCGCCCCGGTGGTCTGATCGCTGGGTATTGAGTTCTCGGGGCCGGGAGGGGGCGAACGCCTCCGCCGGCCTGTTTCGCTGCTCTGCCCCACCGCAGGGAGGCGCCCGCCGGCCGCGAGACGCGGCCGCGGCGGAGCTATCGCGCTGGGAGGCCTCTTTACCCAGTCGTTTGACTCCTGGTCGGCCTGGGCGACTCAGGTTTTGCCATGAAACTCATCCTCTCGCTGCTGCTTTGGGCTCTCCTTCTGGTGCTCTGCTGGCCGCTGGCCTTGGTGCTCCTGGTGCTCTGGCCTTTGCTCTGGTTGCTCTCGCTGCCGTTCCGGATCGTGGGCGTGCTCATGGAGGCGATCCTGGCCCTGGTGCGGACGATTCTCTTCCTGCCCGCCCGATTGCTCGGGTACCGCGGTCCCTGAGGTGCGGGCGGTTGCCCGAGCGACGGGAGTTCCTTGCGCCTGGGCGGAATTGCGCCAGCTGTTGGGGCCGCTCCCGCCCGGCCCGATCCCGTGTCCGTCGGCGCGACTTTCCCGAACCCCGATTGTGAGGATTTTTTGAACATGCGTACTCTTGTCCTGGGTGGTCTTCAACTCGCCTGCGCTACCGTGATTATGGCAACGCCGCCATCCCTCTCCCCCAAGCCGGCACTGACGCTCACGACGCCCACGGCGCCTTTTGCCGACGCCACCGCCAGCCTCGGCACCGCGCCGCGGCAGGGCGCCGCCGACCTCGAGATCGACAGCGCCACCGCGTACCAGGAAATCAAGGGCTTCGGCGGCTCGTTCAACGAGAAGGGCTGGACGGCGCTGCAGTTGCTTCCCGACGCCGGCGCGAAGGTGCTCTCCGCGCTCTTCGCCCCGACGGGCCTCGCCCGCTTCGGTCTTTGCCGCGTGCCGGTAGGATCCTCCGACTACGCGGAGAGCCGTTACTCGCTCAACGAGACTTCTGGGGACCTCGCGATGAAGGACTTCTCGATCGCGCGCGACCGAGAGAAGCTCATTCCCTACGTGAAAGCGGCCAAGCAGCTCAACCCCGCGCTCCAGCTCTGGGGCTCGGCCTGGTCGCCGCCCACGTGGATGAAGACCAACGGCGCTTTCGATTCCGGTGCCATGCGCGACGAGCCGGCGATCTACGCCGCCTATGCCCTCTATCTGCTCAAGTTCGCCCAGGCGTATCAAGCCGAGGGACTCGGGATCTTCGCGCTCTGCCCGCAAAACGAGCCGGGCCAACTCACCGACTATTCCAGCTGCGATTGGACCGGGGCGCAGTTGCGCGACTTCATCCGCGACCACATGGGTCCGCTTTTCGTCCAGGAGAAGGGCCCGGCCATCTGGCTTGGCACCATCAACGTCCCCGAGCTGGAGCGCTTCATCGCGCCGACGATGAACGACCCCGCCGCAGCCCGCTATGTATCGGCCCTGGGCCTGCAGTGGGCCGCGCTCGGGATCGCCGCCGAGTGCGCGCAACGCTGGCCCAGTGTCATGATTGCCCAGACTGAGACGGAGTGTGGCAACAATCACTGGCAGCCGGGCTACAACAAGGACGCGCCGCCCAACGACTGGGCGTACGGTGTCTACACCTGGGGCAAGATGCGGGACTTCTTCGCCGCGGGCGCCTCGATCTATGAAGCCTGGAACATGGTGCTCGATACCAAGGGGCTTTCGATCGGCTCGCGCATCGCCTGGCCACAGAACGCGCTGGTGACCGTGGATCCGCAGCGCCGCGAGGCGATCTACACTCCGGCCTTCTGGGCTTTCGCCCACTACAGCCATTTTGTCCAAGCGGGCGCTCGACGCATCGCGCTCAAGGGTGCCTGGGCCGACGCCATCGCCTTTCGCAATCCCGACGGTGCGGTCATTCTTGTGCTCGCCAATCCGGGCGCGGAAAGCCGTTTGCTCACTGTCGACCATGGCGGCGCCCGCCATGTCCTCGATCTCCCGGCCAAGAGCTTTGCGACCTTGGTGTTGTAGATTCAGATTCGCCAGTCCGGCTTTCTTGCGGTGCGTGCGTAGTGGGCACTCCGGAGGTTGGGCCCACGGTGCTCCGTTGATCGGTCCTGTCCGCGCCCTCGCTCTCGTTCTCCTCGCCGCCGCCGTCGCTGGGCGGCTGCCGGGGGAGAGTCGCGACCTTGCGGACCGTTCTTGCTCCGGCTGGACACCCCGTCAACGCTCGTGGCTGCCCCATGGATGGAGTAGCGCATTCCCTCACGACCACGCCCACCGCTGCCGAGCTCGCGCATCTGCAAACGCTCTACGATCGCTCGTTGCTGCGCGACGCCTGGGAGCTTAGTCAGCGCCATGCGCCACCTGAAACTTGGCCCGGTCACGATCCCGCCGTGCTCGCCGGACGCCTGGTCTCAAACTGGGGAGATCCGGATACATCCGATCGGATCCATCGCCTCAACTTCCGGCGCCACCCCCGCTCGGCGCGGGCCCTGCTCTACGCCGGCTACTCCAAAGCCCGCCGCCACGGACCTTTCGAAACCTTGCGGTGGCTCGAGCACGCGATGCCCCCCACTCGCCTCGACGCGGCCCCCAACGACTGGGCCCATCTGCTCTGCCTTCAGGCCGGGCAACTCGCCGAATTCCGCGATTTCACTCCCGCCCACGCCCTGCTCGACGAGGCCACAACCCTCAGCCCGGACGATCCCTGGCTCGCTTGTGAGCGTGCCGACATCCTTCTCAAACAGGATCGCTACAACGAGGCCCTCGCACACGTCCGCCAAGCACTGCAGCTGCGCCCGTGGTATCGGCCGGCGGTCGGGGCCCTCGCCCACCTGCTCCAGTTGCGCGGCGGCGAGGAGGAAGCCCTCGCGCTCCTCGCTGAAGCCACCCCCCAGCTTCAATCCGGACACGTGCGGATCAGCCGTTTCCGGCTGCTTCACGAACTCGGGCGTCACGCTGAGGCGGAGACCGTCGCCGCCGATCTCGAGCACTTCCTCCCGCGAATGCCCAGGAGCCACCGCGGCTGGCTCGCCGGTGTGCGCGCCGACATCGCCTACCAAGACGGGCGCATCGCCGAGGCCGCTCGGCTGGCCGCCGAGGCCGATGGGGCATACTTCAAACGGATGGCCGAGCGCCTGACCACCCCACTGCCCGAGGGCCGTCGCCTGGTACTGCCGGTGCCATTCGTTCGGCAGCACCACGTGACCTGCGCCCCGGCAACCCTCGCGGCAATCGCTCGTTTCCTGGGAACGGAAGTCGACCATGTGGCGTTGGCCGCGCGAATCACCTACGACGGTACCCCGGATCACGAGGAACGGCGGTGGGCCGAATCGCTCGGCTGGACGGTCCGCGAATTCCGCATCACCTGGGGATGCGCCACGGCCCTCCTCGATTGTGGGATCCCTTTCACGATGGCGACTGTCGCCACGCGCAGCGCCCATCTCCAGGCGGTGATCGGCTACGACTCGATCCTGGGAACCTTGATCTTCCGCGATCCCTCCCAACGCAATCACGCCGAGTCGCTTGCCGAGGAACTGCTGCAGCAGCAGGCCCCCTCCGGGCCGCGCGGGATGGTGCTCGTCCCTCCCTCCCTTGTCGGGCGGCTCGAAGGCATCGAACTACCGGATGCAGGGCTGTTCGACGGCTGGTACCGGCTGCGCCGGGCCTTGGCGGACCATGACCGCACCGTCGCCGGGCTTGCGGTAGACGCGCTCGCCTCCACTGCCCCGACCCATCGACTCACGCTCTGGGCGCGACGAGAGCTCGCCTCCTACGACGGCAGTGTCGCGGGCCAGCTCGGTTTCACCCGCCAGCTCCTGGAGCTCTTTCCGGAGGATGCGAACCTGCGCCTCTCCGAAGTCACCTTGTTGCGACATCTTGGCCGCGTGGAAGAGCTACGCGAGATCCTCCACCGGCGGGCGGTGCATCGTTCGGCCGATGTGCTCCTCCGGCTTGAGCACGTAACCCAACTTGGCGAGGATGCGCCGCGCTCCGACCGCACCCTGCGCCAGGCCTGGCGACTGCTGCACTGGCGACCGACCGATGGAGCCGTGCTGCGATTGTGCGCCAACCTCCTCTGGGATCGCCGCGAGGCGTCCGCCTCGGCCAATGTCTACCGCCTCGCTGCGACGGCCGCCGGCACCAACGAAGACTACTGGCGCTCCTATTTCATCGCCAGCCGCCACCTCGGCGACACCGAACGGGCCCTCGCCGAGCTGCGCGGCCGCCATGAAGCCGCCCTCGCCCGCGTGCCCTGGCCCACGTGTTCCTATTTCAACGCCCTCGATCAACTCGAGCGCACCACCGAAGGCTTTGCCGCCCTTGCCGAGGCGTTGCGACTCCAACCCGACGACGTGGACTTGCGCCTCTTCGCCGCGCGCCGGCACGCCAACTACGGCGAGGCAACCCGCGCCCGGGAGCTGCTCGACTCCCTCCAAGGGCGCTCGCGCCGGGTTGATTGGCTGCGGGCTGCCGCAGCTGTCGCGCGCTGCGAAATCGATCACCGGGCCGGGCTCGGCCACTGGCAGAGTATCCTCGCCATCGAGCCGCTAGACTCGGAGGCCCAAGGGGAAGTTGCGCGCCTGCTGGAGGTCTGTTCCGGCCGGGATGCCGCCCTCGCCCATGTGGCGGCCGAGCGAGACCGTCGCCCCTACTTCGTCCCGCTGCACACGCTGTTTATCCAGCGTTTGCGGGAAGCACCCGCCGGGGAACGGCTCACGGCCATCGAGGCCTTGCTCTCGCGCGACCCGGACAACGCCTGGGCCCGCCGTGAGCGAGCGCTGGTCTACCTCCACCAGCAACGCTTCGCCGAAGCGATGCACGAGGCCGAGGCCGCCCGCACCCTCGACCCGCACGCCCCTCATCCCCCGGCATTGTCGGAGACGTCTGGGCCGCCCAAGGGCGCTGGGCGGAAGCACGGGCCGAATACGAACTGGCGCTGCGCCTGCACATCGGCACCGACCATTGGTACGGCCGGCTCCTTGAGGCCTCCCGCACCAGCGAACAGCGCCTGGCGGCCGTCGAATTCCTCGAGCGCGAAATTCGCCGGCAACCGCTCGCCGACGACGCGCTGCTGCCCTTCCAATCCACGGCGCGCACCGTCCTGCCCGCGGACGAGTTGGCCCGACGACTGGATACGCTGCGGCTCGCCCGCCCGGAGCTCTGGCAGGCCTGGGCGGCGCTCGCGATTCACCACCTCCAGTGCGGCAAGCTGGCGGAGGCGGTCCAATTGCTCGAACAGGCGGTGGAAAAGTTCCCGGTGTTGCCGCGCTTGTGGTACGAGCTCGGGGCGGCCCGCCTGCGACGGGATTCATTCCCGGCCGCGATCGTTGCGCTGGAAAAGGCCCGGGCCCTCAATCCCGGTTGGACCCGTCCCTACGCCCGGCTCGCCGTCGCCTACGAGGGACACCTGCAACTGGAGGCCGCCGAGCACATTCTTCGCCTCGGAATCGCTGCCGATCCGGTCGATGCCGGTCTTCGCTGCCAGCTCGCGGATGTCGAGTGGAAGCTCGGCCGCCACGAGTCCGCCGTCGCGGAAATCGAGAAAGCGCTGCTGCTCGATCCCGAGATCTCGTGGGCGTGGGAGCGCTTGCTGGGCTGGCACCGTGAGCTTGGCAACGCCGACGGTGCCCTCGGCACGGTGCAACACCTGCTCCAATCCCGCCCCGGAGACGCCAGTATCTGGGTACGGCAGGCGCGCCTCCAGCACCGGCTCGGGGCCTGCGACGCTGCCCTGCGCTCCTGCAACGAGGCGACGGTGCGCGATTCCTGCTTGCTCGGGGCGCACGACCTGCGCGCCGAACTGCTCGCTCACCTTGGCCGCCTCGACGAAGCCCGCCTGGCCTGCACCCCTCCGGCATTGCAGGCCCTCAACCCGCACGAACTGCGCGGTCGCGCCGCGTGGATTGAAAACCTTTGTGGCCACCAACTGAGCGCGATCGCCGCGCTGCGCGCCATTGTCGAGACGCATCCCGACTACTACTGGGGCTGGGAGCTTCTCTGTATCTGGTACGGCGAGCAGAAGGACCACGCAAACGCGTTCGCCGCCGCCGAGCGCCTTGTCTGGCTCAATCCCTCTGGCTGCCTGCCCTACGCCTATCGGGCCGCGGCCGAACTCGGGCTCGATCGCCGCTCCGCCGCCAAGGAATCCCTGCGTTTGGCGCTGCAGCAGGAACCTGACTACATCTGGGGCGCGCAACGCCTGCTCGGATTGCTCATCGAGGACAAGGAACTCGTCGAGGCCGAACGCCTTGTCGCCGTTGTTCGTGCCCATGCCCCCGGCCCGGCGGCGCTGCGCGCGGAGTTGCGCGTGCATCTCGCCGCCGGCCGGCGAGCCGAAGTGGCCACCTGCTTGCGCGCGCTCGCCGGCGCCCCCGCCCATCACACCGAGGAACTCAACGGCGCGCTCCAGTCGATGGTGGACGCCGGCTGGAGCGAGCTGATCGAGACCACCACCGCGCCTTTGCTCGCCTTGGAAGGGACCAATTGTGCCGTTGGGGCGGCCTGGGTGCACAGTTGGCTGCGTCGCCATTCGTGGTGGCAGATACGGCGCGTTGACCGCCCGGGCGTTGCTCCCGCGCTCGCGGACGAAGCCTGGTCCGCCCTTCTCAATCACCTCGGCGACCAGCATTCCCTGTGGACGCTCCGTCTCGTCCGCCTGTTCTATTGGCGACAGCTTGCGTCCAATACCGCGCGTTGGGGTTCACTCGGCTACGCCCTTGCCACCTGCAAGGCCTACGCCGCCACCGACCGCTGGCTCGTGGACCACGCGCACCGGCACGACGCCGCTCCGTGGATGCTCCACAACCGGGCCGTCGCCCTTATCGCCCGCGCACGCTGGAGCGCCCTGGCCGCCACCCTCGACCACGCGTTGCGCCTGCCTCCGGACCACGTGCGCCGGCCGCTCTTGGCCATGCAATCCTTCTGTGCGGCCCGTACCGGCCACCACCCCGAAGCGGAGCGTCTGCTCTCCGCGGTGGCGCCGGAGGGGCTCAAAACGGCAGCCTCCTGCTGTCGTGCCGCTGCAGAGGCGCTGGTCCTCCTCGCCCGCCACCCGACAACGCCGCCGCTCGAGATCGCGGCGGTTTTCGAGCGCCACGAGAGACTTGCGGGTAGCTTTGCCGCCGATCCGTTGACCCGCCCGATCCGTCGGGAGTTTGCTCGCGCCGCGGCCCGATTGGACGGACGCCGGTGGCTCTGGTGGAAACAACGCGCGCGCCAACGGTTCGAAGCGGCACCGAAGCCTGCACCAACACACCGAGCACAGGAGCAGTTTCCCATCTGGGCCATCGTCATCATCCTGATGCTTCTGTCCCGCATCGTCGCCGCGCTCACACAGAAATAGACATTGCGGCTGCACCAAACGATCCTCGAGTCGGCCTCCTCGCGCCGGCGAGCAAGGGCGGCCCGACGGGAATGTTGGTCCTCCACCAGCGGGATCGGCCGCGCCCGGGCGAAAATCGTTGCCGGTCACCGTGGCGAGTTTTTTGCTACCCGCTGCCCACCTGCCGACCCATGCCTTCCGCCCTCGAAAACCTCGTCCTCCTCGTCGGCCCCTTCTCGCTCCTGATTCAGATCGCACTCTGTGTTCACGTCTACAAGACCGGGCGGCCGTACTGGTGGATTTGGATCATCCTGATGGGCTCGCTCATCGGCTGCGTGCTCTACGCGCTGCTGGAGCTCCTGCCCGAGGCCCGGCGCCAAGGCCCGCGGCTGGTCAAGACCTCGTGGTTTGTGCCCAAGAGCGTCCGTCTCCGCCGGGCCCGCGAAGTGGTCGAGGACAGCCCGACGGTGGAGAACAAGCTCGCCTTGGCCGCCATGCTTTCCGACTACGGGCGCAAGGACGAGGCCGCCGCGGTTGCCTCCGAATGCCCCTCCGGGGTTTTCAAGGACGATCCGATCATCATTGCTGAGGTCGCGCGGCATCAGCTCGCGGCGGGCCGGCTGGCCGACGCCGAGCAGCTCGTTGCTCGGGCCAACACCAAAAACCACAAGTCCGCCCGCACCCGGCTCGACCTGCTCCAAGGGCGTATCCTTTTCGGCCATCAGCGCTACGGCGAGGCGCGGGCGGTCTTCGAGTCGCTGCTGCCTGCCGCCCAGGGCGAGGAACCGCGCTACTATTTCGCCCTGTGCCATCTCGGGTTGGGCGAGCGGGAGAAAGCCCTCGAGCTCCTCACCGACATCACCAAGAAGTACCGTAAGGGTGGCGTGATCTGGCGGCGCGCGGAGAAGGACTGGTTCACGGCCGCGAAGCAGAAGATCCGCGATATCCAGTTTTCCAACGGGAAACCGGTGCCGATGAACGCCTGAGGCGTAACCATTCCCACCGGCTCACGTTATGCGCTGTGGGATGTAGGGGCGTCGCGCGCCGACGCCTTGCGGGTTGCGCAGGCTGGCTGGGCTACCTCCGCCGGACGGGCGTCGGCAAGCGACGCCCCTACGGCTCGATCGCCGGATCCTGGTTGAAGCGGCGCCGTAAGGCCGGAAACAAGACTCAAAAAGGGAACCCACTCCGGCCGGTTGCGGACGGAGCGGGCGGATCAGGATCCGAGAGCGATCACTGC
Source organism: Opitutaceae bacterium (assembly GCA_016711225.1). Taxonomy (GTDB): domain Bacteria; phylum Verrucomicrobiota; class Verrucomicrobiia; order Opitutales; family Opitutaceae; genus CAJCBL01. Next base: position 334,405 of record JADJTK010000001.1, read on the forward strand.
ATCGACTTCGTGTACTTCGCGAGGATCTCCTGGTAGCGCTTTTGCTGCGCCTCGGACATCGTGCCGGCCGCCATCACGCTGGCGCTGAACTCCTGGTATTCCTTGCCGACGTTCTGCAGCTCAGCGAGCGCAGCCTGGTCGCCGGTGCGGGCCTTCTGCGTGAGGGTCGCCGTTTTGGTGCAGGTCTGCTCGAGCTTGTCGAGCGCGGTGTCCACCTTGGAGGAGCCGCCACCGCCGCAGCCGGCGAACAGCACGGCCGCGGCCGTGATCAGGAGACTTCCGCAAAGGCATCGAATCATGTTCTTCATTATGTTCCTAGTGTGTGTTTTTGGGTATCAGACGCAGACAGGCCGCCAGTGTGAGGCGCGGGCCCTGCGCCCCTCAAGGCGCATCCGCCTTGGTGGGCAGGTTGCGGCCGAATTCGCACATTTTGCATAGGCCGAGGAGTCCGGAATGTCGGAGACGGTTGATGGTCGCTGGCTGGTGACGCTAAATCGTCGCCGGGACTACCGGCGCGGAATTCGCCCCGACTGAGACCGCAGAGGATCGGGAGTTTCACCACGGCGGGCACGGAGGCCACAGAGGTTCAGAAGAGGTTAACCGCAAGGAACGCAAAGAGCGCAAAGGATCGGAATCTCCAGGAAGGTCACTGAGATCACAGAGGCAGAAGAGGCCACAGAGAGACGCGAGGGTGGCGCCGTCTCCCCGGCCTTCTGCCTCCTTCATTCGGCCTTCTTCGCTCAGGCTTCCGCCTCAAGCGTAAGCGTCCGGCCGGCGACCTACGACGGCGGCATTGCCGAGTAGCGAAGCGATGTCTCACTGGTGCTCATTGAGACGTCGCAATAAGCACCAAGAGGAAGCCCGACTACGACGCGCTGGGCTGCCAGAGGCGCGGGGTGAGCGGGCGCAGGTCGTCCTGATTGGTCAGGCGAGGGAGCCGGGTGAGGATGTCCTTGAGGTAGGCCAGCGGGTCCTTGCCGTGGCGCTGGCAGGAGACGATCAGCGAGTAGAGAATAGCGGAGCGTTGGCCGGCGTCGGGGTGGCCGATGAACAACCAGTTCTTCTTGCCGATGCAGGAGGGCCGAATGGCGTTTTCGACGAGGTTGTTGTCGAGCCGGCTTACGCCGTGGTTGAGGTGTGCGGACAACGGGGCCCACTGGCCAAGCAGGTAGTCGCAGGCCTTGCCCAGAGGCGATTTTGGCCGGATACGTTGGCGCGCCCACACGGCCAGGGCGCTTCAAGCTGTTCATGGTGCGGGCCAGCCCTTCGGGTTTGGCCCGTTCGAGACCGCGCTGTTCGGCAGTGAGATTCTGTTCGTCCCACTCGCGTTCGCGCCGGTACATCCGACCGATCAACCGCAGGGCGGCCTGCGTGATGCGAGGGTTGTCGCCTTGGGCCTCGAAGAAGTACCGCCGCGCGTGCGCCCAGCAGCCCAGCCACGTCACGGCCGGATGGACCTCGGCGTAAGAGGCGTAGGCTTCGTAGCCGTCGGACTGCAGCAGGCCGGCGTAGTCGTCAGTGAGCAGTGTGGTCAATTCTCCATGCCGCCGGGTCAGGCGCCAATCAAAGACGACATCGCCTCCCGGTGTGCTCACCACCCACAGGTAGCCTTGGATGGCGCGATGGCCCTTTCATCCGGATCGAGGAACTTCACCGGAGCTCGTCACATTGCAGATAGTGACCGGCGAGCAGCTCGCACAGCATCAGCTTGTAGATCGGCTCGACCCAATCGGACACCAGCCGGATCCAGTCGGCCATGCTCTTGCGGCTGAGTTGCGCGCCCCATTGGATCGACATCGTCTCGAGCCGGTACAACGGCAGGTGATGCTGATATTTGGAGATGACGATATAGGCCAGCAGACCCGCCGCCGCGTAGCCGCCATCGCCGGACGCGGCAGCGCCGGCGCGACCACCGGAGCCTGACTGCGGTCGGCTTTGCGGCGAAACTTCGGACGCACGATCTGCGCCTGACCAGCTTGGGGCCGATGAGGTCGACCTCGAAGGTGGATTCCTCGCTGATGTGTTCGAAGGCCTCCGGCTCCGCCCGCACTTCCTCGGGCAAGATCACCACCGTCTCGACCACCGGCAGATCTTTGAAGACTTCGGCCGGTATCGGCCGCTTCTCCGCCACCGGGGTGCGGCGCTGGTAGGTGACCGTGCGCGTGGCGCGTTCGATCTGCGGGGTTTCCGGCAGAGCGAGTTTGTCCTGCATCGGGGAATTGATGACGAGCTTCTCGCTGTGCGCTCCAAACATCTGCCGACGAAACCAGGCAACCTGGGCTTCCAGGTCGGTCACCTGCGCCTTCAGGGCGAGGTTTTCTTGGTAAAGTACTTCGGCAGGAGGCATTGGCTATACGATGACAACGTACCTACACTATAAGTAGTTGATGTCCATTCATTTATCGCTGATACCATGTCTTTTGCAGCCATCTTTTAGGTCGATGCCCGCCAGCAACATTGTCAACGCTGTCGACTCCAGATCGAGCTTGGTCCCGGCGGCCTGCGGCCAACTAAACCGACCCTTTTCGAGCCGCTTGGCCAGTACCCAGACGCCGGATCCATCCCAGCACAGGATCTTGAGCCGATCCCGGTTCTTGTTGGTGAACACAAACCAGGCCCCGCCGAAGGGATCCTCGTGGAGCTTCTCGCTGGCCAGTGCCCACAACCCGTCGAAGTGCTTGCGCATGTCCACCGGCTCGATGGCCAGGAAGATGCGCTGTGTCGGTGACAACGAGATCATCGTGTCAGCGCCCCGCCACGTTGAGCAGCGCCGCCAGCGCGGTCGCATCGGCCGCACGCACCACCCAGCCGTTGGGTAACGTCAGCTCGAAGGCCCACCGCGAGACCGCCGGCAGTTTCACCTCGGCAAATTGCACCGCGGCGCGCCCTCTCCCACGGCCCTGCAAATACACCCACTTCGCGAGCGTTGTGCGATTGATCCCTTCCTGCCGGGCGAACTGCTCCATCGTGAGCCCGCTCGCTCGATACCCGGCGACCAACTCCGCTCGCCGCGCCGCTGGCGTGATTTGGCGCCCGTCTCGGCTGCGTTTGCCTTCCGCCTTCAACACCTCTGCGGTGATCGTTGTCATCACCGCAGCATACCCGATCTCCGCTCACTCGACTACGTGGTCGCCGGCCGGACGCTTACCCTCAAGCCGCCGCCCTGAGTCAAAACGGCGAGCCCACGAACAGAAACGTGCTGTGAGGCCTGAGGTTTTGCGTGCCGCAAAACCTGGGTCGTCTCCCTGCAGGAGGCCTGGCTCGCCTACCATTATCCCAAAGGCGCCGCGCGCGTCGATGAACGATGGAGACTGGAATCGCCCGGTACGGACCCGTACGCCGGGTGGTGTGGGGCCGGCGGCTAACTACCGCCGGCTACCCGATTCGCCCTCCGTTATTCATTCTTTCTGGTCCTCCCACTGATGCTTGAAACACATCTCGGTGAGATCCTCATCGTCCGCGTATAGTTCAAAGGCCGGCCAGTTCTTCTCGGCCTCTTCCTTCTTCGACCATGTGAGATGCACCACGGCGTACTCGCACAAATGGCGCAGCAGCCGAAACAGAACATCGTCGCAGTCTTTCCGGCGGGCGATTGCCTTCACTGGGACGCCGTATAACGGATGGCCCTTCGCAATCTCGATCGCGTACTCGTCCTCGAACGGTCCGCTGGCATCGGGATCGATCAGCTCCCACTGCGGAGGGAATGTGATTTTCGCGGCCATGCTTTCGGCGAACGCTCCGGGTCAGCCACGCCGAACCGCGGATACTGAGGTTGAAAAGGACATCGTAGAGGCGTTGCGCTGTGACCGCTGGTTCGCCCTCATTTCTTCTTCCTAATGAGCTCCTCGCCAAAGGACTTCAGCTTTCCGGACTTCTGTAACTTCTGCAGCTTCTCCATTCCCGGGCTCACAAACTGAATCTTCTGCTTGAGCTCCTCGTACTTCGTGAGCGCCAGTAGCCACCCCTCATATGGATTCTTGTCGAGCTTCCCAATCGCAAGCTGGTGCTTGATCGAACCGGCTGCATAGCTCGCCAAGAGCAAGGACTCGACAACCTCTTTCTGCTCTTTGCTGAGCTTCAGGTCTTCGAAAACCCAAGGCGCAACTTCAGCGCTCACAAATAGTACGACGTCGGGACTTTCGTCGGCGAACTTCATCACAATCGGGATCGCATCCCCGATCGCCTCACCGTCGTGTGACGACTCGATCACAGCAATCGCATCAAGAACCGTCTTTTTGTCGGTTACGGCGAAGGCTGAAATGACGCTGAATAGAGCAAGGGTGGTAACTAGGATTTTGCGCATTGGAGAATGGGAGCGAGGTATTTGGCGAACGCTTACGGATGAGGGACGCCGGACACTGGCCCGGATTGGAAGGCGGGGACTTAACCGGCGTTCCATCTGGCCGCTGGTTCGCCTGACTGGTTTTCCACTCGTAGCTGACCCCTTCGGCTACGATCTCCCACGTCGACTCGGTCGACGGCCCGATGCACCAAGTGATGCGGTGTCGGAGCATCCCAGCATCGCACACCGAAAACTCATCGCGCAGCCAATCGCCGATGCCGTTCTTACTGGCGACACTCGCGACCACGTAGCTGCTCACGCCCGAGTAGCGAAGAACGATCTCGCCGTCGTGGTAGGCTCCAAGGAGCCGGATCGTGATCGCGGTCTGTCTCTTCTCTTTCCTTTCACCTGTCGCCGGCTCGCTGATCTCAATCGCTTCCAACCACGCATCGTGGGGACACCGATGGTCACGATGGTCGCGATACCACGCGGCGGTGGCGAAGTCTGGAAGCTGTCGCTGGGAGGACATCTTTCTTCGGCGAGACACTATAGATGCGTGAAACGACCGCTGGCAAAAGAAGGTGCTGGTCCCCAGGGACGCGGGTTGCTCGCGAAAAGCGAGCCGAGCCGCATGGTGGGGTTGCTAACACCAACCACCAAGAAAGGAGACCAGCACATGAAAAAGCACGATAGGTTCATTGGCCTCGATGTCCACAAAGATACCATCCAGATCGCCGTAGCCGAAGACGGCCGCACGGGCGAACTGCGCCAGTTCGGGGAGATCAGCTCCGACCTGCACGCCCTGGAGCGCGCGCTCACCAAGTTGCGCGCCGACGGCGCCACGCTGCACGTGGCCTACGAAGCTGGCCCGACCGGCTTTGTCATCGCCCGGCACCTGCACGCGATGGGCATCGACTGCATCGTCGTAGCGCCCTCGAAGATGCCCGTACCCGGCGGCAAACGCCAGAAGACCGATCGGCGAGACGCCGAGTTGCTGGCGCGTCTGCTGCGCGCCGGTGATCTCACTGCCATCAACGTGCCCGACGAGGTCGACGAATCTATTCGCGACCTTGCCCGCGCTCGTTCGGATGCGGTCGAGGACCTCACCCGCGCCAAACAACGCATCAAGTCCTTTCTCCTGCGTCTGGGCTACCACTACAAGGCACGGCCAACTGGAGCGAGGCCCACCTGCGTTACCTGCGCTCGCTCACCATCCCACTGGCCGCCCATAAGGCCGTGCTCCAGGAGTACCTGCTCGCCATGGAGCAGTGCATCAATCGAGTGGAACGCCTCGACGCGCTGATCGCCGTCCAGGTGCCCCAGTGGGATATGTATCCCTTCGTTAAGGCGCTCATGACCCTGCGCGGCTTCCAGCTCACCGCCGCCACCGTGGTGGTCGCCGAAATCGGGGACATTCGCCGCTTCAAGCATCCGCGCGACCTCATGGCCTTCCTCGGCTTGGTGCCTCGGGAAGAATCCAGCGGCCAAACACATCGACTGGGCTCCATCACCAAGGCCGGCAACGCCCACGCTCGCTGGATGCTCATCGAGACGGTGCAGTGCGCCCTCAATGTGCCCAAGGTTTCCGCCGAGCTGAGCAAGCGCCAGGAGAGGCAGCCAACCGACCAACGCGAGTTGTCGTGGAAGATACAGGTCAGGCTGCACAAGCGCGGCCGCCACCTGTTGGCTCGCGGCAAGCTCAAGCAGAAGATCGTGGTGGCACTGGCCCGCGAGATGGCCGGCTTTGTGTGGGCCATGCTCCATCTGGTCCCCGCACCCGCCCGTTAGCCGGTCGGGCCGGGCCTGCGACGAACGTAACGGTCCATTCTCGGCCCGGCCCGACCGGAGCTCGAGTCGCCAGGTTTCACCTTCAACTTTCCACCGTTCTTTCCCATCGCCGCTGCGCCAATGGCGGCAGCCTACAACGTCCGGTTCACCCGGCCTATGCACGTAGACGTTGCGAACAAGCGTCGCCCCTGGGGCGGCGCCCGTATCCGCGCCGAGATTGTGCGGGCACGACGGTATCTGTTCCTGCGGTTGTGATCCGCGAATTTCAGCTCGTTCACGGGGCCTTGGCCCCAGGGGATAAGCATCCCAGATGACGTCGCCCTGTTAGTACGGACCGGACGTTGTTCGCTGCCGCCACCGCGGCGGAGTTCACCCATTTCTGCCTCACCACCCGAGACGGACCAGTTTTCTATTATCCGCAGTTGACTCCACGCATCTATATCAACGCCTCAGGTCTGCCACGCCGGGAATCGGACGTCGCTTGGAAAACGGACATTTCTACCGGCGTTGCGCAGTAGTGACTTGTTGGGCTCCGTTGTTTTCATCTCAGCTAGACGTTTGTGCTCTTGAAATAGTCATCGACGCGAAACTGTTGAATGTCGCGGAACCGAACTGCTTCGCACACCGCTTGCGGACAACCTCGCAGATCCACTCGCGCCACAAGTGGTAATGGTGGCGACACGAGAACATATGCCTTCGAACGATCCAGCCATCCTGCATCTTGGTAGTCGAAAATATAGTGCGACCGATCAGCCAACGCTTCGCAGATTATTGGCAAGGCCGCGAGATATGCATCAAGACTTGAGAACACCTCGCTCGGTATTTGGCCGAAGCCAGCGCTCTCGAACACAGCAATCTCTCCGTCGGCATCTCGACAGAGCCACGGCAGATCGGAGAAGGGGCGCTGGCCATCTCGTGCGGCTTTGATCTCGGGGGTAGTCATTGTTGGCCCAACGCTACATAGGGGTGATCCGTGATCGTTCTGGTACAATCAAAAATAGATGGGATGGGGCGCAGGGGAAGGGGCGCAGCCCCTTCCCCGCTCTCCGCTTGGGATCGGGGTGTTGGCTGTATCAGAAGAGTATGGTCCGGAGTTGTCAACGGGAGGATCCGGTATTTGGCTTTCGGTGCCTTTGCGGCCCGGGGCGGCAGGAATCAAACGCTCTGCGCATACGAGCGCTTTGACCTTAGCTTCCGCCGCCCCGGGTTGCTTCCACCTGAAACGACTACTCAGAGAACGATGCCGAAAACATCCCTCCCTATGGCTGTCGCCGGGTGGCTGCTCCGCAAATGCATCAAACAACGACCCCAAATCAGCCCATGAATACTCCTGAGGCAACTCCAACCTATGACCTGATCGTCTCCCTGGATCGTTCCGACGCCTCCGTGGCCGTCGTTCTCCTGCACCGGTCGACGGTGTCCTCGCCGAGCACACTGTCAGCACCGCGCCCGAAGAACTCGACCGGTGGTGGATGCAGCTCAAACGCGACCATCCGCTGGCCCGCCTGATCGTCGCCTTCGAGCAACCCGCTCCTAACCTGCTGGCGTTTTCGCTCCCCGCGGTGCGGCCGCCATTTTGCCCTCAACCCTTCGGCTACTTGGGCGTACCGGCAGTCCCTTGTCGTCTCCCACGCGCGCACCGATAGCTCCGACGCTAAACACCAAGCTCTCTTTGTGTTGCACCATCTCGCGGAACTCACGGCCTGGACCCCGCCGCCTCCGGCTCTGGTGGAGCTGGATCGTCTTTGCGAGGCGCGCCGCAAACTGGTCAATCAGCGCACGGCCACCACCAACCGATTACAGGCTGTGCTCAAGCGCTACTATCCCCAGGCCCTGCAGCTCATGCACGAGGACATTTGGCGGGCGATGAACTGGCCTTTCTCCGGCGGTGGCCTTCGCCCCAAGCCCTGCAATCTTCCCGCCTCGCCACCCTCAAGAGCTTCTTTCATAAACACGGCAGTCGCAGCGCGGACCGCTGGGAGCAGCGCGCCGCCGTGCTGTCTTCACTGGTGGCCCTTTCGGCTGAGGAACCCATCTCCGATCTGTTGGAAGGCTCCGTCTTGGTCAATTTGTTGGAGACGCTCAATGCCGCCATCACTCGCTACGATTCCACCATAACCGATCTCTTCGAGGCCCAACCGGATGACCAACTCGCCCAGGTCAACGCGTTGCCGGGCGCCGGACCCATCCTCTCGCCGCGCCTGCTTGTCGCGCTGGGCCAGTTCGCCGACAACTGTCCATGCGCCGAGGATCTGGCTGCCGCCGTTGGGATCGCTCCGGTGACTGACCAAAGTGGCCGGATGCGAAAGGTCTACCGGCGCCTGCGCTGCGACAAGCATACCCGCCAGACCTTCGTGGAGTGGGTCAAGGAAGCTTGTAAGCACTCGGTCTGGTCGGCGGCTTATGTTCAACGTCGCCAGCAGGCCGGTCATGGATTCCATATTATCCTACGTGCACTTGCCTATAAATGGATCCGCATCCTGTGGAAATGCTGGCATGACGGAGTCCCTTATAACGAAGACATTTACCTCAAACGGCTCCGCGAAAAGGGCAGCCCCCTGGTGCCGTCAGCTGCGGCAGCTTAGTTCAAATTTATCTCGACAGATGTCCTCAGAGCCAAGGTCAGGGACGGAGGGCCTCCGGCTCAGTCGAAGAGGACGGGACATCCCCCTCCGTTCCCTGTAGTGGATTGTTCGGCCAATTCCTTTTGGGATTCTTTCGGAGGGTGAGGTCTATCACCGCAGACGAATTGTAGCTCGTGATACGATCGAGATGCTGGTGGTAATTGCTGTCGGCGCGGGTATCTAAGTGCGCCAATGATAATAAGTACTCGGCTAGCTTCACGAACCCTTTCTTTGTGCCCCAGATATTGATTTTTACCCCGCCCTTTAGCTCGCCATAGCGCGCAATCTTTAACAACGGCTTCCCGGTCAAGTCAGACTCACCGCTAATATGGAACATCAGGTCGTTCGGTGAGATCTTTGGCGGCACCGCTCCACCACAGAGGCACATCATACCATGCTTTTTGGCCTTGATGATCTTGCCATCATAATACTGGCGGGTCACGCAGCTGACCTTCTCTTTCTGGATCTTGCTCATGGCTGTCTTCTTTTGCCGAACGCTTACGGATGAGCCACGCCGGGCGGCTCGCGGTGATTGGAAACCGGACTCTTAACCGGCGTTGCGCTCTGGCCGCTGGTTAGCCCTCCGTTTCTCGTCGTGAGCTCCTCAACAGGGATGCATCTTGCAGAATAGAAGACTCGGAAACGCGCACCAACCTCTTCGCTCAGCCGCTGGCACAGGCTGCGGCCTACGATATCGAACTCCTTCTTCTCTTCTTCGGTCCAGGTGGTCGCAGCCGGGTCACTGACATTCAGATGTGAGTCGTACGTGGCCGCCCAATCTTCCAGCGCGCAAGCCAACTCCTCGGTGACGCCAAGCTCGCGGGGATCAAGATTCCCGATCTCGCCATCGTGACGCCAGATCGGCCAGCAACTGTAGTCTGGCATGAGCTTGATCGCTGGAGACGGCATGATCCTTTTCGGCTAACGTCAGAGGTCTGCCGCTCCGAGCACCTGACCGTGATTGGAAGTCGGACACTCTACCGGAGTTGGCAGTGGTGTCTGGTTAGCTTGCCTGGTTTTCCACACGTAGCTGATCCCCTCGGCGACGATCTCCCACACGGACTCGGTCGCTGGGCCGATGCACCACGTGATGCAGTGTCGGAGCGTCCCGGTGTCGCACACCGAAACCTCATCGCGTAACCAATCACCGATGCCACCTTCGCTGGCGAAACTCGCAACCGCGTAGCTGCTCACCCCGGAATAACGAAAAACGATCTCGCCATCGTGATAGGCGCCAAGGAGCCGAATCGTGATAGCGGTCCTTCGTTTCTCTCTTCTTTCACCTGTGGCCGGCTCGCTGATCTCGACCGACTCCAACCAAGCATCGTGGGGGCACCGATGATCACTTGGATCGACGTACCACGCGGCGGTGGCGAAGTCCGGAAGCTGTCGCTGGGATGACATCTTTTTCGGCTAACGCTCCGGGTCAGCCACTCCGAAAACCGGATACTGAGGTTGAAAAGGACATCGTAGAGGCGTTGCGCTGTGACCGCTGGTTGGCCGTTCTCATTTTGAATCGATGGTCTTCATGACTTCTTCCATCTGCTCCGGAGTCAAACTGATGGACCTGTCTGGAACCCAGATCCGATCGTCGTCCATCCGAATCCATTCTTCCTTTGGGCGGACGGTTCCGGCACTTCCAGACCTGAAACCACCAGCGAATCCACTGACACTCACCACAAGCTGGAGATCTGCAGTAAGCTGAAAGTAGAGGATGCTCTCCCCGCTGCCACTGAGGTGGTATCTGCCCCAATCGAGCGTCACCGGACGCATAATCGCAATGACTGCCTGGACCTTCATCCCCGGCCTCAAGCGCTCCATTGCGCGCGCGGTCGTCGGAGGAAGCCCAGCGGTGTCACTCCGGTGCTGAACCGACGCGCACCCGAAGCCGAAGAAGAGAACGAAAACAACAAGTGCGGCGTGGATTCTCATCTTTCGGCCAACGCTCCGGGTCAGCCACGCCGAACACCGGATACTGAGGTTGAAGGGGACATTATAGAGGCGTTGCGCTGTGACCGCTGGTTCGGCTAGTTCTTTTGCTCCGTTTTGATACTGCTCACCAGCTCTTCGTGAAGAATCTGGGCGGCGGCAGCTACATCTTTCCACGCGGGCGATTTCGAAAACAACTGCTTCGCCGTCCCTAGGTCGGTCTTCATCACCTCGCGAATCGCTTTTATGGTGTCGATGGGCGACGCTCCTGCTTCGCGGAGAGCGCGAAGTCCATCTTCAAGACTCGCGTTGCGGGCAAGCTGATCGCGGAGTAGTGGAGCGAATGAAGGATGCATGGTTCTTGCGCCGAACGATTCAGGTGTGCCATGCCGGGCGGCTGGCGGTGATTGGAAACCGGGCACTCTCCCCGGCATTGGTACTGGTGGCTGGTTCGGCTGTCATTCTTTAGGGAACTCCAAGGATGCGATAACCACCGACCAAATCCTTCGGGCATTCTGCAGTGCCGGCTGAAAAATCCACTTCGAAGAAATCTCGAGTGTGGCCTTCTCAAAGGCCGGGTCGCTTGCCGAGAGGAGCCGAGCCTCAACAACGTGCCCCGTGTTGTCGACCACGAGAACCACCCTCGATGAACCGCTCTTCCCTTCGCGAACGGCACGAGCGGGAGTGAGAAACAGCGGAGGACTCGGGAACCTCGCTGGCCGGGTGTAATCGCCGCTCGGGCGCCAACCTTCGCGCAGTCCCCTCACGAGATCTGCTCGATCTGAGAACAAAGTCAGTACCTTCGAGATAGTCTCGGGATCGGCGTCATATGCAGGCAGAACCTCTTTGCACACGGCCGGCACTTCTCTGGGAAGAGGCTCTTCGTAGTGGGGCTTCTCGGTCGTGCTGCACCCGACGATAAGCATCACGCACAGGGAAGATATGAGGACGCTTCGCTTCATTCGCCGAACGATGAGGATCAGCTGCGTCGGCGACCAGACAAAGCGTGGAAGGCAGGCGCTTTGTTGCCGACGTCAGCTGTATCGACTGGTTCGACTAGCCGCGCCCTTACGGTCTTCCGCGTCTGAGCGGCTTGGTTCCAGCTATCGCCACTCGGCAATTCCATGACGCAGGAATCCGATTTCGCCCGATACCCACAGCGCCCGATTTCGGTACAATACCGCCACCGGTGCGGCGGTCGGTCGGCTCTAACGACCGGTTGAACCGCCGACCGCCGCGCCGGTGGCGGGTCTGCTGCCCAAATCGATCTTTTTCCGTTTTTCTCGGGGGCATGAGAACGTCTTCGGAAATTAGTTTGTGGTGACGAGACGAGGAGCCAAGGTCTTCCGCTGCGTAACCATTTTTTCGCGGCGGTAAAGTCGAACGTTTCAGGTCAGGAACGCCGGCCACCCGACTCAGTCGAAGATGGCGGGGCCTTTGCCGGCGTTCCCTGTAGTGTCTGGTTGGCCCGCTTTTTTTTCGCGTAGTCAGCGATCTGAGCTTCGATTCCTCCGGCGGTGCCGAGCATGGTAACCTCGCCAGAAAGAGTATCGACAATCACTGGGCCATTTCCTGCAAGCCGGCAGGAAAATTCTCCGGTCTCAAGGAATCGACGGGAATTGTAGAAAAACACCCAGCCAAAGATCTCCTCGCTCGTGTCGGCATCGGCAATAGCCGGCTCATCACCGGGAACCGACCAGGTCGCCCGGATTTTCGCCATCGCTAGCTCACGTGCTCTATCGCGAGTAATCATCTTCTTTCGGCCAACGTCAGAGGTCTGCCGCTCCGGGCAGCTGATCGTGATTGGAAGGCGGACACTTTACCGGAGTTGGCAGTGGTGTCTTGTTGGCCTGACTTTTCTTCATGTCAGCAAAGACCGCAGGCCAAGGTATGCGAGGTATAGGATTCCGAGTAGCGCCGCCCAGAACAAACCGATCGCGAGCAGGACCCACTTTGACTTCTTCTTCTGAATCACGAACAAGTCATCGACGCTCTTCGTCACACGAAACTCGAGTGAGTCGTAGGGACCATGAGTCGCGAACGCGCAAGACGGCATCGCTTCCTTTGGCTTTTCCTCACCTGATTCCGCCGCTCCACGCAGCCAGTCGCTCACCTCGCGAAGATCCGATGCTTCGCCAGTGACGATCACGCTTCTTGAGGACACTCCCGTCGTTTCGATATGGAGCTTCATCTTTCGGCCAACAGTAGGGATTCACCTCAGTTGAATGTAGCTTTTGCCGGAAGCGGTGGAGGAGAGGTTCTGGCCTGCAACTCGTTGATGGAGAAGGATCGGATTGCGCGAATGTTGCTTTCGCCGGGTGGTTTTTGGGGAGCAAAAGCGACATTCGCTCTGGAGCCCATTTCGCCCACTTTTCCTGCTCGAAAAGCGACGCGCGTCGGAATGCAGTCGCGAGGTCGGCATTGGGTGAATCCTCAAAAGAAGGGCGGAGCGATGAATTCCAACCAAGCTGGGCAGAATCGCGATAAGTTGATTCTTTGCTTCCCGAATTGGACTGCAGCGTTGGCGGCGGCGGCGCTGGAACCCGCCGCGAAGGAGGGGTACCGGCGCGAGATCCTCGCGTTCCTGCACCACTGTAAAATCCACCATGCGGGGGCGAGCATCATCCTGGCCAAGGCGTATCTCTCAGTCGCCGAGACACAAGGACGAAGTGGAGCGCGAGCGGCGCTGCGCTGGTGGTTCCGCGCGGCAGGCAGTGCGGGGCGTTCTCGGGGGAAGTGCGATGAACAGGGTGCAGAGGACCGACGAGGCGCATTCCCGGGCGATGGGAGCGCTGCGGGCGCACGACAAGGGGGCGCATCGGAGGCGTGGTCGCGGCCCGGGGCTGCTCCCGGGGCCAGCGACGGAGGCGCCGTTGGGACCGGAGCGGCAAGGCTGGATGGGGTGGGGGGGCGTCGGACCTTCTCCGCTGTGAAGGGGGGAGATGCGCCACTGCCGGCGGCGCATGATTTGGGCGAATCGGATTGGGAGCGCGATCTGATCAACGCCTGTCGCGAGCGCCATTTCCTCTGGCGTACTGAAGAGACGTATTGGATGTGGGGCGCGCGGTTTGCCCGTTTCCTCGCGCCGCGTTCGCCGTATGTGGCGGAGGCCGCGGACCTAGCCGCCTTCCTCTCGCGCTTGGCGGTGGAGGAGCGGGCCAGTGTCTCGGCGCAGAAGCAGGCGCTCAATGCGCTTGTGTTTCTGATGCAGGAGGCGCTGCACCGCCAACTCGCCGAAATCGACTTCCCCCGCGCACAGGCCCGTAAGCGGATTCCGACGGTGCTCTCTCCCGACGAGTGTGACCGGTTTTTTGCGCAGTTGACCGGGACGCCGCGCTTGATGACGGAGCTGGCGTATGGAGCGGGGTTACGGTTGATGGAGTTGATCCGGCTGCGGGTGCACCATCTCGACTTGGACCGACTGCAGCTGCAGGTGCGAGGGGGCAAGGGAGACAAGGACCGGATCACGGTATTGCCGGTGTCGTTGGTGGAACCCTTGCGTGAGCATTTGGAGCGACTGCGGGTACTCTTCGAACAGGACCGAGCGGAGGAGCGGCCGGGGGTATGGCTGCCAGAGGGCTTGGCGCGCAAGTATCCGAACGCGGGAACGAGCTGGGAATGGCAGTGGTTGTTCCCCTCGCGAAAGCTCAGCGTTGATCCCGTGTCGGGCCTAGTGCGGCGGCATCATGTGCAAGACGGCGCGGTCCAGAGCTTTGTGCGGCGCGCGGCGCGGGCGGCCCGGATCGACAAACGGGTGACCCCGCATGTGCTGCGCCATTCGTTCGGTACGCATATGATCGAGAACGGTTACGATATTCGAACGGTCCAGGAGCTCATGGGTCACGATAGTGTGGAAACCACCATGATCTATCTGCATGTCGTGCAGAAGGGCCTCGGCGCGGTGAGCCCGTTGGACAAGCTCAAGGGCCTCACGCCGCCTCCAAACCCGGGACTCAAACACCCGAACTGGCCCATTCCCCCGACCGGATCCGACTCCTCCGCGCCTACCCACTAGTGAGTCTCTCTGTGACCGGGTCGGTTTAGGGTTTCGAGTTCCGGGTTTCGCGTTGAGCGTTTCGGGTTTCGAGGAATCGATCCTGCCATTCTTTGCGATCCTTGCGTTCCATGCGGTTAACCTCCTCCGAATCTCTGTGGTGAAACGCTGGTGCTCGAGTGAGATCGAGGCGAAGCGGCCGGATGTTCGCTATGGGTTGTTTGCAGTGGCGGGGCTTGGGCTGCTCTCCGCCCGCGCCGCGCTACGGCGTAGGCGGGATGCGGCAAAATGAGCGTGAGGTCGGCGGCAAAGCGGCTGACTCTGCGGCGTGTCCAATCCTTATCCCGACGTGGTGATCTACACCGATGGCGCCTGTGAAACCAATCCCGGTCCAGGGGGCTGGGCGGCGTTGCTGGTCTGCGGGCCCCAGCGCACAACGCTCGCGGGCGGCTATCGGCGCACGACCAACAACCGCATGGAGCTGCTGGCGGTGATCGAGGCCCTGCGCGCGTTGCCGGAGGGACCGCGCGCCGTGCGCGTGGTCTCGGATTCCAAGTACGTGACCGAGGCGGTGAACCAGCGCTGGCTGGAGGGGTGGGCCGCCAAGGGATTTCGCAAGAGTACGGGCACGCGCGAGAACGCGGACCTGTGGATCCGATTGCGGGAGCTGCTCGCCGCGCACGTGGTCACCTTCGAATGGGTGAAGGGGCATGCCTCGCATCCCGAGAACGAGGAATGCGACCGCCTGGCCGTCGCGGCGCGCAAAGGCGCGGACCTGCCCGCCGACACCGGCTACGAGGACTCCGACGCCACCAATATCCAGCTCGGCCTCACGTTGCTGTGAGGCCGCGGTGGGCGTTGGCGCCGGTGCCGGAGCGAAATGCCGGTGCTCGCCCGTGGCGAAGGGCGAAAGTGCGCCGCGCCGCCTAAAACTCCGCCGTGCCGGGGGTGCGGGCGAAGGGGATCACGTCGCGGATGTTCGCCACGCCGGTGACAAACATGAGCAACCGCTCGAACCCCAGCCCGAAGCCGGAGTGGGGCACCGAACCGTAGCGGCGCAGGTCGACGTACCACCAGTAATCCTTCTCGCTCAGGCCGTGGTGGCGCAGGTTCGCCTGCAGCACCTCGAGGCGCTCCTCGCGCTGGCTGCCGCCCACGATCTCGCCGATGCCGGGCACCAGCACGTCCATCGCGGCCACCGTGAGGCCGTCGTCGTTGAGCCGCATGTAGAAGGGCTTGATCCCCTTCGGGTAGTTGAAAACCGTGGTCGGGCACTTGAAGTGCACCTCGGTGAGGTAGCGCTCGTGCTCGGCCTGGAGGGCGGCGCCGGGACTCACCGGATACTCGAAGGCCTTCCCGCTCGCCAGCAGGATGCTCACCGCCTCGTCGTAGCTCACGCGCTGGAAGGGGCGCTCGAGCACGAAGTCGAGCCGGCCGAGCAGCTCCTTGTCCACGAACTTGCCGAAGAACTCCAGGTCGGCCGTGCAGTGCTCGCGCACGTCGCGGATGAGGTATTTCACGAACGCCTCGGCGAGGTCCATGTCGCCCTGCAGGTCGCAGAAGGCGATCTCCGGCTCGATCATCCAGAATTCGGCGGCGTGCCGCGAGGTGTGCGAATTTTCGGCACGGAAGGTGGGGCCGAAGGTGTAGATGTTGGAGAGGGCGCAGGCGAAGACCTCGCCCTCGAGCTGGCCGCTCACGGTGAGAAACGTGGGCTTCTGGAAGAAGTCCTTGGTGAAATCCACCGCGCCGTCCTCGCGCAGCGGCGGCTGCTTGGGGTCGAGGGTGGTCACCCGGAACATCTCGCCGGCGCCCTCGCAGTCGCTGGCCCCGATGATCGGGGTGTGGACGTAGACGAAGCTGCGTTCCTGGAAGAACTGGTGGATGGCGTAGGCCAGGCGGCTGCGTACCCGGAAGATGGCGCCGAAGAGATTGGCGCGCGGGCGCAGGTGGGCGATCTCGCGCAGGAACTCCAGGCTGTGCCCCTTCTTCTGTAGGGGGTAGGTGGCGTCGGCTTCGCCCACGACCTTGAAGCTGCGCGCCACGACCTCCCATTTCTGGCCCTGCCCCTGCGAGGGAACGAGCTGCCCGTGCACCTCCAGCGAGGCGCCGGTGGTCGCCTTCTCGATCTGGGCGTAGTCGGGGAGGGCGGCGTCGGCGACGATCTGGATGCCCTTCAGGCAGGAGCCGTCGTTGAGTTCGATGAAGGAGAAGGCCTTGGCGTCGCGGCGGGTGCGCACCCAGCCCTGGAGCAGGATGGAGTCGAGCGGTTCGCTGCGGGCCAGGGCGTCTTTGACGAGGGTGCGTTGCATGGGGCGAAGGCTGAAGGCGGGAGGGAGGGAAAGGCGGCCTGGCCGCGATTGGCGGCGGTCGCGCTGGCCGCACTGGTGTGGCGGCAGCGCGGGTAGTGGTGCCGGAAAACCGGCAGGAAGTCACGAAAACGCGGCTCGCCTCCGGCGGAGGGCTGCGTCTGGATTGGTCAAAACCCTGTAAAGTCCGTCGCGCGCTCGCCTCCGGGATGGGCGGGCACAGCCTCTTACCTTCAATTTACCGTTATGCCAGCCGCCATCCCCACGCCGGTTGCCGTTCGCTCCTTGTCCTCCGTCCCGCCCGCCGGCGGTGCGGCCGCCGCCGCATTCGAAATATTGCGACGGGTGTGCGGCGAGGTGGTCCGGCCCGACCTCTATGCCGCCAATCCCTTCCGCTCGCTCGGGCTGCCCGCCTCCGCCGAACTGGCGGAGCTGGTCCAGCGTCTGGCGGCCGTGCCCCGTGACCGCGCCCCGGGCGGCTGGGCCTTCGCCCCGACCGAGCCGTTGACGGTCGAGCAGCTCATGCGCGCCGGCCGTGCGGCCGACGTGGGCGCCGAACGCTTTGTGGCCGAGTTCTTCTGGTTCTGGCCCACGGCGTACCCGGAGAGTCAATCCGATCCCGCCCAGGCCGCGCTGGCCGCCGGCGACGCCGAGGCGGCCTATGCGCACTGGCAGGACGCCGGCGCGGCCGGCGCCGTGGCCGAACACAACATGGCGGTGATGTTCCACTACGCCGCCCTGGGGCGGGAGCTGGAGCGCGGCCCGCTCGACCCGGAGGCCGTGGCCTGGTGGCAGGCGGCCGCGGCGCACTGGGCGGCCGTGCTCGCCGCCGACGATCTTTGGGCCCGGCTGGAGAAGCGCGTGGCTTTGCTGGACGACCCCACTGTGCCGGCCGGCAGCGCGGCGTGGTTGCGCGCGGCGTTGCCCGCGTTGCTGCTGCAACTGCCGTTGCGGGCCGCCGTGGAGCGTGCCCGCCGCGACGAGGCCCGCGAGGTGTTGTGGCTTTGTGAACACGCCCGGCGCAGTGCCGCCGATGCGGCGCTGCTGGAACAGGCCGTGGCGGGGGCGCTCGCCCCGGAGCGGTGCCAGGGCGAGGCCCGCCTGGAGGCGTTGCAGGAGCGCCTCGCCTCCGATTCCGGCCCCTGCTTGGCGGCGGTGACGGAGCTGCTTCGCCCGATGGCGGGGCTGAGGCACGTGTTCGAACTGGTGGCCGGGGCTGATTCCCAGCTGGTGCGCCAGTGGGGCGACCGCGTGACCGAGGTTGCCCTGTCCGCTTTGCAGGAGCATCTGCGACGCACCGGGGAGGCCGCGGCCGTGGTGCCCTGGCTGATGCACCTCACCACCTATCCGGCCACCCCCGAGCGGCGCCGGCGGGCGACGGAGATCGTCGACGAGGTCTGGCAACGCCTGGTGGCCGCGGCGCAGGCCGATGCCGCCAACCCCGCGGCCAACCGCCACGAGGCGGCCATGCGGGTGGGCGCGGAGGTGCTGGCACCGGCGGTGGAACGGTTTTCTTGGGACGCGCGGGTGCAGGCGGGCTACCGGCAGCGGGTGGTGCAGCGGCTGCGCGACCTGGCGCATGAATCGCAGCGCGTGCAGGCCGATTTCGAGGTGGCCTCGCAGGCCTTCGCGCTAGCGGCCGAGTTGTCCGACGAGGAATCGAGCACCCTGCTCGTGCGCGAGCGCCGCCAGTTGTGGCAGCAGTTCCAACGCGCGCAGGACGGGGCGCTCAGCCTCGAGCACGACGGCAACCGGCTGGAGATCGACTCGCGCCGGTTGGTGTTCGGCGGGAAGGAGATTTCGGTCGAGGCGCTCGCCGGCCTGCGCTACGGGGTGGCGAAAGGGCTCGGAGGATACGGGCCACGCGTGGCGTGGTATGCCGGCCGCGAGTCGGTGGTGCTCGACGCCGCGTTGTGGTTCGACTCGGCCACGGGCGGCAGCCAGCGCTACCGGCAGATCGTCGAGGCGCTGGAGGCCTGTGTGGTACCGGCGCTGACCACCCGAATCGTGGAGCGGGTGCGGGCGGGGCAGTCGGTGGTGCTCGGGCCGTCCGCCTTGCGCGCGGAGGGGTTGGTCTTTCAGCGGTTCCCGGGGCAGCCCGACCGCGAGGTGGCCGTGCCGTATGCGCGGCTCACCCAGCGGGTGGCCGCCGGGGAGTTGGTGGTCGGTTGCCTCGACGACGCTGCGGTGGAATTGCACTATGTGCTCACCGATGTGTGGAACGCGGTGGCGATGAGCGAGGTGCTCGCGAGGCTGGCCGATTCGGATACCGGGGCGGTCTGAGGGCGGGGCCACGTCACCGCCGTGGCCTACAGGGGCGAGAGCGGGAGGGCCGGGGTTGCAGCGATGCGGTCGAAGACCGGCCCACCCCGGTCTTTCGGTTTGCCGCATCGGAACGCTGCCGCTTCGCTGCGGGGCATGGTCAAGATCTCGACGGTGTATGAAGGCGATCTGCACACGGTCGCTACCCACGGCCCCTCCGGGCAGACGCTCGCGACGGATGCCCCGGTCGACAACCAAGGGCGCGGCGAGACGTTTTCGCCCACCGACCTCGTGGCCACCGCGCTGGGCTCGTGCATGCTCACGATCATGGGCATGGCGGCCCGCCGCCTCGGGCTGGAGCTGAAGGGCGCGCGCGCCGAGGTGAGCAAGGAGATGAGCCCGCCACCGCGCCGCATCGCGAAACTTACGACCGAGATCTGGATTCCGCTCCCGCGCAGCGCCGATCCGACGGGTCAGCTGGAGGCCGCTGCACTGACCTGCCCGGTGCACCGCAGCCTGCTCGCCGAGATCGACAAGCCGGTGGTCTTCCACTGGCAGGACTGAGGATCGCGCCGTCCGGCGCGATCCGACAGGCAAGAAGCGGCAGGGGGGCGCTGGTGGAGTGACGCGGGTCTGGAGTCACGCCCGAAGGGAGGCCCGGGCTGGGAGCCCCCTTTCCTTTCCCGTTGCCACGCTGGGGGGCGGGGCGTTGCTTCTCGCGCATGGCCAAGCCTTCCCAAGCCACCTGGGGCGGTCGCTTTTCCAGCGGTCCCGCCGAATTGATGCTGCGCTTCAGCGAGTCCGTGACTTTCGACCGGCGTCTCGCGCCGTTTGATATCGCGGGCAGCAAGGCCCACTCCGCCATGCTGGCCCATGTCGGCCTGATCACCGCCGCCGAGCGCAACGCCATCCACAAGGGTCTCGATGCGATCGCCGCCGACATCCTCGCCGGCAAGTTCGTCTGGGATGTGAAGCTCGAGGACGTGCACATGAACATTGAGCACGCCCTCAAGCAGCGTGTGCCCGCCGCCGCCAAGCTGCACACCGCCCGCAGCCGCAACGACCAGGTGGCGCTCGACATGCGGTTGTATTTTAAAAGTGCCTGCGCCGAGGTTGGCGCGGGGTTGCGTGCCGTGCAGCGGGTGCTCGTCGAGCTGGCCGACCGCCACCGCGAGGTGTTGATCCCTGGCTACACCCACCTCCAGCGCGCCCAGCCGGTGTCGATCGCGCACCATCTGCTCGCCTGGGTGGAGATGATCGGGCGCGACGTGCGCCGCTTCGCCGATGTCGCCGAGCACGCCAACATCTGCCCGCTCGGCGCGGGGGCGATCGCCGGTACCACCCTGCCGATCGATCGCGAGTTCGTGGCTACCGCGCTCGGCTTCGTGGATGCCAAGGGCCGGCCGCAGGTGACGCCAAACAGCATGGACACCGTGGCCGACCGCGACCTCTTCCTCGAGTTCGCCGCCGCTGCCGCCATCGCCGGCGTGCATTTCTCGCGCATCGCCGAGGACCTCATCCTCTGGAGCTCGGCCGAGTTCCGCTTCATCGACCTGCCCGACGCCTTTTGCACCGGCTCCAGCCTGATGCCGCAGAAGAAGAATCCCGACGCCGCCGAGTTGCTGCGCGGCAAGAGCGGGCGGCTGGTGGGCAACCTTCAGACCTTGCTCGTGCTGGTGAAGGGGTTGCCGATGACCTACAACCGCGACCTGCAGGAGGACAAGCCGCCGCTCTTCGATAGTCACGACACCTTGGTGATCTGCGCGGACGTGCTGGCCGCCACGCTGGCCGGCGCGAAGGTGATCCCGGCGGCCTGTGCTGCCGCGGTGGCCGACCCGCTGCTGCTGGCGACCGATCTGGCGGACTATCTCGTGGACCGCGGCGTGCCCTTCCGGGACGCGCACCACGCGGTGGGTGCGCTGGTGAAATGCGCTGAGGGCCTCGGCCTGCCGCTGCCCCAAGTGCCCCAGGACGAGGCGCAGAAGATCCACAAGGAGTTCGCGAAGGATTGGCCGAGCGTGTTCGACCTCGACCGGGCGATGGCCGCGCGTCGGGGCACGGGCATGCCCTCGCCCGCGCAGGTGAAGAAGCAGGTCGCCCGCTGGCGCAAGGCGCTGGCGGAGTGAGGCAGGACGCGCCGTCCGCGCTGCCGGCGGCGGCGAATCGGCAACGGAACTTCACAGAAGCTAACGAAGTGAACGAAGGACTTTGCCGGCCGGTGTCGGAATGGTGGGGCGGGCTTTACTCCCGCCATGCCGACTCGGGTCCAGCTGGCGGGCGTAAAGCCCGCCCCACCGGACGGAAGAATGCCGGTGAAACTACGGGGATGGAGCCCCCCTTCACTGGCGGGCGTGAAGCCCGCCCCACCGACGGAGAACGGCCCGCCAAATCACGACCCTCGCCACCAAAGCCCGCCTCACCGTCGCAAGCGGGGCCTGGCACAAATACGAGCCATTGGTCCATCCAACCATTCCCCCTTTCGTGACCTTCGTTCCCTTCTGTCGCCTTCCTCTGTTCGTCCTTGCCCCACGTCTCCATGTCCGCCGCTGACCCACAGGCCCAGGCTCTGTCCGCCGAGGCGCGGCGGGCGTACCGACCAGCGCTGGCGTTCTCGTTCTTCAACGCGCTCAACTGGCAGATCGCGCTGGGTACACCGATGGTGCTGCTGGTCGAGGGGCTCGGCGGCAGCGCCTTCGAGGTCGGCCTGTGCTTCGCGTTCGTGTACCTGATGACGCCGGTGCAGGTGCTCTCGACCGCCTTCCTGCCGCGCTATGGCTTTCGGCGGATGATGCTCTCGGGCTGGGGGCTGCGCGCGCTGTTCTTGCTGCCCTGCATCGTGCTGGCCTACCTCGGACGCGATGGCCACTCGGCGCCGTGGATGCGGGCGGTGATGATCGGCAGCGTGTTCGGCTTCACCTTCTGCCGCTCGCTCGGGAGCTGTGCGTGGTTGCCGTGGCTTTACAAGCTGCTGCCGGAGAAGACCCGCGGGCGCTACTTCGCCTCCGAGCAACTGACCTCGAGCGTCGCGGGCGTCGGGGTGCTCGTGCTGTGTGCGATCCTCTTCAAGACGTTGCCGCGCTTCGAGGCGTTCATGATCGAGTACGCGGTGGCGTTCGTCGGCGCGGCGTTGAGCTATCTCGCGCTGCGGCGCATGCCCGACACCGAGAAACCGGCGGCGATCAGCCTGCGGGAGATCGTGCGGGCGGCGCCGGGAATCTTCTTCCGGGCGAGTCGGTTCCGCCCGTTCCTGTGGGCGTCGTGCTGGTACGGCTTCGCGACCACGGCAATCCCGCCGTTTTGCATCTATTTCCTGCGCGTCGAGGCGCACGTCTCGCCGGGCGATGTGGTGCTGTTCACGACCATGCAATACACGGGCGTGATGCTCATGGCCTGGCTGGTGCGCGGCGAACTCGACCGGCGCGGTCCGCGTCCGTTCTTCTTTGCGGCGACACTCGTCTACATGGCGGTGGCGCTGTTCTGGGTGTCGCTGTTGGTGTTTCGTTTTGATGCCCACGGGTTCTTCCCGTTCGTCTTCCTCGCCATCGGCCTGGGCTACACCCTCTGGGCCGCGACCTATCCGAACTACCTGCCGCTGATCGTGCCGGACGAGAACCGCCCGCTGGTGCTTTCGGTGTACAGCGCGTCGACCTCGTTTGTGAGCGGGCTCGGACCGGTGCTCTGGGGGCTGGTGCTCAAGACCGGTGGCGATGCGCCGGGCATGGACCGAAGTTGGTTCGTGGTGTTCTTCGGCTTCGTGCTGGCGAGCATGGGAGGCATAGTGTGGAGGTTGCGCCGTTTCGAGTATCCGGAGGGGCCGCGGGAATCGCTCCAGCTCGGCAATGTGCTCCTGCAACCCCAGCGCGCCTTCGGCTTCTTTATCAATCTGGTCGACACCTCCCTCGCTCCCGCCGACAACGGCCGGCGTCCGCCGCCGGGTACTTCCTGAACCGTGGGGCGGGCCTTGCGCCCGCCATTCTGGATCCATCGCAACTGGCGGGCATAGAGCCCGCCCCACCGATGCAAGCATTGTCGCGCCCTGAATCATCTTCGCTCCATCTTTCGTGATCGCCGTTTTCTATCGAAACTAGCCCGCCCGTCTTCAGTCTCCGCTCACCCTTACTCATGCCCACCATCCGTATCCTCTCCGATCGCGTGGCCAACCAGATCGCCGCCGGCGAAGTGGTGGAGCGCCCGGCGGCGGTGGTGAAGGAGCTGGTCGAGAACTGCCTCGATGCCGGGGCCACCCGCATCGCCGTCGAGTTCCGCCATGGCGGGCGTTCGCTGATGAGCGTCGAGGACAACGGCAAGGGCATGGACCGCGACGACGCGTTGCTTTCCCTCGAACGCCACGCCACGAGCAAGATCACGGAGGCGGTCGACCTCGATACGCTCCACAGCTTCGGTTTCCGCGGCGAGGCGTTGCCGTCGATCGCCAGCGTGTGTCACTTCGAGCTGCGGACGCGCCCGGCCACGGCGGAGATGGGCACGGAGATCGTCGTCAACGGCGGCAAGTTCGTGCACATACGTGACTGCGGGATGCCTCCGGGCACCCGGATCGCGGTGACGAACCTCTTCAACTCGGTGCCGGCGCGGCGCAAGTTTCTCAAGAGCGACTCGACGGAGGGGGCGCACCTCATCCAGTGCGTGCGCTTCTACGCGTTGGCCAACCCCGAGGTGGCGTTCACGCTGGTCGAGGACGGGCGCACGATCTTTCGCTCTCCGGCCTGCACCTCGTTGCGGGAGCGCGTCACCGAAATCTTCGGCCGGCAGGTGGCGGAGGCGTTGCTGCCGGTGGAGGCGAGGGGGGAGGGCATGCGGCTCACCGGGCTGGTGGGCAAGCCGGGCGCGAGCCGCTCGACGCGCCATGAGATGATCACCTTCGTGAATCGCCGGCCGGTGGACACGCGGACGCTGTCGTATGCGCTGATCGAGAGCTACCAGCAGCTGTTGCCGAAGGGCCGCTACCCGCTGGCGTTTCTTTTCCTGGAGATCGATCCGGCCGCCGTGGACGTGAATGTGCATCCGACCAAGCGGGAGGTGCGTTTCCGCAACGATGCGGCGGTGCGGACTTTTATCGTGCGCTCGTTGTTGGAGGCGCTGCGCGCCGCTGCCGATGAGGTGGGGCGGGCGCTGCCGCCGGGGGCGACGAAGGTCACGCCGGTCGCCGTGCTGGAGCCGGTGCCGAGCAACCTGCGTCCGCCGCTGGCGACCGCTTCGGGGTGGACCACGTTGCCCTCAACGCGGTCGGAGGGTGCCGCGGGGAATCAGACGTCGCCGCTGGCGGGCGTGGGTGGAGCAGGAGCGCAGCTCGGGAATTTTGATGCGAAGCCGGCGCCGCTGCCCTCGCTGGTGTTGCCGCCGCCGACGGGCGCGCAGGCCGATTCGAGTTTCGTGCCGGGGATTCCGGCTGTGGGCGCTCCGCTTGCCCGGCCGGCGCCGGCGCTGGATCCGCTGCTTACGGGTACCGAGAGCGGCCTGCGTGTTTCTTCGTTGGCGGCCTCCTCCGCGTCTTCGTCGCCGTTGCTCCAGCCGCGACCGGTAGGGACGACTGCCCCCTCCGGCTTGGCCGGCTGGCGACACCTCGGCACGGCGCATGGCGACTGCGAGATTTTTGAGACAGCGGGTGGGGTGGTCTTGCTCGACCGGCGGGCGGCGCTGGAGCGGATTTACTTCGAACAGTTGCAGAGCGAGTTCGCCGAGGGCCATACGCTCAGTCAGCGGCTGCTTTTTGCCGTGCCGGTGGAGCTCGACCCGGTGGCCGCGGCGATGCTGGTGGACCAGATCGCTTTCTTGGCGGGGCACGGGCTGGAGGTGGCTGTATTCGGCCGGAATTTTTTCCGGGTCGAGGCGGTGCCGGCCTGGCTCGACCCGGCGGAGGCGGAACCCTTTCTGCGCGACATTCTCGGCCGGTTACGCGACGGGCAGCTCGACCCGCGCCGCCCGGAGGTGGCGCGCGAGCAACTGGCGAGGCTGGCGGCTGCTCGCGCGGTACGCGGCGCCGGGCGGACCGATACGGGTGGGGAACTGGCGGCGCGGCTGTTGGGGTGTGCCCAGCCGTTACTGACCCCGGGTGGGCAACCGACGCTGATCGAGCTCAGTCGTGGCGAACTGGCGCGGCGGTTTCAAAAAGACCGTTGCTAGAACTTTGAGCTGAGACACGATCTCGGCCCGCTGTTTGCTACATTGCGCCCGGGTGCGTTGATGAACGCCACCACGCCGAAATACCGAAAACACTCACGCACCCTGAAAATGCGCCGATGAGTCAGGCGCGCTCCCAACGCTACAACGTATGTCCGCATCACCTCGTAAGCCTTCCCGCGCCCGCGCTGCAGTTGCGCCGGCCTCCGCATCGTCCGCTCCCGTCGCCGCTCCCGATGCGGCCGACGTCGAGGCGCTCAAGACCTCGATTCTCAATCACCTCAAGTTCACCCAAGCACGTGACGAGGGCACGGCGACCAAGCGCGACTGGTGGATCTGCACCAGCTTGGCGGTGCGCGATCGCCTGCTGGAGCGAATGATCCGCACCCAGGGAGTACACAACGACGGCAATGTGCGCCGGATGTACTATCTCTCCCTCGAATACCTGATGGGGCGGCTTCTGCAGAACAATCTCTACGCGGCCGGAATCTACGGCGCTACCCAGGTCGCGTTGCGCGACCTCGGGCTCGACCCCGACAAGGTCCTCGACGAGGAGCACGACATGGGCTTGGGCAACGGTGGCCTCGGCCGCCTCGCCGCCTGTTTCCTTGATTCGCTCGCCACTCTCGACCTGCCCGCCATCGGCTACGGCATCCATTACGAGTTCGGCCTCTTCCGCCAGGAGTTCGTCAACGGCCACCAGGTCGAGCATCCCGACAACTGGATGGTGCGCGGCGCCCCCTGGGAGATCGAACGCCCCGAGTATACTGAGGCCGTCCAGCTTTACGGCCACGTCGAGTCGCGCTTCGACAACCTCGGCCGGCCCCACCAGCGCTGGGTCAACACCCGCACGGTCCTCGGCGTGCCCCACGACATCCCGATCGCCGGCTACGGCACGGGCACCGTCAACTTTCTGCGCCTGTGGGCCTCGCGCGCCAGCCACGACTTCGATTTGGCCGCCTTTAACAAGGGGGGCTACGTCGAGGCCGTGCGCGACAAGGCTATTGGCGAGACCGTCTCCAAGGTCCTCTACCCGAACGACAAGACCGAGGACGGCAAGGAGCTGCGTTTGGTGCAGCAGTACTTCTTCGTCGCCTGCTCGCTGCGCGACATCATCCGGCGTTACCGCAAGGCCAACACCGGTTGGGACAACTTCTCGGCCAAGGTCGCCATCCAGCTCAACGATACCCATCCGGCCATCGCCATCCTCGAGCTGATGCGCATCCTCCTCGACGACGAGGGGCTGACCTTCGACCAGGCCTGGGCGATCGTCGCGCGCACCTTCGCCTACACCAATCACACCCTTCTGCCCGAAGCGCTCGAGCGTTGGAGCGTGCCGCTGCTGCGCAAGGTCGTACCGCGCCATCTCCAGATCGTTTTCGACATCAACCAGCGCCACATGGAACAGGTTGAGGCGCGTTGGCCCGGCGACGTCCAGAAGAAGCAAGTCTGCTCGATCATCGAGGAGGGCAATGTCCAGAGTGTGCGTATGGCCCACCTGAGCGTGGTCGCCTCCCACTCGGTGAACGGCGTGGCCGCACTCCACACCGAGCTGCTCAAGAAGACGCTCTTCCCCGAGTTCGACGTGCTCTTCCCCGGCCGCTTCAACAACAAGACCAACGGCATCACGCCGCGCCGCTGGCTGCGCGCCTGCAATCCCCGGCTCTCCGCCCTCATCGACGGCAAGATCGGCCCTGGCTGGACCCGCAACCTCGACGAGTTGCGCGGGCTCGAGAAGTGGGCCGATGATGCGCAGTTCCAAGCCGACTTCATGGCCGCCAAGCGTGCCAACAAGGTCGAGCTCGCCGCCGTCATCCGCCGCCTGTGTGATGTGGAGGTCTCGCCCGACGCACTCTTCGATGTGCAGGTCAAACGACTTCACGAATACAAGCGCCAGCACCTCAACCTGCTGCACGTCCTCGCCCTCTATCGGCGCCTCATCCAGAATCCGAATCTCCAGGTGGCTCCGCGTGTGTTCATCTTTGGCGCCAAGGCCGCTCCCGGCTACGACCTGGCCAAGAGCATCATCAAGGCGGCCAACTCGATGGCGAAGTTCATCAACGCCGACGAGCGCATCCAGGGAAAACTCAAGCTGGTTTTCCTGCCCAACTACGGCGTGTCCCTCGCCGAGCGGATCATTCCCGCCGCCGACATCTCCGAGCAGATCTCCACCGCCGGCAAGGAGGCCTCCGGCACCGGCAACATGAAGCTCGCCCTCAACGGCGCGGTCACCATCGGCACACTCGACGGCGCCAACGTCGAGATCGCCGAGGAAGTGGGCGACGACAACATCTTCATCTTCGGGCTGACCGTGGACGAGGTGAACGCGTTGCATTCCCGTGGTTACAAGCCCTGGGACTACTACCACCGCCAAGAGGAGCTGCGCGCCGTGATCGACTGGATCGGCTCGGGCTACTTCACCCCGGAGGACCCGCACTGTCTGGGCGGGCTGCGCTACAGCCTGCTCGACGGAGGCGATCCCTTCCTCGTGTTGGCCGACTTCGAGTCGTACAGCGCGGCCCACGCCCGGGTGGATGCCGCCTACCGCGATCCGAAGCGCTGGGCGCGGATGGCGATCATGAATACCGCGCGGGTGGGCAAGTTCTCCAGCGACCGCACGATCGCCGACTACAACCGCGACATCTGGAAACTCACGCCCGCCCCGGTGGCCTGAGGCCAGGGCGGCTCGCCGAACACGCACACCAAGGTGGACCGCGTTGACCTCAACGCGGTCGGACGCGATTGAGGGCAATCGCGTCCACCCGAAAGGGGCAGGCGGTTGAGCGAGGCTTGCTTGATCATCCCAATACCGTTTCCACGGCGCCGCCTCAACAGGCGGCGCTTTGTTTGGCCGCCTGTGTAGCCCGCGGGTTCGCACGTGCCCCTTTGTCCCGAAAATCACGGCGCGCGGCCGTGCCGCAAGCGCGGATAGAGTACAGAGTTGAATTGCTCCAAATCGTCTCCGGATGGTGGGGCGGGGTTTACCCCCGCCAGTTCGGCTCATGGATCTATGGCGGGCGTTAAGCCCGCCCCACCGATCGGGGGCGGCGATCCGTAACGCACAGAGTCGCGTCCGCTCTGCCCGGATTCCGGAACCCCTTGGTTTTCGACATGGCTTAGCTGTCCGGTATTGCACTCCCATTGGCGCCGGAGCTCCTGCAACCTCCGCCTTGCCCCGGGGGCGACACGGGCTTCTCTTCGCTCGGCCCAATGTCCCGTCGTTGCCACAACCGCGGTCGCCTGTGCTGCCTCGCTCTCTGCCTGGGCGGTGCGTGGCTCGCGCCCCTCGCCTCCGCCCTGATTCTGGGCGGCGATGTCGCGGTGCAGACGGCGCCCCCCGCCGATGATCCCGGCTGGGCCAATGTGGTGTCTCCCAACGGCTGCTCCGGCGTCTACCTTGGCAACCGGTGGGTGATTACGGCCGGCCATGTTGGAGCCGGGAGCGTGGTCGTCAGTTCGGTCACCTACGGGGTGCAGCCCGGCTCGGTGATCCGCCTGCGTACGGCCGACGGCAGCGGCGACACGGACCTAACGCTCTTCCGTCTCACCGCCGATCCCGGGTTGCCGGCGGTGGCCCTCATCAGCGCCCCGCTCCCCAACGGTACCGTGGTGACGATGATCGGCTTCGGCTGCACCCGCGGCGCCGCGGTGAGCTACAACGCCAGCTGGGAGCTGGACGGTGCCCCCGTCGAGTATGGCGGCTACCTCTGGGGTTCCCCGGCCAAGAACTGGGGCACCAACCAAATCGCCGGATCACCAGTTTCGGGGGACGACGGGTATGGCCTCATTGTGGCCTACCGCACCACCTTCACTTCCGGCCCGGGTGCGACGAGCGACGAGGCGCAGGGGGCGGTCTTTGATTCCGGTGGAGGGATCTTCGCCGAGGTCGGCGACGGCTGGAGACTCGCCGGCATCATGGTGACGATCGATACCTATTCCGGCCAGCCCGGCAGCACCGCGATTCTCGGCAATGCCACCTACTCGATGGAGCTCTCGACCTATCGCTCCCAGATCGAGGCGGTGCGCGCGCTCTCCTCCGGCTACGACATCTGGCAGTATGCGCAGTTTCGCGGTGCCGAGACCACCGCCACCGCCGATCCCGACGGCGACGGCTTCACCAATCTCGAGGAGTACGCCTATGGTCTTGATCCGCGGGTGAAGGACGCCGCCTCCGTGGCTCCGCAGATCGTGCTCGCCTCCTACGCCGACGGCCTCGCGCTCACCGCCACGCTGACCCACAACACTGCCGCCACCGACGTGACCTTGGTGGTCGAAGCCTCCGACGATCTTGTTACCTGGTCCTCCGGGGCTGGGGTCACCCCGACGGTTTCATCCACCGATCTTGGCAACAACCTCGAACGATTGGTCGTCCGCGACGTGGCGACAACAGCCGGCGCCGGCCGCCGTTTCCTGCGGGTGCGGGTGGCGCGGTAGCGCCGGCGCGAGCGCAAGTGGAGACCGCGTTCGAACCGGTTGTCGCAGCTGCTCTGCGATGCCGCAGAATCTACGGTGTAGCGGTAAAGGAGCTCGCGGAGGAGGAGTGGGCAGTCGGTACTTGGGTCCAGGGCGCTTACAGGTGTTCGAAGGCGCGAATGGTCCAGAAGTCCTCGGCGAGCTTGGGGTTGGCCACGTAGTCGTACGGCACGGTGAAATAGCCCCGCCGGCCCCAGTCGGGTCCCCAGGAATTGCGCACCAGCAGACGGCGGGTCGAGTCGTTGTAGCCCACCGCGCAGACGGAATGGCCGCCGCAATCCTTCTCGTGCGGCTCGGGCAGGTGCAGGACGCCCGTACGGGTGATGCGCTCGGCCTCGAAGGCCTCGAAAATGTTCAGGCCGAAGACAAAGGGGTAACCCTCGGCCAAGCATTGCCGCATCTGCTCCAAACCGCGGATGCGGTGGTAGGAGGTTACTTGGTGCACGCCGGCCTGTGCGTAGCACTCCGGCGGAGGCTTTTGGGCGAAGCGGCGGACTTTGTAGGGCCAGAGCCGCTCGGTGCAGACGCCGAGCTTGGAGAGCGACTTGACCCCGTTGCGTATCATCGCCCCCTCGTCGGCTTCGGCGGTGTTCTCTAGGACGCGCGCGTTGTAGTAGAGGAAGAGGCGGCTGAGGTGGGGGATGCGGCGCCCGGCCTTTCTAGCGAGATACTCGAGGTTGCCGACCAGCGCGTGGGCTGTGCAACTACCGATGGAGCGTTGGTTGGCCACAGGTGGGCAGTGCGTGCGGAGGTCGGTGCGGACCGGGAGGTGCCTGGGCGGCCGGGCGACTTCGGTGTAGTGCCGGTCGCGGGGGTCCGGGTGATCGGGCCGCCAGCCGTACCAGGCGCTGCTCTTCGCTTGGACCATGTATTCTCCCTCTGCGGGGTGGTTGGTTGTCGGAGCGACCGGGTCCCTCGACCCGGAGGTTCGGAATATGCGATGCCCGAGGAGGGCGGTTGAGTCGAGTCCGCGTTGAGTGCTGGGAGGGCACAATGGGGCTGGCCGCGGGAGAGGCGGCGAGGGCCGGGGGGGCGCGTCGCTTTCCCCAGCGGGGGGCCCTGGCCTGGCTGGGTTGCTGGCGGGTTGCGCGCGGCCTGAGTTGCCGCCTCGACACGGGGCAGGGCGGCTGCACGCTGGGGAGCATGGCCACCACTTATGAGCAGCTCCGCGCCGACATCGTTACCGCCCTCAAGGCTCGTGATGCGGGCACAGCCCTCGTGCTGCGCACGACCGATGCCGCGATCCAGCGTGCGGCGATGGACCAAAACAAGCCGATCGACGAGGCCCTCGTCGTTGCCGCGCTGCGCAAGTCGGTGAAAACCCTGACGGAGGCCAAGGCCGACTTTGAGAAGGGCGGGCGTCCTGATCTCGCCGCGGCCAACGACGTGGAGATCCGTATTCTGGAGAAGTATCTCCCGAAGGGTCTCGACGAGGCCAAGCTCGGGGCGCTCGTCGATGCGGCCATCGCCGAGACGGGCGCGGCTTCGCGCAAGGAGATGGGCAAGGTGATTGGGGTGCTCAAGAAGCACCCCGAGGCCGGGCTCATCGACTTTGGCGCCGTCAGCAAACTGATCCAGGCCAAGCTGCCCTGAGGCGGGCCTTGGTCGCGATGCCGCGTGTTGTCTCGACTGTGGGAGCGAGCTTGCTCGCGACAATTAGCGGTATGCGCGCGGAGGCATAACAGGGGCCTCCGGGCTTGCCACGGGACCCATGGTGGTCGGTGGGCTGGGCCTTGCGCCAACTCGTTTGGTAATACGCGGAGATGGCGCGTGTGAGTCCCAACCCGGCAGCGTGGATCGCGGAGTGCTGAACGACCTCGTCGTCCAGCTACGGGAAAGCGGGACGGCTTCGACCAGCAGCTACATGGAACGCCGCTCACTCAGCGGCGCCCCTGCCTCCTCAAGGGGAGTCGGCCCTAGTTCCAGCGGCGGGGATGGTCCCCTTGTTTGCCGGGGCGGGGCTTGTGGGTACTCTGCTCGGCCTTGCTGCCTCAACCCCCAACCGCGAAGGAGACTGTATGCACTCGATCAAGATTCACCTGGAAAACGAAGAGTTTCAGCCGCTGGTGCGTCTCGCCGAGCAGCTCAAGCTCGACCCGGCCGACATCGTCTATGCCGGTCTCAACCGCGTGATGCAGCAGGTGGGTGATGCGGCGATGCAGCAGGAGATTTTGCTGCTGAAATCGGCGCGGCAGACGCAGCTGCCCAACTGGGCCGACCGAGCTCGCGAGATCCACGCCTACGAGAGCATGACGTAGGTGCGGCGGCGCGCCGTGCCGGCGAGGCAATCGTTCTCGTTCCCCTTCTTGTTCTCTTTCGGATCCGGGGCAGCCTTTCGCTGGCAGCGGCGCTTGCGCCATGGGGTAGGAGTAGGCCTCCGCGCCTGTCGATTGGCGGAGCGCGATACGATACCTCGAAGAGAATGAGAACGAGTAGGAGAACGAGAAAGAGCAGGAGGGACAGGGCGGGATAACGTTTGACGGTTCCCCCGGGCCGCCAACCGTGGCGCGCACTGCCCATTGATGAACCGCGTCCACCACCTGTCTGCCCTTTGTCGAGCCCGGTCTCGCTGCCGACGCGACCAGCGACGCCGCGCTTCCGCCCTCCGATGAACCGCGTCGCCCACAGACTTCTCTCGCTGCCGATTGTCCGCCGCAGCCGACGCGACCAGCGACGCTGCGCTTCCGCCCCCCGATGAACCGCGTCGACGACAGACTTCTTTCGCTCCAGGTTGTCCGCTGCTCCCGACGCGACCAGCGGCGTCGTGCTTCCGCCCCCCGATGAACCGCGTCCACATCAAGACCTACGGCTGCCAGATGAACGAGCGCGACAGCGAGGCGGTCGCGGCGATGCTGCGCGCCCGCGGCTACCGCATCGTGGCCGACGAGAACGCCTGCGACATCCTGCTGCTCAATACTTGCTCGGTGCGCGACTTCGCCGAGCAGAAGGCCATCGCCAAGGCGGAGAACCTGGTGGTGCACAAGCGGCGCCGGCCGGAGTTCGTGCTCGGTATCCTTGGTTGTATGGCGCAAAACCGCGGCGCCGAGCTGCTCGACAGGCTGCCCGACCTCGACCTCATCGTTGGCACCCAGAAATTTCACGCCGTGCCCGGCTACCTCGACAACCTGCGCGCGGCGCGCGAGGCCGGGGTGCCCATCGCTGAGACGATCGTCGACGTGGCCGAGGAGGCCGGCTCGCAGAACGCGATCCGCGACCACCTGCTCGATGGCCCGCAGGTTACCGCCCTGGTCTCCATCCAGCAGGGCTGCAACATGGACTGCGCGTTCTGCATTGTGCCCAAGACCCGCGGTGACGAGCGTTCGCGCCCGATGGACGAGATCGTGGCCGAGTGCCGCGAGTTGGCGGCGCGCGGCGTTCGTGAGGTGACCCTGCTCGGTCAGATCGTGACCAGCTACGGCCGGCGCGACTACGAGCACACGGGCGGGGTGTCGCCCTTCGTGCAGCTGCTGGAGCGGGTTCAGGCGGTGGAGGGCATCGAGCGGATCCGTTTCACCTCGCCGCATCCGCGCGGATTCAAGGACGACCTGGTGGCCGCCTACGGGCGCCTGCCGAAGTTGTGCGAGCAGGTGCATCTGCCGGTGCAGTCGGGCAGCAATCGTATCCTGCGGGCGATGAACCGGCCCTACACGCGTGAGCGTTACTTGGAGCTCGTCGCCGCGCTGAAGGGCGCGCATCCGGGCCTGAGTTTCTCGACCGATGTGATCGTGGGCTTCCCCGGCGAGACGGAGGAGGATTTCGCGCAGACCGCCGCGCTCTTCGCCGAGGTGGATTTCGACATGGCCTACATCTTCAAATACTCGGTGCGCACGGGTACGCCGGCGGCGGAGCTGGGCGACCAGATCGACGAGGCGACGAAGGAGCGGCGCAACCAGGAGCTGCTCCGGCTACTCGAGGCCAATTCGCGACGGCACACCGACGCGCTCGTCGGCACGGTGCAGGAAGTTCTGGTCGAGGGGCCGGACAAACGCGGCTTGCAGTTCGTGGGTCGCACGCGGAGTAACCGCCAGGTGCATTTCGCCGGGGCGGAGCGGCTGATTGGCCAGCTCATGCCGGTGCGGATCTCGCGAGCGACGA
The DNA here is from genome assembly GCA_016711225.1 of Opitutaceae bacterium. Lineage (GTDB taxonomy): Bacteria > Verrucomicrobiota > Verrucomicrobiia > Opitutales > Opitutaceae > CAJCBL01. Next base: position 368,299 of record JADJTK010000001.1, read on the forward strand.
CGAGTGCGCTGTATGGGGAGCTGGAGGGTGGGGGAGTGAATGTTCCTAGTCTTGCGCCGAATCGTTCTCGTTCTCGTACTCATTCTCGTTCTCTTCTCCTCCCTGTCCGCTCGGCACGGCTCGGACATCCCCTCTCATCATGAATATCCAGCTCTTCGATCACGAGAAACTCCGGGCCTATCAGGAGGCTTTGCGTTTCGCCGCGTGGGTGGGGCCGGTGATCGAGTCGTTGCCGGTGAAGTTATCGGCGCGGGATCAGCTGGATAGGGCCTCAACCAGTGCGGTCCTGAATATCGCCGAGGGGAACGGCAAGCGATCGCATCCCGATCGGTGTCGGTATCTCGACATCGCGCGCGGTTCGGCTGTCGAGTGCGCCGCCGCCCTTGACGTGCTGGTGGCCCGCGCGCTTCTTCCGACGGAACGCGCGGTTGAAGGAAAGCAGATTCTGCTGGCGGTGGTTTTCCTCGTGGCCGGGTTGATCGGGCGGTTTTCTGATACTCCGGGGCGAGTGGAGGAAGAACAGTCTCTGTATGGGGAGGTTCGCAACGCGCCGGATAATGCGAGCTCGACGGGAGAGAACGAGAACGAGTAGGAGAACGAGAACGAATAGGAGAAATAGCACGATTTCCATGAACCTTACCATCGCCACACTTTTACCCGGACTGCTGTTGCTTGCCCTTGGCGGGCTTTTGCTCTGGAACGGCGCAGTCGTCGGCGCCACGGCCAAAGCCTTGCCGCGCTCGCGCCGGGCGTCGTGGCTGTTCATGGGCGCGGGGGCGCTGTGGTTCATGTGGCGGCTCGTGCACCTCAGCCCGGCCGACGAACTGCTGCCCAAACCGTTCCTGATCCTGGCCTTCGGCGCGGTGGCGACACTGAGCTTCCGGTACGCCCCGGATTTTCTCGCGGTGCGAGGCCTGGCGGTGCTCGCCCTGCTCGGCGCGGGCGAACTGCTTTACGCGGCGTACCAGGAGTGGTTGCACCCGCAGCGGCTGTTCATGGTGGGCGTGGTCTATCTGGCGATCATCGCCGCAATCTATCTGGCCGGCTATCCGTACCGGCTGCGCGACTTCTTTGGCTGGCTGTTTGCCCGCGGCTCGCGGGCCCGGGGGTTGGGTGCGGTGTTGGCGGGCTACGGCGCGCTGCTGGCGGTGGTGGCTTTTACGTACTGAACGTTCTTCCCATCGCGGCCATGAGCGACACCGATACTTCCTCTCCTGTGCTGCTGGTGTTGGCCGGTCCGGCCGGCTCCGGCAAGACCACGCTCTCCGAGCGCCTCGTGGCCGAGCAGCCGGGGGTGGAGCGGGTCGTCACTGCCACCACTCGGTCGATGCGCCCGGGTGAGATCAACGGGGTGCACTATCACTTCTTGAGCGAGGCGCAGTTCGACGAGGCGCTGGCCCGCGGCGAGTTCCTCGAGTGGGCCTGTGTGCATGGCAGGAACCGCTATGGCACGCTGCGGCGCGCGGTGGTGGACCGCCTGGCGGCGGGGATGAATCTGGTGATCGCTATCGATGTGCAGGGCGTGCGCAGTGTGCGCGCGGCGGCTGAGAAGGATGAGCTGCTGCGGCGCGCGCTCACCACGGTGTTCGTGGCCCCGGCGACGATCGACGAACTGCGCGCCCGCCTCGGAGGTCGTGGCGACGGCGAGGCCGAGATCGAGCGCCGCATGCAGACGGCGCTGGCCGAGCTGCGTGAAGCGGAGAGTTTCCAATACCGCATCGCCAGCCGCAGCCGGGACGAGGATTTTGCCGCGCTGCTGGCGATCTGGCAGGCGGCGCGTAGCCGCCGGTAGCGGTGGTGATCGGCGCGGGCGGCTCGCCCGGTGGTGGGCCATCGCGCCCAGGCAGACCGCTCGCGGACGGGCCACGTCGCCGCCGTGGCCTACAGCGGAGGTCTTGCTTTGCTCAATGCTGCTTGGCGGGTTTCGGCTGATTCTGCCTCTGGCGGAATTCGTCGCCCTCGCGGATGGTCTTGCGCAGGCGCTGCTCGGACCAGCCGTGGTCCACGATCTTGGCACGCCAGTGGGCCCAGCCGGATTGATCGGGTTCGCGCCCGAGCAGCTCGCGATAGACGCGCACGATGATGCGGTCGGCTTCGCGGGAGCGGTATTCGCGGCCCGAACGGATGGCGTCCCGCAGTTGCTCGCGGCTCCATCCCTCGGCGACGAGGCGCTCGCGGTAGTCGCGCAGCTCGCGGCCGGTGGGTTCGCGTTGCAGGAGATCGCGGAAGGCGCGGATGGTCTCCCGCTCCGTGTCGAAGGAGGGACGGTGTTCGGGTTCGCGTTGGGGCGGGCGGCGATCGTCGTCGCGCGGCTCGGAGCGGGGCGGGCGATCGTATCCGCGTTCCGGCTCGGGCCGGCGCTCGGTGGCGTGCCAGCGGCCGCTGCCGGGGCCCACCCGCACGGAGCTCAGGCAGTTGTCCCAGTTGTGGCTCCGGGGGCGTGGGATGCGGCCCAGGCGAGGCACGCTGTCGGTGAGTTCGAGTTTCTCGCCGAAGTAGCCCGGGTCCGCGAAGAGGGTGACGCGCAGTCCGCCGAAGATGCGTACTGAGGAAATGCGGTCATGGGCTTTGCGGCCGTCGGAGAAGCGCACCTCGGCGAGTTCGGAGAGCTCGTCGCGCGGGGCCAGTTCGATGGCCACGCCGGTGTAGTTGTCTCCCGAATAAAGGATGACGCGCGGCTGCTCGTCGCGGCGGTGGTCGCCGTGGCGGTCGCCGTCTCCCGGTTGGGCACAGAGGGGGGGGAGCGCGAGCAGCAGCAGGAGGAACCGGGGCAGGATTTTCATGGGTGCGCAGTTGGGGGCCGGGGTGGGGCTGGAGTGGGTTGGCCTTGCCGGAGACTCTGGCCCTGCCACGGCGGGATGTGAAGCCGGGAGTGGGGGCGGGGCGAATTTCCGGAGAGAATCTGGACCTTTGATGCGGGATTTTCGCCGGAGGTGGGATTCATCTCTCCAGAGGCCAATCATGAAAACCTACCTTACCATTCTTTCCACCGCCGCAGCGCTCACCTTGACCGCCGCGGCTCAGTCTTCCTCCCCCGCGCCGGCAGCGTTGAACGCAAGCATCCGACTGGAACGCTATTCCGAGCCGGCATTCCCCATCCATTTGCGCAACACGGCGATCACCGAGGGCTATGCGCAAGCGCAGTTGCTAGTGGCTGCCGATGGACGGGTCATCGAGAGTTTTGTCAGTGCCTACAGCCATCCGGAGTTCGCCGACTCGGTGGAGGCGGCGGTGCGGGGTTGGGTATTTCGGCCGGCTGATACGGCCGAGGCTGGCGCGTTGCCGCAGCGCTTCAATGTCCGCTTTAATTTCCGCCGCGAGGGCATGATCATTGTACAGGGCGATTTTCAGGAGACGGTGAAAGCCTACTTGGGCCAGAAGCCCAGCGACGAGTCGGTCAATGTCTGCAAGTTGCGCGATTTGGATGCCACGCCCGAGCCGGTGAATCTGGTCGTGCCGGCCTTTCCGGAAGGGCTGAAGAAGCAGAACGTCGAGGGCGGCGCTGCGATCTCCTTCTATATCGACGAACAGGGTCGGGTGCGGGTGCCTTCCGTGGCCGGTTCGACTCATCCGGAGTTTGCCGCCGCCGCGCTGGAGGCGGTTAGCAAGTGGACTTTTGTCCCGCCGCTGCGCAAGGGGCAACCCACCCGGGTCTTCGCCGTGCAGGAATTCACGTTCAATCCGAAGGCTGCGGCGGCCAGCAGCAAGGTCACCCAGTAGTCTGGCAACGATACAATCAGCCAGCACAGTTTCAGGCTTGTTAAGGGGGGCCCGGTCCGGTGTAGCGGACCGGGCCGTGCTGTTTTCAGGGCAGGCGATCGCACCGCACCTCGGGCGGCACCCGAAACTGGCGCCGGCCGCGTCCGCTACCCGCGAGGGGGCGGGAGAGGGAACAGCTTTCGCCCCAGCTGTTGCTCTTGCGCCAGGCGGGCGAGGAATTCCTCCCGTGAGATCAGTCGGGCCCCCAGGGTCGCGAAATGGGGAGTGAGTTGCTGGATATCGATCCAACTGGCGCCGCCGGCCGCAAGGTGGTCGACCAGATGCAGCAACGCGAGTTTTGAGGCGTTGGGCTCGAGGTGGAACATGCTCTCGCCGGTGAACAACCCACCTGCATCCACTCCGTAGAGCCCGCCGACCAGTCGCGCGCCGTCCCAGACTTCCACGCTATGGGCGCCGCCGGCGTGGTGCAGTGCGGCATAGCCGGCGCGCATCGCCGGGGTGATCCAGGTGCCGCGCTGGCCGGGGCGCCGGGCGGCGGCACAGGCGGCCATCACCGCCTCGAAGGCGCAGTCGACGGTGAAGGTCCAGGTCGTGCGCTGCCGGGCCTGCCGGAGGGTTTTGGGGACGTGTAGGGCAGTGAACTCCAATACCGCTCGCTCGCCGGGCGAGACCCACGGCACCGGGTGGCGGGCGGAGTAGGGCCAGGGAAAGATGCCGCGCGCGTAGGCGGCGCGCAGGTTGGCCGGGGTCACCGGTACGCCGAGCGCGAGCAGCCCGTCCTCGTCGGCCAAGGATGGATTGGGAAACGGGTAGGGCTCGGGAAACGCCGCGGTGCGCATGCCGGCGGGAGGGTGGGCGGGGCCGCTCCGCGCCGCAAGCCGCGGCGCGAGGCCGGGGTGCTTGTCGTGAAATTTCACGCCGAGCCAAAAGTTTGAAGGGATTTTCCCGATGATGGGCTTATACTCCCCGAACCGCCCGCCCCAGCGGCGACGCCTATGATGAAAACTCCCGATCCGCTCGACGACTTGATCACCTCTTGGAAAGAGGTTCCTGCCGCCACGCCCGGCCTGCGCCGCCGGGTTTGGGCCCGTATTGATGCGGCCGATCGTCCGCGCCCGGTCGGTTTCCTCCAACAATGGCGCGGGCTTTTCGCCTCGGTGGTGCGGCAGCGTGCGGTGTTGGGTTGGGTCGCCGCGTGCATCGTCCTCGGGCTGATCAGTGCCGAACTGCGCGCCACCCGTCTGCCCATGCGCGATCTCGGGCAGATGGCCGCCGTGTATCTCCAAACCATCAATCCGTTGCTTCGCGACAACGCGAGCAGTCCACCATGAAACGATTCCTCCTGATCGTGATGCTTGGCTTCGTGGCCGGTGCGGTGGCGCACATCGGGTTTTATGCTTTCCGTCGGCCCACGGTGGAAAACCGCCTGACCCGCGATCTTGCGTGGATGCAAAGCGTGTTCGACCTCGACGAGGCCCAATACCGCAACATCCGCTCGCTGCACCAGCGCACGGGGCCGGAGCTTGAGCGGTTGTTCACGGTGCTGCGCACCACCCATGAGGAGCTCAATCGCCTCGAGGAGATGCGGCGCACCGTCGACAAGGTCGACTTCGTGGCCTTCCACCAGGCCAAGGAGGCCAATCGCAAGGCGCGACTCCAGTGCCGCACCCTCACCCTCGACCTGGTCTACGCTGTCGCCGAGCTGATGTCGCCCGAGCAGCGCTCCCGCTATTTCGCTTTGGTCGGCAACGGTGTCGAGTTGGCGCCAGTACCCGCTAGTTGACTACCGCTTTCTGCTGCTGCACCCCTCCCCCGAATCTGGCGATGCCTGCCGACCCCACCCACGATCTTGCGCTGATGGCCGAATTGATGGCCGGTCGCGAGTCTGCACTCGACCTGCTCATGGAGCGTTGGGAAGGCCCCCTGCGCAGCTTCGCGCACCGCTATCTGCAGAATGCCACCGATACCGACGAGGTCGTCGAGGAGACCTTCGTACGCGTCTATCACAAACGCGCCGATTTCATTCCCGGCTCCAATTTCTCGGCCTGGATCTTCACCATCGCCGCCAACCTCTGCCGTCATCGGCTTCGCTGGCGGCGGCGTCATCCTTCGGAGTCGATCGACATCCCCGATGGGGATGGCGTCCCCGGCTTGGGTTCGACGCTGGCTTCGGCCGGGGCCGATCCGGCCGTGGCCACCGAGGGGAACGAACGTATTGCCGCGCTGCGGGCCGCCGTGGCGGCGTTGCCCGAGGAGCAGCGCAGTGTCTTTCTGCTGCACTCTTACGAGGGCATGAGCTATCGCGACATCGCCGCCGTCGTCGGCTGTTCCGAGCGCGGGGTTGAGACCCGGCTTTACCGTGCGCGCCAGGCGCTGCGCGACCTGCTGGCTCCGTTGCTGGCGGTGGCGGGTGGGCGCCCGGTTCCTGCCTCCGCGCCGCGGCCGGCGGTGGCCTGAGTGTCACCAATTTTTAGGAGCGTGCTTGCACGCGATGCTGAGCGGAGATCGCGTGCAAGCACGCTCCTACGACAGACACGAAAGGCGCGCCCGCCTTGGGCGAGCGCGCCGCTCGATTGAGTTGCCGCCCACTTAGGGTGCGTAGAGCCAGAAGCGGCGGGTCTGCTGCTGGTATTGCACCGCGCGCTGGCGCCATTCCTCGTGTAGCGCGGCCACGTTGGTCTTGGCGCCGTCGCGCACGAGGGCCTGCCAGAGCGCGCGTGAGCCGGTATGCTTGCGGAAGAGGTCGCCCTCGGTCTTGCCGGCGGCGGCGAAGGGATTTTTCGGATTCCAGGCAGCCGACAGCTGCATGAGATGCATGCTGAGCTCGGTGGGGCGCCAGGCGTTCCAGTCGGTGATCTCAGTGTAGACACCGCGCATGGGGTTACCCTTGCTGTCGGTGGTGCCGATCACGGTGAACGCGACCCCGGGCAGGTGCAGCGCCTCCAATGCGCGTTCGATCTCCTCGGGGCTTTTCTTGGGAAAGGTGATGGTGCGGAACGGATATCCGGTGCCCACACCGTGGCGGAAGCCGCCGATTTCGCAGCCCAGCCCGGTCATGGCGTAGCCGGCGGTGGCGGCGAAATCCTTTACGTAGGGCGAGGTGGGGACAAACTTCAGGCCAGTTTCTGGCCAACGCATCGAGCGGCGCCAGCCTCGCATGGTCACTACGGTGAGCTTGCCCTTGGTGCGGACGGACTCGGGCACTGTGAGCACCCCAGGGGTCTGCTTCGCGAGGGTGGCAAGTTCGCCCATCGTGAGCCCGTGTACATAGGGCACGCGGAACGAGCCGACGTAGCTCATCAGGTCGGAGTCGAGGGGCGGGCCGTCGACCTTCAGGCCGCCGAGCGGGTTGGGGCGGTCGAGTACGATCACCTCTTTGCCGTTCTCGAAACAGGCCTCCATGCACACTTTCATCGCGCTGATGAAGGTGTAGCTGCGGGTGCCGATGTCCTGCAAATCGATGACGAGGGCGTCGATCGATTTGATCTGGGCGGGGGTGGGTTTGCGGGACTTGCCGTTGTAGAGGGAGAAGGCGGGCAGGCCGGTGGCCGCATGCACTGTATCCTGATAATTGCGGCTGGCGGGAATATCGCCGGCCAGGCCGTGCTCGACCCCGTAGAGGGCCACCAGTTGCACCCCGGGTGCGCGCCGCAGGACCTCGATGGTGCTCACGCCCCGCCGGTTCACGCCGGCCGGGTGGGTGAGCAGGCCGAGGCGTTTGCCGCGCACGGCGGCGAAGTTGTCCGCCTCAAGCACATCGATACCGAGCATGACCGGGAAGACGCGGTCGGCCGGGCGCGGCACGACGGAGGCTACTGGCATCGCCGGGCGGGCGGCCGGCACCGATTTGGGCTGCATTTCGGTACAGCCGAAACCGCAGAGCGCCACGCCGAGCGTGAGCATACTTCGGAGACGGAGCAGGGGGCGCGCGGCCGTGGGGAACATCGGTTCCTACTGTTGGAGCCCGCACCGGGCCGTCGAGCCGAAACCGGCGGAAGGGCTGAATGCCTGTCCCGGCCAGTTAGCCGGATGGATCGCTCCCGGGCGCCGTTGGCCAAGCGGTGCTCCAAGCGCAGGCGCGGTCGACGGCGGTGGCGAGTAGCGCCGGGGCGCGGAGGATCGCGTCGGTCAGCGGCAGATCGGACGGCGAAATGGCGTGCACCTCGACGCCGGGTGGCAGGGCGCCGGCGGGAAGTTGGCCGAGTGAACCGGCGAGGATGAGGACGCGTTTACCGGCTTCCGCCGCGGCGAGCGCGAGCGCGCCTGGGCCTTTCCCGGAGAGCGAAGTGGAGTCGAAGCGGCCCTCGCCGGTGATCACCAGATCGGCGCACGCGATACGGTTGGAGAGGTCGAGCCACTCATGCACGAGCGCCCATCCGGGCACGAGTTGCGCACGGGCGGCCGTCATCAGCCCGAAGGCGATACCGCCCGCCGCACCGGCGCCGGGCAGATGGGCGAGCGCCGGCGTTTGGCCGCAATGGGAGGAGAGCATTGCTGCGAGGCGGATCGAGGCGGACTCGAGCTGGGGGAGCTCGGCGGGGCGCAGCCCTTTCTGAGGCGCGTAGGTCGCTGCGGCTCCGTGTGGCCCGAGCAGGGGATTCGCGACATCGCAGGCGAGGCGCAGTGGCGGGAAGGAAGACGGCACGTGGCCGACGAGCTGCGTAATGTGTTCCCAGGCGGAGGTGGTCGGCGGGAAGAGGAGCGCGTGGTGATCGTCGAGGAAACGCAGCCCGAGCGCGGCGAGCGCGCCGAGTCCGAGGTCGTGGGTGGCGCTGCCACCCACGCCAAGAAGGACGGCCCGGGCGCCGCGAGTGGCGGCCGTGGCGAGCAGCTGGCCGGTGCCGTAGCTGGTGGTGCGCCACGGGTTGCGCTGGTCGGTCGGCACCAAGGCGAGCCCGCTGGCCGCCGCCATTTCGACGATGGCCACGGTATCCGAATCACGGACCGAAGGGAGCGACAGGCGATCGCGGGCGGCGGGGGGCACTCGGTCCCACCGCACGAGGCCGAAGGCGGCGGTGCGAGGTTCGCCGAGCGGCCCGGCGACGTGGGTCGGATGGAGTTTTCCGCCCGAGGCAGCAGTCAGAATCGAGGCGAAACCATCGCCACCGTCGGTGAGCGGGGCCGAGTCGAAGGTCCAGTCCGGATGCGCGGTTCGGAGGGCGTCGGTCGCGATGCGACAGGCCTCGGCGGCGGCGAGGGAGTCTTTGAATTTGTCGAAGGCGACGAGGACGCGCATGGGGCGAGCACTACCCTCGATTCATCAGAACACAGGCACCTGACGCCAGAAGGATCACCGTCGCGAGAATGCCAAAAGGACCTGGATTATGAATTCCGCTCAATAGAAAGGAGATTTCCGGATGCCCCACCTGCGCGATGAGGCAATCGACGAAGTAGAAGACTCCAACGGCTCCGAATAGTACGATGCCCTGCCAGAAGCGCGGGGGAATCTTTCGCATTTAGCAAAACGGGTTAGGAGGGTACCGGCGGATTCGCTGCCGCGATGATCTAGAGGGTGGCGAGCCGCTGCGCCAGCCAGGCGGTGGCGCCGGCGCTGTCGGTGAATACGCCGTCGAGCTGGGCCTCGTAGGCGGCGGCGAGCACGGCCTTGAACTGCGGGCCGGGAGCGAGGCCGGCGGCGATGAGATGGCGGCCGAGCAGGAGTGGGGCGGGCGCGGCATTGGCGATGGCCAGCTCGCGGGCGCCGGTGGCGAGCTGCGCGATCCGACGATCGGTGACGGGGCATACGCGCGGCGGGCGGCCGAGATGGTCGGCGCGGAGCACCAGGACCAGTTGCTCGATGGTGGCGGGGATGAGACGACGCGCGAGGCGACGGACGAAGGTGGGCGCCGGTTCACCGTCGGCCGGCCAGCCGAGATGGGCGAAGTGATTCTCCACCAGGGCGCGCACGATTGGACGAGTGTCCAGCGGCGAGCCGATGCGGGCGAGAAAGAAGTCGGCGAGTGGGCCGCCCGCGTTGTCGTGGTTCGGGCTGACCCAGCGCAGGCGCCCGCGTTTTTCCTCCTGTTTGGTGGTGGCGGGCTTGCCGAAGTCGTGGGCGAGGATGGCGAACATGACGTCGCGGCGCGGCGCGGGAGCGAGCGACTGCCACTCGGGCAGGGCGGCGAGGGCGTCGACGCAGTGGCAGGTGTGGATGAAGACATCGCCCTCGGGGTGCCATTCCGGGTCCTGGGGCACGTCGACGAGCGCAGCGATCTCGGGGAAGTGGGTGAGCCAGCCAGTCTCGGCGAGTACGCGCAACCCGGCGGAAGGGCGGCGGCTGTGTGCGGCCCACTTTTCCCACTCGACCCAGACGCGCTCGACCGGGAGTTCGTCATAGGTCGCCGAAATGGTGCGACAGAGCGCCGCAGTCTCCGGGGCGAGGGTGAGGTCGAAGCGGCCGGCGAACTGCATCGCGCGCAGCACGCGTAGTGGGTCTTCGGTGAAGGCGGTGCTGGTGTGCCGCAGCACCCGGGCGGCGAGGTCGCGCTGGCCGCCGTGCGGGTCGACGAGCTCGCCGGTGAGCGGGTCGAGCGCCATGGCGTTGAGGGTGAAGTCGCGGCGCGCGAGCGCGTCGGCGATCGGGAGCTGCGGATCCACGCCGACGGCGAAGCCGCGGTGGCCGGCGCCGGTCTTGGATTCGCGGCGGGGGAGGCTGAAGTCGTAGTCGACGCCGGCGAGGCGCAGTTTGATCACCCCGAAGCTGCGACCAACCGGGTCGGTGGCGCCGAAACGCGAGAGGGTGGCGACGAGTTGGTCGGCAGTGACGCCATACACCTCGATGTCGAAATCCTTCGATGGATGGCCGGAGAGCCAGTCGCGCACACAGCCGCCGACAAGCAACGGCCGGCCCACGGCCCGCACGGCGTGCAGGGCGTCTTGGAGCGGGGGAGGGAGGAGGGGCGGAGGGGGAAGCGTGGACACAATTGGGCCGTTCAGACGGAATTTGGAGGTCGGCTCGACAGAAGCTAACGAGGACTACGCGGGTCGGGCGAGCGGAGTTTCGAGCCAGTCCCCCGCAGGAGGCCTGCATTCGCGACGGCAACGAGCCTTGGCTTCTGGGGCAGTTGGTGCCGTCATTTGATCTGTGTTTCAGTCGTTCTCTGCTGCAGGTTGATCGTTCTCGCGTCAGCCTTCCTCGGGTCGCCACAGAGCCCAGCCTACGGTCAGCCACCCAGCGAGCAGGCAAAGTCCGCCCACGGGGGTGATGGGGCCGAGCCAACGTGGACCGCCTAGGGCGAGCAGGTAGAGCGACCCCGAAAACAGCGCGATGCCGGCGGCGAAGAGTGCCGTGGCGTGGCCGAGGCGGCGGGCTGTGGCCGGTGGGGTGTCACGGCTCAGATACAGGGCCAGGGCGAGCAGCACCACGCTGTGCAACAGATGGTAGTGCACGGCTGTGTTCCACGTGGCCACTTGACTGTGCGCCTCCAGCATCGGGCGCAGCCGATGGGCCCCGAAGGCACCCAGCCCAACGGCGGAGAAACCGGCGGACGTTGCAAAGACGATTGATCTTCTTCCTAGAGTTGGCATACGAACGCGGCAGTACTGGACAGGTATTTGCAGTACGGGGGACGCCCCGGGGCACTGTAGCCAAGGCCATGAGGCTTTGGGTGCGGGCTCCAAAACCTCGCGGTACCGAACCGCGACAGAACCACAAACCGATGAAGACACAAACCATGAAGAAGACCATCCTCCTCTGCACCGCGCTGCTGGCCGGTACCTCGGCCGTTTTGGCCCAGGAAGCCTCGGCGGTAGCCGAATCCGACTACGCTGTGACGGTGGATTTCCCGTTCACCTCGAAATACGTGTTCCGCGGCGTCAAGCTTGGCCGCGAAGCCGTGCAGCCCTCCGTGGAGGTCGCGGCCGGCGATTTCTACACTGGCGTGTGGAGCAACATCCCGCTGCGCAATGAGCATGACGGCGACGTCACCAAGGAGGTCGATCTGTACGCCGGGTGGACCCCGAAGCTCGCCGACAATCTCAAGGCCGAGGTGGGCGCGACCCTCTGCTGGGACCCGAGCGTGAGCGATGGCTACGCCGACGATCCCTTTGAAATGTTCGCGGGCCTCAACTACACTTGGGGCAATTTCACCCCCGCGGTGTATGTCTATCGTGACTTCGATCTCGATATCTGGACGTATCAGGGCTCGATCGGCTACAGCGTGCCGCTCGCGAGCCTGGGCACCTCGCTCGACTTCAATGCCACCGCCGGTGCGGTGAGCCCCGATGACGGCGAAATCTATGGATACTACTCGGTGGGTGTTTCCCTGCCGGTGAAGCTCTCCGACGCGGTGAAGCTCAACTTCGGCCTTACCTACACCGAGAACGACCTTGATCACGGCAAGGACCCTGGCCTGTGGGGCACTGCCGGCGTGGCCGTTAGCTTCTAAGGGCTGCCGCTTCTGTTCATTTGCTCGGGCCCGCCTCCCACAATCGGGGGCGGGCCCTGTTTTTCCCGACTGATCGCAGTCTGTTTCCCAAACTTTCCGACAAAACCATTGACAACCCTCCCCCTCGGGGGCTTTTCTCCGCCTCTTTTCCGTCCATGAAGACCTTTCTTGCCAAGAAGGAGACCGTCCAGCCCAAGTGGTATCTTATCGATGCCGAGGGTCAGGTGCTGGGCCGTCTCGCCGTTAAAGTCGCCAACATCATTCGGGGTCGCCACAAGCCGACGTATACCCCGAGCGTCGATACCGGCGATTACGTCGTGATCATCAATGCCGAGAAGGTCGTACTGACCGGCAAGAAGGAGGATCAGAAGACGTACATGTCGTTCTCCGGCTTCGTGGGCGGGCATCGCACCCGCACCGTGCCGCAGCTTCGCGCCAAGCGCCCGGAGTTCCTTCTGGAGCACGCCGTCAAGGGCATGCTGCCGAAGAATCGCCTCGCCGCCAAGATGCTCACCAAGCTGCGCGTCTTCGCTGGACCTTCCCACGATCACGTTGCGCAAAACCCTGAGACGATCGCCCTTTAATCCGCCATGTCCGCTGAATCCACTATTTTCCTCGGCACCGGCCGCCGCAAGACCGCCACCGCCCGCGTCCGCCTCCAGAGCGGCACCGGCAAGATCGTGATCAACGATCGTGAGCTCGAGAAGTACTTCACCACCGACGCGTTTGTGCGCGGTGCCATGGCCCCGTTGCTCACCGTCGAGCTGCGCGACAAGGTCGATGTGTCCGCCAATGTCACCGGCGGCGGCATCACCGGCCAGGCTGGTGCGGTGGCTCACGGTATCGCCCGTGCGCTGCAGAAGATGAACGCCGAGCTGCGGATTCCGCTTAAGAAGGCCGGGCACATCACCCGCGACCCCCGCGAGAAAGAGCGCAAGAAGGCCGGCCAGCCCGGCGCCCGCAAGCGCTTCCAGTTCTCCAAGCGCTGAGTCGTTGTCGAACCGTTTTTCCAAAGCCGCCTCCCATGTGGGGGCGGCTTTTGTTTTGTGGGGGTGCGGGGCCACCGACGAAGGTATCCCCTTTCACCACGACGGCGGCGGGCGCCCCGAATCCGCTCGGCTTGCGGGCGGGCCGCCTTTTCTGTGCCGATCGTTCGGTGACGATTGGACCGGGTGCCGCGGCCGACCGCCAGGCCGCGCCGCTTCCGGGGTTGGGGCGAGGCCACGCCCGCAGGAAACGCTTTGTGTCGGTTTGATGGCGGGGGTGAAAAATACTTGCGGCGCGCGCTCGAATCGCGATGCCTTCGTACGTTCAGCAGTGGGCGCGGGGCATTGACCCCCGGCCGGCTGTTCAACCTCGAAAAACCAACCTGATCCCCCCGCACGCAAATCATGATCAAATTCCCGAACAAGATCCTGTTCGTTGGCTATGGAGCCGTTGCCGAATGCACGCTCCCCGTCCTGTTCAAGCATCTCCAAATCGCACCGCAGAATGTGACGGTGATGGATTTCGAGGATCGCACGGAAAAGCTGAAGAAGTGGATCGCCAAGGGAATTCGTTTCGTGCGCAACCGGCTGACCCAGGAAAATCTCGGCGCGGTTTTGGGGCAGTATCTGTCATCCGGTGACCTGCTCATCGACCTCGCCTGGAATATCGACGCCTGCGAGCTCCTCCAGTGGTGCCATGACCACGGGGTGCTCTACATCAACACCTCCACCGAGCTCTGGGATCCGTATCACTCCGGCAAACATCCGACGGAGAAGACGCTCTACCATCGGCACATGAACCTGCGCCGCATGGCCGCGAAGTGGAAGACCAAGGGGCCCACCGCAGTCATCGAGCACGGCGCCAATCCCGGGCTGGTCTCCCATTTCACCAAGCAGGGCCTTATCGACATCGGGCTCGCCTCCATCGCCGACAAGAAGCTCAAGGCCAAGGATGCCGAGCTTGTCACCGAGCTCATCGCCACCGGGCAGTTCAACCACCTCGCGCGCAAGCTGGGGGTGAAGGTCATCCACTGTTCCGAGCGCGACACCCAGGTCACCAACGTCCCCAAGAAAGTGGACGAGTTCGTCAACACCTGGAGCATCGAGGGTTTCCGCGAGGAGGGCGTCACTACCGTGGAGATGGGCTGGGGCACGCACGAGAAGACGCTCCCGGCGCTCGCCTACGAGCACAAGACCGGCCCGCGCAACCAGATCTGCCTGGCCCGCATGGGCATGAACACCTGGGTACGCACCTGGGTGCCCAACTATTCGATTCAGGGCATGGTCGTGCGCCACGGCGAGGCCTTCACCATCTCCGACGCCCTCACCGTCCGCGAGAAGGGGAAGGCCGTCTACCGTCCGACCGTCCACTACGCCTACTGCCCCTGCGACAGCGCCATCGCCTCGCTCAACGAGCTGCGCGGCTACAACTACGAGCTGCAGGACAATCTGCGCATCATGCGCGACGAGATCACCGGCGGCTCCGACATCCTCGGCTCGCTGATCATGGGCCACGGCTACAACGCCTGGTGGACCGGCAGCGCCCTCAGCATCGAGGAGTCGCGCCGCCTGGTGCCGCATCAGAACGCCACCACCATGCAGGTGGCCATTTCGGTCGTCGCCGCCTCGCTTTGGATGATCGAGCACCCCGCCGAAGGGCTCAAGGTCCCCGACGAACTCCCGCACGACTACATCCTCAACATCGCCAAGCCTTGGCTGGGCAAGTTCATCTCCACCCGCTCCGATTGGACTCCGCTGCGCGACTACGAAAACGCCTTCCACGGCTTCAATCAGCCGGACCTCGACCGGAAGGACCCGTGGCAGTTCAAGAACTTCCTCATCAAGGACGGCGATTGAGATCTCCGACTTTCGATTGCCGACTTTCGATTGCCGCCCGAATCACCGCGGCGCCCTGCGTGCCTGCCTCTGAAGGTAGGCCTGCCGTACCGGCAGTGCTCACGCACGGTGCTCCGCGCCGTCGCTACCACGCGCCCGCCTCCAAACTTCGCTGGCGCGCTGGTGCCCTCCCCGCTCCTAACTCCCCGCTCCTCGCTCCTCTTTCATCATGATCTCGAAGGCCCAACTCCAGCAGCTCGCCCAGGAACACGGCACCCCGCTCTTCATCGTCGACCACGACGCGCTCCGCAAAAACTACCGGGAGTTCACCCGCCACCTGCCCCGCGTGCAGGCCTACTTCGCCGTCAAGGCCAACTCCCTGCCCGAGATCGTGCGCACCCTCTTCAAGGAGGGCGCCAGCTTCGACGTCGCCTCGATGCCGGAGTTCAATACGGTGTATGAGAACATCAAGGGCATGCCGGCCAAGAAGCGGCAGGACTGGATCTGGGACAAGATCATCTACGCCAACCCGATCAAGCCCGAGTCCACCCTCGAGGAGCTCGATCAGTACAAGCCGCTGGTGACCTTCGACAACGTCGAGGAGATCCACAAGATCAAGAAGCACGCCCCGAACGCCGGGCTCGCGTTGCGCCTGAAGGTTCCCAACACCGGCGCGATGGTCGAGCTGTCCTCGAAGTTTGGTGCCTCGCCTGGCGAGGCCGTCGACATGATCCTGGAGGCCGACCGCCTCGGGCTCACCGTTGAAGGTATCAGCTTCCACGTCGGCAGCCAGACCACGAACTTCGAGAACTACGTCCAGGCGCTCAGCCTCACGGCGAACATCTTCAAGGAGGCCAAGGACCGCGGCTACACCAAGATGAACCTGGTCGACATCGGCGGCGGTTTCCCCGCGCCGTACGACGCGACGGTGAAGCCCTTCCGCGATCTCGCCAAGGTCATCAACTCCGAGATCGACCGCCTCTTCCCGAAGGACGTCCAGATCCTCGCCGAGCCCGGCCGTTTCATGGTGGCCACCGCCGGCTACGCGGTGTCGCGCGTCGTGGGCAAGGCCATCCGCGACGGCAAGCCGTGCTACTACATCAACGACGGCGTTTACCACACCTACTCGGGCGTCATCTTCGACCACCTCCATTACCCGATCAAGGCCTTCAAGAAGGGCCCCACGCAGATCAGCGCGGTCTTTGGTCCGACTTGTGATGCGCTCGATGTGATCTCGATGGCCGAGAACCTCCCGTCGCTTGAACGTGGCGATCTGGTGTACAGCGAGAATATCGGCGCCTACAGCGCGGCTTCCTCGACGTACTTCAACGGCATCCCGCCGGCGAAGATCGTGCACGTGAACCAGTGAGCGGAGTGCGGAGTTCGGACTGCGGAATTCCGCAGTCCGCGGCTCCGGCGAGCGGCGGCCGAGTGCTCGGCTCCGATTGTGGAGGCGGCGTGCTTGCACCCGCCTCTGGAAAACGCACGGAGGCGCGTGCAAGCACGCTGACCTACTAGGGCCCGAAGAGGCGCACCCTCGTTCCTTTGTTGCGGAACGTAAGGTCCCCAATGCCGGCGTGGCGTGCCTCGACGGTCGTCGCGCTTCGTCCGGGGCAAATGGGCGGACAAAGGTGGCCCGCGTTGACCGCAACGCGGCCAGGACGCATTTAAGGCCAAGTGCGCCCACCTCTGGCGGCGAAGGGCAGTGACAGAGGTCAGTCCCGCGCCGCGCTGCGCAATGCGGCCGGCTCGATCCGCATTGCGCACTCCGAATGCCGCAATGGTCTCAGCTGCGGTAGTCGGCGTTCTCGCTTACGTATTCGTGGGTGAGATCGGCGCCGATCACGGTCGCCTCCGCGCCGCCGGCCCCGAGATCGATCTCGATCTCCACGCAGCGCTCGTGCGGTGGGAAATCCACGGGTGGCGAATACACGCCGTCCTTCGGCTCGGAGCTGGCGTAGAGCTCCGCGGCCTTCAAGTGGGAGATCAACGCGGCTTCCTTGGCGGGATCGAGGGCGAACTCGCCGTTGGCCACGATGGGAATGCCGCCCAGGCTCATGCGCGTGCGGCCGAGCGGGATGCCCGGCTCGTGCGCGCCCACATATTTGCCCACCGCCTGCACCAGGCGGCCGACGTTCGGGTCGTTGCCGGCCACCGCGCACTTGAAGAGCGGGGCGTTGACGACG
Organism: Opitutaceae bacterium; assembly: GCA_016711225.1. Classification (GTDB taxonomy): domain Bacteria; phylum Verrucomicrobiota; class Verrucomicrobiia; order Opitutales; family Opitutaceae; genus CAJCBL01. The sequence goes on from JADJTK010000001.1 coordinate 385,414, forward strand.
GTCTTGCCGATGGCGCGGGCGGTGTTTTCAGACGGCGCGCCCTTCACGGTGACGCGGATGACATGGCGCACGCCCTCGCCGTTGCGGGCGACGTCCTCGGCGAGATCGCGGCAGACGGTGGTGAGTGCGGCCTCGAAGGCGGCGAGGTCGGGGCAGGGGACGGCGCCGGAGCTGAGCAGCACGACGGTGTCGGAGGTGCTGGTGTCGCTGTCGATGCTCATCCGGTTGAAGCTGCGGTCGACGGCGCGGGCGAGGATGGCGCGCAGGGTGTCGCGCGGCACGGCGAGATCGGTGAGCACATAGACGAGCATGGTGGCCATGTTGGGCTCGATCATGCCGGCGCCCTTGGCGATGCCCACGATGCTGCCGGCGCCGACGGCGGCCCGGCGCACCTTGGGATAAAGATCCGTGGTCACGATGCCCTCGGCCGCCGGCAGGATGGAGCCGGGCTTGAGGGTGGCCACAGCCTGCGGCAGCGCGGTGATCATCTGGTCGGCGGGTAACCGCCAGCCGATCACGCCGGTGGAGCTGGGCAGCACCTCGGTGGGCGCGAGTCCGAGCGCCTGCGCAGTCGCGGCGCAGAGGCGTTCGGAGGTCTCGACGCCGCCGGGCGCGCACACGTTGGAGATCTTGTTGTTGACGATGATCGCCCCGAGCTTCGGCTCGGCGAGGCGCTGGCGGCCCACGATCACCGGCGCGCCGGGAAAGGCGTTCTTGGTGAACATCGCAGCGAAGTCGGCCGTGGGGCGATCGAGCGCGATGAGGGTCACGGTCATCTTGGCCGGCTTGGGTACTTCAAAGGGCATGAAGTCGAAGCGCGTGGTGCCCACACGGAAGCCGCGCGGCAGGGCGGCGTTGGCGGCGAGCCAGGCGCGATGTTCTTCGCGCGAGGAGAAGGCGAGGGAGGTGCTGCTCACCCCTCCGAGAACGGAGCAAAGCGGCCGAAAGTGAAGCCGTTTTTGCGGGAGTCGCTCAGGCTGCGGCGGGCGACCCGCCCCGGAGCGAATCGAGGGTCGCGCCGAGGTCCGCGAGGTCGCCAATGGGGGTCGCGCCAATCTGGGTGAGGGTGGCGCGTTGGGGGGGCATGGCCCGACCGCCCACGAGCAAAGGGGTGGCGGGCGGGAGCAGCTCGCTGAGCCGAACCAGCTCAGCTGCCAGGGTCGGATCGTCCTCGGGATAGACGAGGCTGAGGGCGACGGCGCGGGCGTGTTGTTGCCGGGCGGCGCCGGCGATTTCCGCGGCGGGCAGGCTCGCGCCGAGATAGAGGATACGCCAGCCGAGATTGGCGGCCGCGGCCGCGACCAGCAGTGCGCCGAGCTCATGGAGCTGTCCGGAAGGCGTGGCGACCAGGAGCAGCGGCGCGGCGGGGCTGGCGGCGTAGGCTTGCGCGGATTGGGTGAGCCAGTGGCGCAGCACAGCGCTGGCGAAGTGTTCGTGGGCGGCGGTGATGACACCCTCCCGCCAGAGCGTGCCGATGGACTGGGCGAAGGGCGCGGCCACCCGCTGCAGCATGCCTTGGTGGCCGAGTGCGAGTTCGGCTTGGCGCAGCGAGGAGGCCAGGGCGGTGGCGTCGAGCGCGCGCACGCTTTCCAGGCAGGCCTGCAGCAGGCTGGTGGTCGCCGCTTCGGGCCGTGCGCTGCGGGGCAGGGGCGCGGTAGGGGCGGAGGCGGCGGCGATCTGCTGGAGGCGTTCCAGCGGCAGTGTGGCCATCGAGCTGATACTCTGGCCGGCCTGGGTGATCTGGCGCAGGAGGGTGAGCCGGGCGATCTGCTCGTCGGAGTAGAGGCGGCGATTGGTACCCGTACGCTCGGGAGCGACCACGCCGTAGCGCTTCTCCCAGATGCGAATGACGTGGGCGCTGAGCCCGGTGCGACGGGCGACGGCCTGAATGCTGTGTTGGTAGTCGCTCATGATCTTAGACGAAATATAGACGCCCGGAGGGCTTTGGCGCAAGAACGCAAACGGCCATTGTCGCGTATCTCGCATGTGACGAGCGGATTCCGGCTTCTTTCGGGCGCTTGCGCAAAACTTAAACAAAGCATTGACAAGATAGACAAATAGTAGACATTGAGCTGCGGTTCGTCCACGCCTCTTCCTCCACTAGAAATCAATCAAAACTCGAGTCATACCATGAAATCCATCGTCTCCTTCGCCCTGTCCTCCCTCTTCGCTGCCGCGCTGCTCGCCGTCCCGGCCCACGCCAACTCTTGCTCCGTCAGCAAGGAGGTGGCCGCCTCTAAGGACATCGTCGCTGTAGCCTCGTCGGCCGGAAGCTTCAATACCTTGGTCGCCGCGGTGAAGGCCGCCGGCCTGGCGGAAACCTTGCAGGGTGCCGGCCCATTCACCGTCTTTGCTCCCACCGACGAGGCTTTCGCAAAGCTTCCGGCCGGCACGGTCGAGTCGCTCCTGCTGCCGGAGAACAAGCAGAAGCTTGTCGCGATTCTCACCTATCACGTCCTGGCCGGCAAAGTTCTCGCCGCCGACGTGAAGACCATGCAGGCCGGCACCGTCAATGGGCAGAAGCTGCCCATCGTCGTCGCTGCGGGAAAGGTCACCGTGGGTGGGGCCAACGTGGTGGCCACCGATGTGGCCGCCAGCAACGGCGTGATCCATGTGATCGATACTGTCGTGCTCCCGCTGTAATCTTCAGACCAAAACCTGCGGCGGAGGGCACGGGTTCTCTGCCGCAGTTTCCTTTTCCGGGCCTTAGGCCCACGCCCGAACCCTGGACGCTCGCTCCAACTCCGATGACCACCCACATCCTCCGCTTCGAGCAGTTCCTGGGCGCCCCTCGCGCCACGGTATTCCCGTTCTTTGCGGATGCGCGGAATCTGGAGCGCATCACCCCGCCGTGGGTGCACTTCCGAATCCTCACTCCCGGGCCAATCGCCATGCGGGCCGGGACGTTGATCGACTACCGCATCCGCGTGCGCGGGGTGCCGCTGCGCTGGCGCACCGAGATCGCGGAGTGGGACCCGCCGGGGCACTTTGTCGACGTCCAGCTGCGCGGTCCCTACCGGCTCTGGCGCCACACGCATTCCTTCGTGGAAGTCCAGGGCGTCACGCTTTGTTGCGACGAGATCCGGTATGCGGTGGTAGGAGGGGCCCTGGTCAACCGCCTGTTCGTTCAGCCCGACGTCGAGCGCATCTTCGCCCATCGCCGCGAGGTCCTTGCCGGGCTCTTTCCCTCCGGCAAGTGAACTCGCGCCCCTTCAGTTCAGGTCGTTCTCGGATCGCTCGGCTTGGGTGCCTTCGTGCAGAACGCGAGCATCGCGGCGACGATCAGCATCGCGGCGCAGATCAGGTACGCCTTCGAGAAGGAGCCGAACAGGTCGCGGATCATGCCGCCGTAACGCGAACCGAGCACTCCCGCCACCCCGAAGCCGGTGAAGACAAATCCGTAGTTCACCCCAAGGTTGCGCACCCCGTAGAAATCGGCCGTGGCAGCCGGCATGAGCGTGAAAATCGTGCCGTAGCACAGACCGGTGAACGCCGTGCCGAACATCATCATCGCGGGGGTTTTGTAGGTGACGAAAAGCGCCATGTTCACGGCCTGCAGAACGAAGGCCAGGATCATGGTGCGGGTGCGTCCGAAGCGATCGGAGACGGAACCGGCGAGGATGCGGCCGATCGTGTTGAACGCAGCCAGGATCATCACGCCCACGAAGCCCGCCTCCCAGGCGGCCTGCTCCTTGGCGATGATCGGGGCGTTGGCGATGAGCATCAGGCCGGCGGTGGCGCTGAGCACGTAGATGAGCCAGAGCAGGTAGAACTGCGGGGTGCGCAGCATCTCGGGCCAGTCGCGATCGCGGTGCACCGCCGCGGCCGGCCGGGCCGCGCTGCCGGCGGCGGGGGCGGAACCGGCAGGCTTGTACCCGGCTGGTGGATTCTCCAACAGCAGGGAAAAAAGCAGGATCAGCACGAAGGCCCCGGCGCCAAGGGTGAGAAACGTGTTCTGGATGGTGGTGCGGCCGAGCAGCCACTGGGTGAGCGGGGAGATGTAGATTGCCGCGGACCCCACGCCCGCCACCACCAAGCCGGTGATCAGACCCTTACGGGCGGGAGGGAACCATTTCATCGCGGGCGGCGTGGTCGCCGAATACCCGAGCCCGATGCCGATGCCGCCCAGCACACCGAAGGTGAGAGCCATCGTCAGCGGGGTGTTGACGAAGCCCGAGGCGGCCAGGCCGGCACCGAAGAGCAGGCCGCCGAGCTGGGCCACGCGGCGCGGGCCCATCTTGTCCTGCATGCGACCGGCGAAGATCATCATCACGGCAAAGGAGGCCGTGCAGATGGCGAAGGGCAGGCCGGCGTCGGCCTTGGTCCATTTCCACTGCATGACGAGCGCTTTGGCGACGACGCCCCAGGCGTAGAGTGCGCCGAGCACGAGGTTGATGCCGAGACCGGCGAAGGTGACGATCCAGCCGCGGTTGGCGGAGGGCGAGGAAGACATGTTGGGGTGGTCGGGTTTTGCGCCGCCGGGGGGCGGGGCCGGGGATTGGCGCGGCGGGATGCCGCAGGGTCCCTCGTTCGTAGAGAGCGCTTGCGCACAAGTCCAGAGAGGGCTGGCGAAAAACTAGGTCGGCGGCCGGTTTTCCCGGCCACTCAGGCGCCGAGTCGTCGCCATTCTTCCCCATGATCTACTCCGCTCCGCTCAACACTGCCTGTCCTGGACGCCTGCGCCTCGGGCTGTGCTGCCAGTTCATCGCCCAGCCCATCAAGTTCCGTACTACCACAGCGACGGCGTTGGCCCGCCTGCCGCGCCGGGCCCAGCTGCAGCGCCTCGCCGAGTTGGTCGCCACCAACGCCGAGTACCTGCTTGCCGCGTTGAAGTACTGCGCCGGGCACGGCATCGGGTCGTTCCGGATCTGCAGCCCGATCCTGCCGATCAAAACGCATCCCGTGGTCGGGTATCGCGTGGAGGAGTTGCCAAGGGCGGAATCGTTGGTTGCCCAATTCCGCCGCTGCGGCGAGTACGCCCGGGCGCAGGACATCCGCACTGGCTTCCACCCCGACCAGTTCGTGGTGCTCAACTCTCCCGATGCCGGGATTGTGCAGCGCTCCATCGCTGACCTCGAGTCGCAGGCGGAGATCGCGCAATGGGTCCAGGCGGACACGGTCAATATCCACGGTGGCGGCGGCTATGGCGACAAACCGGCGGCGCTGGAGCGCTTCCGGCGCAACCTCGGCCTTCTCTCGCCCCGAGCCCGCTCCCGCCTGACGGTGGAAAACGACGACAAGACGTTCACGCCCGCCGACCTCCTGCCGCTCTGTCGGGCCGAGGGCGTGCCACTGGTCTACGACGTGCACCATCATCGTTGCCTGCCCGACCACTTGACCGTGGCGGAAGCCACCGCTGCCGCGAGTGCCACCTGGGACCGCGAGCCACTCTTCCACCTTTCGAGCCCGCTGGCCGGCTGGGCAGGGCCGAAGCCGGAGCGGCACCACGACACCATCGATCCTCGGGACTTTCCGCCGGAGTGGCGCGGCCTCGCGCTCACGGTCGAGGTCGAGGCGAAGGCCAAGGAACTCGCCGTGGAGCAACTTCGGAAACACTTGGAGATTCCCCAATGAGCACCACACCCAGAGCCCGAATCGTCCTCGTCGCCAAAACCAATGACGATCGGGTCGCAGCGCGAGGTTTTGGCACCGCCTCGTATCCCGTTCTACTCTCGATGCATTCGAACCCCTCCTCTCGACTCCACTGGATGCTGTTCCTCCTCGTGCTCGCCGTTTGCGTCCGGGCTGCCGGGGCCGAGGAGAGCAGTTACATCGGCGAGGCCAGAGACGATACGGGCACGCTGGTCTACACGGAGAAACACCTGGTGCAATCGGTCGAAGGGACAACAACCGGATCGGTCACGGAATACACGGCACCCGACGGTTCGTTGATCGCGACACTGCACTCCGACTATGCACGCAGTGTCGCCCTGCCCACGTACGTCTTCGAGGATCTGCGGCGCAACTACCGCGAGGGGCTGCGTTGGCAGGAGGGGGGCTATGTCATCTTCCACCAGCACGGCAGCGCCCCTGAGAAAACCGCGCCGCTCCGCCGGGAGAGCGGGGTCTTCTCCTGCCAAGGATGGCACTACTACCTGATCCACAACCTCGACCTCCTGGAGAAAGACAACATCACCCTAAACCTGGTCCTGCCCTCTGAGCTGCGCCCTTATGCGTTCGTGGTGAAGAGACGCGCCTCCGACGAGGCGCGTGTTTCGGCCGAGCTGACGATCAAGAATTGGCTGTTGCGGAGCTTCGCTCCGAAGCTGCGACTCGAATACGATCGAGTGAACCGGCGCCTCGTCGAGTTCCGGGGCGTCTCCAACATCCTCACCAATACTGGCGACCGGCAGGAAGTCACCATCCGCTACAAATACAACGACGAGTAAGCGGTCGGGCATGGCTCCGCTGCCGCGCCAGCGGCACCGCAAGCGGTCCAACCAAGCCATCAGCCCGCTTCGAGCAGTTTCGATCAGACAACCCGTTCGTGAATCCGATGAAATTTCTCCCCTTTCTACCCTGCCTGCTTCTGCTCAACGGTTGCGCGACTTCGCTGAGGCCCTTGAGGACGGTCGAGAAGGTCGATCTCGAGCGCTTCATGGGGCCGTGGTATGTCATCGCGTGCATCCCGACCTTCATCGAAACCGAGGCGTTCAATGCGATCGAGGAGTACCGGCTCGACGCGGACGGCACCATCGCGACGACTTTCACTTTTAACAAAGGCGGATTCGACGGTCCGCCCAAGCGCTACACCCCGCGAGGCTTCGTCGTCGACCGGGTCAACAACGCCACCTGGGCGATGCAGTTCGTCTGGCCCCTCAAGTCCGAGTTCCTCATCACGCACTTGGATCTTGATTATACCCGGACCGTCATCGGCCGGAATAAGCGTGACTACGCCTGGATCATGGCGCGCACGCCGCAGATCCCGGAAGCCGACTACCAGAGCCTGCTCCAAGATCTGAAGGCTCAGGGCTATGACTTGAGCAAGCTGCGGAAAGTCCCCCAGCGGTGGCCCGAATCGCGGTGAGGGAATGGCCGGCTACCCGGATCGCTCCCCGGCTGACTTCGCAGACCGGGAAACGCGATCGGGCGACTCACGACCATGTACGAGACCGATCGGGTGGGACCGGCCAACGTTCGGCCAACGCTTCCGATCAACACGTGGGGAGCTTCCGATTCTCACTCGCCCCGGCGAACCCGATCGCGGCCGGCCCGTTTTACGCGCCGCACGAACCGGTCCTTGCGCACACGCCACGCCTGCAACTTGAACGCAGCGAGTTCGGGATCGAGACGGGCGAACAGCCAGTAGGCGAGGCGTTGTTTCAGTCGTTCCCACCACGAGCGACCACGCTGAAGCGTCTCGCAGGTGATCGGGAGTGCGCGCTGGGCCAGATCGGCTTCGAACTGCTGGCGTATTGCATCGGCCAGTGCGGCGTTGCGGATGCGCAGCATGATCTCGAAGTTGATGCGAAGACTACGCGGATCGAGGTTCGATGAACCAACGAAGACGATGTCGTCCACGACGATCGTTTTCGCGTGCAGCACCTGCGGCTGGTACTCCCAGAGTTCGATACCCTTTTGCACTAAGCGCCGGTAGAGCGAACGCGACGCGAGCTGCATCAGCCGCACGTCGCTTTTCCCCGCCAGCAACACGCGCACCCGAGCTCCACGGGCTACCGCCTGCGCTAGCCGGTCACGCAGCCGATGGGGCGGCAAAAAATAGGCGGCGGTGATCGCCACGTCTTTCGCGGTCGCCAAATCCTGCCACAACGCCTCGCGCAGGGGATTCCGACCAAAGCCCGGCTTGATGAACAGCGCCTCCACCTCGCGTCCGCCGTCCGCCGGCACCTGCTGACGCAGGCCACCGTGAGGAAAAGTCCAATGCCGCCCGGTCGCCCGTTCCCACTGGCGGGCGAATTCCGCCGCAAGTACCGCGGCAACCGGGCCGTGCACGCTGACGCCGCCATCGCGCCAACCCGCCGCGATGCCGTCGCCGCCATACTCTGGCGCGATGTTGCAGCTGCCGACAAACGCCTGCGTGTCGTCTACGACCAGTAACTTGCGATGGTCACGGAACGAGAATGACGCCAACCGCAGTTTATTGAACCAGCGCATTGTCCCGCCGGCTGCCACCAGTTCGGCGAAATAGCCGCGCCCAAGCTCGAACGAGCCGATCGCATCCACGATCAGCCGCACATCCACCCCGCGCCGCGCGGCCGCCGCGAGCGCCGACTGGAAACGATGCCCGATGTCCGAATCGCTGAAATAGAATGTCTCCATGCAAACGGACGACCGTGCCCCGTCGATGGCACGCAGCTTGGCCTCCAGCAGGTTTTGCCCGGTGCCATGCCAGGTGAAACGGTGGACGTCGGCCATGTCGGTGGGGCTGCGGCGAAGTGGGGTGGGCGCCACAAGCGATCTGACGTTGGCAACCCGGCCCGCAGGGCGGCGGACTTACTCCACTCTCGTTTTGCTCTCCGCTTTGTCTGGAAGCGCCTCGATGCGGCGCAACGCCACAACCGCGGCAACCAAGCCCACGACCAAGAGCACCGCGAGCCCAGTTGTGCCCGAAGCCCAGGGAATGGCGTCCAGGAAGGCCCAGAGGCTTCTGAAGATCAAAACTGAGGCACCGATGAGCAGCATCTCCATCCCTATGAGACTTTTCATTTTCATGCTTTGTGTTGGTTGATTCAAAGCTCTGCTTCGGGCAAGACCGCCGTTCGCGCGGGCGCGTTGCCCCGGAAGGGCACGAATTGGTCCCGGGCGAAGCTGCTGCGCAGGCCTGCCACAAGACCGGCTACGAGCATTTGGAGCGCCGTGGGGACGATGGCCTGGAGGGGAGCGCGGGGACGCGGCCGTCGACCGCAGCGGACCGATGCCGAGAGGAAGGCGTTGCTCGTCGTCATCGCACAAGAAATGCGCCCGGCACCGGCACAGTCTACTCGGGCACCGGCGGAGGCACGGCCGGATTCCTGGCTTTCTTCCGCCAAAGACCGCCGGTGCCGAAACTCGTCCAGCCCCATTGCAGCCACCGGACGAGCGAGGCGGCAAGCCAGAGCGCCCACCCGAGCATCAAAACCCGATACCACCAGATGGATACCGAGTAGCAGCTCGGGCAAGGCAGAAGACTCTCGCATCGGGCCTGGAACCAGCGCAGCGCGGTGAGATAGGAGCCGTTGCCCACGATGAACATCTCCGGACTGCCGAGCAGGCCTTCGCCAACGGCGGCAAACAGAACCCCGATCGCTGCAATGGTGAGCACGACCAGCGCGGCCTGCATGGCGTTGTAGCTGCTGCGGCCGAGGCGCTGGAAACCGTCGCTGCCGCGCCAGGCGAGCAGAAATAGCCAGCTCACGACAAGGAGGGCGGCGGGCAGCGGGACTTGCGTCAGGCCGATGGCCAGCAGCATCCACGCGACCGCTCGAATCGGCGAATGCGGGAGGCGACCGAGCACGCCCGCGGCGAGCAGCGAACACAGGAGGATGCCCCAAAACCTCACGGCGGGGCCGCGCTGCGGACCCGCGGCCCACAGCACCCAGCGATCTTGCGGCACATTGATGACGGTCTGGATATTCGCGCTTTCGACCGGAAGCCGCACTTCCCCGCCGCTCGCGCTGAAACCAAGGACGCCGTTGACCTTCCATCCGATCGAAACCGACTGCTCTCCCGGGTGCAGGGGGACGATTAGCTTGTCGCCGTCCATCCGCACCGGGATGGGTTTGTCGTTTTGCGTCAGCGCGGTCACCTCCGCCGCGGCGGGCAACTGCACCAGAAAGTCCTCACCGACACTGCATCGCAGCGAGAGGTCGAGTTTCGAAACCCGCTGGCGTTTGCCGAGGTTGATCTCGTGACTGCCACGATTCACGGTCACGGTCGCCCCGGCGATGGCCTCGGGTCGGCTGATTGCGAGTACGGCCGCTTCGCCCGGCCATGGCTGCCAGACCGGGACGAGGTCGTCGTCGCCGGCCTCGAACGTCGGCGCAAGTCCGGAAATCGCCACGTTCCAGACCGGCGATACGACAAGGCGCCAGCGCTCGACCCAGGAATCCGTCCCACGCGTGGCAAGCTCGAGGGTGTTCGCGCCGGCCAGGTCGCTCTCCCACGTCACGGACTGCTCCTGCGCGCCGAGGCGGACCTCGATGACGCCATCCTTCACGACGGCATTGGGCGACAGCACGTTCTCGCCGGGCAACAGTGGCACGCGGAGCGCGATGGCTTTGCCGGTTGGCGAGAGCCGCGACACAGTCGTTCGTACCTGCCACAGCAAACCGAGCTCGAGACGGCGATCGATCGCGGCGACGGTCTGCAATTCCTGCCGATCGTAGCCGGCCTGGCTGGCGACGGTCTTCTGTTTGAGCGTGAAAAAGACCTGTTGCTCGGGCACTCCGTCGGGCCGAACTCCGCTGAACGCCCAGCCCGGCGCCTCGATCTTCACCTGCCGTGGCTTGAGCGGGAATTGCCACTCCCACTCAGTAAGATTGGCGAGTATCCCCTCGATCCGCACCCGATGTACCCCCTCGGGCAACGTGATCCAAAGGAAGCCATCGTCGCGGCGTAGCGCGACCTCGGGCTGGCCGTCCACCAACACGGACAACGGCGACCATGCGGGGAGGCGGCCGGGCAACGGCACGGCCGTGCGGATCGCCGCGTGAATCTCGGCCTCGATGACGATCTTGCGGTCCGCCAGCGTCAGCGAAACCGAGGGAATGTCGGCGGCGGCCGGGTAGGCATCAGAGACTTCGAGCAGCCGCTCGCGCAATTGGTCGAGCGTAGCCTTGTCGGGAATCGGCGATTGCGCCGAGCCTTTCGGCGCGCTCACAAGAATGAGCGCGAGGATCACCGTGGTTTTCCCTCCGAACCGCAGCAAACGACCACCAGTCCGGCGCACATTCAACAACGTCGCCGCGAGCGCCAGCAGTAGAACAACCCGCAGCACCGTCAGCGCGCGCTCGAGTGCCATCGAGATGAGCACCGGCTTCACTTGTTGGGAGGCGCTCACCGGGCCATTCCACCCGAAGCTTACCGCCCGCCATGACCACTCCGGGACGCCCGGACCGGTCTGAATACGGGCCTTTGTGTCGTAGCTCAGATTGAAATTCGCACTCGAAGCCGCGCTCTTGCTGGCAATCGCGAACAGTTCCGATCGCCGCTTTTCCTCCCACCCGCGCCTGGCTTGTAACGCGATGTCCGCTGTATCGGCCTGAACTGAATCCTTCGTCTGCATCTGCTGGACCATGTCTTCGCCAAAGCCCGGTTCGCCGGTGATCTTCGACGCTGCACTCGCTATATCGCCCTCGCCCTGTCCGTAATCACGAACGAGCTCCAACTGCGGGTAAAGTGCCTGCTCGATCTGCCGCACGACAAACGGAACGAGTGCCAGCATCAGCAGCGCGACCGCGGTCCATTTGCCGGCGCTGAGCACGCGGCGGCCGCGGCCCTCCGGCACCACTCGTTGGAGCGCAAGCGGCACGAGCAGAACCAACCAGAGATAGCGCGGTGCGTCCGGCTCGTGATACGAAAGGGCGAAGGCCAGAAACGCCAACAATGCCACTTTCCATCCCCACAGCCGGAAGACGGCCAGCGAGAATACCAGCAGGATAAATAGATCGAGCAGCGTCCAAGTGGTGAGCCAGTCGCCTTCCACCCAGTCGGCGCCGAACAAGGCGAAGAGCCGCCATCCCGGCGGAAGACTCAACGTCGCGGAAAGTGCGTCGGCGTCGGAGCGCCAACCCGTCGCGGAGAACTCGCTCGCACGCGTCATTCGTCCGGTGGCTTCGAGGTTGAGATCGCGGGTGCGAATCTCGACCCCGCTGGCGCCGTTGCGCGGGTTGCGCGTGATGAGTTGCCCCTGCCCGCCGCTGCGTACCGAGCCGAGGTCCTGCCCCGGCGCGGCGTCGAGCCTCCACACCTGTTGCATCGTCCCGCTGATACGATCGCGGAAAGTGAGCCCGCCCCCGTTCTCGTCGAGCCAGAGCTCGCGCGCGATCCGCAGACCCTCGGGCTTCTGCTGGCCCATGCCACGCATCCGTTCCTCGAACTGAAACGCCGCCTTCGTTTCCCAGCGATACACCGGTAGATCGCGCCATTTTTCGGGAAACGTCGTCTGGGACACATCGATCGCCGGTGCTCCGACGATTTCGACAACGCGGAAATCCGGCGAGGCGCGGAAAGCGACCAGTTCCTCCTCGACGGCCGGCTTCGCGCCCGGCGCGAAGCGAAAATCCTTCGGGTTGTCGAAACGGAAGGCATCCGCACGCAGTGTCCATTTCCCGGCGCGCACCTGCACCTTCATTCGTCCGGCGTCGTCGACCGCCACCGGGATCGGACTCTCGACCGTCGCGAGTCTCCATCCCGCCGGCAGAATGGTGCCGAGATCCTCCTCCCGGCTTTTGCCCGAGACGATCATCTCGATCTCCGTGCGGAGCCAGAGCGGGATGCCGTCCTCGAGCAACGCGTGGAGTTTCACCGAGAGAAAGTCCTTGTCCGCCTCCTCCGTCGAGCCGTCGCGTTTCAACCACAGAAACCCCTGCGAATCCCACACGGGCGCGTCCACGGGGTTGCCGTCGATGGATAGCGCGAGGATGCCGATCTCGCGCGGCAACGCGATGCGCTGGGGGCAGTTGCTCCAGCGATACGAACCCTCGATCCGCCAAGCGCCCGCCGCCAACCGGACTTCCGGCCGCCCGTCGCGCTCCAGCACCGCGACCAGCCCGCCATTCGCCCGCACCTCCATCGGCCACGCCTCCAGCCCGCCCGGCAGCGGCAGCCATGCTTCATGGAACACCGTCGCGGCCATGGCGAACCGCCCACCCGCGTTTCCGGCCTCCAGGTTCAGCCGCGACGGCCAGAAACAGAGATGCTTCTTCGGGTCGGAATACGGCGTCGGGCAATCGCGGTGTTGCTCTCCCCATGTCGCCCAGGTCTCCCAGGCTTTCAGCGGCTCGGGAATCCTCCGGGAGGCAGGCTCCGAGGGCGAGGCTCCCCGCATGGACAACGTGAGCGCAGCCAGCGCCCAGACCATCGAAAGTGCGAAAAATCCGACCCGATTGTTCTTCATATTGGGAACTGCGTGCGGAGCCCATCAAGACACCAGCCGGCCACTACGTGCAAGTACTTCCGCCGCCCGCGCTAGTCCGGCTCTTTCACACGCCGTTCCGGCCTGCGGCATCTCAGATAGGCAAAGCCCGTTCCGCTCGTTCGAGTTGTTCGATCCGGACTATTGGCAAAACCGTCGCGGTTTTGCGTTTAGCCCGGGCACCCAGCGTGTTGTTCGCGGCGATCAACGTGGCTTCAAGTGTGTGCCGCCGTCAGAGGAGGTGTGAAATGTGCGGGCTAGCGTAGGACCGGCGGGCTGTACCGTCCTGCCGCTGGCAACGGCGGGGCCCGCTGGAACGCCCGCCCAGTCGTGTAGGCAGGAGCCGAAGACATCGAGCCGTGGCGCCTGCCTGTGGCCTCAGGCACCGATCCGGCGGCGAACGCCGCCGGGCCGAGCCGGGGCTCGCGTGGCGGGCGTTCGCGCCGGCTCGGTGCGGGAGCGGGTAGAGGCGGTGGTTCGTGCCTGGGCGTTCCCGCGCCCCGCGCCCAAGGCTATTCCGGCAGATCCGCATTGCCTGCGCGAGAGACCGGTGCGGCGCACGACGGCGTGCCTGGCCGTGGCGGGCAGATCGTCGATTTACTAGACGAAATTTAGACAGTCCGTCGGCTCCCGAGAGCACTCGGGCGCATTGGTAGCTGGTAACATTATTTTGTGCAGCAACTAAAGCCCCCCCTAGTTCAGTTCGTCTGATAAACCTAGACAAGGGGTTGCGTTATTAGACATTACCTAGACAATATGCGCCGAAAGAGACCACTTCGTCTCGATCACCAACTCAACCTGAAATCAAAACTGTTCCTACCATGATCTCGCTCTTCCTTGTTTCCTACGTGTTCGTCGGCCTCGTTCTCTTGGCCGCAAACGACTACCGCACCGCCCGTGATTGATCCGCTGACGGGCCGTCGACCAATCCTTTGTTGGCCTGCAGATGCTAGCCCAGCCGCAACCGCTGCGTTTGTGCGCCGGTTCAGGCGGGCTGCTCCCCGTGGGTAACCCGGGCGCGACGACCCCCGCCGATAGTCCGACCGGGCGGCGCGTCTCTGCTGCGGCCGTCTCCGCTGCGGCGTGGCGAAAGAAATTCGCGGTGAACCAACTTAGACACTACATAGCAACCACCCGATGAGCACCGCGCCCCTTTCCCGGCTAATTCTCGTCACGGGTGCCACCGGCTATGTCGGCGGACGGCTGGTACCTCGCCTGCTTGAGGCGGGGTATCGGGTGCGTTGTCTGGTGCGCGATCCGGCGCGGCTGCAGGGCCGGTCGTGGCTCGGGCAGGTGGAGGTGGTCGCAGGGGATGTCCTGCAGGAGGCGACGCTGCCCAGCGCCATGCAGGGGGTGGAGGCGGTGTACTATCTGGTTCACAGCCTGGGTGGTGGGTCCGATTTTTCGGAGCGGGATCTGCTGGCCGCCCGCAATTGTGCCGAGGCGGCAAGGTCCGCCAGCGTCTCGCGTATCATCTATCTAGGCGGCCTCGGCGATCCGCAGGCGGAGCTTTCGCCCCACCTGCGTTCGCGGCAGGAGACCGGAGCGGCCCTGTGCGAGGCGGGGGTGCCCGTCACCGAGTTCCGCGCCGCGGTGATCGTCGGCTCCGGCAGCCTGTCCTTCGAGATGATCCGTTATCTCACGGAGCGGCTGCCGGTGATGATCTGCCCGCGCTGGGTGTTCACGCGCGTGCAGCCCATCGCGATCCGCAACGTGCTCGACTACCTCGTCGCCGCGTTGGAGTGCCCGGAAAGCGCGGGGCGCGTGCTGGAGATCGGTGGGCAGGATGTGCTCACTTACGCCGGCATGATGACCGGCTACGCCCGCGCCCGGGGGCTGACCCGCCGCCTGCTCTCCGTGCCGGTGCTTACCCCGCGGCTGTCGTCGTATTGGGTGCACCTGATCACTCCTATCCCGGCGACCATCGCTCGCCCCCTTATCAAGGGCCTGGGCAATGAGGTGGTCGTTCGGGACGACACGGCGCGGCGCCTTTTCCCGGGCATCCCACTGCTCGACTACGACACCGCGGTCCGTTTGGCCCTGGGTAAGATAGAGACGCACGGGGTCGAGACCGCCTGGAGCGATGCACTCACCTCCAGCCAAGGTCAGACAACTCCCGTGGCCTTGCTCAGCAGCGAGGGGATGATCATCGAGCGGCGCCAGCGCCCGGTCTCCGCCGGGACCGCTGCGGTGTATCGGAGTTTCGCCTCGCTGGGCGGGAAACGCGGCTGGCTCTATCTCAACTGGACGTGGCAACTGCGCGGGATGGTCGACCGCCTCTGCGGCGGGGTGGGGATGCGGCGGGGACGCCGTGACCCGGAGGAGCTGCGGGTGGGCGATGCTCTCGATTTCTGGCGAGTGGAGGCGGTGGAGCCCGGCAGCCTTCTCCGGTTGCGGGCGGAGATGCGTGTGCCGGGCCGGGCCTGGCTCGAGTTCCGGGCCGTCGCGCAGGTCGACGGGCACACCCTGCTCACCCAGACCGCGTTCTTCGAGCCGAAGGGGCTATCGGGGCTGCTCTACTGGTATGCCCTGTATCCGGTCCATGCGCTGATCTTCGGCGGTCTCATCCGACAAATTGCCGCCGCGGCCGCCCATCGCGGCGACCGAGCACTCACCCAAACCGCGCCGCGGCCCATCTCTTCATGAAGACTCTCGCCATCATCGGTTCCGGCATCGCCGGCTTGGGCTCCGCGTGGTTCCTGCATCGAGATTTCGAGGTGACCGTCTTCGAGGCGGCCGACTACATCGGCGGCCACACCCACACCGTCACGGTCGACGACGACGGGCGGCCAGCGCCGATCGACACCGGCTTCATGGTGTTCAATCACGTCACCTATCCGCACCTCACGCGGCTCTTTCGCACCCTCGCGGTGCCGACCAAGCGTACCGACATGTCCTTCGGCGTGCAGCATCGCCCGCGCGGACTCGAGTACTGCGGCAGCAGCCTCAATCATCTCTTTGCCCAGCGGCGTAATCTCCTCCGGCCTTCGTTCTACCGGATGCTGCTGCAGATCGACCGTTTCAACCGCGAGGCCGCCGCCGCCCTCGACGATCCGGAGCTCCGGCACCTCAGCCTCGACGACTATGTGCGCCGCGGTGGTTACGGGGAGGACTTTTTCCAGCTCTACCTCATCCCGATGAGCTCGGCGGTCTGGTCGACTCCGCCGGCCCAGATGCGGCGCTTCCCCGCCGCCACCTTGCTGCGTTTCTTCCACAACCACGGTTTCCTCGGCCTGAACACCCAGCATCCCTGGTGGACGGTCGAAGGAGGGGCGCAGGCCTACGTGGAGAAGGTGTCGGCGCCGTTCCGCGACTGCATCCACCTGAGCACGCCGGTGCGCCGCGTGCGCCGCCTTGCGGAAGGCGGCGTCGAGGTCGCCACCGACACGGCCAGCCGGCGCTTCGACAAGGTCGTCTTGGCCTGCCACGCGCCGACCACGCTCGCCCTCCTGGGCACCGATGCCACTCCCGAAGAGCGCCGCCTACTCGCGCCCTTTCGCTACCAGCCCAACGCCGTCACCCTGCACACTGACGCCTCGATCATGCCGCGCGCCCGCCTCGCCTGGTCGGCGTGGAACTACCGGCTCGATGCCCTGGCGACGCCGTTCGCCGAATCGCTCGAACACGGAGCGGACGAGCTTGCCGTGTCCACCCACTACTGGATGAACCGGCTGCAGGGGGTATCTGAACGGAGGAACTATTTTGTGTCGGTCGAGGGAAGGCACCTGCTCGATCCTGCCAAAACGTTGCGTACCTTCACCGAGGAGCATCCGCTCTTCGACCTCGCCGCCGCCCAGGCCCAGCCCGGTATCCCTGACCTCAATGCGGCCGCTGTCGGTCGCACGGAGACGTATTTCGCCGGCGCGTGGCAACGCTACGGTTTCCATGAGGACGGACTGCTCTCCGCGGTGAACCTCGCGACGCTCATCCTCGGGGGCGACCCGTGGGACCGCGCCGGCGCGGCAAAGGCAGGCACATGAACCCGGCACCTTTCCGCTCCTCGCTCTACGAGTGCACCGTGCTCCATGAGCGTTTCACGCCGCAGCGCCACCGCTTTGCGTACCGGTTATTCTACTTCGCGCTCGATCTCGACGAGCTCCCGTCGTTGCCGCGTCGGCTCGGGCTGTTCTCCCTCGTCCGGCCCAACTGCTTTCGCTTCCGCGAGAGCGACTTCCTGCCGCTCGGGGAGGCTTTGCACAACCCGTCGGAGTCCGCTGCGCCGGGCTACGCTACCGCCGACCTTGGCACGTTGAAATCCCGGGTGCGCGCCTTCTGCGCGGCGCACGGCGCCGACTTCGGCCCGCAGGGTCGCGTGCTGCTGATCACCCTGCCGCGGGTGCTCGGCTTCCAGTTCAACCCGGTCTCCTTCTATTTTTGCGCCGACGCCGCCGGCCGGCCCGTCGGCGCGATCGCCGAGGTGACGAACACCTTCCACGAGGTGAAACCGTATTTCATCCCGCCCACGGCGGCATCGGCCCCCGGTCTGTTCCGGCTGCGCACGCCAAAACAGTTCTATGTGTCGCCGTTCTCCGGACTAGACCTGGAGTTCGACTTCACCCTTCACCACCCGGGCCAGCGGCTGGCCGTGCGTATCGACGACCGCGACGCTGGCCGGCGCGTGCTGCACACGACGCTGACCGGGCGGCGCGCCCCGCTCACCGACGCGCGGCTGGCGTGGTTCCTCGTGAAGTACCCGCTCGTCACGCTCGGGATCGTCGCGCGCATCCACTGGCAGGCCTTCCGCCTCTGGGTGAAGCGGGTGCCGTTCTTCCCGAAGGCCGCGCACGCCGCCGCTCAACAAAGTCTCTACCGCCCGCATCCCTCCATCGCCCGCACTCCCACCGCATGAACCCGATCGCCCGCACCACGACCCGTGCCGCCGCCGTCCCTGCGCCCGTTTCCAGCGGCGGCCTCTACCAGCGCCTCACCCTTCGCGCTCTCGCGCAGATGCCCGCCGGCCAGCTCCATCTCGAGCTGCCCGACGGCTCTGTGCGGCGTTTCGGCGGGGATGAAAACATCCATTGGCACACGACGGCGCTGGCGCCCGCCGCCCTCGCCATCCCGCAGGTGGCCGCGATCAAGGTGCGCCGCCCCGCGTTCTTCTCCAAGTGTGTACTCTTCGGAGACATCGGTTTCGCCGAGGCCTTCATCGACGGCGATTGGGAGACGCCCGACCTCGCCGCCGTCATCGCCTGGTTCGTGCTCAATGTGGACCGCTCGCCCTCGCTCTCGGGCTCCCGGGCGAAGGCGCTCGGGACCAACCTGCTGCGCGTGGCCAACCGGCTGGCCCATCTCTTCCGGCCCAATTCCCGGCCCACGGCGGCCCGCAACATCCGGGAGCACTACGACCTCTCCAACGACTTCTTCCGCCTCTGGCTGGATCCGTCGATGATGTATTCGAGCGCCCGTTGGACACGCCCCGACTTCACGTTGGCGGAGGCCCAGCGCGCCAAGAACGACGCGCTCTGCCGCAAACTCCACCTTACCGCCGCCGACCATGTGCTCGAGATCGGCACCGGCTGGGGCGGCTGGAGTCTGCACGCAGCCCGCGAGTACGGTTGCCGCGTCACCTCGCTTACGATTTCGCCGCAGCAGTACGATTTGGCCCGCGAGCGTATCGCCGCAGCGGGGCTGGGCGAGCGCATCGAGGTGCGCCTGCAGGACTACCGCGACCTTCCCGCCGGAGAGCAGTACGACAAGCTTGTCTCCATCGAGATGCTGGAGGCCGTCGGGCACCGCTATCTGGAGGCCTGGTGCCGGGTGGCGGCCCGGGCGTTGAAGCCCGACGGGCTGATGGCGCTGCAATTCATCACCTGCGCCGACGATCGCTACGCGGAGATCCGTCGAGGGGTGGATTTCATCCAGAAGCACGTGTTCCCCGGCTCGCTGCTGCTCTCGCTCAATCGCCTCAACGGCCTGCTCGCTTCGACCGGTGGCTTCGTCCTGCACGGCCTGGAGGACATGGGGCAGGACTACGCGCGCACGCTGCGGGTCTGGCGCGAGGAGTTCAACCGTCGCGCTGCGGCTGTGTGCGAGCTCGGCTTCGACGAGCGCTTCCTGCGCAAATGGAACTACTACCTCGCCTACTGCGAGTCCGCCTTCGCCCTCCGCAACATCAGCGTACTCCAGACCGTGCATACCCGCCCCAACAACCTCTCCTTCCGCTGAGCCTCCTGCTGCTCCTACTTCCCTCGGTGGTGGGGCAGGCTTTACGCCCGCCAAGTTTGCTCCGGCTGGCGGGCGTGGAGCCCGCCCCACCATCGCCCCCTCCCACCTTTTCCGTCTTCTCCCCATGCTCTGGTTTCTCCGCCTCCTCTTCCTTGCCGTGCTCGGCTCGATGCTCTGGGTCACCAGTTGGGCCAGTTTGCAGCAGTCCATCCTCGCGATACCGCGCGAGGTCTTTACGCATCCGTGGTTCATCGCCACGCTCTGCGACGCCTACTTCGGCTTCCTCACCTTCTACGTGTGGCTCGCCTGGAAGGAGCCGACGCTTGGCGCCCGCTTGCTGTGGTTCATCGCCGTCATGGCCCTCGGCAATCTGGCCATGGCGCTCTATGTGCTGGTTGAGCTCTTCCGTATCCGCTCGTCCTCGCAGTTCGGCGAGGTGGTCGCCCGGCGGAACAACGGCAACATCGTGCTCCCGGGCGCCCTCGTCGCCGTCTCGATCGTGATCTACTGCGCGGCCTGAGCCATGGTTACACCACGGTCACATTATCCTGTCTCCGGATTCGTTGTGGGAGCGTGCTTGCACGCGATTGGCGCGCTGAATCGCCTGCAAGCAGGCTCCTCCAGATGAACAAACGAGCCAATCCGCCTGCCTTGGCTTCATCGGAAGCCGGTTCCGCACCGCAACTCTCCTGGTGGCGACGCCGCATCGTCGCTCCGCTGACGCTTCAGCTCACCCAGGGGCTCACTCCGGAGCGGCTCGCCCTTGCCCTGGCGATCGGCGGGGTGATCGCGGTGAACCCGTTCCTCGGCACAACCACGCTCGGCTGCGTGGCCGCCGGGGTCTTGCTCCGGCTAAACCAGCCGGCCCTGCAGATCGCCAATCTCCTCGCGGTGCCGTTCCAGCTCGCGCTCATCCTGCCCTGGGTGCGCGCCGGCGAATGGCTCTACGGCGCCGCGCCGATGCCACTTGATCCGACCGCGCTCGCGTCGGTGTTCACCACCGGGCCGGCGTGCTTCCTCGCGCGCTTCGGCGAGAGCGGTCTCCACGCGGCCAGCGCGTGGTTGCTTGCGGCGCCATTGCTGGGCGCGGTGTTCTACTTCGCCCTGCGCCCGGTCCTGCGAGCGTTGGGGCGCCGACTCACGCAACGCGGCGGAATTGCGCCGTCCGCGAGCGAACCGGCCCAGGCACCGGCCTTCGCTAAGGCTACGGCGGGCACGGGAAGGTCCGGACCTGCTGCTGGATCGAATAGCCACGACTGAGCCGCCGAAACCATCGTTCCACTATGTCGTCCATCGTGCTCCTTCTGCTCGCCCTCGCCGTCGCCTGCGGAGGGTTTGCGCTGCTGTTCTTCGTCGGTCGCCGTATCGGGAATTTTGGCATCGTGGATGTCGCCTGGTCGCTCGGCTTCGCTCCGCTGGCGGCGTTCTACGGGCATTTTGGCGGCGGCGCTTTCCCGCGACGCCTGCTCATCACCGCGATGGCCGGGCTCTGGAGCCTGCGGCTGGGCGGTTACCTCGCGCGCCGCGTGCTCGGCCATCTGGACACTGAGGATGGGCGCTACCGGCAGCTGCGCCGCGACTGGGCGGGCAATCTGGATGTGAAGATGGCCCAGTTTTTCCAGTTCCAGGCGCTGCTGCTGGTGGTGCTCTCGATCCCGTTCCTGCTGGCCGCGCGCAACCCGGCGCCGAAGTTGCATCCGCTCGAACTTGCCGCCGCCGGATTGTGGTTGGTCGCGCTGGTGGGCGAGACCCTGGCGGATGCCCAGCTCGCCGCCTTCAAGCGCAACTCCGCCAACCGAGGACGCGTGTGCGATGTCGGCCTGTGGGGCTGGAGCCGGCACCCGAACTACTTCTGCGAATGGCTGGTGTGGGTGGCCTTCGCGCTCTTCGCCCTCGCCTCGCCGTGGGGGTGGGTCGCGCTCTATGCACCTGCACTGATGCTCTTCTTCCTGCTCAGGGTAACAGGCATCAAATACACCGAGGACCAGCTCCTTCGCTCGAAGGGCGAGGCCTACCGCGCCTACCAGGCGCGCACCAGTGCCTTCGTGCCGTGGCCGCCGCGCCGCGACGGCGCAGTAGCGAGTAGCGGGTAGCGAGAATCCGGAACGATCCCTCATTCGCAACTCCACCGAGGCCGCACGATCTCTCCGGGGCTCTACCTACTCACTACTCGCTACCCGCTACTCGATACTTTCTCCCCTTCTCCCCATGCTCGACACCCTGCTCGAAAAGAACCTCCTGCCCGACTGCGCGCTCCGTTTCGGTATCCGCCGCCTGTTGGCGCAACGGATCCGCGAGGAGACGGCTCCTTCCACCGTCGAGCAGCAGGCGCGCCTCTCTGCCATCGCCGCCGACCTGCGCACGCAGCCGATCGCCATCAACACCCAGGACTCGAAGACGCAGCACTACGAGGTGCCCACGGCGTTCTACCAGCGCGTGCTCGGCCCGCGGCTGAAGTACTCGTGCTGCTGGTTCGAGCGCGGTGACGAGACGCTCGCTGAGGGCGAGGAGGCGATGCTGCGCCTCTACGCCGAGCGTGCGCGCCTCGCCGACGGCCAGGAGATCCTCGAGCTTGGCTGTGGCTGGGGCTCCCTCTCGCTCTGGCTGGCCGAGCGCTACCCACATGCGCACATCACCGGCGTATCGAACTCGCGAACGCAGAAGGAGTTCATCGACGCCGAAGCGCGGCGGCGCGGCTTCGGCAACCTCACCATCGTCACCTGCGACATGAACGACTTCGACATCGCCGCGGCGCGTTTCGACCGCGTGGTGTCCGTCGAGATGTTCGAGCACATGAAGAACTGGCCGCGCCTGCTCGCCAACGTGGCGCGCTGGCTCAAGCCCGGCGGCCTGTTCTTCCTGCACATCTTCACGCACTCGCGCCTCGCCTACCACTTCGTTGCCCGCGACGAGACTGACTGGATGAGCCGGTATTTCTTCACTGGTGGCATGATGCCGAGCGACGACCTGGTCGCGCGCTTCCAGGACGATCTCACCCTGCGCGACCATTGGACCGTAAACGGTCGCCACTACCAACGCACCGCCGAGCTGTGGCTCCAGAACATGGATCGCGCCCGCCGCGAGCTGCGCCCGTTGCTCGCCGCGACCTATGGTGCTGGCCAGGCGACAAAGTGGTGGGTGTATTGGCGTGTATTCTTCCTCTCCTGCGCTGAGCTCTGGGGCTACCGCCGAGGGGAGGAGTGGATCGTGAGTCACTACCTCATGGAGAAACCTGCTCGCACCGAGCCAAGATGACAGCGATTGCCTCCTCGGGTTCAGCTCAGCTCGGCGTGGCCGCCGCGTAGCGACACTCAGGGCGCTGGGCCGACCTCTTGATCGAGAACTTGGCGCACTTTTCGCGTGAAATCCGCGACCGAAAAGGGCTTTTGCAGAAACTGCATACCGTCCTCCAGCAGGCCATGGTGACCGATCACATCGGCGGTGTAGCCGGAGATGTAGAGGCAGCGCAGCCCCGGTTTGAGGGCGGCCACCCGCGCCTGCAGCTCCCGCCCGTTCACGCCGGGCATGACGACGTCGGTGACCAGGAGATGGATGGGCAAGGGGAAATCGGTTACCGTCCGTAGCGCCTCTTCCGGAAGGCGCGCAGCGAGCACAGTGTAGCCATGCTCCTGCAGGATCCGCCGCCCCAGGTTCAGAATCTGTTCCTCGTCCTCCACCAGCAGGACGCTCTCGCTGCCGCGGCACGGACCGGCTTCGGCGGCGACGGCGGTCGCCGCGTCGTCGGCCGCACTGCGGGGCAGCCAGATCGTGAAAGCGGTTCCCTTTCCCGGTTCGCTATGGACGCCGATGTGCCCGTGATTCTGTTTCACGATGCCGTAGACCGTGGCCAGTCCCAGGCCGGTTCCCTTTCCGAGCGCCTTGGTCGTGAAGAAGGGCTCGAACAGGTGGGCCCGCGTGTTCTCGTCGATGCCACATCCGTTGTCCCGCACCGTGAGTGTGACGTAGTCGCCCGGTTCCACCCCCAGCGGAAGCGGCGCGGAATTGGCCACTCCGGGCTGGTTGGCTGTTTCGATGACGATTCGGCCGGTACCGCCGACGGCATCGCGGGCGTTGACGGTGAGGTTGGCGAGCAACTGGTCGATCTGCGCCGGGTCGATCAGGACCGGCCAGAGCGCCGGGTGCGGCGACCAGACCAGCTGGATGCTCTCGCCGATCAGACGCTGTAACATCTTGAGCATGCTGGCCACGGTCTCGTTGAGGTCGAGCACCCGCGGAACGACCGTTTGCTTACGGGCAAACGCGAGCAACTGCTGGGTCAGGTCGGCCGAGCGCCGGGCGGCCTTCATAATCTCGTGGAGATCCTCCACCAGCTCCGGTGATTTCGCCGCCTGTTCCAGGGCGAGGCCGGTGTACCCGAGAATCGCCTGCAACATATTGTTGAAGTCGTGGGCGACCCCGCCCGCCAAGCGTCCGATGGACTCCATCTTCTGTGCCTGAGTGAGCTGTTCCTGGAGCCGCTCCCGTTCGGCCTCCTCTCGCCGTCGTTCGGTGATGTCGTCATACACCCCCAGCACGCCGTACACGACGCCGGTGTCGTCGGTCAGCGGCACCTTGGTGGTGTCGATCCAAAGGCGAGCGCCGTTGGATTGCTGCAGCTGCTCGACAATGTGGAACCGAGGGCAGCGCTGCTCGAGGACGGCCCGGTCGTCCTTGCGGTAGCCCTCGGCCTCGCCCCGCGGCCAAGGGAGATCGAAGTCGGTCTTGCCCACAATCAATTCGGGGCGCTCGAGCCCGGCGGCCACGGCGAAGACGTGGTTGCATCCCAGGTAGACGCCTTCGCGGTCCTTCCAAAACACCGCCTGCGGGATGGAATCGAGGGTGCGGGCGAGCATGTTCCGGCTGCGCCTTAGTTCCTCTTCGACCATCCGCCGTTCGGCGATCTCCGTCAGCATCTGGCTGGTGCGCTCCTGCACGCGTTGCTCGAGATAGGCCTGATGCTCCTCGTTGAGCCGGCGCTGGCGCCGCTCTTCAAGGATGACCGCCACCATGAAGACGAAGTTGTTCAGATACGGCTTGTAGGGGTCAAACGCGACGGGATCGTAGACCCGGACCAGCAGCTCGCCCCAGTGCGAGGCACCCACCTGCAGCGAAAACCGCTGCAGCGCGGCGTCTGCGGCCTCCTCGCCTTCGGGGTCATGGCTCGCCCCAGCCACTCCTGGCAGATCCGCCAGTCCGCGACAGACGAAGCTGAATATCGACCGCTCGTCGGGCAGATTGCAGAGTACGTTCTGCATGAGCAGAAGTTGCCCGAGGACCGGAGCGCGCAAAGGGGCTGTATCCGGCTGTGTCATGCTCGGGGGACTGGGGCGCAATCACGGGCCCAAGAATTCTTCCGGCGGGATGAAGAACGGATTCCGCACCACCGACCCCCGGATCACCATCAATGGGTGGACTTTCAGTACGTCCATGATCATGGCGCCGTCGAACGACCGCGCATCGTACTGGCAGACGCAGGTGATCGGGTGCTCGCGGAGCAGGAGGCTGATCTTGGACTCGTATTCCAGTAGACGCGATCCCCCGGGGACGTGCTGTACTTCGGCCGTCATTTCTCCGATCACGCGGGCCGCGGGATAACCCTGGATGACGGAGTCTTCGTGGTACTTGGTCAGCACCTCGAGCATCCGCTCGGGGTCGAAACGGTCGTTCTTGAAGTAGACCTCCCGGGTTGGGGCCAGTGTGAGGGCTCCGCAGGCGCAGCGTTCGTCGAAGGACATCCCGTGTTGGGCGAGATGTTCGGCAACGATGGGGGCGGACGCCTTGTCCGAGAAACAGCTCGTTCGCTCGTTCGCCTCCAAGCCACTCTGCAGATACGCCAGCAGGGCATCCTGGCGCTCGTCATCGTCGGAAAAGATTTGGCAGATGTGCACTCCCGCGGGAAAGCGCTCCGCGGTGAAACCAAGTGAAATCGTGGGGGCGGGTAGATTCATGGGCGTGGCTCCGGGGAGGGGTGAAGGATGGCTTCGCGGAGGTTTCTCGGCGAGGGCGAACCAAACATGAGGTGAAGACTACACGCCCC
The DNA here is from genome assembly GCA_016711225.1 of Opitutaceae bacterium. Classification (GTDB taxonomy): domain Bacteria; phylum Verrucomicrobiota; class Verrucomicrobiia; order Opitutales; family Opitutaceae; genus CAJCBL01. Next base: position 410,694 of record JADJTK010000001.1, read on the forward strand.
GCTGCATTCTGCCAGTTTTGGGCTTTTCAGGGACGACCACGCCGGCAGCCGGGGAGCCCCGTCCGGCTGGGCTCGACTCTCCGCCGGCCAACGACTCAGGGTTTCGCCTTCCACGTCCGTGGCCGTCGCGGCCGGCGGCAATCCTACTACCCCAAAGCCGGATCCGGCAACAGGTGAGAAACTCGCTTGCGCTGTCCGCGATTCAAGCGAGCGTGCCGGTGTCCGATCAGCAGTTGAGCAGCCCGGTTTGTCAGCCAGTTCAGGTCTGAAGACTGAGAGTCTCGCCCCGCTTCGAAACGCGATGGGGCTTTTGAGCGAGCGTCCTTTGTCAGAGGTCGTTGCCCGAAGACTGAAAGGTTCGGTTGAGCGGTGTTTGTGGTCGAGCTGCGCGAGAGGCGCACGCCCGCGCCGTGCGTCCGCAGTTCGATTACCTACGCCAAATTCAGGCCCGGGGTTCGGCGGCCCGCTCCGTCCGCGGGGCGAGCCGTGGTCCCCTGGGGGAAACCACCAGTGAACAGCCAACGAGTCAGGAATTCTTCTTCCATGAAAATCTCCAAGCTTCTCGCTACTCACCACGCCATTCTCGAACAGGCCCGGCTGGCCAATCTGGCCGAAGCCTACCTCACGCTGCGCCGTGTCGCCGAACGTGTGCGACGTGCCCGCCTCCACGGGCTGGTCAATCTGCGCCAGCCCGACGCCGCCGAGGAGCGACTGTGGGCCTCGCTCACCGCGTTGGAGGGCAGCCAGGCCGTACTGGAGGAGCATTTCCGCGACGAGGAACTCATGGAGTTCGCCGACGCGGTGGCGTTCGCCCGCGGTCGTGTGGGTCTGGATATCACCTTCCGACTCGAGGGGATGGAGGCGTTATTCCTGGTCCCGCTGGAGGAAGAGCTGCGGCGCGCCGGCATCGAGTTTGATCTGGAATCGGCCACGGTGCTGCCGGTAGGGAAGGAAGTGGCTGCGCCGGGAGCCAAGCATCGCCCCGGGGAGACTCCGCCGCAGCGTTGAGGCTCACCGGCTGCAGCCGGAGGCAGGGCAGGGCCGGTGGCAGAACGGCCCTGTGCGGTGTCGTCAGAATCGGGCCACCAAGCCGAGGCCGAGATACGTCGGGCTGGCGCCGTCCACCTTGAGACGGTCGATGTACTCGAAACGCTGGGAGACGACTTTTCCCAGATCCGCGCGCAGGCTGAAGCTTCGGTTGATGGCGTACTCGGCCGCCACCCCCACGCGCACTTCACGGTATTCGAGCCACGAGTCTGCCAGCGACGTACCGGTGCGGTCGGCGGGGGCGCGTGGGTCCTCTTCGAGCCGGTAGTCGCCGCCGTGGAACATCGCGACGGCTCGGAGGGTGAGTTCCGGGGTGGCGCGATAGCTTAAGCCGGAGTCGGGCCACGCGAGGCGGAACTCCCACTCGGGGGCGAACTTCCACACCACGCCAGCGATGGGCAGCACTTTGATGTCGGAGCGGGCCCCGTAGCGCAGACCAAAGCTCCACGTGAGCTCGGGACTTGTCGTATAGCTGGCGAGGGCCATCACCGGCAGGTCGAAGCCGGCTGATCCGAGATCGCCGCCGGCGCCGGCGAGCCGTGGGCTGACGGTGGCGAGTAGGCGCCAGCGGTCGTTGAGCCGGTGTGCTAGGCCCACGGGAGCAGCGAGCGACTTCAGGTTCTCCGGTAACCACCGCGGGCCCACGCGGTCGAGCTCGTGGCGCGACCAGTCGAGTCCGTAGAGCAGGCTGGTGGCTTCCGAGAGTGCGGTGTTGGCTCGCAGGCCGAGTTGGAATGAATCCACGGCGACCGAGCTGACAGGGCCGGCGGTATCGAGGTCGGACCGGCCGGTGTGCGAATAGCGGGCCGAGAACTCGAAGCCATCGCGGGCGCCGGTCGGTTGGGCGAACGCAGCGGCAACAGTGCCCAGGGGCACGAGGAGGGCGAGGGTAAGTGGACGCAGAGAGGAGGGAGCCATCATAATTGAGAAGGAAAGTGTTTGCCGCGGTGGTCGCGGCGAGCGAATACCTCAGGAATTGAGCCGCCAGAGGGTGTAGTTGAGGAAGGTCGCGAAGGAGACCCAGGCGAGATACGGACCAAGCAGCGCGGCTGCGCCCCATTGCACCCGGGCGAAGGCCACGATCGTCGATACAATGGCGATCCAGAGCGCGACGATGGCGACCAGCGCGAGGTCGGGCCGGTGCAGGCCGAAGAAGAGCGGCGTCCAGAGGGCATTGAGGGTGAGCTGAATCAGGAATAAGCCGAGCGCGCCCCGCTGCCCGCGCCAGCCGCCCCGTCGCCAGATCATCCATGCGGCGCTGGCCATCATCGCGTAGAGCGTGGTCCAGACAGGTCCGAAGACCCAACCGGGCGGATTCCAGGAGGGTTTGGTGAGCTGCGCGTACCACTCGCCCGGCCCGGCGGCGGAGCCGAGCGCGGGTGCGGCGAAACAGATCAGCAGCCAGACGGCGAGGCCGGGCCAGGCGGATTTCAGAGTGTCGGAGGCGGGAGTGCGGGAGGCAGCGGGCATACGGGCAGGGGGCGGAGCGTATGCTGCAGGACAGCCGGCGCAGCTCTGGGTGGCGAATATTAGTTGCTCGAGCGACCGCGTATTCGCGACCCGGTAGGCCTTATTCGAGCTCGGCGGGGGTGGCAATGCCGTGACGCCGGCAGTATGCACGGATCGTGGCACCCTGGCGTTGGAGCACGAGTTGGATGATCATGGCGTCGTCGAGCAGTCCGATCTCGGGAACCGAATCAGGGATGCGGTCGGCCCCCTTGAGGAAGTAGAGCAGGGCAAATGCGATTTCCCGTTGGGCCGGGGGCGCTTCCTTTCCGTCGGCGGAGGCCTCCGCGAGGACGGAAGCCAGCAACTCGATCCGGCTGCGCAGGCGTTCGGATTCGGCCAGGGCGGTGATCTTTGCGTGCAGCGAGGCCTGCTGTTGGCGCAGCACCGTGATGGCCTCGGCGGTGACGAGCTCGGCGCCTTGGTCGAGATAGGAGGCCAGACTAGCGGTTGCGCCGTGGCTGGAGAGATGGCGGTGGAGAGCTTCGGGGAGGGAGCGGGTCTTTGTGGTCATGGGATGGATTGGTTGGTTGAGCCGTTGGGGGGGGGCGCAGGAGGGTGCCTCGCGTGCGCTTCTGCTCAGCGGAGGTGAGTGGGGTCAGGTAGGGCGGTGGCGGCCTTCTTCGGCCAGTGCAGGGAGGCGGCGACGGCGGAGGCGAGGATCGTGACGATGACCCCGAGCGAGACGAGGGTGTCGATCTTGTAGGCGGTATGGCCGAGCAGCATCTTCACGCCGACGAAGGTGAGCACCACGCCGAGCCCGGTCTTGAGGTAGTGGAACTTGTCCAATACCCCGGCGAGGGCGAAGTAGAGCGAGCGCAGCCCGAGGATCGCGAACACGTTGGAGGTGTAGACGATGAACGGGTCGGTGGTCACCGCGAAGATCGCCGGGATCGAATCGACCGCGAAGATCACGTCGGTGAACTCGACCAGCAGCAGCACGATGAACAGCGGGGTGGCCAGACGCACGCCGTTCTCGCGCACGAAAAAGCGGTCGCCGCGGAAGTCGGAGGTCACGGGCATGAGCCGCTTGAAGAGGCGCACGAGCGGATTGCGCTCGGGGTGGATCTCCTCCTCGCGCTTCAGCACCATCTTAACGCCGGTGAGGATGAGGAAGGCGCCGAATACGTAGATGATCCAGGCGAACTTGGCGATCAACGCAGCGCCCAGCGCGATCATTCCGAAGCGCATGATCAGCGCGCCGAGGATGCCCCAGAAGAGCACCTTGTGCTGGTACTTGGCGGGCACGGCGAAGTACGAGAAGAGCAGGGCGAAGACGAAGACGTTGTCCGCGCTCAGCGAGTATTCGATCACGTAGCCGGTGAAGAACTCCAGGGCCTTGGTCGGCCCGGCGAAGTGCCAGACGCCCAGGTTGAAACAGAGCGCTAGGGTGATCCAGGCGGCGGTCCAGCCGAGGGCCTCGCGGAAGCCCACGGTGTGCGATTTGCGGTGAAAGATGCCCAAGTCGATCGCGAGCATCGCCAGGACGAAGAGATTGAAACTGGTCCAGAGCCAGAAGGTGGTGGTCATGGCGAGGTGCCGGCCTTAGCGGCTGGAAAGGGGGCGCAAAAGAGGCCCGCCGAGGGCGGGCGGGCGGCGCCGGGCGGGGCCGGTGGCGCGGAGGTGGGCTGAAGCAGGGAGGAGTGGCATGGTGGTGTCGAAACGGTGATGAGTGCGGTGCGGACGGCGCGGAGGTTACCCCGGGGCGCCGACTTCCACTAATACACATTTTGATGTTAACCTTTAGGTATTCCCTAACATTGTGCCCGCCATGGACTGGCTGAACTATCACCATCTGCGCTATTTCTGGACGGTCGCGCACGAGGGTGGGCTGCAGAAGGCGGCGGAGAAGCTCCATGTATCGCCGCCGTCGATTTCGGCCCAGATCCGGGAGTTGGAGGCGGCGCTTGAGGTGAAGCTTTTTCGGCGGCTCGGTCGACGCAACGTGCTCACCGAAGCCGGCCAGATCGCGCTGCGCCACGCTGACGAAATCTTTTCCCTCGGGAACGATCTGGTGCGTGCGCTGCAGCAACGGCCCACGACCCGCGCGCTACGCCTGCACGTCGGGGTGGCCGACTCGTTCCCCAAGCTGGTGACGCATGCGATTCTGCGGCCGGCGCTGGCGCTGCCCACCGTGCATGTGGTCTGTCGCGAGGGGAAGATCGAGGATCTGCTGGCGCAACTCGGCGCACACCGGCTGGACATCGTGCTGGCCGACGAGCCGGCGTCGAGCAGCGTGAAGTACCGGGCGTTCAATCACCTGCTCGGGGAGTCCGGGATCACCTTTTGCGCGCAGCGGGCGCTGGCCACGAAGCTGCGGCGCCAGTTTCCGCAGTCACTGCACGAGGCGCCCGCGCTGTTGCCCGCGGAGAACACCCCGCTGCGCCGTGCGTTGGAAAGCTGGTTTCGTGCGCGCAAGGTGGTGCCGCGGGTGGTGGCGGAGTTCGAGGATCTGGCCCTGATGACGGTGATGGCGTCGTTGGAACCGGGATTCGTGCCGGTGCCCACCGTCGTGTTGGGCGAGGCCACCGAGCGTCACGGGCTCGAGGCCATCGGGACGGCCAAGGACTGCCGCGCCCAGTTCTTCGCGATCACGGCGGAGCGCAAGATCACCCATCCCGTGGTGTCGCTGCTCACGGAGAGCGCGCAGAAACTGGTGTTCGGGTAAAGGAGGGGGTGGGGCGCCCCGAAACGCGCCTGGGACCCGCGGCGAGCGGGCTCGGGGAATCCGCCATTTAACGCCTCCTCCCGACGGTTGCGATTGACAACAGCCGGGGAAAATCCGTTTTTGACACGTGTCGTAAAGCTCCCCGGCCGTTTCCTGTGTACCAACCCTAGCCCCCTGCCAGAGCCCTCCCCCCAAGTGTGCTTCGCTGAGCCTGCCCTGTAGAATCCCGAGATCCAACCGCGGTGCCGGCTGTTGTTGGTCGACTCGGGATTAGCCCCAACCCCCCCAAATAACAAACTCATGAATATGTCTGCACAGTCCCAGAATCGAGGCGACGCCGGCGGTGCGTCCGCCCGATTGCTCCTCGTCTCCTCGCTCCTGCTCGCAGCCCCGCTCGCCCTTTCCGCCCAGACGGCGGCGACGGAGACCCCGGCCACCGCCGGCCAGACCGAGGAAGTCATCGTGCTCTCGCCGTTCGAAGTCGTGGGCGAGACCCGTGGTTACCAGGCCACCAATACGATGTCCGGCACGCGCTTCAACACCAAGCTCGAGGACCTCGCCTCGTCCATCACCGTGATGACGAAGAACCAGATGTCGGACTTCGCCATGCTCGACCTCAACGACGTGTTCCTGTACGTCGCGGGCACGGAAGGCTCCGGGACTTACACCGACTTCACCCTGGACCGCAACGGCAGCATCTCGGACAATGTGCAGAACAACCCCACGCAGGCCAACCGCGTGCGCGGTATCGCCCCGGCCAACATCGCGCTGGGCAACATCGAGACGATGGGCCGCGTCCCCGTCGATCCGATCACGGTCGACGCCATCGAGGTCAGCCGCGGCGCCAACGCCAACGTCTTTGGTCTCGGCAATCCCTCCGGCACGGTCAACCAGGTCGCCGCCTCGGCCAACCCGAATACCAACCGGGCGAGCACCGAGCTGCGCTACGATAGCTACGGAGGCTGGCGCACCAGCCTCGACGTGAACCAGATCCTCATCAAGGGCAAGCTGGCCATCCGCGGCAGCGCGGTGCTGCAGAAGGACGAGTTCGATCTCAAGCCCTCCGGCGTCACCACGGAGCGCTACAACGGGATGATCAAGTTCCAGCCGTTCAAGTACACGACGGTCGCCGCCTCCGTCTACTACTATCACGCTTACGGCAATCGCGCCAACTCGCTGCCGCCCCGCGACAATCTCTCCAACTGGATCGCCAACGGCCGGCCCACCTGGGACCCGATCACCGGCCAGATCCACGCCGCGAACGGCTCGCTGCTCACCACCGTGACGGCCGCCAACTACAACGGCCCGAGCTACTTCACCGCCGGCTACCTCGGCAACGACCGCAGCCAGCTCTTCATCGACCAGGGCGGGCTCTCCTACTGGGCGGCGCCGCGCGGCACCACCAGCACCGCCAACCCCAGCCTCGCCACGCTGCAATTCTCCCGGTACCTGCAGCCCACCGCCTCCAACGGCACGACGTTTAGCGGCTCCGCCCCGCGCCCCTTGAACGATCCGCTGTTCAGCACCACGCCGACGGTGAGCGACAAGAGCATCTACGATTGGTCCTCGATCAACCTGAGTGCGCCCAACCGGTTCTGGGATCGCACGGTCACGACCAACCTCTCGATCGACCAGATCATCATCGACAACGCCATGCAGACCCTGGCCGTGCAGGCCTCGTTCATGCGTGAGGATTCCGAGCGCTGGACCCGCAACTTCATCGGCGTCTCCAACGACAACGGACAGTCGGGCCAACTCACGGTCGACATCAACGAGCGCCTGCTCGACGGCACCGCGAATCCGTTCTTCCTGCGCCCCTACATCAACGTCGACAAGCCGCGCATCTCCAGCACTCCCGCCGTGTGGGACACGGCCCGTGCCCAGTTCGCCTACCGCATCGACCCGACCCACGAACGGAGCTGGGTCAAATGGCTCGGTAGTCATCAGCTCACCGGGTACATCGAGCGCAAGGACCGCGTCAACCGGCAGTATTCGTGGCGTGAAGGCGTGACGTCCGAGGTTTCCTGGCTCCCCACCACGGTCTACCGCGGTTTCCAGAGTGCGCCTGCGCTCAATCCGAGCCCGGCCGCGATCGGGGCCACCGTGACCCCGGCCGTCCCCTATACGATCAACAATCTCTCCCAGAATGCCTACCGCTACTACGTGGGCGACAATGTCGGCAACAATGTCGACTACGCTCCGGGCGACATTCAATACGGCACCTACGACTACAGCTGGGACAACGCCGCGACCGGCGTGTTCAAGAAGGAGAGCTTCACCCTCGGCCAAGTGGCGGCCGACAAGACCGGCGGCACGTTCAACACCAATACCGTGCTCAAGACTGTCGGTGCGGTCGTGCAGAGCCATTTCCTCGATGATCGGTTGATCTCTACCTTCGGTATCCGCGAGGACCGCGTGAACACCAAGTTCGGCAGCCTTGGTACTGAATTTATCGGGACATACACCGCCCCCGCCGCGCGCGCCGGCACGGCGTACACGGGCACGCTGCAGAACGACTACCTCCTCGACGGTGGCATGATCTTCGACCCCGCCGTCACCGATGCGTGGGGCAACAGCTACAGCACCAAGGGGCGCACCACCAACGTGCAGTTCGTCCTCCGCCCCTTCCTGAACACCGGTGTCGTCACCCGGCTGGAAGCGGGAAGCGGCGCCAGCCGTTTCTTCGGTGGCCTGCTCAAGGGACTGTCGGTGAACACCAACCGCTCGAACAGCTTCCTGCCCATCGCCCCGTCGCAGGATCTCTACAAGAATCTCCTGCCGAACACCACCGGCACCGACAAGAGCTGGGGTCTCGGGCTCAACCTGATGGAGGGCAAATTCTATCTGCGCTTCACCCGTTTCGACAACCTCCAGAAGAACGCCCAGACCACCGACATCAGCACGATGGCCGGCCGTGTTCTGCGATTGGATATGCAGACGCTGGGTGCCGGCAGCCCCACGCCCCAGCTCAACCTCCACGATACGGCGATGCACTGGGTGCAGTTCTCGAACCCGACGTGGACGCCGGGCCAGGCGGCGACCGAGGTGGAGCGCATCACCAAGTTTAGTCAGAGCGACGTCTCCTATTTTTCGTCGGCCTCGCCGCCGATTGCCGCCACCGTCGACACCCACTCGGTCGGCTCCGAGTTCGAACTTAACTACAACCCCAATCGGTATTGGACGGTCAGCGGTTCGGTCACCGACACCCAGTCGACCAACGAGAACGTATCCTCGGCGTTGTCGAAATGGATCGATGAACGCATGCCGATCTGGACCACCCTGGTGGACTCGTCGATTTCCGACGCAGCCGCAGCGGCTGATGTCGACCGCGACGGTAAGCCCGACAACCCGGACAAGCTCTGGTGGAAACACCGCTATGCCACGGGCGGTACCGCCGGCGGCCAATCAGGCCGCCACCGCCAATGCCCCGTATGCCGCCACCGCCGCGACTCCGCAGGAAAACTTCCGCGCTTTCGTGGAAGTGCCCTTCGCGATCATCAAGGCGCAGGAAGGCAAGGCCAGCCCGCAGATCCGCCGCTATTCCTTCCGGATGAGCACCAGCTACCAGCTGGCCGGCCTCACCGAGCACAAGTTGCTCAAGAAGGTGTCCGTCGGCGGCGCGCTCCGCTGGGAGGACAAGGGGGCCATCGGCTATTGGGGCATGCTGCCCGACGCCGGCGGCCACTACACCGCCCTCGATCCGGATCGGCCGATCTACGACAAGGAGCACTATTACGTGGATCTGTTTGTTTCCTACAAGACCAAGCTCTGGCGCGACAAGCTCGCCGCCACCTTCAAGGTCAATGTCAAGAACCTCGGTGAAGGCGGCCGCCTGCAGCCGGTCGGCGCGTTCCCCGACGGCACCATCCATACCTACCGCATCGTTGCCCCGCAGCAGTTCATCTTCTCCGCCTCGTTTGATCTGTAAACGCCGGCGCTGATCCCTCATTCAACGGCGCCGGCTTGTCCCCGGCGCCGTTTTTGTTGGCGCTCCCGTCCCGCCTTCCCAAGTGGCGGGACCGGATCGCCCACTCCCATAATCACCCCCCTTCGCCCCCAATGCCTCGCCCGCCCACGACGCCATCTCCGCCAGTGGGGCCGTCCGCAGCCCGTCTTCTGGCGCGCTTGCCGGCGGGCTGGAGCTGCCTGCTGATTCTTGCTACCGTCCTGGTCGCCTACCTTCCCGCGCTGGCCGGTGGTTTTATCTGGGACGATCCCGGGCACGTCACGCGCGCGGACTTGCGCGATCTCGCCGGCCTGGGCCGGATCTGGTGCGAGGTCGGGGCCACGCAGCAGTACTACCCCGTGCTCCACTCTGCCTTCTGGCTCGAGTATTGGATCTGGGGAGACTCCGCCTTGGCCTACCACTTGGTCAATGTCCTCCTCCACGCCACCGGGGCCTGCCTGCTGGGCCGGTTGCTGCAACGGCTCGCGGTGCCGGGGGCCTGGCTGGCGGCGCTGCTCTTCGCGCTGCACCCGGTCTGCGTCGAATCCGTTGCCTGGATCACCGAGCAGAAGAACACGCTCTCCCTTGTGTTCTATCTTGCCGCTGCCCTGGCCTATCTTCGTTTCGACCATTCGCGCCGCCCGGCCCAGTACGCGCTGGCCAGCGGCCTTTTCGCCCTCGCGCTCCTCAGCAAGACCGTCACCGCTACCCTGCCGGCGGCGTTGCTGGTGGTAGCCTGGTGGCAGCGTGGCCGGCTCGACTGGCGGCGGGATGTGCTGCCACTGCTACCGTGGCTGGGACTCGGTGTCGCTGCGGGCCTGGGCACGGCCCATTTCGAGAGCGCCTTCATCGGTGCCCAGGGAGCGGATTTCGATCTCTCCGTGCTCCAACGTCTCCTGTTGGCCGGTCGGGTCTTCTGGTTCTACTTGGCCAAGCTCGTCTGGCCGGCGGAGCTGGTTTTCATCTATCCGCGATGGACGATCGATGCCGCGGAGTCCTGGCAGTGGCTGTTCCCGCTGGGGGCGTTGGCGTTGCTGAGCGGGGTTGGTTGGCTCGGTTGGAAGCGAGGGCGGCGCGGCCCGCTGGCCGCGTTGCTGCTCTTTGGCGGAACCCTGTTCCCGGTGCTCGGCTTCATCGAGGTCTTCCCCTTCCTCTTCTCGTACGTGGCCGATCACTTTCAATACCACGCCAGCCTCGCCGTTTTTGCGTGCGCCGGTGCTGCTCTGGCGCTCGGGCTCGCCCGCCTGCCCTGTTCGGTGGCCTCGCTGGCCGGAGCCGCGCTGCTCGCCGCCCTGGGTACGCTCACCTGGCGGCAGTGCGGGATGTACCGCGATCTGTTCACCCTTTACGAGACGACGCTGGCTCGGAATCCCGCCTGCTGGATGGCCCACCAGAACCTCGCCATCGCCTTGACCGATGCCGGCCGGGCTGAGGAGGCGCTGCCCCATTTGCAGGCGACCCTGCGCTTGAAGCCCGACCACGCCCCCGCCGAGAACAACCTCGGCGACGGCCTGCTCCGGCTCGGCCGCCCCGCCGAGGCGCTGCCGCATTTCGAGCGGGCGGTGCAACTGCAGCCCAATTACGCTGTGGCCCACTGCAATCTCGGGCAGACGCTGGCGCGACTCGGACGCCTCGATGAGGGGCTGCTCCATTTCGCTGAGGCCGCCCGGCTCGATCCGCGGTACCCCCAGGCGGAGCTCAACTGGGGCATCGGCCTGCTGGAGGCCGACCGCCTCGCCGAGGCGCTCCCGCATTGCGCCCGGGCGGTGCAGCTCATGCCGTATTGGGTTCAGGCGCGTATCACCCATGGGCGTGTGCTGGCCGGGCTCGAACGCCTGCCCGAGGCCGCCGCCGAGTTCCGCTTGGCGGTCGACCTCGCTCCCGACTCAGGCGAGGCACACCTCCTGCTCGCCTATTCGCTCCAGGCTCTCGGCCAGGTCGATGAAGCCCAGGGGCATTTCCACACCGCGCGCCGCCTAGGCGTCAATTTCTGATGCACTATCCCCGTACCTCTTGGCGGTTCGCCACCGCTCCCGACCTTGGGGGGCAGAGAATCGCCTCGCCCACCCAGTCCTCCTGCGCGCAATTTTCTTATCCCGCCACAGCGTGAGCACTCGTCCGTCATCCCGCCCTCAAGAAAAGATCCGCACCACCGCCGAGCTGGCGCGGCATGTCGGCCTGTCCCGGGCCACCGTCTCTCGCGTGCTCAACGGCCACGAGGGCATCAAGCAGAAGACCATCGACCGGGTGATGCAGGTGGTGAAAAGCACCGGGTTCACGGCCAATCCCTACTCGCGCATCCTGCGCGGCCAGAGCAGTGGCACCATCGCCGTCTGCCTGTCCGACTTTAAGCACTATGCATTGTTGCAGAAGCTGGCCCAGGTGGTGAGGCTGCTCGCCGATGCCGGCTACACCGCGCTCATCGAGACGGTCGAGAACTCCGACCATGTGCGCAGCGTGCGGCTGGCGATGCGCATGCGTGCCGAGGCGGTGATCTTCGCCGGCCAGCACTCGGGCGCGGAATTGGCCGCGCATGTGCAGGACCTGATCGCCGCTGGCATCCCGCATGTGTTCACCGACAGCTGCGCCGAACCGGCCGCCAACGTTGTGACAGCTGACCGGGTACGGGCGCTCGAGCTGGCCGCCGACCACCTTTTGGATCTCGGGCACCGCTCCATTGGCATCATTGGCATCATCGCCGGCCGCACGCCGGTCGAAGATGCGCGCCTGGGGGGGCTGCGTCGCTCGGTCGAAGCGCGCCGCCTGGATCCGGCCCGGGCGCTGGTTAGCCTTACCGGCTGCCCCCTGGGCACGAGCAATCTGATCTACGGCCGGGAGATGGCCGGCCGCTTCGTCGCGTCGGGAAAGATGCCGACCGCCTTCGTGGCCTTGAACGACGAGATGGCCTTCGGGGCCATCGAGGGTTTCCGCGCCAGCGGGGTGTCGGTGCCGGGGGACGTGTCGGTGGTCGGGTTCAACAACGACGACATTGCGGTGCTGACCTCCCCTTCCATCACTACGGTCGACGCTGAGGTGGGCGCCTCCGCGGCGGCCGCTGTGGCGTTTCTGCTCGATCAGTTGCGCAAGGGAACAGCGGTGACCGGTTACCAGTCGCTCATCCAGCCCCGGCTCATCGTGCGTGAATCCACCGGCCCGGCGCGCGCCTGAATGGCTCGGCGCGGGTTTTTTCTGGTCATGCCGGGGCGGCACCCTTAAGCCACCTCCTGTTTCCCACTTGTGAGCACGCCCGCGACTGTCTTCGCCAATTCACAACATCACGCCGCTACCGCGGCGAGGTTGGCGCGCGCGAGAGTGCCCTGAACTGCGATGGACGTTGCTGAAATCACGGCGAAAGCCCGCGTGCTCCTCGAAGCACTCCCCTACATCCAAGACTTCCGCGGCTCGATCTTCGTCGTGAAATACGGCGGGAGCTTCATGGACGACCCGAGCCCGGAGGTGCGCAACCGCGTCGCCTACGACATCGCGTTCCTGGCGGCCGTCGGCATTCACGTCGTGGTGGTGCATGGCGGGGGCAAGGCTATCACCAAGGCGATGGCCGAGTCGGGCCTGAAGGCCAACTTCGTCAACGGCATGCGCGTCACCGACGAGGCCACCATTCAGATCGTCAAGCGCACGCTCGACGAGGTGGTCAACAAGGACGTCTGTTCCGCCATCACCTTGGCGCGCGGCAAGCCCAGCGGCATCGCTGGCGACAGTGTGCTGCTATGCGAGAAGCTCACCGTCGACGACGACGGCAATTCCGTCGATCTCGGCTACGTGGGCGACGTCACCGAGGTGCGAGTGAAGGTCATTAAGAAGGAGATCTCCGAGGGGCTCATCCCTGTGATCTCTCCGGTGGCGGAAGACCGCGACGGCAAGCCGTACAACGTCAATGCCGACGTCGCAGCCGGCCGCGTGGCCGCCGCGCTCAACGCCCGCCGCCTCGTCTACATGAGCGACGTCCCCGGCCTGCTCTCCAACCCTTCCGATCCGAACACGCTCATTTCCACCCTCAAGATCGCCCAGGTGGATGCGCTCAAAAAGACCGGCGTTATCGACAAGGGGATGCGCCCGAAGGTAGCCAGCGCCGTGCGAGCCTTGGAGGAGGGTGTGCAACGGGTCCACTTCATCGACGGTCGCCTGCCGCACAGCCTGCTGTTGGAGATCTTCACCGACAAGGGCATCGGCACCGAGATCGTGCACGGATGAATGCGCCTGAACGCGCCGGCGGCGCGACTCAGAATGCCGCGACCAGGAGCGGTCGCCGGCAGGAAGCTCCCGTTTTGCCGGGCGCCGGATTGGGATTTCCCTCCGGCGGCGCCGTTACCGAAGTCCGCACGGTCCCGCCTGCCGTCTTCGGAAGTGGCGCCAAATTCCGACTTCAGCCTTCAGCATCCTCCGCATTCCGCACTCCTCTCCCATGGATCCTCAGACCCTCTCTCCCGTCCCCGCGGTCACCGTTTCCGCCACCGAGGCGCACTACGACGCCTATGTGATGAAGAACTACGGCCGCCCGGCCGTGACGTTGGTGCGCGGTGAGGGCTGCCGGGTCTGGGATGATCGCGGCACCGAGTTCCTGGATTTCACCTCCGGCATCGCCGTCACTGCGCTGGGGCACTCGCATCCGGTCTGGGTCAAGGCCGTGCAGGATCAGGCCGCGCGGCTGGTCCATGTAAGCAACCTCTTCCGCAACCCGCTGCAGGGCGAGCTGGCCCGCCGCATCGTCGGGCACGCCGGGCCCGGCCGGGTGTTCTTCTGCAACAGCGGCGCCGAGGCCAACGAGGCGCTGATCAAGCTCTCGCGTCTCCACGGCTACAACACCACGCACGAGGAGGGCAAACGCAGCAAGGTCATCTGCGCCAAGAACGCCTTCCACGGCCGCACCTTCGGCGGCATGAGCGCCACCCCGCAGGAGAAGATCCAGAAGGGCTTCCGCCCGCTGCTCGACACTTTCGCCTTCGGCGAGTTCAACAACCTCCAGAGTTTCGTCGACCTCGTCGACGAGCAGACCTGTGCCATCTTCATCGAGACGATCCAGGGCGAGAGCGGCGTCACCGCGGCCACGCCCGAGTTCCTCGTGGGTCTGCGCAAGCTCTGCGACGAGCGCGGCCTGTTGCTCCTGCTCGACGAGGTTCAGTGCGGGCTTGGCCGCACGGCGCGTTTTTATGCCTTTCAGCACTACGGCATTCAGGCCGATGCCGTCGGCATGGCCAAGGGTATCGGCGGTGGCATGCCCATGGGCGCCGTTTGGGTGCGTGAACCCTACGCGGAGTATTTCCAGCCCGGCTCGCACGGCACCACTTTCGGCGGCACGCCGCTGGCCTGCTCGGCCGCGCTCGCGGTGCTCGAGGTGCTCGAGAAGGACGACCTCATGGGGGCCGTGCGGCGCCATTCGCCGGTATGGCATGCTGCGCTGCAGCAGCTTGTGACTGAATTCCCGAGACTTCTGAAGGAGGTGCGCGGTGTCGGCTATATGGTCGGCCTCGGCTTCTTGGCCGATCCGGCGCCGGTCAATGTGAAGTTGCGCGAGGCCGGCATGCTCTGCCCGTTGGCCGGCAACAATACGATCCGTCTGTTGCCGCCGCTCATTGCCACGCCGGCCGATCTGGCCAAGAGCGTGGTGATCCTGCGCAGCGTGCTGCAGGCGCTCTGAGTCGGGGCTGCCTGTCCCTACCTTTGGGGGCCGTTGCGAGGGGAGCGCCGCCGGTCGGGCGTCGTGTTGGTGCGCCCCTGGCGAGTTTCATCGTCCGCTGCTTCGATTTCTGTCGGGTTTCGCCTACGGTCCGCCCGTGCTCGCTCGGTCTTCCGGCTCTTCGTCCCGTGTATCTTCGGTCCTTCTCGGGAGGGAGGCGTGCGGCATCGCCCTGTGCCGGCTGGTGCTCGCGGGGTTCTTTGTGGCCGTCTTGCCCGTTGCCCCGACCGCCACGATCGCCGCGCCGGGCGAGACGGTTATCGATGTGGGTACGCTCGGGGCGATCGGCGACGGCACCGTCCACCGGGTGCAGGAATGGATCGGGCAGGGGCGCTACCGCAGCCTAGCCGAGTTGCAGCGTGACTACCCGGAGGTGGCCTCGCTCCACTGGAGCATCGACGAGGCGGCCTTTGCGCGGGCCCTGGCGCTGTTGCCGGAGGAGGGGGGCACCATCGTACTTCCGGCCGGCCGTTACGTCGCGGCGGCGCAGAGCTGGACGATCCGGCGCGACCACGTGCGGCTGCTGGGCGACGGCGCCGACCGCACGATCTTGTCGACCGCCCCCGGCCTCTCCGATGCCCTGGTACTCTCGCCCTACCGGCATGGAGGTTGGCGCAGCGCCCCCGATCAGATTTATCCAATAGATTCCGGCAGTGGCTCGATCGGTGCCGCTGGGGTGCAGTTGCGTGTGGCCGCCTGGGCCGCCGATTTCCGGCCAGGCGATTTGGTCTTCATCCGCAACGGCGCCTGCCGTTTCGACCAGGACTACGGCGAATTCAACGAGGTTGCGGGCGTCGACGACGCCGGTTTTCTCCGGCTACGGCATCCGCTTTCGCGCGACTACTCGCTGGCGCGCCTCGCCTGGGCGGGCGAGGTGGCCGCTCCTTTCGCCCTGCCGGCCGAGCAGCAGACGGCTGTGGTCGCGATCCGCACCGGCGAGGGTTATTTCAGCCCCAAAACGGGCGACGCGATCTCGATCGGCGGGGAGCTTCTCGCGGTGGCAGCGGTGACGGGCGACCGGCTAAGCGTGCGCAACCCGGGACGGGCGAACGCGCCGGCGGGCACGGTCATCCCGGTGGGGGCCAGGATCGCCATGGCGCGCGGGGTGATCCGTCTCACCCAGACCACGCGTGATTTCCGGGCCGAGGCCCTCACGATCATCGGGCGGCGCAAGGTTGTCGTCGTATCGAATTCTTACGGCAGCGTCTTTCGCGACTGTGTGCTCATTCGCGATCCGGAGGGCGTCGACATGAACGGAGGGCTCACGATCGACGGCGACGACGGCCGCTGGGCGCGCTTCGAGCGCTGCACGCTGCGCGCCGCTCCGCCCTGGCCCATGCAGTTTGCCCGCTCGTTCGGCGGGGTGGTGTTCAGCGACTGTGTGTTTGCCGATGCCAATGTTGGCTTCACCGAATTCAACTTCGACTGCGAGGTTCGCGACTCGGTCTTCCTTTTCCATGGAGCCTGGCCGCCAGCGGTGGTGGTGGTCGGGAAGTCGTGTGGCGACCTGCGCATCCTCGAGAATCGGATCTTTGCGGTGAACGCCGCCGCGATCTTTAGTGGGCACCAGGACATCCAGTCGCAGAAACTCAATGCCGAGGGCGACACGCTCATCGGCAACAACACCATCCAGGTCATGGGCAGCACTCCGGTCTATGTGTTTCCCGCCTCCCGGCCGCCGCTGCTCATCGGCAACCGCGTCGCCAATCCGCCGGACCTCAAGTTTCCGGATGCGCGGGCGGTGGCGACGACGATTGCGGCCGAACCTGAGGGCGCCGTGGCAGCAGAGGGCGGCGAGGTGGTTCTGGCGGTCGTGGCCGGTGGCTCCGCGCCGCTCGACTACCAGTGGCGCCGGGCGGGGCGGGCGCTCGCCGGGGCGACCGGCTCCACCCTGGCGCTGCGCCGGATCGGTCCTCTGGATGCGGGAGTGTACGACGTGGCGGTGACGGGCGTGACGACGGCGCACTCGCGCCCGGTCGTTGTGGGGGTGCGGCCGCCCGCGGGGGCCCGTGTGGCCGGCGCCGTGTTCACCGCGCCGCAGTGGCAGGGGATCCGGCATCCCAACGGCAATGTCTACGACCAGTTTCTGCTCGCGGGGCCGGCGGGCACATTCACTGCGTTGCCGGGCCGCATCGCCCGGATGTCGTTCCTCGACCCGCAACACAACATCGTGCAGGTAGAGCTGTCGGGTGCGGGTGCGGTGACGGTCGTGCTGGAGGATCCCGTGGGGCCAGTGGCCCCGGCGCTCTATCGGCAGCAGGAGGTGCGTTATATGCAGGGAGCGGTTACAGTGGTGCTGGCCGGCGCCGATGCTTCCACGCACCTCTCGGTCTACTCCGTGGGGCCGATGACGAATCCCGGCGTGACGCGTCCGGAGGTGACCTACGACGGTTGGGCCCGCTTGGTGGCGCTCGGCGTCGTGAGCGACAGCGGGGCCGTGGGCGGCCTGCATCTCGGGAATGTGGCGTTCGGCGCCGAGCATGGATTCTGCGGTGTGCTGGCGCCGTCGCTGGCGGCGGTCGTGCAGCTCCCCGTGCCGATCCATGATCTCGCGGCGGAGGCCGGCGCCTCCCCGGGGCTGGTGTTTGCCCCGGCCGGGGCGGTGGCGCTCGCCCTGGCGGGGGGCGATCTGCTGCAGCCCAACGGCGAGCTCGTCGCCGTCGCGGGGGTGGCGCGGTTCCTCCGGACCGATGGCATGGATTCTTCAGGACGGGCGGCTCCGTCGCGGGAGTGCCGGGCGGTACTGTGGTCGGACGCAGGCGGCGATATCACGAGCCTGCTTCTGGAGGGGCCCTGAAGCGCCGGGCGAGGCATCCGAGGCTGTAGGCTGCCCTTCGCGCCTGGAGGCACGTCCCGGAGTGCGGTAATCCCCAGCCGGCACGACGGTCTAGGGTGGTGTCCGTGCATGGCCGGGGGAAACTCCTGCTCCGACTGGCGGAATTTCCCCGATCGACTAGCCTCCGCCCCAATGAACCGCATTCAGCTGGCTACCACCTGGCTGCTGTGGGTGCTGGCGGCGCTTGCTGCCCGCGCTGCCCTCGATCCTTTTGACGCGTCGCCGGCCTGGCCGGTTGCCGCTGAACCGCGCCTCGTGCCCGCGCCTGCGGCGGCCGGCTTGCTCCGACTCCTCATCGTCGAGGAGCGCCTAGGCCTTCCTCGGAGTAACGAGCTGGTCCGCGTCGCGGTGTTCCTGCACAGCGACGAACCGGTCGACCCGCAAGCCTGGGTTGTCTACGCCGCGGAGGATACCGCGCGGGCGCGCCCGCTGGTCCACCAGGCCGACGATATCCGGCGGGATGACACAGGCCGAATCACCCGTTTCCATCTCTATTTCCCGGTGTCGCTCGGCCCGTGGGAGCGCCGGAGGTTTGTCCTCGCGGCCGGCACCAACCCCGCCGCCTCCGTCCCGGCGGTCGCGGCGCGGCGCAGCGGCGACCAGGTGAACTTTGCGGGCGACGATCTGGCGGTGACCTTCGACGTCGCCGGGCCGCGCGCCGGTGCAATCACCGGTTTGGCCCCGCGCGGTCTGAGCGTCACCTTGCCGGACGGGATGCTTGCGCCGCGTCTCAATCTGGTGCGGCAGGATGCCGGTGTCGCCACTCTGCGCTCGACCGAGGTGGATTTTGCCAACCCCGACGCCCTCGAGGTGCGTGACCTGCGCTGGGGCACCGGACCATGGTTTGCCAAGCTCGTCGTGCGCGTGGGGCCGCGTGGTCTGCCCGACAGCGCGGAGTTTACGTACCGAATCCCCAAGTATGGAGCCGTGTTGGTGCAGACCGAGCGGCTGGCCCCGGACGAGCAGGGCACGGCGGAGGTCGTCGGTGCGACCGATCACCAGTTGCTGGAGGGGCGGCTGCGCCTGGGGAACGGCCTTGCGGCCCCGGTCGTCGTCTCGGTGCCCGTAGGTCTGCGACGGCTCACCCGCTGGACCAACGGCCAATACAACCGCGCCCTCGTCGATCCTGCCGGCAGCGGCAGCATCCTGGCCGTGCCCTATGTGCAGACGGGGCCCAGCGGGGCGAGTGTAGCGGCGGACGGTACGGTGGCCTTCTCGGGCCCCGGGGTGTTTCGGCGTACCTCGGACGCCAACAGCGGCACGTTGCGCGCCTTCTGGGGGGAGACGCGGTTCGTCTTCTCGTCGGCCGTCACCGAGGAGGCGTTGTGGGAGGTCGGCCGGCGGCAGTTCCAACCGCTGACCGCAGTCGCCGAGGAGCCGGCGGTGGGCCCGGCCGAATTCCGGGCGCTGCTGCCGGCGGTGGCCGACCGGTTCTGGGCGATCCAGAACTGGGGCCGCAGCCGGTTGCAGACCGGGTCGATCCATTGGATCGCGCACAACCGGGCGGGCTTCGACCAGCAACTCGGCGGCACGGCCGCCCCGGCCGGGGTGACGACCGATCCCTACAACATAACCTACTCGATGGCGGCGGCCCCGCTGTTTGCCCGTTTCGTGACCACGACCCCGAAGCTGACCGATTTCTGCTACACGATTGCCACCGCCTCGCGGGCGGCGAACGCCCGGGTCGATGCTTACGGGTTCCCCTATATCAACTGCTTTGGTACGGCCCTCAACATGCAGATCGGGACCCTCGGTCTGGGCCTGTGGGGTGGGGCGCAGCGCGCCGACTCCTCGCTGGCCCGCTTCTGCCGCGACGCCGCGAATCCGCTCAGCGTGCTCGGCGTTTACGGACACGGGCAGCACCCCTACGCGGGGGTGCTCGGTTCGCCCCAGCAGACCGACCTCGTCTACCAGGCCAATTCCGACCTCGCGCTGCGGGCCGTGGAGATCACTTCCAACGAGGACTTCGGGCTGCATCCGATGCAGCTCACCCGCTACTTCGACAGCATCGATGTGACGGCCGACCTCCAGCACCGGCCGTTCGAGGGCAGCACCAAGCGCAGTTGGAGCCGCGCGAATTTCTTCCGTTGCCAGTCCCATGACCACCGTTGGGAGGAGTGGGACTGCGCGCCGTTGGCCGGGATGTTCACCCGCGCCGGGGACGGCGGAGCGGTGGGGTGCACCGAGGGAGCGTACTGGCTTCGCTACGCCGCGGGCGGCACGATCAACTGGGCCCGTCTGATGTGGTTTGTCGAGGCGGACCTGATGCTCGAGTTCGGCCTGCAGTCCTACCAGCCGGTGGCGGGCCCTCCGCGGCCGGCGCTGCCAGCGGTGGAGCGGGGCGCGGGGGGCAACACCGTCGCGTGGGCGCCGGTGACCGGTGCCGGCGTGGTGGGCTACCGGATCTATCGGGCTGCCCGGATGGGCGGGCCGTGGAAGCTGTTGAATTCGCCGTATACGCAGCCTGCGCTCGAACCGCTCGTCGCCACTTCCTGGGTCGATCTCCAGGGTGGGCCGGCGGACGAGTACCTCGTGACGGCGATCGACCAGAACGGGCGCGAGAGCCGCTGGTTCCCGGAGGAGCCGGCGGCGGAACCCGGGGCCGAGAGCAGTGGCCTGGTGGCGCAGCCCTGGTCGGCGACCGCCACCGTCGGGACGGCCGCCTCCTTCAGCGTGGTGGCGGCCGGCGGCGGCGCCTTGACCTATCAGTGGTATCGCGGCGGCGTTGCCGTCGCCGGGGCCACCGCCGCCACCTTTGCGATACCGGCAACGACAGCGGCCGACGCCGGGATCTACGATGTGGTCGTGACGGGCGGGGGCGGGGCGATCTCCCGGCCGGTGATCCTCGGCCTGCTGCCGGCGGCGGGCCGGCGCAGTGCCGGGGCGGTGACGACGAAACCCGAGTGGCAGGGACTGTACCACCCCAATGGAAACATCTACGACCAGTTCCTGCTCAGCGGTGCGGCGGGGACTTTCAATGCTACGGAGGGGAGGATCGCGCGGATGTCCTTCCTCGATCCGGAGAACAACATCGTCCAAGTGGAGATGTCGGGCGCCGGGGCGGTCACGGTGGTGCTCGACGCCGCGAAGGGGCCGCTGGCTCCGGTGCTCTACAACCAGCCGGGCATCCTCTATATGCAGGGTGGCGCGACGATCGTGCTAGCAGGGGCCGATACAACGACGCATCTCTCGGTGTATTCGGTCGGTCGCCAGACCAACCCGGGCGTGACGCGGCCGGACGCCGCCTACAATGGCTGGGCCAACCTGCGGGTGTTGGCGGTGCGTAGTGCCGACGGCCACCTCGGCGGCCTGCACCTGGGCAACGCCGTCTTCGCCGCCACGACCGGTTTTGCGGGTCTGTATGCACCGGAGGTGACGGCGCTGGCGCAACCGCCAGCGGTGCTGCACGAGCTTGCGGCGGGGGGCACTGCCGCGGCCTATCTGGTATTCGCCCCCTCCGCCGCCGTGCCGGTCACGATTGCGGGCGGCACCCTGGCGCAGCCCAATCTGGAGGGCATCATGGTGGCCGGGGTGCATCGGGTGCAGATGGCGGCGGGGCTGGGTTCGTCGGGCCAGCCGGCTCCCGCCCGGGCGGTGCAGGGGCGGTTGCTTGATCCCGCCGGAGTGGATATCACCGCCTCGCTGGTAGTGGGGCCGTAGGAATGACGAAGGTCCATCGCAGGCCGCCGAGGACGCAGAGAGGCACAGCGACCGACACGGGGCACGTCCAAGCAGAAGCTGTTTCCTTGAAGAGCTTCGTCCGACTCCGCCCTTCCTTCGCCGGTTCTTCTCCCCTACGCATTGTCCACAGGTTGCGCCCCCTTCCTCGAGGGGCGAAGCCCACGGGGCGCATCCAAATGCCAAATTTTCGTAACGTTGGCGCGCGCCGCGGAAAACCAGAACTGTGTCCTTGATGACCTTCGACAGACCGGCAACCTCGCCGCTTCAGTCTCTTGGCGGCGATGGTGCCTAGCGCCTTTCCGTGGAGAGTTTGCGCCCCGCCCTTGTGGGGAGTGCGTAGGCACTCAAATGGGGCGGGGCATTTTTGTGCCCGGCCTCGACGAGCCCCGCCCGCGCCGTTCACTGCACCGCCACGGCCTTGAAGAAGGTGTAGCAGAACACCCCGTCGGGCTCGGCCGTCCGGTAGAGGTCGCGCACCGCGGCCGACCATTCGGCGGGCGGCATCAGCCCCTGTGCCAGCGCCTGTTCGCCCACCCCCTCCACCATGGCGCTGAAAGTCTTCCGCGAGAACCCGTCCTGCAAGGCGGGGCGGCTGCCGTCGGCGTACACCATCCGCGGCGACACACGCACCTCCGCAAAACCCGCCTCGGTCAGCATCGGATACAGCCGGCGCCCAATCAACGCGTCGCCTCCGCCGCGCCGCTGCAGTTCGACCAAGCACTCCACCGCCCGGCGCGCGCCGGCGCTGTCGGGATGGAAATACGTCGAGCCATGGTCGCCCTCGATGACGGTCAGCGTGCCGCCCGGCTTGAGAACCCGGCGCAGTCTTGCCAACGCCCCCACCGGATCGGCCAGGTGCTCGAGCACGAAGCAGACAAACACGTGGTCGAACTGCCCGTCGGCGAAGGGGAGGGCGAAGATGTCGGCTTGCTCGAAGGTCACATTGTCGGCACCGGCGCGCAGCACCGCCTCGCGCGCCTGGGCCAGGGAGGTCGGGGAGATGTCCACCGAAACGATCTGCGCTTGTGGGCTGTGGGCGGCGAGCGTCACCGTCTGGGCGCCCACTCCACAACCGGCCTCCAGCACGAGGCTACCGGCCGGATAGCGGGTGTCGCCATGGAGCAGGTCCGTGAGCGTGGTCGCCTGGTCGACCAGCCGCTCGCTCTCCCGTGCCGAGTATCCGTGGACGTATTCCGAGCTCATGACTGAGGTTGAGTCTGCTTTTGCGGCGGGCGTCAACCCCGCCCTGCCAACGAGGAAGCCGCGGTGGTGGCCGCGGCTTCCGGTTCCCCCCAACTTGCCTGCCCCTCAGGTGTCGCGTTCCACGGCGAAATTCATCGGGATCTCCATGCGGGTGTTCACCCGGTTGCCGTCCTTCATGCCGGCCTTGAACTTCCACTTCAGCAGCGCTTCCGCCGCCGATACTCCAAACTCTGGATAGTTGGCGCTCACCACCTCGACGTCGGAGACGTCGCCGCGGCTGTCGACCACGAAGCGCAGCACCACCTTGCCGGCGAGCCCTTGCCGTTTGAGCTCGAAGGGATAGCGCGGATTCACGCGGTTGGCGGCCACCGGAACTCGATCCAGGTCCCTTTGGTTGAAGATCACGCCGGTAGTCCGCCGGCCGCTAACGACGGGCTTCCGCGGCACTTCCCAGCTCTTCTTGTTCGGATCCGGGAACTTGAGCACAACCTTTTCGGCTTTGATCGTGATGTCCCCGTCAAACGGGTTCGCGATCGGTTCGGCAAAGTGGGCTGGGGTCTCGTCTGCTCCGGCAGTCTCGGTGTTCTCCTCCCGCTTCCCTTCCTCAAGGGTGGGTTCCGGCTTCACGGGCTCCTCTTCGACCACCACCTCGGCCCATCCTTCCGGTAGGCCGCCAAGGTCGGTAGGCAGAGCTTCGGACGGGGGAGGCACCCGCGGCGTATTGAAGGCGAACAGCACCGTGGCGTGCAGCACGGCCGAGCCGGCGATGCCGGCGAAGAAGGAGGTCTTGTGCGGCATCAGGTAGCCGACCGACGTGACCGCCGGCAGCCGACGAAACAGACTGGGGAGAATCCGAGAGAGCAGGGCAATTTTCGTGATCATGATTTCTGGGGTAGTTGCATTAGGGAAACGCACGGGCCGGGGATTTCTTAGGAAGAATCGCGGTTTTCTTCCGGTTTCGCCCGCCTCCCTCAGGCGCCGCCGTCCAGCGAGAACTTGAGCGGCAGTTCCATCCGGGTGCTCACTCGGCGACCGTCCTTCATGCCGGCTTTGAACTTCCACTTCACGATCGCGTCGGCTGCTGCGCTGCCGAATTCGGGGTGAGTGGCGCTCACCACCTCGACGCCGGAGACGTTGCCGCGATCGTCGACCACGAACCGCAGCACCACCGTACCCGTGGCCCCGATGCGCTTGAGCTCAAAGGGATAACGCGGCGCCGCGTGAGTGGCCACCACCGGGCGGTTGTCGAGGTCGTCGATTGGGACCAAGACGCCCCCGGCCTCGACGCTACCCGGGATCGGACCGGTGGGAATACCCCCGAGATGCGCCGCCATGCTCGGCATCCTGCCGACATCGCGGATGGGAACCTCCAGATGGATTCCGTCCCGGGCCGGGTTGGGGCTGAGTTCCGGCAGGCGCGCGTACTCCGAGTTCCGCGCGGTGGCGGGCGTGGGCTCCGGCGCCTTCTTCGTCTCGGGCTCGGGCTTCGGCGCTTCCTCCGGCGGGCGCGAGAGCTCACGCCACACCACTCTCGCCGCGACGGGTGGTTCCTTGGCTGGAGTCACGACCGGCGCTGCGCTGAGGCCGAAAAGCACCGTGGCGTGCAGCACGGCCGAGCCGGCGATGCCGGCGCAGAAATGAGTCTTGTGCGGCATGCGGTAGCCGACCGACGTGACCGTCGGCAGCCGACGAAGCAGACTGGAGGGAATCCGAGAAAGCAGGGCAATTTTCGTGATCATGATAGTTGGTGTAGTTACCCCAGGGAAACGCATACGGTGGCGATTTCTTAGGAAGAGCCTTTCGCCGGCCGCGGCTTCCCCGGACGCGGCGGCGCGGCGAAGTTGGGCTCAGTGTTCGAGCATGCCCGACCCAAAGGTGTCCTCCCAAACCGGTTGCCTTCGGCCCCTCGGGGCGACGAAACTCAAGCCGCCAATCCATCCCCCATCCCCATGCCCGCTGTACCCAAGACCGCCTATCTCACCGTCGACGACGGCCCGTCCCCGCTCATGGCGGAGCGGGTCGCGTTTCTCGCCCGGCACGGCATCCCCGCCCTCTGGTTCTGCCGGGGCGACTATCTCGAGACCACGCCCGAACCGGCGCTGGCCGCGTTGCGGCTCGGCTCGATCCTTGGCAACCACACCTACGATCACTCCTACTGCTCCAAGCTTACGGTGGAGCAGTTCAGCGCGCAGATCGACCGCACCGAGCGCATCCTCGAGGCCCTCCATGCTCGGGTCGGGGTGCCGCGCACCGCCCGCTACTTTCGCTTCCCCTATGAGGATCGCATTGGGACGCCCGAGCATTTCGCCGCCCTGCAGGCGATCCTGCTGGCCCGCGGTTTTGTCCGGCCCGCCTTTGCCGACGTTCCGTACCTGTATTTCAACACCGAGGAACGCCGACGCGACCTGAGCGTGTTCTGGACCTACGACACCCGCGACTGGTCGCTGCCCGCCGCCGACGACCCACGCGCCCCGGCGGTGCTGGCCGAGGTTCTTGCCCGCATGGACCTCGACATTCCCGAGGACCGCCTTGGGCTGAACTACCCGGGAGCCGCCGAAGTGATCGTGATGCACGACCATGGCCACACCGGTGCCCAATGGCAGGCGGTGGTCGAGGGCCTGCTCGCCAAAGGCCTGCGCTTCGCGCTTCCCGGCTGAGCCGGATCCGCCCCCAGGCTCCCCCTCCCGCGTATCCGAGGCCTTCGTGCCCGGGCGACCCTCCTGGTCGCCGGGTTTGGTCCCGACCGCAAGGTCGCCACGGGCTACCCGCGGGCGAGGGCTTCATTCGCCAGCCCGGTCCGGTCCGCAGGCACGGAGGCCTGCGCCGCCGCGAACCTGCATTCGGAAGTGTCTAGATCGCCGGCATCACGTTGCCGCCACTCACCGGGAGATAGGCGCCGGTGATGAAGCTTGCCAGATCGGAGGCGATGAAGGCCACGACGTTGGCGATCTCCTGGTCGGTGCCGCGGCGCTTGAGCGGAACGGTGCGGTCGTAGTCGGCTTTCACCTCCGTACCGGCGTCACGGTCCTTTTCGCTCACCGTCCACCCCGGGGCCACCTGGTTGACGGTGATCTGGTGCTCGCCGATCTCCTTGGCCAGCACGCGCAGCACACCGTCCATCCCGCGCTTGCCCGCCACATAGGCCGATTGCGTGGGGAAGTTCTGGATCGCACACTCGGTGTTGATCGCGATCACCCGGCCCCAGCGGCGCGGGATCATCGCCGGCACGAAGGCCTGCGCCATGTGCACGTTGTGCAGCACGCAGGAGCGGAACTGGCTTTCGTAGTCGGTGATCGACTGCTCCAGCAGCGGCTTCCACGGATACTGGATCACGGCGTTATTGACGAGGATGTCGGGGTCGCGGTGCCAGGCGCGCACCGCATCGCGCAGCGCCGTGATCGACTCCCCGGAAGTGACGTCGACGCGGAACGCCTGCGCGCGCCGGCCGGTCGCCGCGATCTCCGTGGCGAGCGCCTCGGCTTTGGCGGGATTGTTGAGGTAGGTGAGCGCCACGTCGGCGCCGGCCAACGCGAGGGTGCGGGCAATCACTCGCCCGAGTTCCCCGCTGGCGCCGGTGACCACGGCCAACCGGCCGGAAAGATCGATGGTGAGCATGGGGACCAAGGAGCCCGCACCTTCGGTCGAGCGCAACAGCGGAGGCGGGCATGCCGTAGCACGTGTGTGGCGCGCCTCTCAGGGACCCTAGTCGTGCACCGGGTGTAGCGCGTCCAGGGCGCGGGTGAGGTGGCGGCGGAAGGCGGCTCGTGCGGAGGCGCCGCCTCCGAAGGAAGCGGGAGGAGGATCTACTCCTCGCCGTCGAGGTAATCCATCGGGCCCGACTTGAGGACCGTTCGTGTTGGGGAACGGACGAGCCATTTTCCGCTGTCAGGGTAGTGGCAGGATTCGCCAATGGGGTTGTCGGCCACGATGGAGACGACAAGGTCCTCGCTGCCGTCGTTGACGAGCTGGTGCGGTTCGCCGGGTTTGAAGAGGAAGGCGTCGCCGGGCTCGATGGGCGTGAGGCCGGCGGCGTCGCGCACCTGGCCGCGGCCGGAGAGCACGTGGTAGAACTCCCATTGCGCACTGTGGGAGTGGAAGGGGCAGGGCGCCTTGCCGGGCGGGATGCGGCAGATCTCGACGTCGAAGGGATGGCGCTCGTTGAGGTCGGTCGAGAGCGGTTGGCGGCCGAGGGCGACCGAGACCTCCTGGTCCATCGAGGCAAACTTGCCTTTCGGGGAGGTCCAGATCTCGGGCGTGATGTCGCGGGTGTTTACTTTCTGCATGGTGAATTCCTAGCCTCGGGGGCGGTGGCGGGTCGACGTTCTTCCGTGTGGCAGAAACCTCAAGTGCGGCTGACTGCTTTGAGGTCAAGGCGGACCACCTTCGGCGGGGCGGTGGGTGGAGTTGCTCAGGCGGGTTTCAAGCTTGGGCGGCAGACGATCTCGGTGCGTACCGAGTTGGCGATGAAGCACTCGTGGTGGGCAAGTTGGTGGAGTTCTTCGTGGCCGGCGGCGTCCGGAATCCTCTCGCCGGAGAAGGTGACCTCGGGGCGCAGGTTCACCTGCAACATCGCCGTGCGCCCTTCGGCATTGGCGCCCATCACCCCCGTGGCGGCATCGACGTAATGGTCGACCCGGTAGCCGCGCTTCGCCGCGATGGAGAGAAACCAGAGCAGGTGGCAGCTCGACAAGCTGGCGACGAACGCCTCCTCCGGGTCGACCGCTGCGGCTTGGGAGAACGGCAGCGGGACCACCTGCGGGGAAGAAGAGGCGGGGCATTCGATGCCGCCGTCGAACCGCCACCGGTGCGCGCGGCTGTAGCGGTTGTCGGTGAAGACCTGGCCTTCACGCGACCAGGTGATTTCGGCGGAGTAGGAGGGACATGGTTGTGTCGACAGGGTGGGCGCGACGGCTGCCGCGAATGGGCTTGTGCTGAGAAGTAGCGGAACGGCTCTCGTTGTGGGCGGAAGGCAAGGCCTTCTGCTACGGGAATGCGGAGTGGGCGGCCAAAGGGGGTGGGGTAGGGGGGGGGGGGGGGGGGGTGGGTGCCGGCCTCTTTCTCCTTGGGGGGGGGCGGGGGGGGGGGTGGTGTCCCCCCCCCCCCCCGGGCCCCGCCCCCGCGCCCTCGGCTTCTGTTGGGGCCCCGGCGGGGCCCCCGCGTTTGTGGGGGGCGGCCCCGGCTTCGGGGCCGTCCGGTGGTTGGGGGTTTTCCCCCGCGGGTTTTCCCCCCCCCGCCCCCCCCCGGCCCCCCCCCGGCGCGGGCCCCCCGCGCGGGGCGGGGGGCCGGCGGCCTTCCCTCCGCTTACTCTGCCACGCGCACCACAGTGTAGCTGACGGGCGGGAGCGTCACCAACCAGGTGTCGCCCTCGCGACGGAAGGTGTCGGACGTGCCGGCGAGAGGAACCAAGGATTGGGCGACCACGGCGGCCGGGAGCGTGGCGGTGACGGCCTGGTCGGTGGGGTTGAGGGCAACGACGATGACTTCGTCGCCCTTGGCGCGGCGGAAGACGAAGGGCCAGCGGTCCTTCTCGGCGACGAGGACCTGGAAGTCGCCACTGGCAGCGAGGGAGGGATGGGCCTTGCGCAGGGCGATGAGCTGCTGCGTGGCGCGCAGCGCGGAGTCGGGGTAGGCGAGCTCGGCGGCGACGTTGGGCCGGTCGGCGGCGGGATCGACGGGCAGGTAGAGCGCGGCGGCGGAGGCGGTGGAGAAGCCGGCGTTGGCCGAGGCGTCCCACTGCATCGGGGTGCGGCAGCCGGTGCGGCCGTAACCGCCCTCTTTGGACGGGAGGCCGTCGAGGGCGCGCAGGCCCAGTTCGTCGCCGTAGTAGATGAAGGGCACGCCGGGCATGGTGAGCAGGAAGGCCATGGCGACGGCGAGGTCGCGCGGGTCGCGCCCATTGCCCAGGCGGGGCACGGTGTCGTGGTTGCCGGAGGGGATGGCGATGAAGCCCTGGCCGCGGGTGGCGGTGTAGAGCGGCTCGAACTCGTCGAGGAAGGTGCGGATGGAGTTCTTGCCGGAGCGGTCGAAGATGGGGACGGCGGCGCCGTCGGGGCGGAAGAGCGCCTTGTAACCGGGTTTCGCGAACGGCAGGAGGAAGTCCATGTGGAAGCCGTTGGGGATGGCGATCTGCGGCTGCGACCACTCGGAGACCATGGCGCGATCCGGGTACTCCGTGTTCATCCAGGCGCGGAACTCGGCCCAGAGGGCGGCGGTGGCCTTGCCGTCGGGGTCGTTCTTCACCAGCGAGCCGGCCATGTCGACGCGGAAGCCCGCGGCGCCGAGGTCGAACCAGAAGCGCATGATCTTCTTGAGCTCGGCGCGCACGGCCTGCGGGCCGGGGGCGGTGATGGGCTGCTGCCACGGCGCCTTGGGGTCGGGCTGCGCGAATCCATAGTTCAACGCCGGCTGGAAGTGGAAAAAGTTGGGCACGTAGTTGGCGGCTCGCTCCGCCCCGCCCACCACCAGCTGCAGGCCGGGGGTGAACCAGTCCCAGACGTTGTCGTTCCAGATGTACCAGTCGGTGTACGGGTTGCGCTCGTGGCGCTGGGATTGGCGGAACCACTCGCACTGGTTGGAGGTGTGTCCGGCGACGAGGTCGAGCATCACGCGGATGCCGACCTTCTTTGCCTCGGCGAAGAGGGCACGCAGGTCGTCGTTGGTGCCGTAGCGCGGGGCGACCTTGTAGAAGTCGGCCACGTCGTAGCCGGCGTCGCCGAAGGGCGAATCGTAACAGGGGCTTAACCAGAGGGCGGTGACGCCGAGCTCGTGGAGGTAGGGGAGTTTCTCAATGATGCCGCGCAGGTCGCCGATGCCGTCGCCGTTGGAGTCGCGGTAGGTCTGCGGGTAGATCTGGTAGAAGACGGCGTTCTCGAGCCACGCCGGGGTGTGGGCGGGCGTGGCGGTGGCGGCGGGCTCGTCCGCAGGAAGCAGCAGGGTGGAGAGGGCCATGAGCAGGGAGGGGAGGAGGGGGCGCATGCGGGGTGGAGTGTGGCGGGGCCGGGAGCGCGGCGCGAGGGCCGAAAGGGGCGACCGGTGGACCCCGAAGTTCATGGGCCAGGGACCCCACGCCCCCACGCGCCCAGAAAGCGCGTTGACGGGGTCCTGCGGCGACGGCGAACTAGCCCCATGTCGTCCCTGGCCAAAGTGCCTGTCGGAGTATTGGTGAAGCTTGGAGTCGTCGCCGTCGCTGGGTTGGCGGTGGGCGTGCTGCTGCTGCGCGGGGTCGATGTGCGTGGGCTGGTGACGCAGGGCTTCGACCTGATTCGCAGCGCCGGACCGTGGGTGTTCTTCGCGTCGATGGCGGTGCTGCCGGCTGTCGGTGTTCCGATGTCCCCATTCTTTCTTCTGGCCGGGCCGGCGTTTGGCGCGCAGATGACGTTGCTGGGCGTGGCCGCTGCCGGGGCGGCGGCGCTGCTGGTGAATTTTGCGCTGAGCTACTGGCTGGCGCATCGCGCGCTGCGGCCGGCGGTGGAGTGGGTTCTTTCCCACACCCGTTTCCGCGTGCCGCAGGTGAAGCCGGAGAACGAGTTCGCGGTGGCGGTGCTGATGCGTGTGACTCCCGGTCCGCCGCTGTTTCTGCAGAGCTACATCCTCGGATTGTCCGGCGTCCGGTTCCGCACCTACATGGTGGTTTCGATGGCGGTGCAGACGGCGTTCTTCGTCGGGGTGACCATTTTCGGCAAGGCGCTGATGGAAGGCCGGGGCGGACTGGCGGTCATGGGGATGATGGTGCTCGTGGCGGCGGGGGCGCTGGTGCAGGTGTTGCGGCGGCGGTTCACGAAACCCAATGGCAGCCAAACCTGAAGTCGAGGCGGCGGAGGCGCTGTCGGTCGGTGAGTTGACCGGCCGGATCAAGGACCTGCTCGAGGGGACCTTCCCTGCCCTGTGGGTGCGCGGGGAGGTGTCGAACCTGCGGGCCCAGGCGAGTGGCCACTGCTATTTCACCCTCAAGGACGAGCGGGCGCAGATCTCGGCTGTCATGTTCCGCGGCGACGCGGCGCGTTCGCGCGTGCAGTTGCGCGACGGGCAGCAACTGGTGGCCTACGGCCAGGTGAGCGTGTACGAGGCGCGCGGCCAGTATCAGCTCATTGTGCGCGCCGTGGTGGAGGACGGCGCCGGGCGCCTGCAGGCGGAGTTCGAGCGGCTCAAGCAGCAGCTCGCAGGGGAGGGGCTGTTCGCTGCGGAGAACAAGGTGCCGCTGCCGGCGATGCCGCGCACGATTGGCTTCATCACCTCGCCCACCGGTGCGGCGGTGCAGGATTTTATCCGGATTCTGGAGCGGCGGGGATGGAGCGGCCACCTCGTGGTGCTGCCGGTGAAGGTGCAGGGCGAGGGCGCGGCGGCTGAGATGGTCGAGATGTTGGAGTTGGCGCAACGCCTCGGCGTCGACGGGGCCGCGGCGAGCGGCGAGCGGAAGGCGCGCAAGAAGAAGCCGGCCGTGCCGGCCGAATCGTTGTTCGACCTTCCTTTGCAGGCGGAGGAACCGCTCGTCCCTGAGTTGGCAGCGCCCGGAGTCCACTTCGACCTCCTCGTCATCGGGCGTGGCGGCGGGAGCCTGGAGGACTTGTGGGCCTTCAACGAGGAGCCGCTGGTGCGCGCGGTGGCGGCGTGCCGGATACCCATCATTTCGGCGGTGGGCCATGAGATTGATTTCACGCTCTGCGATTTCGCGGCCGACGTGCGCGCGGAGACGCCCAGCGCCGCGGCGGAGCTCATCTCCAGCGAGTTTCTCGACGGCGCCGGCCGGGCGGCGGTCGCGGCTCAGCGGCTCGACGAATTGGCGACCGATACGCTGGAGCGGGCCGACGACCGGTTGGAGGCGGCGCGCAACCACCTGCGGCTACTCTCTCCCACCGCCCAGATCGAGCAGGCTTGGCTGCGGCTCGACGATTTGGGCAACCAGCTCGGCTCGGCCCTGCGGCAGGCGGTGGTCCGGCCGCGCGAGGCGTTGGCTGCGGCTCGCGCCCGCCTGGATCGGGCGTCGCCGGAGACGCGGGTGCGTTTCGAATCGCAGCGCCTGCTCGGGCTGTGGAAACGCCTGCAGGCCGCGAGCCCGGCCTCGGTGCTCAACCGCGGCTTTGCCATTGTGCGCGATGAGAGTGGCCAGCCGATCGCGCGTCGCGCTGAGCTGGCTGCCGGTCAGGCAATCCACGTGGAGTTTGCCGACGGGGCGGTGAACGCGCGGGCGGAGAGCTGAGATTTTCGACTTTGGATTGCCGATTTGCGATTGGACGGGCCGCTCCGCGCCGTGAGTGAGGGAAGTCGGAAGGTGGAGGAGTAGACGGATGCTCGCTATCCGTTATTCACGGCTCGCTGCTTCGGGTTGAGAACGAATAGGCGCAATCTGTCGTGCGTAGAACTGGCTGCGGAGCAGGCGAGCGATGGGCCACGGGGCGGGCTATATGTCGGCCATGCCGAACTGAGCCGAGCTGGCGGGCGTAAAGCCCGCCCCACCGGCGGAAGGCTGAGGGTGGAGAAGTAGGAGCAAGAGTGGGCGGTGCAGTTTCCGAGGGAGGGCGACCCCTCCGGGTGAGCCGGGGTCGATGCGGCTCGTCAGGAGACTCGCGTCCGTGCGGCGCGACTGTCGGTGAGGACGAGCCGAGGAACGCGAATGATTCAGATTGGCGCTCAGGGCTTGGAGATCTGGAGGCGGAAGAAGCGGCGGGGCACGGAATCGAGGGGAAAGGTGTCGCGGTAGGTGGCCGTCTCCATGATCCCATCGCCAACCGGTACGCCGGCGCCGACTTGGATCGGCGCGGAGGTGGTCCAGTCGACGAGGTCGGTGGAGGTCTGCGGCGTGGAGGTGATGCCGGCGGGGGCAAGGCGGCGGCGGAAGGAGAATGTGGCGTAGCGCGTGCCGGAAACTTCGCCGGCGCCGGAGGTGGCCGCGGGCGACTCGGTGCCGGAGATCGGGCTGGAATTGAAGGCGTACTCAACGAGGTTCACGAGCCCGTCGCCGTCGGGGTCGGCCTGGTCGGCGCCGGTGCCGGAGCCGTCGGTGGGCAGGCCGAAGGTGCCATACCAGAGGTTCGCCGGCGGCAGCGTGACGCTGGTGAGCAGCTCGAACTCGGCAAGGCGCAGACCGCCGCCCCCGCGGGTGACGCTCACGCTGAGTCTATAGTACCGATACGAGGAGGCGCGCAGGCAGGGGAAGACGCGGCGCTGGCGGCGCGCGGTGAAACCGGCGTCGTAGCGGGCGTCCACGGGGGTCCAGGCGACACCGTCGTGGCTGCCCTGGATCTCCCACGTGAACGGATCGTAGTCGGCGGAGTCGGCGTTGCTCGTGAAAGCGTAGGCGGTGAGGCTTGTGCCGGCCGGGGCGGCGAGATCGTAGCGCAGCCAGGCGTTGGCGGTGTCGGTGCGCCACTGGGTGGCGGAGTTGCCGTCGAAGGCGCGGGCGACGCCGGTGGCGCCGTCGCTGGAGTTGCTCGCGCTGACGGCGACGCCGCCAGGCAGCGTGGCGGCGACCGGGGTGAGAATCGAGTAGTCGGCCAGCGCGACGAGGCTGTCGGTGAGGCCTGATTTGGTGGCGACGGCTTTGAGCTTCGTCTCTCCGGTGACCGTGATCGGGCCGGTGTAGAGCGTGCCGTGGGTGGCGGTGGGGTTGGTGCCGTCCGTAGTGTAGTGGATCGCGGCGCCAGCGGTGGTGCTGGTGAGCGCGACCGATTGCGGGGGCGCGTAGGTGCCGGCCGGTTTCGAGAAGGTGGGTGCAGCCGCGGCGATGGCGTAGGAGGCGACGACGACCTGGCCCGAGGGCTGGCCTTGGACGAAGGAGACCGCCTTGAGGGTGGTGTTGGCGGTGAGGGAGATCGGACCGGAGTAGACAGTGCCGAAGGAGGCGCTGGGCTCGGCGCCGGGAGTCGTAGTATAGCGGATGATGGCCCCGGGGGTGCCGCAGGAGAGTGTGACGGTTTGCGGGCCTTCGTAGCGACCGGCGAACGGCGTGCAGACTGGCGGCAGGGCTCCGGTGGTTTTGAATTGGATCTCCGCCACACTGCCGAAACTGTGCAACGGCCAGCCGATGGCCGGGGCGAGGTAGCGGACGTAACGAAATGACGGCGGCGCGGTGAGGACGACCTCGTTGCGCTCCTCGCTTGGGGTTGTCGTTATTGTGTGGATGTCGACGACGCCGCTGGAGAAATCGGCGGTTGGGGATCCCTGGAACTTGCCGCCAACCATGTGGCCGGCGTAGCCGGGGCGGGGCCAGAAATGGATCTGAGCGATCGGGCGGGCGCTGCCCAGATCGAGACCGCACCAATTGGGTGGGTTGCCGTCGCCTTCAAATTCGAAACGTGTGGAGATGTCCCCATCGAAGGCGTCGGCGGCGAAGGAAGTTGTCCACTGCGCGCGCGGCGGCGTGCCGATGACAGTGCCGGCGAGGGTGGGGGTTTCGATCCGGTAGCGCGTCTCCACGACGGCGGAGTCGGTGAGACCGGCGCGTAGCGCGACGGCTTTGAGGGTGGTGCTCGTGGCGATGGCGACGGGGCCGGTATAGGTGGTGCCGTGCGTGGCGGAAGGGGTGCTGCCGTCGGTGGTGTAGCGGAGGGTCGCACCAGCGGTGTCGGTGGCGAGGGCGACGGACTGCGCCGAGTTGAACACGCCCGGCGCGGGTAGGAACGCTGGTTCGCCCGCGACGGTCGCGGCGGAGGCGGATGCGGTGACGCCAGCCGCGGTGCGGCTGAAGTCGGAAAGGCCGGCGGCGTTGAAGGCGCGGACTCTGTATTGATAGACGGTGACGGGCGTGAGGCCGGTGTCGATGTACTGCGATGTCCCGAGGTCGGCGGTGGCGATGGCGGTCCAGGTGGCGCCGGCGTCGGCACTGCGCTCGATGGAGTAGCCGTCCTCGACGGCGCTGGTGCGATCCCACGTCAAGGCGATGCGGTGGCTGGAGACGGTGGTGCAGCCCAGCCGGCCGGGCGCGAGCGGCGGGGGGAGGCGGCGGGCGCCGGTGTTGTTCCAGTCCTGCCAAATCCCGGCGTAACGCTCGCTCGGAAGCCAGAGGCTGGGGCGAGCGTCGTGGTAGGCGGCGGCGGGTGCGGCGGCGAGGTTGACCATCTGGCGTACGCCCATGTTGGGAGGGGAGAGGGAGCCGAACTCGTAGCCGCTGTCGTAGGTGCCGCGCCAATCGGCGCGGTCGCGCCAGCCCGGCAGGACGGGGTGCGCGGTGGTGGAGACGGCTTCGGGCAGGCGGCGGCTGAGGACTTCCTCGAGCCAGGCGCGGGTCATGCCGGTGTTATCGCGGGTCACGTGCTCGGTGCCGATCTGGTCGAAGATGGTCACGGGGGCGCCGCGCAGGGTGGCGCGGTTGCGCATGAAGACGTCCTTAGGGATGCGCGGATTGACGGCGTAGCCAGACGGATACTCGCTCGGGTCGTACTGGACGGGGTCGTCCGGCAGGGTCTGGAGCGCGGTGGCGAGCCAGGTACTGCCGTCCTCAAACTCCATCTCGGCGGAGAGGCAGGCGTAGAAATCAAAGGGGGCGGCCACGAAGAGTTGCGGCACCGCGAGGGAAGGTTGGAAGGGCATGTAGTCGACCTCGTGCATGCTTACGAGGGCGAGGACGCGGTTGAAGAGCTCGGGGCGGTTGGCCACGCCGATGGCGGTGGCGCTGTTGGCCGAGAAACCGGAGAGGACGAAGGGCAGGTGGCGGATCTCGGGATGGGCGGGCAGGGCGTCGGCGACCGTCTCGAGGTCGGCCAGGATGAGCTGCAGGCCGGGGCCGATGTTGTTGTAGGCGATCGGATGCGAGAAGGTATCGATCCGCATCAGGTTGAAGCGCTCACCAGACCGAATCGACGTCGTTGTCGCCGGTGGTCCAGAGCAGCAGGTAGGCGCCGCGCACCGGTTTGGAGATGTCGGGGATGGAGTACGAGGCGTGGTTTGGACTATCGTAGAAGTAGGGCTCGGCACGGGCGACGGACGCGAGGCAGAGGAGGCCGAGCAGGGCGGCGCTGAGGGTGCGAGGGTGCCGCAGGCGACAGGAGGCCAGACGCGAAAGGAACGTGCGCATAGGGTGAAGGTGGGCCGGGAAGAGGCGGGCAGGTCGTCGCAGCCGAGCGGACGCGCCGGACCGAGACGATCCCAAACCCGTGCCGACTGGCCGGTGACGGGGATTCTTACCAAGGTTTTGCGTGCGGAGAGGCTTCCCGCGGAACGCGAGCGCGCCGAGGGGTGAAGCGGCTCGTCGGGAGACTCGCCCTCCCCGTTGGGCGGGCCTCCGTGGAGAGAGGCCTTGTCCTGGACGGTCCGATGCGGAGAGCGCGCTGGGCGGAGAAGACGCAATCCGAGAAGGAGACAGGCCGAGGGCTTCCCGTTGTGGCGGACCTCGCGACGAGCGGAAGAGAACGAAACGGCGCGGCCGAACTGGGTGCGACCAATTGCTCGATACCAACGACTTCGAAGGGCGCCGGCGCCCGAGGGGACCCTCAGTGGGCCACTGCCAGGATCGCATCCGCTTTGGCCAGCCCCGTCTCCACCTCCGCCAGGATTTCCGGCAGCTCGCGCACCGCGATCCCCAGCTCGTCCCAGACCTCAGCATGGGTCGCCTCGGGCTTCCAGCCCGTTCCGTGGTGCACCCCGTGGTGGTTGCACACGAAGTCGGCCAGATGCACGAAATGTACGGCAGGGCTGTCGTGGCTCAGTGGATCATGGTGGCCGCCCACCCCCGCGGCGAGCCCCGCAGGCATGCGCCACACCTCCAGCAGGCGCCCACCGACAGCGGCATGGTCGGTGCCCAGTGTCTCCCGTTCGACCTCGCACAGCGGCCGGTTCGTCTCCCGGGCCTTGGCGAGAATGCCTCCGAAACCCGCCCCCAGCGTGCGGTCCAGCACCACCATGCCGATGTCGTGCAGCAAGCCGGCGGCATAGAGCTCGGGAATCGGCGTCGGCACGTTGAGCGCCCGCTTCTGGAGCACGAGCACGGCCTGCGCCACCGCCAGCCCATGACGCCAGAAGGCGT
>JADJTK010000002.1 GCA_016711225.1 Opitutaceae bacterium
GAACCTGCGCGCCGGTGGCGGTGATCAGCGCGAGAGTCGCTTCGTTTTTGTGGGCGCCCAGGTTATCCAGCACGACCAGATCGCCGGGGCACAAGGTCGGCACAAGCACTTCGCCAACGTAAGCCTGGAACACCGCGGTGTCGGTGGGGCCTTCGATGGTGAGGCAGGCACTCGAGCCATCAACGCGCACCGAGGAGATCATCGTGGTGGTCTGCCAATGGCCGTGGGGGCAACTGGCGACCAGACGCTGACCGCACGGCGCCCGACCGCGCAGGCGGGTCATGTTCGTCTTGGCGGCCGACTCGTCGATGAAGACCAGCCGGGCCGGGGCGAAGCTTCCCTGTTCTTGCTTCCATTGCGCTCGGGCCTGGGCGACATCGGGGCGACTTTGCTCGGCGGCATGCAGCGTCTTTTTTTAAAAGTCAGTCCCATGGCGACCAGTGCGTAATGCAGCGCCGGTACGCTGCAGGACATTGCCAACCGGGCCTTGATCTCGGACAGGGTCAGATCTGGTTGCGCGGCAATGAGGGCCCCCAGACGCTCGCGATACTCGGGCAGGATCTTGGCTTTGCGTCCCGAAAAACGATGCCGGTGGGCGATGTCGCCGGTTCGACTGCGTTGCTGTAGTAGCTTCTTAACCATCCCAACCGACACCCGGAAGCGCTTGGCCACTTCCTCCCGGGTTCCCTCCTGGGCGTCGTAGGCGGCCAAGATTCGCCTCTCTGAGATCCAGCGAGATCGTCTTCATGCTCGCCACCATGAGCGCCCCGGCGCCCAATGGCACAGTTTTATTGAAAGTGCTCTAGCCGCAAGGAACGCATGGATCGCAGGAGGTTCGCCGCCAGTCACCTGCTGCTGTGATCGAATGCACTCCACCCGAGATTGTTCCGTATGAGAAGAATCTCGTCGGATTTCTTCCGATTCCCGCTCAGGTTCTTGTTTTGAAGCTCCGCTTCCTGATTCTTCGAATTGGCGACCGACCATCCAACACCAGCTGATGGAGTGCGGTAAGGGTGCAGGATATTTTGAGACGAAAATGTACACATTCGACGATCTCCACGGGAAGCACCGGCCAGCTTGGTCTCCATCGCTGGCCTATTGGCTGGGGTGCTCAAACGTCCTCTGCCTGAGGAGTACCGATCGGCGCGTGCTCTCGGTGATGCCATGTCTTTCCATTATGACGTAGAGGGACAGGCTTGGGATGAGATTCATATCCGCTCGCGAAAAGACCTCCTGTTTCATGTGTTCAGCCCGATCGCACCTGTTTCGCTGGCCGAGGAGTGGAGCCCGTTCCCTCGATGCGAAGAGGCGTTGGGGGCCCCCATTCACAATGGATCGGAACGTGGCGCCGCATACGGGGTTTTCTCCGCGCGCATTGCAATCACGAGGGCCCCGCGGATGGTGCATGAGCGCCATTTCGATCTGCTCCTTGACCTAGCTCTGGACGCTGCAAATGAGCCGGAGGCGATGATACTGCTCGTTGCCAAGCCAGGTTGGTCGTATGGGCACACCTTTCGCGGTCGGCGAATGCAGTCTCGCATCAGAGCGATTATGCGGAATGTCGGATACCGCTACACTGATCGAGTTCATCGTCCTTGGTGGCATATCTGGTGAACGGCTGACCTCGCCGCCAAATGACGCTGATGAGTAGGCTGTTCATGTTGCGGAGTGGCGTGACCTGTTCTCCCTATCGTTAGTAGAACACGTTGCGGTCGAGGCTACGGTATTGGATCGCCTCCAACAGGTGGTTGGCGGCGATGGTCTCCGCACCGGCGAGATCGGCAATCGTGCGGGCGACCTTCAGGATCCGGTCGTAGGCGCGCGCGGAGAGGGCGAGCTGGAGCATCGCCTGCTCCAGCAGGTCGCCCAAGGCCCGGTCGTGGGCGCAGTGTTTGCGGATCTGCGCCGGCGTCATGCAGGCGTTGGTATGGGTGGGGGTGCCGGCGAAGCGGCGCTCCTGGATGGCGCGGGCGCGGCGCACCCGCGCCCGAATCGGGGCGGATCCCTCCCCGGGCTTGCTGGTGCGCAGCTCGCCCACCGAGAGCGCCGGGGCCTCGACATGGAGGTCGATGCGGTCGAGCAGGGGGCCGCTGATGCGCGCGCGGTAGCGCTGGATCTGGGTGGGGGAGCAGCGGCAGTTGCGCTTCGGGTCTCCGAGATAGCCGCACGGGCAGGGGTTCATCGCGGCCACCAGCATGAAGTTGGCGGGCAGGGTGATCTTGCCGGCGCTGCGGGAGATGGTGACCTGGTTGTCCTCCATGGGTTGGCGCAGCACTTCCAGGGCGGAGCGTTTGAACTCCGGGAGTTCGTCGAGAAAGAGCACACCGTGGTGCGCCAGCGAGATCTCGCCAGGGCCGGGGATGGCGCCGCCACCGATTAGGCCGACGTCGGAGATGGTGTGGTGCGGGGCGCGGAAGGGGCGGGTGAAGGTGCGCAGTTCGCCGTGCAGCGTGTGGCCGGCGGCGCTGTGGATGGCCAGCATCTCCAGGAATTCCTCCATCTCCGGTTCGGGCATGATGGAGGGGAGACGTTTGGCGATCATCGATTTGCCTGAGCCCGGCGGGCCAACGAGCAAGAGATTGTGGTTACCGGCGACCGCCACCTCGACGGCGCGGCGCACGGCCTGCTGGCCTTTGATCTCGGCGAAGTCGGGCGCGCCCTCCACGGGGGGGCTGGGCGTGGGCACCGCAGGCGGCAGTGGCTGCAGCGCGAGCTGGCCGGCGAAATAGCGCACGGCCTCGTCCAAGGTATTGATCCGGTAGACGTGGACTCCGGCCACCAGCGCCGCTTCCTCGGCGGAAACGG
The DNA here is from genome assembly GCA_016711225.1 of Opitutaceae bacterium. Taxonomy (GTDB): domain Bacteria; phylum Verrucomicrobiota; class Verrucomicrobiia; order Opitutales; family Opitutaceae; genus CAJCBL01. The sequence goes on from JADJTK010000002.1 coordinate 2,806, forward strand.
CCGGGAGGATGAGGCCTCGTTTGCCCAGTTTGCGGGCGAGTACGGCCATGGCGAGGGCGCCGCGCACCGGGCGGGTGGCTCCGGAGAGGCCGAGCTCGCCGGCGATGAGGTAGTCGTCGAGCCCCTCGGTGACGAGCTGGCCGGTGGCCACAAGGATGCCCAGCGCAATGGGCAGGTCGTAGAGGGGCCCCTCCTTGCGGAGGTCGCCGGGCGCGAGGTTGATGGTGGTGCGCGTGCGTGGTGGGTGGAGACCGCTGTTGGCCAGCGCGGAGAAGACGCGGTCGTCCGATTCCTTCACGGCGGCATCGGGCAGGCCGACCAGGATGAGCTTGGGCTCGCCGGCCTCGCCGGTGTTGACCTCGACCTGCACGGGTACGGCTTCGATGCCTTGAAGCGCGGCGGAGACGGCGGTGGCGAGCATGGCAGAATTGGGACTGCCGGGGGGCGGAGCGCCTATAGGGATGCCCGTTCCCGCCGGAGGGGCAAGCGGGGAGGCAGAGAGGGGAAGGCAGAACGAAGAAGGAAGAAGGCAGAACGCACCGGAGGGATACCGCGGCGATCGGGGCTCAAGCGGGGCGAGGTGATCGGACCGATCGTACCGAGAACGAGCACGATCAGGAGAAGGAGCCGGAGCATGCCCGCTACTCGCTAGTCGCTCCCACTTCCCCTACGGAGAAACGGGGTTGCCGGGCGGGAGTCGCTGGGCAGCATCAGCGCGCCCGATGGAAACCCAGACTCCGAGTACGCTGCCTAGTTTGGCCTCCCAGGTGGGGCGGGAGTCGCCGCCGCCGGACTGGCCGCGACCACGGCTGGTGCTGGGGCTGAGCGGCGGCATGGGCTGCGGAAAATCCACGGCGACGCGAATGTTTGCCGAGCTGGGGTTCCGTGTGGTCGACTGCGACCGAATCGTGCGCGAGGAGGTCTTGCCCAGTCCTGAAATAGTGGCGGCGCTGGTCGCGCGCTTCGGGCCGACGGTGGTCGGCGAGGACGGCCGACTCGACCGCGCAGCGGTGGCGGCGCGAGTCTTTGCCAATGACGCCGATCGGCTCTGGTTGGAGGCGCTTCTGCACCCGCGGGTGCGCGAGTCCTGGCGGCGGGCATTGGCGAGCGACTTGGAGGCGAAATGGGTGGTGGAGGTGCCTCTGCTCTTTGAGAAGGGGTTGGAGAATTGGTTTGATTCCACCATCTGCGTGGCCACATCGTCCGCCCTGCAAGTATCACGGCTGCATGCGCGCGGAGTCCCTGCCGACCTCGCCGCAGCACGCATCGCCAAGCAGCTTCCGCTCCCCCGGAAAATCGCCGCCGCCGACTTCGTCCTTCTCAATGACGGGTCGCTCGACTTTTTGAAGGAACAGGTCGCTCTGCTCGCCGGCCGCTGGCACTAGCCCAAACCTCCGACCGTTCCATTCCGCCGGCGCCCCATTGTCGCCAGCATCTCTGTACCTGTTTTCCGCATGGAAACCCCCCGTTCTTCGTCCGATTCCGATTCTGCTGCCACGCCTGATTCCGAGGCCTCCACCCCCAAGCGGCGCACCCGCCTGACACGGGGCAAGACCGCCGCCGCCCCGCGCACGCGCAAGAAGGCTGCCCCAACCGAGGAATCCGCCGAGGTTCCGGCGGCCGCGGCGTCGCACGAGGAGGCTCCGGTGGTGACGCGAGAGGCGCCGCGCGAGACGTTGATCGAAACCCCGCACGAGGAAGCGCCCCGCGCTCCGCGCGAAGAGCCTGTCCAGTCTGCGCGCGACGAGGCGCCTCAAGCGCCCCGCCCGGTGATGCGCGAGCGCCGGCCGGGCCGGGTAGCGGCTCCCGTGCCGCAACAGGAGGTTTTGTCCTTTTCTCCCGACGACGAAGCGCCGCCAGCAGTGCTGCGCGATTTCGCGCCGGCCGAACCGCCGTCCGCCGCCCAGAGCGACGGTGGGGGCGAAGCGGCTGCGGCATCTTCTGGTGAGACTCCGGCCGAGCCGGGTGTCGGTGCCGCACCTGCAGGCGAGGGTGATCGCGAAGCGGGTCAGCCCGGTGCGGATCAGGCCCCTGGCCAAGCCGGAGGTCCACTCCAAGCCGGCAAGCGCTACGGGCGCGACTACTGGAAGCAGCTCAAACTGGAGAAAAAGAAGTCCAAGATGCTGCGCCAGCACGGCCACGGCGGTGGCCAGCCGGGTGGCGGCCAGCCCGACCGTGGCGGGCCTGGTGGTCCTGGCGGCTTCGTCGAACCGCGCGGCGGAGGTCAGTTCCATCGCGGCGGCCCCGGCGAGCGTCCGGATCGTGGTGACCGCGGGGCTCGCCCGGAGCGCGCCTTTCGTGACCGGCCCGAGCGGCCCCCGCAGCAACCGCCGCCGCCGAACTTCGTGCAGGTGACTGGCGATCTGCCGCAGACGGAACGTTTTGCCGATCTCGCCGCGCTCGAAACCCTCGCCGTCGACATCATCTCTGGCGGGGGCGAACCCCTCGCGATCAACGAACTGGCGCAGTTGTCTTTGGCCGATCTGGCCACCGCCGCGCGCAACCAAGGGGTAACCTTCGACGGCGTGCCCAACCGTTTTCAGATGTTGAAGGGAATTCTTCAGCACGCAGCCGAACAGAAGCGCCCGATCGTCGACCGGGGGTGGCTCGATCTCACCGACCGCGGTTACGGATTCATTGTCCACGCCCATGACAACTACCGGCTGTATCCCGACGATACGTTCGTGCCGGAAAGCCTGGTGAAGCGCTACGGCCTCAAGCGCGGTGTGCAGCTCGAGGTGCAGGTGCAGGCCCCGCAGGGCAACGAACGCTGCCCGGCGTCGGTGAAGATTCTCTCGGCGATGGGGCGCGATCCGGCGTTGCTGGCGAGTGTCACCCCCTTCGAGGAGCTCGAACCGTATTATCCGCTCAAGCGCATTCTGCTGGAGGTCCCTGGTGCGGAGGCGAAGGACATCTCGATGCGCCTGGTCGACATCGTCACGCCGATCGGCTTCGGCCAGCGTGGCCTCATTGTCGCCCCGCCGCGAACCGGCAAGACGGTGCTGATGCAGAACATCGCCAACGCCGTCTCGGACAATTTCCCCGAGGTGAAGCTCATCATCCTGCTGGTCGACGAGCGCCCCGAGGAGGTGACCGACTTCAAGCGGCACACCCGCGGCGAAGTCGTTAGCTCGACCTTTGACGAGACGCCCGAGAGCCACGTGCATTGCGCCGAGATGGTGGTGGAGCGGGCGCGCCGCATGATCGAGCATGGCGAGCACGTGGTCATTCTCCTCGACTCGATCACCCGTCTGGCCCGCGCCTACAACAACCTTACCGGCAACAGCGGCAAGATCGGCACGGGCGGCCTCGACACCACCGCGCTGCAGAAGCCGAAGCGCTTCTTCGGCTCGGCGCGCAACATCGAGGGCGCCGGCAGTCTCACCATCGTGGGCACTGCGTTGATCGACACCGGCTCGAAGATGGACGAGGTCATCTTCGAGGAGTTCAAGGGCACCGGCAACATGGAGCTCCATCTCGACCGCGATCTGGTCAACAAGCGCATCTTCCCGGCGGTGAACATGGACCGCAGTGGCACCCGCAAGGAGGAGCTGCTCTACCATCCCGACGAGCTGCAGCGCATCTTCTCGATGCGCCGCACCATGCAGGGCCTGCCCGGCACCGAGGCGATGGAGATGCTCATCAGCCGTCTCAAGAAGACGAAGACAAACGTCGAGTTCCTGATGGGGCTCAACCGGTAGGCCCGGGACAGAGGCACGAAGGATCCGCAACCCCGTGCACTCCACCGACGAACTTGTGGTCCGCCTGGCCGTGGAGAAACGGCTGGTGGACGGTGCTGCGTTGGCGGCGGTTCGTGATCGGCTGGCCGCAGTGGCGGCGACGGGCGAGGCCCCGCCGCTGGTGGAGACGTTGATCGCCGCTGGCGCGCTGGGGCGCGAGACTGCGTTGGGACTGCTCGGCGAGGCGCTGGCGCTGCCTTGCCTGCGTGCCGAGGAGCTGCGGCCTGAGCCGGAGGCCTTGGCTGTGGTGCCGCGCGAACTGGCGCTGCGCGCCCAGGCCTTGCCGCTGGCCGCGCACGGGGCGGTGTTGCGCGTAGCGGTGGCGGACCCGCTCTCTCCCGAATTGGAGAAGCTTGGTGCGGCCGTGCAACTGGCCCTCGATCCGGTGCTGGCTCCTGCCGCGGCGATCCGAGCGGGGTTGCTGCGGTGTTACGGACCGGTGGCGACGCCGGCCGCGCCGGCGGAGCCGGTTCCTGTGGAGGATTCCATGGACGCCGCCGGGGCCGGGGACGCGCCGATCGCGAGGGTGGTGCAGCACATCGTCGAGGAGGCCCTGCGACGGCGCGCCTCCGACATCCATTTCGAGCCCCAAGCCCAGCGCCTGCGGTTGCGGCTGCGCATCGACGGGGTGTTGCAGGAGATCGACAGCCCGCCGAAACGCCTGCAGGCCGCGTTGATCTCGCGTCTGAAGCTCATGGCCCGCATGGGCCTTGACGAGAAACGGGTGCCGCAGGACGGGCGCATCCAGATGGAGGTGTCGGGCAAAGCCCTTGATCTGCGCGCCTCCTGCCTGCCCACGGTGCATGGGGAGAGCATGGTGTTGCGCCTGCTCGAGGTCGAGCGACTCGCCCTCGACTGGGCGACGCTGGGCCTGTGGCCCGACGACGAGCAGCGCTTCGCCCGCGCGGTGGAGGCTCCCGATGGCCTGGTGCTTGTCACCGGGCCGACCGGCTCCGGCAAGACGACCACGCTTTACACCTGCCTGCACCCGGCTCAACCACCCCGACCGCAAGATCGTCACCGTTGAGGATCCGATTGAATACCGGCTTGCCGGGATCAACCAGGTGCCCGTACGGCCGGAAACCGGGCTGACCTTCTCGGTGGCACTGCGGGCGATCCTGCGGCAGGCACCGAATGTGGTCATGATCGGCGAGATCCGCGATCGGGAGACGGCCGAGATTGCCGTAAACGCCGCGCAGACCGGGCACCTGGTTTTCAGCACGCTGCACACCAACGATGCCGCCGCCGCCCTGGCCCGGCTGATCGACCTGGGGGTGAAGCCGTTTCTGTTGGCGGCGACCCTGCGCGCGGTGGTGGCGCAGCGTCTGGTGCGCCGGGTGTGCTCGGCTTGCCAACGTTCGTATGTGCCGACCCCGGCGGAGCTGCGCGGCCTCGTGCTGCCGGCCGAGGCCCTCAAGGAGGCGGATTGGCGGCGCGGCGCGGGCTGCCCCGAGTGCCATGGTAGCGGCTTCCGCGGGCGCATCGGGGTGTACGAGCTGCTTGTCGCCGACGAGGAATTGCGCCGGCTGATTTACGGCAACGTTACCGCCGCGCAATTGCGGGAGGCCGCCCGCCGGGCTGGAATGCGCACCATGCGTGAAGATGGTCTGCGTAAAACACTCGCCGGGTTGACCACGATCGATGAGATTGCGGCCCACACCGTCGGCGATTCCGACTGACCCCGCGCCCCAATCTACCCGCCATGAGCTACGAGATGAACGATTTGCTGGAGCTGGTCTGCGAGGAGAATGCCTCCGACCTGCACCTCCATGTGGGCCAGCCGCCCACCTTGCGCATTAGCGGCACCATGACGCCGATCGACGGCACGCCGCTGACGCCCTACGACACCGAGCAGCTGATGCTCTCGATCACCCCGGATCACCACCAGCAGGGCCTCAAGCTCAACGGTGGCGCCGACTTCGGGTTCGCCTACCTCGACAAGGCTCGCTTCCGCGTGGCGGTGTTCAAGAGCAAGGGCTCCATCGGCCTGGTACTGCGCCAGATTCCCAACCGCATGTTCGGCCTGCGCGAGATCGGCCTGCCGGACAAGGTCAAGGAGCTGCTCTTCCGCCCGCGCGGGCTCATCCTGGTGACCGGGCCGACCGGCTCGGGCAAGTCGACCACGTTGGCCTCGATGATCAACTACATCAACGAGCACCGCGAGGGCCACATCATCACCATCGAGGATCCGATCGAATACTACCACGAGCACAAGCGCTGCGTGGTGGCCCAGCGTGAGATCGGCGTGGATGTGCCCAACTTCGCCGAGGCCATCCGCCGGGCGTTGCGCATGGATCCCGACTACATCCTGGTCGGTGAAATGCGCGATCTGGAGACCATCGAGGCGGCGATCACGGCGGCCGAGACGGGCCATCTCGTCTTCGCCACCCTGCACACCAACGGCGCCGCCAAGACGATCGACCGTGTCGTCGACGCCTTCCCTTCGAACATGAAGGAGATGATCCGCACCCAGTTGGCATCCTCCCTGGTCGCCGTCATCTCGCAGGTGCTGTGCAAAAAGAACGGGGGCGGCCGAATCGCGGGTTTTGAGCTGATGGTGGCCACGACCTCGATCCAGTCGCTCATCCGCGAGAACAAGACCTTCCGTATCACCTCCGACATCCAGACCGGGGCCAACCTCGGCATGATCACGCTCGACGCCCATCTGCTCAGTATGGTCAACCGGGAGATCATCTCGCCGGACGAGGCGGTGGAGAAGGCGCAGGATTCGAACACCATGCGCGAGCGGCTCATTGGCATGGGCATGCGCTTGGCGGATCTCTGAGCGGGTTTCGTTCCGCGGCTTCCGTGGGGGAGTCGTGGAACCCCGGGGTTTCGGCAAGGGGGCGGGCCAAGTGACGGCGCTGCTCCCTCTTCGGCGTAGCTGGATGACGAAGTCACTCAGCCGTTGGCCGGCCGCGCCTGCGGCTATCACCCGCGGATTCCGCGTTTTCTCCGATTCTTGCTGCCCAAGGGCCTCCGGTCCGTGCTATACCGGCTGCAGACATGAAAAAGACCTTCCCTTTGCAGGTAACCGGAAAAGACAGCCAGCGCGTGCTGGAGAGCATCAAGAACGAGGTGCGCAAGTACGTGCAGCGCGAACAGAAGAAAACGCCGCCCGAAGGCTTCAATCGCTGGGAGTTTTCTTGCCGGGTGGGGACCGACAAGGCCGCCCCGGCGGACCGCCGCCTCAGTGAAGTGATCGCCTCCATCGACGCCGTGGCCAAGGCCGGCGGCCCCCAGGTCTATGTCGAGATCCTCGCCAATCCGGTGCTACGAGGCGGAGCGGAACCGGACACCTCTGTTGGCGAGCGCGAGTTGCCCGTTTCCCGGCTTCCGGACCGCCCGGATTGAGGCGCTGCGTAGCGTTGTTTTCTGGACTGCGGTCCAAGGATTGCCCCGCAAAAACGGGCCGGCGGCAGGCCGGCCCGAGCGGGGAGGGGCTTGATCGCCGGAGGCCGGCGAGCGCGCTCAGAACTGGTGCATGAAGAGGCCGTCGCGCAGCTTCGGCTCGAACCAAGTGCTCTTCGGCGGCATGATTTGGCCGGCATCCGAGATGGCCATGAGCTGCTCGATGGTCACCGGGTGCAGGGAGAAAGCCACAGTGGCGCGGCCGGAATTCACGGCCTCCTCAAGATATTTCGTGCCTCGGATACCGCCCACGAAGTCGATGCGTTTGCTGGTGCGAGGGTCGTCGATGCCGAGCAGCACGGCCAGCACCTTGTCCTGCAGCAGGCTCACATCGAGGCGCGAGACCGGGTCGGCGCCGGGGGAAGGATTGAGGGCGAGGGCGTGCCACTGGCCTTCAACAAAGAAATGGACACTGCCGGGGGTGGCCGGGGCGGGGGAGGCCGCGGGTGTGATGGCGCCGGCGCGGCCAAGCTCGCCGAGGAACTGGCGGGCGGTGCGGCCGTTGAGGTCGGCGATGAGCCGGTTGTAGGGGAGGATGCGAAGTTGTTTTGCGGGGAAGAGGACGGTGAGGAACCAGTTGTAGTCCTCTTCTCCGGTGTGGCCGGGGTTGGCGGCGCGGCGATCGCGGGCGACGCGGGCGGCCGAGGCGGCGCGGTGGTGGCCGTCGGCGATGTAGACGGCCGGAACGGCGCGGAAGGCGGCAACGAGGGTCTCCGGGGCGGTGATGCGCCAGACGGTGTGGCGGATGCCGTCGGAGGCGGTGAAGCTGCAGAGCGGCTCGCTGGCGATGGCCGCGGCGACGATGGTGTCGATCTCGGGCTGGTCGCGGTAGGTGAGGAAAACCGGGCCGGGGTTGGCCGAGAGCGTGCCAGTATGGCGGACACGGTCGTCTTCCTTGTCCTTGCGGGTCTTCTCGTGCTTTTTGATCAGATTGTTGTCGTAGTCCTCCACATGGCAGAGGGCGGCGACGCCGGTCTGGATGTGGGCCCCCATCTGCTGCTGGTAGATGTAGAGGCTGGGAGCGGACTCGCGCACGAGATGACCGGCGCTGATGAGCTTCTGGAAGTTTTCCTTGGCGCGGGCGTAGACGGCATCGGAGTAGGGGTCGGTGTCGTCGGGGAATTCGAGGTCGGCACGGGCGACGCGGAGCATGCTCAGCGGGTTGCCCTCGACGAGAGCGCGGCACTCGGCGGTGTTGACCACGTCATAGGGGACCGAGGCGATCTGGGCGGCGAGGTCGGGTTGCGGGCGCAGGGCGCGATAGGAGCGGATTCGCATAAACGAGGAAAACCGCAGCAGAGACACCGGGGGAAGGCAAGCGGCAGGCGCGGGCGCTTTGTGAATAATAGGTGGCAACTTGCCATTGCGGTGTGGGGCAAAGTCTGCCGCGATCCCGCTCTTCCGCCGATGCCTCCCGATTTCCCCCAATCCCCTCGCCGTTACGCCGCCGAAGACGCGCCGCGTACTGGTGGCGGTGTGTCCGCCACCGGTCGCACCCCGCCGCACAGCTCGGAGGCGGAAGAGTCGTTGCTGGCCTGTTGCATGATCGACGGCGGCGACAGCATCACCGCCTGTCTGGAGGCCAAACTGGCGCCGGAGGCCTTCTATGGCCCGGCCAACCGGGTGATTTTCGAGGTGCTTTGCGACCTCTACCGAGCGGGCAACCCGGTCGATGAGGCGGTGCTGGCCGAGGAGTTGCGCAAGCGAGGGCTGCTCGACGGCGTCGGCGGCCTGGTGCGGCTCAATCAGCTCACCGACCGCATTCCGACCACGGCCCACCGAACGTATTTTCTCGAGCAGGTGCGCGAGAACGCCCTGCTGCGCCAGTTGATCGCGGTGGCCACCGGGGCGATCGAGCGCTGCTACGAGTACCAGGGCGGGATCGAGGAGTTCATCGACAAGGTCGAGCGCGACATGTTTCAGGTGACGCAGGACCGCACCAGCGATTCGGCCCGGGAGATGAAGGAGCCCATCAAGGAGGCCACCGCGGTGATCGCCAAGATGCTCGAACGGCGCGGAGAGATGACCGGGGTGAGCTCGGGCTTGGTCGATGTCGACAAGATGCTTTTTGGTTTCCAGAAGCAGGAAATGATCATTCTGGCCGCCCGTCCCTCGATGGGCAAAACCAGCTTGGCGTTGAACTTCGCCGAGGCGGCCGCGTTGCCGCCGAACAAAAAATACCCGCCGGTGGGTGTGTTGCTCTTCAGCCTGGAAATGGGTTCCTCGCAGATTGCCCTGCGTATGCTCTGTTCGCATGCGCGGGTGAACATGCAGCGGCTGCGCGACGGCTTCGTGGGCCGCGACAGCGAGGACACCTCGCGCCTAGGCCGTTCGGCGGAGGCCCTGAAGGCCTCGCCCATCCTCGTCGACGACTCGAGCAATCTTTCGATCATGGAAATGCGGGCGAAGGCCCGGCGGGTGGCGCAGCGCTTGCGCGATCGGGGCGGGTTGGGGATGATCATTGTCGACTACCTCCAACTGGTCTCCGGGACCGACCCGAAGGCCAACCGCGAACAGCAGGTGGCGGAGATTTCGCGCGGCATGAAGGCGATGGCGAAGGAACTCCACGTGCCTGTCATTGTCCTGAGCCAGCTCAACCGTGCATCCGAAAAAGAGAACCGCGTGCCTCGTCTGTCCGACCTTCGTGAATCCGGCTCGATCGAGCAGGATGCCGACGTCGTCTTGATGCTGGCGCGACCGAAAGAAGCAGACGAAAAGTTCCAGACCGCGGCCGACTCGGCGGATTTGATCGTTGCCAAGCAACGAAACGGCCCAGTAGGAGAAATCAAATTAACGTTCCTCAGAGACATTACCCGCTTTGAAAACCACATCTCGTAACACCCCGGCCTGGGGTTGGTTGGGCCTGCTGCTCGCATTGATGGTATTTGCCGGGGCACCCGCCGTGCGGGCCCAGGCGGACCGCGGGCCGGAGGTCAAGATCGGCAAAGTGGAGGTCCGCTTCCAGGGCGTGCGCAATGTCAGCGAGCAGGTGGTGCGCGCCAATGTGCAGTTGCGCGAAGGGGCGGCCTTCGACGAGTCCTCGCTGGATCGCGACGTGCGCAATCTCTACCGCACCGGCCTCTTCGAACTCATCGAGGTCAAGAAGACCGAGGTCTCTGCGGTGCTGGTGGATCTGGTGCTGGAGGTGACTCCGAAGTTCCGCGTGCTCTCCATCGAATACGACGGCAACAAGGCGATCACGGCCCGCCGACTCAAGAAGGAGGTGGGCACCAAGCCCAACGCCTCGCTCGACGAGCGCCTGGTCAAGGCCGATACCGAGAAGATCTTCGAGTACTACCAGAAGAAGGGATTCTCGCAGGCCGAGGTGAATTATTCCATCGAGCGCGATCGCACGACCGGCTTCGGCCGGGTGATCTTCCGTATTCGTGAAGGTGTCAAAACCCGCATCAAGGACGTGCGTTTCACCGGCAACGAGCATATTTCCGCCCGCAAATTGCGCGGCCAGATGGAGGAGACCAAGCGTTGGTGGATGTTCTCCTGGATCACCAGCACCGGGCGCCTGCAGGACGACAAATTCGAGGAGGACCTGGACAAGCTCCGCGATTTTTACCGCGAGCAGGGCTATCTCGACGTCGAGGTGGCCCGCGCTAAGGTGCAGTTTGAATACCCCAGCCCCGGCCGCCTCGTCATCGTGATTCCGGTGAGCGAAGGCCGCCGCTACAAGCTGGGACGCATCGGGTTCCTCGGCAACAAGCTCTTCCCGGCCCGCTTCCTCTCCCTGGCCCTCAATGAGCGGCCTGGAAACTGGTTCACCCCCTCCAAGCTCGACAAGGACTTGGAGGCGTTGGAGGAGTTCTACGGCAAGGGCGGCTATCTCGACACCCGCGTGCGTATGGTGCGCAAGCCCAACATGGAGACGGGCGACATCGATATCGATTTTGACATTACCGAGGGCGAGAGAATCACCCTGGAAACCATCAAGATCGAGGGCAACGAGAAGACCAAGAGCATCGTGATCCTGCGCGAGCTGGTGCTGGCCCCCGGGCAGGTGTTCGACTCGGTGCGCATGAACATCAGCAAGATGCGCCTGGAGAATACCCGGTTTTTCGAGGACGGCACTGTCAGCCTCACTCCGGAGGAGACTGCCATCCCCACGCGCCGCAACATGAAGGTGAAGGTCACCGAAGGGCGCACGGGCAATCTGACCTTTGGTGCCGGCTATAGCTCGCTGGAGAAGGCCGTGTTCTACGCCGAGCTCAGCCAGTCCAACTTCGATTTGTTCAACCGCCGCTCGGTCTTCCAGGGCGACGGACAGAAGTTCCGCATCAAGTTCCAGATCGGCTCCCAGTCCAACGAGCTCAGCCTCAACTTCGAGGAACCATGGCTGTTCGAGAAGCAGCTGGCGCTCGGCTTCGAGCTGCATCGGGTCAGCTCCGACTACACCTCGTCCTACTACGAGCAGGTCTCCACCGGCGGTTCCGTCTATACCCGCAAGCGCCTCTTCGAGCTGTTCGAAGGCCAGCTCTCCTACGGCTACGAGGTGATCGACTATCGCGACATCGCCTCCAATGCCCCGGAGTTCATCAATATAATGGAGAAAACCACCGGCGTCTCGAAGGTCGGCTTCACGCTGTTGCGCGACACGCGTGACAAGATTGTGAACACCACGCGGGGTAACCGTATCGAGTTGATCTCGGAGTTCGGTGGCGGCCCCCTAGGAGGCGACCGCGATTTCTATCGCTTGGAAGCTCGTGGGGCGCAGTTCGTGCCGCTCTTCAAGGCGCAGTCTCAGGTACTCAGCGTGCTGCTGCGCGCCGGTGTGTTGCAGAAGTTCGGTGATACCACCGACGACGACCTCTATTACTTCAACTATTCGCTGGGCGGCCCGACCACCCTGCGCGGTTTCGAGTATCGCGATGTGGGACCGAAGATCCCTGGTACTGACGTGCCCCTCGGCGGCAAAAGCTACGGTTTCTTCAGCCTCGAGTACTCGCTGGATATTGTGAGTCCGGTGCGCTTCGCGGTCTTTTACGATGCCGGCTTCGTCAATCGCAACGCCTATGACTTCAACCCCTCCGGCTACAACGACAACTTCGGCTTTGGCATCCGGATGATGGTCATGGGCTCGCCGATGAGCCTCGACTACGGCATTCCGCTCACGTCCGATGGTAAGAACGACAAGGGCGGGCAGTTCAACTTCTCGTTCGGCACCCGCTTCTAACCCGCTTCTGTCCCTGCTTTCCGAACCCTAAATATCATGACACACCCATTCCGTTCCGTCTTCACCGCGTTGGCCGTGGCCGCCGCGACCGTTGGTCTCCAGGCGCAGCCGGCCCTCAAGGTCGCCACCGTCGACATGGAGCAGCTCTTTGAGAAATTCTACAAGACCGAAGCCCAGCAGACCAAGCTGCGCGAGGATGAGAAGAAAGCCCAGGAGCTGCTGCAATCCATGGTGAAGGAGCGCGAGGCGCTCGTCACCCAGGCCAAGGAGCTCCAGGAGCAGGGCAGCAATGCGTTGCTCAACGACGAGGCCCGCAAGAAGGCCGAAGGCGAGCTGCAGAAGAAGGTTGGCGAGGTCCGCGCCAAGGAGAGCGAGATCCAGACCTTCGCCCAGCAGACCCAGCAGCAGCTGCGCGCGATCTTCGGCCAGTATCAGCAGCAGGCCGTCGAGGAGATTTCGAAGATCGCCACCGAGATTGCCAAGAAGAAGGGCATCACCGTGGTGCTCAACCAGGGCGTCCTGGTCTTCGCCGATTCGGCCTATAGCATCACCGATGAGGTCCTGACCGCGATCAACAAGGACCGCCCCGCCCCGGCCATCACCATTAGCACCCCGGCCGCGACGGCTCCCGCCGCCAAGAAGTAAGCCGAGTTCGCCCTTTTCGGACCCCGCCCGCTACTGGGCGGGGTTTTTTTGTTTTCAGTTCCCACGTGCTCCGCCCACGCTGCTAATCATGTCGCCCGCTTTTGCCGCAGCTCGCATCATCGAAATCGTGCAGCCGGTACGTAGTCTCGGGGCCACCGAGGCCGAGATCATCGGGATCGCGCCGCTCGATAGCGCCACCAGCGGGGAGCTCTCCTTTCTCGGCAATCCGAAGTATCGCGACGAGGTTGCCCGCAGTCGCGCCTCGGTTCTGCTGCTCCCCGTGGACTATCCCGGCACGCCCCCGGCCGGCCAGCTCTGGCTGTTGCTCGACAACCCGTCGGTCGGCCTGACGCGCCTCTGCCGCCACCTCGAGCAACTCCTTTGGCCGAAGCCGGCGCCCGGGGTTCATCCCAGTGCGGTGGTGGTGGCGGGTGCGAGGATCGCGGCCACCGCACATGTCGGGCCGCTGTGTATAGTTGAGGCCGAGGCCGAGATCGGGGAGGGCACAGTGTTGCAGGCTGGAGTGTTTGTCGGCGCGCGCGCGCGGGTTGGTCAGGATTGCTGGCTCGGGGCCCACACGGTGTTGGCCCAGGAATGCGTACTCGGCCACCGGGTGCGCTTGCAGCCCGGGGCGGTGGTCGGTTCCGACGGCTACGGCTACGACACGGTCAAGGGACGCCACGAGAAGATCCCGCAGGTGGGCAACGTGGTGGTCGGCAACGATGTGGAGATCGGGGCCAACGCGACCATCGACCGGGCGCGGTTCAGCCATACGACGATCGGGGAGGGCACCAAGATCGATAACCTCGTCCAAATCGGCCACAATTGCGTGATTGGGCGGCACTGCCTTATCGTCGCGCAGGTGGGCATCGCCGGAAGCACCAGCTTGGGCGACTACGTGGTGATGGCTGGGCAGGCCGGTACCGCCGGGCATCTGAAGATCGGGAGCTTTTCCAAGGTCGGAGGGCGGGCCAGTATTGTGCGCGACCTGCCGCCCAAAAGCTACGTCACCGGCACCTACGCACTGCCGTACCTGATCGAGCAAAAATTCCAAGTGTTGCGCCCCCGAATCCCCGAGCTGTTCAAGCGCGTGGATCGGCTCGAAGCCCAAATCGGACGCGCCGCGCCAGAAAAACCTTCCGCATGACCCTCCCTTTGCCTCAAGCTCCCTCCACCACGATGGAAGCCAATATCAAGGTCTTTTCTGGAAACGCCAACCGTCCTCTTGCCGAGGAGATTTGCCGGATGATCGAGTTGCCGCTCGGCGACGCCACCGTGACGACCTTCCCCGACGGAGAATCATTCGTGAAGATCAACGAGAACGTGCGCGGCAAGGATGTCTTCATCATCCAGCCCACGTGCCCGCCGAGTAACCACCATTTGGTCGAGCTGCTCATCATGATCGACGCCGCCCGCCGGGCCTCGGCCAACCGCATCACTGCGGTGATGCCGTTCTACGGTTACGCCCGCCAGGACCGCAAGGACCAGCCCCGCGTGCCTATCACCGCCAAGCTGGTGGCCAATCTGCTCGTGGCCGCCGGGGCCAACCGCGTGCTCACGATGGACCTGCACAGCCAGCAGATCCAGGGCTTCTTCGACATCCCGGTCGACCATCTCTACGCCTCGCCGGTCTTCTTCGAATACCTCGCCAAAAATCTCAAGACCGACCGGCTGGTGGTCGTCTCGCCCGATGTGGGCGGCATGAAGATGGCCGCGGCCTATGCCGAAGTCCTCGGCGCCGGCCTGGGCCTGGTAGCCAAGAAGCGCACCACGGCCACCACCGTCGAGGCCATCAGCGTGGTGGGCGACGTGAAGGGCGCCGACGTGCTGCTCGTCGATGACATGACCGAGACCGCTGGCACCCTGACCGCCGCCGCCAAGATGCTGCGCGAGCACGGCGCGGTGAGCGTGCGCGCCGCCGTCAGCCACTGTATCCTCAGCGAAATGGCGTACCCGCGCCTGCAGGCCGGCCTGATCGACGAGTTGATCACCACCAATTCCGTGCCGCTGGACACCCGCGGCCTGCCCATCACCCGCCTGAGCGTCGCCGGACTGCTCGGCGAGGCGATCCTGCGGATCCATTCGAACCGCTCGGTCACCGGACTTTTCAAGATCAAGGGATTCTGACTGGCCCGCCCCTCGCGGGGCGACGAACCACTTCTGCGCGCCTCCCGCCCATGAAACAACGGTGTTTGGTTGCCGGAGCAGTGCTGGGCGCGGCGGTGGGCGCCGGGATCGGTGTCGGAGTCACGCGCGCCCGGCCCGTGCCCCCGACGCTGGTGGTGGACCGGACTCCCGCCTCCACCGGGGCGGTCGCGGTGGCCAGCTACGCCGATGCGCTCGCCGCCTCGCGGCCGGCGGTGGTCTCGGTGTATTCGACCAAATATGCCCGCCAGCGCGGCCCCGCCGCCGCGGCGCAGAACGACCGGCGCAATCCGCTGCGGCCGGGGGCTGGCGCCGCCGCCCCGCTGCAAACCGAACGTGGACTGGGCTCGGGGGTCATCGTTTCCCCGGAAGGCTACATCCTGACCAACAACCATGTGATCGAGGGGGCCGACGAACTTTTGGTGAAGCTCCCCGACGACCGTGAGCTGTCCGCTCGCATCGTGGGCACCGACCCTAAGACCGATGTGGCCGTGATCAAGGTGGAGGGCTCGGCCCTGCCCCACGTCGTGTTGGGCGACAGCGACAAGCTGCGCGTGGGCGATGTGGTCTTCGCCCTCGGCAACCCGCTCGATGTCGGCCAGACCGCCACGATGGGCATCGTTTCCGCCACCGGGCGGCGCGGGTTGGACCTGCTCGCCCGTGGTGATACCGATCCCGGCTACGAGGATTTCATCCAGACCGACGCCGCCATCAATGTCGGCAATTCCGGCGGGGCGCTCATCGATGCCCACGGCCGACTGGTGGGCATCAATACCGCGATCATGACCACCTCGCGCGGCAACATCGGCATCGGTTTCTCGATTCCGGTGAATCTCGCGGCCTTTGTCATGAAGAGCCTCGTCGAGACGGGCACCGTGGTGCGCGGCTATCTCGGTGTTAGCACCCAGGATTTGGATTCGGGGCTGGCCGCCGGCTTCGGTCTGAAGGATACCCGGGGCGTGCTCGTCTCCGAGATCACCGCGCAAAGCCCGGCGGCGCGCGCCGGGCTGCTCGCCGGCGATGTGGTGCTGGCCGTCAACGACAAGCCGGTCGCCAACCGCGACGAGCTGCGCCTGCTCGTCTCCCAGCTCACGCCGGGCACTAAGGTGGCGCTGCGCATTTCCCGCGAGGGCAAGGCCTCCGTCGTGGAGGTCACTCTCGGGCAGTTGAGTGATGCTCGGGAGGATCCGGCCCGGGCGTCCCTGGAGTTCCTGGCCGGCGTGCAGGTGGCCCGGATCAACGAGCAGCTCAAGCGCGAGTTCGCGCTCACCGAGGATTCCGGCGTGGTGGTGGTCTCGGTGGATCGGCGTTCGCCCCACGCGGCAAGGCTGCCGGTGGGCACGGTGATCGAGACCGTCAACAAGGCCGAGGTGGCCGACGCGCAAGACGCCGTGGAGGCGTTGCGCAAGGGGCGCAATACGCTGGTGGTGCGCTATGGCACCTCCCGCCAGTTCCTCTCGGTGGAGCTGGCCCCCTCAGCTCCGGAATAGCGCGCCGGCCTTCTTGCCCAACAATACGCCCAGGGCGATGATCGTGAGGGAGAGGAAGGCCATCGCCCATACCCCGAGGGCCGAGGCGAGGTATTTGCCGTCGCCAAGGAGTTGGAACAGCTCGAAGATCGCCTTGGTGATCGGGAAGAATGCCTGCTTCTGCGCGAGGATGATCGAGTCCGACACCTCGAGCATTGCGAAGGCGAAGGCGAGCAGGCCGCCGGCGATGAGATTGGCGGAGATCAGCGGCAGGGTGATACGGCGCGTGGCCCGCCACGGTGTGGCGCCAAGGTTCTGCGCAGCCTCCTCGAGCGTGATGCTGGTCTGCTCGAACCCGGCGGCAGCGGCGCGGACGACGTAGGGTAGTCGGCGTACGGAGTAGGCGATCACCAAGAGGAGGGTGGGGTTCTCGATCGGGTTGAGGAAGGCGAAGGCGCGGCCCTCCTGCGTCATGGCGAGGAAGCCGAAGGCCAGCACGAGTCCGGGCACGGCGAGGGGGAGCATCGTCAGGGCGTCCAACACCTGGCGGCCGGGCAGGCGGCTGCGCACGATCGTCCACGCGATGGCGACGCCGAGCACGAGGTCGAGCACAGTGGCCAGCGCGGCGTACTTGAGGCTGTTGCGGATGGCCGAGACGGTGAATTCGTGGCCGAGCGCGAGCCGGAAGTTGTCGAGCGTGAACTGCGTTGGGAGGAGCGTGGCGTACCAGTCGTGGGAGCTCGCCACGAGGATCACGCCCACGTGGGGCAGCAGGGCGAAGGCGAGCACGCCGGCGAAGAGCAGCGACACCAGCAGCGCGCGCCACAGCGGCAAGGTGCGCGTGGCCGGGGCGGCGGTGGCGCGGGCCATCATCTCGTAGCGGTGACGCCCGAAGACGCCCTTGCTCAGCGCGTAGAAGAGCACGGTGGCCCCGAGCATGATCGACACCAGCGCGTATGGGGCCGGGTTGCCGCTCATCTCCTTGAGCAGACTGAAGACCTGCACGGGGGCGACCCGACCGTAGTCGAACACCAGTGGCACGCCCAGCTCGGTGAATGCCCAGATGAAGACGATGGTGCCGCCGGCGAAAAGCCCGGGCGCCATCAGCGGCAGGGTGACGCGCCGGAAACGGCGCAGGCCGGTGCAGCCGAGGTTGGCGGCGGCTTCCTCCATCGCCGGGTCGACGTTGGCCAGCGCGGCGGCGGCGTTGAGGTAGATGACCGGATACAGGTTGAGGGCCTGGACCAGGGCGATGCCCCAGAAGCGGCCGTGGGCGAGCCAGTCGATGGTGTGGCCGGCGCCGAGCAGTCCGGCGTGCTGGAGCAGGGCGTTGAACGCACCGTATTGTCCGAAGATTTGGCGCAGGCCGATGGCGCCCACGAAGGGCGGCAGGACTAGCGGGACGAGGATCAGGGCGACGAAGAACGCGCGCCCGGGAAAACGGTGACGGTCGGCGAAGTAGGCCAGCGGCAGCCCGAGCGCCACCGAGAGGATGGTCGTGGTGGTGGCGAGTAGGAACGAAGTTACCAGTCCGTCGCGGTAGATTGGGTTGGCCAGCACCGCTGCAATGTAGCCGAGGGTGAAGTGTCCGTCCGCGTCGATGAATCCACCCTGCACGATCTGGGCGATCGGCCAGAGCAGGAAGCACCCGAAGAAGGCGAGGGTGCCGAGGAAGACGAGGCTGGCGAGCCAGCGCGACATGGGGCCGTAGGATCCACGGGTGAAGTCGCCGCGCCAAGACGAATCGCCTTCGGAAGGCTGCCCGTGAGCTGCGGGCCAAGGCGACGAGCTCGCCGGTTGACGGGGAGGCCGGCTTGCCGCGGCGGTCCACGAAGCGCGCTCAGTGCCCGGGGCGTTTGGCGGCGGCGCGCTGCAGGCGGTCGTTGATGGCCGCCCCGGCCCCGGCCTCTGGGGCCAGTTCGGCGTGAAGTTGGCGCAGCCCGGCACGATCGAGGGCGTGCAGGGCGGCAAAGAGCCGGCGGGCCGCGATGCGCGGCGAGTTGTTCTTGGCCAGAATCTCGATGCGCGCGGCGGTCTTCGGGAGCCCGCCGGCAGGTGGGGCAAAGAGGACAAATCCTTCATCGGCCCCGGCGCGGCGCAGTTGGGCCATGGTGATCCGGCGGTGCAGCTGCAACGGGGTGGTCGGACTGTAGTGGCGGGTGAGCAACCCCGGCGCCGGGAGCGCGCCGCCTGTCTCCACGGACTGGTTGTGCACCGGTACCGGTTGGCCGAGGACGCGGGAGATCTGCACCGCCGTCACTCCGCCCACGCGCAGGATCTGCGGGCGGGCGGGATCGGAGAGGTCGACGATGGTGGATTCGACCCCCACCGCGCAGGGGCCGCCGTCCAGGATGTGCTCGATGCGGTCGCCGAGCCCGGTCTGGACATGTGCGGCGCAGGTTGGGCTGATGCAGCCGAAGGGATTGGCGCTGGGGGCGGCGAGGGGGAGTCGGCACAGCCGGAGCAGCCGCCGCATCACTGGATGGGCCGGGCAGCGCACCGCCACGGTGGGGCCGCCGGCGGTGGCCACGGGGGGTACGCAGGCGCGCTTGCGCAGGACAACGGTCAGCGCCCCCGGCCAGAAGGCGGCCATCAGCTTGCGGGCGGGCGGATTGAGGAAGGCCAGTTTCGCCGCGGCGGCCACCGAGGGCACGTGGATGATCAGCGGATCGGTGAGCGGCCGACGCTTGGCGCGGAAGATCGCGCGGCAGGCGCGGGGATTGAGGCTGTCGGCAGCCAGACCATACACAGTTTCGGTCGGCACCGCCACGAGCCCGCCTTGGGCGAGAATTGCGGCGAGGCGGCGCAGGTTGGCCGGAGTGGGGCGGTGGATGGTGGCCACGGGGCGGGAATTTGGGCCCAAAAAAAGCCGGAGCGTTAACTCCGGCTTCGAAAAGGGTGACGGAAGCCGCAGCTTACGGCATCAGGTGGATATTGCGGGCGCGCTTGATGGTCTTGGTGACCCTGCGCTGCTGCTTCGCCGACATCCGGGTGTACTTGCGGGGAAGGAGCTTACCAGTATCGGTCGTGTAGCGACCGAAAGACTGAGTGCTGTGAAAGGGAATCTCGTCCGGGGAGAGACTGCGCGACTTCGTAACTTCGGGCGTGGTGGTCATGCGAAAGGTGGGGAGGCTCCGTTCTGGGCGGGTGAAGTCAAACCCTTTTTTCGGCCAGAGTAGTGTTGTTTTGAGGTGAGGGTTCCGGGAACAGGAAGGCGAGGGGGCAGTACTTCGCCCTCGAAGCGAGTGGTGGTACCGCGTGGTGGGCGCGCCTTTGAGCCGTCCTGGGGGTGGTTCACCATCTTTTCCATCCGTCCGGGGCGGGGGATGGCACGTGCGGACCAATGGTCCGCACTTTCGGAGACGGCTGCTATCAGGTCGCCGAGTGCAGCATCGGATACTGGTGAATGGGGCTGGCGGAGGTGCTGCGAGCGGGCCGATGCTGTCTGCTGCAGGACTTGTTCAGATTGAAACGGGAGGGTTGGGAGGGGCGGGGGAGGCAGATGGCGCGCGAGCTGCCCCGGGGGTGGGGGCGGCGGAGCGGGCCGGCACACCACCGACATTTCCCCCTCTTGTATCCTTCCGGCAAGTTTCGATGAACGAGCATGGGAAAAGGCCTTGCACTGGACCGGGTCTCGGTTTTTATCCGCGGAACTTTCGGAGAGATGCCCGAGTGGCCGAAGGGGGCGGTTTGCTAAACCGTTATAGGTGTAACAGCCTATCGGGGGTTCGAATCCCCCTCTCTCCGCCAGTTTCCCCTCAGGGGACTGGTTAGAAAGTGCCGGTGATGAACCGGCGAACTGGTCTGGCCAACGACGAGATCGTTTCGTTCACCGCCACAACGCCCGACCACCAGCTGCTCTCGGCGACTACCGTCGCGGTGGGCCGCGGCGGACCCCGCCGGGCGAGCGTGGTGCTTTTGTCGCGGTGCCTAATCCGGCGTTGCCTCGCCCCCGGCGGGCTTCTTTCCTCGGCCTTTCTCCATTTTCCCATGTCCGAAATCCCGAAGAGCTACGAATCGCGCGACGTTGAAAAGAAGTGGTATGCCGCCTGGCAGGCCGCTGGCAGCTTCCGCGCCCAGCCGGTAGCCGGCCGCGAGAACTATACCATCGTCATCCCGCCGCCCAACGTCACCGGGATCCTCCACATGGGGCACGTCCTGAACAACACGTTGCAGGACGCCATCATCCGCCGCGCCCGCCTCGAGGGGAAAACCGCCTGCTGGATCCCCGGCACCGACCACGCCGGTATCGCCACCCAGACGATGGTGGAGAAGCATATCCGCAAGACGGAGAAGACGACCCGGCGCGACCTCGGCCGCGAGGAGTTTCTCAAGCGGGTGTGGGCCTGGCGCGAGCAGTCGGGCAACACCATCCTCAAGCAGCTTCGCGAGCTCGGCTCCTCCTGCGATTGGGACCGGACGACCTTCACGATGGACCCGGCCTACAGCCGCTCCGTGCTCACGGCGTTCGTGAAGCTCTTCGACAGCGGCCGTATCTATCGCGGCAAGCGCATGGTGAACTGGTGCCCGGTGAGCCTTACCGCGCTCTCCGACGAGGAAGTGATTATGAAGCCCCAGAAGGGTTTCATCTACAAACTGCGCTACGAGATCGTCGAGCTGCCCGGCGAGTTCCTCACCGTCGAGACGACCCGCCCGGAGACGATCCCCGCCGACGTCGCTGTCGCCGTGCACCCCGATGACGAGCGCTACAAGCACCTCGTGGGAAAACATGTTTGGCGTCCGCTCGGCCAGCGCGAGGCGCTGCCGATCGTGACCGACACCGCCGTCGATCCGGTCTTCGCCTCCGGTGTGCTCAAGGTCACCCCTGCCCACGACAAGGTCGATTTCGAGATTGGCCAGCGTCACAAGCTTCCGGTGATCGAGGTCCTCAATCCCGACGGCGTGCTCAACGATCTCGCCGGCCCCGGACTCGCCGGCCTGGAGCGTTTCGCCGGCCGCAAGAAGGCCTCGCAGATGCTGCTCGATGCCGGTCTTCTCCTCGAGGAGAAGGCCTACGAGAACAACGTCGGCTTCTCCGAGCGTGCCGATGTGCCGATCGAACCGCGCCTCACCCAGCAATGGTGGCTGCGGTATCCGCGCGTCGAGGAGGCCAAGCAGGTCGTGCGCGACGGCCTGATCAAGTTCTACCCGGAGCGCTGGACGAAGGTGTACCTCAACTGGCTCGACGGCATCCAGGACTGGTGCATCAGTCGCCAGCTCTGGTGGGGGCACCGCATCCCCGTCTGGTATCGGAAGGGCGTCGACAAGGAGAAGCTCACCGAGGCTGACCTCAAGGACCCGACGAAGGTCCACGTCTCGCTCGACGGCCCGGCCGATCCGCAGAACTGGGACCAGGAGGACGATGTGCTCGACACCTGGGCCTCCTCGTGGCTCTGGCCTATCGGCACGCTCGGCTGGCCCAACGCCGAGGCCCAGCAGAAGCTCGGCTTCGACGCGCTCTATCCGACCACGACCCTGGCCACCGGCGCCGACATCATCTTCTTCTGGGTCGCCCGCATGATCATGGCCGGCCTGGAGTTCGCCCGTCCGGGTGCGCCGGTCGAGCAGCGCATTCCGTTCAAGCACGTGTATTTCAACGGCATTGTGCGCGACAAGCAGGGTCGCAAAATGTCGAAGACGCTGGGCAACTCGCCCGACCCACTCGAGCTCATCGCCAAGTACGGCGCCGACGGCTTGCGCTTCGGGCTGCTCCAGATCGCTCCGCTCGGGCAGGACGTGAAGTTCGACGAGGAGCGCGTCGAGGCCGGCAAGAACTTCTGCAACAAGCTGTGGAACGCCACGCGCTTCCGCCAGATGAGCGGCGAGATGAGTGACAACAGCTCGCTCGACGCCGTCACCGCCCGGCTCCAGCCCGCGCTCTTCGACGAGGACGACCATGCCATCCTCGCCTCGCTCATCGACACGATGCGCGTGCTCGAGGAGTCGTTCGCCGGCTTCGAATTCGCCGCCGCCACGCAGAAGCTCTACAGCTTCTTCTGGGGCGACTTCTGCGACTGGTACGTCGAAGTCTCGAAGGCCAAGCTCCAGGACCCCCAGCGCAAGGCCAACTGCCTTGCGATCCAAGATTTGGTGATCCGCGAGTTTCTGCTCCTCTTCGAGCCCTTCGCCCCGCACATCACCGAGGAGCTGTGGATGCTGCTCGGCTACTCCGGTGCGGTGGCGCAGGCCTCCGCGCCTGCGGTTGCCGGCTCGCCCGCCGAAAGCGCATCGGTATCCGTTGCGCCGCGCACCTTCATCCAGGACACCCGCCTCGACACCGCCGCTGGCCTCACCGCCGCGCTCGCGGCGAGGGGCGTCGCGATTGATGCCGCCGCCACCGCGCAGGTCGACCAGCTCAAGCAGTTCGTCCAGCTCGCCCGCACGCTCAAGGCCGACAAGGGCGCCGGGCAGCGCCGCGATGTGAAGCTGCTTGTGGTCACCTCCGACGCTTCGTGGGCTGCCCTTGAGCGCGCCGCAGCCAAGATCATCCGCCTGGTTGGCGCCGCCGAGCTCACGCGTACGACGACCGAGCCGGCGCTGTCGGCCAGCGTCACGCCGCTGGGGACTTTGTATCTTGATCTCGGAGCCAGCGTCGACGCCGGCGCCGAGAAGGTGAAGTTGGCCAAGGAGCTGGAGAAGCTCAGTCAGCACATTGCCGGCACCGAGGCGCGTCTGGGGAATGTGGCGTTTACCAGCAAGGCGCCGCCGGCGGTGCTCGACGGAGCGAAGAAGCAACTTGCTGATCTTCAGGCTAAGCGCGTGGAGCTTGAGCGGTTGCTGAAGGCGCTGGGCTGAGTCTGGCCCCATCGTCGCGGTTTGTTCGCGCCGGGGGGCTCGGTCCGGCGCGCCTTCCGTCAGAGCGCAAAACCCTGTCGCGATCGCGACAGGGTTTTGCGCCCTGGGCCCTTGCGCGGGTGTGTTGCGCTCGTGCAAACGGGGCCCCTGTTGGCGCGAAGACGCAAACCTGTGTCGCGATCGCGACAAGAGTTTGCGCTGATCTGTATTGGAATCGCTCTTTTTCTCTGGTGGGACGGGGTTGCTGGTTTGCGGCAAAAACGCAGGTTCGTGTCGCGATCGGAACAGGGTTTTGCGCTCCGAAGCGGTCCCCGTGGGACGTGGGACGGAACAAGGCGGGGCGAAGGACAAAAATGCCGACCGTGCGCTGCGGCTCGAACTGCGGGCTCACCCGACAGGCCGCACCGACGCCCTCAGGCTGCGGCTTCGTTCGCCGCGCCAAGGCCCGGGCGGTGCGGCTCGCGAGCCACGAGCAGTGATCATCCGATCACCTCCCTGTAGCAGCCAGCACGGGCGGGCTCTGAGCTCCCGGCTGCGCTGGCGTACTGCCGGGGGGCGGCCCATCGATGGTGGCGAGCAGCGAGTCCAGTCCCCGCCATCGATTGTTGGCCCTGGGCGTTCATCCGCAGTGGCTACCGCCAGCTCCGCGGTGCGGATCCGGCGGTGGCTGAAACCGGCGCACGAGGACGTTCCGGCGCTCGTACCTTTGGTGAACGTCATGGCCAAGCTGCGGCATCGAGAGAGGAGAGTGTTTGGGAATACGAGGCCCGGGTACACGTAGGAGGAGGAGAGCCAGCAACAGGAGGACGATCCCTGACAATGCGCTCCGCCGCCTCCTTGCCGTCTGTCGTCGAGAGACGCAGAACGCGATGCCTCGTGCTCGGACGACCGTTGCCTCGAGGATTTGGCGGGCCAGCGGCGGTTTCCGGCCTCGCGGATGTATCGTAAATCGTGAGCCAAACACTCTGGCCGCCACGGTTCAGGCTTCTCCGGTTCAGGGGCGATGGTCTCGTGAAAGGGCCCCGGCTAGCCTTTTCGTCTGTTGTGTTCTTTGCGGCCTCCCGAAACGGTGGGCAGCGAGCTTCCACGCCCGGACGGAACGCCGGACCTGCGCCGGGCCAAGGGCGTGAATGCATGGTTTTCTGGGGATGACGTTCGACCAGAAGCGGAAGGAGGAACGGAGAAGGCAAAAGGCTAACGAGGAAGGATACGATGGCAGGGATCTATACCCAAACGTCCGGTGGGCGGAGTTGTTCAACTTGGGGGCCGGCTACACAGAGCTCAAAATGCAGGATTCGCTGGTCCGAATCGCGCAAGCGGGAGGGCCACAGTGGCGAAGGGCGGGATGTGGTACCCCAACCGCCGGCAGGACCGCTCTGCGCCCGCGGTCGGCCAGCACGACAACCACGTGCCGACACCGAAGGGCACGGCACCCAAGCTCAGCCAACGCATATCACGCGACAAGCGGCGGCGCGGAGGCCACGGGCCCCCGACGTCCTAGCTGGCTTCCGGTAAACGACGATGTGTTACTGCGGCGCTGGGGCCTAGTTGCTCCGGGTTCGCGCCGCTACGACCGCACAGGAGCGGCAGCTGCCGGTTTTCACCGAAACCGCATCAACTCTTCACACCGCCCTCACGCGCTCCGGGCATACTCGGCAGATCGGTCTCGCGGACCTTGCCCGCACGCCGCCCTCCTTCTTTTTCTCGGCGCCACCGCGCACCGAGACACTACACCCTTTCGTTCGAACCCCTTCCGCTCGCCTCGTCTCCATGAACGCCTCTTCTCCCTCCGCTTCGCCGCGCCGGCCGCTCCTGCGTCGGCTCGTGCCCGGCTTGCTCCTGATCTCCCTTGGCGGTGCCGCCGGGGCGGGGTTATGGCATGCGCGCGCGCGGCAACAGCTCGCCGATCTCGAAGGCCAGCTCGTGCTGGCGCAGGCCAACGGCAATGCCGATGCCGTCGGCGAGATCGCGCGCCGGATCGCGCGGCTCGACGGCAGTCCATCGCGCCTGTTGGCCCTGGCGGAGTGTTTTGTGCAGGTGCGGCTCTTCGACGAGTTGGAGCGCTGTCTCGCCGAGGCGGAAAATCTCGCGCCGGAGCGCGGTACGGAGGTGGTGCGGCTGCGCGCCCGCGCGGCGGCGGCGAAAGGGGAGTGGGAGGCGAGTATCGCTCTATGGGAACAGTATCTGACCAGTCCAGCGATCGCAGCGCCGGAGCGGGTGATCGCGCTCGACGCGCTCGTCGCCATTCTGCAGCGGCAAGGGCGTTGGGCCCAGGCGAGCGCGCGGATCGACGCCCGGCTGGCCTTGGCGGATGGCGTCGCCGGGCGCTTGGCACGCATCCAAATCGCGATCCGGCAACGGCAGTGGTCGATGGCACGGGAGGATTTTCGCCATCTGCAGGCCACCGCCTCGGCGGAGGACGCCGTGAAGGACCGTTTACCCGCTTGGGAGCGGCTCGAACGGGAGTGGACCGAACTCGAGGAGGCCGATGCCCGGGTGAACGCTGCGCCGGCAGCGCTCGGCGCGCGTTTGGTGCGGGCGCAGCTCTGTGCGCGCGTGGGCCTGTGGCAGAACGCGGCCGACGACCTGCAACAGGCGGCTGTCGCGTTTCCTTCAGCACGGATGCCGGTGCTCTTTGGCGCGCTGTTGGGCCTGTCTCCTTCCTTCGCGAAACCTGAGCCGCCCGCGGAGGATTTTGCCCGGGCGCTGCCTTGGCTCGCCTCGAGCAAGACCCTGGCCGGACTGCTGGAGCGGCCCGATGAGTATTGGCCGAAGTGGGGCGAACTGGCCGCGATCGAGGTGCGCCTCACCGACCCGACGGCTGGCGGCGGGTGGACCGCGCAGGACATGGCGTATCTTCGGGCCAATCGTGCCCGGATCCTCGTGGAGCTGGGCCTGCCGGAGCCGGCGCTCAACGAAGCGCTCGAGATTCTCCGCACGTTCCCTGGCTGCCTGCCCGCCGAGTTGGTGGCAATCGCAGCACATCTCACCCGTGGCAATGCGGTGCAGGCCGCGGCGGCGGTGGAGAGGGCGCTGGCCGCGCACGCCACCGACCCCGGGGCGCCGGATCCGGAGCTGCGCCGAATGGCCGGGCTCGTCTGGCAGGCCCAGGGCAAGCATGCCCAAGCCGTGGAGGCGCTGACCGCTTGCCTCGCCGCCGCGCGGTGGCCCGACTTGTATCGAGCCCGGGCGAAAAGCCTGCGCCAGCTGCAGCGTTTCGCGGAGGCGGCGCAGGATGTGGCCGCCGCCGAGGCGCTTGAGGCGGTGGCGGGACAGGAGGACGTGAAATGAACCGTAACTCCAACTCCTGGTGGTCCTTGCCGGTGCTCGCGATGCTCGCCTGCCTCGTCGGTTGCCCGGGCGGACGGACGGCGCAGGAGGCACCCGCGGCGGCGCCGGTAGTGCTGAGCGTATCGGCCGGAGGCATCGTCGCGCGGGCGGCGAACGCCGATCGGAGTGTCGTGCCCTCGGCGCAACCGGACCGGCCGTTGCAGGCGGGCGATACGATGGTGGTGTCGTTCGCGCAGCCCATGGTTGTGCCCTCCGCGCTCGATCAGCCGGTGGAGATGCCGCCGGTGGAGTTCCAGCCAGCGTTGCCGTTTCGTTTCGAGTGGAAGAGCCCGGCCGAGGGCGAAGTGATCGCCACCGGCACGCCGGCGCCGGCCACCGGATATCGGCTACGGCTGCGCGCGGGGCTGCGGGATGCGGCGGGACAGGCGGTCGACAGCCCGGCCTGGGGCGTGCAGTGGCCGGAGGCGTTGTTCGTGGTGGGCAAGTCGGCCGAGTACGACTCCTGGCCGAGGTTTTCGGATTCGCTTCCGGCGCGGCCGACGTTGGCGCTCGAATTCAGCCATCCGGTGGCCGCCGCCGAGGTGGCGCGCACGGTGTACTGGCGCGACGAGGAGGGCCGGCTCACCGGCAGCGATGTGCGCCTGGAAGCCGCTGCCGAGGCGAAGGCGGCGATCCGTTTCGCGGTGACGCCGCGCCAGCCGCTGGCCGCCGGGCATCGTTATGAACTTCTGGTTGAGGGTACCGAAAACGCCGTGGACGCGAGCCGCCTGTCGTACGTCCACGTCTTTCCGGTGGGCCGGACCGAGCCGTTGCTCATCGAGACGGTGGCCGGGCTCAACCAGCCCAGGCTGGGGGCCTTCATCGAGGTGCGGTGCAATCAGATGATCGATCCCGCCTCGGTGACGCCCGCCGCGGTGGCGGTGACCCCGGCGGTAGCGGATGCGCGTCTAGAGGTCGACGGGGCGGTGCTCCGGCTGTTTGGGGCCTTCGATACGGCGGTGCGCTACCGCGTCGGGATCGCCGGGGAGATCCGGAGCCGGCGCGGGTTTCAGCTGGCCGGCCCGGAGCGCTGGCAGGCGCGGTTTCAAGGGAAGCGCGCGGCGGTGGTCATGCCCCGGAGCATCGTCACGACGACTGCGCGCCAGGGCCTCACGCTCGATCTGGTGCAGGTGAACACCGGGCGGCTGCACTGGAACCTGGCGCGGGTGCCCGACGAGCTGATGCTCACCGTACGGCGCCGGCTCGACGAGTACCGGGGTCTCGACCGGGGGCGGCGGGATCCCGTCACCGGCGAATGGAAGCAGCTGGCGACGGAGCTGCTGGTGCCCGCGTTGGGGCTGCCGGTGGTGGCGCAGGGGGATTTCGAGGCGGTCGACGGCGATCGCGAGGTGGAGCGTTCGGTGGCGCTGGCCTCGGGGGTCTGCCCTGAGGGTATTTATCTTTTTGAGATTGCCGGGACGACGAACGACGCGCGCCTGGCGGGAAACCGGGCGCTGGTGCTGGTGAACCGCGAGTTTCTGGTCTGGAAAATGACGGCCTCGGCGCTGCGCGCGCGGCTCTTCGACGTGGTCAGCGGTGAGGCGGTGGCCCACGCCGGGGTGCAAATCCGCGCCGCCGACGGGGCGGAGCTGGGCCGTGGCGAAACCGACGAGGCCGGGGATGTGGAGTTGCCCCGCCTTAGGGGAGATGAAGCGCCCGAACTGGTGGTGGTTACCCGCGGCGGCAATCGCTCGGCCCACTTTGTCGATCTCACCGGCGGGCTGCCTCGATCCTGGCGCCAGGATGCGGACGAGGAGGAGGTGGCGGATACAGCGGCCACGCCGGAGCTGCGCCAGTGGCTGTTCTCGGATCGGGGCATCTACCGGCCGGGCGAGACGCTCAAGGCCAAGGGCATTGTGCGCCAGGTGCGCGACGGGCGGCTGACGCTCCCGGAGGTGGGCACCGCTGTGCCGTGGCAACTGGCGCGCACCTCGCAGGGGGAGGCGGTGGCGGCGGGCGAGACGGCATTGAGCGCCGCCGGGTCGTGGGAGACGGAGATCGCGCTGCCGGCGAGCCTTCCGGTGGGGCACTATGTGCTGCGGGCGCTGGGGACGAGTTGCTGGGTGAAGATCGACGAGTTTCGCGCTCCTGCCTTCGCCGCCGAGGCGGTGACGCTGGCACCGATCACGGCGGGCGAGAACCGGGTGCGCGTGATGTCGCGCTACTTTCATGGCGCGGCCAACGCCCGGGCGGCGGTGCGCTGGCGCGCGATCTGGATGCCGCACACCCCGGATGTGAGCGAGGGGGAGGCGGAGCCGGGGCTTTGGTGGCGTACCCGCGACTATGAGGCGCCGGAGCGCGAACTGCGGCGCCCGCGCCAGCTGCGCGAGGTCTCGGAAGCGGAGCCGGAGGAAGTGGGGAGCCGGGTGTTCGAGGGGACGGCGGTGCTCGATGCGCAAGGCGTCGTGGAGCTCTCGAGCCGGCAACCGTTCCCGGCGTCGCGTTGCCTGGCGGCGGCGGCCGTGCGTTGGGAGATCTCGGTGATCGCGCCCGACGGCCAGACCGTCGACGTCGGAAACGACGCGGTCCTGCCGGTGGCGCGGGCGCAACCCGCTGTGGCGTTGAAGGCGGCGGTCGGGGCGCGGGAGGTGGAGGTGATCGCCACGGCGGTGGATGTGGCGGGCTCGCCGGTGGCGGGCGTGCCGCTTAAGGTGGAGCTGTACCGGGTAGCGGAGAAGAGCGCGCGAGAGAAGGTCTCTCGCCACGTGGTCCGCTATCGCAATACACCGGTCTTCACTCTGGTGGGCACCCGCGAGGTGCCGGCGCCGTTCCGCGGGACTTTCCCGGTCGAGGGCACGGGGCGGTTTGTTGCCGTGGTGTCATTGGCGGGAGCGGCCGATTCGCCCCGGGCCAGCGGCGAGGTGACGGTGGTGGGCGAGGCACCGGCGGAGTTCGCTCAGTGGGACGACTCGACTTTCGAAGTGCGGCCGGACCTGAGCGAGTATCCGGTGGGTGCGACTGCGCACCTCGCGCTGCGGGCGCCGTTCGCGGGGCAGGTCTGGGTGACGGTCGAGACCGATCGCCTGCTCTACAGCAAGCAGGTGAGCCTCTCCGGCAACGCCGCCAGTGTGGACGTGCCGGTGACCGCGGAGATGCATCCCAACGCCCACGTCGAAGTTTATCTCTTTCGGCCCGAGGCGCTCGGGGCACCGGCGGAGCGTTTGGGGCGTTGCGACCTACGGGTGCGGCGGCCGGAGACGGAGCTGCAGGTGCGGACCGAGGTGGCGGCGCCGAAGGTGGAGCCTGGTGACACGGTCACCGGTACTGTTACGGTGGAGGCGGAGGGGCGACCTGCGGCGGAGGCGGAGGTGACGTTGTTCGCCGTGGACGAAGCTGTGCTTCGCTACGGAGAGTGGGCGCTGGGCGACGCCGGGGCGGTATTTTTCCCGGCGGCGGCCCACGCCGTGGAGACGCGCAGCAGCCTGCGCCAGTTCGGACCGCGAGCACCGGACGATCCGCTCTTTCAGAAGGGCTTTCTGCTGGGCGACGGCGGCGGGCCGGCGGCGGCCGTGCGGCGCCATTTTGCGGTGCTTGCGTTTTGGCAGGGCAACCTGCGGACGGACCAGGCGGGGAAGGCCGAGTTCGCTTTCACCGCGCCGGACAACCTCACGGCGTATCGAATTGTCGCCGTAGCGCATCGCGGCACGGAGCAGTTCGGCCACGGTGCGCAGCTGGTCGAGGTGGCGCGGCGTCTGCAGGCCGAGCCGGCGTTGCCGCGGTTCGTGCGCGCTGGCGACGAGGTCGATCTGAGGGTGATCGTGCGCGAGAACGAGTGGCCCCAGTTGCGCAGCCGCGTGGAGTGCCGCGTGGCGGGGGCGATGCTGTTGGGGGAGTCGCGAGTCGAGTTCGACCTGGAGCAGGGTATCCCGGCACCGGTGGTATTCCGGGCCCGGGTGCTCGACGGCGCGGTGCCGTTGGGGGTGCGCTTCACGGTGCAGGCGCTGGGCGGCGAAGCCTCGCGTGACGCGGTCGAGGTTACGTTGCCAGTACTGGCGGCACGGGTGCTGAGGCGGGAGACCGTCGCCGGGAAGTTCCCGACGGGCGGGACGGAGGGCTGGGAGCCGGGGGCGGCCTTGCCGGCGGAGTGGCAGCGGGGGAAGGGTACGGTCGATGTGGTGGTGTCGCGCTCGCCGTGGTTGCCGCTCTTCGACGGCTTGCCGCGTCTGCTCGACTATCCGCATGGGTGCGACGAGCAGATCTCGGCACGGGTATTGGCGTACGGCCTGATGGCGGACCTGCTCGAGGCGCTGCCCGATGCCGAGGCGCGCCGGCCGGAGTATCGGCGCCGGGTGGAGGAGGGGCTAGCGCTGCTCGCGCGGGCGCAACTGCCCAACGGCGAGATTCCGTATTGGCCCGGCACGCGAGTGGGGAATCCCTTTGTCACCATCCAGACTGCCTGGGCGGCGGTGGAAGCGGAGCGCTCGGGCTTCAAGGTGTCCCGGTATTTCCTCGAGAGTGTGCAAGAGGCACTCACGCGGATGGCGCGACGGGAGGATGGCGTGCGCGTCGAGCCCACCCTGCGGGCCTTTGCGGTGATGGTGTCGGCTGCGTTGAACCCGGCACGTAAGCTGCGCGGTGAAGCGCTGGAGCTCTACCAGCAGCGTGACGCGCTTGATGACGACGGCCGGGCGTTCCTCGCCTTGGCGATGCACCGGTTCGGGATCATGGCGGAGGAGAAGCGTCAGTTGGTGGCCGAGCTGGGCACGGCCGCGCCCGAGCGGGTATTCACACCAGGGTTGCTCGGTTCGGCGGCACGCACTGAGGCGCTGCGCCTTTACGCGCAGTCGGAGATCGCGGGTGGATCGTGGACGGCGGCGGCCCGCGAGGCGCAGCGGAAGCGGGTGCACGAGCTGATGGCGGCGTCGACGAATTTCTCGACGCAAGAGAACCTCTGGCTGCTGCTCGCCTTCCGGGCGTTCGTGAAGGGTGAGGGAGGGGAAGGGATCGGGCCGGGGCTGCTCGCCGGCACAGATTCCTTGCGCTCCCCCGACGGTCGCGCGGCCGGCTGGTACGGTGTGCCGCTGAAGGCGTGGACCGAGACCCTCGAGGGTCCCACCGGGACGGTCGGCGGCACCGGGAGCTTCCTCCTGCGCGGCGCCTATCAACTGCCCGAGCCGGAGCGACGCCTGGACCGCGGCTTCCGGCTGGAGCGTATCGTGCGCAACCTCACTGACGCCAAACGCGACGGCTCGGGCGCGGCGCCCTTCGCCCTTGGTGACGAGCTGCTGGTGACGTTTCGCGTGTTCACCGAACGGGCCCAGGCTTATGTGGCGCTGGAGGAGTCGCTACCGGCGGCGGTGGAGACGGTGGATCCGGAGTATCTGCGCCTCACCTTGCGCGAGAAGACGGGCGAAGCTGCCGAGGGCGGGTTGCGGCTTTCCCATTGGGAGAAACGCGACGACCGCACGCTGTGGTACTTCGACTCGGTCGAGCCGGGCACGTTGGCGCACAGTGTGGTGGTGCGCGTGACCACGAGCGGGAGTTTCCAATGGCCCGGTGCGGTGATTTCGCCGATGTACGATCATCGCTTCTCCGGCATGAGCGAAGGAACGACCATCGAGGTCCGCTGAACCCATGCAGCCGCGTCCTGTCCCCTCGCGTTGGATCCGATGGCGCCGCCGCGCAGGGCGCGCGTTGCGGGCGGCGTTGATCGGCGGGTTCCTGTTGGTGCTCGCGGCGGACTTCACCAGCCGGGTGATACCCTTGCCGCCGGCGCTGCTGCAGCCCCCGGACACCACGCTCACGCTCGAGGACCGCAACGGCCGCGAGATCGCTGTGGTGGCGTCGCGGCGCGCGCGCCAGGCGGAGGCGGTGACGTTGGGCGAGATGGGCCCGTGGTTGCCGGCGGTCACCGTGGGGCTGGAGGATCGCAATTTTTGGAGGCACAACGGAATGGATGCCTGGGCCTTGGGCGGTGCCGCCTGCCGGAATCTCCGCACGCTACGAGTGGTCTCGGGCGGGTCGACCATCGCCCAGCAGCTCATCAAAAACACCCGGCCGCGCACGGGATGGCGCTGGTACGACAAGGGCTACGAGGCGCTGGCCGCGTGGCGGCTGACGCGCACCTGGCCGCGGGAGCGCATTTTGGAGGAGTATCTGAACCGCATCGACTACGGGAACCGGCGGGTGGGACCGCGGGCGGCGGCGCGCGCCTACTTCGGCAAGGAACCGGCGGATCTCACGGTGGCGGAGGCGGTGTACCTGGCGGGGCTGCCGCAGTCGCCGACGCGTTTCAATCCCTGGTTGCGGCCGCGCCAAGCCGCGGAGCGTTACCGGCGTTCGCTGGCGGTGCTGGCCCAGCGTGGTGTGCTCGATGCGGCGACGCTGGGGGCGCTGGGTGACGAGCCACCGGCGGTGCGGCGGCGCGTGGTCCCGAACGCAGCACCGCACTTTGTCGACGCTGTGGTGGCCCGGTGGCCGGGCCGACGGGGCCGGGTGCGCACGACGCTGGACCTGCCTTTGCAGCAGGCCGTGGCGACGCTGGTCGGCGACCACGTGCGGCGGTTGGGTGCGCGCGGGGTGGGGCAGGCCGCAGTGGTGGTGCTCGACAATCGCTCCGGTGCGGTGCTCGCGATGGTTGGCTCGGCCGACTACGCGGGCCCGGAGGGCGAGAATAACGGGGTGCTGACTCCCAGGAGCGGCGGCTCGGTGCTGAAGCCCTTCCTCTATGTCGAAGCGATCGAGCGCAAGCTGCTCACGGCGGCCTCGGTGTTGCCCGATACGCCGGATGCGATTCGCGCCGAATACGTCGACTACGATCCGCAGAACTTCGACGAGCGTTACCTCGGCCCGGTGCGGGTGCGGGAGGCGCTCGCCAGTTCGTTGAATGTGCCCGCTGTGTACGCCTTGAGCCGCGTGGGTGCGCGCACGTTCTTTGAGAAGCTGCAGAGCTGGGGGTTCAGTTTCCCGCGCGGGCTGCACGAATACGGGGCCGGGCTGATCCTGGGCAATGCGGAGCCGCGGTTGATCGATCTGGCGGCGGCGTTCGCGGGGATCGCCGCGGAAGGGCGGGTGCCGCATTGGCGCCTGTTGGCGGACGAGCCGGTGCGGGGGCGGGTTGTCGCCACGCCGGAGGCCACGGCGATTGTGGCGGATATTTTGTGTGACGACGATGCGCGGCGCCGGGCCTTCGGTCGGGGGTCGCCCTTGGCCACTCCGGTGCGAGTGCCCTGCAAGACGGGGACGAGTTCGGCCTTTCGCGACGCGTGGACGGTCGGGTCGACCGCGCAGCATACGGTGGCGGTGTGGGCGGGAAACTTCGACGGGCGGCCGATGGCGGGAACGGCCTCGATCGAGGCGGCGGCGCCGTTGTGGCGGGCCGTCGTCGATGAGCTCCTCCAGACCGATACGGGCGTGCCGGCCCCGGCGGGGCTGAGCGATTGCGAGGTGTGCCGGCTTACGGGGCGCCGCCCCACGGGTGACAGCCCGGGCGTGGTGCGGGAGTGGTTCCTGCCCAGTACCGAGCCCACGGAGATAGCGGCCGAGTGGCTGCGGACGGAGGGAGGGCGGACGATTCTCACCCTACCGCAGGAGTATGCGGCCTGGTGTGCGAGCGCGCAGAATCACCTGGGGGCGGTGGTCGAATCGGAGCGGAAGCTCACGATCCGGCGACCGGAGGAAGGGAGCGAATACGTGATCGATCCCACCCTGCCGCAGGCCCAACAGATGGTGCCGCTGGAGGCGATGCTGCCACCCGGGGCGGAGCCGGTATGGACGGTGAACGGCCGGAGGGTGCCCGCGCAGGAGGGCGGGGCCATTCTGTGGCCGCTGGAGCCGGGGGATTTCTGTGCGGTGGTGGTGGCGGCGGACCTGCGAGCCGAGGTGCGCTTCAGGGTGCGGCGCTAGGCGGGATTCCCGCTCTCGCGATTTCTGGGTGTGCTCCGGAGCGTGGGGGGTATGTGGTTTCAGACCGTGCCACGGAAGCGGGGTAGCCAGCCAGCGGTATCTGCTGGCCTGTGCTGAAGCAACAGGCCACGTTTGGCTGGCAATGGCGATCGTGAGCGTGGGATGTTCGCTCGGTCGGGGGAGGGCGAGGCTCCGCCCGAGCCGGGAGCGCCAAATGATTCCGCCGCAGGCAAGTGGCTCGCCGGAGGCTCTCCCTCCACGGGCCCATAGTCATCGATGGTCAGAGACGGCTGGGCCGACCTCGCGCTCAGAGACTGGCTTCCAGCAGCGTGCAGCGCAGCGCGCGTTCGCCCAGCGCGGCGCGGACCGTCGCTTCGCCGCCCCAGACGTGGACGCACTGGCGAGCGCGGGTGACAGCGGTGTAGATCAGCTCGCGCGTGGCCAGCGGACTCTCGTGCGCGGGCAAGATCACTACAACCTGGTCGAATTCGCTGCCTTGAGACCGATGGATCGTCATCGCCCAAGCGGGACTATGTTCCGGCAACTGCCCGAGCGGCACCTTCCGTGGCGCCGCGTCGCTGGCGGCCGCGGGGAAATACGCCGCCCGTGCCCCGCCGCTCTCCATGACAACCCCGACGGAACCATTGGTGAGTCCAGTTTCCGGATCGTTGTGGTTGATGATGATGGGCTCGTTCGGGGCGCGTTCTCCTGCGGCGCGGCGGAGCAGTTCGCGCTGGATCGCGTCGTTGATTCCAGCGGCGCCCATCAGGTTCTCGCGATGGGCGGTGAGCAGGCGCACGCGTCCGAGCGCCGCCAACGCCTCTTGCGGCGTCGGCGCATCGGCCACCGCGAGGAGCGCGAGTTGCACGGACTGGGGCAGGCGCCCCCACTGGAAGCGGCCGGCGTGGTCGCCGAGCCACGTCAAGCCGTCGGTCGGCGGGGCGTCCCCGGCGGCAAGGCGGCGGGCGGCGAGCAGGGCCACCGCGTCGTCGGCGCGCAGGTTCACCACCGCGGCGGCGAGGGCGCCGATGCCGGCCCGCTCGCGGAAACGATGGCTGTCGGTGAGTTCCACCCAGATGCGGCCAAGTGGCGAATCGGGGCGGGCGCGGGCCCTGCGTACGAGGCAGCCGAGCACGTCGCCGGCGGCGACGCTTTCCAGTTGATGCGGGTCGCCGAGCAGGATGAGCCGTGCGGTCGGGGGCAAGGCGGCGAGCAGGGCCTGCCATTGGAGCGTGTCGACCATCGAGCACTCGTCCACGATCAACACGTCGCACTGCAGCGGGGTCTCTGAAGTGTAACGACAATGGCCAGTGCCCGGATTGAAGCCCAGCAGCTTGTGCAGGGTGGAGGCGCTGCGCGCAGTTGCGCGGAGGGCCTCACGGACCCCCGTGGGCAAGCTTGCCGGCAGTTGGTCGGCGGCGGCATCGACCGCCTCCCGCATGCGCTCGGCGGCCTTGCCCGTGGGGGCGGCGAGGCGGATGTCAACGCGCGCACCCGCCCGGGCGGCGATCAGGAGCGCGAGCAGGCGGGCGAGTGTATACGTTTTCCCGGTGCCGGGGCCGCCGGTGATGAGGGCCAGGGTGTGGTCGAGCGCACAGGCGATGGCCCGGGCCTGCTGAGGGTTCACCTGGTTCGGACCTAGCTCGGCCACGAGTGTGGCGGAGTCGCGCGGCAGGGCGGGCGCCGGGAGGGCCGAGCGGGCGAGGAGTCGTTGGGCGATGGTCTGCTCGGCCTGGAAATAGCGCCAGGATTGCAGGTGGGGCAGGCCGGCATGGTGGCGCAACACCAGCGGCGTGGCGGCGGGCGGGGCGTCGTTCCCCTGGGAGCCGCCGGGCCCGACCACCTGGCAGGCCGCGCCCCAGCCGCCGGGCCCGGTGGTCGAGGACGCGGGCAGAACCCAGGCGGTGCCGCCCTCGGCCTGCGCGGCGAGCAACTGCTTCACGTCGTCCACGCGCTCGGCGGGCAGAGCCCAGCGGCGGACGAGCAGTTCGATTTCCGGCGGAAGGAGGTCGGGCGAGGTCCAGAAGTTCATGCGACGGGGCGGGCGGCGGGAGCGAAGAGCGCGTCGAGGGCGTCGAGCATGGCATCGGGTGGCTTGATGTGCAGGACGCCGCGGATGGTATCCGGCGCGATGGCGCGGAGGAAGACGAGCCAGGCACCGGCAATGGCTGTATCGGCGACCCCGAGTGCGCGCAGGTAGCGGCGCAACGCGACGAGGTAGAGGTGCGCCTGCAGCAGGTAGTGCGATTCCATGGCGCAGCGCAGGAGCGCGGCCTCGTCGTAGTCTCCGAGCCCCGCGCCGAGCCGGTTGGTCTTCCAGTCGATCACCCCCCAGGTGGAGTCGTGCCGGACCAGTCGGTCGATGAAGCCCTGGAGCAGGCCCTGGAACCGGTCCTCCGAAAGGGCGGCGAGCAAGGGAGCGTAGGGGCGATGGGCTGGGGCGGCGTGGAGGGCGAAGCAGTGCGCGAGTGCCCCCACGGTCAGGTCTCCGGCCAGCGGCAGGTGGAAATGCCATTCCGAGCCATGGGGTTCCGGGCAGAGTTCATGGAGCGGGGCCTCCCCGCAGCCGGGCAGCCGGATCAACCGCAGGTCGGTGAAGAGAGTCCCGAGCGTTTGCTCCCAGGCGGGCTGGTCCGGCCCGGGGGCGGGCAGGCGCGCGGCGGCGAGGTGGTGCGCTAGGGCGGCGGGAGCGGGCGGGCTCATATCCCAAGTTTCGATCCAGTCGTGCACGGCGGTGCCCACGGCCGCCCCGGCCGGCGCAGAGAGAAATCCGGGGACCGCGACTCCGGCGCCGGGGGACACGGAGGCGGGCGCGTCGGCCGTATCCAAGCCGGGGGCGCGGAGCGGTGCCCCGTGGGCGTGTCGCTCCTTGGTGAGGGTCGAAAAGGAGGTGATGCGCCAACTCGGCGGCACCAGCGGAGAGGCGAGGGCGGAGAGCTCGGGTGCCGAGCCGCTGGTCGCCGCGGGGGCCAGGTAGAGATCCTTGGTCTCCGGGGGCGGCGGGCGATAGGTGATCAGTGCCGCCACCGTGGCGCCTAGAGCCTCCTCGTGCGCTTGGGCGCCGAGCGATCGCAGGGCCGCGATGTGGCGGGCGCCACGATCCCCTTTGGCCAGGGTGACCCAGTCCGGAGAATACGCAGGATGGCTCGTTGTTTCCGCCTCGGGGCGCAGGAGCCAGTCGATCGGGCTGCCCAGATCGGAGCGGGCCGAGCTGTAGCTGCAGATCCAGAGCCGCACCTGTGCCCGGGTGAGCGCGACATAGGTGAGGCGCAAACGCTCCTCGAGCTGCGCCGCCATCTGCTGGCGGGTGCGCTCCGCCTTGGCCGTATCGTCGAGGAGTTCGAAGTTCACCAGCAGGTCCCCTTGGCCGGCGCTGGCGCTGATGGTGGCGGCGGGGAGCTGCGCCACTCCTTTGCTCTCCCTGAGCGGGTCGGCTAGATAGGGACAGAATACCAGGGGATACTCGAGGCCCTTGGCCTTGTGCATGGTGACCACTTGGACGGCCTCGCGGTCGCTGGAGAGTTGCAATTGGCGCTCCTCGGCCTGTGAGCGCTCCTCGGCGTGGGCGATCTGCTGGCCGAGCCAGCACACGATCTCAGCAGGGCGCGGCGCCTCCTCGCGATTGGCCTCGAGCAGTAGGTCGGTGAGGTGGCGGTAGTTGGTGGCGCGGCGCTCGCCGGTCAAGGGCACGAGCGCGAGCCGGCGGGTGACGGGACATTCGAGCCGGTCCAGATCCGCAAGCAGGGTGGCGAGTCCGAATCTAGTCCACCGCTCGTTCCAGCGAAGAAACTGGGCCTGCCAGAAGACGGAGGGCTGCTCGCCGGTCGCGTCAAGGCCATCAAGTGACGCGAGGGTGGGGGCGTCGACTCCGAGCAGACGGGTCGCCAGTGCGCTGCGCAGGCGGGGCGTGCGGCGCGGGTCGAGCACGGCGCGCAGGAGGGTGTGCAGTTCGCGGGCCTCCTCGGAGGCGAAGACGTCGGCCCCCGAGTTGACCACCACCGGCACACCACGCTCCAGGAGGGCCGTGGCCATGGCCTCGGCCTGGGCATTGGTGGCGACGAGGATCGCGCAGTCGTGCGGGGAGACTCGCTCGGTTTTGGTCGGGCAACCGGTGCGGTCGGTCGTGCGCAACTCGCCGATGCGCAGCAGCTCGACGATGGTCGAGGCCACGCGTGCCGAGAGCGCCGGCACGCGATTGCCCTTGGCGGAGTAGGTGCGGCTGTCCTCGGCCGGGGCAATCCATGCCTCCAACCGCGAGCAGGGCACTCCCCCGCGCAGGAGCTGGCGGTCGCAGGACAGGGCTGATACGGCGGAGGGGAACACCATCTCCGCGTGATGGAACGCCCCGCTGCGGGCAAAGAGGCGGTTGATCGTGGCGACGAGCGGCGCCGGGGCTCGGTAGGTCTGGGTGAGGGTGTAGCCGGCGTCTGCATGCGCGCGGGCAGCGAGATAGGCGGAAAGGTCCGCGCCACGGAAGCCGTAGATGGCCTGCTTGGGGTCGCCGACGAAGATGAGGCGCCGCGGATGCGCACGAGCAAGGAAGATCCGGGCGAAGATCGCGAGCTGGCGCGGATCGGTGTCCTGCGACTCGTCGATGAGGGCCACCTGGTAGCGCTCGGCCAGGTGGGCGGCGAGGCGGGCGGATTGGGCCGTGCCCTCCGGCCCGGAGCGGTGCAGGGCGCGGTAGAGCGCACCGATCAGGCCGTCCTGGGTGATCAGGCGGTGCCGGGTCATGACGTCGGCGAGTTTCGGGAGCGCTTCGGCGGCGAGTTGCTGCTGCCACGACCATTCGAGCCGGCGGACGAGCGACTGCAGCTTGTCGAGTGCGGCGAACCAGGGATGCGCGGCCACTTCGGCCTTGAGGGCTTTGGCGTCGTTCTTACGCGCGGTGATCTTCTTCGGCAGCTCGGCGGCGGCGGCCACACCCTGCCAAAAGGCGAGCTCGTGGGGCGCCGCGGTGCTCAGCGAATGAACACGGGAGAGGGCGTCGGCGGTGCCGTCGACCCCGGCGTTCCATCCGCTCACCCGACCGAGGAGTATTGATATAGCGGCGACCGGCTCCGGTGCGGCGAGTGTCTGGCAGAGCGCGGCGAGGGTCGCGCGCAAGGCGGCGAAGGGCGGCACAGCCGGTTCCGGCTGCGGCTGCTGGGCGCGGCGTAGGGTGTTGATCAGCTTCAGGGCGCCGTCGAGGTCCCACGCCTGGGCGGTCGCCAGCGCCGCGAGGGTGGGGTCGGTCGCGAGGGTGGCCAGCCAGAGCTCGCGCACGATCGGGGTGAGATACTCGGCGTCGTCGGTCGTTACTTCCGGCAGCACCGGCAGGCCGCAGAGACTGCCCTCCTGCTGGAGGGTGCGCTGGCAGAAGGCGTGGATCGTGGAGACCGCGAGCAGGTCGAGGTCGAGCAGCGCCCGATCGAGGCGGGCGCGGGCGGCCGGTTCGGCCGCGAGCGGGCGCAGGGCGGAGATGTGCGGATACGCGGCGGCCTCGTCGGGCCCGGCGGGGGCGGCCAGACGGGTCAGCACCCGGCGGACCCGCTCGGCGAGCTCGCGGGCGGCGTCTTTGGTGAAGGTGAGCAGCAGCAGCTTGGAGAGATCCGGCAACGCCCCCTCCAGCAACAGGCGGGGCACCAGGTGGCTGATGGAATACGTCTTGCCGGTGCCGGCGCTGGCTTCGATCACGGTCAGCCCGGGGGCGAAGGCTGAGGTGAGCAGCTCGAGTTCGGAGAAGGGGGGCATGGCGGGTCAGGCTTGGGGGCGCGTGGGCTGGGTCGGCGCGGCCGCCGGGGAGGTGGCCGGGTCGACCGGGGCATTCCACCATGCGCGTAGTGGGGCGGCGATGGCGCGGGCCCAGTGCAGCCAGGCGTCACGGTGCGGCGGTGCGAAGGCGTCGGCGTCGCGCCAGGCTAGAGCTGCGGCAGGGGTGGTGCCTTCCCCTCCTGGTTGGCCGCCAAAGGAGTCGGCGTGCCATCTGGCTTCCGCCTGCTCCAGTGCGGACTCCTCCGCCGCGGGGCCGCTGGCAAGGGCCGAGGCGAGGAGGTCGCTGGTGGTCGGGGCGTAGGGGAGGGGTTGGCGCTGGCCCAGGCGATACCCTGCGAGCAGGGCGCAGAGGTGGAGATGCGCCTGCTCGGGCGAGAAGGCGGGCAGCTGCCGGCCCTCGGGCAGGTCGAGGCCCAAGACGCGACAACCGACCGGGCGGCCCAATTGCACCGTGGCGACGAGGGTCTGGATGAAGGCCTCCAGTTGATACTTGGGGTTGCGGTCGAATTTACTGGGGCGAAACACGAGCACCCACGGGGCGGCGTCCGCGGGGAGCGCGAGCAGGAGCTCACCGCCCACCTCGACCCCGCCGGAGACGGTGCAGTGGAGCGCGGTGGGCGCGACCTGTTGCAGCAGGGGCGCAAGCCCGCTGGCAAGGGGCTTGATCTCGCCGTCGCGAAGTTCCCAGGCCAAGCTGCCCAGGGCGCCCGGAGGCAGAGTGCGGTTGGCGGAGAGACGGGCGCTGGCGCC
The DNA here is from genome assembly GCA_016711225.1 of Opitutaceae bacterium. GTDB lineage: Bacteria > Verrucomicrobiota > Verrucomicrobiia > Opitutales > Opitutaceae > CAJCBL01. The sequence continues at coordinate 43,872 of JADJTK010000002.1, forward strand.
GCACAGCCTGGGGTCGTTTCCGGAAAGGTGGGCGGCCAGCGCGGTCGATTTCACCTCGTAGGCCTGGAGCGCGTCGAGGGAGACGGGCGCGAAGTCGAGCGCGGTGTCGTCGGGCTCATCCTCGTGGATCTCGAGCTGCAGGGCCTGCAGCCACGCCCGCGCGGGGTCGCGCCAGAAGTTCGTGAGCTGTTTGAGGGTCAGGGTGAGCGGACTGTCGGTGGCTAGTGGAGCCAGGGCGGCTGCGGCGGAGAAGAAGGGGGGAGCCGCGTCGTCGGTCGCCTGGGCGATGCCGGCGGCGATATGGGCCGCGTCCGCGTTGAACGAGTGCGGCAGCGGGGTGCCGCCGACGAAATAGTCGGAGGCAAAGGGTTGAATCCGGTGATTGACCACGAGCTGGAGGTCCAGGGTGGCGAAGGGCGGCGTGGGGCGGACCGTGTTGGCGGCGACGCGGAGCAGTTCATCGACGCAGGAGGAAAGGGGGCCGTCGTGGGGCGAGCGCAGGCTGCGATTGGCGGCAGTGAGAATGAGGCGCTCGTGCGGGGCGAGGAGGCCGTCCAGGAACCATTGCCGGTCCTGGGTGCGTGGATCCGCGTCGAAGCGTTCCGGGCGATGGGTGAGCAGATCCCAGGCGGGGCGGCGCGAGGCACGGGGGAAGGCGCCGTCCTGCAGTCCGAGGATGGCGAGCACGCGGCAGGGCAGACCGTGGAGCTGGTCGAGCCGGCCCAGCAGGATTTCGCCGCCCATCGAGGTGCGCAGGCTGGTGGCGTTGTCGAGCTGCGGTTGCAGCCAATCGAGCATGGTCCCGGCATCGAGCGGGGTTTGGGCGGATACACCCGCCAGTTCGCCCAGCAGGCGGCGCAGGGCCGCGGCGGGGGCGTCGTTCTCCTCCGAGCCGAGGAGATCGTTCACGGCCTCTTCGAGCCGGTTGGCCCAAGTGGCCGCCGGGGCGGGGCTGCTCCAGCTGCGCAGTTGGTCCGCCAACCGGGTGAGCCAGCCGGCGAAGTGAAGCAGGCTCTCGTCGTTGTAGTGAAGTTCGCTGGCCAGCGGGTGGGCGTAGGCGCCGGCGGCGTCGCGGGCGTTGGCCACCGGGCCAAACCACGCACCCGCCAGGTGGCGGTCAATGGCGGCGCGCCAAGTCCCCGTGGCGTCGCCAGCGGGCCGATCGGTGGCGTCGAGGCCGTGGGTGAGGCCGGATTGGCGGATGGCCTCGGCCAGTTGGGCGAGGGCGGCGGTCTCGCCCGCCAACCCCAGGTGCTGCTGCACCGCGCCGAGATTGAGCAGTTCGATCAATTCACTGGCAGTGTGGCGACCGAGGGCGAGGCGCAGGAGGGCGAGCAGGGCCACCGCAATCGGGTTGGCCTCGCGGGCGGGAATCGAGGTGAGACGGACCGGCAGGGGCGGCGTACCCGCGCGCAGGATTGCCTCGGCCAGTGGAGCGTAGGCGTCGAAGTCGGTGACGGCCACCAGCACCTCCTCGGGCTGCAGATCGGGCAACTCGGCGAAGGCGCGGAGCAGTTCATCGCGCAGAACCTCGAGTTCGCGGCGCGGGCTGTGACAACAATGTACGCGCAGGCTCCGGTCGGTTGTCGCGAGGAGGGGGCGGGTATCCGGTTGGCCCGCGGCCGGCGGCACTCCGGAGGGCGGGCGCTGTTGGCGGATGTCGGTCTGCAGGCGCTGCAGCAGGGAGGCGTGGGGCGGCGTTTCGGTGCCGAGGTCGAGGTCGGGCCACTCGGCGTAGTCCTGCGTCAGCGTATCTAGGAGGAGGAAGGTTCCGACGGCCTGCTGGCCCAGGGAGGCGAGCAACGGATGCGTGAGGTTTTCTGGAGCGGCCTCCGGGCTGTCGGGCGCGGGGAGCGTGGCCGAGCGGCCATGCCGGCGCGCGATGTCGCCGAGATAGCCAAGGGAGGGCAGGAGTAGGTGGAGCTCGATGACTTGGCCCTGGAGGGCGAGCGTCTGGAGGGTGCGAAGAAGCAGCGGGTCGAGGGCGTCTGTGCCGACGATGAAGAGCGGGGGCGAGGCTTCCGCTGGCGAGAGCCGCGCGGCCGCCAGTTGGTGGAGCAAGCAGGCCGGGTGGAAAGGCGCGTCGGCCCGGGCGGCGAGTCGGCGCCAGAGGCGCCGTTGCCACTCCTCGTCGGCGAGGGCTGAGCCGGGGAGCGGGCGTGTGGTGGGATTGAGGACGGACTGATCGGAGCGCCAGCGCGCCGGCCAGTCGGGGCGGTGGCGGGCGTAGCGATCGAACTGTTGCGCGAGCAGTTGGGCGAAGGCGAAACGATCGCGCGGGGCGAGGGCCTGGCCGGGATCGAGTCCGAGCTGGTCGGCGATGCCGTCCACCTCGGTGAGCAGTTGCCAGCGCAGGCGTTCCGGCGACCAGAAGGCGTGGGCGGCGGCGAACTCGGCGGCGGCGGGGCCGGCGGCGAAGTGGCGTTTGAAATACTCGCCGGGTTGCAGGAACTCGAAGCCCATGCTCAGGCCGAGGTCGCGGGCGAGTTGCACCTGCAGCCAGTCGCCCAAGGGGGGGGCGAGCAGGAGCACCGGGACGGGGCGCGGGAGGCCGGTGGTGCGGGCGAGGGTGGCGGTGCGCGCGGCGGCGAGGCGCGGCCGCAGGGAGGCGAGCAATTCGTCGTTCCGGGCGGCCAGATGAAGGTGGAGACTCATGCGAGAGGGGCGGAAGGTCGGGAGCGAACGAGGCCGCTCAGTTCAGCGCATGAGCGCACGAAGCCAAGGGTGATTCGCAGGCGTCCGGCCGGCGACCGCAGCGTGGAGCAAGTGCGGCGCCGGTACGCGGACTGCCGGGTGGACACGCTGCCCTGCGGGGAAAAGCCGGAAGTGCCAGGGTCGCGCACGAGCCGGAGGAGAGGACCAAGGACGAAGCGGGTTGTACTTCCGGCTTGTGGCCGAGGACCCGACAGGTTCATTGCCGCACCATGCCGATCTACGAGTACTATTGCCCGGAGAACCATAAGATCTACCAGTTCTTTGCCAAAACCCTCGCACAGGGGCAGACGCTGCCGCAGTGCCCGGACAATCCGGCATATCGGATGGAGCGGATGATGTCGGCCTTCGCCATTACGGGACGTAACGCCGAGCCTGCGGCGGCTCCTTCCGCAGCGACCGGCATGGAGTCCGAGGGGCGTTCGGACACCGGCGACGTCGGTGGTGAGCCCGAGGATGCACGGATGGAGTCCGCCTTTTCCGAGATGGAGCGAGAGATGGACGGGGTGGATGAGAATGATCCGCGTGCGATGGGGCGCATGATGCGTCGCATGTCGGAGCTGACCGGTGAGAAGCTCGACGAGCAGATGGAGGAAGTGGTGCGCAAGCTGGAGGAGGGCACCGATCCTGATCTGCTTGAGGAGCAGATGGGAGGGGCTTTCCCCGAGGGGGAAGACGGCGATGCCTCCGGAGGAATGGGCGGTGGCCGACGTGGGGCGCCAATGCGCGACCCGCAGCTCTACGATTATTGAGTTTCCAGCGGGCCGGCGGCGGCCCTTGTTGGTGGGGTGGCTGAAACGAACCCAACGGAATTGATCTCTCGAATCCAGGCCGGCCGCCAGGCTGTGCAGGCCCAGACGGCGTATCTTCATGCCCAGTTTGGCAAGGCCGCCAGCCACTGGAAGCACGATGGCTCGCGCGTGACCGATGCCGACTTGGCCATCTCGGCGGCGATATTCGGGGAGTTGGGGCAACGTTTCCCGGGGGACGATCTCTTCAGTGAGGAGTTGTCGGTTGGGGCGTCTCCGCTGCCGCGCCAGGGCGAGTGGTCGTGGGTGCTCGATCCGATCGATGGCACTAACAATTTCGCGCTCGGGGTGCCGGTCACGGCGATCTCGCTGGGGCTGCTGCACCACGGGGAACCGGTGTATGGTTTTCTCTACGATCTGGGGCGGCGGATGCTCATCCATGGGGGCCCCGGGCAGGGCGTATGGGCGGGCGACGAGCGGCTGGAGCCGCAATTTGGACGCAGCGGCCGCCACGAGCGGATCATCGCCACGCACTCGCCCGTCGACGCCCGGTACCTGCCGTTGATCACGGTGATTCTCACCCGGTACAAGCTGCGCGGGTTCGGCAGCGGCGCGCTGCATCTCACCTACGCCTCGCTGGGCATGATCGACGCGTGCATGGATTTCACCGTGAAGGTGTGGGACATCGCGGCCGCCGCCGCCATCGCCCGGGAGACCGGGGCGCCGATGCACTTCTTCGAGACCTCGCCGTTTCCGTTACAGCAGTTCGACCTCAAGATGAAGCCGGTGCCGTATTGCGCGGGAAGCCCGGAGGTGATGGCCGAGATCGTCGCGCTGGTCGAACGCACGCGGGGCTGACCGGGATCGGTGACCAGTTATCAGTGATCAGTAGTCGGTAAGGACACCAACGTCTCCCCTCGAGTGGGCTTCGGGCTCGCAGGCTGGGCGAACGGCCCGGAACTTCGCAAGGACCTCGGGCGCGGCTTGGGCGCCGCCTTGCCCTCCCGGTTCAGCGCTGCTTGCGGGCGGCGAAGCGCTCGCGCCCGAGCAGCCAGCCGGCGGCGGCGAGGAAGGCGAGGTCGCGCAGAAGGTATTGGAGATAGCCCGCTCCGCTCACGGCGGCTGGCCGGCCGAAACAGCCGCAGACAATGTCGAGGCCGCGCCACCACGCCTGGGCAATCGCGGCGAGAAATACCAGGGAGAGCGCGAAGACCAACCAGAGGGCGGCGCGGCCGTGGGCCGGCCACAGCAGCGCCAGGGCGGTGCAAAGCTCGAACCAGGGCAGCCAGACGGCGACGATCGCGACCAGCAACTCCGGCAGCATCCGGTAGGTTTGGATGGCCGAGTGAAAGTCCGCCGGATGGGCTATTTTGGTGACAGCAGCCCCGGCGAAAACGGCGGCCAGGGCCACGCGGAAGATCAAGTCGAGCGTCTTCATGGCTGCAGCGCCCTCTGCCACGACGACCAGCCGCCGTGCAGCAACCAGACGTCGTCGAATTGGTAGTCTCGTCGCAGGCGTTCGGCGACTTGCCGGCTGGAGCTGCAGGCGGAATCGTCGCAGTAGACGACGACGCGCGTGCCGGGTTGCCAGCGGGCGATCACGTCCATGATCTGAGCGTCCCACTGGTCGAGGTCGAGCGGCAGGGCTTCGGGGATGTGGGCGGAGGCGTAGGCGGCGCCGTGGCGGGCGTCGAGCCAGAGGAGGGGGCCGCGATGGTCGCGGGCGGCAGCGAGGGTGAGCTCGTCGGGGGCGACCGGGTCGGAGAAGAGTGCGCGGGTGCGCGGGTCGAGGGCCAGCGCGGCGGCGGCCAACAGCGTGGCTGCTGTGAGGATACCGAGCCAGCTGCGCCGGAGGGAGGCCATGGGCTATTTCCGGCCCTGGTCGCGTGCAGCGGAGGGGCCGACGGCGGCCGCGGCGGGCGCCGGGCCGTCCAGTGTGCGGGCGACCACGGTGAAGAGGCGTTCGTTCTTCTCGGTGCCGAGCAGGGTGCGCAGCGTGATGGCCGTGTAGGTATGGAGCGTAGCGGGCGGTGTGACGGTGATCTCGTAGTCGCGACCGCTGCCGCCGACGGGGCGGAAGGTGGCGCTGAACTCCGGGCTGCTGCATTGGACGTCCGCGAGCTCGGCGGTGAGGCTTTGGGCGAAGGTCAGGTGCATGAGCTTGGGCGTGCGCGGCTCATTGCCCTTCCAGAAGACGAAGCGGGTATCGAAGGTGATGATGGTCTCGATGTGGGCGACCACGGTGAGGGTTGCGGTCTCCCCGGCGTCGTCGGTTTGCACAGTAATGGGGAGGCGCACGGTGCCCTCGCGGCTGCCGGGGTGGAAGTCGACCTTGAGCTCGCCGTGTTCGCCGGGGTCGTACACGTTCTTCGCGAGGGCCGGTACGGTGCAGCCGCAGCCGGGGTGGACGTTGGTGATCGTGACGGGTTTGGCGCCGGCGTTGGTGAAGGCGAAACGCACGGTGCCGGTGGACTCGCTGGCTCGTAGGGCGACGGATTGCTCCGTGGTTGTCCATTGGAGCTCGGCCGCGGCAGGAAAGGGGCGGCGAGAGCGATGAGAAGAGCGAACGGGGTCAGGCGAGGCCCGGGGGGGCGGGAATTGGTTGCCCAGGCACGGAGGCGCGTGCCGAGACGGACGGCTCGAATAACGCAGGCACGGAGGCCTGCGCCACGACGGCAAACGGTGAGTTCGGTCGACGGCATAACGGGCATCTCAGTGCCCGAGGCGGGCGTAGTCGAGCACGGTGTGGCTGATCGCGCCAGTGGCGAGGGCGGCATTGTCGGTGAGCGGAAGAGAGGGGGAGAGTTCCTTTCCGCCGCGGTTGTAGGCGAAACGGTGCAGGCCGGCCTCGTCAGGGGCGCCGAAGAGGCGCGGGAGCAGGCGACGGGCGGGCACGGTGCGCACCACCGGGGCGTCGGGCCGGCAGGGGAAGGGGTAGTTGAAGTTGTGGACGGTGAAGGCGCGCGGCGCAGTCCGGGCCAGCAGCTCCGGGATGAAGGCGGCGGCGTGGCGGGCGCTCATCTGTACGCTGGCCAGGAGCTCCGCACGAGGGCGGCCGTTGTGGGCGCGGATGTATTCGAAATCTTCGAGGGCAACCTCCTGGGAGATGGCGGCGGAGGCCAGGCCGTGCAAGGCACCCTCCCAGGCTCCCCCGATCGTGCCGCTGGCGGGGATGAAGGCCAGGGAGGTGTTGCGGCCGATGTTGATGCCGCTGACGACTCCCTCGATGGCCGGGCCCTCGGCGGGCAGGAGGTGGGCCAGGGCGATGTTCACGCAATCACTGGGGGTGCCGTCTACCGACCAAGTGGGGCAGCCGAAGCCACATTCCGCGCGGGCGGAACGCACGGGGCGGTGGCGGGATTTGGCTGCCCCGATCCAACTCTGTTCGCCCAGCGGAGCGACGACGGTGAGGGCGTGGTTGGCGGCGAGGAGGGCGTGGACGAGTTCGTGGAGGAAGACGGCGTCGAGCCCGTCGTCGTTGGTGACGAGGAGGTGCATGGCTGGCGCAAGTGCATGAGACCCACGCCGGGGCGTTGCAGCGTCAAAATGTCTGGCCGGCGGAGGTGGTCAGGCCGCGCGCTGGTGGCGCCCGGTGAGCATTTTGCGAACTCGGTCCAGTAGTTGGTGAGGGCTGAAGGGTTTGGCCAGGAAGTCGTTGGCCCCAGAGGCCAAGGCGATGGGGCGGGCCTCCGCCTCGTCGCAGGCGCTCACGCAGAGAATGGGCAGGCGCGCGGTGGCCGGCCGGCGGCGCAGCGTCTCGCAGAGGCTGAAGCCGACGATGTCGGGCAGCATGATGTCGAGGAGCACCGCATCAGGGGTGATCGTGCGCAGGGTTTGCAGCGCGGCTCCGCCGTCGGCAGCGAGCTCAATGGCGTGCCCGGCGCTGCGCAGGGTGATCGCCATGAGTTCGGCGAGGTCGGGATCGTCTTCGATGATGAGGATGCAGGACATACGCCGACGACAATCGGCAGGCAGGCTTGGTTCCTGCAACCGGCACACGTTACGTATCTGCAACAAAAGAGCCGGCCAGCGACCGGCTCTCCGCTAGGCGGGGGGACAAGCCGGCCGGTGACCGGCTCCACGAGGGGCCCGGTCGTCGAAACACGGTCGCGCGCTCAGCGGGCGACCGCGGCGAAATCGAGCACCCGCGGATGCACCAGGCGCTCGAAGTCGCGGTAGCGCATCTGAATGAGCTCGGTGTGGGAACCGGCGTTGAAGGCGATGTATTCGTCCTGGGTCAGCTCGTCGGCCACGTGCACGGGCAGGTCGAAGAGGTTGCCGAACGGGGGCATCGCGCCGGTTTCGCAGCCCGGGAAGACGGCGCGAAAGTCGTCCTCATGGGCCATCTCGATGCGCACGGCACCGGAGAGCTCGCCGAGCAGTTCGACGTCGACCCGATAACTGGCGGGCAGCACAGCCATCGCCAGTTCGCCGTCGATACGCACGATCACGGTCTTGGCCAGTTCGCGGCCGGAGATGTGGCTGACGGCGGCGATCTCCTGGGCGGTGAAGGCGGGCGAGTGCGATATCACTGTATAGCGGATGCACTCGCGATCGAGGTAGTCGCAAAGGGCTTTGAGGACCATACGCGCTCCTTTTCTTTAGGGTTGTGGTTCAGGGGATGCGAACGCCTTCGCGGCGTCGCGGGCTGGGGAAGATAGGCCGACGCGGGCCAGAGTCCAATGCCGGGGCGGGACTCATTTCCCGGGCTTGCCGCGGGCCGGGGCAGCCGCATGCTCGCGCCATGCGTTTTAGTAAGAAGGCAATCCTTGTCGCCGGAGTCGCTTTGTTGGGACTGGTCGGGCCGGCTTCGGCCCGTTCGGGGTTCAACTGGGATGAGCTGAACCAGATCGACCAGAAATGGCCTCAGGCCAAGGCGACCACCACCGGCCTACGCTATTTGGTCGAGCGGGAAGGGCAGGGCGAACGCCCCAAGCCCGGCCAAGTCGTGAAGGTGCTTTTCAAGGGCATGTTTTTCGACGGTCGCGTGTTCGACCAATCCCTGGATCCGGCCAAACCGTTCTCCTTCCGCCTGGGCCGTGGGGAGGTTATCGGGGGCTGGGAGGAGGGCATCGCAATGATGAAGGTCGGGGGGAAATGCGTGCTGCTCGTGCCCTACGATCTCGCCTACGGCTCCCGCGGCAGGCCGCCGCGTATCCCGCGGCAAACTTCGCTGGTTTTCGAGGTGGAACTGCTGGCGATCGAACCCTTCCAGGCCGCCGCGGCCCCGGCTGCCGCCAAACCATGAACCTCCGCCTGCTTCCCCTTCTGGGCCTTGGGGCCCTCACCGCCGTCGCCTTGATTGGCGGTTGTGCGAAATCCGAGCCGCCGGCCCCGCCACCGCCGGCACCGAGCGTGCCCAAACCGCCACTCGCCGCGACCGACGAGGTGTGGACTTCCGAGCAGTTGGCGTTCCTGCAGGAGAAGTTCGGCGCCTTGGAGACAACGGCCTCGGGGCTGCGCTACAAGATCTTGCAGCCGGGCACGGGCGAGGCCCGGCCAAACCGAGCCAACCAGGTGTCCGTATACTACCGGGGCACCTTCCTCGACGGGCGCATGTTCGACGAACGCCTGAAGTCGCCGTTCTCGTTTCGCGTGGGCGTGGGCAAGGTGATCAAGGGCTGGGACGAGGCGGTGATGGCCATGCAGAAGGGGGAGAAGCGGCTCATCGTCGTCCCGTACTGGCTGGGTTATGGCGTGGCGGGGAAGATCCCGTACATCATGCCCCGCGCCACGCTGGTCTTCGAGATCGAGCTGCTCGGCTGGGAAAGCACCGCCAAGATCCCTGGCGGAATTCCGCCCCCGCCCGGTACGGTGGAACGCGACAGCTGATGGCGCCCGAGCGCGCGCCCTTCCCCATGTTCGACGTCCAGTACAACTTCTTCCGCGACCTCGACCGGCGCTGCCTGGCCGAGGGGCTCACCGAGGAGCAGTCCGCCGCGGTGGTCGAGCTGAAGCGCAAGACGATCGAGTCGCCGCTCAACCGCTCCAACCCGCTGGTGGCCGACGTGCTGGCCGGCCGAACCACGTTCGTGGCCGCCTACGACGGGTTTTCGCGCTCCTTCCGTGGGCTGCGCCGCCTAGTACCGAAGACTCACGACGCGGATTGGAACGAGCGGCTCGAGCAGCTTGCGCAGATCGTGCCCAACGTGCGCCATTTCCGGAGGCGCAGCCTGTGTGCGGCCGACAACCCCCTCAACCTGACCCTCTACGGTGCGCTGGCGGGGTTTGCGGCCGGGGTGTTGATCAACTACAGCGACACCGGCGGGCTGGAGCCCGGGGAAGCCGCCGCGGGGTTGTTGGGCGGCTCGCAGTTGACGTTCATCGCCGGTTTGGCCGCGTTTGGATTCTTCTCGGGCACGGCCGCGATGTTCAAATACAGGGTGCGCGACTACAAGCAAATCCACGCACGGGAGGCGGCCGGCTACATGGACCTCACCTACGGCTTTTTCATCGCTGGCGACCTGCACGGATGGACCGAGTATCTGCGTTCCGAGGCCGGCGCCGCCCGCGCCAAGCTCGCCCGGCCGGATTGAGTGAGGACGGGTGGCGGCCCTTTCCCACCGATGAAATCCACGTGGCGGGGAACGGCGCCAAACCCCGCGAACACGTCCGGACTTCTGTGCGTTTTCGTGCTGCCTTGTGGCCATGGCTCCGGTCTCCCGGCGAACCGCGAAGGATCGGAATCTTCACCACGGAGGGCCCTGCGAGCACAGAGGTTCGGAAGAGGTTAACCGCAAGGCAAAGAGCGCAAAGAATGGCAGGATCGATTTCCCGAAACTCGAAACCCTGAGCCGGCCCGGTCACAGAGGTCACGGAGGGGGGGAGCACACAGAGAGATTCATGGGTGGCGCCGTCTCTGCCTGCGTTCCGGCCGTAGCGACGTTTGCCAGAACTTTGGGCCCGCCGTCGTACCTGGACGGCGCAGCCGTTCAGCCCGGTTGTAGCGACGCTCGCTCGAACGTCGTGTGCGCCTGTAGGCCACCGCGGCGAGGTGGCGCGTTCGTCTTCCACCCGTAGCGAAGCTCGCCAGAGCTTCGTTCGTCTTTCGTGCCCTCTGTGGTGCAATTGTCCGGCCCATCTCCGTCGTAGCAGGATGGCGCAGCCGTTCAGCCCTGTGAACGCCGCGCTCCAGCCCTCCGTGTCCCCGGCATTCTGCCTTCAGCGCGTTCCGGGCCGCCGCCCGCCTCAACTTCGGCCTGCTGTCTCGGCGACCGTGAGGTCCGCTTGGTCAGGGATGCTCGCCCCGCATGGTGGATTTTGCGCCTGTAGGCCACCGCGCCGAGCCCTGGCGCGGGTCATCCGCCCGTAGCCCCACGGGCCAGAGCTTCGGGTGGTCTGTCGTCGCCATCGGTTGTGCACTTGTCCGGCCCATATCCGGCGAAGCAGGATGGCGCAGCCTTTCCGGGCGGCTCCTGGTGAACGCCGCAAAGCTCAGACCTCCGAGTTCCCGGCTATCCATCCCTGGTTTGCCTGGAGGAACCCTGACTCCCGCGCTCCACCAGCTCAACTGGAGTCTGGGCGACCCTGACGTTCGCCATGGCCAGTGCATGGTCTTGCCTCCGGACTGATGGTGGATTGCGCTGTCCCCGGCGTGGAAGGAACGCACTGGCATTCTACGCCCGAGCCATCCGAGATGAGTTGGCGAAGTTGCCCGGCAAGCTCCCACACAGCACATCATCAACCTTGGTTCCCCAAGGATGCGGGTGCCCATTCCGGTGTTCTACGACGGTGTTTTGTTCCCAAGCGGACGAAGAAGAGGAAGCGAAGCGCACGCGTGCTGACCATATGGGGTTAGTCGCATTCCTATCCGCTGATTCCGCAATTCCAGCCACCATCTTCGGCTGCTGAGTGAGCGAAAGCCTGGCTCACGCTTTCCGCGAAGCGCAGTCCAACTGAGCTCAGCAGCGATTTCGCGTTCAGGCACAAGAAAAGGGCTGTCACCCTACGATGAAAAACGGACGGCGAACCAGCGCGGAGGCCACGGCGGTTAAGTGCCCGCCTTACCAATCACCGTCCACCTCGCCGTGGTTCTCGGCTAAGCGTTCGGCGCAAGCAATGAGAGAGCCGATCCTTACGATCGCCGTGGAGTCATCGCTGCCTTCGGCTGGAAAGATCTCAGGCACCCGCTTAGCCGATTACCGATGGCTCGATGATCAAGCGGTGCCCTCTGACGAGGGGAATCGGTCTGCTGGCGCTTTGATCCGGCAGCGGCTCCGACCTCAAGGATGAAGACGATCTGTTAGAACCTCCGGTCCATACCTTGTCGCCGGTGCGGAAAGAAGATCGAAGCGCAGTGGTCAGCCACAGAAGGTCGACGGCTGGAGAAGATTCACGAATGAAGACCCGGCCGAACAAGCCACCAGAGGCAATGGCGGTAAATCGTCCGCCTGCCAATCAATCTCAGGCACCCGCCATGCCTCACCTTGGCTCTGAGGACATCTGTCGAGATAAATTTGAACTAAATTGCCGCGGCCGGCGGCACCAGGGGGCTGCCCTTTTCGCGGAGCCGGTTGATGTAGAGTTCCTCATTATAGGGGACTCCTTCATGCCAGCACTTCCACAGGATCCGGATCCATTTATAGGCAAGTGCACGTAGGATAATATGGAATCCATGACCGGCCTGCTGGCGACGTTGAACATAAGCCGCCGACCAGACCGAGTGCTTACAAGCTTCCTTGACCCACTCCACGAAGGTCTGGCGGGTATGCTTGTCGCAGCGCAGGCGCCGGTAGACCTTTCGCATCCGGCCACTTTGGTCAGTCACCGGAGCGATCCCAACGGCGGCAGCCAGATCCTCGGCGCATGGACAGTTGTCGGCGAACTCACCCAGCGCGACAAGCAGGCGCGGCGAGAGGATGGGTCCGGCGCCCGGCAACGCGTTGACCTGGGCGAGTTGGTCATCCGGTTGGGCCTCGAAGAGATCGGTTATGGTGGAATCGTAGCGAGTGATGGCGGCATTGAGCGTCTCCAACAAATTGACCAAGACGGAGCCTTCCAACAGATCGGAGATGGGTTCCTCAGCCGAAAGGGCCACCAGTGAAGACAGCACGGCGGCGCGCTGCTCCCAGCGGTCCGCGCTGCGACTGCCGTGTTTATGAAAGAAGCTCTTGAGGGTGGCGAGGCGGGAAGATTGCAGGGCTTGGGGCGAAGGCCACCGCCGGAGAAAGGCCAGGTTCATCGCCCGCCAAATGTCCTCGTGCATGAGCTGCAGGGCCTGGGGATAGTAGCGCTTGAGCACAGCCTGTAATCGGTTGGTGGTGGCCGTGCGCTGATTGACCAGTTTGCGGCGCGCCCTCGCAAAGACGATCCAGCTCCACCAGAGCCGGAGGCGGCGGGGTCCAGGCCGTGAGTTCCGCGAGATGGTGCAACACAAAGAGAGCTTGGTGTTTAGCGTCGGAGCTATCGGTGCGCGCGTGGGAGACGACAAGGACTGCCGGTACGCCCAAGTAGCCGAAGGGTTGAGGGCAAAATGGCGGCCGCACCGCGGGGAGCGAAAAACGCCAGCAGGTTAGAGCGGGTTGCTCGAAGGCGACGATCAGGCGGGCCAGCGGATGGTCGCGTTTGAGCTGCATCCACCACCGGTCGAGTTCTTCGGGCGCGGTGCTGACAGTGTGCTCGGCGAGGACACCGTCGACCGGGTGCAGGAGAACGACGGCCACGGAGGCGTCGGAACGATCCAGGAGACGATCAGGTCATAGGTTGGAGTTGCCTCAGGAGTATTCATGGGCTGATTTGGGGTCGTTGTTTGATGCATTTGCGGAGCAGCCACCCGGCGACAGCCATAGGGGAGGGATGTTTTCAGGCATCGTTCTCTGAGTAGTCGTTTCAGGTGGAAGCAACCCGGGGCGGCGGAAGCGGTCAAAGCGCTCGTATGCGCAGAGCGTTTGA
>JADJTK010000003.1 GCA_016711225.1 Opitutaceae bacterium
AGGTCGAAACTCAGCGCGACCGATTGCTCGCCGTGAAGCGGGGAGAACTGCCATGGCCCGAAGTGAACGCGTGGCGGCTGGAACTCCACCGTGACTTCGATCGTGCCCTGGTCGAAACACAACTTCCCGAGCGACCGGACTACGAGGCCACCAATGATTTCCTGATCAAGGCCCGGCGGACAATGGTGCAATGAGCGCGCTGGATCCGAAACGATGGGATGCCTTGTGGACGCGGCTGCTGCCTGCCGGTAACGCGGGGGCGGCGTTTCGCCAACTCGAGTCGCTCTACTCGCAACCGGTCCGTCGTTACCACAACGCCGCGCATATCGCCGCCTGCCTTCGCGAGCTCGACACTCCACTGGTGACACCAGCCAACGTTGACGCCCTCGAATTCGCCATCTGGTTTCACGATGCGATCTACGATCCAAAGGCCAGCGACAACGAGGAGCAAAGCGCGGCACTAGCCCGGGAATGCATCGCAGGCGCGGGAGGATCGCCCGCCCTTACGACACAAGTTGGGACCCTGGTTCTCTCCACCAAGACCCATGATCCTGAATGCGCGACTGACGCCCGCTGGTTGATCGACATCGACCTGAGCATCCTAGGCAAAAGCGAACGCGAGTTCGACGCCTACGAAACGGCCATCCATGCCGAATATTCGTGGGTCGATGATACCCTGTTTCGCCAACGCCGTGCTGCCATCCTCGAGCAATTTCTCTCACGTACACAAATATTCTCTACCGAGCCATTCCACTCGAAATACGAGGTTCCCGCGCGTGCGAACCTCCGGCGATCGATCACCAAGCTGCAAGCCCGCGCCTTCTAAACCATGATCATTGATCCTCTCCTCCACCGCATCGTCGCCGCACAGCCCTACCCGCTCGTGTTCGCGACCATCAGTGGTGCGCACCTTTATGGGTTCCCCTCGCCGGACTCCGACTTCGACCTGCGCGGTGCGCATCTGCTTCCGCTTGAGAAGATCGCTGGACTCAAGGTGCAGGACGAAACGATCGAAGACTCACGCATCATCGAAGGTCTCGAAATGGACATCGTCAGCCATGACGTGAAGAAGTTCTTCGGCCTGCTCCTGAAGAAGAACGGCTACGTACTGGAGCAACTCTACTCACCGCTGGTCGTGCAAAGCTCCTCCGCGCACGAGGAACTCAAGGAGATCTGCCAGGGTTGTATCACGCGCAATCACAGCCACCACTACTTCGGTTTCGCGGAGACCCAGTTGAAGCTTTTCCTGAAAGAGTCCCCTCGCCGCGTGAAGCCGCTACTCTACATCTATCGCGTGCTACTCACTGGTATCTGGCTCATGCGCACTGGGCGGATCGAGGCGAACCTCGTTACCCTCAACGAATCGTTTCGCCTGCCCCAGTTGCCCGACCTGATCGCCCGCAAGCTCTCCGGGCCGGAACAGTCGACGCTCAGCGACGCCGATGTCTCGTTCCACGAGCGAGAGTACGAACGCCTTCGGCTGGTGCTCCAGGAATCGCACCACCAAAGCACACTGCCCGAGTCGCCGGGCGAAGCCACGCACGCCGCGCTCAACGACCTGCTGATCCAATTGCGGCTCGGCACCGCTGGCCGTTAACAGCCAGCGCTCGGCGCCACTACTCCAGAGGCAAACGCCCCTCCCTCCGAAGAAGACTTCACGTATCGCCCCCTTCGCCATGAGATCGTCATTTCTATTCCTCGTTGCCGCGCTGCAATTCCTCCCGGTTGGCTCTGCCCAAGCAAAGGACTCCGATTTGGCTCAGGCACGACGGAGTTTCGCCACACACCTGCTGCGAGAGGAGAAGATCGGCGATAGTCCCGACGAGCCACCCGCCGGGGTGCTGAACCTTGTTTCCTACCAAAGCCCGCTCGGGGCGATGAGGAGCTTGGCGAGATACTGCTCGGCGAGCGGGTGCAGCGAGGTGCCCTCGGGCGGGAGCCGGAGTTCACCAAGCGAAGGGTTCTGCGCTTCCCGTGCCGCAACTTCTTCGGGCGAGGGAGGTAAAGGCGTCCGACTGGGCTTCTTGCCGAATTCGAGTTTCACCCAGTACCCACGCGCCGGACGAGGGCCCGCGAGCCGTCGACAGCGTTTTGCGATCGCGACGTTGGAAATGCCGAACTGCTCCGCGAGCTTCAACACCGGCGTCGACCAGACGAGCTCGTAGAGTTGTTCACGCGTGAGTTTTGCAAGGGAGCGGCGCTCTTCCATAGGCGAGGTTGTGGCTGCAATTCTTGGGCACGTCACGCCAGAGCGGTAAATCTGCCCCTCCGGGAACTGCCAGAGCAAGATCGAGGTAAGCGAAAGCCAAAGGGCTGACCGGCCCCGTCGAGGTGACGTCCCCACGCAGCGAACAACGGTCGGGAAACCGTATTCCCGCTTTGCCGCAAGCGAGGATGTCGTAGTGTCCGGTCGTGCCGGCGTGCCGATAGGTTAAACCGATTTCGGGGCTCGATATGCTTCGGATATCCGACTGCACACAGTGACCAGCAACGGTGCCTGGTCTCGGACGGGCTTCATAGAGGTCCTCGCACGGAGCCACCTCAACGTCCGTCAGACCATGTCAGAAAATGAACGCAGTTACCCCGCGCGGAGCCTCCGCGCCTATCCGCGCACACGCAACCAGTGCCCTCCTGTCATCCAATGCAACGGCCCATTCTGGCGCCGGGATCTCGAACAGCAAAAGTCAGAAGTGCAGTCATCAACCCGAAAAGCTACAGCGTCTCGTTTGCGAGGCGGTGGCCCGCGAACAACGGACCGGAGAGATCTGTCCGCTCTGGGGGCGAATCGGCGAACTGTACGCGGCTCTCATCTACGGTCTGAAGTTGAGCCGAAAGAACGCCCAGGGCAACGACGGTCGGCTGGACATTGCCTAGGGTGATCCCAGCCCGACCACCACCTGCCCTCGCCGCAAGTGTCGGGATTGCGCCCGTCAGGATCCATCCTTCAAAGCCGGAAGCTGCGTCAGCCACGTCCAAGCACATCTCGTCCCCTCACGCCTACCGAGTTTCGTGTAGTTGAGATACCGAAGATTCGGTAGACGCGAAAATTCGAGGAACGGACGTCACCGGCGACATTTGGATCAGCGAAAGGATGACGCCCATGAAGCTCACGCCCGCCCAGAGTTCGCTCGCTTCCCCAATGACCGCCGTAACCGTCACGGCCACGGGGTATCAGATCTTTCAGCAGACCCGCACCGGAGTATTCGTCCCCTGCTTCCAGTCCGACTCGCCGGGCATCGCCGTCGAAGCCTTCCTCCGGCAGTCCCCCGCCTTTGAGGGCGGCGAAGTACGACTCTGGAATCGCCGCCAGCAGCGCTTGAGCGCGGCGGTGAAGTGGACATTCGATAGGACCGTTAACGGCTTCCGTGCCCGTCAACGCGTCAACGTCTTTTACGACCGCCGCCTCGCCGAGTTGGCCCGCGAGATCCAGGTGCGCGAATTCCTGCGCGAAGTGCTGCGGCAGGAGATGGCGATGACGTACGTGAATTGAGCCGCATTACTGCGAGAATCGGGAGCAATTGCCATGAACGCCACCAGTCGGGCCAATCTCCAGACCGTCGCCCTACCCGAGCAGACAACGCTCGCGGCTCGATTCCCATCCACGAGATCCAGCGCAGCTTCGGTCGCACAATCTGAGGGATTGGCAGGCCGCAGATTCAGCAAGGCCAAGCCTATTGCTGCCCGGTTGGGCATCTGCACGCGGACGCTCTTCCGTTGGGCCGATGCCGGCATGATTGCCCGCCACGAGATCAACGCCCGCGTCGTGCTCTTCGACGAGGCCGAGGTGGCGGCGTTGATCGACTCCGCCCGGATCGGATAAGGCTGGCACTGGCAACGCGGACAACCACTGGTGGGGCAACTGGCGGGGTGACTGGCCCTGCGACTTCACCCGTGACTCGCCCGGTAACATATCCGGTCACTTTTGCACCCACTGCGCCAAAGGCCTTTTCGGGCCGGTGCCGCAGAGTCATCACAAAGCCATAGGTGAAGCCTGCCGGATCGCCTCGCGAGAATGGGAGAAAACGCACGCACGAGTGTGTCGGGCAGTAGAGAGAGCACTCGTTCGACCTTGGCGCCGTCATCGACCGCCTACGCGAACGCCATCGGCTCGTCGTTCCGCTATGGGGCTTCGCTGCGAGCCATCGCCGCCCGCTACGGGGGCCCCGACGTGTCCAATGCGTCCCCGAGAATAGGCCCGAGCCAAGCCGGAGCACGCAGAAGGAAAAAAATGGCCCAGACAAAATTCTTCGCGGCCTCGCTCTGAAAATCGAAAGCCTCTGAACCCTTTCGGGTTCAGAGGCTTGAAATTGGCTGCCCAGCCTGGGATCGAACCAGGGACCAAGTGATTAACAGTCACCTGCTCTACCGCTGAGCTACTGGGCAGTGGCAGAAGGGTCGCTAGAACATGGCCGCGCCGGCGGTTGTCAACACTCCGATTGAACCCTTTGGAAAAAACAATCACATCCCGCCCTCCCTTCCCCGCGAATAGCCTTGAGCGGCACCGCCCCGGCCCCGATTTTGCCCTCCCCGAATGAAGATCTTGATGGTCACCCCGGAACTGGACCCCTTCGTGAAAGTCGGCGGTCTGGGCGACATGGTCGGCGCCCTCGCCAAACAGCTCGCCCGCCAAGGGCATGATGTGCGCTGCATCATCCCGCTCTACGGCTCGGTCAAGCCGGTGGGAACATGGTCGGTGCGTCCCCAGCCCTTGGGAGCGGACTTGGCGGGCGGCCCCGAGTTCGCCCGCGTCTGGGAGACCACCATCCCCGGCTCCGAGGCCCGCGTCTATTTCCTCGAACACGAGCGCTTCTTCGGCCGTCCCGAGGTGTACTCCGACGGCGCTGGCAGCTTCCCCGACAACGACCACCGCTTCATCTTCTTCGGCCGCGCCGCTCTCAACCTCTCCCTGCAGTTGGGCTGGATCCCCGACGCCATCCATTGCCACGACTGGACCTGCGGCTTCGTGCCGGTGTGGCTCAACACCACCGACCGCGACGGACCGCTGGGCCGCTGCGCCACCGTCTTTACCATCCACAATCTCGAGCACCAGGGCTACAGCCACCGTCGCGCCCTCGCCTACGCCAAGCTGCCCGAGTGGCTCTTCAACGCCACCAACGTCGAGGCCTGCGGCGCCGTCAACCTGATGAAGGCGGGCCTCTACCACAGCACCAAAATCACCACCGTCAGCCCCACCTACGCCCGCGAGATCCAGACTCCGGCCTACGGCTTCGGGCTCGACCACGTGCTGCGTTTCCGCGCCGGCGATCTCATCGGTATCCTCAACGGCATCGACACCGAGGCCTGGAACCCGGCTTCCGATCCCCACCTTCCCGCCTCCTTCGACCTCTCCGACCCCGTCGCCGGCAAGGCCGCCTGCAAGGCCGCCCTGCAACGCGAACTGGGCCTCGACGTCGATCCGCGCAAGCCCGTCTTCGGGGTGGTCTCCCGCCTCTTCCGCCAGAAGGGCCTGGACCTGCTCTGCGAGGTACTGCCTGCCATTGTCACCAACATGCAGGTGCAATTCGCCATTCTCGGCACCGGCGACGCCGACCTGGAGACTGATCTGCGCCACACTGCCTGGGAATTCCCCGGCCGGGTGGGACTCAAACTGGCCTTCGACAACCGCATCGCTCACCTCATCCAGGGCGGCGCCGACTTCTTCGTGATGCCCAGCCGCACCGAACCCTGCGGCCTCACCCAGCTCTACGCCATGCGCTACGGCTCCCTGCCCGTGGCCCGCGCCACCGGCGGCCTGGTCGACACCATCGAGCAGTATCGAGAAGGTACCGACACCGGCACCGGCTTCCTCTTCCACGCCGCCGACGAGAACGCCGTCTACCACACCATCGGCTGGGCCAACGCCACCTACTACGACCGGCCCGAGGAGTTCGCCACCCTGCGGGCCAACGCCATGGCCCGCGACTTCTCCTGGCCGCTCTCGGCCGACCGCTACGCCCAGGTGTACGGCTGGGCCGTCGACGCCCGCCGCGCCGGTCTGGCCGCCGCCCTCGCCCACCCCGAGGATCCGGCCCGCTCCGCCGCCCCGGTCGGCAAACCGTAGGCGCCGACCACCGCCCCGCGCCCGCGGTACCGGCGCGCCCCAGCCCCGGGGCCCTCGCCCCGCGACTGCCGCCCTGCCGATACACCGGCCGGCCGGGTTCGAGCGCCCGGCTCGTCCCCCCCCCACCCGCCCACGCCACCCGCGTCGGGACATTTCCACTCCCGGGCTTGCGCGTCGCCCCAACCGGCCTAGTCTTCGGCGCCATACCCCGATGAAGATCCCGATCTCCGCTTTGCTTGCCCAGAAGGACCCCGTCATCCG
Source organism: Opitutaceae bacterium (assembly GCA_016711225.1). GTDB lineage: Bacteria > Verrucomicrobiota > Verrucomicrobiia > Opitutales > Opitutaceae > CAJCBL01. The sequence goes on from JADJTK010000003.1 coordinate 6,323, forward strand.
TTGGGTCGCCCCCGGCGCCACCGTCCAGGATGCCGTCGCCGCCATGGCAGCGCACCGGATCGGTTGTATCGTGATCATTGATGACGACCACCTCGCCGGGCTTTTCACCGAGAACGATCTGCTCGTCCGCGTGGTCGCCGCCGGTCTCGATCCGCGCACCACACCGATCACGCGAGTGATGTCCCCCCGGCCCATCACCGTCGAGCCCTCCCTCACCCTCGACAAAACGATGGCCCTCATCTCGGAGAAGCGGGTTCGCCACCTCCCCGTCGTCGAGGGCGGCCGTCTCGTGGGCCTCGTCTCCATCGGCGACCTCAACAAATGGATTGTGGAGCGTCTCCAGTCCGAGGCCGACGCCCTGCGCAGCTACGTCACCGGCCAGTACCCCGGCTGACCTGCCGCCCGTCCGCCACGGCGGCCGCCGGTCGTCCCGTACCCGCTCTTTTCCGCCCCCCTTCGCCCAGTCCTGCCTCGGTGCATCCACGCGCCCAACCCCAACCCCCCGGCATCGTGAATAAAAAACAGCTTGTCGATTCGATCGTCCGCCTGCTCAGCACCGAGATGGAACTCATGGCCAATACGGCCCGCACCGCGCACGACGAAGCCACCCACGACGAGGAACTGCACAAGAACCAGTTCGAAACGCCCGGGCTGGAAACCTCCGTGATCGCCGAGGGTCAGGTCAAGGTCGCCACGGAGTTGCGTGAGTCCGTCGACGCCTTCCGAACGCTTCCCCTGCCGGAGTTTGGCCCGGCGGAGGCGATCGGTCTCGACGCCCTGGTCGAGACCGAGTCGGGCGGGGAGAAGACCCTGTATTTCATTGGTCCGCGGGCCGGTGGACTCGAAGTCGAATGTGAGAAGCTCACGGTGTTTGTGATCACGCCCCACTCCCCACTCTGCACCAAGCTGATGGGCTGCCACGTGGGCGATCTCCTTCCGGCTGTCACCGGCCGCGCTCCGGTGCGCATCGTGTCGGTACAGTAGCGTGGCCCACCCGTCCGGCTGCCAGGGTCGGGCCGGAACGCGCCGGGGCCACAACACACGTGGCGCCAGCCTATGGACCAAACTAAACCCGCCGGTGGCGGGTAGGCCGTCCGCCGCGCACGCGGGGGCTCCGGATAACCAGGTCAGTCCCTGCTGCGCTCAACGCGACCGCCGGATCTCCGCCAGGCCAAGCGCCGCCCCGAACTGGCGCACGATCGCGTTGTAAATGTCCTCTGGAGTCACCGGTTTGCTCACATAATCGTTCATGCCTGCGGCGAGGCAGCGCTCCGCATCGCCGGCAATCGCGTTGGCGGTGAGCGCCACGATCACCGGCTGGCGCTCCTGCGGCAAGGTGGCGCGGATCCGGCGGGTGGCCTCCAGCCCGTCCATCTCGGGCATCTGCACATCCATGAAGACCAGCTGGTAGCCGCCCTCCACCACCGCCCGCAACGCCTCGGTGCCGTTGGGCACGGTCTCCGCCTTGTAACCAAGCCGCTCCAACAAACGCAGTGCCACTTTGCGGTTCACCGGATTGTCCTCGACCAGCAACACCTTCAACGGGAGCCGTTCGGCCAGCGGGGCCGGCCCCACCAGCGCCGCCGTGCCCTCCTCCACCGCCACCGCCGGCCGCGGGGCGAGCGCGGCCAGAATGCGCTCGCGCAACAACTGCCGGCGCAGCGGTTTGGCCACGTAGCCCCGCACACCGGCCGCGGCCAGTTCCACCCGCGCCGGCCCTCGGCCGGCCAGCGACACCAGCACGACGGGCAAGGATATGTCCGGATACACCGCCCGCAGCCCCGCCACGGCCGTCAGGCCGTCGCCATCGGGCAGAGTATGGTCGACCACCACCAACTCCGGAGCCGGCACCCCCTGCATCCCAGCCTTCAACGCCGCACACGACTCGTAGCAGAGCACCAGGTAGCCGTCGCGCTCCAGCACCTGAAGAATGAAACGCTGCGCCACCAGATCGTCCTCGACCACCACCGCCCTCCGGCCGATGCCGGCGGCGACGGTCGCAACCGCGCCCTCGGGCGCCGGATCCGGCGGCATCTGCACCGTGAAATCAAAGACGGTGCCTTCGCCCTCCCGGCTCGTGAGCCCGATGGCCCCCCCCATGAGCTCGACCAGCCGCTTGCTGATCGCCAGCCCCAGGCCGGTGCCGCCGAAACGCCGCGTGGTCGAGGCATCGCCCTGGCTGAAGGGCTGGAAGAGCTGTGCCAGGCGCCCCTTCGGTATTCCAATTCCAGTATCACTCACGGTGAACGCCAGCTGCCCCGGCGCCCCGCCCGCGTGCAGCTCCACGGCGACCCGCCCGGCGGGGGTGAACTTGAGCGCGTTGCCCACGAGATTGACCAGCACCTGCCGCAGCCGTGCGACATCGCCCACCACCGACTCGGGCACTCCGGGGTCGATCCAGTAGGCGAGCTCCACGCCCTTCTCCCCGGCGGGCACCGCGAACAGGTCCAGCACCTCCTCCACGCAGTCGGCAGGGTTGAACGGATACCGTTCCAGCTCCATACGCCCCGACTCGATTTTCGAAAAGTCCAAGATCTCGTTGATGATGGCCAGCAACGCATCGCCCGAGGACTGGATGGTGCGCACGCAGTCCTCCTGCTCGACGTTGAGTGGCGAATCCAGCAGCAGGCGCGCCAGCCCGATAACGCCGTTCATCGGCGTGCGGATCTCGTGGCTCATCGAGGCGAGAAAATCGGACTTCGCCCGCGTGGCCGCTTCCGCCTGCGCCTTGGCTAGGCGCAGGTTGCGCTCGGTCTCGATACGCGCGGTGATATCGTGGAGCACGGCGATGAACTTCTCGACCTCCCCACGCTCGCCGGCCACCGGCTGCAACTCCAGATGAAGGTGATACTCCTTCCCGCTCCGGGAGACGGTCGCAATCTCGGTGCTGGTCGGCAGCCGCCGCACGTAGGCCTGCCGAACCTCACCGGCCCCGCTTGGCTCGCCCGGGGGCGGCACCAGCACCTCGGCCATCAGCCGGCCGGCGATCCCCTCCAACGGGCTGCCCAGCAGACGCACGAAGCTCTCATTGACCCACTCGATACGGCCGGCCGCATCGGTGATCACCACCAGGTTGTCGGTGATCTTCGCCACAATCGCCAGTTTGCGCGCCTCGGCCTGGCTCACCCGCAACGCCTCCTCGGCCTGCTTGCGCTGGCTGATGTCCTGAAAGGTGCCGGCGATGCGCCGCGGAGTACCGTCGGCGGCGAAGGCCACTCCTTTGGCGCGCTCAAGGATCCAGCGCCACTCGCCGGCAGCATTGCGCGACCGATATTCGGATTCGATGAACCCGGGCCGCGGCGCGCGCCCGAAATCGCGGTGCACCTTCGCCGTGTCCTCCGGATGCACCAGCGCGTCCCACTGCTCCAGGCGCGGGGGCATCCGGGCCGAGTCGTAACCAAGCATCTGCCACGCTCCCGCGCTGAAGAGCACCTCGCCGCTGCCCAGATCCCAGTCGAACGTGCCCACCTGCCCGGCCTCCAGCGCGAGGCTCAGCCGCTCCTCGCTGGCCTTGAGCCGCTCCTCGACTGCGCGGCGCTCCAGGTCCTCGTCGACGAGGCGCTGCGCGCCCGCCTCGGCCAGCAACTGCCGATATCGGGCCTTCTGGGCGAAATCAACGACCAGCCCGAGCAACAGGGCGAAAACCAAGCCCGAGCCCAGCACGACATTGGCGAGCGGGGGCACCAGCTGCTCCGCCGCGATCATCCGTGCCAGCACCAGCCGCACTGGGGTCCCCAGCACCTCGAAACTGCGGTCGAGGGCGCCCGCCGGCACCGGCGCACCGGCCGCGGGAAGCTCGCCCCGGATCGACACCGCCCCCAGGCCGAGCGCCACGGTGAACGAGCGATCTGGCGACAACCGCCCCAGGCTCGCCTCCGCCCAGGCCGCCGCCCCGACCTCGGCGACCACCGCCCCGATAAAATTGGCCCCACGATACGCGGGAACCGCCAGCAGCAGCGCCGGCCGGCCGTCGGGTCCGGTCACCGGGGCGGCCACCGCGCCCTTCCGCTGGTCGCGTGCCCTCATCAGGGCCAGGCGCCGCGGCGTATCCGTACCCTGGGCGAGACGGGGGGCCGTGTCGCCGCCCACGCCCGGGAACACGCGCATGCGCTGGAAGGCGTTGTCCAGCCACGCCACCTCGCCCACCGCCGGAAAGTCGCGGATCAGTCCCAGCGCGTCGGCCTGCCGGAGCCGATCGGCGGTGTCGCCCGACACCTCGCGGTCGGCGACCCGGCCTAGCGCCTTAAACGCCCCCTCCAGCTCCGCCGTCAGGGCGAACACCACCGAATTGGCGCGCAACTCCAGGGCCGCCTCGCGCTGCGCCGCGTCGCGCTGGCGCAATGCCGCCCAAACGATCAGCGTTGCCGCCACGCAGCCGAGCATAAGCGGCACCGGCAACCAGCGCGCCGGCCCCGAATCGGGCGCCCGGGCCCACACCGCCAACGCGACCACGCCGCTGCCCAGCACCAGCAGACCGAAAGCCATCGGTAGCGCCACCGATTGGCCCAGCGCCAGGGTGGTCGCGAGGGCCAGGCCAGTGGCATGCCCAAGCAGCGCCGCCAATCCCACCGCGCCCACCAACGAACCGAGCGCGGCCACCAGCAAAAGCCGCCCCCGACTCCCCTGGCCAAACCCCAACAATACCACCGCCAGGCCGGCCAACAGATAACCCAACGCCGCAACTGGGATCATCCGGCCCGGCGTCGCTGAAAGATCGAGACTATGGCGCAGCAACCACTGATCGAAGCCCTCCGGCACCCCGGGCCACTGCTCCAACAACGACCACAGTCCAGCAACCGCCGGCAGCACCGCCAGCGCCGCCCACAGCCGCCCCCAATACACCCGCCCCACCAGGGCCACCCCAAAGAGCATCATCCCCAACCCGGCGTTGACCGGCACCGCCGGCCGGCCGCCGCCCCAGCTCACCAGGACCGACAGCCCGGCGAACCATCCCGCCACGACGCTCGCGCCCAGTACCATCAGGCCCAGCGCGCAGCCGATGATCAGATTGTGGACAAAGACATCACGTTGGGGCTGTGCGGGGATCACGGGGGGAGCATTTTTGGGGTCTCGTCGAGGGCGAGGCAACCGGTTTCCCCGGCCCTATGCCCAGGGATTCCCCCTACCCGTCGCAGAGTGGTGAGGAACGATTAGCGGGTAGCGCCCATCCCACTCCTTCTCCTGCTCCTGCTCCTGCCTCCAGCTCGTTCTCATTCTCGTTCTCTGCGCATCGCGGGCCGCGCCCGCCGGGCGTCGCAAGCGACACCCCTACCCCGCCATTCTCCTATAGGGGCGGTGCTTGCCGCCGCCCTCCGCTTCGTCCGATTCCCCGATCAAGGCGGCGCAAGCGACGCCCCTACATCGGCCCGTTCTCCTGCTCCTGCTGCTCCTCGCCTCTTCGAATCTCCGCCACACGCGCACCGCGCGCTTGCCTGCCGGCGCCGGCACGCAAACGTGGCCGCCCTCGCCATGCAGCCTCCGCCGCCCTCCTCGCCCACGCCCAAGGCGGAGCTGCATCCGCGCAACCGACACCATGGACGCTACGACTTCGGCACGCTGCTCCAGCGCAGTCCCGGGTTGGCCCGCTTCCTCCGCCCCAATCCCCACGGCGACCGCACAATCGACTTCGCCGACCCGGCGGCGGTCAAGGCCCTCAATGCCGCCCTGCTCCGCCACTACTACGGCATCGAACATTGGGATCTTCCGCCGGGCTACCTTTGCCCCCCATTCCCGGCCGGGCGGACTATATCCACCACGCCGCCGATCTGCTTGCCGAAGACGACGCGATCCCTCGCGGCCCCTCCGTCGCCGTTCTCGACATCGGCACCGGCGCCAACTGCATCTATCCGCTGATCGGTCGCCACGAATACGGTTGGCGTTTCGTCGGCTCGGAGCTCGATCCCACCGCCCTGACCAACGCCCGCCAGATCGTCGCCGCCAACCCGACCCTCGTCGGCCTCGTCGACTGCCGCCGCCAGGCCTCGGCCAACGCCATCTTCCGTGGCATCGTCGGCGCCGGCGAACGCTTCGCCCTCACCCTCTGCAATCCGCCCTTCCACGCCTCCGCCCAGGAAGCCGCGGAGGGGACCCGCCGCAAGGTGCGCAACCTCGGCGCCGGCAGCGACGCCCGCCCGCCGCTCAACTTCGGCGGCCGCAACACCGAGCTGTGGTGCCCAGGTGGGGAGGCTGCCTTCATCGGCCGCATGATCGCCGAGAGCGCCACCCTGCCGGACACCTGCCTCTGGTTCACCACCCTGGTCTCGAAGGCGGCGAATCTGCCGGCCCTGCGCTGGGCGCTCGCCTCCGTGCGGGCCGTGGAGGTACGCATCGTACCCATGGGCCAGGGACAAAAGCAGAGCCGCCTGCTCGCCTGGTCTTTTCTCGACTCCGCCGCGCGCCGCCGCCTATCCACCTTCAGCGGACCGACGAACCGCTAGACTTCCTCGCCGATCAAGGTCACCGCCACTTCCGACCCTTCGGAAATCCGCGTTTCGGCCGCCTAGGCACTGGAAACCCCAAGGAGAGACGGTTGCCCCAGCGTTGGATGGCGGTCTTCATGGCTCTCCATCGTGCCTACACCAGTTCGGCCGTCCCTCGGGTCTGGCCCCCTCCTCGGGCTAGAACTCCCGCTCCACGCTCACATACCAGAAGGCCGGCGCGGGATCGTTGACCCCAGGCGTCGTGCCGAGCGCCTCCCGCGGATCAAGCGGAGGCCGGCTGTTCAACAGGTTGTTTACCCCCACCGAAACCGTGAACGCAGTGAATCCCTTGTAGGTAATCGAACCATTCAACGTGAACTGCGGCCGGATAGCATACTCAATGAAGAAGTTGTCGGGCTGTTCGACGTAATCGGCAGGAGTGGGAAAGGAATCCGGCCCAAACACCGAGCCCAGATCGATCGTCCCGGTGCGCCCGCCGCGGTAGACGCCATAACAGTGGACTTCCCAATTGGCTCGTCGCCACCCCACCGAGGCGGTGGCATTCCAACGGGCGTTCAGCTCGGTGCCTACGTACTCCTCCCCATCCACCTCCACCGAATCGTACCAGGTGGCGGAGGCCCCCAGAAAAACGTCTCCATACGGCCCCGCCACCCAGTGGTAATTGGCGCCGAAATCCACCCCCTGGGTCATACTCCCCAAGAGGTTGGCGTAGTCGTCGCGCACAAAGAGAACTTGGCCGTAGGCTTCGCCCGGTGCCGGAGGGGCACGCAACACCCTGCCGTAGTAGGGAGAAGCGGGGCGCGCGGCGGCGGTTAGGAAGTCGGAGTAGCCCATGAACGTACTGGGCTGCGCGAGCACCTGCCGCTGTTCATAACGGAAGCCATCCACCGACATCTCCAGCCCCTTAAGCCGTCCCTTGGGTGCGAACACCACACCGCCATACCAGCCGTCGGTGAGCTCGGGCCTCAGCTGGGGATTGCCCACCGTGACGATCTTCATCTCCCCGAGCTGCGTCCGGGTGAGCGGATCCCAGACCGGCGAGCCCGTATACGAAGTCTGGCTGGAGGTATACAGATAGGCGAGGTCCGGGGCCTTGAACGACTTGCTGAACGAGGCGCGCGCCAACAGCCAGTCCGTGGGCCGGAACTTCAACCCCGCCTTGGGCCGCACGCTCTGCCCGAAGTCCTTGTCGCTGTACCGCTCGTAGCGTCCGGCCAGTTGCAGCTCCACCTGCCTGAGGATCGGCACCGCCAACTCCCCGTAGACCGAGGTCACCCGACGTTCGCCCTCGCTGCTGGTCCCCGCATCGCCCGCCACAAGATTGGCCATGGCATTGAGCGTGGTCCGCTCATTGGCGAACTTCTCCTGGCGACGCTCGGCGCCCAGCGACAATCCGATCGCGCCGGCGGGCAGGTCGAAGAGGGGGCCGCTGGCGTTGAAATCACAACTCAGATACTCGAGTCGGGCCGTGTTGGGATTCTCCGTCTCCAGGAAGGCCGCGAAGGCCGGCTCGTTCGCCCCGAACCAGTTGAAATACACGCGCTGGTCGGCCGGGGTGTCCGGGTTCCAAGTCAGGCGGTCGCCGCCGGCGCGGGTGAGCCCGAGCAGCGCCTCCTGCATGCGATCGTCGGGCACCAGGCCAGAGCCCAGATTCACCACCCGATTGCGTGCATAGAGCACCGCACTCTCCCAGTTCCATTTCCCGAGTCCGGCCAAGGTCCCGCCCAGGCCCACCACTGCACGCGGCGTCTCCGAGGTGACGTCGTAGACGCGATCCTCCAGCTCGACTAGGCGGCGCCGGCCCGCCAGCAAATCCTCGCCGAACGGGTTGTACGGGCTGCCCGCCGGGATCATCAGGTTGGGCGCTTCGGTCAGGCGAGCAGAGCCGGCGCTGTTCTCGGCCAAGTATTCATTCTCAAGATCGAGCGGGGTCGGGGTCGAGCGCACCTGCGTCTGCCCCCGGCAAAAGGACAGGTCGGCGAACAGATACAGGTGTTCGGAGAGCGGATGCCGCAGGGTGGCGAAGAGGCATAGGCGATCCTCCCGGGGGAAGAGCCCGTTGAACAGCTGGTAATTGTAGGGATTGAAGCCCGGGCTGGTGGAGGCGGCCTCGACGGTGGGCTGGCTGGTCGGGCTGTCGTAGGTGTTCCAGTTGCCGTCGGAAGTGACCACATACCCCGGATAGCCCCGCGAGGACCGCTGGTCGAACCACGCCGAGCCGGCCCGCGAATCGGCGACGGGATCGTCGGTGAGCTCGAGGGCGGCGGCGGCGCACTCGACGTACTCGGCCTCGGAGCGGAACGGCGCCACGTTGGGAACCGCGACGTGCGCCCAGCCGCTGCCGCGGTAGCGCGGATGGGTCTTGCCCGCCACGGATTCCTGGTTGGCGTCGCGCGTGAAACCCAAGTCCCGCGCCACCACCGGGTCGCGCTGTTCCCAATCGACCACCACCAGCACGCTGGTCTTCCCCCGCAGCAGTCCGTGGGTGAGGGTGGCCTTCCTCAGCAGCCCGCCGGTGTCGAAGTAGTCGCCCACCTGCGCCCGGGCGATCGTCCCCTGGAAGTCCCGCCGCATCTTGAAATTCACCACGCCGGCCACGGCATCGGAGCCGTAAAGCGCCGAGCCTCCGTCCTTGAGGATCTCGACGCTGCCAATCGCCGCATCCGGTATGCTGTTGAGGTCGAAGACGGTCTTGAATCCGTCGTCGCCCGGGGCCGCATAGGGCGCGGCGCGACGGCCGTTGATGAGCACCAGTGTCTGGTTGTTGCCCAGCCCGCGCAGATTCATCGTACTCACGCCCGGCGCATAATCGTTGCCGGCGTCGATCGTGGTCAGGGCCTGGCCGCTGTTGAACGCAAAGGACCGCAGAGCGTCCGCCAAGCCCACAAAACCGGTGGACTTGAGATCCGCGGCGTGGATCTGCACCACCGGACTGACTGCCTCGGCGTCGATACGCTTGAGGCGCGAGCCCACCACCTCGAACGGGGCCAAGACCACCACCTCGGGCTCCTTCCCTCCCGCGTTTTCCGCGGCCAAATCCGGCGCCCTCGCCGCCTGGGCGTGGAGCCCGCCCCCCAACCACGCGGGACCGACTAGACAGAGTGCCAATGCCCGCGCTCTCCCCGATAGACCAACCGTGGACGATTTCATGGTTTCCCGTTTGCGGATTCGAAACAGAGAACCCGGTCCCAGGCGCCGGGCTGCAGGGAGCAGCGAGCCCGAAAAGAGCCAGCTTGCCCCGATACGCAAACCAACGGAGCAACGATTCAGTCCTGCAGGATATCCGTACTGCGGGCCGGGCTTTCCTGTAGTCGCCCTCGTCCTCCGGCTCCTGCCCACCGAGTCCAACAGGCGGCGTGCTGCCGTGCAGCAGAATCGTTGGCGACGGACCTCAGGGGCCTGTCACCGCCCACCGACCACCCGTCCGCTGATACTCGGCCCTTGCCACGTGATACCTATTCCGTGGCCCTCGCCGCTTGTCACTTGTGACCTGCTACTTGTTGCCGCCTCCCGACTGCGCCGCCACACCCCAGCGCAGGATCACCCGGCGCAGTTCGTCGATATTGAGCGGCTTGGTCACATAGTCGTCCATACCCGCGGCCAGGCACAGCTCGCGATCGCCCACCACCGCGCTGGCCGTCATCGCCACGATCGGCACCCGCCGGCCGTTGGCCCCGGCGGAAGTCTCGCGCTGGCGGATCTCGCGGGTGGCGTCGAACCCGTCCAGCTCAGGCATCTGACAGTCCATGAAGACCACGTCGTAGGCCTTGGCCGCCGTCTGATCGACCGCAATACGCCCGTTGGCGGCAAACTCCACCGTGCAGCCGATCTTGCGCAGCATCAGCGAGGCAAGCCGCTGGTTAAACTCCACATCGTCGGCCACCAGCACCCGTACCAGTCCCGGGCCGGCAGCCCCGGCGATCGCCTCGACCGGGGGGGGCGCCGCCACGACCACCTCCTCGTCGGCGGGCACGAAGGGTATGCGAAACCAAAAAGTGGACCCACGGCCGGCCTCGCTTTGCACCCCGATCTCCCCGCCCATCAGTTCGACCAGGCGCTTGGCGATCGACAACCCCAGCCCCGAGCCGCCGAAACGTCGGGCGGTGGAGCCCTCCGCCTGCGCGAAACGCTGGAACAGGCGATCCACCTTGTCCTTGGAAATACCGATGCCGGTGTCGCTCACCGCCACCTGCAACACGCCCTGTGCCGGTGCCCCCCCGGCGCTTTCCCACGAATACACCACGCGCACCTCGCCCTCGGCGGTGAACTTCAGGGAGTTGGACACCAGATTAAGCAACACCTGCCGGAAGCGGGCGGGATCGCCGATGACATGGCGGGGCACGGTGGGCGGGACGTCGTGCTCGAGGCGCAACCCCTTCTTGCGGGCCCCGGCGGCGAGCAGGCCGCAGATCTCGCGGGCGCTGCGGCCCGGCGAAAAGACGATTCGCTCCAGCTCGACCTTGCCGGCCTCGATTTTGGAGAGGTCGAGAATGTCGTTGATGATCGCCAACAGCGAACGACCCGACTCGCGGATGATCGCCACCCACTCGCGCTGTTCGTCGCCGAGATGCGACTCGAGCAGCAGGTCGGTGAAGCCGATGATGCTATTCATCGGAGTGCGGATCTCGTGGCTCATGGTCGCGAGGAACTCGCTTTTGGCCTGATTGGCATCCTCAGCTCCCTTACGGGCCTCATGCGCCTCGGTCTCAGCGCGCTTGCGCTCGGCCATCTCGTTTTGCAGGTCGCGGTAGGCGGCCTTTTGGGCCGCTTCGGCCGCCCTCCGCTGGGTGATTTCGGTGACCACCGCCGCCAGTTTCCATTTTCCCGGCCCCAACGGCGCCAGCGACACCTTCTCGCGCAGCCACACCGTGCGGCGGGCATCAACCACGCGGAATTCCTGTTCGTAGCCGCCGACCCCGTTGAGCAGCGCCGCCCGGCTGCGCGCATCCATGTCCTGTTGCTCGGGAATGGTGAGCTGGTACCAAAGCCCTTGTTCGAGCGTTGGTTTGCGCGAACCAAAGAGCCGCTGATAAAGACCGGAAGGCTGCACGTCGAAGGCCCACGTCCAATTCTCGCCGTCGATCGTCACCGTGGCATCCCAGAGCAGGCAGTCGGCCCGCTCCAACAACGACTCGACCTGCTCCTTGGCATGCTGCAGTTCGCGGGTGCTCTCCGCGGCGATCTCGCGGGCGCGATGGCCGATCGACTGCAGCGTCGAGACCAATCCGGCGAGAAACAGGGACACGAGGGAGAGGCTCACCCCGGCCACCGCGGCATCGATACGGTCTGCCGGCCGGAAGCCTGCCCCCAGAGTCCAGCTCAGGGTAAAGGGCTGCCCCCCCAGCTCGAGGCGGGAGGTACCGACCGGGCGCCCGGGGTTGTCGGTGGCGAAAAGAAGCTGCGCGGGATTCACGTCCTCGCCGGCATAGACAGTGAACTCGATCGCATGGCGCGCGAAGCCCACGGATGCGAAAAACCGCTCGGTCACGAAACTGGCGAACACCCACCCGACGCTCGCCGCCTGCCGCTCCGTCACGGTCGCAACTGGAGCGCCGTTCCGATACAGCGGGAAGAGCAGGAGAAAACCCGGCCGACGTCCTTCATCCAGCACGAGCGAAATGCGGCCCGTGAGCTGCGGTCGCCCGGTATCCCGGGCCGTCTCCGCCGCCAAACGCCGCAAGGGCTCGCTGGCCAGATCCAGCCCCAGCGCCCGACGATTGGATGCCGCGGGGGCGATCCGTGTCGCAATATGATGAATGCCGTCGGGAGGCGCCGTTCCCCCGGGCACAGGATGCACCTTGAAATCCGGTCGTCCTTGGGCCCGCTCCCCTGCGAGAAACGCCTCCAGGGCCTCCTCCCGCACCGGCCGCAGCACATGCAGACTGGTGACCTCAGGGAACGCCGTCGCCAGATCCAGGGTACCAACGTACCGTTCCCACTCGTCGTGGGAGACCTCCGGCAGGGCGGCGACCGCCCCGGCACTAGCCCGCACCAAATCCAGGCAGGCCCCGAAACGCTGCTGGATCTGCCGTTCGACATCGCTGACCAGCCCGGTGCAGCGCAACTCGTCGAGCCGGACCCGCTGCCGATACAACACGTGAAACACCCCTGCACTTACCAGCCAACCACCCAGCATCACCGCCACCGGCAGCAGTGCCCGCTGCGCCCCGTAAAGCACCGGCACCACCAGTGCGGTCAATCCCACTGTCCCGAGAAAGAGTTCGATCAACAACAACCGCTCGCCCATGTCGACAGCCGGCAGCACCCCGGCCCCATCGCGCAAGGCGATCAGGCTGCACGCCGCAATGCCGAGTGCCGTGAAGCGAGCGCCCATCCGACCAAACCAGCTAGTCGCCAGAACCAAAAGCGGGAAAAGCAGAAACAACAGCGGCGCCCCGGGCGGCCACAGATACCCCGCCAGGCACAGCCCAACGGTGAGCGCCATTAGGGACCCACTGCGACCCAGATTAGGCCAACGGGTGGCCCCGCTTCTGAGCGTGAACAACTCCAGCGATTGAATAACCGGGGCCAGCAGCAATCCGCCCAACGCATCGCCCGACCACCAAGTCAGCCACAGGACCGGCAAGGCCTGCGGCTGGGCCGAGCCGGCCAGCCACAAGGCCAGCATCCCCACGCTGGCACTGCCGAGCGGGGCCAGCACCGCCGCCACGAGATATCCCGCAGGCTCCGCCAAATCGTGGAACCAACGATTCCAGCCGCCGGCCCGGCGCAACAGCCAGGCGCCAAACCAGGCCTCAAGCATATTGCCACAACCAATACTCAGCGCACACCACCAGGGCACCACAGTGAAAAAACTCGCGGCGAAGCCACCGAAGAGCACGCCGGGCAAAAGCCGGTTGCCACCCAACCACACCGCCGCAATCGCCAAGCCCGTGGCTGGCCACACCGGGGAAACGTTGCCGTGCAGGCTCGCCAAAACCAGCCCGAAGCGCGCCATCGCGAAGTACGCCAAGGCCAACAGCAAGTTGGCCCCCCATACGGGTATGGAGTGCCTGCCCACCAACACGGGCTGGAACGGGGAATCACGCATCGTCGGTCGCCCGATCGCGCCGTCCGCCGCACGGCACAGGCCGCATCGGCGTTTGGGGCGGCGAGCTAGGTGACTATCGACTTCCCCAGCTGCGGCTTGAGCGGGAACTTGGGGTCTCCCCCCTGCCTCCCTCCCGCTCCATCTCCTGCTCCGTCTGCTTCTCCTGCTCTTGCTCCCACTCCTACTCCTTCTCTTGCTCCTGCTCGCCTCGAAGGAGTGAGTGGAGCCGGTCGCACGCGTGCGACCCCCGGTCCGCCGATCACCGACCGCTGATCATTGACCACACCCCTTCCCGCCCCTCATCACTTCACGCACCACCGCCTGCGGGCGCCGATTGGCCGTGAGATAGGCTCGGCCCAGATACTCGCCGATCACGCCAAGCATCACCAACTGCGCGCCGGAAAAGACCAGCAACGCCGCCATCAGCGAGCCCCAGCCGAACTGCGGTCCGCGATCCACGAAATAGAGATACACCACGGCGACCACCCCCAACAGCCCCAGTGCGCCCAGCACGAGCCCAAGCACCGTGGCCGCGCGCAGCGGCGCCACCGAAAAACTGGTGAACATGTTCAACCACAAGCGCAGCAACCGGCGCAGGTTGTAGCCGCTCTGCCCCAGGGCCCGCGGCCGGTGCCCCACCTCGATCGCGGTGACCGCCCGGGTGCTCTGCAGGATGAGTCCGTCGATATAGGGATACGGCCCCTCGTAGCGCACCAACTCTCCCACGATGAACGCGCTCAGGCAGCGGAAGCTGGAGAGATACAACCCGGGCGGTTTGTCGAGCAGCCAGCCCGCCACGCGGTTGGTGAACCGGCTGCCCAAGTTGCGCCAGGCGGCATGCTCCTTCACCGCGTAGTCGCCAAACACGACATCCCAGTCGCCGGCCTGCGCGGCCGCCAACAGCTTGGGCACCTCGACAGGCGGGTTCTGGCCATCGTCGTCCATCGTCACCACCCAGCGGCCCCGGGCTTGGCGCAGGCCGGTGAGCACAGCGTTATGCTCGCCGAAGTTGCGGGCGAGATTCACGACGGCCACCGGCACCGGGCAGGCGGCCATGATCCGGCGACACGCCGCCAGGGTGGCGTCCGGGCTGCAGTCATTCACCAGCACCAACTCCAGTCCGCCGTCGATCGGCAGCGCAGCCAGCTCAGCTACCACACGCTCGATACTCTCCTCGCTGCGGTACAGCGGGATCACGATGGACAAAGTCGGTCGGGTTTCGCTCATGGGAAGGAGCGGTGCAGCAAAGGGCAGCCGACCGCGGGCTGCAAGACAGCGCCGTCCCATGCCGCCAGAGTTGCCAACCGCCGCCCGCTCCCCTTCGCTCTCGGCGCCATGTCCTCCGCCCAAGCGCCCGCTCCGCTCGACCGCCTCTCCCTGCCCGATGCCGCCGGCCATTTCGGCCCCTTCGGCGGGGTCTACGTCCCCGAGACGCTCATGACGGCCCTGCAGGAACTCGAGCAAGCCTACGAAACGGCCCGCCTCGACCCGGTCTTCCAGTCGGAGCTCCGCCAACACCTCAAGGAGTTCGCCGGCCGGCCTACCCAGCTCACTTTCGCCGAGCGCATCACCGCCCACTGCGGCGGCGCCAAGATCTACCTCAAGCGCGAGGACCTCCTCCACACCGGCGCCCACAAGATCAACAACGCCCTCGCCCAGGTCCTGCTCGCCCGCCGCATGGGCAAGAAACGCATCATCGCCGAGACCGGCGCCGGCCAACACGGCGTGGCGACGGCGGCCGTTTGCGCCAAGTTCGGGCTCGAATGCGTGGTGTACATGGGCGCCGTCGACATGGAGCGCCAGGCACTGAATGTCTTCCGCATGCGCCTGATGGGCGCCGAAGTCCGCAGCGTCGACGCCGGCCAGCGCACCCTCAAGGAGGCCGTCAACGAGGCCCTGCGCGACTGGGTCACCAACGTCCGTAGCACCCACTACGTGCTCGGCACCGCCTACGGTCCGCACCCGTACCCGAAGATGGTGCGCGATTTCCACCGCGTGATCGGCCAGGAAGCCCGTGCCCAGATCTTGGAGCGCGAGGGACGCCTGCCCGACGAGCTCATCGCCTGCGTGGGCGGCGGCAGCAACGCCATCGGCCTCTTCCATGCCTTCCTCGACGACGCCTCCGTGCAAATGACCGGCGTCGAAGCCGGCGGCCACGGCATCTCCCGCGGCGAACACGCCGCGCGCTTCGCCGGCGGTCGCCTCGGGGTACTCCAGGGCTGCAAGACCTTCCTGCTCCAGGATGCCGATGGCCAGATCGAGCCCACCCACTCGGTGTCGGCGGGACTCGACTACGCGGCCGTCGGCCCCGAGCACGCGTTCTACCACGAGCGTGGCCGCATCGAGTTCGCCTATGCCACCGACGACGAGGTGCTCGCCGCCTTCCAGCTTTGCTCGCGCCTCGAGGGCATCATCCCCGCCCTCGAATCGACGCACGCCCTCGCCTTCGCCCTCAAGCGCGCCGCCCAGCTTTCCAAGGACAAGGTGATCATCGTCAATCTCAGCGGCCGCGGCGACAAGGACGTGCAGCAGGTGGCCGCAATTCTCGGCGGAGTGACAAGTAGCAAGTGACAAGGGCCAAGTAACAAGTGACAAGCCGATGAGCGAAGAGCCGCGGGATCTCGTCGAGCGAACCTTTCGTTTCGCTGAGTCCGTACGCCGCTTCATCAATCGCCTGCCCTCAACACCGTCCAATTGGTCGGATGGCAAGCAAGTCATCCGCTCCAGCGGCTCAATCGCGGCGAACTACATCGAAGCGCAGGAAGGACTGAGCCGGAAGGATTTCTTCTACCGCATCAAGATCTCCCGAAAAGAGGCACGGGAATCCGGCCTTTGGCTGCGCCTGCTCCAAATCGCAGAAACGGACCCGCTGCACGCCGAGCGCCAGAAACTGGTCACCGAAGCCGACGAGCTGAAGCGCATCTTCTCGGCAATCGCCGCGAAGGACGACACCGGCGGATAGTTGCCCGTCTGCCATCGCTGGCAGCTCGTTACCCTGGTCCCTGCCCCGCCTCCCTTGGTACCTGTCACTTCTCCCCTTTGGCACTTGGCACTTGCGCACTTGGTACTTGTTACTTCTCCGATGAAAAGCATGACCGGTTTCGGGCGCGCGGCGGCCCCCTTCGCGAGCCACGAGCTCTCCGTCCAAATCTCCTCCGTCAACCGCCGCGGCCTGGAGATCGCCGTCAACCTGCCCGACGAGTGGCGCGAACTGGAAACCGCCATCGCCGATCATATCCGAACCTGGCCTCCCGCGGCCGCGTCTCCGTGGCCGTCGTTGTCCGCGCCCCGGAAGGCCGCGCTGAGGGTCTCCCCGACGAGGCCTCCGTCGGCCGCACTCTCGACCATCTCGGCGCCATCGCCGCCAAGCGCCACATCCCCTTCGACCCCGACGCCGCCCTGCTCTGGCAAATCGCCGCCAGCCTGCGCAACAGCCGCGAGCTACCCGCCGCCGAGACCGCCCAGCCCGCACTGCTCGCGATCGTCGACGAAGCGCTCGCGAGCTTCGCCGCCATGCGCGCCCGCGAAGGTGCCGCGCTCTTGGCCGATCTCACCGGCCGAGTCACCCTCCTGCGCCAGTTCTTCGCCAGCATCGCCGAGCGCGCCCCTCAGGTCACCGCCGTGTACCGTGAGAACCTCCTGCGCCGCCTGCGCGAGGCCGGACTCACCCTCGACCTGAGCGACGAGCGCGTCCTCAAGGAAATCGCCCTCTTCGCCGACCGTTGCGACATCACCGAGGAGATCACCCGCGCCCGTAGCCACCTCGACCAGCTCGATGCCCTGTTGCGCGGCGACGCCGAGATCGGCCGCAAATCCGAGTTCATTCTCCAGGAGCTCGGCCGCGAGGTGAACACTTCCGGGGCGAAGGCCAACGACCTCGCCATCGCCAGGCTCGTCATCGAGGCCAAGAACGAGCTCGAGCGTATCCGCGAACAGATCGCCAACGTCGAGTAGCCCTGGGCCTCACTCGCCCGAGCCGGCCATGTGCACGGCGCGCTCGGGTTCGCGGCGCCCCGGAGCCGTCTTGCGGAACGGGGTACTCAGGGAGCGGATCGTGCCGGCGCGCCAAATCCACTCTAGCGGGCCGTAGTGGAAATGGCGCAGCCAGGCATGGGCGATCACCGTCTGCACCACGATGAAGCCGAGGCCACAGAGCACGCTGTGGAACTGGCCGAGGTGGCGATAGAGCCCGAGCCCATAGTTGTAGAAGAACGGCACAAAGAAGAGCGCCTGCGTCACATAACACGTGAGGCTCATGCGGCCGAGTGGCACAAACCAATCCAGCGCCCGGCGCCAGCCGCCCTGCACGTAGAGCAGGACAAAGCCGCCCACCCAGATCGCCGCTTGCGCCAGGTTGCAGTAGGCGCCGATCCAGCCGGAGACGTAATAGTGCCGCATGCCCGTGACGCCCCACCCCTCCAGCCCGGTTTTCAACGGATAGAACACCGCAAAGCCGACCACCCCGCCCAGGAGCGCTCGCCACGCCAGGCGCCGAGCCGCCACCGCGTTCTCCAAAATATGGTGCCGCCCGAGCAGCAAACCAGCCACGAACAACCCGAGCATCTGGGTGTAGCGTCCCGTCTCGTAGGTGAACCACAGCCGGACCATCTGGCCATACCCGCCATTGGTGCGGATCACCTCGAGGAGCGAGCCCTCGGCAGAGACCTGGCGCACTTGCCCGAACAGGCCCCAATGGACCGGCTGCGCCGGGGTGAATTCAGGATGGAGCAGGCAATACACCGCCTGCCAGGCCGAGGGGAGCTGCAGCAGAAGCAGCCCCGCCAACACCCCGAGCACCCGGTCCGGCCACCGGTAGATCAAGACCAAGGGCAGGCCTAGCACGGCCATGATGAGCAGGATGTCGCCGTTGTAGAGGATGGCATTCAGATAGCCCAACACCCCGAGCAGCAAGAGCCGCCACGGAAAGCGTGTCATCACATTGATCCCCTTGCGCGACCAACTGTCGAGAATGAGCGCGAAGCTCACGCCGAACATCATCGCGAAAATCGCATACGCCTTGCCGCTGAAGAGGAAGAACGCCGCGTCGTTGGTCCAGCCGTCGAGCTGCTTCATCAGCGCCGACGAATGCTCCGGATAGAGCGACAACTCGAAATGCTCGACACAGTGGACCATGAAGAGCCCGACCAGCGCCGAGCCACGCAGGGCATCGATGAGGGTGATACGCGTCTCCGGCGCGGCGGGAACGGCGAGGGAACGTGGGGCGTTCATACGTTAAATCCCGATCCCTCCGCACTTCGCCTGCAATCCGGGCATTGCGGAATGCATTGGCTCGCCGAGGTGTTCTCCCGGCTACGCCCGCCCTCCGCCAGTGCGCCTCGGCCGCGACTCCACCCGACGGCCAATCAGGTCGGGCACGGCAAACAACCGCGAGGCCACAGCGAGGACATGGCCCAGCGGCGATCCAAGCCCGCCGCGTGCGCCTACTTCAGCGACTTCTTGCTGCGGGTTTCCTGCAGCTTCACCCCCGAGCTACGCCGCTCGAGGAAGCCGAGCGAGAGGTCGATGCACTCCTTCGCCTCGTCGACAGTCGTCGTGCCGATCGTCACCATGTCGCAGTCGCGCAACGTCGCCCAGACGAAGGCGAGCCCGACGGGCGGCAGAATCTTGCCGGCGGCCAGCGGCTTGATCGTCATCACCGGCTTCTTCGCCTCCTGAATGACCTTCATCACCCAGTCGACCTCGACCTGCATGAGGAAGCCGGACGAGTTGTAGAGCTGGATATAGGTCTCGATGTGCCTGCGGCGAGTCGGCCGCCGCGCAGTCGGCGGCGAGGCTGAACGCCGGCGTGAGTACCAGAATCACCTTCTTGCCGGTGCGTTGCTCGGCGAGGCGCACAGCCTCGATCAACAGCGGCGAAGCCGGTCCCATCACCGTGTCGACACCGCGATCGAGAAAGGTCCCGATCACCTCGGCGATCCGCTCGCGGGTCTGGTAGGCCTTGATGAAATTATCCTTGGCGAGGCTGGTGTGCGAGTAACCAAGAAACCAGTTCGTACCGACGATGAGCCGGGACACGGAGACGCAGCCGACGGTGGTGCGAGGAAAAACGTTCATGGGGAAGAGCGTGGGGTCGTCCGAAGATTGACGCGCCCGCCCTCACGGCGGAAGCGAGAAGTGGGCCCGCGCCGCCTTTCTTCAGGGACCCGGTAAGCCCCGTTCGCTCACTCCTGCCGGCCGCGCTCCCGCACCTCCCGCAGCGAGGGTTCCGGCTCCGACGGCGGCCCACCACGTTTGGCCACGCCCACCCGCTGCGAAAGGTAGATCCCCGAGTGGCCGCTAAAGTGATACGCCACGAAACAGGCCACCGCAAAATACACGGCATAGGGCGCCCCGAAGAGTTCCAGGCCCATCACCGTACAGGCCAGCGGGGTGTTGGCCGCCCCGGCGAAAACAGCGATGAAGCCGAGCCCGGCAAACAGATCCACCGGCGCGCCCAGCAGCACCGCCAGCGCATTGCCCAAGGTCGCACCGATGAAGAACAACGGGGTGACCTCCCCGCCCTTGAAACCGGCCGCCAACGTCACCGCCGTGAAGAGCAGCTTCCACCACCAACTCCACGGCGTGGCCCCGCCCGACTGGAAGGCCGAGACCAGGGTCACCGCATCGGTGCCGGGCGGCGCGCTCACGCCCAGCCCGAGGTAGTCGCGCGTCCCGACCGCATAGACCAGCGCGATCACCAGGCCGGCACCGAGCACAGGGCGCAACCAAGCGATTGGGACGAGGCGCTCAAAGAGGTGTTGGAGCAGATGGGTCAGCTCCGCGAAGAGTCGGCTCACCAACCCAAAGGCGACAGCGGCGACCACGACCTTGGCCAGAAGCCATCCGTCAAACGGCAGTCGTCCGCTAAATGGTGCGGCAAAGGCGATGTGGTATTGGACGTGCCCAATCCCCCACGCCGTACAGGTGAAATCGGCCACCACGCTCGCCACCAGCACCGGGATGAGCGCGTCGTAGCGCATACGGCCGATCACAAGAACCTCCATCGCGAAAATCGCCCCGGCGAGCGGGGTGCCGAACACCGAGCCGAAACCCGCCGCCACCCCCGCCATGAGCAGCACCCGCATGTTGTCTTCGCCGAATCGACACAACCGGCCGTAACCACTCGCCAAGCTGCCGCCCATCTGCACCGCCGTGCCCTCGCGCCCGGCCGAGCCGCCGAAGAGGTGAGTAATCAGCGTGCCTACGAGGATGAGCGGGGCCATGCGGCGCGGCACACCGCCACCGGGCTCGTGGATCTGCTCAATGAGGAGATTACTGCCCCCGGCGGCCGGGCCGCCGAGATGTTGATAGAGCCAGCCCACCGCCATGCCGGCCACCGGCAACAAAAACAGCAGCCAGCCGTGTTGCCACCGCAGTTCGGTGACGCGGTCAAGCGACCAGAGGAAGAACGCGCTGGCCGAGCCGGCGAGCACGCCCACGGGCAGGACCAGCAGCGTCCAGAGCACGAGCTGGCGGAGCGCGCCGGCGTGCTCCCGCGGATCGAGCAGGCGCTTCACGCCCGTCTCCCGTCTTTGGGCGAATCGGATAGGCCGTCGCGCATTGAGCGCAGCAATCGAGCGCTGCCGCCGAGGCCGAGTTGGGTGGGAAGGGATGGATGCATGAGGAGTCCTAGTGCGTTGTTTCGCAGTAGGAGTCATCAGCGCCGATTCGGGTCGGGCGGTTCTCCCGCGCGGGCGGAAAGGCAGAATCCATTGCCGCGCGAATCTCAACGGTCCCTGCGGACCCATTCAAGGAAAACTTCCGCCGCCTGCTCCGCGCCAACCGGGCCCACCACGGGTGCGGCGCGCCACTCACCGCCGCGGAGCCGCCAGCTCCTGCGCTTCCCGATACTGACGGCGGAAATGCTCGGTAAGTTCCTGGTCAAGTCGCATCCCGTCGAGCTTGTCCCGCGACGCGAGGCGGCGGCGGATCTCGCCACACACCCGATCGTAGTCGACGACAGAAAGGTCCTGCAACTTCGCCATCGCGCGTGCCGGCCGGCCGGCCGCCACGGCGTCGCGCCAAGCCTCGACCAGTTCCGGATGCGCATCCATGCACACGGCCCGGATCACGAATGACAGCTCCCGGAACAGCCCACCGGTCCACTCCGGCCGATAGACCATCACGTCAGCAAAATCGTAGGGATTGACCGCCGGATCGGAACGCGCCTCGGCCAATGCCGCATCGCTGTAGAAATCACGCCGCACCGGCAGGCGCCGCAGAGCGAAACGCGTGGGCCCGCCGGCCGTCCCCACCCGCAGATTCCACAGCGACTGCCCCTGCAGGGAAAGGACAAAGTCGACAAACGCGCGGGCCAGCTCCGGATGCGGAGCGCCGCGCAGCAGCGCGATCGGATCGGTGCTGTAGATCGAACCGCCGGCCGGCGTGACGAACCGCACCCGCCCGCCGTTGTCGCGCCGCCCCAGCACTTCCTCCTGGAAGCGGCCATAAAAATCGATACACACCCCCGCCGCCGCGTCGCCCTGCGCCACGTCGATGGGCGGTTTCTGCGAGCTATCGGTGAAGTAGCGCGCGTTCGCCGCCGCGAGCTGGAGTATCCGTAGCCCCTCGATCCAGCCTTCGCGCACCGCCCGGGCCTCGCGTTTGGCCGCGTCCGGCTCGGTGGCAGTCAGCGCCGCTAGCCGGAGGTGAATCTGCTGTTGGATCACCATCTCATAGGCCTTGGCCACCGAGGCGCTCTTCGTCGGATCAACCAGCGCCACCTCGCCCAGAAGCCGCGGATTCGTCAGATCGGCCCAAGCGCTCGGCGCGGGCACCCCCAGTCGCTCGAGCGAATCGCGATTCGACAAGATACCATAGGACGAGAACACCGTGCCCACCCAGCGGCCCTGCGGATCGCCCAGCGGCTCCCCACCCCACTCTGACGGAATCACCGTCTCCACAAACCACTCCGGATGGCGCTGCCGCACGCCGCTATCCACCAAGCGGCCCGCACGCGCCTCGCGGGCAAATTCAAAGCCGCCTCCGCCGAAGAACAAATCGATGCCGGCCCCCACCGAGGAGGCCAGAAATGCCCGGCGCGCCGCTTCAGCCTCGGTGTCGTCTCCCGGACTATCATCGGGCACCAGCCGCTCGTCCATACAGGCGGATTCCACGGCGATGTTCCATTCGCGCCCCCTCCTCTCCCAGCTATTTCGGAAAGCCGTGCCATACTCGGAGCGCAGGAAGCGCGTGATCTCGTTGGCGCCGCCGATCACCCGCCAGCTCACGCTCACCGCCTGCCCGTGCTGCTGCCGATACCAGCGCTCGAATGCGGCGCCAAACTCGTGCCGGATCGCCTCGTTGTGGGGCGACACGATCACCAACTCCACCGCTCCATCGGGGACCCGCGAGGAGCGCGGGCGCAACGCGAACGGCACCACCAGCACCACCGCCAATGCCGCCAGCACTAGATAGCGTAACCACATGGCGGAATTATGGGGATGGCCCGGGTCTCCCGACCCGTGTTGCATGCGCGCCACGGGTCCGGAAACCGGTGCCACGCCACGCAATCAATTCGACGGCCGCTTGCATGGTGATTGTTCCTACGCCCGCAAGACCACCACATCCTCGGGATCCACCGTGGCCCAGAATTCGCCCCGGGCCGCCGTACCGAGCAGGCGCGGGTTGAGCTCATGCAGCGTCAGCACGACTTCGCCCGAACGGAATCGGTGCTGGGCGATCTCCCCGAGATAAAACGATTCCACAATCTGGCCACGCACCCCATTCTGGCCGGCCGCTTGGCGCGCCAGTCGCCAGCATTCCGGACGAATGGACACCACCACCTCCTCGCCGCGCCGCGGGATCACCCGCGGCACCGGCCACGCCCACAAACCGGCACACCGGGGTGTCGACGATGAGCCGGCCGTCCTCGGCGCCCACGATCTTGCCCGCCACGAAGTTGGTCTCCCCGATGAAGGCGGCCACCGTGCGCGTGGCCGGCCGCCCGTAGAGTTCGCGAGGGGTGCCCACTTGCAGTATGCGCCCGGCGTCCATCACCGCCATGCGGTCGGCGATGGCGAGGGCCTCCTTCTGGTCGTGGGTCACGTAGACGGTGGTGAGCTGGTGGTCCTTGCACACCCGGCGGATCTCGCCGCGCATCTCGGTACGCAGGCGTGCGTCGAGATTGGAGAGCGGCTCATCCAGCAACAGGCAGCGCGGCCGCACGACCAAGGCGCGCGCCAGAGCCACGCGTTGCTGCTGGCCACCGGACAACTGGTTGGGTTTGCGCGCCCGATAGGCGCCCATCTGCACGGCCTCGAGGGCCTGCGCCACGCGCTGCTTGATCTCCGCGCCGGGGACCTTCCGCTCCTCCAGCCCGAAGGCCACATTCTCCGCCACGGTCATATGCGGCCACAGCGCGTAACTCTGGAACACCATGCCGGTGTTGCGCTCATGCGGCGCCAGTCGGGTGACGTCGATCTCCCCAAAAAGCAGCTTCCCTTCGTCGGGCTGAAGGAAGCCTGCCAGGCAGCGCAACAGCGTCGTCTTCCCACAGCCGCTCGGGCCGAGGAGGAAGAAGAGCTCTCCGGGCTGGATCGCCAGGTCCAGCGACTGCAAGGCCAGGGTGGAGCCAAACCGCTTGGTGACTTTTTGGATGCCGATGGCGATCATGGGTGGGGGATCCCGTCGCCCCGAGGCAACGACCGCCTCCCGGCGAAGTCAAGGCGGGCACCGGGGCGCGCCAGCCACCCATCGCCACCTCCGGCCAGCATGGCGGCAAACCTTCCGCGCGGCACCCAGCCGGACATTGTCCTGAGCGACCGCGCCCCATTTGTGCCCCCTCACGGCACCCCTGCGGCAGCCCCCCCGAATCCCGATTGCCTGTGCTCGCGCAGTCCGCTTAACCTCATTCTCGCCCATGACCGCCCGCGTCAAAATTCCCGCCCACCAGGACCTCGCTGAAACTCTCGTCTCCGAAGCCCAAATCAAACGCCGCCTCGGCGTGCTCGGCCGCGAGATCAACCGCGCCTACGCGGGGAAGGAGATCACGGTCATCGCCATCATCAATGGGGCGATGTTCTTCGCCGCCGACCTGCTGCGCGAAATCGCCTGCCCGATCCGGCTGGATTGCGTGCGCGTCTCCAGCTACCGCAACGCCACCCAGTCCATCGGCGTGCCCGAAATCAAGAATAGCTTCACCCTCGACATCGAGAATCGGGACGTACTGCTCATCGACGACATCCTCGACACCGGCAAAACGCTCGCCCTCGTGGTCGAGCTGATCCGGAAGATGAATCCAGCCAGCGTGCGCACCTGCGTGCTGCTCGACAAACACGGCCGCCGGGAGGTGCCCTTCGAGGCCGATTTCACCGGTTTCCAAATCCCCGACCGCTTCGTGGTCGGCTACGGCCTGGATTTCGCCGAGCGCTACCGCAATCTTCCCTGCATCGGCGTACTCAAGCCCGAGCTGCAGAACCCGCCCGAGTGGGCCTAGGAAACGGTCGTCCTTCGTCCTCTCGTTTCCTGATAACGGGCTGCGCCCGTCGGCTTGCGAAGCTCGCAGGAGCTTCGCCCACGATCGGGCAAAGAGGCCGATCCGTCGGATCCGACCGATCGCTCAGAGCTCACCACCCCGCAGCCGCTGCCAATTGCCGCCGAGCACCGCCGCCAGCTCCGCCTCGATCAGGCCGCTGCCACCGATTTCGTTGAGGAAGCGGCCAAACTCCGGCTCCGCCTGGGTCTTTGGATAAAGCCGTAACGGATAATCCGAACCGTACACGATTCGCTCCGCACCCACCGCCTTCGCCACCAGCGGGAAAACCTCGGGCCGATAGAGCAGAGGCGAGGCCGCAGTATCGTAATACACATTCGCCAGCGGCTGGGCCACTGCCGGTTCAACTCGAAGAACGGCAACAGCCCGCCCCAATGCGCGAGCACAAACCGCACGTCGGGATGCCGCGCCGCCAGCGCCAACAGCTCCAGGAACGGCGTCTCCACCCGTCCGGGATACGGGCGCCCCGCCGGCTCGGTCACGTGCAGATTCACCGGCCAGCGCCAGTCCGCCGCCCGCTCGAGGGCCGCGGCCAGGGCCGGATCGTCATAGCCAAAGCCCTGCGCGGGGGGACAAAGCTCGCCGATCCCGGTCAACCCCTCTTCCCGGCACCGCGCCAACTCCCCCAGCACGCCAGCGGTTCCCGCACCCGCATGCACAGTGGCGAAAGCCTCCAGCCGATCCGGGTGCCGCCGCACGCACTGCGCATAGAAACGGTTCTGCTCGGCGCACGTCGCCGCCTGCTCCCAATACCAGCCCAGGAGCACCGAGCGATCGACGCCGGCCACATCCATGTCGCGCAGCAACCGCGCGAGATCGGCCCACCCCTGCAGGCTCGTGCCGCCGTCGGCTCGAGGGCCGACCATCGCCGCCCAGCGCGTCTCACCCCTCGCCTCCGCCCAGCCCACCGGGTCCGCGTTCGCGGCGTCAGGATAAAGGTGGACGTGGCAGTCAGTGATCATGCGCGCCCCGCAGCGTTGCCGGGCGCCTCTACCGTCGCAAGTACAGGCAATCGGGTTGGCTCCAAATGACGCTCCTCGATGAGCGTCAGGGATCGACGACTCGCGCCGCCTGTTCTGCAACGCGCGATTCTGCACGCCCATCGCCTGCGTTGCCACTCGCGCAGGCCACCGCGCTATTTCCGTAGGTGGAACGGAATATCGATCTGCATCCGGGTGAAGACCGGCTTCCCATCCTTTGTCCCGGGTCGAAAACGCCAACGGGCCAGCGCCTCCACGGCAGCCGCGGAAAACGCCGGGTGATCCGAAGATACCACGCGCAAATCCACAGCTGAGCCATCTTCCCCAACCAGGAATTGGACCCTCACCGTTCCGTCTATCTGAGACGCCACAAGCTCTGCGGGATAAGTTGGTTTCGCCGCGTCGATCACAACTGGGGCGGAATCGAGTCCGGCTTGCTTCGCTTGGTCGTCATTTCCCGCCTCCGCAATTCGCCGATAAATCTCCTCGTCGCTCAACGCCAGCGCCTGATGGAAGGCCTCCTTGGGCGAAGCTCCGGCTTCGATGAAGTCTGCCGTCAGACTCGAGCGATAGTGGCGCGCTGCACCCGCTTCACGCAGGAGGCTGAGGATCTCGTTGTGGGTCGCCTCGGTCTGGGGCTGGAAAGCCAAGAGAAACGCCAAGGAGTTGCGGGCCGCGACGCCCTCAACTGCTCCGGCCTCGACCTCGGTTCGGAGATGATTGATAGCCCCGAGTTGCACACTCGCGTCTCCAATTCCGTAGCTCGCCAGCGCCAGCGCCGAGAGCACCGAGCCCTCCGTCGCCGCGCGCCGGAACCACTCGATGGCCGCATCATCGTCGCCGGCCTTCTTCAACCGACGCGCCCAGAGTTCCATCCCCTCAAGGTCGCCGCTCGTGGCCAGTTCCTCGGACCAGCGCGCCACTTGCTCCAGGGTGGCATCTTCGAGGATGCCGTCCTTTTCCGCCCTGATGAACAATCGCCTCGCCGAGGCATTGCCGAGTTCCGCCGCAGCCACCATGAGATCGCTTGCCTGCGCACCGGTCGCCGGCTCCAGTATTCCGATACTCTGCGCACTCGCGAGCACGAACGCACCCTCGCTCTCGCCGGCCGCCCATGCCTGGCGCAACCAACGCTCCGCCGCCTCCGGCCCGCCGGCGCGCGTTTCGTCAGCCAGCAGAATCCTGCCCAGCTCGGCCATCGCCCGGGCATTGCCGGCTTCAGCCGCCGCCGTGATCAACCTTTCACCATGCGCCCTGTTGCCGGCACCCTCTCCGTAGCGCAGCAGCAGCCCGAGTGTCAGCGCCGCATCGGCGTCCCCGGTCAGCGCCCGCTTCTCCAGCTCGACGCGTTCCGCGCCCTCATCGAGGCCAGACGCCAACGCCTGTTTGCGTTTCAGTTCGGCGGTCAATTTCGCGAAATCCGTGGGGCGAAGCATCTGCGTTCGCACGTGTTTTGCCGACTCGGGCGAGATCATCGCGCGACCGGCTACGCGAGGCCCTGATCGGTTCGCTTCGGGCGTGGAGCGGATTGCCACCCCAACAGGAGCGCCCGACGGGAGATCCGACACGGGCCCATCCTTAACCACTACCGAGGACGCGGCAGACGCAGCTGCAGTTCGCGCACACGCCCGCAACCCGGCCTCATCCGTAGTGTCGGCCGCACCGGCGCTGCGGTTCGGGGCCGTGCCGACGAGAGTCCCCGCTCGCGCCGTCGTGGGCAGGTCGGCGCTCGGCCACCCAGCATGACGGCGCATCGCCACCAGTGTGAGCCCAAGCACCGCACAGCCTCCAAATACAATCCAAACTCTGGTTCGGCCTCGCATCGCCCGGCACCCTGGCTCGGTCACGGCCAACAGGCAACCACAGTGTGACGACAACGAACTCACCTCCCCCGCTCACTGCTTGCGGCTGGCACGAGATTGACCGAGCGTCGTGTCCGTTTCCATGAGCCGTCCCGCCCCCGTTGCTGCGGCAACCTCGACCACCACCCCGTTCATGCTGACCGCGGCCGGGCACACCGATGTCGGACGCAAGCGCAAGAACAACGAGGATTGTTTTGCGCCGGTGGCGCTGGGAGGCGCAAACGCGCCCCAACTACCGGAAGCTGCGCTTGAAGGGCCGTTGGCCGAGCCGGGCGTGCTGTTGGTGGTGGCGGATGGCATGGGCGGAGCCGAGGCGGGCGAAGTCGCCAGCCGGTTGGCGGTGGAAACGGTGGTAACCGAGTTGCGCGCCAAAGCCGCCTCATCGGCCGACATGGCAGCGATACTCGCCGGCTCGGGCGGGGGAACGCCCCGGCGCCACCCGCACCATAGCCCAACGTCCACAAGATCGGGCCATCACTGGGCGAAACGCTCGTCCCGCAAGCGCCACCGCCGGGCATCGGCGCCGTGGTTCCCCACCTTGCACCTCCCGAACCGTGACGGAGCAACCCGCTCGAGGATCTTCGAAAGACGTACCGACCGCCAACACCCCAAAAACACCACTCGATGAAACGCCTGATACTTGTTTCCCTCGCCCTCGCGGGCTGGGTCAGCGCCGTCTCGGCCGCCGCCCGCACCGATGCAGCCTCCGTGCAGGCCCTGCTCGCGCAGGCCGAGCGAAATGTGGAGCAATACCGCAAGGGGGATATCCAGATCCATGTCGTGGACAGCGCCGGTCGCCCGCTGGCCGGCGTGACGGTGGCCGTGGATCAACGCTCCCACCATTTCCGCTTCGGCTCCATCGTGTTCGAGCTGACCCAGGAGAAGCACTTCACCCCGGAGCAGGCAGCCCTCTTCAAAGAGCGCTTCTCCCGACTCTTCAACCTGGCGATTGTCCCGTTCTACTGGGACGGATATGAGCCAGTTCCAGGACGCACCGCCTGGGCGGGAAACCTCGAGGTCGCGAAATGGTGCCGTGAACAGGGCATCACCGCCAAAGGCCACCCCCTGGCCTGGACCCATGTGGCCGGAATGCCGGCCTGGCTCCACGAACTGCCCCCGGAATACGGGAAGCCGCTCCTGCAGTCCCGGATTGTCGACACCGTCAAGGGCTTCGCCGGCACGATCGACCTCTGGGACGTGGCCAACGAGGCGGCCAATACGGTGTCCTGGGATCGGGCTATGAAGATGCGAGAACGCGTGGAGGGAGAGCGCTACGACAACGAGGACCTTTCCGTCGAAGCGGTCGCCGACTGGGTCGATCCCTGCTACCGCTGGGCCCATGCCGCCAACCCGCAGGCCACTCTCCTCCTCAACGACTTTGGACAAATCGCCTGGCCACCGGTCCGGGAGCACTTCTTCGCCCTGGTGAAGGAGCTGCAGCGCCGGGGCACGCCGCTGCATGGAATCGGATTGCAGGCCCATGAACCGCGCACCGAGTGGTTTCATCCCCAGAAGGTCTGGGATACGCTCGAGCGTTACCGCGAGCTGGGCCTGCCCATCCACTTCACGGAGTTCCACCCGCATTCCCTGGGGGCGCCCATCTCCGGAGGATACAAGGAAGGGACCTGGACCGAGGAGAACCAGGCCGAATTCGCCAGAATCATGTACACGCTGGCCTTCGGGCACCCGTCGGTGGCCTCCTTCACGTGGTGGGATTTCACCGAGAACGATTCCTTCATCAAGGGCAGCGCCCTGCTCAACAAGGACTTCAGCCCGAAGCCGGCCTACCGGGTCCTCGACGAGCTCATCAATCACCACTGGAAGACGCACACGCGCATGACCACGGATACCGAGGGGCGGATCGTCCTCCGCGGTTTCTATGGCGAGTATCAGGTGCGTCCAGAATCTGACAACGGAGGACTCGCCACCTTCCTGCACACGCCGGGAACCGCGAGCGATTGGACGATCCGCGTGGCAGCAGCATCAGCCCGGCCCTGAGGCGAGCGGATGGGCGAAGGTGGCGCGTAGCGTGTTCTCCCGTTCTCGCCACAGGCCGGCAAAGGCAGACAGCGTTGACCCAAACACGGGCAGACGCGATTGAGGTCAATCGCGTCCACCCCCACCCGCAGGCGGCGGGCTCCTGCGTTACCGCCCAAGAAACCCTCGCCCGGTGGGGCGGGCTTAACGCCCGCCATCCGAGGTGCGGGCCGGGCATGGCGGGCAGAAAGCCCGCCCCACCATCGGATAGGTACGGCCCGGGCCAGCCCCTTCACCCTGCCGATGGCCGGCTACGTGGCCCGCGACAAGCCCACCATCGGATAGGTACGGCCCTGGCCAGTTTCCTCCCGATATCGCCCGGCCCGGCCGGGTGCTCAGCTTCTGTCGTGTGCAGAATTTGGGCTCAGAACTCCAGCGGCACGCGCACGACAAGGCCGCCCATCGCGTCGCCGAGCTTGAGGTCGCGGCGCGGGCTGCGGGGATTCGCGTTGTGACAGTCCACGCACGAGGCGAGATCCGCACGCTGGGCATAGACCGCCGTAAAGTAGCTGCGCCCGCCGAGTTCCTCGTCGGTGTAGTAGTTCTCGCCGGGATGACTCGCGACGAACGCCAGGCCCGCCTGCTCCGCCTCGGTCTGCGGTGCGTTGCTGCGGTTGATCGGCTGGAGCGAGCGGAGCGCGTACGAAAACTCCGCCCCGTTCTGCTGGATACTCTGCCCGGCCTTGCGCAACAGCTCGGCGTGCCCGGGCGCGGTGCCGCCCGCCAGCGCCGGCGCGAGCCGCTCCACATACGTCCGCTGGTCCGCGGCGATCACCGCGTGCAGCGAGTCCGCCATCTTGCGCATGCTGACGGAGCGCGCCAGATGCGTCTTCTCCGGGGCGGCCACGGCCCAGGCCGTCAGCGCCAGCGCGGAGAGTGCGAGCGTCAGGTTCAAGGTTTTGCTCTTCATGACTGGGGTTCCTTCACTTTGAGAATCTGGTCGGCCGGGAGATCGGTGAGCACCTGCACGCGGCCGCTCGGCCAGCGAATCTCGAGACGCTCCACTTTCGTGTGCGCGCCGAGCCCGAAGTGCGGGCGGGCGTCGCTCTGCGTGAGAAAACCGGTCGGGCAGCGCATCTCCGCAGAGAGCGTAAGGTCGCCGGCTTTTACCGTGAGCAACGCGCCGTAGGCGCTGCGGTTGGTCTTCGAGCCTTCGAGCTCGAGCTTCAACCAATGGTTCGCGGTGGTCGTGCGGTTGCGCAGCAGGAACGCGCGGTCGGCGAGCGCGGTGATGAGAAAATCCATCCGGCCGTCGTTGTCGTAGTCGAGCGCGGCATTGCCACGGCCGTTGACGGGAGTGGTGAAAAACGCACCACCGGCGGCCGAGGTGTCGGTGAAGTTGCCGCGCCCGTCGTTGGCGAGCAGGAGCGTGTCGGTGCCTTCGAGCACGAAGGCGGAGCCGTTGGCGACGACGATGTCGAGGTCGCCGTCGTTGTCGTAGTCAAGAAACTCGCCGCCCCACCCCACGTACTTCTGCGTGAGCCGCCCGAGACCCGACGCCCACATCCGGTCGTCGTAAAGCCCCTGCGGCGTGCGGACGTAGAGCGAGCCGTAGCCCAGGCGGGTGACGAAGATATCGGACAGGCCGTCGCCATCGACGTCACCGATCGCGGCGTTCATCGAGCCGGGCGCCTCGCCGATCGAATTGAAAGCCACGCCGGCCTCCACGCCAACCTCGCGGAAGTGTCCCTTGCCGTCGTTCAGCCAGAGCTGGTTCGGCGTGTCGTCATTGGAGACGTAGAGATCGGCGTCGCCATCGCGGTCGCAGTCGAAGGCGGTCACGGCCATCCCGCGCTGGCCGGGCGAGTACAGGCCCGACTCGCGGGTGACGTCGCCAAACGTGCCGTCGCCGCGGTTCCGGAACAGGACGTTGGCCTGGCCCGCATAGGCGAGCGGCCCGGGATAGGCCCCAGGGTTCTGCTCGGACGCGCGATCCGGGATGTAGGTGAGGTAGTTGCAGACGTAGAGGTCGAGCAGCCCGTCGTTGTCGACATCGACGAAGGTCGCCGAGATGCCGGCGCGATCGCTGGCCACACCGGCCCGGGCGGTGGTGTCCTCGAAAGTGCCGTCGCCCCGGTTGCGGAACAGCTGGCTGCGGCCGATGCCGGCGATGAAGAGGTCGGGGTGGCCGTCGTTGTCGATGTCGCCCACGCACGCGGCGCTGGCGTAGCTGCCGCCCGCGAGCCCGGCCTTTGCAGTCACATCCTCGAAGGTACCGTGCCCGAGGTTTCGGTACAGTCGGTTCGGCTCGCGCGGCGTGCCGGCAGATTCGCCGGTGACGCCTTCGAGCGGGCCCCAGTTGAGCAGGTAGAGGTCCACCAACCCGTCGCCGTCGTAGTCGAACACCGCGCCGCCCGAGCCGTTCGACAGGAGGATGTTCATGATGCCGCGGTGGCAGAACTGCTGCACGAAGCCGATGCCGGCCCGCTGGGTGACGTCCTCGAACAGGTCGCCCGGGCGCGCGGCGATCGGCGCGGGAAGGCGCGCGTGGAGGCAGGACGACCGCCTCAGCCTGCGTCGGCAGCGTGGCCGCGGCCGCTGCGAGCGCGACGAGGACGCCGGCGAGTCGCTTCGTCAGCGCGGACCGGAGCGGGACAATCTGGGGAAAGCGAGGATGCATGTGCGGAAAAGGGTCGGAGCGGAGCAAAGACAGTTCAGTTCACAGAAGCGAAGAAACAAAGGGCGGATGGCAGCTGAATCTGAAGAATGCAATTCGAGCCGACAGAAGGTAACGAAGTGGATTACCGAGTCCGCGATCACGATCTACACATGGCAGGTGAATGGAAGCCCCCGGCACGGATCTCCCCTTGTTCTGCATGGTTTCGTTGCCTCTCAAGAAACCTCCGCCCGGTGGGGCGGGCTTTACGCCCGCCATCCGAGGTGCGGGGCGGGCCAGCTTCTTCCCGATATCGCCCGGCCCGGCCGGGTGCCCAGCTGCTGCCGGTCCGGCCGTTCCAGCTGAGCTCAGGGCTCCTGGATGCGCACGACCTGGTCCACCACCGGGTTGGCGACGGTCTGGGTCTGGCCACTCGGCCAACGGATTTCGATACGGTCGATCGTCGCCGCGGCGCCCAGACCGAAGTGCAGCCGCGGGTCCTGCTGAAAAACGTAGCTGGTCGGGCACCGCGCCTCCGCCTGCCAGCTGCGCGCTCCGGCGACGACCTTCACTTGGGCGCCGAAGCCGTCGCGGTTGCTGCGCGTGCCGACGAGCTTCACCGTCAGCCAGTGGCCGGAGCTCGCGCCGCGATTGTGCAGCAGCACCGCTCGATCGCCGAGGCTGGAGGCGATCAAGTCCATGCGCCCGTCGTTGTCGAAGTCGAAGGCGCCGCTGCCGCGCAGGTTGAGCTGCCGTTGGAAGAACGGACCGCCCTTATCCGCCGCGCTCGCGAAGGAGCCCTTGCCCTGGTTCTCGAGCAGCAGGCTGAGCATGCCCTTCATGTAGTGCGGGTCGCCGTTGGCGATGAAGAGGTCGAGGTCGCCGTCGTTGTCGAAGTCGAGGAAGTTGCCACCCAGCCGGTGTACTGCGCGGTGAGCGCCAGTAGGCCCGACGCCGCGATACGGTCGTCGAATAGACCGCCGGGAGAATTCAGATACAGCGAGGCGTTGCCGAAACGCGTGACCAGCAGGTCCGGTAGGCCGTCGCCGTTGACGTCGCCCACCGCCGTGCCCATCGAGCCGCCCGCCTCGCCGAACTGGTTGACGGCCACCCCGCACTCCAGGCCCACCTCCTTGAAATGCCCCTTGCCGTCGTTGGCGAGGAGCAGGTTGGCCGTGCCGTCGTTCGTGATGTAGAGGTCCTGATCCCCATCGAGGTCATAGTCGAACGGGTCACCGACATCCCGCGATGCCCGTTGATGCGGATCCCCGCCCGTTCGCTCACGTCCTCGAAGGTCCCATCGGCACGATTGCGATAAAGGAGGTTGAACTCCGGCTCGTAGGACAGCGGCCCCGGATACGGAATATTTGTGCCCGCCGGCGGTTTGATCGCCGGATCGAACACGAGGTAGTTCGCGACGAAGAGATCGAGCCGTCCGTCGTTGTCCGCATCGAAGAACGTCGCCGAGATGCCCGCCTGATGGGAGGCCAGGCCGGCCGGGCCGGTCACGTCCTCGAAGGTCCCATCGCCCCGGTTACGGTAGAGGATGAGTTCGCCGAAATTCACCACCAGCAGGTCGGTGTCCCCATCATTGTCGTAGTCCGCTGCGGCGGCGGTGGTACCGAAGCCCCGGCCCTCGACGCCGGCGCGTTGCGTAACGTTCTCGAAGGTGCCGTCGCCGCGGTTGCGCAAAAGCGCGTTCGGCAGGCGCGCGGTGCCCACAGGCGCCTCGGAGAGGACCGGCACCGGCCCCGAGTTCACGAGATAGACGTCCATGAACCCGTCCCCGTCGAAATCGAGGATCGTGCCGCCGGCGCCGTCGGACTTCATGATGTTGTCGAGCTGCCCGTTGGCCAGCTGGTGGGCGAAGTCGATGCCCGCCCGCGCCGTGATATCCTCAAACATCGGCGACCCGCTGGCCCCGCGAGTCGTCGGGGCTTGCGCGTTCGCCGTGGGCTCGGGCGCCTTCCCGCAACCGGCCAGCACCAGCAGTCCGGCGACCAAGCTCCCCGCCCAGAACCGGCGTGTTCGGCAGTCGGAGGCAGCTAGCGGAGCACAAACCAGACAGGAGGACGGAATGATCATGAGCAGGGACGAATGTGCTTTGCGCCGAATGCCGGCGGCAAGCCAACAACGCCTGGCCACAGCCCGCCTCCTCGCGAATCAGCCGGCCTTGCGGGACCGCCGCCCGCCCGCCGCAACCACGGCACGGCGAACCAAGAGCCCCCTCCTCCGCACGAACGTTACGAGCACGATGAAGGCCCAAGCGACGTGCCGCGGGCCCCCGGCCACCGGGCGGATCAAAAACCGTCCGCTCGTTCGCCCTAACCCTCATCCCGGCGATCCAGCACCAGCACCACCTTCTTCGCCGCCTCGTCGATGGTGAGCTTGGCGGCATAGGTCTTCTTGGTCCGCTGCGACACGAGGTCCACAAACTCTGCTGGCGCCTTGTCCACGACGCCCTGGATGAGCCGCACCACATCTTCGGCCGCCCAGGTGCGCCCAAAGGCGTTCTTCCAGAAACGCACGCCGGGGAAGCCGGGGGATTCAAAGTAGGCGCCGCGATCCAGCATGAGCTTGTCGCATTTCGGGCACTTGATCCCCTTCACCTTCTTCGCCTCCGGCTCGACGATAACGATCTTGTGCGACTCGGCGCTGATCCCGAGCATCGCCGAGTAGGTCTGGCCACTCCGCGTGGTGAGATTGTCGTAGCTCTGGGGCTTGCCTTCGGCAGCAGCGGCGAGCAGCGCGCGGAAGTCCTCGGCGGTCCATTGACGGCCAAAGCACTCCTTCCACAACAGGGTGCCTTCGAAACCGGGGGCCTCCCAGGCCGTACCGCGATCTAGGATCGGTTTGCCGGACTTCGGGCAAAGCACCTCGGTAGCGGTGCCCCCGACCAATTCCGGTCGCTCCGCCTCATGCAGGCGGGTGCTGGCGGCCTTGTACCGCTCGGCGACATCCAGAAATTGGCGAAGCATCGTGTCCAGCAGCGTGCCGCGGGTGTAGCTCGATTTCCCGCGTTCCATCTTCTTGAGCTCGTACTCCATCTCCGCGGTCTGTTTTGCCGATACCGCCACCGGATCGATTTTTTTGAGCCCACGAATCAGCGCGCGGCCGTTCTGCGTGGTGACCACCCAGCGGCCCTTACGCTCGATGAACCCGCGCTCAAGCAGAGTCTCGATGATCGAGGCGCGGGTGGCCGGCGTGCCCAGGCCATGGTCCTTCATCGCCTCAAGCAACTCCTCAAGATGCTCGGGCGACATCGAACTCTCGTCGATGGTCGCGCCGGCGTATTCCATCGCCGTGAGGATCGTGGCGTCGTCGTAGGGCTTGGGTGGGTTGGTCTCGAGCTTCTTGATCTCCGTCTGGCCGAGGGCCTGTTCCTTGATCAGGTCGGGCATGCCTTGCTGGTCTTTGCCTTCGCCCTTGTCCTTCACCCAGCGAGTCCAACCCGCGGTGACCACGTTCTCCCGCGCGGTCCGGAACAGGCAGGGCGCATAGTCGCCACTGCCCCCCTTCTGCTCCCAGCGGCGAGTGATGACCTTCACCTTCAGAGGCTCGTCGAGCGCCATCAGGCAGGCCTGGGTGATCGCCATCCAGGCGAGCAGCTGATCCCGATTGGCCCGCGCCAGACCGGCGGTGTCCGTCAACGGATGCAGCCCGTAATGGTCGCTCTCGGTATTGCGGAAGGCCTTCGCCTTGCCCATCTCCGCGTCGGAGCGAAGCGCCTGGCCCGCCAGATGGGCCTGTGGGTGCTTTACGCGAATCCAGGCGTGGGCACTCCGGACACCGTCGCAAACCTTCTGCCGCATCTCCTCCGAGTCCGGGAAATAGCGGGAGTCGGTTCGCGGGTAGCTGATGAGCTTCAGGTCTTCATACAAGGATTGCAGTACCTCGAGGGTGTGCGCGGCCGTCCAAGCAAACTTCTTGGAGAAATACTTCGAGGCCTCCTGGAGATCGAAGGGCAGCGGTGGGCGCTCGGTACGCTGCGAGCCAGTATCCTTCACCAAGTAGGTGTCCGGGGACTTGGCGGCGTCGGTGAACTTCAACGCCAGCGCTTCGGACCAGAACGCCTTGCGGTCCCGCTCCTCGAGAATCTGGGGCCTGCCCAGCAATTTCTCCCGGTTCTCCGCCGCGGCGTAGGCATCGAGGTCCGCCTTGGCCACCACCCCGTCGAAGTTGCCGTAGACCTCCCAGAAGTTCTGCGGCTTGAAGAAGGCGATCGCGCGATCGCGTTCGTAGATGAGGGCCAGCGTGGGCGTCTGCACCCGCCCGACACTCCACACCCGCCAGTTGCCCTCGCCGCGAGGCAGGGTCTTGGTCGCCAGCACAGTTTTGTTCATGCCGGCCAGCCAATCCGCCTGGTCGCGCGTGTATCCGGCTTCCGCCAGGCCGTCGCGCTCGCTCAAGGGGCGCCGGTTGCGATACGCGTCGCGGAACGCCTTCTCGGTCATTTCCTGCATCCACATGCGCGAGAGCGTGGTCTTCGTGCAGTCGACGCCCGCATGGCCGAGGATCTTGCGGAAGATCAGCTCACCCTCGCGGCCGGCGTCGCAGGCATTGACGATCTCGCCACCCTCGTGCGCGCGGAGGTGGCCGCAGAGCACCTCCAGGGAGCGCTCCGCCTTCTGCCGCGGCACCTCCTCAAAATCCCAGCCGGGGCGGGGCACGATCGGCAGATCGGCGATCCGCCATTTCCCGTACTGCTTGCCGTGCACCTGATCGTAGGCCTCCGGCTTGGCCAACTGGAGATAGTGCCCTGCCGCGCAGGTTACGGTGAGTTCGTCGCCCTTGGGCGTGAGTCCCTTGAACAGCTTTCCGCCCTCCTCTTTGACGCCCAGCAAGGCCTTCGCGACATCGAGGGCCACCGAGGGTTTCTCTGCGACAATGAGGATCTTCATCGGTTGGGGGCAGCAAAGGCCGGTCGGCCGGCCCAAGGCAAACTCTCATCACGGCGGGTCCAAGGAAACCGAACTAGCCCGACGAGAATAGCCGCAAAGAGCCAGCGCCCCCACTGGGCCGCCGCTTGGCTAGCGGCGCTCCCCGTGGTTGACCGGCGTAGGGGCGGTGTTTGCGCCGCCTCAGCCGAAGGGACTTAGGCGCAGGAAAGCAAAGCACGCACAGGATCGGGGCTACCGTCACAGAGGTCACGGAGAGTGGGGAGGCCCAGAGTGACTCGTGGGTGGCGCAGGCGACCCTGCCTGCGTTCTGCCTTCTGCATTCTGCCTTAGGCTCGCCGTCCGCGTCCGTCTCCTCGTGCCCTCCGTGTCCTCTGTGGTGCAATCGTCCGCACCACGCTCTCCGTCGTAGCTGGATGGCGCAGGCATTCAGTCCTGGGAGTGCCGCGCTCCGGCACGGCTCCGCCTCCCCGGCGTTCTGCCTTCTGCCTTAGGCTGCCGCCAAGACTTCGTCCTTGTGTCTCGGCGACTGTGAGATACGCCTTGGCCAGGATGATGCTCGCCCCCGCATGGTGGATTTTGCAGTGGTGCAGGAACGCGAGGATCTCGCGCCGGTACCCCTCCTTCGCGGCGGGTTCCAGCGCCGCCGCCGCCAACGCTGCAGTCCAATTCGGGAAGCAAAGAATCAACTTATCGCGATTCTGCCCAGCTTGGTTGGAATTCATCGCTCCGCCCTTCTTTTTGAGGATTCTCCCAATTCCGACCTCGCGCCTGCATTCCGACGCGCGCGTCGCTTTTCGAGCAGGAAAAGTGGGCGAAATGGGCTCCAGAGCGAATGTCGCTTTTGCTCCCCAAAAACCACCCGGCGAAAGCAACATTCGCGCAATCCGATCTTTCTTCATCAACGAGTTGCAGGTCAGAACCTGTCCTCCACCGCTTCCGGCAAAAACTACATTCAACTGAGGTGAATCCCTACTGTTCGCCGAAAGAGCCGCCATGCCATTCATCTCCACCATCCAAGATACGGCCTATGCGTGGATGCCGCGCTGGTTTCTCGTCATGATGCTCGTGTCAAGCATCGGGCAGCGTGCTCTTTCTGCTCGATCCGCGCTTCCGGAAAGAAGGGGTATCTCTTCCTCGCGGGGTGGCTGCTGCGTTGCCAAGCCTGCTCTATGTGAAGACGACTATTGAAGAGAAGATCCGACAGGAGCGTGCTTGGAGCGAAGTTGGCCGTCCGGCATTTCACACCGTCCAGGGAGGACCCAGGCCGGAGATCCCGTGGATGAGTGCCCTGACGTTGATCGGTGCCGTCATGCTGTACCGAAGCGAGAAGAGCCGGGCGAACTCCGAGAGTTGTGTGACGCGAAGCCGGCACACGACTCTGGTTGAACAAGCCCCTGAATACCGGAGACGAAGGCGAAGACAGACTGACCGACGACCCGCCCGGAAGCGCTTGCGCTTTGTATTTGGCGCTCTATTGGGCCAGGAGCCCCGGCCGGCCGGTTTGGTCGCGCAATGGCACCTGGTTGGGCGGGACTCCGGCAAACAGTGGTCCAACTCCGAGAGTTGTGTGACGCGAAGCCGGCACACGACTCTGGTTGAACAAGCCCCTGGAATACCGGAGACGAAGGCGAAGACAGACTGACCGACGACCCGGCCCAAGCGCTATGCGCTTTGTATTTGGCGCTCTATTGGGGCCAGGAGCCCCGGCCGGCCGGTTTGGTCGCGCAATGGCACCTGGTTGGGCCGGGACTCCGGCAAACAGTGGTCCGTGATCGGTTGTCTGTTGACCGAGACGCCGTGGAACCAGCGCAAAATCGAGGCGCCACACCATTTTGGGCACGCGCGGAGCAAAGCCGTCGCTAGCCGTGGCGTAGGGCGACGGTCGAGCACGAGCGGTCTGGACTCTACACGGTACGGTCTGCATCGGCTTCAGGGCGGGGCGCGGGCGAGCGAACCCACAGACCAGGGTGAACTGTTCGCAGTGCGGGCAACGCAGATGCCAGGGAGGCGGAGCCGCGACTGGCTCGCGCACGATGATGGGCGCGTTGAGCAATGTCTCCACCAGCAGGCGACGGCGCTTGGCTGCCGGGTGCAACCAGCCAAAATAGCGCACGCGGTGTTGGCCGGGCGGCAATATATGCTGGAGATAGCGGCGCATGAACTCCCCTGCGGCAAGAGTGACCTCGCCGCGTTGGCCCGTGCGACTATCGGTGTACGAGAATCGCACCGACCGATCGTCGGCCTGCAAGATGCGCTCGTCGCTGATCGCGGTGTGCTGTACGTAACGGGCGAGATAGCGCACCACGTTCTCGCCGGAGCCGGCGGGCTGGAAGTCGATCCACCAGCCCTTGTGCCAAGCCGACTCGGGGATCTGGGCGTGCAGCTCGGGGGCGGCGGCGCGCAGGGCCGCATCCATCGCGCGTCGCAAGACGGCTATCACGGCGTCGCCCGGCAGCAACCAATCCGATTTGCGGCAATGACGCCACTTCTTGCGGTCCAGACTGAGGCCTCCGCCGGGAATGATGAAGTGCAAGTGCGGGTGAAACTGAAGCTGGCGGCCGCTTGTATGCAGCACGCCAAACATGCCCAACTCGGCCGCGAGCTGGCGCGGGCGGGCGGCGACGGTTTGCAGGGCCGCCGCGGCGTGGGTGAAGAACAGATCATGAAGCAGCTCGGGCCTGGCGAGGAAGGCCGAGCGCAGCGCTTCCGGCACGGTACTCGTCACCAGGAAATACGGAACAGGCAGAAGGCGCGCGGTCTGTTTGCGCGTCCACTCGGCGGTCTTGGCGCCGCCGCAGCGCGGGCAGGCCCGATGGTGGCAGCTGTGAAAGGCGTGGTGCTCACCGCCGCACTGGGCACAGCGATACCGATGCCCGCCCATGGCGGGCGTGCGGCAGCGCCGGATCGCGTGCAGGGCGCGGCGTTGCGCCGGAAGCAGATCGCTCCGGCGCAACGCTGCGGGGAGCCTGCCGCGCCAGCCAATCGGCGAGCACGGACATCGCGGAGATCCGGGGTGTGGTTAGCGCCTCACCACCACCGCGGCCGCGGGCGGCTCCAGGTCGTCCGGGGGCAGCAACCGGTCGATGGCGGCGCGGGCGCTGGCCTCGTTGACGGCGGTGAGGTGCAGATAGATCATCGTCGTCTCCAGTGAGCTGTGGCCAAGATAGGCGCTGATGAGCCGGATGCTCACCCCCGCATCCAACAGGTGGGTGGCATAGGAGTGGCGCAGGGTGTGGGTGCAGGTGCCCACCGGCAGGCGCGCCGCCGCCCGGGCTATCTTCATACAATGCTGCACCGAGCTCTCGCCCATCGGCTCGTCAATGACGGCCAACCGCGCCCGACACGCCGGCTTCTCGCGCCAGCCCCGGCCCACCGCCGGAAAGACCCAGCGCGCATTGCGATGCGTCTTCCAGTACCGGCGCAGTTCGTGGAGCATCGCGGCCGGCAGTGGCACGTAGCGGTCCTTGTGGCCCTTGCCCCCGCGCACCCGCACCCGGTCACTTTGGCGCAGATCCTCGACCTGCAATTGCAGGGCCTCGAACAACCGCAGTCCGGTGGCGTAAACAAACCGGAAGAACACCCGGAAACGCTCTTCGCGCACCACGGCGAAGAGCCGCGTGACTTCCTCGCGGGTGAGCACCGTTGGCAGCTTGCGCTCCGGGGCGCACGCACCAGAATCGAGCTTCCAGTCGTGGCCCAAGTGCAGCCGAAGGCGCGCGCGCATCGCCGCCACGGCCGTGCGCATCGAGCTGGGCGAGTAGCCGTGCTCCTCCTTCAGGCGGAGCAGATGTGCGCGCAACTGCTCTTCGGTGACGGCGGTCGGATCGCACTGGAGCCGATCGAGCAGCTTGCGGGCGAACCGCAGGTACTCGTCCTGGGTGCTCTGGGCGAGCCCTCGGAGCTGAGCAGTTCGGCGAACCGAACCAGCGTTTCGCAGTCTTGGGACGGCGTGCGGACACGGTCCCGTTTGGTGGAGGTATTCTTTCGTTTTCATACCTCTCCACTCTTGCCGTCCCGCACGCCGTCACCATCCTCCAACTATGCGCCGCCCCCCACCCCAGCCCCGAGCTCCCCGCCGCCGCGCAGCGGCTTGGTTCAACCAGCGGCCAGATGGAACGCCGGCTAAGTCCCCGCCTTCCAATCTGGACCAGGGGTCCGGCGTCCCTCATCCGTAAGCGTTCGCCAAGAGAATGACCACCGCTCGAAATACACTGATTCCGTGGTTTCTCGTCGTCGTTTTGATCGCCGTACTCACCTGGCGCGAAGCACCACGGTTGATCAGAGGTCATTACATCCATCAATTGGTCGCGAGTAGAGATGCAGCCGAGGAGTTGGCCGCGATCAATAAGATGTCCGTCCTCTTTCCCCGTTCAAGGAATCGGACCGCTGATGCCTATGCGCCGTCTTGAAGACATCATGCAAGAGACCACTCCTTCGAATGAAGTGACCTTAGTCATATTGAGGTGGCCCGACGGTTACTCCATCGAGTACCTAGTGCGCGATCGTGCAAATCTGCGAATCTTCATCCGAGAGTAGCGGCACACCAAGAAATGAAAAACGGAAGGCGAACCAGCCACCAGAGCCAATGGCGTGAAAGCGCCCGCCTTCCAAGCGGAGTTGCGTATCCGCCATGGCTCACCTGAATCGTTCGGCATGAAGATCACACTGTTGAGACATGCGCCCGTAGAAATAAGGGATCGTTGGATCTGCGGATGCCGATTGGAGCATCTACTGCGCGAGTACGATGCGGCGCCAGTAAGGCTGGGCGAGGCCCGCAATCTGCCGAGTGCAGTGACTGTGTATTCAAGCCCAGCCCGACGGGCGATGGACACAGCAAGGTTGGTTGTTTAAAATCATCCTATTGATGCTTGACGAAGCCAAGGAGGCGGCGTTCCCGCCGAAGTTACCGTTCCCGTATATTGGGCCTGCAGGTCTAGCATTCTTGCTTGTCTCGCTGCGCTTGGCTCTGTGGTTACGCTCGAACGTAGATGACGTACGTGCGGTGCGAGATCGAGCTGAGATACTGGCTAAAGCTAAGTGAGTTCGATCGAACAAGGAGATGTGGTATTGGTGACACATGGCTACTTTATGTGTTTCCTGGATCGGGCGCTGAGGAAAGATGGATGGGTTCGCTCGGGCAAATTTGCCGCAGGGCACCTCAAGCCTGTTTTGCTACATTTGTCCAAGAGGGGCTAACCAGACGGCACATCCAACGACTCTATGACGCCCGTTTTCCAATCACAGTCCGCGATTCGTCGTGGCTGACCTTGGCTCTGAGGACATCTGTCGAGATAAATTTGAACTAAGCTGCCGCAGCTGACGGCACCAGGGGGCTGCCCTTTTCGCGGAGCCGTTTGAGGTAAATGTCTTCGTTATAAGGGACTCCGTCATGCCAGCATTTCCACAGGATGCGGATCCGTTTATGAGGCAAGTGCACGTAGGATAATATGGAATCCATGACCGGCCTGCTGGCGACGTTGAACATAAGCCGCCGACCAGACCGGTGCCTCCAAGCTTCCTTGACCCACTCCCACGAAGGTCTGGCAGGTATGCTTGTCGCAGCGCAGGCGCCAGTAGACCTTTCGCATCCGGCCACTTTGGTCAGTCACCGGAGCGATCCCAAGCGGCAGCCAGATCCTCGGCGCATGGACAGTTGTCGGCGAACTGGCCCAGCGCGACAAGCAGGCGCGCGAGAGGATGGGTCCGGCGCCCGGCAACGCTTGACCTGGGCGAGTTGGTCATCCGGTTGGGCCTCGAAAGAGATCGGTTATGGTGGAATCGTAGCGAGTGATGGCGGCATTGAGCGTCTCCAGCAAATTGACCAAGACGGAGCCTTCCAACAGATCGGAGATGGGTTCCTCAGCCGAAGGGCCACCAGTGAAGACAGCACGGCGCGCTGCTCCCAGCGGTCCGCGCTGCGACTGCCGTGTTTATGAAAGAAGCTCTTGAGGGTGGCGAGGCGAAAGGAAAGATTACGGGAGCTTGGGGCCGAAGGCCACCGCCGGAGAAAGGCCAGGTTCATCGCCCGCCAAATGTCCTCGTGCATGAGCTGCAGGGCCTGGGGATAGTGGCGCTTGAGCACAGCCTGTAATCGGTTGGTGAGGTGGTGGCCGTGCACTGATTGACCAGTTTGCGGCGCGCCTCGCAAAGACGATCCAGCTCCACCAGAGCCGGAGGCGGCGGGGTCCAGGCCGTGAGTTCCGCGAGGCTCTTCCGATTTCGTAGTGGCTGACCGAGGTGGATGTGGCAAACGGGGAGATGCTTGAAAAGCGAGCAAGGAACCGCTGAAGAAGAGACGGTGAGTGCGCACTATGCGCTGCTGTTGGGGATAAAGGCGCCGTGGCGCGTGCAATCGGCCCGGCTCGATCTGCTCGGCAAAGGTGGAGATCGCAGTGGAGTGGGATGAGACGGCGCAGGTGTGTTGCCCGGAGTGCGCGTTGAGTGCCCGCGACATGACCGGGCGCCAGGCGGACGTGGCGGCACTTGGACGTGATGCAGTTCCAGACGATCATCCGTGCCCGGGTCCCGCGCAGCCGCTGTGCCGAGCACGGAGTCTTGACGGTACGCGCGCCGTGGGCTGAGCCGCACTCGCGCTTCACCTTGCTCTTTGGGGCCTTCGCCGTGCAGGTGATAGAAGCCTGCCGTTCGCTGACCCAAACAGCCGAGCTGCTCAAGCTGGATTGGGACGGTGTCATGCTGATCATGGCACGGGCGGTGAAGCGCGGCCTGGAGCGACCGCAGCACCGAGGCGGTCACCCACATCGGCCTCGACGAGAAGAGCTTTGGCCGCGGCCAGGACTACGTCTCCTGATGACCGACCTGAAGAACCGCCGGGTGCTGGAAATAGTCCCCGGTCGCAGCACCACCGACGCGATCGCGCTGCTGGAAACGCTGCCCGCCGACCAACGCCAGGCGTCGTG
The DNA here is from genome assembly GCA_016711225.1 of Opitutaceae bacterium. Taxonomy (GTDB): domain Bacteria; phylum Verrucomicrobiota; class Verrucomicrobiia; order Opitutales; family Opitutaceae; genus CAJCBL01. Next base: position 50,604 of record JADJTK010000003.1, read on the forward strand.
GCCCGCCGCGATGGACATGGAGCGCCAACTTCGCCGCCGCCACCAAGAAGGCCTGCCCGCAGGCGGCCATCGTCTGCACGACCGCTTCCCGTCTCCATGCACCTCAACGAGGCCGTCGACAAAAGGTGCGGCGACAGGAGAGCATCGCCGGCTGCTCGAAGAGGCGACGCGGACCTGACCGGCACCAAGTTCCTCTGGCTGCAAGGGGCCGCGCCCGAGGCAGACGCCCCTGACCTTCGACGAGTTATTGCGAACGCAACCTCAAGACCGCGCGGGCCTGGACCCACAAGGAGACCTTCATCGAGTTCTGGAGCCAGGAGAATACCGGAAGGCGCAACCAACGCTTCTTCACGCATTAGTACAACGCAACGGCCCGCAGCAAACTCGAACCGCTCATAAGAAGGTGGCCCCCGCATGCTCAAAGGCCCATCTGCTCCGGACTACTCAACTACTTCGCCCACCGCGACCAACGCGATCACCGAAAGCTTCAATTCCCGCATCAAGCCATTGAGGCCGATGCCCGCGGCTTCCGCAGCCGCCAACTATCGTATCCGCATCCTTTTCACTGCGGCAAGCTCGACTATCCACCGGTCCTCACGCCACAATCCTAGCCACTAAGATTCCGGAAGGGCCTT
>JADJTK010000004.1 GCA_016711225.1 Opitutaceae bacterium
GCGGAAACAACCCCGGCCCCACCCTTTTGGACCGCGGCCCACGTCCCCGCCTACCGGAAACGGAAGATCAATCTCGTCCTGCTTGGCGTAGCGGAGCTTGCGGCGGATCATCGACCTCAACATTCTGCGGGTCGCTGCGCAACTGGGCCCAGCATCCGATCCTGGTGCGCAACTCCTGCTCCGCCACCTACCCGGGCTTGGCGGCTCCAATCCGCGTCTGCAGGTTGGCGAGCTGCTGATACGTCTGCACGGAACGCGATCCCGGCGGGAACGCAGCTGGGAGACAGGAACACGACGGCATAGGGGGGTGGCGAGGAAACGGCCTAGGGTCATCGAACGGACGGGAAACCGCGGAGTAAGAAACGGGTTTGGATGCCGCGGTCTTCCAGCACCCAAATTTGAGTCCATAATCGGCACCGTTTCAAACTTTTTCCGGTTGCGCGCCGCCCGTGCTGCCCGTCACGACGACCCAACCCAGCCCGCACGATGTGCCAACGCTTCTACGGGTTCAAGGAGATGCCCTTCAACATCACCCCGACTCCGAAGTTCCTCTACCTGAGTCCTTCCCACGTCGATGCGCTCCAGCATCTCAAATACGGCATCCAGGAGCGCGGAGAACTGAATCGTGCTCATCGGCGAGGTGGGCTGCGTAAGACCACCCTCTGCCGGCGCCTGCTCAACGAACTCGACCCGGAACGCTTCGAGACCGCGCTCATCCTCAACCCGCGCGCGTGACCGAGACGGAGATGCTTGAGACCATCCCGCTCGAGCTGGGCGAAACCATTGAGCAGCGCACCCAGGAACGCCCTCGTTGCCCAGGTCTACCGCGTGCTCATGGAACGGATCCGCCAGAAGGAGCATCGTGCTCGTCCATCGACGAATGCCAGAACCTCTCCTTCGAGGTGCTCGAACAGGTGCCCTGCTCTCCAATCTGAAACCGACAAGCAAAAGCTCCTGCAGATCGTCCTGATGGGCCAGCCCGAGTTCGAAGAGAAGCTCCGGCAGGACCGCCTGCGCCAGCTGCGGCAGCGCATCCTCGTTACCAGCGAGCTCAAGCCGCTCTCCTGGCCGGATGGACCACTACATCCACCGCTCACCGTGGCCTCGCCAGCGGCTGCCCCGTTTCAGCAAATGGGCGCTCAAGGCCATCTACGGCCACAGCCGCGGCACCCCGCGTATCATCAACAATCTTTGCGACAAGGCCATGCTCGCCGCCTTCGTCCGCGATTCCGACGAGGTCACCTGGTGGGATGTGCGCGCGCCCTCAAAGAAGTCGCCGCCCACTTTCACCGACTGGGCCCCGCCACGGTCGACAGCCGACCGTACCGTGCTACCCTCTCCAACGTCCACCGACGACCGACCACCGGCACCCGCCCGCAGGCCGGCCTGATCAACGACGCCCACGAAAAAGAGCGCAACGCGAACGCAGCGGCGGCGCCCTCAGCCGCTTTACTCCTCCACGGCCAACCGGTCCAACCAGCCGCCGTTAGCCGTCCCCGGACAGACCCGCGGTGAAATCCCCTGCCCATCGCCATCGCCGCAGTCGCCCTCGTCGGTGGCGTTTCGCCCGTCTGGATTCTCAAACCGACTGGCGCGCCCATCACCGTGGCCGCCAACGTCCCGCCTCCGATCTCGCCCGGCGCCGCCTCCGATCCAGGGAGCCTCCCGCTCCCATCGCGGGTTGCCCAGCCGCCGAGCCCGCGGGGCCCCTGTTGCTTATTATCACTCTCCCGGCACGGCTCGCCGTCCCCGCGCCGGCTCCGGTCCAGGCAGCCCGTCCAGCCCGGCCGGCTCCCGTCGCCGCGCCCGTAGCGGCGCCCCGCCAGCGCCCGGCGCGCCTTCCAGGTCACCCTCAAGCTCGACGACCCCAGGAGCGCCGCAACGACCCGACGGCCTCCGTCGAAGATCCGCGCGTGCTCGCCTTCCTCGACAATGCCGCATCAGCGGCATCCGCATCGCTGCCGACGACCAAGCTGCCATGAACAGCAAGGTCTACCCGCACGGGCGACACCGTGGATCGCGAGCTCGGCCTGAAGGTCACCTCCATTCGCCCGCCAGAATTGATTTTTCGAGGACAAGCGTGGTATCCAATACCGCAAGCTGCTCTGGAGCCGGGCGCCCTGCGATCAAAAGCGCCCAAAACCGGAAGCGGAGCCGATCCAGCGGAACGGAAGCCGTTCCGCTACGCAGATAAAGGCCTGTTTCGCCGAGCATCAGGACTCCGCGTCGTCGTAGCGGAAGGCGCTTCACTTCCGCCTCCTGCTTTCAACGCCCCTCAGCAATTGACTTTAGGTTAGGGCGCCACTGTTTACTGAGTTCAGCTGGTAACCAGCCTCGCCGAAGAGGGCCGCCACGGCAAGGCTCCGGTGCGCCAAGGGCGCAGGGCGGCGATGATGCGATCCTCCAAGTGGCCAGGAGGATAGGCGGCCGGTTACAGACCTGTCTTTGACCAGATCGTAAGCCGCTCCACCGGGTTGAGTTCAGGGCTGTAGGAGGCAACGCGGTAACCGCACGTTGGCCGGCGGCTTTGGCGTCGTCGACGGGCAGGTAGAAGCCGGCCTTGGCAGATGGATATGCGAAGCTTGGGGATCAGCCATAAGCTGCTGGAGAAAGAGCGTGTACGTCCCAATCGATACGGGGTAAACAGCGTCTCCTGCTGTTCTCACCGTCGACTTCCATGGCTTCGTGCGGAGATAGCCCGGTGATAGCGGGTGGCAGGGGAATGCGCGTACCCTCGCCGCGCCCAGACTCGACGGATCACCGGCAAGACCCGTAGCGATGTGTTCATCCAAACCCATAGCGGACCGGCTGCCCGGCACCCTGTGGCCGTCCCGGCCAGTTCTTCCAATCGTTGCGGCAACTCCGCTTTGACGCCTTGGCCTTCGTTTGGATCCTTTTTTGGCGTGGCTCTTGCGGCACCTTCAACTTGCTGCCGCCCAGCCGATGGAGCAACTTGCGCACGCCCCCTTCGCTGAGCTGGCGACGGGTGCGCTTCTTCACCCAGGCTAGCGCATCCTTGGCTCGCCGGAACTTGCCCTGCTCAGAAGTTGCTGTAGGAGTTCCTCGCGCACCGCCCCGCGCACCACCGCGGGCGTGCCGCCCCATGCTGCGCGCAACACGGCAGCCGCCGCCGTAATAAAGTTACGATAAGTGAACACGGTTTGGCGATACGTCGGCAGCGCGCAGATCTGCGCCACGGTCAGCCCATTATGGGGACTTGCACCAATAGCATAGCCGCGCGCCCAATCGGGCTGGGGCTGAAATTCCATGCTGCTCGATATGCTGGACCAAGTCCTCGCCCAATGCCGGAAGGCCCGGACAGCCCTAAGCTTGGCCTGTCTCGGCCGTACTCGGAAGCGCTTCGCTTCCGCCTCATAATTTGACCCACAAGCGGCCCGGCAACCGAAGCTGCCGGGCCCAAAATGAAACCCTGCCGTGGGTCGTCCCTTCAGGGCGACCGGCCGACAGGTGCCCGCATCATTTGCGAGCGCGACGCCGAGCAGTGCGGGCTGAAGCGCCGCACCACGCTCACCGCGCTCAGCTATTGAGCAGCAGCCCTGCCGAGCCACTGGGTGTGACGATCACCTTGCCCGGACTGCGCAGCGTGGCCTGGATGTCGAGGAGCTTGAACAACGCCTCGGCCACCTCGGGTTGGCGGCGAATCTCGGCGAGCGCCTGACCGATCACCATCGGCCGCACCGCCTGCGCCTCACCGAGCCGTTGCGCGGCCTTCATGTCGGCCGAGGAATGAATCAGCGCCACCTCGTTCTCGCCGGCCTGCTTCATCGCGGCAGTCACCTGGCGCAGGCGGTTCACCACCTTGCGCTGGATCTCGATGATCATGCCGTGGTCACGGAAGGCCACCTTGCGGATGTAGGCCGAACCCAGATGGAAACCCCACCGCACGGACGTGGGCGTAACCTCTTCACGGACGCGCCGCGAAAGGGCATCGCGGTTCTCCAGCAACACCTCGAGCTTGAGGTTGGAGAGCTGCTTGACGACAGCGGTGGCCACGTTGGCCTGGAGCGAACCGAGCGGATCGGCGTTCTGAAAGAGGAACGCCTCGGGGTCGCTCACGAAGCCCTCGAACCAGATGCCCACCCCCATCGGCGCGCCCTCCTCCGAATTGACGAGTTGGTTGCGCAGATACGACTGGAAGATGTGTGTCTTCACCGGGTAGGCCTTGCCGAAGAACGGCAGCAGCAGCGCCTGCGGCCCGAAATGCGCGATCGGGAAGAACAGCCCGGGCTCCTCGACGCGGCCGATGACCTTGCCGAACAGGGTGTAGACGAGTACCGAGCGCTCCGGGCAACACGCCCCACAACTGAAATACACGACCGAGAGCCAACACGATGGGTGTGGCGATGAAGGTGCCAATGAAACCGATGACGAATGTGATCAAAAAGGGCATGACAGGAGGGGGTCAGAGGTTGACGACGGTCTGGGCAGCCTTCTCGCGAAGCGGGAGGCTCGCATTGCGCAGGTACGCCTCGAGCGCGGGCATACCGCCGGTGGCGTGCATAGCGGTGATGGTCTTGCCAAGCTCGATGAGCGGACCGGCCTCGGCGGCCGCGCGGTTCTGAGCGATTTGGACAGCTTGTTCGGCCATCTTGAGCTTCTGGTCGGCATCGGCCTTGGACTGGCTGATCGCGGCGGCCACCTGATTCTGGGTGGTGTTGATCGAGGCGAGCGCCTCGTCCACATCGCTCGGAGGATCGATGGTGGTGATCAACGCCGCATCCAGTTCGACCCCGTAGCGCGCACTGGTCTTGCGGCAGGCCTCTTCCATGTAGCGGTTGATGCTGGAGAGGTTCTTGCGCAAATCGTTGATCGACACGCCCTCGACCGCGCCCTCGTGCGCCTCGCCCTGGAAGGTCGCGACTCGGTCCCGCAGCACGGAGATGAAGTAGCCCACGACGTGGGCGGCCGGATTGGCGACGCCGAAGAGGTAGGCGTAGAGATTACGTTCGCACGGCCGCCAGCGCAGTTGGCCCGTGATCGACACGGTGAGATTGTCCTTGGTCACCGCCTCAATGAACTCCTGGCGGATATCCGGATCCCAGGTGATATCGGTCGTCTGGATCGTCATGCCCACCTTGTAGAGCTTTTGCCACGGCCACTTGAAGTACGGGCCGCCGGGGGGGATAACGCGGATATTCGGGTAGTTGTAGCGCCCCTTTTCCTCCTCGGTCAGCAGCGCGCCGAGCTGCGGGTCGTCGCCGGTGGAGCCGGCCAGGCGTTGCACCCGGCCGAAGGTGGTGACCACGCCGCGCTCGGTTGGCCCGATGGTGTAGACGCCGAACAACAGGGTAAGCAGCGCGGCCAGGCCGACGCCGAAAACCAGTCCGATCAGGATCATGGTGGATATCATGGGAGGGGGTTCTGTAGGGCGTCTGCGGCGGCCACGCACCGGCGGGTTGGGGCCGGCGCCCGCGGCACCGCAGACGGGCCCGACGATGCGGTTCGCCCGCCTGGAGACAAGTGCGCGCCGGTCACAATTCCGAGGCGTGATTGTATCTGAAGGGCAGGCGCACGGCGCCACCTTCGCGCTTCCCGCCCACGCAGCATGCTCGCACGCGTCCCCTTCTATTGTAGCGAAACGCGCCAAGAGTTTCGCTTTCTGCGCCAGGGTCGGGTGCCTGCCCGCCCGGCGTCCTTGCGGCCGTCGCTACATTCGGCCAGCCGCAACACGTAAGGCTTCCCGCTTCAGCCTTCCCCCAGGTCTGCCTCGGATTCCGCCTCGGGGGTGGCGGCCAGCTTGATCAGGCTGTCGAGCGAAGCGAAGTGCTGCGAGAGATCGAACTCCGTGCGGAACTTGCCCACGATGCGGTCGAACATTGCCTTCTTCTCGGCCTTCAAGGCCTGGATGCGCTCCTCGATCGTGCCGGCCGTCATCAAGCGGTAGACAAAGACAGGATTCGTTTGCCCGAGCCGGTGCACGCGATCGATCGCCTGTTCCTCGACCGCCGGGTTCCACCACGGGTCGAGCAGGAACACATAGTCGGCGGCATGCAGGGTGATGCCGGTACCGGCCGCTTTCAGGCTCACCAGCATGATCGCGCGGCCGGTCGCGCTCTGGAACGAATGCACCGGTTTCTGCCGATCGATCGTGGCTCCGGTCAATTCGTAGCGCGCCACGTCCGGAAACTGCGCCTCCAGCAGCGAGCGTACCCGGTCCAAGAACATCACGAACTGCGAGAAGATCACCACCTTGTGGCCCCCGGCCAGCACCTCGGCCAGCTTGGCCAACAGCATGTTGAGCTTGCCGCTCTCGTGCACCTCGGGTTCCACCCACGGCAGCAACGCCGGGTCGCAGCAGGCCTGGCGCAGGCGGGTGAGTAGCGCGAAAAGGCTGAAGGAGCGCTCGCGCACCGCCGTGCCCAGGTCGCTGCCCAGGCGGCGCAGGCCCTCGTCGCAAATCTTGGCGTATTCGACGCGCTGCCGGTCGGTGAGAGGGCAGCGCAGATCCATCACTACCTTGGCCGGGAGCTCCTTGGCCACCTCGTCCTTGGTGCGGCGCAACACGAAGGGCGCGATTTGCAGGCGCAGCCGATCGATCGTGCCGTCGCGATCGCGCTGCAACGCCGCCTCGAAGCCGGCGCGGCTGCCGAGCAGCCCAGGCAACAGGAAGCGAAAAATCGACCACAGATCGAGCTGGCGGTTCTCCAGCGGGGTACCGGTGAGCACCAGGCGGTGGGCGGAGCGGATCGCGAAGCAGGCATGGGTGACCTTCGCGTCGGGGTTCTTGATGAACTGCCCCTCGTCGAGAATGGCGTAACCGAACTCCACCTTCGCAAGCATCTCCCGGTGTTTGCGCAGCTGCGCGTAGCTGGCCAACCACAACGCCGGCCCCGGGATGCCCAGGAAATCATTGTCGGCCTTCAGGATCTCGACCCTGAGCTGCGGGAAAAAGCGCGTCACCTCCTCGCGCCACACCGGCACCACGCTAGCCGGACACACCACAAGGTGACATTTGCCCTTGAGCGGCCGGGCGGTCAACAGGCTGAGCACCTGCACGGTCTTGCCCAGGCCCATCTCGTCGGCAAGCAGGCCATGGCAGTCGGTCTCACAAAGGTGGTGCATCCACTCAACGCCGAGCCGTTGGTACTGGCGCAGGAAGGCCGGCAGCACCGCTGCCGCCACCGCACCGGCGCCGAGCACGCGCTGTTTCCACTCCTCGAGTTCGGCGGTGAGCGTCACCTTCCAGCGGGCCTCATTGAAAAGCGAAAAGACCAGATACGGTGGGAGGGCGTCGAGGTGCAGGTCCGCGGTCATGCGGCGCCAGGCCTGCACGCCCTCCCATTGTTCTGTAGCCAGCGACACGATGCCCACGCCCGGCAGCAGCACCTGCTGACCGTGCTGACGCGACACCTCCTCGACCTCGGCCGGTGTGAGCAACTGGCCGCCCGCCCGGAACACCCAGCGCAGATCAATCCCCGACCCGCTGCGGCGTACCGCCTGCGCCTCGATCTCGACCCCGCGCACGCCCGCCTGCAACGCCCGCACCGCCGGGTCCACCTCGACGGTAAAATGCTTCCGCCACTGAGGCAGTCCGTTGCGCAGGAACTCTGGGATCTCCAAGACCAACTCCAGCACATACGCGTGCTGCTCGGGGTGAAAATGGAAGTGCGCCTTGCGCGCATACGTGGCCAGCCCGATGGCCTTGGCCCGGTCGGCCGAGCTGAGCTGCAACGTGCTCGCGCTGCCCGCGCCGTAGGCAGGCACGCGCCGCCCGTCTGACTCGACCCAGAACGCCTCGCAGGCCAACCCCTTCTCCACGGGATGGAAGCGCAGCACAAACTCGCGCGCCACCTCGCCCTCCGCCGGTTTGGGCTTGGCCACCGCCGGAGCCACGGGAGCCGGGGCCGAAGCGAACTTGGGCGCGTCGAGCTTGCTCTTCGCACTCTTCGCCAGAGCTGCAGGGGAGAGCGGAGCCGCCGGCAACGGGGAAATCTCCTCGGCCACCAGTTCCTCGATCTCGTAAAGCCCGGCCACCGCAATCGCCTGAGCCACAAGCTCGTCGGTGGAAGAAGATCGCACCGCCGGTTTGTCCCCCACCCATTCGATTACCGTGTAGTCCTCCTTCTTCTCCACCCGGCGATGGATGATCGCGTCGTTGGCCCCCAACTCCACCTCCCGAACCTCGCTCTCACGATAGATCGTCCGGCCCAATTCCAAGGCCTCGGCGGAGAAATTCTCCGACCAGTCCGCCGACAACCGCTCGAACCACCATTCAAGGGATTGAGGGGAATAGATGCGCTTGGGACCGTGCGTGTGCATCAGCGGGTATAAAAGAGACGACGTTAGAAATTCCTACCGCCCCGCCGCAACCGGAATTTTCGCACCTCCCCTTCGTCCGGCCAGATTTCGAGCCCAAACCCGCCCACACCGACGATTTTCTGGTTCCGCTGCGCCATTTCCCCGTTTGACTCCACCACCACATGGCGCGCTCCCGCCCCACATCCTCGCCCCGCAGCCGCCGCCCAGCCGTGGCGCAGGCCTCCGTACCTGCGAAACCGGCCTCTCCCTGGGCCGCCATCCGCCTCTTCGCCATGGATGTCGACGGCGTGCTCACCGACGGCTCCATCTACGTCTCCTCCGACGGCAGCGAAACGAAACGTTTCTCCGTGCTCGATGGGATGGGACTATCCCGCCTCCGGCAGGCCGGCATCGCCCTCGCATGGATCTCGGGCCGCACCTCCGGCGCCACCACCCACCGCGCTGAAGAGCTTAGAGTCGCCCACCTCGTCCAAGGACGCACCGACAAGCTTGCCGCCCTAACCGAACTCGCCGTCCAGCTCGGCCTTGCCGCCGCTCAGGTGTGCTACATGGGCGACGACGATATCGACGTCCCCGCCATCGCTTGGGCCGGAGTCGGAGTAGCTCCAAGCACCGCCATGCCCGCCGCCCTGGCTTCCGCCCGCTTCGTACCGAACCGCCCCGCCGGTGCTGGCGCGGTCCGGGAGGTATGCGACCGAATTCTCGCTGCCCTGCCCGGCAACAAACCCGGATCCCCCGTGACCAAGTAGCCCTCGCTCTCGTACTCGTTCTCGTTCTCGTACTCGTTCTCGTTTTCTGCTCCTGCTCCTTCTCTAACTCCTGCTCTTCCTCCTGCTCCGGCGTCCCCCACTCTCCGTCCCCCTTCCTTCGTTCCCCGTTTTCGCGTTTAGTGTTCCTCGTTCTTCGTTCCGTCCTCTTCGTTCTGCCTTCTACCTTCTTCGTTCTGCCTTCTGCACTCAGCGTTCTCCCTTCCTTCTCGATGTCCGCCCCTTCCTGCCTCCACCTGCTCCGCCGACGCACCAACTTGGTGACGTTGTTGCTGGTCGGATTGGCCGCGGGCACCGGACAGGCCGCCGGGCCCTCCATGGCCGACGCCCCCATCATCGATTTCCGGCTGGCCATGTTCGACGCGGTCAACGGTCACAAAACCTCCGATCTGCGCGGGGGCACCGCCATCTACCACAGCGCCGAACTCTTGGAGGTGCGCGACTTCACCCTCACCCTGTTGCGCCGCGATGGTGCCCGTTCGGTACAGGCGCGCAGCCCCAAGGCCTTCGTCCACCTGAAGACTCGCCGCATCGAAGGCGAGGACGCCATCGAAGTCAGCGGTCCCAACTACGCGATCACCGGACAGCGGTGGACCTACGACGAACGCGCCAAGGCCGTGACCGTCCGCGACCAGGCCCGGGTTGTGTTCAACGTGGCCCTTCTCGACGTTTTGAAATGAAATCCTCCCTGTTCCCGCTCCTTCCGCTCCTCCTGCTCGCCGTGCTGCCGGCGACCGCCGCCGAAACCGAGGCGCCGCTCACCGTCATCACCAGCCAAAATCTGGATATGCAGAGCACCGACGACGAGAGCACCTTCCTTTTCACCGGTCTGGTCTCCGTCGTCGGCAACAACATCAAGCTCACCTGTGACCGTCTCGAGGCAGTGACCCTGCGCACGCAAAAGGACATTCTGCGGGACAAGGACAAGAACTCCCTCGGGCAGGTCGGCAAATTCAAGAGCATGCTCGCCACCGGCCGGGTGCGCATCGAGCAGGGCGACCGCGTGGCCACTTGCGGGCGCGCGGTGGTGCTCCCGGGCGAAGAACGGATCACCCTCACCGAGGATCCGATGGTACGCGACGGCGATGCCACCGCCGTGGGCGAACGGATCACGCTGCTGCGCGGCGAGCGTCGCGCGATCATCGACAAGGCTCGCATCACCCTGCCCGCCATCAGAGACCTAGGCTTCCCCAAGGGCACGCCCCCGCCCGCGCCCACTCCCGCCCCGGCCCCCGCAGCCGCCCCGGCCAAGACCACCCCGTGAGCACGCCTTCCGCCACACCCACCCCAGGCACTCCCGTAGCACCGGCCTCCGTACCTGCGAGTTCGCCCACTCCGCCTGTCGCTGTAGCGCCGGCCTCCGTGCCGGCGAATGCCATCGCGGCTCCGGCCAAAGCCGCCCAAGTATCCCTCCCCACTCCGGCATCCGCGAACCCGGCACAGACCGCGCCCGCCACTCCCGCAGTCCCCGTGGCGCAGGCCTCCGTGCCTGCGAAACCCGTCGCGCCCGCACAGCCGGCCACCGCGCCTGCGGCCGCCACCCTCGCAGCCGCAGCGTCCGCGGACTCCCCGGCTGCCCCCAAGCGCGCCGTCATCTCCACGCGCGAACTGGTAAAGAGCTACGGCCAGCGCACCGTCGTCGCCGGTGTGAACATCCGTGTGACGGCCGGCGAGATCGTCGGCCTGCTCGGCCCCAACGGCGCCGGCAAGACCACCACCTTCTACATGATCGTCGGCTTGGTGCCGGCCTCCAAGGGAAGCGTGTTTCTCGACGACACCCCGATCACCAAGCTGCGAATGCACCAGCGGGCGCGCGCCGGCCTCGGCTACCTGCCGCAGGAGCCCTCGATCTTCCGCACGCTCACCGTCGAGGAGAACGTGCGCGCCATCGTCGAGACCGTCGGCCTCCCCCGGCGTCTCCACGCCGCTCGCACCAAGGAGCACCTCGACGAACTCGGTCTCTACCATCTGCTCAAGCAGCGGGCCTACACCCTCTCCGGCGGCGAGCGCCGCCGCCTCGAGATCGCCCGCGCCCTCGTCACCCGTCCAAAATTCCTCCTCATGGACGAACCGTTCAGCGGCGTGGATCCGATCTCGGTGGCCGACGTACAGAAGATCATCCTCTCGCTCAAGAAGCGCGGCATCGGAATTCTCATCACAGATCACAACGTGCGCGAAACGCTGCGCATCGTCGACCGCGCCTACCTCATCCATCAGGGCCGGGTGCTCACCGAGGGCACGGGCGAGTTCCTGATCAACGATCCCAAGGCCCGCGAGTTCTACCTCGGCGAGAATTTCAACCTCTGAGGCGCCGCCGCGGCCCCGGAGCGGAAACGAGAGGATACGTCACGCCCCGGCTCTTGCTTACCGGCAGGAATACAGTATCCACTCTGTGTTCTCGTTCTCGTTCTCGTTCTCGTTCTCGTTCTCGTTCTCGTTCTCCTGCTCCCGTCGTCCTTGTAGCGAAGCCCGCCAGAGCTTCGTTCTTCTCCTTCCGCCCGCGCCGGCTCGTCGTAGCGAAGCTCGCAAGAGCTTCGACCGACTCCTGCCCTGTCTTCCGCGAACCCCAAGGTCTACCGTCCCGCCTTTCCCTGCCTCCATGCCCCGCCGCCTGCTCCGCCCCGTTCTGGCCGCCCTCGCTGCGATCCTCTTGATTGCCACGGCCGTCGCCGCCCCGAAGTGGCACACCTTGCAGGCGCCGCATTGCCTCATCGTCTCCCAACTCTCCGAACGCGATACGCGCGCCTGGGCCTCCGAGTTCGAACAGTTCACCGCCGCCCTGCGCAGCAAGATCCAGATCGACGAGCGTTTTCTCCCGCCGCTCACCGTCGTGCTTTTCTCCGGTCCCAGCACCTTCGGCCCGTACCGCGCCCAGAACGCCGCCGGCAAGAAACGCGAGCTCGCCGGCTTCTTCGCCACCCGCGACACCTGGGGCGTGATCGGCCTGCCCGAATCCTTCTCCGACGAAGCCACTCGCCATGTCGTACTTCACGAGGCCACCCACTGGATGACCTCCGCCACCCGCACCGAGTTGCCGCTCTGGCTCAACGAAGGTGTGGCCGAAGTCTTCTCCTCCTTCCAGCCCAAGAAGGATCACGGCCTGCTCGGTGAACCGATTCGCGGCCACCTTGTCAGTCTGCAAAACGAAAAATGGGTACCGCTTCTGCAGCTGTTGCTGACGGCCCGCAGCGACGAGCTTTACACCAGCAACCAACGCAGATCCATCTTCTACGCCCAGTCGTGGATACTCACCCACAAGCTGTTCTTTGAGAACCCGGAGGCCGGGCACGCCATTCTCAACAAGTTCTTCGCCGCCCGCCTGCTTGGAACCGACCAGGTCAGCGCCTTCGAGAAGGCCTGCGGTAAGGATCTGGCCACTCTGGAAAGGGAACTGGAGGGCTATGCGCGCGACGGTCGCTTCTCCTTCACCAAACTAGCGCTCCGCCGGAATCCAAGATCGAGGGCCCCTACGCCCCCGCCTCCCCGCTCACCGTCGAAATCGCCCTCGCCCGCCTCGCCCTGGGCAGCAAACTCCACTCGCTCGCCCGCACCCATATCGACCGTGCCCTCGCCCTCGACCCCACCAGCCCGGTGCCACGCGAGCTGCTCACCCTGCTCGAACTCGAACTTAAAAACAACGACGCGGCCACGGCCTCCGCTCGCCAAGCCCTCGAACTGGGTTCTCGCGATGCCTGGATGCACATCACCGTCGCCCACGAACTGTGGCGGCGCCACAACGACCGCGGCTCCCTCGACAGCGCCGCCCGCGAGATTGCCGATCACCTGAGTCAGGCCATCGCCCTTCAACCCAAGCTTCGCACCGCCTACAGTAATTTCGCCAATCTCGCCTCCCACCTCCCTGAGGTTTCCCTGGCCGACGCCCAGGTCCTGGCTGGAGGATACAAGCTCTTCCCCGACGAACCCCAGCTCCTGATCGGCCTAGCCGCCCTACTGCACAAGACCGGCAACGAGGCCGAAGCGCAGCGCCTGCTCTCCCTCGCCCTCGCCTCCCCCGCCAGCCTCACCGAGGAAGAGCGCGCCCGCGCCGAACGCCTCCGCCTCGACTGGAAGATCGAGCCCCTGCGTCAGAAGATCGACGACCTCGCCAAACAGCGCCGTTTCGGCGAGGCCCTCTCGGCCTGCGAGCTTCTGCTCCAGGAGCCAATGCCGCAGCAGCCTCGCCTTCGCTGGGAACAACGCCGCAACGATCTCCGATTCCAAGCCGCCCTTCAGGAGGCCCAGGCCTTCGGCCAAAACGGCCAGCCTGCCGAGGCCATCCGCGTACTCGAAGCACTGATCGAGCAACCTGGCGTCTCCGAACACCAACGCCGCCAGGTGCGCGAACGGCTCGACCGCCTCAGCCGCCGCCGGCCGCAACCCGCGCCAGCCCCCCTCTAGTCCCATAAAATTCAAACACTTCGCCCTCAACGTTACCGCCCGCGCGAGATGGCTGCCTGGTACGTGGCCCATCTCGGCCTGCAGGTCCTGCGCAGCAGCGACACCGGCTAGCTTGCCCATTTCCTCGGCGACGACTCCGGCCGCGTCTTCTTCGAGCCTCCCGCGAACCCCACGGCCTACCGTTCCCCTTCCCCGCCTCCATGCCCCGCCGCTTGCTCCGCCCCGTTCTGGCCGCCCTCGCTGCGATCCTCTTGATTGCCACGGCCGTCGCCGCCCCAAAGTGGCACACTCTACAGGCGCCGCATTGCCTCATCGTCTCCCAACTCTCCGAACACGACACGCGCAAGTGGGCGACCCAGTTCGAACAATTCACCGCGGCAGTCCGCGGCGTGATCAGAATCGACGACCGTTTCCTGCCCCCGCTCACCGTCGTGCTCTTCGCCGACCGCGGGAAGTTCGCACCCTACTGCCCCCGCACCGCCGCGGGAAAGAAGCGCGATGTCGCCGGCTATTTCGCCAACCGCGACACGTGGAGCGTGATTGGCCTCGCGGAGTCGTTCAACAACCAGGCAACCCGCCACGTCGTGCTTCACGAGTCCACCCACTGGCTCGTGTCCGCCACGGCCACCGAGCTGCCGCTCTGGCTCAATGAAGGGTTCGCCGAGGTGTTCTCCACCTTCGAGGTGAAGAAGGACTACGGCCTGCTCGGGAGGCCACTCGACTATCACGTCGCCACCTTGGCCCGCAGCGACTGGGTCCCGCTCCTGCAGCTCATGTTCACCTCACGGAGCAGCCCCTTCTACACCGACAGCAACCGCAACGCAGTGTTCTACGCCGAATCCTGGCTGTTCGTGCACCAGCTTCTCTTCAAAGACCGCGCCGCCGGCTACGCTGCCCTCAACCGTTTCTTCGATGCCCGCCTTCACGGCGCCGACCAGCTCGCCGCGTTTCAGTCCTCATTCACCAAGGACACAGCGGACGTCGATTCCGAACTCAAACATTACCTGAGCAGCAGAGGCTTTGGTCTCAGCAAACTCACCCTGGCGTACGATGCCCCGGTCACCACACCCGGTCTCAAAGATGCCATGGATTCAGAGCTCAAACAATACCTGAGTCAGGGAGGCTTTGGTCTCAGCAAAATCCCCCTCCCTCCCGAGGCCAAAGTCACCGCCCCTTTCCTCCCAGCAACGCCAATGGCCGTCGAGATTGCATTGGCCCGCCTTGCGCTCGCTGTTGGCCAACGCGACCTTGCCCGCACTCACATTGGCCAAGCCCTCGCCCTCGATCCAGCTGGTACGACCGCCCTCGAACTCCGCGCTTGGTCCGAGTTCATTCAATCCAACGACAACGCCGCCTGCGCTGCTGCCAGCGTCGCGCTCGAGCACGGTTCGCAGGACGCCTGGATGCATTGTCTCGCCGCCCACGCTCTGTGGAAACGGGCGGCCGATCGCGGGGAACTCCCCGCCACCGCCCGTGAGATCGCCGACCACTACGCCAAAGCCATCGAACTCCATCCCAAGCTTCGCAGCGCCTACAGCAACTACGCCAAGCTCGCACAGGCATTTCCCACTGCCACTCAAGCCGACGCCATGCTCCTAGTATCCGGCTACAAACTCTTCCCCGATGCCGCCGAGCTCCTCATCGGGATCGCTGTCGTTCTCCAAAAGGGCAACAACGAGGCCGAAGCCCGACGCATGCTCAACTTCGCCCTCGGCCGAGGGGATCAGCTCACCCAGGAACAGCGCGCCGACGCCGAGCGCCTAAGCACCACGTGGACCATTGAGCCACTGCAGTTGCAGATCGATGAGCTGGAGAAGAAGCGCTGCTATCCCGAAGCCGTCGCCGCCTGCGAGAAAGTCCTCCAGAAACCAATGCAGCTGCAACAACGCCGCTTCTGGGAAACCCGCCTGACCGACCTCAAATTCCAGAATGCCCTGAACTGCGCCCAGCAGACCGCCGACGACGTCGCCGGTGCCATCAGCCAGCTGGAGAAGTTCATCGCCGAAACAGAGCTCAACCAGCTTCAACTCACCCACGCCAATCGCCTCCTCGAAAATCTCCGAAGACGTCTCCCGAGATCCGCCTCCGCCCCATGAAATTCGAACACTTCGCCCTCAACGTTCCCGCCCCGCGCGAGATGGCTGCCTGGTACGTGGCCCACCTCGGTCTGCAGATCCTGCGCAGCAGCGACACCGGCTCGCTCGCCCACTTCCTCGGCGACGATTCCGGCCGCGTCTTCTTCGAGCTCTACCACAATCCCGTCGCGCCGGTACCCGACTACGCCGCACAGAACCCGCTCACCTTCCATTTCGCCCTCTTCGCCCCCGACGCCAAGGCCCTGCGCGCCGCGCTGGTCGCCGCCGGCGCCACACTGCTCTCCGAGGATACACTCGCCGACGGATCCGTGTTGGTGATGCTCCGCGACCCTTGGGGCGTGGCCCTCCAACTCTGCCAGCGCGCCCGACCCTTCCCCGGTTTCTGAGGTTACTTTCGGGAGGGGAGGCAGACATCCAGCACCGCCGCTACTTCGCCTCGCCCGCGGCTGGGGGTGCCGCCGTCGGCACCGGAAACTCCGTCCAGACCAGCTTCTTGCCGCCCATGCGCATCGGATGCGTCAACACCCGGCTAGCGAGGCGAGGCTCCAGCTTGGCCCATTCCTCGGCCATGAAAACAATCATACCCGGTTTCTCGCTGCCGAGCACCGCTTCGATCTCCTCCGGCGTGCGCAGCTCCCGCCCCGGCCGCCCCACGTAGAACGGCACGATCGCCAGTTGGCGGCCGTAAAGATAGATCGGCTGCCCGGGCGCGAGCCGTTGCTGCACTTCGGGGATAAGCGCCAGCGGCGCCTTCAGCGGGTTGGCCACCGGCAAGACCACCGCGCCGAGCACGACGAGGTTGGCAAAATTCAATCCCGCAAAACCCGTGAACCAGCGCCTCGAGAGCCGCTCATTACGGAACGTGCGCACCAGCCACGCCCCGCCCCCCAGCATCAAAAGTCCGACCGAGAGCAGACGCCACGTCAGCCGCACCTCGCCCAAATCGGCCATCAACGCGGCGATCTTCAGGCCGAGTTTCCCGCCAGCCGGCGCCAGATTGAGCACCACCGCCGCTGCGGTGGCCGCACCGCCGATGAGCAACACCAGCCCCATCGCCGCCCAGCCCGTGATCGCGGTCCAACGCCGCGACAGGCCGGCGAACTTCGGCCACGCCGCCGCGATCAGCAGCGCCGCCGCCGGATACGCGCCAAGCACATACATCTGCCGCTTCCCGGAAAACAGGCTGAACATCACCAGAATAAACAGCCCCCACGCCAGCAGGCGGCGCCGCAGCAGCCCGGCCCCGAGCGCGACGTAGGCCGCCGGCAGAAAGACCGTCCACGGCAGGAACTCCAAGGGAAAATGCGTGAGGTAGTAATAGACCGGGTTCGCGTGGTCCTCGGCCTTCACCACTCGGCCCAGAAACTTCACGCCCACCATGCTGCCGAAGTATTCGTCCGGGCCATGGCCGACCCAGCGCGCCAGCGCCAGCCAAGCCGCCAAAAATGAGAAGGCCAGCGGGAGGCCCCACGCCCAGTGCCAGCGCCGCAGCTTCGCGCCCTCACCAACCGCCAGCGTACCTGCAATATAGATCCCTAGCGCCACCGGGAGTGCCACCGGGCCCTTGGCCAGCATCGCCAGCCCGAGCAGCCCGTAAGCCGCGAGCGGCCGCCACCGCCGCCCGTCGTCGTTGAAAACAAAAAGATGGTACACCGCCGCCATCACTAACCCGAGCAGCAGGGCGTCGATCCGGCCCCAACCGCCCTCCTGCCAGATCATAAAAGACGTCATCGTCACCAACACCGTGCGCCACGCCGTCCCCGCATCGGCCCAGCGTTCCGCCAACCGCGCGATCGCCCAAAGCGCCACGATCATCCCCAGCAGGCTCGGCAGACGCGCCGAGATACCGTTGATCTCCCCGCCGGTGAAGACCACCGACACCACATTGATCAGCCAGAACAGCAACGGCGGTTTGTCCGGGTAAAGCCCGCCGTTCACATGCATCACCAGCCACTCGCCCGATTCGCGCATCTCGCGGGCAACGTAGGCGTAGCGGGCCTCGTCGGGTGCCCAGAGTCCGCGCTGCCAATACTGGCCGAGCCAGAGCAGGACCGGGAGGAGGATCAACGCCCACACGGGCGGTCGGCGGCGAAACAGTTCCATGCGTGCCGCGACGCTGCCCGCTCCCTCCCCCGCGACGCAAGCCTGCGCCGCGCCGGTGGATGGAGGCCAGTAGTCAATGAGCGTTGATCCGACGCCTCCCTGGCGGTCCGCCCTCGTCCTCCTTCTCACACCCGTTCTCTCCGTCGCAGACTCAACCTTCGCACCCTCAGCCCAGCGAGCTGGCGATAGGCCGCACCTGCTCCCCTTGCCCGACCACGCCATCACACTCAGAGCCGCTCCCGAAACTCCTCGGGAGTGAGACGAGCGTCGCGGGCGATCGCACCCATCGTGAGGGCATTGACCGGATTATGCCGAGGTATGATCAGCCGTACCCGCCCGTTGGTCATCACTACATGCGTCCCTCACCTCCGCGAACAGTGGCCCACGATCACCATCAGCACCGCAAAAGTGCCGAAGATACACGCATGCGCGACCCACTGCCGCCGACGGCTCGCTCGACCCATTGAACGCGAAACGGCGTCGGCCCGTTCCTTCTCCGCACGATCATCTGGATGCAGGTAGCTTTCGTGCGGCGTGCGATAGGTTTCGAACTCGTCGCCACGCACCCGTGCCCGCAACCGCTCCGCCAGTTGCAG
Source organism: Opitutaceae bacterium (assembly GCA_016711225.1). Lineage (GTDB taxonomy): Bacteria > Verrucomicrobiota > Verrucomicrobiia > Opitutales > Opitutaceae > CAJCBL01. The sequence goes on from JADJTK010000004.1 coordinate 18,241, forward strand.
CATGACAGCGATCACGTCGGGCTCCGCCACCGCCGTCCAAATTTCACCCTCCCGCCAACGCAGGGTTGCGCGCACTTTCCCCTCGCGCCGGTACTCCGCTTGGCGCGAGGCAGGTCCGCCGACCAACGCCGGCACGTCCGCCAGCGCCGCCACAAACTCCGCCTCGCGGATAAGGGACACCCTGTCCTTCGGCCGTGCGCAGAATCGTGATGTGATAACTCATCGGCGTTCGTCGGTGCCCCGCAGAAAGCGCAATGCGGCCTTCTCCGGCAAGGCGGGAATCGGCTACCGGCGTCCGGCCCGCCTGCCTTGCGTCTTGCTCCACCCTCCAGGGTCCGGAAATCTGCACGTGACCAGCGATCGGGCACCTCCTCGCTCCGCCACTCCGCGATCCACAACTCCGCTTCATTGCCTAACGGCCACGGTCTCGGCTCTGCCGGTTCCATCTTCACCCTTCAGCGTTCAGCCCTTCTTCAACCCTCCTCTCTGACCACCGACCACAACTCACCGGCCGCCGGCATCTCGCTCGCCTCCCTCGCGCCCAACACCGGCTACGTTGGCGAACTCGCTGCGCCGTTCGCCAACGCCGAATTCGCCCAATGGCTTGTGCAGTTGCCCGCCGAGCTCGCCGGCCGCGACGCCGATCTGGTCTACCGCCTGCGCAACAAGATCTACCGCGTCGCCGATCCGTTCACACCAGGCGCCGGGATCTGCGTAAAATCCTTCAAGGCGCCGCCGCTGCTGCGCTCGCTCGCCTACCGGCGCATCGGCAGCAAGGCCGCCCGCTCCCACCGCTTCGCCCTGCACCTGCGCACCCACGGCGCCGGCACCACCGAGCCCATCGGCTACTTCGAGCGCTGGTCGGGCCCGCGCCTCGTCGAGAGCTACCTGCTCACCCGCTTCCTCGACGGCGGCACCGATCTCTATTCCGAGATGTCGCGCCTCCTGCGCGAGGATCCCGACGCCGCCAAGTACATCGCCCTGCTCCGCTTCACCGCCGAGGCCACCCGCCGCATGCACGATAGCGGCTACGTCCACCAGGACCTTGGCGGCCAAAACCTCATGCTGCGCCGCACCGGCGACGCCACCTGGGCCGACCCGTGCTTCATCGACCTCAACCGCGGCAGTATCCAGCCCGCGGTAAGCCTGCGCGCCCGCGCCCGCGACCTCGCCAAGCTCGAGATCCCCTCCCACTTCCGTCGCATCTTCTTCCAGATCTATTTCAACGACGGCCCCATCCCCCGCGACTTCGCCCGCTGGGAAACTTGGCAACGGCTGCGCATCACTTGGCACAATCAGAGCCGCAAGTACCGCCACCCGATCCGCCACCTGCTGCGCCACCGCAACAAGATCGTCTCCACCGGCCGCCCCGAATACCGCGATACCTGGCTCTGGGACGCCAAGTCCGGCCAGCCCTCGGTCGTCCTCGAGTCGCGCGACCGCCGCCGCGAACGCCCCGCCACCGATCTGCTCCGCGTCGCCGCCGCCAATCTCCGCCGCGCCCCTGCACTCTGGACACGCTACCGCGCCCTCCTCCCGCAGGCCTACGCGTTGCCCGTCGATTTCACGCGCCGCTTCGGCGTCGCCGTTGAAACCGGCCCGGACTTCGACGCGCAGCTCCGCCTCCTCGAAGCCACGCCGGGCCTGCCGGTCTTCGTGCGCTGCTATTTTCACCAGGGCGCCGCCGGCCTCGATGCCTGCGCCGCTGCCGTCGCGTTGCTTGCCGCCCGCGGACACGAGGTCGCGCTCGGCCTCATCCAATCGCGCCGCGCCGTACTTGAGCCGGCCGCGTGGCAGGCGTTTATGGCCGAGGCGCTGCGCCGCCTGCATCCGCAGGTCCGCTTCGTCGAGATCGGCCACGCCGTGAACCGAGTGAAATGGGGAATGTGGGGCATCCGCGAGACCGTCGCGCTCTGGGAGAGCGTCGCCGGACTTCGGGCACAGTACCCGCAGCTCACGATTCTCGGCCCGGCGGTGAACGACTTTGAATATCACTATTACCCGCCGCTGCTCTCGCGCCTCACCGGCAAGATCGACGGCCTCTCGAACCACCTCTACGTCGACCGCCGCGGCGCGCCCGAGAACTTCCAGGGCCAGTTCTCGCTCCTGGAGAAGTGCGCCCTCGGCCGTGCCATGGCCGAGGTGCACGGGCTGAAGGGTTTCTATGTGACCGAGACCAACTGGCCGCTGCGCGGCACCGGCGAGTACTCGCCGCTCGCCGGCGCCTACACGCCGCGCCACTACGTGGAGAGCCCGCTGCACGTCGACGAAGAGACCTACGCCGCGTACATGGTCCGCTACGCGCTCATCGCGCTCTGCTCCGGCATGACGGAGCGAGTGTGGTGGTGGCGCCTGGCCTCGCGCGGCTTCGGCCTCGCTGACGACGTCGGCAGCCTCCGTCTGCGACCCGCCTGGCGTGCCCTCATCCAATTCCACCGCACGCTCGGCGCCGCCCGTTTCCTCCGCCGCGAAGAGAGAGAAGGCGCGCTCTGGTTCCACTTCGATAAAGCCACGATCGTCTACGCCCTCCCCCCCACGACGATCACCGTGCCGTCCGATTGCACCGCCGTGCACGACTTGGAAGGCAACACCCTCTCCGTCAGCCCCGGTGAGCCGCTGAAGGTCGAAGGCCAGCCCATCTACCTCAGTCGCTGACCGCCGGCGAATCTGGAATTCACGGACTCAGGAACGGCAGCCGATCACGGACACAAAGAGTCCGAAGTAGAGAAGGCCGAGGAGCCGCCCAAGGTGGGCCGCACTCCCTCGAGCTTGTCACTATTCAGCAGGAACAGGCGTGACGAAGGGCTCGACCGTGGGATAGCCGTCACGCCCATACTTCATCTGGTAGGTTTGTGGGTCGCCGATCATCGCCAGATAGGTATCGACGAGCACTATGCCCTTCCAACGTCTGAATCGTTCGACATTGCAGCCAATCAGGTAGCGGGGGGTACCGTTACGGGGCACGAAGATCAGACCCGCACCGAACTCTCCTTCGTCGTACCCGAGCAGGATGCCATCAGCATATTTGATTCGATGCCGTGGCAGCAGGTTCTGCCGCCACGAATATCGGCCCATTGTGCCGTCGAACCGGGTGACTTGCACGGATTTGATCGGCGGCGAAAGAAGTCGGACCCACCGGACACGGATCCATTCGAGCAGTTCGGAGGGCTCTTTGTAGGGGTGGGTTGCTTTGAATTGTTGAATCGCGGCCTCTTTCTGGCGCTCCACCTGACTCCATTCGGTGGCATCAAGGTCAAGCGCTGGATGATGGCGCGGCATACCATGGTATTCATAGGAGCCACGGAGCGCGCGGAGTGCTTTCGCGGCGCACAAGCGAACCGTAGCGGCGGCGTGAGCGCAGGAGAGCTGCGCGAGCTCGGCCAACGCCTCGGTTGCCTTGAGCCTTCCGAGTGCCTCGGCTGCGGCTGCGACGCCTCCACTGCGATCGGGTCGATGCAGGGCGGCACGAAGCCCGGGGATAGCTTCGCGGTAATCGAGATTCGCGAGGGCGACCGCAGCTATCATCGCGACTTCCTCTTCCTCGGATGACAATTCTGGAAATATCTCGAGAGCGATAGCGTGGGCCGCTGGGCCGAGCTCGCCGATGTTCCAGAGGGTCGAAGACAGCAGGTGATGGCGTCGGGCAAAGGCAAGATCTTCACGCAGCCGTCGGATATCAGGGGTGCCCTTGAGTCGTGAGAGTGCGATGGCGGCCTCTTCGTTAACACGAGAGGATGGATCGGTTTGCAGGCGCTCCAACTCCGCCGGCAGCCACTCTGGATCTAGCCCGGTCCTGCTCAAGGCTTCGATGGCCGCTTGGCGGTTCTCGTCGGCGACCTCTCGTCGTCCCGCGATCTCCAGCAGACGGCGCAGGGTCGTCTCATCGGAACGCTTCTGGTTGGCGTAAAGCTCGGCGGTGCGGTCAATCACCACGGTGCGAAGCTCGTATACGCACGCAGTTGGGCTATCGAGACTGGAGACAAAATGGTCGCGAACGCTGTTCTCATACGGAAACGATTCTAGCAGTCGTTTCCTTTCGATTGAGGTGCAACGCGGCAGGATTGAGAGATAGGCGGCAAATTCAGAGCGAGGGCCTGCGGGGCGGCCGGGGTTAAGGATGTTGAATGCAGCTGAGCGGAGCTCGGGAGTGCCGTCGCGCAGCAGCAAGACCATGGGCGGGAGTGCGGACCGGTCGGAGTGCTCGTTGGTTGCCGCAGCTGCCTGCTCGATCTGCTTCAACGCCGCAGCCACCACTTCCTCATCGTCCAGTGGCGGGACGGCCCAAAGGTGACGGAAGGGCAGGAGCTTGAGTCCCACGAAAGCCGCGACCAATACTGTAGAAATCAGCAGCGAGACGGCCGCTCGTCTGAGGAAGTGGGAGGAACCCATGATGTTGGACTTGTGGGGCGGAGCGGAGGAATTGAATCCTAGCCGAGGTGAGCTTGGGCTTCAGCCGCGGAAGCCGGGGCGGCAGGGTTCACGGCCGGCCAGCGTAACGGAAACTCTAATGCAGGCAAGGGCGGAGTGGGGGCGGAGGTAAAAGACTACAGGTGACAGGTGGAGGAAGGGATTCAGGAGGCGCGAGGTACGCGGTAGAACAAAACTTGCACGCCGGCGGCGTGCGTCCCCGCCAAGCCGCTCCGGGGTCCGGCTGAACGACTGCGTCGTCCAGCTACGGGATCGGCGTTCATCCGCGTGCATCAGCGGTTTCCCTTCCGTCATTCCCGGCCCTCCGCGCCTCCGCGTGAGACTGCCCGGATATCCGGCCCTACGGCCGACCACCGCACACCCGGCCCTGCGCCGGGCAGGCCTCAGCGCGTCTGGAGGCGGATCTTGTTCAGCCCGTTCTTACGGCAGAGATCCATCACCTTGGTCACGCTCTTGAGCGGCACATCCTCGTCGGAGCGGATCAGCACGGTGATGTTCTTATCCACCTTCGCCAGTTCGGCGGCCACGTTCTCGATCTCCCCTACGGAGGCCTCGCGCTTGTCGAGCACCAGCTCGCCATTGTCGCCCGTGATGGTCACACGCACCTGGTCGTTCTTGTCCACGGCGATGACGACTTGGCTCTGGAAGACGTTCTTGCCCGCCGTCTCCACTTTGGGGAGCGTAAGGTTGAGCGTGCCGCCATTCTCCTCACGGAATTGCATCGTCGCAAAGGTGAAGAAGACCAGCATCACCAGCACGTCGATCAACGGGACCAACGGCAGCTCCGGGCGCCGATAACGTTCGCTGCGCAGGCTCATAGCGCGGAAGAGTCCTCGGGCTTGGCAGTCGGGCGTACCCGCGCGATCACGCGTTCCAGCAGCACATCGAGCTGCGCCGCATGATGCTCAATGCGACGCTGGATGTAGCCGCTCCCCGCCAGAGCGACCAACGCCACCACCAAGCCGAGCAGCGTGGCCGAAAGCGCATAGCCCACGCTTTGGGAAAACTTGGCCGGATCGGGCAGCCCGGTGAGCTGGTCGCGCGTGCTGGCGAAGGCGCCGAGCAGACCCGTAACCGTGCCGATGAGCCCGAGCAGCGGAGCGCCGGTATAAATCGTGTCGAGATACCGCACCCCGCGCTCCATCTTCATCACCTCCAGACGGGCATAGGCCTTGGTGGCGTTAGGATCGCTGGCGTGGCGCTCGGCAAATTCGATCAGGCGGCCGAGCACCGAAAAGCGCCCGCCGGCCGTGGCCTTGTTGAGCAGCACAGCCTCCGCCAGCTCGGGCGGCAGCACCGCAGTGGTGCGCAGGGCGAAGGCGCGTTCGCAGATGATGAAGATCGCGGCCAAAGAACAGGCCAGCAGCGGGTACGCCAGCATACCGGCTTCTTTGAACACACGAACGAAATCGACGACAGCGAGGAACATAGGCGGAGCCCTATGACGTGCGGGACCGCCCGATGTTTCGCAACGCGGAAAAAAGAATGATCCGAGCGCTGCCGAGCGGCCCGTTGTAGGCCAGGGTGGCGACCTGGCCACTCCGAACCGACCCCGTCACCGCCGAGCCCGCATTGCCAAGGCTGTCGCAAGGGCGGTATCGATGCCCTCGCCATTGTGTCCGCATCCACGCATGACCGGTCTCCGACCGGCCTCCCCGCGAGCACAAAGCTGAGCAGAGCGAGAGTAGGCTCACCGGAGGAGTCGCAGCCGATGTGGCCGCGGCAGCCGAGCCCGCAACGCCCGGCTGTCTGAAGCACAGGCGAACCATCCACGATCGGCCCATGTCGCCGAGGCGGCGGTCAAGCACACCAAAGGGCCGAGTCTGCGGGTCACAGCGGCGCAGCGCTTGCGTCATGAAACTTCAGCCACCCTGGATCCTATCGTTTGGTCCATTACACAATCGTGAAATTGACCCGGATGATCGGCAGCGTCGGCAAACGTATTGACCATTTTTAGCCTCAGTACGCGAATACAGCGCAACGCATACCCATGTTGCTTGCCCCGGATCAGACCACCCTTCGCCCCTCCGCCGAGCAAATCCTGCCCGCCTTTGTCACGCGGCGGATGGATGAGCACCACATTGCCCGTCTCCAACAATTGTGGGGCGGGGAACACGTCCATGTGTGGACACAACCGCCGGCGCCGGACGCGCTGATGCTGGTCGACAACGACTATCTGTGCATCGCCGGCCAACCCGAGCTGCGCGACGCCCTGGCGCGCTCCCTGGGCGCCGGCCCGGCCGGCATGCTGATGTCCTCGGTGTACCTGCAGGAGGGCAGCCGCCAGCACCGCCTGGAGGCCAGGCTGGCGCGCTTCATGGGGGCCGAGGACGGCGTACTGGCGCAGTCGGGCTGGGCCGCCAACGTCGGCCTGATCCAGACCATCGCCGAGCCGGGCGTGCCGGTGTATTTGGACATGTTGGCCCATGCCTCGCTCTGGGATGGGGTGCAGTCCGCCCAGGCCAACGGCGTGGCCTTCCTGCACAACCACCTCGCCAACCTGCAGCGCCAGCTCGAGCGCCACGGCGCCGGAGTGATCGTGGTCGACGCCCTGTACAGCACCAACGGCAGCATCGCGCCGCTGCACGAGATCGTCGCGCTGGCCGAGCGCAGCGGCAGCATCCTCATCGTCGACGAATCGCATTCACTCGGTACCCACGGCCCACGCGGCGCCGGCCTCGTGGCCGCCATGGGGCTGCAGGAGCGCGTGCACTTCCGCACCGCCTCGCTGGCCAAGGCCTTCGCCGGGCGGGCCGGGTTCATGACCTGCTCGAGTCGATTCAAGGGCTATTTCCGGTCGTCCTCGCGTCCGGCGATCTTCAGCTCCTGCCTACTGGAACACGATTTGGCCTGGTTCGATGCCGCGCTCGACTTCATTGCCGCCGCCGACGACCGGCGTGCCGCGCTGCACGCCACCGCACGCCGGGTACGGGAGGGCCTGAGCGAGCTCGGCTACAACGTCAGCGACGGCACCGAGCAGATCATCGCGCTGGAGGCGGGCACCGAACCGCAGGTACTGGCCCTGCGCAAGGCGCTGGAACGGCACGGCGTATATGGCGCGGTGTTCTGCGCCCCGGCCACCGCCAAGAACCGCGCGCTCCTGCGCCTGACCCTCAACAGCGGGGTGACCTCCGACCAAACCGTGCGTCTGCTGGAATCCTGCGCCGCCATCCGCGGCGAGCTCGATGTGGGCGCTTGGTCGTCGACCCGGCGCCTGCGCCGTGATCATGCAGTGGGACCGTAGGGGCGTCGCTTGCGACGCCCGTTGGGAGGGGCGCACCCCTGCAACCTGCGAAGAAAGCAGGGCGCCGGCGAGCGGCGTTCATTGCGACTCAGGCGGCCAGATACGGCAGGCTCTTCGCCAAGACCTGTACCTGCGGGGCGCCTTCGAGCAGCTCGGCGATGGAATCCCAGCGGCCGTTGACCAGCGCGTCGCGGGCAGACTCGCGCATGGTGGCCTTGATCGTCTGGCCGCCGAAACGCACTTCCTGCGCCGTCACGTCGACGGTGACTTCAAGCTGGGGATTCGCCTCGATCGCCGCGGCGACCTTGGCGATGTCCTCGCGGCTGGCCGTCAGGCACGGGAGGCCGAGCGTGGTGCAGTTGCCAAAGAAGATCTCGGCGTAGCCTTCGGCCACGATCGCGCGGAAGCCGTACTTCTGGATCGCCTGCGGGGCGTGCTCACGGGAGGAGCCGCAGCCAAAGTTAGCGCCGGAGAGCAGGATCTTCGCGCCTTGAAAACGCGGCTCGTTGAGCGGGTGCGGCTTGGCAGAGCCGTCCGGATTCTTGCGGACGTCGAAGAAGACGAATTCGCCGAGACCGTCGAAGGAGACGCACTTCATGAAGCGCGCGGGGATGATGCGGTCGGTATCGATGTCGTTGCCGGCGACGTAAACGCCGCGGCCGGCGACAGAGGTGATTTTTGCGAGAGACATGACTGAAGTTGGTTTCGAGTTTCTGATTTCGAGTGTGGGCTTCGCGCAGCGAAACCTCAGTTCTCCAGGTCAGTTGCTGACCTGGAAAACTTCCCTGGCGTCGGCGACTTTGCCGGTGAGCGCGGCAGCGGCCACCATGAGCGGGCTCATGAGAATCGTACGGCCGGTGGGGCTGCCTTGGCGGCCCTTGAAATTGCGGTTCGAGGAGCTCGCGGAGACCTGGTCGCCGATGAGCTTGTCGGGGTTCATCGCCAAACACATCGAGCAGCCCGCCTCGCGCCACTCAAAGCCCGCCTCGCTGAGGATCTTGTCGATCCCAAGCTTGGCGCACTGGAGGGCAACGATCTGCGAACCGGGGACCGCGAGCGCTTTCACACCGGGCGCCACCTTGCGGCCCTTCACGTACTTGGCGACCTCTTCGAAGTCGGAGAGCCGGCCGTTGGTGCACGAGCCAAGGAAGGCGACGTCGATCTTGGTGCCCTTGATCGGCGAGCCGGGCGCGAACTTCATGTATTCGAGCGCCTCGACGATCGAGGCTTTCTCGTCGGCGCTGGTGGCCGAGGCGGGCGTCGGGATGCATTCGCCCACCCCGATCGCCTGGCCGGGATTGATGCCCCAGGTGACGGTGGGCTCGATGGTAGCGGCAGCGATCGTGACGACATCGTCGTATTTGCAGCCCACATCGCTCGCGAAGGACTTCCACCGCGCCACGGCGGCATCCCACTCGGCGCCCTTAGGCGAATACGGGCGGCCCTTCAGGTAGGCGAAGGTCGTTTCGTCAGGGTTGATGTAGCCGGCGCGCGCGCCGCCCTCGATCGACATGTTGCACACGGTCATGCGCTCCTCCATCGACATGCGCTCGAAGACCTCGCCGGCGTACTCGTAGGCGAAGCCGGTGCCGCCGTTCACGCCGAGGGTGCGGATGATGTGGAGGATGACGTCCTTGGCGTAGACACCGGGGCGGAGCTTACCGGTAACCTCGATACGGCGGACCTTGAGCGCGCCGAGGGCCATCGTCTGGGTGGCGAGCACATCGCGGATCTGCGTCGTGCCGATGCCAAAGGCGATCGCGCCGAACGCGCCGTGCGTGGAGGTGTGGGAGTCGCCGCAGGCGATCGTCGTGCCCGGCTGGGTGATACCCTGCTCCGGCCCGACGATGTGCACCACGCCCTGCTTGCCCGAGGCGCGGTCGAAGAAGGTGACGCCGAACTCCGCGCAGTTCTTGCGGAGCGCGTCCATCATGGCCTGCGCGAGCGGATCGGCATAGGGCTCGGCGAACTGGTCGGTGGGCACGATGTGGTCGACCGTCGCGAAGGTGCGGTGCGGCATCGCGACCTTGAGCTTGAGGTCGCGGAGCATGCCGAACGCCTGCGGGCTGGTGACCTCATGGATGAGGTGGGTGCCGATGAGGAGCTGGGTCTGCCCGTTCGCGAGCTGGCGGACGGTGTGCGCGTCCCAGACTTTCTGGAAGAGTGATTTGGCCATGGTAAGAGAAGGTTGGTTCAACCTGTGGGGCGCAGCATACCACAGGATTGCCAGGCGCGGGAAATACTTGTTTGGTCGCCGGTGATGCCTCGCGAGTATCAATTCCCGTTCGAGCTGCGCCACCTTGTGTACTTCCGCGAGGTCGCGCGCCGCCTGCATTTCCGCGCCGCCGCCGAGGCGCTCGGCGTGGCCCAGCCGGCGCTCAGCCGGCAGATCGCCCAGCTGGAGAAATCGCTCGGACTCGACCTGCTCCGCCGCTCGCGACGCAAGGTCGAGATCACGCCCACCGGGCAGGCGCTGCTCGACCGCCTCGAACCGCTGCTGCGCAATCTCTCCGAGCTCCCGGCGGAGCTCGCGGCCGTCGCCGGCGGGCAGCACGGCCAGGTGCGCGTGGCCTTCACCGGGTTGGCGATGGCCACGGTACTGCCCGGCATCCTGCGCGAGTTCCACCGCGCGTATCCTGGAATCAAACTTGAGCTGAACGAATCCCCCACCGCCGCCCAGGTGCCGGCATTGCTCGCCGGCGACATCGACTGCGGCTTCTTCCACCCCGACGCCCCCACGCCGGCGCTGGCGACCCGCACCCTGTTGCGCGAGAAGAACGGGGTTCTCCTGCCCAAGGATCACGCCCTTGCCGGATGCGCCCAGCTCAAGCTGCGCGATCTCGCGGCCACGCCCTTCGTGCTCTTCCCGCGCAAGCACAACCCGGGATTCTACGACCGCATCCTCGCCGCCTTCGCCACCGCCAAGATCGCCCCGCGCATCGCCGAGGAGGTCTGGCCGCGGGCCAACGGCATCGGCCTGGTGCGTGCTGGCGTGGGCGCGACATTCATGCCGCCCTCCGAGGCGAAGCAGTTGCCCGCCGAGGTCGTCTTCCTCCCGCTCACCGGCCCCGCCCCCGAGAGCCGGCTGGTCGTGGGCTGGCGCGCAACGCCCGCCCCCGAGCCCTCGCTGGCCGCCTTCCTCGGCGTGGCTGCGGAGAGGTAGGGCCGGGCAGCTCCTAAGCCCTGTTGTTTGTTCACTCCTCGTCGGGATAATCGCGGGCAAAGGCGTCCGTTCGCGCCTTCGCAACGCTCCAGGCGGCATCACTACGCTTGGCCAGAGCACCAATCCTTCGAGCCGTAAATGCAAGCTGGCTCCCTGTATTCTGCCTTTCGCTCGTTTCCGACCGTTCAACTTCTGCCGTAGCCATCACCAAGAATCGGTCTACCACCGCCGCGAAGCCCCGAACGTCATCCAGCCAGGCAAAGAACCGCGCATATTTGTCCATCCGAGAGGAATTCAGCTCATCTTCGAGCGCCTTGGTAACAATCGAAGCAACCGCAGGGTGAGGCAGGAGCAATAGCACCTGCAAACGACCCCAATCATCAAGGGCAACACTCTTGACGTGCGCCGCAAGGTAGGGAGCCAGCAACCCCGGCTCAAACGGCGAGCGCTCGTGGTCGCCAAAGCCCAACGCGAAAGAGCTATGGACCAATCGGTCGGGCTCGTCGCCCGCCAAAGCGAGCAACACATTAAGCGACTGAAGCACCTTATAGTCGGGATCGTCTTTGTTGGCAGGCCAGAAGACGAACGTGAACGGTGAGTCGCAATCCGTCAGCGCATTTTGGGTGCGCCGATTGAGCCGCGTCTCCGGCAACAATCGGGCCACCAAGTCACCCGGCACCATGAGCTCATTGATCAGCAGGCGAGTCACCAGCACCCGGTTGAACACGACCGCCTCGTCTGGACGTTCTTCCCTTCGCTTCACCAAAGCTCCCTCCACCATCGCCAATCGCGCGAGCCGCCGCGGGTTGCCGGCCACAATCACTTCAGATTGGCCCGGAGCACTCGAGGGGGTCTCGTCCACCTCAACAAAAGAAGCCTGATCGCCATCAGCCGAAGGGTCGGCCAGCAACTGCCGCAAGCAGGCCAAGACCGCGTAAGGCTCCTGTTCTGGTTCTTCGAGGCTTCCCTGCCTTGCCGTTTCAACAAGATCGCGCGCCCGGGCGAATGCCGCGGGATTGGCCTTCTCGTGCCGGTCTCGCATCCGAGCCCACGACGCTCCAACCGTGGCGATAAGGCCACGCATCTCGGGAGCGCTCCCCATCTGCATACAACCCCGTCGCCCCAGCACAATCATGCGAGTCTCGAGTTTCAATGCCTCCGCCAGAATCAGGAAGAACCGACTGCCCTTCTCGAAATGCACATAAGCGGCGTGAGGAGCGCATGAAGCGTACGGTCCGCCCACGACGGTGAGCTTCGTCACCGGACTGCGGCCCTTTAGCGTATCTACCACCCGCACCTCTGCCTGCGCGTGTCGCCGGTCCTCGTCGCTAGCCGGCTTATCCCAGAACGCACCAAGGGTAAGGGAGGTGCGCGACTGCGGTCCCTCGGGGTCCGCGGGCTCGGGTGCCGGCGCCGGCACGTTTCCAACCGACAGAACCTCCACCTCGATCACACACTGGGCATTCTTCAGCAATGACTCAGGAGAGTCGTATTCCGCCGTGCAGGCCCAAGCGGGCGCGCCGGAAGACACACCGAGCAGAGCGGTGAGAAGAATACGGAGCCCAGTCCGCCAGACAGATACCACCTGTCTTGGGCCGGAAAAACCGGAAAGCATGCGTCGAGATTCCAGAAGACACGTCACACGCCGGGGCCCCCGGGGGGCCCCGCCCGCCGGGGCGCGGGGCGGCCGGCCGGGGCCCCGGCCGCGGGGGGCCGCCGCGGGGGGCGGCGCCGCCCCGCGCGCGGGGCGGGCGCGCGGCGGCCCGGCGCCCGGGCCGGGCCGGCCCCCCCGCCCCCGGGGCCGGGCGCGGCGGGCCGCGGGCCCCCCCCGCGCGCGCCCGCCCCGGGCGCCGCGCCGCCGGCCCCCGGGCCCCGCCCCCCCCGGCCCCCCGGCCGCGCGCCCGGCCCGGGGCGGCCGCCCGCCGCCCGCCGCCCGCGGCCCCGGGCCCCCCGCCCCCGCGGCGCCGCGCCCCCCGCCCCCCCCCGCGCCCCCCCGCCCCCCCGGCCGCCCCCCCGCCCCGACCCCCCCGCCCCGCGCGGCCCCGCGCGGCGGGCCCCCCCCGGCCGGCGGCCCCCCGGCCCACCCCCCGCGCCGCCGCCGCGCCCCCGCGCCCCCCCCCCCCCCCCGCCGGCGCCCGCCGCCCCCCCCCCCCCCCGCCTCCGGCCGCCCCCGCCCGCCCCGGCGGCCCCCCCCGCCGCCGCCCCCGGCCCCCCGCGGGCCGCCGCGCCCCCGCCCCCCGCCCCGCCGCACCCCCGACCCCGCCGCCCCCCGGGGCCCCCCCCCCCCCGCCGCCCCCCGCCCCGGCCCCGCCCCGCCCCCCCGGCCCGGCGCCCCCCGCGGCGCCCGCGGGCACCGCCCGCGCGCCCCCGCCCGCCCCCGCCGGCCCGCCCCGCCCCCCCCCCCCCCGCCCGCCCCCCCGGCGGGCCGCCGGCCGCGCCGCCCCCGCCGCCGGCCCGGGCCGGCCCCGGGGCCCCCCCCGCCCCCGCCCCGCCCCGGCGGGCCCGGCCCCCGCCCCCGCCCCCGCCCGGGCGGCCCCCCCCTCGCCGCCGCGGGGCCCGCCCCCCCGCGGCCCCCCCCCCCCCGCCCGGCCCGCGGCCCGCCCCGCGGGGGCGGGCCCGGCCGCCCCCGCGCCGCCCGGCCTCCCCCGCCCCGCCGCCCCCCCCCCCCCGGGCCGGGCCGGGCGGGCCCCCCGCGGGCGCCGGGCCCCGCGCAAGACCAGTCCCCTGATCCCAGCCACGGCGTCGCACGCGACCAGAGGGAAACCCGACTCAGAGCGTGTTGAGAATATCCTCGCGGCTGACGCCCTTGGCAGCAGACACCTCGCGCAGGATGGCATTGAGCGTTCCCGTACGCAGCGGCTTGTGGTCGGGCACGCTGAGGCGGTGGTGTTTCGGAACGTCAGTCTGCAGAATGATATGGCTGCCGACTTGGTTAACCTTCACATAACCCCACCGCGTGCAGAGTGCGTTCGCCACGTCGCGGCCGAAGAGATCACGAGGGAGTCTCACACAAGCACCTCGTCACGGACTAGGTGCAACCGCAGGCGCTGGGGAGCGGGCCGATCGAAGTAAAATGCCGCCACCGCTTCGCGCACGTTCGTGCGCAACTCGTCCCATGTGTCGGCCTGAGTAATGATGCTCTCGCCGAGGGCTTCGGCGACAAAACCGCCATCGGCTTCTTGCGCGACGATGAAGACGAGTTCGTTCATGGGGCGGAAGTTAGCGCATTCCGTGCCCGCGTCGCAAGTCTGACGGCGGGCGAGTCGCTTCACCCCTCCCGCCCCGCCAATCCCGCCACTACCGCTCGCGCCGCTTCGCCCATGCACCGCATCGCGAACGCCGCGAGGTCGTCCGGCAGGCCGGCGCGGAACACCCGCTCCTCCCCGGCCAGAGTCAGTGCAATCTCGGCGCAATGCAGCGCCTGCCGCCGCAACAGCAGCCGGCTTTCCAGCGCGGGCGTCCACCCGCGCTCGATGAACTCAAGGTAGAGCCGCTGGTCCGGGCCGTAGATCTTGTCGCCGACCAACGGATAGCCCAGCCACTGGGCGTGGGCGCGGATCTGGTGTTTGCGGCCGGTCTCGGTCACCACACGAGCGAGCGTGAAGCCTCCGCCGACGGCCAGCGGAGTGTACCGCGTCACCGCCGGCTTGCCCTGCCCGGCCGGCACCACGCAGGTCCTCGCCACCACCGGCCCGCTGCAGTCGGGCCCGAGCGGCTGGTCGACGGTCGTCTCCACGGCGAGCTCGCCCACCAGGATCGCGTGATAGGCCTTGGAGTAACAACGCTTCAACGTCACGCGTTGGAGCAGAGTATTGGTGCGCTCGTCCTTGGCGATGAGGACCACCCCGCTGGTTTCACGATCCAGCCGGAAGATGAGGTGCACCGCGCCGCCGCCGAGGTATTCGCGAGCCGCGCCGACCAAGCTCGACCACGGCCCGGCTTTCGAGGGATGGCAGACGACGTCGCCCGGCTTGTTGAGCACGAGCAGATGCTCGTCCTCGAAAAGAATCCAGGCGCGCAACTCCTCCGGGGTGATCAGGCGAATCGCCTCCAACGGCGTCTCCTTGCGCGGCCAGGGCCCGATCGGCCGCTCGTAACCGGAGGTGCTCATTCCCTACCCTCCATGACAAGGGGAAATGAGGACACGCACTCCGGCCCCGTAGCGAACCTTCGCCGAATGGTCATCCGAAATGGGACGCCACATCCGGGCCGGAAGAATGGGTCGATGAAGGCGATGGGACGCAAGGTGAAGAAACACTGCTGAATACGCAGCCACAATGAAACGTCGAATGACCGGTGCCTGGTCACGGGCGACCGGCCCTCTCGGACGCGGCACCGCTCAAGCGCGCCCGGCTCTCCGGGCCCTCAGTCCCTAGGGCTGCCCCACGCCGCGGGCCTCCGTCCACTCGCCCGCGAACCGCTCCGCGAGCTTGGCCAGCGCGGCGTACACCGTCTCCGGCTTCGTCGTGTAACCACCGGTTTGTTGCGCCCAGGTGACCGCCGGGATCGCCACCAACGTCTGCAGCTTGCGCACCGGCTTGGTCGGCTCCCAGAGCTGCAGATCGAGGATGAAAAAATAGCCCGACTTGGAGATCTGGCTGAGATTGGCGGAGACCTCGACCGTGGCCGCCTCCGGCGTGCGTTCCAGCACCGGTCCGGCCAGCACGCGCACGCCCGCCGGCTCCAGCACCCCGCGCACTGTCGTGATCAGCTCGGTCTCGGTCAGGCCGAACTTTGCCCCGTCGGCCGACAGACCGCGCAGCTTCACGCCCACGGCGGGAAGATTCTGCAACGCACTCATCGATGCCACCTGGGCGGTGAGCACAGCGGTCCCGCAGAACCACCAGAACAGGGCAAGGCGAAGGAAGATCATCGGAGAAAATGTGCAACGATTCAGGGCGCCTCGGGCACGAGCCAGTCCATGCGGTTGCCGGCCCCGTTGTCGAGTGCCAGCAGCCGTGCCAGCTGGGCCAGCACCGGACGCATCGCGCTGTCGAACTGCCAGGGCGGATTGATCAGGGCCATGCCGCAGCCGCTCAGGCCGGGGTCCTCGGAGTCGGCCCGCACGCGGAATTCCGAAATAAGCGTGGGCGCCAGGCGCCGCTCGCGCAGCAGGCGAAACAGCGGGGCCGTGGCCACACGTGCCGAGAGCGGATACCAGACGGCCACCACCGCGGCCGGGCTGCGCGCGAGCGCCTCCTCGACGGCGCCGGCCACGCGGCTCATCTCGTCGCCCGCCTCGAAAGGAGGGTCGATCAGCACCAGGGCGCGGCGTTCGAGCGGAGGCAGCAACGCGCGGGGCGCGCCATAGCCGTCGATCGGGTACACGCGCGCCTTGGGCGCATAGACGCTCTCGCGGTCCAGGGCGGCCGCCTCCTCAGGCTGGAGTTCGCAGAGCGCCAACCGGTCGTCGGGCCGGGCCAGCAACTGGGCGAAGACGGGCGAGCCGGGATAGTAGCGCAGCGTGCCAGCCGCCACCCCGCAGGTGCGGTTGAAGCCGCGCACCGCCGCCACGTAGTCGGCCACCGGCGCCGGCAGGTCGGGGGCGTTCCAGAGGCGGCCGATGCCATCGGGCCATTCGGGAGCGCGGCCGCCGGACTCGGCCAGGGCCAGATCGTAGCGCCCGCGGCCCGCGTGGGTATCGAGGAAGAGGAAGGGCTTGGGTTTGCGCTGCATCGCCCGCACCAGCTCGCGCAGCAGCACGTGCTTGAAGACGTCGGCAAAGTTGCCCGCGTGGAAAGAGTGCCGGTAGTTCATCGCAGCGCGCGGCCGGTGGGCACCGGCACCTTCACCACCGTCTTGCGCACCAGCACCGAATCGGCGATCCGCAAGCAGGGCATGTGACCGTCGGGCGGGAAGAGGATCGCCACCTCGCCGGGCACCAGCCGCAGCCGCGAGGCAAAGTCGAAGTCGGCGTATTTCACCAGATCCTTGTCGGCCACGTAATCGATGCCCACGCGCAGCCGCTCGATGCTGGCCACCTCGATGAACTCCTCCCCTTCCACCAGCGCCTGCACGTCGATGTAACGCCGATGCGACTCGAAGAAGCAGTCGCCCCGCCCGCGTGAGCGGTAGGCCGATTCCATCGCGTGCACGCCGTTGCCGAGCTCCACCCGCCGGGTCTCTCCCTCGGCAAGCGCCAGCAAGCCGGCATGCTCCGAGGTGCCTTTCGTGAAGCAGTGCCGCAGGTACTCGAACGCCTCCGCAAAGAGCGTGAATTCGCAGAACAGGTGGTTCAGATCGCCATACGTACCATAGACAGCCATGAGCCTCGGAGAAAGTCCGGGGAGGGCGCCCGGGCTCAAGCTTATTCCGGGGGCCGCGCGACCGGGCCGCGCCACTCCCGAAACTTTCGCTCGCCCGCCGCGCCCCGGCCGGACGAAACTGGCCGACACATGAACGTCGAAATCGGTTATTGGAAACGCACGGAGGACGGCCGCAAGTTCCAGGTGCGCCTGCGTGTCTTCGGCGGCAAGGTCATCTGGGAGCACCAACCCGCGCGCTACGAGCAGTGGCAGCCCTACCCCGAACCCGACGACGACGATTGGGAGACGGTCATCGGCGAGGCCAACAAGCGCGAGCCGCGCCGGGTGATCCACGACAAGGTCCTGGCCCTCATCCGCCGTCGCGGCCGCATCCAGGGTGCTGCCGAGGACTGAAGCCAAAACAGCCTCCGCCCCGCGAAACTCGGCGCGCGTTTTGCACTGGGCCTTCCCCCCGGCGACACCGAGGTTCTTGTGGACGCCGCCACATGGCCGCGCATCGCGTCGCGAAGCGCCTAGCGTTTCGTCGCCGCGCCGTCCCGCCCCTGACCGGCCGTCGCTCTCCACCGGGCCCACACCAGCAGAAATGACGGCGCAAACTCCTCGGGCCGCTCCCCCACCCAGCGGTCGACCTCCTGCGGTAGGCGCCAGACCACCTCACTGATTTCGTCCTCCTTGGGCCGCACCGGACCGTCATGCCGGCAGGAGTAGACCCACACGAATTCGCGCCCGGTGTCCTCGCAGGCGAGGATGCGGCACAACCGCGCCGGCACCTCGGTCACCACAATCCCAAGCTCCTCGCCCATCTCGCGCACGATCGCCGTATCGTAGTCCTCCCCTCGATCAACATGACCCGAGGCTGAGGCCGCCCATTGGTTGGGATACATGTCCTTTGCGGCCGAGCGTTTCTGCAGCAGTACCCGCCCCGCGGAATCAAACACCAGGGCATGGACCGCCCGGTGCAACAGCCCGCGTGCGTGTACCTCGCGCCGCGGCGCCGCGCCGACCACGCGATCCTCTTCATCGACAACATCGAACCATTCTTCGGGCGACATGTCCTCCGTTTTGGGCACTCAGCAGCCCGAGCGCAACCCCTCGCCGGCCAGCTTCTTCGACAACGCCGCCCGCTCCACCCCAGGGCCACAGTTCGCATTCAGAACTCCCCGGGGCGTCCGATGAGCAGAACCGCAGCCTCATGCCCACCCATGCCGTTCCGCCGCTCCGTCTGCCGCTCGGCCCCGCCACCGCCCGCCTCCGCCGGTGGATGTGCGGGCTAGGCTTGGCGACGGCCACCCTGGTCGGCTTCGGGCAGACCGCCGGTATTCGCCCCGCCCCGGCCGGGCTGATCGAGACCGGGGTGCCCGCCTTCACCGTCTACTCTCCCGCCACCCTTGGCCTAAGCGCCTCGCCCACCGATCTGCAGGCCCTCCCCGACGGCCGCCTACTGGCGATGGCCGGCAAGGAACTCGCTTTTGGCGACGGCACCCGTTGGGAGGTCTACCGCCAAGCCAAGGACGACCCGGCCGCCGGCTCCCTGCAGGTAGCCATCGACCGCGACGGTCGCATCTACGCCGGGGCACCCGGCCGCTTCGCCCGCATTGAGTTCACCTCCGAAGGCGCCTGGCACCTCGTACCCGTGGCCGACACGCCGACGCCCGACCTCACGATGGCCACCGTCACCACCGAGCCGGGCGACTGGTACTGGCACGGAGGCAGCGGCGCCGTACTCACGTGGCGACCCGCCACCCCCGTCCGCCAGGTGGGCCAGGTCGCCGACATGGAGCGAGCCCTCCGCCTCAACGGCCAGGACTACATCAGCGACCGCGCCGACGGCTCCCTTTGGCGGGTGGCCGACGGCCGGCTCGTGCCCGCCATCCGCAGTCGCGACACCAACGTCAGCCTCACGGTCACCTGCGGGCTCAACCTGGGCGGAGGCCGATTGGTCGTGGGCACCAACGGCCACGGCTTGCAGCGCTTCGAGGCCTCCGGCCTGCAACCGTTCCTTGAACACGGACCGCTCGCCACGAACAACCGAATCAACGACCTCTGCGCCACCCTGCCGGGCCTCTTCGCCGCGGCCGTGGACAACCTGGGCATCGTCTTCTTCGACCGGCAGGGCCGCACCGTGCAGGTGCTCGACCGCAGCCTCGACCATCGCCTCTCGCGCGTGCGGCGACTGTTCTACACGCCCAACGGCAACGTCTGGGCCCTGCTCAACGACGGCATCGCCCGCGTCGAGTTCCCCTCCCGCCTCTCCCACTACGAGCCATTGGTCTCCACTGGACTGGTCTTCGCCCAACCGTGCCGCTATCACGGCGCCCTCTGGTTGCTCGCCGACGGCAAGGCCCAACGCGGACTCTACGACGACACCGGCCGGCTTCTGCGTTTCGAGGTGGATTCCCCGCCCGAGCAGTTCATCTGTGCGATCTCCACCGAAACCGGCGCCCTGCTGGCCAGCGGGCCCGCCGGCATCTTCCGCCGCGAGGCGGCGGGCTGGGTCCTCGTCGTTCCCGGCCTGACCAACGCCCACCTCTGCCCCTCCGCTGATTCCGAAGGGCGCTGGACCTTCTTCGCCGAAAACGAAGTTGGCTGGCTGCGTCCGCGCGCCGACGGCTACGAGGTGTGGCGCCAGCCGCTGCCGGGCGCCGGCGGCGTGTACGGGGCGATCGGCGACAAGCACGGCGTGCTCTGGGCGGAGCTGGGCACCAGCCGCATCGGCCGCTTCGACCTCACCGCCCAGCCGCCCCGCGCCGAGTATTTCACCGCCACCGACGGCCTGGGCGGCGGTTGGGCCCAGGTGTCCCTGCTCAAGGGCGAACCGCGCTTCAGCATCGGCGGCCGGATGCTGCGCTTCGACGAGACCACCCGGACCTTCGCGCCCGACACCGAGTTCCTCCAGGCGGTGCCGGAGGCCGCCAACAACCTCCTGGGCCGTCCCGCCTACGACGCCCGTGGCCGCCTCTGGCTCACCGCCGGCGAGCAGGTCCAGGTGCTCGCCCTCAACGGGGGCGCGCTCGCCCGCGAGGTAGAGTCCTTCCCTCCCGGTTTCCAACCCGTCCTCTTCACCCCGGAGGACAACGGCGTAGTCTGGCTCTTCCAACGGCTGTATCTGGCCCGGTTCGACCCGGACATGCCCCAGCCCCCTCCCCTCACCCCCCGCGCGCTGATCACCCAAGTGCGCTTCACCGCCAGCAACCGCACCCTCATCCAGCCCGGCGCACGCCTGCCCGATGTGCCGGCGCACGACAACTCGTTTGCCGTGCAGTTCATGGCGGTCGACGCCCCTCCCCGCGGCCCGGTCTCCTTCGAAGTCCGACTGGAGGGGGCGGACCGCGAATGGGTGCCCGCCGGAGTGGCCGGTTCGGCGGTGTTCAACCGGCTCAAGGAAGGCAACTACATCCTGCATGTGCGGCCGCTGGCCCAAGGCCTGCCCGGGCAGGAGGCCCGGCTCGCCTTCCTCGTCGAGCCCCCGTGGTTCCGCAGCCAACTCGCCTACCTCGCCTACCTCTTGGGCGCGATCCTCTTCATTTCCCTGGCCATGGCCTACGCCGCTTGGCGCGCACGGCAGGGCAAGGCGCTGCTCGAGCAGCAGGTCACTCAGCGCACCCAGGAACTCAACACCGCCAACCGGCAGCTCGCCGCCAACATGGAGGCCACCCTGCGCCAGGCCGGCGAATTGCGTGCCAGCGAGGAGCGCTACCGCCAACTCAGTGCCGCGCTTGAACAGCGTGTGCAGGAGCGCACCGAGGCGCTGGTGCGTGCCAACGAGCAGCTCGGCGCCAGCAACCACGAGCTCGAATCCTTCTCCTACTCGGTGGCCCACGATCTGCGCGCCCCGCTGCGCAACATCAACGGCTTCGTCGACCTCCTGCGCCGGCGCAACCGCGACCTGCTCGATCCCGAGAGCGGACGCTTCTTCCAGATCATCACCACCGAGACCGTTCGACTCAGCCAGCTCATCGACAGCCTGCTCGCCTTCGCCCGGCTCAACCGCGCCGACCTCAAACCCGAGCGGGTGCAGCTCGGCGCACTGGTCGAGCATGTGCGTGCCGACCTCGCCCCGGAATGCGGGAACCGCCACATCGAGTGGGCCATCGGTCCGGTGCCCACCGTCTCCGGCGACCCCACGTTATTGCGACAGCTCGTCGCCAATTTGCTCCACAACGCCCTCAAGTTCACCCGCACTCGCGACCCGGCCCGCATCGAGATCGGCGTGCTGCCGGCGCCGGCCGACCAGCGAGAACAGATCCTCTTCGTGCGCGACAACGGGGTGGGCTTCGATCCGCAATACACCGCCAAGCTCTTCGGCGTATTCCAGCGCCTCCACAATGTGCGCGATTTCGACGGCGTCGGTATCGGCTTGGCCAATGCCAAGCGCATTGTGCTGCGCCACGGCGGCCGCATCTGGGCCGAGGGGTTGCCCGACCAGGGCGCCACCTTCTATTTTGCCCTGCCCCTGAGACCAGCGCCGAGCCCGTAGCGCCGCTCCCGTAGCGCCGGCCCCGGGTCCTGGCCCGCTGCTTCCGGCAGGGGCCGGCAGAATACGCCCGCCGCCCGACCGCGAAAGCCGCCGCCGGGCAACGCCTGGAAACGACACCCCCGAGCGCCTCTGCCCGCCCCCCCACGGCGCCGGGGCAATACCCGCCAGCCAACCACAGGGCCGCCTTTCCGCAAAACCCGCTGGACCCGCCTCCGTCGCGGCCGATAACTTCCCCCGTGCCTCCTCGACCCTCCCAGCCCAAGGCCAAGCCGATCTCGCTCGTCGAGAGCTTCCGCACACGCTCGCACCAGCTCGAACTCCACCCGCAGGAGAAATGGGTGCTGGGGTGGGTCACCCTGCATCTCTGCTTCCTGCCCTGGGCACTGGGCACCATGCATCTCTGGAGCCAGTGCACGAGTCTAGGCCTCGCCCTGATCGGTTTCATCGTTGCGGCCCGGCCGCGCACTTACGAGACCCACCAGACCTCCGGCACCCCGGTAAGCGTGCGCCCGCTGCGCCGCCTCTGGCGTTTTCCGCTCTTTTGGGCCGGACTGCTGGTCCTGCTCTACATCGCGATCCAAGGCCTCAACCCCGCCTGGCGCTACCGCAGCAACGCCTCGTATTGGTGGCTCGAACCAGTCGCCCATCTCGCTTGGTTGCCCAGCGGCATGGAGGTGCCCTTCGCCACCGCCGGCCCGTGGCGCGCCCTGCTCATCCACGCCTCGCTGTGGCTGACGGCGTGCACGGTCTGGATCGGCTTCATGCGCCGGCTCTCCTTCCGTCTGCTCTTCACCTTCCTCGTGGTCAACGGCGTGCTGCTCTCGCTGCTCGGCCTGGCTCAACAAGTCACCCACGCCACCGGCATCTTCTGGCTCGTGCCCGTGCGCACCCAGTCGTTCGTGGCCAGTTTCATCTACCGCAACCACGCCGGCGCCTACCTCAACCTCATGCTCGCGCTGGGCGCCGGGCTGGCCTGGTGGTACTACACCCGCGGCAACCGCCGGTTGGACAAATCCAGCCCTGCCGGTGTATTCACCTTCGCGGCCATCATCATCGGGCTGATGGTGCTCTTCACCTTCTCGCGCGGTGCGATCCTGCTGCTGCTCTCCTTTGTGGTGCTGGCGGGACTCTCCTTTTTCTGGGCCCAGTTCCGCCAACCCGCCCATGAGCGCCGCGGAGCGGTGATCCTCGGGCTGCTCCTGCTGCTCGCCGGCTTTGTCGGCACCGGACTGGCCTCGCTGCGCGTCGAGGATGTCTGGAAACGCTTCGAGGGCATGATCGTCGATCCGGTGGCCTCCGCCCGCGACCGCACCGAGGCCCATGCCGCCGCCGTGGAAATGCTCGCCGCCCAACCAGCCTACGGCTGGGGCGCCGGCTGCTTCCGCTTCGGGTTTCCCTTCCACGTCTACCGGCATCCGGAGATCTACTACTCCGGCACCGACCAGCGCAAGTACTGGGAGCACGCCCACAACGACCTGCTGGAGTACCCGATCGAGCTCGGCGTGGTCGGCTCGTTGCTGCTGGCCGCTCCGCTGGGCTGGCTTGCATGGGCGCTGCTGCGGCGCCGCTGCTGGGCCAACCCGCTCGCGTTGCTCAGCGTGCTCGGCTGCGGGTTCACGCTGGTCCACGCCCGAATGGACTTCGTCTTCCAAAACCCCGCCATCCTGCTGACGTGGGTGGTGCTGCTGCTCGCCGCCGCCCGCTGGGCCGAGCTCGACAACCAGCCCGCCAAGCGCGAGAGCCGTTGAGGCAACGTCCGCCAGACCGAACCACCTTCCTGGCGTACAGCCGGAGCGCCGCCCT
The DNA here is from genome assembly GCA_016711225.1 of Opitutaceae bacterium. Classification (GTDB taxonomy): domain Bacteria; phylum Verrucomicrobiota; class Verrucomicrobiia; order Opitutales; family Opitutaceae; genus CAJCBL01. Next base: position 41,622 of record JADJTK010000004.1, read on the forward strand.
GAGGCCCAGGCCTCCCGCAATTTGCGGAAATCACGATGCGGGCGAAAACCCTTGGACAGTGGGGCGCCCGGCTTCCGCATCCGCTTTTCCCTCGCAGCAGACCGGCCGAGCGCCTATAGCTCCGGGCCGTAAGCCCCGCGTCCCCCGGATCCACTCACCATGAAATCTTGGCACCTCGTCGTCGCCGGACTGTATGTCCTCATCCTCGCCTTGCTCACGCTGCCGGTGCTCGCCGTCGGCATCGGAGTCGGGCCCACCGCGGAAATGATCGGCTCCACCTTCGGCCACTGGCCCTACTGGGCGTGGCTGGTGGCCATGGGCGGCAGTCAACTCGCTCTGCTCGCCCTGCCGGTGCGCGTGGCAAGCCGGCGCCCAGTCACCCGCGGGGCGCTCTGGCCGACGATCGCCGCCGGCGCCGCGGCAATGGCCGTGCTCGGCGGCGGCGTGCTGCTCTCGCTCTTCCCTCTCGCGGTGGGCGACCGCGACGGCCCGCCCTGGGCACTCTGGAGCATCGGGGTCTCGGTCCTCGTCCTCTGGACCTTCTGGGGCGTGGTCTTCCACCGGCTCAGCCGTACCCAGGCGCCCCTCGACTTCGTCTCGAACCTGTGCGGCCGCCTCGTGCGGGGCAGCATCCTTGAACTGCTCGTCGCGGTGCCCTGCCACATCTTCGTTCGTTGCCGCGACTACTGCTGCGCCGGGGTCTACACGATGGCCGGCTTGGCGATGGGCCTCGCGGTCATGCTCTTCGCCTTCGGCCCGGCGGTGTATTTTCTTTTCGTCGCCCGTGCCCGGTTGCTCAAAGCCGCCGGCCCCACCTCGCCCGACACGCCATGAGATTTCACACCGCCCTGGTTTGCCTCGGGCTCTTCGGCCTCGCCTCGTCGGCCGCCACCGCCGCGAGCCCGGGCGTGGACGTCTTCACCGAGTGGCCCGCCGGCACTTCGCCCCAGGAGATCGGCCATCGCGTGGCCACGCGCTTCCTCGCCTCGCCCCACGCGCTCTGGCCACAGTTCGGCACCCTGTCCTACTCGGAAATCTGCGCCTGGACCGGCGCGCTCGACTTCGCCGAACGCACCGGCGACCGCAAGTTGACCGCCCAGCTCACGGCGCGCTTCGAACCGTTGCTCGGCGCCGAGGCCGCGCTCGTGCCTCCGATCGACCATGTCGACAACTCGGTCTTCGGGGCCCTGCCGCTCGCGCTGTACCGCCAGACCGGGCACGCCCGCTTCCGCACCCTCGGCCTCGCCTTCGCCGACGGCCAATGGGACCGCCCCACCCCGGAGGGGTTGACCAACCAGACGCGCTTCTGGATCGACGACATGTACATGATCACCGCGCTGCAGGTGCGCGCCTTCCGGGCCACCGGCCACACGGCCTACCTCGATCGCACCGCCGCGCAGATGCTCGTCTACCTCGACCGCCTCCAACAGCCCAACGGCCTCTTCTTCCACGCCCCCGCTGCCCCCTTCTTCTGGAGCCGGGGCAACGGCTGGATGGCCGCCGGCCTCACCGAACTCCTCCGCGCCCTGCCCGCCACCCATCCCCTGCGCCCGCGCCTGCTCGAGAACTACCACCGAATGATGGCCACCCTGCTGGCATTGCAGGCCCCCGAAGGCATGTGGCGCCAGCTGCTCGACCGACCCGAAGCCTGGCCGGAAGCCTCCGGCACCGGCATGTTCACCTACGCTTTCGTGACCGGGGTGAAACAAGGCTGGCTCGACGCCGCGACCTACGGCCCCGCGGCCCGCCGTGCCTGGCTCGCCCTCACGACGTATCTGGAGCCCAACGCCGAGTTGCGCGAGATCTGCGTGGGCACCGGCACCGGGAGCGACCTCCAGTACTACCTCGACCGCCCCCGGCGCACCGGCGATTTTCACGGGCAGGCCCCGTTGCTCTGGACGGCGGCGGCGCTGCTGGAGAGCGAAACAGGGAGCGGAGCGAAGTAAGGCCCCACGACGACCAGCGCGAACGCCTGCCCCACACCGGCGACGCTGCCCACGCGAGCAAGACCGCCCCGGAGCCGCGCCGCATATCTCTCACTACGCCCATCCCCCCTTTCTTCCCCTCACCGCCCCCATGCAAACCACCCGCACCTTCGAAGGCCTGGAGATTCGGCTCACCTCACGCGGGATGGGCCGCTACTTCAGCGCCGCCTTCCTCGCGTTCTGGCTCTGCGGCTGGGCGGCGGGCGAGTTCTTTGCCCTCGCCTTTCTCATAGGCACAGCGTGGCTGACGATCACCGGACAGCCCCTACACCCCTCTATGCCAAAGATCGACGGCGGTGCCACGCTGCCCGTCGCCGGTTTCCTCCTGGTGTGGCTCACCCTCTGGACCTTCGGCGGTTGGGCGGCCGGCCAGGCCTTCCTCCGCCTCCTCTGGGGCGAAGACCGGCTCGTCGCCCGCCCCGACGGCTTGCGGGTGATCCGGCGGGCCGGGCCCTTCCGCCGCACCCGCGAGATCCCGCGCAACGAGATCCGCCAGCTCTACCGCACGCCCGGCCGCGGCCTCCAGCGCACCCTCATGGCCGACACCGAGCACGGAGCGGTGAAGTTGACCGAATTCGCCAGCGGCGCGGAGCTCGACCAACTCGAGGCGGAGCTCACCCGGGAGCTCGGCCTCCGCCCCTCCACCACGGCCGCCCTGCCCGCCGGATGGGAGGAAACCACCCTGCCGGAGGGCGGCCCCGCCCTGATCGAGTCCCCCGCCAAACGCCGGCGGCAGGCCCTTCTCGTATCCACGATCACCGCCGCATTGACGGTCGCCGCGTGCGCCATCGCCTCGGGCGGTCACTTCGCCGTCGGCGCCGTCCTCGGCGGCCTCGCCTTTCTCTTCGGCTGGGGCGCGCTGCGCCTGCTCTTCGGCCGCCACGAGTGGCGCTGGACCCGCGAGCGACTGCATCTCGACTGGCGCTTCGGCGGAAAAGTGCGGCCCGTCTTCGAAGGCGTCTCCCTCGAGCTCGATCTCGCGTCCGACAGTGACAACGACAGCTGGTACGAGCTCAAGTTGTTCGCCACGCCCCCGCCCGAGCCGGGCTTGGCTCTCAAGGCCCGCCACCACAAATCCATTGCCCGCACCCTGCGGGACCCGCTCGTGCCGCGCGCCCTGGGCGAATGGCTCTCCCGGCGCTCCGGCCTCCCGCTGCTCGACCGCACGACGGCCTCCGCCAAGTCCGAACAGTTCGAGCAGATGCGCCAGCACCTCGCCGCCTCCGGCAAGCTTGGCAGCTGGGTGGCCAAGCTGCTCCCGCCCTCCGGCGGAAGGTGAGATCCCGATCGCCGGGGGCGACGCTTCAAGGGGAGGCCCGGTCGTTCTCGGCCACCCCCGCTGCGTAGAGATGATGGCCCTGAGAGCACAGAGGTTCGGAAGGGTTAACCGCAAGGAACGCAAAGAGCGCAAAGGAACAGACTTTCACCGCGGATTACGCGGATGAGGCGGATGCGGCTTCCGTCGTAGCCCGTCCCTCTGCCTAGGCATTCCGCCGCCCCGCGTGGCCCGCTCCTTGAGGACGGGTCTCCGGGCCTTGTCCGTTCGTAGCGACGTTCGCCAGAACGTCGTCCGTCGTGTAGGCCACCGCGGCGAGATGGCCCGTTCGTCTTCCGCCCCGTAGCGACGCTCGCAAGAGCTTCGTCCGCCCCATCTCCGTCGTAGCTGGACGGTGCAGCCGTTCAGCCCTGGAAGCGCCGAGCTCCAGCTCGGCTTCGTCGCCCTTTCGTTCTGCCTTCTTCATTCTGCCTTCTGCCTTAGGCTGCCGCCAAGACTTCGTCCTTGTGTCTCGGCGACTGGGAGATACGCATTGACGAGGATGATGCTCGCCCCCGCATGGTGGATTTTGCAGTGGTGCAGGAACGCGGGGATCTCGCGCCGGTACCCCTCCTTCGCGGCGGGTTCCAGCGCCGCCTCCAACGCGGCGATCCAATCCGGGAAGGGGGGAATCATCGCGATTCTGCCCAGCTTGGTTGGAATTCTTCGCTCCGTCTTTCTCTTCGAAGATTTTCCATCTTCGGCCGTGGGCCGTCAGCCCTACCTTTGCGTCGCTTTTCGAGCGGGAGAAGTGGGCAAAATGGGCTTCAGCGCGAATGTCGCTTTTGCTCCCCGCCCCGCCCCCGGCGAAAGCAACATTCGTGCGGAGCGCCACTTGTACTCCAACGAGTTGCGCGGCCAAACCTCCCGCGCACCCCTTCCGGCAAAAGCTCAGTTCAACTGAGGTGAATCCCTACTGTTCGGCAGAAGAAAATGAAGACGCTCACCAGATTTCTCGTGATTCTCTGTGGTGCCATTTTTGTCGCGGCATCGAATGGTGCGAACTACGTCTTCCCAGTCGGCGATGGATTTGTGTCTGTTGATATCCCCACCGGGTGGACCAATGCATCCGGCCCTGAGTCGATTAGCTTCGGGTCGCCTGATGGATTGGCCGCATTGACAGTGACTGCGCATTCCTCGGCCTCGCTATCGCCCAAGGATGTCGAGCAGGTGAATAGCGAGGTTAGGCCGTTTGGTCTGCCCACGTCTGAAAAAAGGGAGCTGAAGTTCCGGCCTAGTGGAAGCTACCGGCAGGAGTTCCGCGGAGAAGGGAAAGCTGGCGATATCTACTGGGTCTCCGATTTCCTGTTCTTCCCGGAGGTCACGGTGATCGCATCGCTGAATGGCCCCAAAGAATTCATCGAGAAGGAGCAAGCTGTGGTCCGCTCGATCTTGGATTCGGTTCAAACCACGAAGGACCAAAAAAAGAGCCAGCCGAACAAGACACCACTGCCAACTCCGGTAGAGTGTCCGCCTTCCAATCACGGTCAGGTGCCCGGAGCGGCAGACCTCTGACGTTCGGCAAAGAAGAATGAAATCACCTACGATCATCACAGCCGCACTTTGCAGTGTAATTTGTGGGTGCTCGTCCGTCCCTGCTAGGCAGAGGATTCAGCGCGATGACTCCGGCCCATGGGTATGGGCCGGACCCGTGCATCCTGCTCAGACAATCACCTGCCGAGTCGTCAAGATGCTTCCGGCTGGGTTCTTCGACGACGAAGCGGTGCCGGCGCAGGCCGGGGATCTTGGAGGTGCAGAGCGTCTCTGCGCACTGCCGGACTCGATTCGGGGGCTCCGCATCACGCTGCATTTCGGACTACGCGCACCGAAGGACCAGATTCATCAGATCGAGCCCGATTCCTCGATTTCGTTTTCTGCATCGGTACCAAGCGAGCCGTGCGGGTCCAGTTTCATCATCTATGTCGGACAAGGCGGGCTAAGCGGATTCGATCGGGAGAAGAATTCGCCGAACAAGCGGCCAGATGGAACGTCGGCGAAGGCCCCGCCTTCCAATCCGAGTCAGGGGGCCGCCGTCCCTCATCCGTAAGCGTTGGCCGAAATAGACAAAACACCGCAAGTAACGGCTCACGCATGAACTGGAACAAAGAAATCATCAGTCGGCGGACCACCAATATCGGTGTGTTTGTTCTTTGGCTGGTGACGTTCCCGATGATCGCCGGCCTGACGTTCCTTGAGTTTAGAGATATGCGATTCGGGCGAGCCGGATTTCTCTCGTTGATCACTCTCACCTGGCTGTTTCTCGGTCGCGGTCTTCTGATTCGGGTCGTCTACTCTTCGAAGAGCCCGCTTTGGCGACCAATCGGAAGATTCCCCGAAAGAAGGAACAGCCGGGCCAACCGGGTAGCCGGCGGTAGTTAGCCGCCGGCCCCCACACCACCCGGCGTACGGGTCCGTACCGGGCGATTCCAGTCTCCATCATTCATCGACGCGTGCGGCGCCTTTGGGATAATGGTAGGCGAGCCAGGCCTCCTGCAGGGAGACGACCCCTTGTTTCTTGAGCCACTCGTTGCTGAGCGCGGCTTGCACGATGCTATTAGTCGACATGCGCCAGCAGCCCTTGCGGGACCGGCTGCACAGATGCACTTGCTCTGGATCGGCGCCCAGCCGCAGCAGATTTCTCCGCCGACAGCGTGGGCGCTTCCATTGCTTCCAATAGCACTGCCGTACCCGCCGGCGCACCCAGCGGTCGAGCGCTTGCACCTCCGCGTAGTTGCGCCCCAACCGGTAGAAGTTGATCCATCCGGTCATATAGCGCCGCAGAGCCAGCAGTCGCTCTTCCATCGACACACTCCACGTGCGCCCGGTCAGTGACCGGATTTCCGTGACAAAGTGCTCCCCGGCCTCGTGGCTCCAGCGGATTTCTCCGCGAGAGAACCGAAAGCCTAGGAACGTACAGTGCGCCAAGGGCGCCACGCGACTCTTGGCCGCATTGACGAGCAGCAGAGCTTTCCTTCCACAAACCGAACCACGGCGGCCATCACCCGCTTCGCTGCGACGCGGGTACGTACCAGGATCAGGAAGTCGTCGGCGTAGCGCGCAAAGCGCAGGCCACGTTTCTCCAGTTCCCGGTCCAGCGGAGTCAGGGCGATGTTGGCCAACAGCGGCGAGAGTGGTCCGCCTTGGGGCACGCCCCGCAGCGTTGGCTCGCGCTTGCCATCGGGTAGCACCACCCCAGCCCGCAGGAAGCGGCCAATCAGGCGCAGGATGCGCACATCCCGAACCTGCGCGGCCACCAGCCTCATGAGCCGGTCGTGATCCACGTGATTAAAGAAACCTTTCAGATCGCAGTCCACCGCATCGCTGAGTCCATCAGCGATACATTTGCGGATCGAGCGCACCGCTTGATGCGGGTTGCGGCCGGGCCGGTAGGCGTAGCTATGCTCACTGAACGTCTCCTCGAACACCCCGCCCAGTTCTTGGGCGAGGGCTTGCTGGATGACTCGGTCCAGCACCGTCGGGATGCCCAGCGGTCGCTGGCCCCCGTCCTTCTTGGCGATAAACGACCGTAGCAGCGGCGACGGTTCGTACCGCCCCTCCTGCAGGGCTTGGCGTATCCGCTGCCCATGGAGGTTCATAAACGCCGGGAAAGCGGCAATCGACATCCCGTCGACGCCGCCCGACCCGCCGTTGGCCCGGACCTTACGCCAGGCGGCATTCAGGTTCTCCGAGCTCCAGATACGCTGCCATCGCTCCTCCTGATCGCGGTCTTTCTCCGCCGCTGGCGTCCGCTGCCCTCCGACTCCGCCGGTCGGCTTCACCGTCGGTGGCAGGACGCCGCGGTCTCCGCGGTCCCAACCAGTTTGGTCCTTCGTGCCTGCGTGAGACCCTCCGGTCCATTCCGAGTCCGGC
>JADJTK010000005.1 GCA_016711225.1 Opitutaceae bacterium
GCAAACCCCAACTTTTTTGTGCGATGAGAACGATTCCTTCCGTGTGGGATAGCCGTGTCCGCTTGTGGACCGGCCTGCTGCTGTTATTGCCGTGTACCGCCTTCGGGCTGGTTTTATCGCTACGACGCCGTTGGGCGGCTGACGTGGTCGGTGCAGCCGGGCGGGCAGGCGACGCATTTCGTTTCACGACCCGGCCGGCAACATCACAACAATCCTGGTGGTAACGCCGGCCCAAGATCACCTGATGCCGACGGCCTGCCTGATACGTGGAAATCCGCTACACGGCGCGAGACCGGGCGCACCGCCACCGCCGATCCTGACGCCGACGGGCTCGTCGACTTGCAGGAGTTCGCCTTCACCCGCCAACCTGACCGAGGCTGACGGCGCCAACCTTACGCCCGTCTCTTGGGAGGCGGGCTGGCGGCGGCACGCGCCTGACCTTGCGTTACCTGCGACCGATCCACGGGCCGGCGACACCCGACTACCTCGCAGACGTTTCCGCCGACCCAAAGACGGGGAGCCTGCGTCATCGACGTGGAGCAGCTCGCCCCAGTGTCGCAGGGCGGCGGTGTCGAGCAGGTCACCGTGCGCGGCACCGCTGCCCTCGGCAGCACGCGCCGCGCCTGTTCCTGCGCATCCGTTTGGTGAAACGATGAACCCTGAGACCTCTGCCATGAATCCTCGCAGCTCCGTTCTCCTCGCGCTCAGTGTTGGCAGACCGGCGCTGTCGCGGCTGAGATGCCCATCGATCCGGCGATTCCTCCCGACACCGACAAACGAAGCTCCGGTCGTCACGGGGGGGGCGTGTTCGCTGCGGGCGGTGCGACTAGGGCTAAGCCTCGTCCTCACCCCAGCGTCGCGCCCTGCCACATTGCGGCTATCCGTGGCTCGGGCGCCGGCGCTTTTGCGGCAACCGGCGATGGCGTAGGGGCGCCGGCGAAGGCCCTGACCGACCATCCACAGGATCTGCAAACATCGTTCGCGCCTGTGGTGGCGATGCTCCCCAAACTCTTTGAGATCGTTCGGAACGAAGTCCGGTTTCAGCCCTACCGCGGTTTCCGGAAAGGACCGGTGCTCAGCCGTGGCAGACGAAATCCGGGGAGCGACGCCGATCAATCCCAGCTATTGGTCGAACTGCTCCATGCCGCAGGCTACGAGGCCTTTACTATTACGGGTGGCGGTGCTTCCTGAGGCGGAGGCCTTCGCGTGGTGGGGCGCCGACAATTTGACCGCCAGTGAACATGTTGACCGGCTCGTCCTATTATTCGGCCGGGAGCAGGGGGCGGCAACTACGCGGTCGAACAGATCTTCGTCGTGGTCAAGATTGGCAGCTCCTACCATTACTGGGTGCCATTGTTCAAGACGATGACGGAAGCCACCGGCATCGATCCCGTCGCGGGCGACTGGCTAGCAACAGGACCAACCTACTCGCGGTCGCCGGTGGTACGGTGACCCGCCACAGCGGTGCAGGGTGTTTCTGAGAGTGCTGTGACTGGGCAATTGCCGATCGGGCGGCTGCCTTGCGAACGGTCATCATCCACAATGACCACCCCAATGCTCTGCCGGCGAGATTGTCGAACGCAGGATTGTGCCGTTGACCTTGGGCGACCCAAACGAAGGCCCGGCCGGCTGGGATGTGCTGTCCGGCTTTGATAACTTCGTCATGATCCGTATGTTTGTATTCCGGAATGCCCCAGGACGACTCTTCACCTTCGCAACGACGATGAGGTTGTATATTGGCCCCAGCAATGCCGCGGGCACCGACCTTAGCAGCTACATCGTGATGTTCGGTGGGCAGATGTCCGATTTCGCCGGTCATCAGGTAACGGTCGGTTTTTCGGCGGCCAACAAGGTTCAGATATCGATAGACGGTTGGTCGTCGGTGAAGCCTCGTCCTCCCCTATGCAGGGAGCTTGGGATGAAATACTACATTGATCACCCCACGTCGCCGGAGCTGCGACCGCTTACGACGAGGCAAAATTCAACGTCTGTGCAGGAGGTCGCTACGCTTTGAATGTTGGGCACCGGGGGCTATGAACGCGGCGAGATTCAGCAACGGCAGCGCGCCCGGTCCGACGCATTGGTCCGGCAAGGTTTGGCGCCAACGACTCCAGAGCGAGTCGACGCCCTCTGTGCTTGAAGGGCCCGGATTGGTTGCGGCAACGCGACTAATCCACGACTTTTGCTCGCGCGCCTTGAGCGGGTGCAGTACGTCGAGCATCACACCGTTGCCCTGGCCGGCCAAGAGACGGGCTTCTTTGTGGACATTCCGGTGGTTGGCGTGGGCATTGCCAGAGACGGCCTGACCGCGACCACCGCCGAATTCCGACGCGCCTACATCCAGCTGGGCAGCACCATGGAGCACAGCGTGATCGAACAGAACTACCCGGGCATGAGCGCGGTATCCACTGTTAGATACGTGCGGGAGAACAATCTGGCGGGGGGCAAGACGTTCTATGCGACCTCAGCCAACTACCTCCGACCATCGCCGATCCGGCATTCATTGCGGATGGAGCGTTGACTTGGCGCAATACCCATCTGCCCAACGTGATCGCCGTGGGTGCCACATTGGTGCTGCCGCAGAGCGGAGCGATCACCATGGGCTCTTTGACGGGAAACGGTTATTTCGAAATCTACGCGAGCTCGATCACCGCCAAGATCAACCCCGGTCTGCTCAATGGCGGCTACGCCAATCAGCCAGGTACCGCCGATGGCACGAAGAATTCTACACCCAACAAGGACACGAACAAGCCCGATGGATTGACAATAAAGAATCTCCAGATCCCATCGACCTATATAACGGGGCTTATGGCCGATCAGATTGACTCGCCCTGGGCTCAGGCGGGGCGCGCGGGCTGAGCCTGTCCCGGCACTACAGTTCTTCCGGTGATGCCGGCCCATCGGGCTTTGGCCGGGGATGGTCGCACAATTTCGAGGGATTCCTTTCCGTACATTCCGATACCAACTCCGCATTTGGCGGCTCCACGCCCGAAAGTGCCGCGAGTGCGATTGTCGCCCTCCATGCCATCGTCGACCTGAGCCGCAGTGCGCTTGGCTCCGCCAAGGGCTGGGTCGTAACCTCGATCGCCTCGTTCTGGATGCTCGAACAGGCGAAGAACAACACGACCACCGCCACCTTCGGCCGCAAGGCCTTCGCATTCACCCGCCAAGCCGACGGATCCTATACGCCCGCAGCAGGGGGAACCGCTCAATTGGTCAAGGATTCGGGCTCCGGCCTGTACCGAATCGATGAGCGCTTTGGGCAAACCCTGAATTTTGATGCGATGAAACGTCTCGCCTCGTTCACCGATGCAGACGGGAAAGCCCTCACTTTGACCTATGAGACTTCCGGGTTGAACCTGGGTAGGTTGAAGAACGTCAGCGACTGCTACAACCGCACGCTCACCTTCGACTACTACGCTGATACGGCCCGCGCCGGGTTGTTGGCTAGCGTGACCGACTCCTCCGGGCGCAGCGTCGGCTACGATTACACCGCCGGCCAACTCACCGCCGTGACCGATCCGGAAACCCATACTCGCACATTCGAGTATGATTCTGCCGGACGGCTCTGGAAGACCTACGACGAGCAGGACCGTCTTGTCGCCGAAACCCTGTACGATGCCAACGGTGCCGTGAGTACCCAAATCGCTGAGGGCGACGCCGCGCAAACTTGGCAGTACGCCTTCACCGGCGTCCTCAATACCGAGACCAACCCGCTCGGCGAAGTTACCGCCTACCGCTACGACCGCTTCGGCCGCCTCGTCGCCGAAACCGATGGCGAAGGCGCCACCTCCACGCGAGCGTACGACGGACAGAACCATCTCGTCGCGGTCACCGACGCCCTCAACTACACCACGACGTTCCAGTACGACGGCCGGCACAACCTGCGTTTCGTAACCGGCGCGCGCAACGCCGTCACCGAGCACCGCTACGACGCCCAGGACCACATGCGCTATACCATAGACGCGCTCAACAAGCAGACCGAGTACCGCTACGACTCCGAGCATCATCTGACAAAAACCATCGATCCGCTCTTTCGCGAAACCACCATCGAGTACTACACCGCCGGAGCCGCCGACGGCCTGCCATGGAAGCTCATCGCTCCCAACGCCGACACGACAATCACCGCCTATGACGCCTACGGCCACCCCGATACCATCACCCGGCCCGACGGTTCCATGGTCGACGTGACGTACAACGCCCGCGGCGACCTGCTGGATTCGGTGACGACCACCAGCGGCGATTCCAACACCCATGCCGTTTCCTTCACCTACGACGCGAACCGGCGGCTGCTCACCTCCGCCGATGCCCTCGGCTTCGGCACCACCAGCACCTTCGATCCCGCTGGCAACCTCGAGGCGATCGAAGACCGCGCCGGCAACATCGTCTCGTTCACGTTTTCCGCCGGGGTCGCAAGCAGACCGCTACCGCACCCAGCGGCGCTGTCACGCGTTTCGGCTACGACTCTGCTGGCCGAAACACCACGGTGACCGATGCGCTTGGCCAGATCGCGCGCTTCGGCTACGACCATGCCGGCCGCCTCACGACCACGACCGATCCGCTCAATCAGGTGGTTTCGCGCACCTACGATGCCGCCGGTCGTAATGACTCGCTGCGCAATGCCCGCGGCAAGACGTGGCTCTTCGGCTTCACCGCCACCGGCCAGCCCGAGACCCTCACCACGCCGCTCTCCCGCCTCACCGACACCGACTTCAACGCGCTCGGCCAGCCCACGACCGTCACCGAGCCGTCGCTTCAGTCCACCGCCTTCACGTACTTCGATGACGCGCGGCCGCACACCTCCACCGACGCACTCGGCACGATCACCTCCAGTTACGATGCGAACGGCCGGCTCGAAACCGTCGTCGAAGGCGGCAAGACGATCACCCGCCACTACAACGCCCTCGGCCAGCTCGACACTTTTACCGACGGAGCGGGCAATCCGATCGCCTACAAAAACGATGGCGCCGGCAACCTAGTTGAGCTTACCTATCCCGGCACTCCCGTGCGGAAAGTGACCTACACCTACGACAGTGTCGACCGACTTGAGACCGTCACCGACTGGGCGGCGCGGGTGACGCGTTTCCGCTACGACACGAAGAGCCGGCTGGCGCGGATCGAACTGCCCAACGGCACGCAACGGGTGTTTAGTTACGACGGCGCCGGCCGCGTGTCGGCCGTGCGCGACGAGGTTGTCGCCAACGGCCTGCTCGTGAGCGGCTTTAGCCTCGGCTACGACGCCCTCGACCGGATCGTCGAGGAGACGACCCAGCCCGAGCCGGTTCAGTTCGCGATCACCACCGCGAGCATGAGCTACGATGACGACGACCGGCTCACCGGCTGGAACGCGCTGGTCACCCAGTCCGATGCCGATGGCAATTTGACCAAGGGCCCGCTCGGTGGCGCACTCGCCACCTTCGTGTACGACGTCCGCAACCGGCTGACCTCGGTCGGCACCAGCAGCTACAGCTACGACGCGGAAAACCGCCGGACTAGCCGAACCGTCGGCGGAGTGACGACCACCTTCGTCCACGATCCGAACGCCGCGCTGTCGCGCCTGCTGCAGTCGACCACGAGCGGCACCGCGACGCGCTACGTCTACGCCGGCTCGCTGCTGCTCTATGCCGAGACTGGGGCCGCGCTCCGCGTCCATCACTACGATTATCGCGGCAGCACCGTGGCGTTGACGGACACCACCGGCACCATTCTCGGCCGAGTGACCTACGGTAGCTACGGCGAGATAGTCGCCCGCACCGGCAACACCTCCACCGAGTTCCTCTACAACGGCCGCGATGGCGTGATCACCGATCCCAACGGCCTCTACCACATGCGGGCAAGATACTACTCGCCGGAAACAAGACGCTTCCTTAATGCCGACCCAATCGGCTTCGGCGGCGGCAACAACTGGTACGCTTACGTCGGAGGAGCGCCAGTGATGTTCGCGGATCCAAGAGGACTGGCTGCCTCTTCTTCCGAAGATCAAACGAAAACAATGGTGCTGATTGTCCAGTCAGATGTCTCCATCAGTGTTGGGATGGTTGCAGACGGGGTGCGTGTCACCGCAGGAGATCTCATCGTGTGGACAAAGGATTCGGTGAATAAAGCTGTTGGTTCGGCTGTTGTATCAATTGATGAGAAGGGCTTTCGCACCGAAGGGCAGTATCTCGCTGCTGTCGAGGCCGGCATTGGTACCCACTACTATGTCTGGACGATCAGCCATGGTGTCGGTGATGGAATGGTGGACGCCGGAAACTCGGCCGGAGCTATCGCTTGGCAGGATGTCGTTGGCCATGTTCTGCAGTCGTATCCCGATCTTCGACCAAGCGATGTTTTGTCCCGCTATCGGGCGTTGATGTGTACATCGAACGAGCAGGGATGGGTGTTTACCGATTTACGCGAAATCATTGATCGGGTCAGGGCTGCGTATGGAATGGGCCCGGTTACGGAGGAGGAACTGGATGCTTATCTGTCAGGTAAACGAAAGGATTGTTCAAAATGATAAACGCTGTTTGCAGATTATCGGTGGCTATGCTTCTTTCTTTGCAGGGAGCACTGTCGTATGGAGATGTGGCCGATGCTGCCTTGGGCGGACGGGCGCTTTTTGCGCTCTCTGCAGCGAGCGTGGGCCTGCGGGATGGTGTCGAAGGAATTGAAGCGCTCCAATTGGAACTCGAGAAAGGGTTTCCCGTTGGGACTCAGATTTCGGAAGTGATGGTATCGGTATCGGCGGCGCTCAACCAGTTGAAGGTTAGCCCCGGTTCTGCGTAACTATTAGACTGTATAGTAGCTGCGTTTTGGTTGAGACAAAGAAGGCAGTCGGAGCAGGCGAAGCGCGATCGACGATTTCGTTCGAACTAGATCAACAATCCCGGCTGCGTCGGGTCCTTGTATTCAGTAGTTTTGAGGCGTCGGAGAAAAGCCGATCGTGGCCGAAGGGGACGAGAGGCGAACAAGCCTCTGGAAGAGTCAAGGGCCAAGAAAGAGCGACGCAAGCGCAGCCGTAGGTTGTATGTGCGCAACATACTATGGCGCCAGCAACCTGGTTGAGCTTACCTATCCCGGCACTCCCGTGCGGAAAGTGAGCTACACCTACGACAGTGCCGACCGACTTGAGACCGTCACCGACTGGGCGGCGCGGGTGACGCGTTTCCGCTACGACACGAAGAGCCGGCTGGCGCGGATCGAACTGCCCAACGGCACGCAACGGGTGTTTAGTTACGACGCCGCCGGCCGCGTGGCCGCCGTGCGCGACGAGGTCGTGGCCAACGGCCTGCTGGTAAGCGGCTTTACCCTCGGCTACGACGCCCTCGACCGAATCGTCGAGGAGACCGCATTGCCGGAGCCGCTGCCCTTTGCCGTCACCGCCGCCGCAATGACCTATGACGATGACGACCGCCTCACCGGCTGGAACGCGCTGGTCACCCAGTCCGATGCCGATGGCAATTTGACCAAGGGCCCGCTCGCCGGTGCGCTCGCACCTTTTGTGTACGACGTCCGCAACCGCCTGACCTCTGTCGGCATCAGCAGCTACAGCTACGACGCGGAGAACCGCCGGACTAGCCGAACCGTCGGCGGAGTGACGACCACCTTCGTCCACGATCCGAACGCCGCGCTGTCGTGCCCGCTGCAGTCGACCGCGAGCGGTACCGCGACGCGCTACGTCTACGCTGGCTCGCTGCTGCTCTATGCCGAGGCTGGGGCCGCCATCCGCGTTCACCATTACGACTACCGCGGGAGCACCGTGGCATTAACCCATGACACCAGCGCCGTGCTTCTTGATGCCTCGCAGATTTTCATGCATGGGGATTTTGGTGCTCTTGCGCAGGACACGAGTGCCGAAAATATGGTGAACGAAATAGTACACTGATATTATGATACGTAGAAACATAGGAGCTGTGATTCTGTACCTTGGTGTGGTGCTTGCCGGTGGAGTGGACTTACCTCCTGATTTGAAGGGAGCGTGGCCCAATCCTGGGGCGGGAGTCCATGCGCCAAGGCGCGCAGCTAGAGGCTAGTTACGAGAATGCCCGGGATTCTGGCGCGGTAAGAGATGCCATCATATTCCTGAGAACCGTTAATGGCCGTTTCGCATTGGTGCTCACAGCGCATTCGATATTTCAAGTCATGCTCTTGGCTGGGAGTACGGCGCTGCTAGTGCTCGTTCTAAAAAAGCAACCACGGCAAACTAGAGCACTTTCAATAAAACGAGCTACTGAGCGCCGGGGCGCTCATGGTGGCGAGCATGAAGACGATCTCGCTGGATCTCAGAGAGCGCATCTTGGCCGCGTACGACGCCCAGGAGGGAACTCGGGAAGAAGTGGCCAAGCGCTTCCGGGTGTCGGTTGGGATGGTTAAGAAGCTACTACAGCAGCGCAGTCGAACCGGCGACATCGCCCACCGGCATCGTTTTTCGGGACGCAAAGCCAAGATCCTGCCCGAGTATCGCGAGCGTCTGGGGGCCCTGATCGCGGCGCAACCAGATCTGACCCTGTCCGAGATCAAGGCCCAGTTGGCAATGTCCTGCAGCGTACCGGCGCTGCATTACGCACTGGTCGCCATGGGACTGACTTTTAAAAAGACGCTGCATGCCGCCGAGCAAAGTCGCCCTGATGTCGCCCAGGCCTGGAGCGCAATGGAAGCAAGAACAGGAAGCTTCGCCCCGGCCCGGCTGGTCTTCATCGACGAGTCGGCCGCCAAGATGAACATGACCCGCCCGCGTGGTCGGGCGCCGTGCGGTCAGCGTCTGGTCGCCAGTTGTCCCCACGGCCACTGGCAAACCACCACGATGATCTCCTCGGTGCGCGTTGATGGCTCGAGTGCCTCGCCTCACCATCGAAGGCCCCACCGACACCGCGGTGTTCCAGGCTTACGTTGGCGAAGCGTTTGTGCCGACCTTGCGCCCCGGCGATCTGGTCGGCTGGGATAACTTGGGCGCCCACAAAAACGAAGCCACTCTCGCGCTGATCACCGCCACCGGCGCGCAGGTTCGTTTCCTGCCGGCCTACTCCCCGGATCTCAATCCCATCGAAATGATGTGGAGCAAGGTGAAGGCCTTCCTGCGGGCTGCCCAAGCACGCACCCACGAGGCCCTGCTCACCGCCATCGCCAAGGCCCTGGCGACGGTCACCGCCGAAGATGCCAAAGGTTGGTTTGCCGCCTGCGGCTATAGTTTTAATTAAAACGCTCTAGCCCGAAAGGTCAGGCTGCTGAGTCCGTTCCGCCTTTCTCCAATCCCTAATGAATCAGCTGGGCTCATCGGGTGCGACGCGGGCGGCGTGTTGAGCGCGCAGGAGCCGGTGGGTGGCGACGAGCACGTCGAGTTGGAGGGCGTCGTCGCGGATGCGTGAGGCAAAGCGCGCACTGGCCAGCACCTGGTCGAGGGCGTTGCGGATGTGTTTGAGCTCGCCGTAGCCGCGGGCGCCGTTGACAGCCAGCGCGGCGAACGGCTAACTCCGCCCCGTGAGCAACCTCCCCCCAGCGCTTCGCCCCAGGGTCGGCCGATTCCGCCTGCTGGCCGCCCCGCGACTGGTGCTGCTCTGATTTTTCCGGGACCGGCCCCTTCCCGCTGGCGTGGGTTGCGCCGTTCCCTGAACGAGTCGAAAACTCCGCCCTTTCTTCCGTCATGCAAAAGCCGCCGATCACCAAATACCGCCCGTTCCCGCAGGTCGACTTGCCCAACCGGCAATGGCCGGGCCGCACCATCACGCAAGCCCCTCTCTGGTGCAGCGTCGATCTGCGCGATGGCAACCAAGCCCTCGCCCAGCCCATGAGCGTCGAGGAGAAGCTCGAATACTTCGAGCTGCTGGTGCAGATCGGCTTCAAGGAGATCGAAGTTGGCTTCCCCTCGGCCTCGCAGATCGAGTTCGATTTCATCCGGCGCCTCATCGACGAGAACCGCATCCCGACCGACGTCGCCATCCAAGTGCTCTGTCAGTGCCGCGAGGATCTGATCCTGCGTTCGCTCGAGGCCCTCCGCGGCGCCCGCCGCGCGATCTTCCACCTCTACAACTCCACCTCGCCCAAGCAGCGCGAGTACGTCTTCAACGCCACCAAGCCCGAGATCGTCGCCATCGCCACCCACGCCGTCTCCTTCCTCAAGGAGCAGATGCGCCCGCTGGTGGCCGCCGGCACCGACCTCCGCCTCGAGTATTCGCCGGAAAGCTTCACCAGTACCGAACTCGAGTTCGCCCTGGAGATTTGCGAGGCCGTGACCGACGCCTGGCAGCCCACCCCGGAGCGCAAGATCATCCTCAACCTGCCCGCCACCGTCGAGTACGCCACGCCCAACATCCACGCCGACCAGATTGAGTGGATGAGCACGCACCTCACCCGCCGCAGCTCGACCCTCATCAGCCTCCATACGCACAACGACCGCGGCACCGGCGTGGCCGCCACCGAGCTCGGCCTGCTCGCCGGCGCCGACCGCGTCGAGGGCACCCTCTTTGGCAACGGCGAACGCACCGGCAACCTCGACATCGTCAACGTCGCCCTGAATCTCTATACTCACGGCCTCCACCCCGGCCTGGACTTCTCGAACATCAACCACATCCGCGAAGTCTACGAGCGCTGCACCAAGCTCGAAGTGCCCGCACGTCAGCCCTACGTGGGCGAGCTCGTGTTCACCGCCTTCTCCGGCTCCCACCAGGACGCGATCAAGAAGTCGTGGCCGCACCAGCACCCCGACCGTCCCTGGGATGTCATCTACATCCCGCTCGATCCAGCCGACATCGGCCGCACCTACCGCGCGATCATCCGCATCAACAGCCAGTCCGGGAAGGGCGGCGTGGCGTACATCCTCGAGAAGGAGTTCGGTCTCCAGCTCCCCAAGCTCATGCACAAGGAGCTCGGCAAGCTCATCAACGACTACGCCGACTCCAAGGGCACCGAGATCACTTCCGAAGAGATCTACTCGCTGTTCCAAAACGAGTACATCAACCGCACTGCGCCCTACGCCCTGGCCGACTTCTCCGCGCATCCGCGGGCGGGCACCATCAGGAGACCGAGTGCACGGCGGATCTCCTCATCGAGGGGAGGCCGCAGCGCCTGCGCGGCAACGGCAACGGCCCCATCGCCGCCTTTGTGCATGCCCTGGATGTCGCCGGCCTGAAGCATTTCCAGCTCGTCTCCTACAACGAGCACTCGCTCGGGGAAGGCGCCGACTCGAAGGCCGCCGCCTACATCCAGATCAAGACCACTCGCGGTCTCACGCTCTTCGGGGCGGGCATCGACACGAACATCGAAGTGGCCTCGATCCGCGCCCTGCTCAGCGCCCTCAACCGCGCTGCAGCCGTGGCCGCCTGAGCCGGGCCTAAAATCGGGCGGTCGCGCCACCAATCGCCCGATTTTCTTCCGCGAATCCACGAGGCGGAGCCACCCGGCTCCGCTTCGTCGTTTAGGGATGGACGCCGCTCCGCCAATGGCGGTTGGCGCCTCGCCGAAAAGGCTTTGCCTGCCGCCTCGCCGGCAGGCTTGAGTGACGTTTTGCCATGCGGTCCCCCACCCCCGTTTCTGAGAAGTCCAAGTCCTCCCGCCCCGAGCCTCCGCTGCCTCCCGCGCTGCTGATTCAGCGTGGCGGCTCGAGCATCCACGGCTCGGGGGTTTATGCGCGCATCGCGATCCCGGCGGCCCATGTAATCGTCGAGTACCGCGGCGAGCGCATCACCAAGGCCGAGAGCAAACGCCGCGAGGACGCCCGGATCGCGCGCGTCCGCCGCGGGCACGACTCCTGTACCTACATTTTTGATCTCAACCAGCGCCACGACCTCGACGCCCGGCGCGGAGGCAACATCAGCCGCTTCATCAACCATTCCTGCGAGCCCAACTGCCGCTCGGAACTGGATCGTGGACACATCTGGATCATCGCCGAGCGCGACATCGCTCCCGGCGAGGAGATCACCTTCGACTACGGCTTCGCCTTCCGCGACTGGGCCGACAACCCCTGCCGCTGTGGCACCGCCGGCTGCGTCGGCTTCATCGTCGCAGAGAACCAACGCTGGCGCCTGCGCCGCCTCAAGCGCACCGCTCCCTGAGCCGCGCCAGCCTCACGCCACCGCATTCAACTGGGTGCCCACCGTTCCGGCGGGTACCGCGCTGCCGGCCCGGCCGGATCTCATATAGACCAAGGCGGCCTGAGCCAGCAGCGCATCGCGATGGGGGTTGCCCACCTCAAGGGCGAGCAACGACTCCTCCGCCGTGCCTCCGTAATCGGATTGTTGGTCCGCGGTCGTGCCAGGTTGCTCAAACGGCACCACCTTGCCGTCGTCCTCGTCCCCCTCGGGCGCAGGTGGGCGATGCCAAGCGTCGGGGGCGACGCTGAGTGCATAATTCTGCCGCGTGTGCCGGGAGGCGGCGTTGCCGCCCTCCGAAGTCGGCGGCGGTTGGCGTCCGGTCGGCCGCCCATGCAGGAACACATCCAGTCGCTGTTGCGAATGGAGTCCCAAGTCGGAGGTGACACGGCCGATCGTCATGGCTGGGAAGAGGCCGGGCGGAGGTTAGCTCATTGCCCCTTTTTGGCAATGGGCCTTCCAACCAGCGTCCAAATGGCTCGCGGGAGGGCGACGCTCCGCCCGAGCCGGTCTGGGGCGCGCCGCGGTCTGCCACCTCCGCGCTCACACCCGGCGGATCGTCACGAGGGTAAAATCGTCGTGCGGCTGCTCCTGACCGGTAAACCGCTGCACCGTCTCGATGATCCCGTCGTTGATCGCGGCGGGAAGCTGGGCTCCGAGGTTGCGCACGACGTCCGACAACCGGGCTCCGGAAAACTCCTGGCCGGACTCGTTTGGGGCCTCGGTGAGCCCATCGGTATAGAGCACGAACACATCGCCGGAGAGGAACGGCACGCGCCGATCCTCCAGCACCGGCTGAAAGAACTCTGAAGGCACCAGCCCGACGGGCATGCCGTCGGAGTTGAGATACTCGGCCCGGCCACCACCGGAGGCAGCCCCACGCAGCAGCAGGGGCAGCTCGTGGCCGGCGCGCGCAAAGCAAATCTCCGAACGGGCCGGGTCGACGATCGCGTAGATCATCGTGATGAACATGCCCTGACGCATCTCGCCGCTCATCGCCCGGTTCACCTCGGTGAGCACAGCCGCCGGGGAATCGTGGCGCTGGGCAAGCTGACGCAGATTCGTGCGGCAGATGGCCATCAACAACGAGGCGGCGATGCCCTTGCCGCTCACATCGGCCACCGCCACACCGAGCCGGCCGTCGGCCAGGGGGATAAGGTCGTAGAGATCGCCGCTCACCTGCTGGGCGGCGCGGTACCGGGCGTCGAGAGCCAGACCGAAACCACCGGGGCCTCCCGCGGTAGGAGCAACTGCTGGATACTGCGGGCGAGCGAGAGGTCGAGGTCGAGCTGACGCTTCTCCAGCTGAAAATGCAGAAGGCTCTGGTTGTGCACGGCCATGCCGGCCTGCTCGGCCAGCGAGCGCACAAGGGAGAAATCGTTCTCGTTGAAGGGCAGCCCATCGGCCGGGTTGACGACGCAAAGTACTCCGTAGAATTCGCCGCGAAAAATGACGGGGGCGGCGATAAGCGAGTTCACCCTGAGCGCCGGGTCGTCGTGTTTGGTCACACGCTCGTCGGTGGCGGCATCGGCGATTATCACCGCCTCGCCGGAGGCGGCCACAAGACCAACGATGCCCTCGTTGGCGGGAAATTCCTCGGACCGCAGGATCTGCTCCAAAAAACGAGCACGAGTGGTGGCCTTGTGGCGCATGCTGTCGGGCAGCGGCCGGTGCGGGGGAAAAGCCCTCGACCGCCACGCCGCGCATCGTGCCCTGCGGCGTGCGTTCGAAGAGGCAGGCGCTCAACGCGCCGGTGCTCAGGATCGCGGCGTGCACAATACGCTGCAGCAGCTCGGTGCGGCTGAGGTTCTCGCCGAGTGCCTCGACCATCCCGTGCATGAAGTCCACGACGATCTGCTTCTCCTGCAGCACCACCTGCTTGTCCTCGGCGTACTGTTCCGACTCCCGGCGGACGCGCCGCACCTGCCAGAGGCCGGCAAGGAGTCCGAGGAGGGCGCCAATCAGAAGAAGGACCATAGTGGGGTACGCAGGGGTTCGAGTTCGCCGTTTATGGCGAGCACGAAGCACGACCGCGAGACTTCCTTACGCCTGCTCGACGCGAGTTTTCAGGAAGGTCAGCACATCTTGGAACTTGGTCTGATTGCCGGCATCGGCACTGACGAGGTTCTCATGTGCCTCCAGCACCATGCGGGCATTGTCCAGCTCCGAGCGCGGGGCCGAACAGCTCAGCGCTTGGCCCACGGAGGTCTCCACCGTTGCGTCCGCCGCGCCGGTATCGATCACCATGAGCCGATGCAGGCCGAGATTGCGCAGCAGCTCGAGATTGCGTGGGCCCACCCGGGCCACGATGAGTGACCCCGGCGGCTCCAATTTGCGCAGTTCAAGGGCGGCACCGGCCAGCACGCCAAGAAACGTGCTGTCCATGCTCGCGCATTGTCGGAAATCGACCACGAACTTCGTCTTTCCCTGCCGGATCAATTCGGTGAAAAAATCGCGCAGGCAGGCGCAATTCATGAACGAGGCCCGCCCGTCAATTTTAATGACGACGGGGGTGGCAAAGGCATCCACCAGGAACACGGGCTTGGCTGCGGCTTCCGGCATGGGAGGGGAACTCGGTTTACGTGGCGTGTGAAGCGTCGGGCGCTGAACGCGTCTCCTTAAGCCTCAATCGGGCGTTATTGTCCACGCTTGAGAATTTCGCGCAGAACATAGGGGAGAATCCCCCCGTGCGCGTAGTAGTCGATTTCGATCGGAGTATCGATGCGGCAGCGCACCGGCACGTCCTCGACCACCCCACCCTTGCGGGTGACGCGCAACACGAGGTCCTGTTGGGGCCGGATCGCCGCGGTGAGACCGACGACATCATAGGTCTCGGTGCCGTCGAGCTTGAGCGTTTGGGCGGTCGTGCCGTCCTTAAACTGCAGCGGGAGCACCCCCATACCGACAAGATTCGAGCGATGGATGCGCTCAAAGCTCTGGGCGACGACAATCTTCACGCCGAGCAGATTGGTGCCCTTGGCCGCCCAATCGCGGGAGGAACCGGTGCCGTACTCCTGGCCGGCGACGATGATCAGGGGCTGGCCGCGCTTCTTGTACTCCATCGCCGCATCGTAGATCGAGAGCTTCGTGCCTTCGGGCTGGAGCAGTGTATCGCCACCCTCGGCGCCACCGAGCATGAGATTCTTGATGCGCACGTTGGCGAACGTGCCGCGGGTCATGATGCGGTCGTTGCCGCGGCGCGAGCCGTAGGAGTTGAAGTCCTCGAACGCCACGCCGTTTTCCCCGAGGAAACGGCCGGCCGGAGAGCTCTTCTTGATCGCGCCGGCGGGCGAGATGTGGTCGGTCGTCACCGAATCGCCAAAAATGCCCAAGGCGCGCGCGCCCTTGATCTCGCCGATGGTGCCGGCGGCCATGCCGAAGTTCGTGAAGAACGGCGGCTCCTGGATGTAGGTGGACTGCCGATCCCACTCGTAGACGTTGCCGGTGGAGGACGGAATCTCGTTCCACTTCGGGTTCTGCGCCGCGAAATCGGTGTAGAGCCGGCGGAAGACCTCGGGTTTGAGCGCGGCCTGCATCTGGTCGCGCACCTCGGCGAGCGAGGGCCACAGATCCTTCAGGTAGACCGGCTTGCCGTCGCTCCCCTGCCCGATCGCGTCGACGGTGAGATCGAGATCGACCCGGCCGGCCAGCGCAAAGGCCACGACCAGCGGCGGCGACATCAGGAAGTTGGCCTTGATGTTCTGGTGCACGCGCGCCTCGAAGTTGCGGTTGCCTGAGAGCACGGAGGCGGCCACCAGGTCGTTCTTCACCACGGCCTCCTCGATCTTCGGGTCCAGCGGGCCCGAATTACCGATACAGGTCGTGCAACCGTAGCCCACGGTCTGGAAGCCGAGCTGGTCGAGATAGGGCTGGAGGCCGGTCTTGTTCAGGTAATCGGTCACCACACGCGAGCCCGGGGCCAAAGAGGTCTTGATCGCCGGGTTGACCTTGAGGCCCTTGGCCACGGCCTTCTTGGCGAGCAGGCCGGCGGCAAGCATCACGCTCGGGTTCGAAGTGTTGGTGCAGCTGGTGATCGCGGCGATGAGGACGGAACCGTGCCCGAGCTTCGCCCCGGCGACTTCGGCCTTCACCGTGGAAAACTCCTCGGCCTTCTTGCCGAAGCCATTCTCGGCGACTGGCTTGGCGAAAGCGCTCGTGAACTCCTGCTTCATCTTGGGCAGCTCGATACGGTCCTGCGGGCGCTTCGGGCCGGCGACGCTCGGCACCACCGTGGCGAGGTCGAGCTCGAGTTCCTGCGAGTAGTCGATCTGGCCCTTCTCGGGAATGCCCCAAAGGTTCTGCGCCTTGTAGTAGGCCTCGTAGAGCTCGATGTGCTTCTCGTCGCGCCCCGTGGCGCGCAGGTAGTTCGAACACTCGGCGTCGATCGGGAAGAAGCCCATCGTGGCACCGTATTCGGGAGCCATGTTGGCGATCATCGCGCGATCGACCACCGGCAACGCAGCGGCGCCCGGACCGTAGAATTCGACGAACTTGCCCACCACCTTCGCCTTGCGCAGCAGCTGGGTGAGCGTGAGGGCGACGTCTGTCGCGGTGACGCCTTCGCGCACCGCCCCGGTGAGGTGCACGCCCACGACGTCGGGGGTGAGGAAGTAGACGGGCTGGCCGAGCATGCCGGCCTCGGCCTCGATGCCACCCACGCCCCAGCCGACGATGCCCAGGCCGTTGATCATCGTGGTGTGCGAGTCGGTACCCACGAGCGTGTCGGGGTAGACCACCCCGGCGGCATCAGCGAGGATGCCCTTGGCGAGGTATTCGAGATTCACCTGATGGACAATGCCGATGCCCGGCGGCACGACCTTGAAGGTCTCGAAGGCCTGCATGCCCCATTTGAGGAACTGGTAACGCTCGCGGTTGCGCGAAAACTCCAGCTCGAGATTCTGCGCCAACGCCGACGCGCTGCCGGCAAAATCCACCTGCACCGAGTGATCGACCACGAGATCCACCGGCACGAGCGGCTCGATCAGCTTCGGATCGCGGCCGAGCTTGGCCACCGCGGAGCGCATCGCCGCGAGATCGACCAGCAGCGGCACCCCGGTGAAATCCTGCAGCACGATACGCGCGACCACGAACGGGATCTCCTCGGTGCGTTCGCTCTTGGCCACCCAGCCGGCGAGGGCCCGTACGGCCGGCTCGGCGACACGCTTGCCGTCGCAGTTGCGCAGCAGCGATTCAAGCACGAGACGGATGGAGACAGGCAGGCGGGAGACGTTGAAGCCCGCAGAGGTCAGCGCCGGCACCGAGTAGTAGTGGTGCGTGGCGCCGCCGGCGGCGAAGGTCTGGAGCGTATTGAGAGGATTGGGTAGATCGCTCATGGAAACGGGAGGTGAGTGAGTGAAGCGAAGAGGCGACCGGCAGCAGGTAGTGCGCCGGTCGCCGAGGAGAGTGCGAGGAGCCGCTTATTTCGCCAGCGCGGCTTTAACGGCCTCGAAGTTGGGCAAGTCCTTCGGGGTGGCGGTCTGCTCGGCATACTTCACCACGCCATCCTTGCCGATGACGAACGCGGCGCGCGCCGAGGTGTCGCCGATGCCGGCCAGACCGGGGAAGAGCACGCCGTAGGCCTTGGTCGTTTCCTTGTTCAGATCGGAAACGAGCGTGAGCTTGATGAAGTTCTTCTGCGCCCACGCCTCCTGGGCGAAGGGGCTGTCCACGCTGATGGCGATCACGTCGGCTCCGAGCTTCTCATACTCGCCCAGGCCGCCACTCATGTCGCACATTTCCTGGGTGCAGACGCCGGTGAACGCCAGGGGGAAGAACAGCAGCACGGTCTGCTTCTTGCCGAAGTTGTCGCTGAGCTTTACATCCTTGAGGCCGTCGGCCGTCTTGGACTTGAGGGTGAAATCGGGCGCCTTGGTTCCAATTGCGATGGGCATGGTAGTGCTGGGTAGCAGTGTTTGATTTCTGAGTGAGGCGTCCCGGGCTAAGCCCCGGAAAACGCGAGCCGGCACCGTAGGCGGCCCGCCGAGTGCGACACAAACCAAAATTCCCCTTGTCCGCGCCTGTCACCGCCGCGACCATCCCCGCCCCTTATGAGCATCCTCGAAGACCTGCGCGCGCGCGGCCTGGTGGCCGATTGCACCGATTGGGACGGCCTCACTCGCCGCCTCGCCGAAAAACCCGCGACGCTGTACTGCGGCTTCGATCCCACCGCCGACAGCCTCCACGTCGGCCACCTCATGGGCCAGGTGACGATGCGCCGCTTCCAGCTCGCCGGCCACCACCCCATCGCCCTGGCCGGCGGCGCCACCGGCATGATCGGCGACCCGTCCGGCAAATCCGCCGAGCGCAACCTGCTCACCCGCGAGCAACTCGCCCACAACGTCTCCAGCATCAAACGCCAGCTCTCCCGCCTGCTCGACTTCGACTGCGCCGGCAACCCCGCCCGCCTGGTCGACAACGCGGACTGGACCGCCCCCCTCTCCTACCTCGATTTCCTGCGCGACATCGGAAAGCACTTCTCGGTGAACGTGATGGTCGCCAAGGACAGCGTGCGCTCGCGTATGGAAGGCGAAACCGGTATCAGCTACACCGAGTTCAGCTACATGCTGCTACAGGCGCACGACTTCTACCACCTGCGCCGCACGTGGGACTGCGAACTCCAGATCGGCGGCTCCGACCAATGGGGCAACATCACCGCCGGCACCGATCTCATCCGCAAGAAGCTCGGCGTCTCGTCCTGGGGCTTCACCTTCCCGCTCATCACCAAGAGCGACGGCACCAAGTTCGGCAAGACCGAGGGCGGCGCCATCTGGCTGGACCCGCAGAAGACCAGCCCGTACCGATTCTACCAGTTCTTCGTGAACACCGAGGACAGCATGGTGGTGGAGTACCTCAACAAGTTCACCCTGCTGCCCGTGGCGCGCATCGCCGAGATCGCCGCCGATTTCGCCGCCAACCCCGGAGGCCGCGCCGCCCAGCGCGAACTCGCCCGGGAAGTCACCACACTTGTGCATGGCAAGAGCGCCTGCGACGACGCCATCCGCGCCAGCGAGATCATGTTTGGCGGCGGGCTCGACGGCATCAGCGAGGCGGTCTTCAACGACGTCGTTGGTGAGCTGCCCACAAAACTCATCGAGAAACTCAAGCTCGACGGGGCCGGCACCGCCCTCACCGAGGCGTTGGTCCACGCCGGTCTGGTGGCCTCGAAGGGCCAGGCCCGCAAGGACATCGAGTCCGGTGGGGTGTATCTGAACAACCAGCGCATCACGGATGTTGCTCGCGGGGTGACCACCGCCGACCTGCTTTTTGGCAAGTACGTGCTCCTGCGCAAAGGCAAGCGCACCTACGCGGTGCTCAGCGCGAAGTGAGCCGGTAGGTGCGCCCTCACCTGCTTCGCCGCGAGTCAGGTTGGGGCGGCATCCGCGGGCAGGGCCGGCCCCCGGTCACCTTCGGCGCGGCCGAAGGCGGGCAAATCTCATGTCCGTGCCGCTGCAGGTAGGGACATTTTTCCGAAACGTCCCTTCGCTCGGCCCGCGCAACCGCTCAGCACAGCTTCTCGAACTCACCGAGGTCCATCTCAACATCGCTCAGAATCTTGCCGAGCAAACCGGGACCAATCGTCTCCCCGGCATGGGTGGGCACCACCGTGGTCCGTCCGTCGGAATGGCGCAGGAAATGATGGCTGCCCTTCACGCGAATCACGGCGAATCCCGCCCGCAACAAAGCGGCAACTACTTCGCGTCCGCGGACCCGTGGCAAGCGAGGCATACGAATCAAACGGCGATGCGTTGCACCCCGATGAACTCGTTCCGCTTCCCCGCATCGCGCTCGACCTCGAGACACAGCTCCACTGCCTCGCGAACCCGTACCATCAGCTTGTCCAACGAACGCGCCTGGGTATGGCATCCCGGAAGTTCGGGTACGCTGGCAACATAGTACCCCTCCGCATCGCGCTCGACGATCACATTGAATTCGCGTTTGGCCGCTTTGCTCATGCGGCCACCATGGGCACAGCCACTAACCCGCGCAAGCCCGGCATGGTCAGGCCCTGCCTACCCGCCGCAACCGATCCGGGATCGAGGCAGGGACGCCGCTCCGAAACGTCCCTTCGCTCGGCCCCCGCCACCACTCCGCCCAGGCATTCCCCCGTAGCTAGACGACGAAGTCGTTCAGTCCTGTTCTTGCGCCGCTTGTCGCCTGCACCGCTGACGCACGCGAGCTCCGGAGCCCCCGCTCACCTACGCTTATCGCTCAGCTCAGGGCACCAGGTTTCGATCCTGATGATCTCGATCGGCTGCCCCTCCCGCTTCTCAAAGCGAACGACAAAACTCTCATTTGTCCGTTCCGAGGTCCTGACCCGTTTCCACCCGGAAACGGCAAACGTGAAATGCCCGGTACTTCCGCCCTCCGTCCGCTCGACACTCCAAACACGCGGCCATGGCGCCATCCCGAAAAGATCGCCGCGCCGCCCGTGATTCTCCTCGAGCCGCACCGAGGCCACATACTCAAGGTATCGGTTCAGCACTTTGGTCTGGACCAACCGCTCCTCCAACTCCTTCCCCTCCTTTTGTCCATTCACGCCCCACACCTGTCCCCCGAGATAGATGACACACCAAAGCAGAAGTATCCCCACGCCCGCCCCGGCAAAAGCCAAACCACTGCGGTCCGGGAGTCGTGGCATGTAGTCTTTCATCGGTCGCGCAGAGAGGCAATCGCGGCATGGTGACAACCCAGCAACGCACGTTCGAGCCCAAACCCGCCGTGTATTGAAATGCCGGCCGGTGGTGGAAGTCACGGGTTGGCCTGCCCCCGCCTACCCCAGCCCGGCCACCGTCAGCCCACGGAAATGTTTCCGGAAAAAGCCCTGATCAGCGGTGAGTAGTTGCTCGGCCTGCACGATGGCGTGCGCCCCAATCATGAAGTCTCCGACTATCCGCTCCCGTTTGCCGCCACCTGTCCGATACGCCAGACACAGTTGCCCGGCCAACGCCGCGCTCTCCTCGTTCAAGGGCGAGAACTCCACACCGAGCCGCTCGAGCGCCGCCGCATGATCCTGCGCCTTGGGGAAAGCCACCGCCGTTTCCGCCCAAACCACGTCGCACGCCACCAATCGCCCTCCGCGCCTCAGCTCCACTAGATGATCGAGCCACGCCGGGCCATCCGCCTCGTGCTTGAGCACCGCCAAGATCACGGAGCTGTCGACCGCGGTTTTCACTGCTTACGGCGGTCGTACCCCCTGACCATAGTGAGCACCGCCTCGGCGCTCTTGTCGGGCATGAACGCCTTCGCCGCGCCGAGTACACCACGCATCGCCTCGACATCAAAATCGTACTGAGGTTGCGCGCGCAAATCGGGCGCCTGCTCGTCGAACACCAACTTCATCCCCGGTTTGAGTCGAAATTTCCGGCGCAGCTGGGCGGGGATCGTGATCTGATATTTGCTGCTCAGCGTCGCCTGCATGGCGCAAAGACTAGGCGTCGTCGCTTGGTGGTCAAGCTTGGCACCACCAAGTGCCAGCGCCGTCGGTGGTCGAGCCACCACGGACACAAGGCCCGGGCCCACGGCCGTCCGCTTCATCCCCCGCCCAGCCCGGCGGCGGCCGCGTCATCGAGCAGCCAAACCACCCGCCCTGCGCAGGAGGCGAGTACCTTCGCCGGCACCGCGGCCACGCTCTCGTCGCCCCGGAAGATTCGGCGCACCGCCTCGGCCTTTGCCTCACCCGTGGCCATCACCACGATACGACCGCACGCCCGCAGGCCGCTCGGGGTGATCGTCAGCCGGTCCCCTCTGCCCGGCACCGCAACCGCGGCGAAGAGCGCCCCGCCGTCGTTGGTGAGCAGCGCACTGCCGGGAAACAACGAGGCCGTGAGGGCGTCGTCCCCTAGTCCGAGAAAACACAGATCAAACCCCTTCCTCGATCCGAAGCGTTCCGCGGCCTGCCGGGTGAAGTCCGCCAACGCTGGCTCCGGGGCGAGCTGCACCGCCCAGGGGTGTTTCCGCTCGGGCGGCACGCCATTGGGCACGAACAGGAGCCGATCGGCATTGCCGAAATTGCTCTCCTCGCTCGCCAGCGGCACGCAGCGCTCATCGCTCACGTACCAGTCGGTCTGCTGCAGGAGCATGGGAGTGAGGGCACTATTGGCGGTACACCACCGATACCAAGCCTTCGGGGTCGATCCGCCGGTGAGGGCCCAAGCCAGGCGCCCGCCCGGAGCGCCGCGCCAGGCGGCGGTGCCCAGACGTGCCGCCTCCGCGAAGACCGCTTCCAAGGGTCCGCTGCGCACAGTCCCCTGCTCGGTGGACAGTTCTCTCATATATCGCCTGTTGTGGCGCTGGCGACTGAGCGCCAACCAGCCCACCGCGGCAAGCGCCGATCCCTCCAAGCCCTTCCGCGCAACCCGACGACGCCTCGATCATTGGGTTCGTCGGACAACGGCTCCACCCCTCGGGCCTGTGCACGCTCGCGGTCACGGACCGCCCCTAGTCGCAGATTCTGCCGTGAGACAAAACGAGGGAGCCCGATTGCCCCCACTCGGGTCGTGAACTCGGTCCGCGGAAAGTCCGCTCGCATCCGCCCGGACGCCAACCACTGCGGCTCGCGCCCGCGACCGAGTTAACGTCAACGCGGCCCACCTCAGTCGAGCGATTGCGCCCCCTATTCCCCCGGACGATAGAGCGGGGCAAAGAGAGGCACGTTCGCAAAATGCCGCACCGCCGTAACCACTCCCTCGTGGTGCTCGACCTCGACGATGTCGAAGCGGAAGACCCGAGGATTCTTCTCCAACTGTGCAAGATAGGCCCGGTACACCCGGCTCAAGGCGCGCCGCTTGCGTCGGTTCACCGCTGCGTAACCACCGACCAAGGCATGCTCGGCCCGGGTCTTCACTTCGACGAACACCAGTATCTCCCCGTCGCGGCAGACCAAATCGATCTCGTCGCGCCCGTGCCGCCAGTTGCGCTGCACCACCGTGAAATGCTTTTCCCGCCGAAGATAGGCCTCGGCGGCCCGCTCCCCCCACGCCCCGATGCCGGGTGAGGCTCCTCTTCGCCGGCCGAGCCAACGCTGAATCCAAGCCCACAACATACCCGCCGTCATAACCGGCAAAGATATCCGCCTCAACCGCGAAGCCCGGTCCCCGGCATTCTTCGCGCCGTCCGCTCGACGTACCGCCGATTCGGCATACCATCCCGCCCGCCCCCGCTCCCCATGCCCGTCCCCCCCCCGCCTGTCTCGCCCGACAACGACAACCCGCGCGCCCCGCGTTCCGCCTTCGAGAACTGGATCAGCCTGTCGGGCGCCGTGCTCGCCGCCGGCAGCTTCTTTGCCTTCATCTTCCTCTTCGCCATCGAGACCTTCACCGGCGACCGCAACCAGTACTTGGGCATCCTCACCTTCGTCGTCGCGCCGCTGTTCCTGATCACCGGGCTGCTGGCGATCCTGGGCGGCTGGCTGATCCACCGGCGACGCTTGGCGCGCACCGACCCGGAGACCCCGCGGGCGCTGCTGACCATCGACCTCTCCCGCCCCCGCGACCGGCGCAACTTCGTGGTCTTTCTCACCGGGGCCTTCGTCTTCCTCCTGCTCACCGCGTTCGGCAGCTACGAAACGTTCCACTACACCGAGTCGGTGGAGTTTTGCGGTACGCTCTGCCATTCCGTTATGGAGCCCGAACACGTCGCCTACCAGAAGGGCGAGCACGCGCGCGTGGCCTGTGTGCAATGCCATGTCGGCGGCGGTGCCGGCTACTACCTGAAGTCGAAGATCAACGGCGCCCGCCAGTTGTATTCACTGGCCTTCAACAAGTACAACCGCCCCATCCCCACCCCAATCCACAACCTGCGCCCCGCCCAAGACACCTGCGAGCAGTGCCACTGGCCGGAACGTTTCACCGGCAGCCTCGAACGCCGCTACGACCACCTGCTCTCCGACAAGCCCAACACCCCCCACACCTTCCGGCTGCTGCTGAAGGTGGGCGGAGGCGGGGCCGGCCCGGTTGGCGGCATCCACTGGCACATGGCCAAGACCAACAAGGTCGAATACTACGCCACCGACGAGAAACGCCAGGACATCGTCTGGGTACGCACCAGCGTGGCGGGCGGAGCCGGCCACGTTTACCGCAAGGGCGACTTCACGGGCGAACCGCCCGCCGAGGCCATTCGCACCATGGACTGCGTCGACTGCCACACCCGCCCGGCCCACAATTTCCGCCCCCCCAACGACCTCGTCGAGCAGGCCGTCCGCCACGGGCGCATCGCGGCCGCCGATTTCCCGCTGCTCAAACGCCACGTCGCCGCCGCACTTTCCGCCGAATACGCCGACGTCCCCGAGGCGATGACGAAGATAGCCGCCGCCCTCCAGTCACGCTACCCGGCTAGCCCGTCCCGCGACTCCATGGTCGCCGAGGTGCAGCAGCTCTACCGCGAGAATTTCTTCCCATTGATGAAAGCCAGCTGGAAAGCGTACCCCAACAACATCGGGCACAAGAACTGGCCCGGGTGTTTCCGCTGCCACAACGACGAGTTGCTCGCCGGCGCCGCCACGCCGCGCATCACCCAGAACGACTGCAATTCCTGCCACACGATCCTAGCCCAGGGGCGCGGTGACCAACTTAGCCAGCTCGCTCCCGAGGGCGTGGAGTTCGTGCATCCGGAGGGCGAAACCAGCGGGCTGCTCTGCTCCGACTGCCACAACGGAGGCAACCAGTAGCCCGGGGCCGCACGGCGCAGAGCGAGTCGGTCGCGCGCTCGCACGCGCCCCCCTGCCGCATCTCTGTAGGTCAGCGCGCTCGCGCGCACCCCTTCGCCCCGCCGCTAGTCGTGAGCAGCGGGCTTACACAGGCCCCGCGCGCTGGCGAGGAATGGGAACTGGCGCGTGCAGGCGCCCTTCCGGCCCTCGCGTCGCCGGCGCTTCGCGACACTGGTTCAGTGCCCGCCCTTGGCGTTTCGCCGGGCCCGCCGCACCGCATCCAGCCCATACCGCCCGCCCCCGGTGGTCGCCAGCAGGCCAAGCCCCGCGACCAGCGTCACCGGATAGAAAAAGCACGAAGCCCCCTGCAGCGTGCCCGAGAACACCTCGGGCCAGCGCACAACCGCCACCACCGCCATCGCCGCCCCAAGCAGCACAGCCGCTCCACGGGTCCAAAGCCCGAGCACCAAGAGCCCGCCGCACAGCAGCACCCACAGCAGGGCGGCCAACCCGGCGAGTTGGGCGCCGCTGCCGGCACCAAACACGCGCAGCGCGTCCCCGACCCGCCCCCAGGCCGCCCCCCCAACCGTGAGTTCGGCCAAGCTGTAGAAGAGCATCGTGCCGCCCACGGTCACTCGGAACAGGAACAGCCCGTGGTCGCGCAGTCTTTCCAAGAAGGTGAAGGCCTGAAGCATGATCCAACGGAAACGCGAACACCCGCTCCCACGGCAAGCCCGAATCCAGGCCCCATCCATCGGAAGGCACTGCCCGGTTTGTCCCCTTGCTTCCGGCGGGCGATCCCCAGCGCACCGCTGAGGCCAGACAGCAGTTGGCACGACCTCGAATTCAGTCGCCGTTTACCACTGCATCCAAAAAGAGGTCGGGCTCGCACTGTACCGGTTCGGCCAGCGCGCGGGTCACCCCATCGAGCAGGCGGCGCGAGGAGAAGGGCTTCAACAGCACTTCGCGCACCCCCATCTTCTCGAGCTCCCGCAGATTCGCCTCGGTCCCCTGCCCGGTGGCCACCATCACCCGCAAATCCGGTTTGCTCCGACGCAACGCCCAGAGCAGCGTGAACCCGTTCATTCCCGGCATGGCCAGATCGGTAAGCACCAGCCCGATATCCACCCGGTGACGGGCAAAAAGGCCCAATGCTTCGCGGCCCTCGCTGGCCACCATCACCTCGTAACCGGCCCCCTCAAGAATGCGCCGGCTCAGGGTCAGGATCGGCTCCTCGTCGTCGACCACCAAAATTCGGCCCGCATCCTGAGCCGGCATTTCGAAGACGGCGGCTGGTGCCGCCTCCACCGCGCTCAGTCGGGGGAAAAACAGGCTCACGCGTGTGCCTTTGCCCCGGCGTGCCCGCAACTGCCCAAACCCGCCGTGGCTGCGCAGCACCCCGGCCACCCGACACAGTCCCAGTCCGGCCCCTTGCCCCGAACCCTTCGTGGTTACAAACGGTTCCCACGCGCGGCTGGCCACGTCTGGATCAAGCCCGGGCCCATCGTCCTCAATGGCGATCTCCACGAAATCCCCCTGCTCCGGGTTAAAGAAGGGCGTCGCAGGCAGGGGTGCCAAGGGGTGGTTGTGCGCCGAAATCGCGATATGCCCGCCCTCCGGCATCGCCTCGCGCGCATTGAGCAGCACGTTGACCAGCGCCTGCTGGATTTCTCCCGGATCGCCCACGATCGGCCACAGGGTACTGGGCACGTCCGCGCGAATGGCGATACTGGGAGGGAAAACCTCGGCCGCCAACCGCGCCACCTCGCGGATGATGTAGCGCGGCTGCAACGCCACCGCGCAGTTCTCGCTTCCGTGGGCGAAGGTCAGCACCTGGCGGATCACCGCCGCCCCTCGCTCCGCGCTGTGCTCGATCGTCTCAACCAATTCGCTATTCTCTTCGGAGAGAGGCTGCTCGCCGAGCAGGTTGGCCGCCATGGTGATCGGAGCGAGAATGTTGTTGAGGTCGTGGGCTATGCCCCCGGCGATTGCCGCGAAGAGCTCGTGGCGCTGGGCGGTAAACCCACCGTCCGCCGCCCCATCCCCTCCTATAGCGGCTGGCTGCCGCGCCACGATGTACCACGTGTCGTCGCCAGTGCTCGCGAGCCGGGCGATCTGCAACTGGTGCAACACCACCGCTGCGCCGTCCTGGGTCGAAGGGATCGTGCCCCGCCAAGTTCGGCCGGCGTGGATCACTTGGTTGATCTCCGCCCACGGGGTTTCTCCGGCCGTCCAGATCCGCGCGGCCCCCTGCTCGATCGCCTCCGCGGTCAGACCCGCCAGCGCCAAGTAAGCGGTATTGGCCCAGCGCAAAGTCCCGCCGCGGTCGACCACTGCCAACGCGACCGGCGCCGAGCTCACGGCCGACTCCAGCCAGTGCAACCGCTGTTGACGTTGGCCCTGCAGGCGGGCCTCGCGGTAACGCTGGATCTCACGGTCTAGGGTATCGGGCAGCAGCGAGAGCACATCGGTGAAAAGCACACCGGTGATCCCGGACCGCACCACCTCCAACAACGCGGCGGCCTCGGTCATGCGCACCACAAGCAGGATCGGCAACAGGGGCTCCCGGCTCCGCAACTCGGCGAGCACCTGGGCCAGATGCAGATGGGAGATGTGAGCGGTGAGAATCGCGGCATCCCACGGCCCCTCCGCCATGAACCTGGCCACATCCTCGCCACTACGCACCAGCTGCCATTCGGCCGAGCGGCCGGCATGCTCCAATACCCGTCTCAGAGGCGTCAGCTCGGCCTCTCGGGTTGCCAATGCCAGGACTTTCCAAGGAGTGGACACAACGTCTAACCGGAACCCGCGAGGGGGTAGAAAGGAAGCAGATTCGGGGAGCCGCAAACAGAGCGATCCCAGCGCCCTTCTCAACCGCCTGCCGACGTTTTCCGGGAGATTTATCTGTAAAACCCGGCGCACCTGCTCGCCGCCGGCCTCAATGCTCGAGCATGCGCACCCGCTTGTGCTTCAGCGGGAACTGCAGCGAGACGATCGTCCCCACCCCCTCGCGACTGTCGATTCCGACCTGCCCGCCATGGTCGCGCATGATCCGGTGCACGATCATCAACCCGAGGCCGTGCCCGCCCGGCTTGGTCGTGTGATAGGGCTGGAACATCCGCGCCATGTCCTCCTGGCGGATGCCGCTGCCGGTGTCGCCAAAAAGCAAAAACAGGCTCTCGTCGTCGCGCCGGGAGCGCACGCGCAGCGCCCCTCCGGGCTGCATCGCCTCGGCCGCGTTCTTCACCAGGTTGAAAAAGACCTGTTTGAGCTGATTGCGGTCGGCGAGGATGAGCGCCGGCTCGGCGGGCAGATCCACCTCGACCTTGATCCCCCGGTTCTCCAGCTCGCCGCCCTGGAAGCGCAACACTTCCTCCAATACTTCGGCGGGATTCACGTCGCTGAAATCCGGTGGCCGCGGCCGGATCGCCTCCAGAAAGTTGGAGATGATCCCGTCGAGCCGTTCGACCTCCGCCTGGCAGATGCGCAACGACTCGCGGGCCGACGCGTTGTCGCCGGTGGGGCGCAGCTTGGCCAGCTTCCGCCCGAGCAACTGGAGATGGATGGTGAGCGAGTTGAGCGGGTTGCCCAGTTCGTGCGCCACCCCTCCGGCCAGCAGCAGGATCGAGCTGATCTTCTCGCTCTCGATCAGCTCCGCGGTCGAGAGCTTCTCCTGCGTGATGTCGGCCAAGATCACGGTGAAACGCCGCAGGCCGCCCGCCTCGGCCGGATCACGATCGAAGGGCACCAGATGCAGCCGCAGAAAACGCCGCTGGGGATAGGTCACCTCCAGTTCGCGCGACACCACCTCGGGGCGCAGACCGGCGCCGTGCAGGTTGGGCTCAAGGGTCTGCCGCAGGCCCGGCAGCACCCGCCAGAGCTGGGCCCCGGCCAACGCCCCCTCGCTCAGCCCGAGCAGACGCGCCGCCGCGGCATTGCCGTATTCGATCCCGCCGTTGTCGGCGATCACCAGCACGCCCTCCTGCACGGTGTTGAGTACCGCTTCGAGCAGCCCGCGCTCCCGCGCCAGTCGCTGCACCAGCGTGGTCAGGCCGGCCGAATCGAGGTGGTCGAGCCGGCCAAGCAGACGGTCGAGAGGGGTAGGTTTCTTCGCCACGGCGCAGCAGTTGTGCGCGGCTCGGCGGCGTTTTTCAAGTCCGCCTCGTTGCTAACACAGCAGGTACTCGCCTTCGAGACGCGCCACCAAGAGGTCAACGGGGCTTTCAACAAAAAGGGGACCGGCCGAAGCCGGTCCCCAGAAAAACGTAACTTGGTTCCGCGCTCAGACCTTGCCGCGGCGCGCCTCGAGGGCCGTGCGGATCTCGGCCATCTTCTCCTGCGTCAGCGGGAAGTAGGCGAGCGCGCCCAGGGAGAACGAGAGGCCCACAATCGGAATCGCCGCCAGCAGGAAGCGGATCATGAAGATCGTGTGGGGAGTCTGCTGCGCAACGTTCGAATCGAAACCGACCCAGTCGAGGATGAAGAAAGAGATGCCGGCGCCAACCGCCATGCCCACCTTGTTGATCCACGAACCGCAGGCGGCGAACGAGCCTTCGCGGCGACGGCCGCCCTCGAGCTCGTCGTAGTCCATCACGTCGGCACCGATGGAACCGGCAATCATCCAGTAGCCAGCACCGATAAAGGCGATAAAGCCGGAGGCAAAGACCTGCAGCCAGACGACAGCCGGGGTGTAGAGCCACCAGGAAGCAAAGAACACCACAATCGCACTACTCAACACATAGGCCATCGCGTGCCGCTTGCCCAGTTTGCGGGCGAGCACCGCGAACACCGGGATGCCACAGAAGCCCAGCACCATGCCGGCGACACCCATCCAGAAGTTCCAGTAGTTGCCCACGGAGTTATTGCCGCGGCACACATGGTAGATCGTCACGGCCAAGCCCAGTGTACCCACCATGCTCAGGCCCATATTGTATCCCATGTCCATGACCTTCTGGATCAGGAAGGGCTTGCATTTAAGGGTCTGCCAGAGCGTTTCCTTGATCGAGATCTTGTCGTGGCGATTGGCCACCAGCTTCTTGTAGTAGCGCTCACGGACCAACGTCACACTCAGGAGACCGCAGACCAGCAGGACCAGCCCGCATGCCGCGAGATACACCTGCGCGCCCAGCAACATGTTGGGGGTGGCCCCATCGGGGGCGCTGCTCCACGCCGCCGCGGAGGTGAACAACGATTTGATACGCTCGAAGGCATTGGTGTTGTCGGCGCCCACCCAAACGGCCTTGGTGAAGAAGGTGCCAAAGAAGAACAGGGCGAGCTCGGGGACCTTCTGGATGGCGTTCTTGAACGCGAAAACCATCGTGCGCTCATGGTAGTCCGGCGTGAGCTCGTTGGCCAGACTCTGGTAGGGCATGTTGAAGCAGCTCACCATCGGCAAGTAGAGCGCGGAAGAGACCAGCATGAACCAGAAGTAGTAGGAGAATTCGAGGCCGAACAGATGCGTGCTGCCCCAGCCCGGAGTAACCGCCAACAGGAACGGCAGGCCTATTCCCGCCAGGAAGGTACCCACTAACATGAACGGCCGGCGGCGGCCCCAGCGCGTACGCGCGTTGTCGGAAAGCCAGCCAAAGACAGGATCGGACACCGCGTCGAAGACGCGATTGAGGATCACCGCTACACCGATCTGCCACTGGGGCACATGCAGGTAGAGGCCGAAGATCTGGAAGGCGATCGTCGGGTAGAGCCAATGGCCCCACATGTCGAAGAACGTGCCGACGCCATAACCGATCTTCTGGGAGATCGGCACCCGGTCTTCGGGGGCGATGACGTGTTCATGTTTGGGTGGCGGTTGCGTTGCGTTCTCTTGCATGGCGGATGCTGGTGTTGGGGGCACCTCAAGGCGGCAGGCCGTGGGGTTACCGGGGGGGAGATTTAAGGCAGAATCAAAAGGTGTCGGCTAGCGACCGAAAAGTGAGCGCCCCTCGCAACTTCGCTGCCGGAATTGGCCTCGAAAACGTAACCTCCACGCTGCGCGCTTCGCCGGGGAAGAGGGCGAAGAAGTTGTCGCTGGCGTGGTGTGGCACACCGGGCAGTTCAAAGGCGAAGCGATACTGGAACACCGACGACTTGAACGTGAGCCGCACGGAGGTTGGGGTGAGCCTCTTTAATGTCACAGCGGTGCGCGCCTTCGGTAGGTCAACAAAGCGCGGGGCGGTGAGGAACACCACCTCCTCACTCACGCATTCCTTGCCCACGAGCAGCTCGAGCCGGAGATAGAGATGGTCGCGACCGTGCTTCGCCATCGCGGCAGCCACGCCGAGGGTGCGCTGCTTCACGCTTTCCCCATAGCGCAGCTGCACCTTCTGCGCGCCCTTGAGGACGGTACGGCCGTCGAGATGGCGCAACGACCACCGCAGCGTGCCGGCGGCGGGCGTCGGGGCGTCGTAGACGGTGTAGAGATGGACTTCGCCCACACTCGTGCGCCGATAGTTGTTAATGATCGCATACTCCTCGCCGGGCACATGGGCGGTGACCAGCGCCGGGGCGAAGAAGCGGCGCGCGATGAAGTGCAGCGCCTTCCAGCGGCCGTTGAACTCGATCGAGCTCCACGAGGCCACCGGCCAGCAGTCGTTGAGCTGCCAGTAGAGCGCCCCCATGCAGCGCGGCATGTTGCGGCGGTAGTGCTCGACTCCCACCTGCATACAGTCCGCCTGGTTGAGCTGGGAGAGGAAGAGCAACGCATCCTGATCCTTGGGGAAACGGTACTGGCGCGAAACGTAGTCGAGGATGATCTGGTTACCGTACCGGTTCTTCTGGTGGTTGGTCATCGCCGGCCCGAAGACGTTGTTGTCGGAGGCGTCGCAGAAGCTGTCCTGCGTCTCGCGCGAGG
Organism: Opitutaceae bacterium; assembly: GCA_016711225.1. Taxonomy (GTDB): domain Bacteria; phylum Verrucomicrobiota; class Verrucomicrobiia; order Opitutales; family Opitutaceae; genus CAJCBL01. Next base: position 31,556 of record JADJTK010000005.1, read on the forward strand.
AGAAGCTCTGCATGCCAAATTCGGAGGCGAAGCGGAAGGCGAGCAGCTCGTAGTCCTTCACCGGCTTGCGCGAGTGCCAGACATCCCAGTAGTGGGTGTCGCCGCGCTCGGCGCCGGCCGGATAGCCCGCATCCAGATCGCCGCGCCACGGAGACGAGGGCCAGTAGGGCGTGACCGGGTCGTGCTCGGCGACGACCTCGGGCAGCGCCCGATGGAACAGCGCCTCGTATTCGGCAAGTTTCTTCGAACCCGGAGTGAGCTCATGGGCGTTGCAGCCGAACACCTCGTTGTTGCCACACCACAGCGCCAGGCTGGCCCGATGCCGCAGCCGTCGGATCTGATAGGCCGCCTCCTCGCGCGAGCTGGCCAGGAACGCCTTGTCGGCCGGGTACAGCGTGCAGGCGAACATGAAGTCCTGCCAGACGAGCAGCCCGAGTTCGTCGCACAGATCGTGAAAATCCTCGCTCTCGTAGATGCCGCCGCCCCAGACACGGATCATGTTCATGTTGGCCTCGGCAGCGGCGCGCAGGTCGCGCGCGTAGCGCTCGCGGGTGAGGTCGGCCACGAAGCAATGCGCCGGAATCCAGTTGGCACCTTTGGCGAAGACCGGCCGGCCGTTGACGACAAACTGGAACGACTCGCCCCACTGGTCCTTGTGGCGATCGAGCACGATGGTGCGCAGACCGATGCGGTGCTCCCAGCGCCCGATTGCGCGGTCGTCGCCGCCCACCACGTCGACCGTGAGCGTATACAAAGGCTGGGCCCCCTGCCCTGCCGGCCACCAGAGCTGCGGCTGCGCCACGGTGATCATCGCTCCGCTCCCGGTGGCGACGGGCTCGCCGTCGCGCGCCAGCGACCAGTTGCAGATCGCCGCCTCATCGATGCGCGCCAACTCGGGCACGAGCAGCAGCGTCACGCTGCCGTCGGCGGCGTGCGTCTGGGTGACGAACACACTCTCCACGCGGTTGGTGCTCCATGCCTCCAAACGGATATCTCGCCAGATGCCGGCAGTGATGAAACGCGGACCCCAGTCCCAGCCGAACTGGCACTGCTGCTTGCGGATCACCGTGCAGCGGCCGATCGCGTCGTTGATGTCGCGCGGCGTGTGCTCGGGGCGGTGGGTGGCCAGATACTCGACCGCGGAGGCGAAGTGGATGCTGAGCTCGTTCTTGCCGGCGCGCAGCAGCGGCCGCACATCCCAGCGGAACCCGATGAACATGTTCTCGGTGCGCGCGACCTCATGGCCGTTGAGGCGCACCGTCGCCACGGTATCAAGACCGTCGGCGACAAGCTCGACGACCTCCTCGGCCAACAGTGCGGCCGGCACAGTGAAGCTCGCTCGGTATTCCCACTCGCGCTCGCCGATCCACTGCAACGCCTCCTCGTTGTTGCCCCAGAAGGGATCGGGGATGAGGGCGTGGCGCAGCAGGTCGGCGTGCACGCAGCCGGGCACGACGGCCTCACGCCACGGGGAGCGGCGGGTGACGTCGCGAAACGTCCACACCGAGGAGGAGAGGGAAAACGATTTCATGGGGTCGCAGGGAGTGATTTCAGGACGGCGGCTCCGGTGGGAGCACCGACAACACAGGGGGGAAGTTTGGTGTAAGGAAGCCCCAGCCGAGCGCAATCCCCCGCGCTGTAAGTCGCGATTTCCGAGCAACCGCGCCCAAGCCCATCCGTCGTCTTGCCCGGTCCCCACCTGCGCCAATACTGCGCGCCGTTCGCCTCCCCGCACCGACCCGATAGATTCCTCCGCCGACCATGAAGTATTTCCGCGCTGTATCGCTCGCGCTCGCCTTCCTCCTTCCCCTTCTCGTCAGCGCCTCGCCCGTGGAGTTTTCCTTCAAACTCAAGCGCACCGACGGCAACCCCTTCGCCCGCCAAGTGTGGGCCGAAGTCTCCGCCCCGGACGGTCGCACGCTCCTGCTGCCGGCCTTCCTCTCCGCCACCGATACGTGGTCGGTGCGTACCCGCGCCAGCGCCATCGGCAGCTACCAACTCGGTGCCGTGAAAGAAACCACGGGCGAGGGGCTCATCCTGCGGGAAGCCAAGACGCTCGGCTCCGGAAAGTTCAACGCCAAGCGGACCGCCTCTCCCCGGGGCAACATCGGCATCGATCCCTCCAATCCCCGCCGTTTCGCCTTCGCCGACGGCACCCCCTACGTGCCGCTCGGGGCCAACCTCGCCTGGCCCGAGGGCCCGCGCGAGGCTTTCTTCAACACGAGTTTCGCGCAGTTCCAGCGGACCGGCCTCAATTGGTCGCGCATCTGGATGAGCCATTGGGGCGGCACCAACCTCGATTGGACCCAGGAGGACCTCGCCCCCTCGCCGCCCACCGGTTCGATCCACCCCCGCGTCGCCAATCTTTGGGACTCGATCGTCGAATCCGCCGAGGAGCATGGCGTCTATTTCCAGATGGTCTTCCAGCACCACGGTCAGTGGAGCACCGGCGCCAACGCCAACTGGCAGTTTAACCCCTGGAACGTCGCCAACGGCGGTTTCCTCAAATCGCCCGTCGCCTTCTTCAGCGATCCCCAAGCGCGCACCCTCACCAAGCTCAAATACCGCTACATCGTCGCCCGCTGGGGCTACTCCACCTCGATTATGGCCTGGGAGCTCTTCAACGAAGCCATGTGGACCGACGCCCGCAACGGCACCCCCGCCGACAACGCCGCCATCGCCGCCTGGCACGACGAGATGGCCGACTATGTGCGCAGCGTCGACGTCCATCACCATCTCGTCACGACAAGCGACGACTACCTCGACCAGCCGCTCTACCGGAAGATGGACTATTACCAGCCCCACCTCTACGCGAGCCACCTGCTTCCCTCGGCGCGCTCCATCGAACCAGCCGCGCCCAGCCTCGACCGCCCCGTCTTCTACGGCGAGGCCGGCGAGGACAACGACCCGCGAATCACCGACGGCCCCAAGCTCGGCGGCGCCCTCACCCTGCCCACGATCTGGTCCAGCCTCATGGCCGATACCGCCGCCCCCGCCCAGTACTGGTATACCACCGACGCGCTCCGCCAGGGCCTGCTGCCGCAATTCGCCACCCTCGCCCGCTACTTCCGCGACAACGGGCTCGACCGCCGCGCCGACCTCGCCCCCTTCAGCGCCGTCGTTGAGAGCGCCGAACAGCTGCCGCTCGTGCTTCAGCCCGCGCTCAACTGGCGACAATGCGCCGGTCCCACCCTCTCCGTCCGCTCGACGGCCGGGAGCCGCCCGGGCTGGCGTTAATCCCGCGCCACTTCGTGAACGCCGCCCCATCCGCCCCCCAACGCTACCCCGGCCGCCTCACGCTCCAGCTCGATTATCCACGCGCCGCCGAGGCGCAGCTCCGAATCGCCGGCCATGGTGCCGCCGGCGCCTCGCTGCGCATTCTCGTCGACGGCCATATCCTCGCCGAGCGCACTTGGCCGGCGACCACGGACAGCAAACCGTCGATGAAACCCGTCTCCTTTGCCTTCCCCCTTACCGCCGGCCCACACACGCTGGTGCTCGAGAATCCACAGGGGGAGGACTGGTTCGAATTCGCCGGCCTCGACACCGGGCTCACCGTTTCGCCGCTTGCTTCGGTGGGTCGGCGCGCGCCTGACCGTGTCTGTCTCTGGCTCTGGCACCGCGAGGGCATCTATTCGAAGGCCGGCGCTGCGCCAGTCTCCGGCTCCGTCGTGCTCGAGGCGCTGCCCGCCGGAAAGTGGAGCGTCATCTGGTGGGATCTGGCCAAGGGCGAACCCGCCACCCCGCTGGAGATCGAACATGCCGGCGGCACGCTGCGCCTGCCCACTCCACCCATCGGCCGCCACGCAGCGGCATCCCTGGAGTTGGTCCGGTAGCTGCCCCCGGGCCGCGCCCGACGGCGTATCGCCTTCTTCCCCTCGAAGTCTGGTTTCGACCGGACTTCCACCGGGAGGGCGAGGCTCCGCCCGAGCTGGCAACGACACTGGACTCCGCCGCAGGCAAACGGCTCGCCGGGAGGCTCGGCCACCTCGCGCTTCCCCCGCAAACCGGAGCCGTGAAACCACGTGCGCCCTATTGGCGTGCAGTTCCGGTGGCGCCCCCCATCGTCCCGGCATGAGCCGCGACTTCGAGGAACTCGACTACCAGAAGACGCCGCTGGGCGAACTAATCCTGCGCCGCCGCCGCATGCCGGTGACGGGCGACTTGGACATCTACGAGGTCAAGCTCGGCGAGGCCTTCCTCATGTCCAGCCTCTTCCATGTCGTCGAGGAGGCCCTATCGGACCGTGGGCTGTCCGCGCTCGCCCCCGGCGAGTGGGACGTCGTCGTGGGTGGATTGGGACTCGGCTACACCGCGGTGGCCGCCCTCGCCCACCCGTCCGTGCACTCCCTGGCGGTGGTCGACACCCTTGAGCCGGTGATCGGCTGGCACCAACGCGGGCTGGTGCCGCTGGGCCCAAAGCTCACAGCCGATCCACGCTGCCGGTTCGTGCACGCGGACTTCTTCGCGCTCGCCACCTCGCCTTCAGGCTTCGACGCCGGGCGCAAGTTCCACGCGGTACTGCTGGATATCGACCACTCGCCCCGCAACGTGTTGCACCCCCGCAACGCCGCCTTCTACACCCCCGCCGGTCTCGGCGCATTGGCGCACCAACTGCATCCCGGCGGCGTTTTCGCCCTGTGGTCGGACGACACGCCCGACGAGGAGTTCTTGGCGACACTGCGTGCGGTCTTCGCCACGGCGGAGGCGCACATCGTGACCTTCCCCAACCCCTTGCTCGACCACGATTCCGCCAGCACCGTGTACGTCGCCAAAACGGCCGCCGCGCTGGAGCCCGATCGGTCACGGTAGGAGCGTGCTTGCACGCGATTCTGGCGAGCCACGGCCCCCGCCGGCCGCGCCGGAGCAATACCGGCGAGTGGGCCGTGATTCCAATTCCGGCCCATCCGAACGGCGCCGACATTGACGACGCGGGGCCGCCTTCCCACGGCACGCCGTGAAGCCCCCCCCACTCTCCGCGCCGAGCTCAACCCGCGCCCTCGCCCAGGCTGCCACCGGACCCCGCTACAGTCCTGAAACCCAGCGCCTCTCGTGCTCACCGAGCCGGAGACCGGCGTGACTGCCGACATCGCCAGGCCTGCGCCCTGCACCCACCGTCACCAACCACTCCCCACGAAGATCCGGAGCCTGCCCGAAGACGCCTTCTGCGCACTGCCCTCGCACGTCGGCTGCATCCACGGCGGCTGGGATCCAGCGCCTAGGCTTCGCCGGGTGCGCCGCCATCGTCTGCTCACTCTGCAGTAACTGCGACAGCGTCTTCCCGACAGCGGACGCGCTGACCCATGCCGGCCTCGATGCTACCGCGCTCTGGCAACACACCCTCGCGGTGGCCGTGAGCGCCGAGACCATCGCCACCTACGCCCGCAACGATCGCAGCCTCGCCTACCTCGCGGGAATCCTGCATCCGGTCGGCATGGTCGCGCTCGACATCGCCGCCCAGCGCCGCCACCTCCCGGCCCGCCAACCCGACGAGCGCCTGCCCGACTGGGAATACGCCCACTTCGGCACCGACAACGCCGCCATCGCCGCCCGCGTGCTCCGGCATTGGAAATTCCCCGACACCCTCTCCGCCATTGTCGCCGGCCGCTATCTGCCCGGCGCCGCCGGCGACCAGACGGGGCCCGCCAGCCTGCTGCACGTGGCCAGTATCCTCGCCGAGAAACTCGGCGGCGGGCTCGCGGGCGAGCGCGGTCTGTTCCTTCCCGCCGTCGACCGGATCACCGCCGCCGGACTGCGCTGGGATGAGTTCGGCGATGCAGAGGTCGACGCCGCGCAGAACCTCCAGCGCACCCGCGCGATGCTCAACCTGGACTGAAGCGAGAGCCGCCCGCCACGCCGGCCATGTGCCCCCGGACCTCGCTCGGTATCCGAACAGGCGTCCCTCATCGGCATGTTTCGGCCCCCTTCGAAACCGCTCCGCGCCATGATCGTGACCGGCGCTGGTGCCCCCTCCGGCCGACGCCCCACTCGACATCATCCCTCCCAGCCGGCAGAAACACGACGTCATGAGCTTCGCAAAACAAACCCCACCCCAGCTTCCGGTGCCCGTCTGGTGGATCCTCTGGGCCGGCATCACCGGCGGGCTGGTGTTGGTATACGTACTCCTCGGCCACGCCGCCACGCCCACGCCGGCCGAGCTGCCGGAGTTTCTTCCCTACCTCATCGCCACACCTTTGCTGCTCAGTTGCGTGGTGCGCTGGCTGGTGCTGCCACGGATGACCTCCCGGCTGAAAGCGTTCCCGATTTTCATCGTGGGTCTGGCCCTGGCCGAGGGCTCCGGGCAGCTCGGCATCTTCCTCGGCGGACCCGACCGCGACACCCTGGTCGCCCTCGCCTTCGTTGGACTACTCCAATACGCACCGCTGTTTGCGCACCGGTTCCAGGCCTGAGGTCGGTCCCATGAAACCGGGAAATCCTGTCGTCCAGTTCCTCGTCGTATTCGTTTGGGTAACCGCCCTGATCACCTCTGTGGGGGCGATCCTTGGGGCGGCGATCTGGCCTCTGGTCGGACTGGCCTTGGGCAGCCGGCACGAGCCCTGGCAGCTCGCGCTTACGGGGGTGCGTACGCTCGGCTTCTACTTCTTCATCTGGGCGCCGGGCACGGGCATTGTGATCGCCAGCATCCGTGAATGGCGCCGGCAACATCCCGAGTCCTGAGCCGCGCGCGCCAGCCCTAGGGCGGGGCACCGGCGCCGTGTGTTCCCAATGACCGGCCCGATTGGGGAAACCCCCTGCAAGACCCTGCCCTGCGCACCGCTGACGGGAGCGCTGCAACTGTAGCCCACCGCGCCGGGGCGGGCCTTCGGACGGGGCCGAGATCGGCCGGGTCGCCGCCCTGGCCTACAGACTACCGGCCTCCACCCCATCCACACTCAAATGACCAGCAGTAGCACGACCAGCAGCACCGCGCCGAACACGCCCGCCACGATCCCCCAGATCCAGCGCATCCACGGCGGGCGCGCCTGCCACAGCTCGATGGCCCGGATCATCCGCGCCGCTTCACGATTCTCCGGATCGCGCACCAGGATCAGCTGCCAGAGCGGCAACGCCGTCCGATAATCGCCCGCACCGGTGGCGAGCGCCGCCATCGCCTGCAGCGAGAGCGGATCGTCCGGCGGCACCCCGGCGGGTGCCACCACGGCCATGGCCTCGCGCAGCCGACCACGGCGCGCGAGGGCGAGCGCCTGCAACAGACGCAGCGACGTCTCCAATGACTCAATAACGGTCTCGGCCATATAATCGGGGGCTCAGCCGAGGATACCGGAACCGTAACCGCGCTGGGCCTCCTCCAGCGCCTGTTGCGGCAGCAGATCCTGCAAGCTGAAGACGATCTCCTTCAACGCCACGACGTTCTCAGCGGCGACCGCCTCGCGGCCCTGACGGATGAACTCCTCGGCGCGCGCGGCATCGCTCATCTGCGACTGGCAGGCGACGAGACTGTCGAAATGATTCACCCAGAAGGCGGTCTGGCGGAAGAGAATAGCGGAGGAGACATCCTCGACCTCGGCCTTCTTGGTGCGCAGGCGGATGGCGTTCTTCTCGCCGATGAGCGCGGCAACCTGTTCGCGCAGGGTGCGCGAACGGGCCTTCTCCTCGCTGGTGCCGTTCTGCTGCGCGAGGGTATCAAGCTCTGTGAGCTTCACGTCCACTTCCTTGACCAGCGACGGCCAGGTCGCCCGATCCTCGATCTCGTCGAGGCGGATCTTCCACTCGAGGATCTCGCGCTCGACCCGCAGCACTGCGTCAAACTCGGCCTTCTCGTGGCCGAGAATGGCGTCGATCTCCTGGGTGGCGGCGGAAGTATCGTGCTCCTGGAGCGCCTTCTGCACTGCCTGGGCATCGGCAAGATGCTGGTTGCCCTTGAGGTCGTTGAGGCGTTTGCGCTCGCGGGCCCATTCCGCCCGCAGGATCGCGACGTCGGGCTGACGGACCTTGCCGCCGAGCTCGATCTTGGATGGGAACTCCTCGTCGAGGAGTGGCACGTACGCCACCACCTTGAGCATGCGGGAGGCGTCCATGGCGAAAGTCACCTCGATCTCGCAGCCGGCGGGGATGTCGCGTTTGACGTTCTCCCCGGAGATTTCCAGCGAGCCGATGAGGATGTTGCGGTCGGCGAGGTCGCGGTTGCCCTCGACAATCGGGATACGCAACATGTTGCCCGACTCGCCCCGGCGCAGGCCGCCGGCGGTGCGATAGGTGCGGGTGCTTTTGGCGGGCAGGCCCTGCCCCTTGGAGAAATGGATGCCCAGGCGGTTATCCGCCATGGCCACCCCGACGTTGTTGATGATCGGCTGCTCGTCGACCACCATGCCCATCGTGTAGTTGAACTCCGCCGGATCGGTCTCGCAGAGCGTGCCGGTGGGGTCGCGCAGCTCGAGCACGAACACATTCTGCACGCCCTTCTCGGCGCGCACGTTGAGCTGGAAGGCGGCGCTCTCGTTGAGCGTGATCTTGCCGCTGCGCCACTTGCTCTGCTGGTTCATCACCTCCAGCGAGTAGCCCACCACCGTGCCGCCAGTGGGCACGCTGATACGGCCGCCGACCAACGGATCGGGCTCGGAGCCGACGGGCTTGTAGATCAGCTCGAAGCCGAAGCGGTTGGTGCGCGCGGGCGACTTGGCCATCGGCGCGGGGGCGATGCGCTGGGTGCTGGCGAAGACGGCGGCGCCACGGGCCACCACGGTGAGCGGATCGACGTTGAAATCAAAGGGCACCCCGAGGCGCTGCTTGACGATGGCGCGGAAATACGGCGCGAGCGTAGGCCCGCCCACAAAGATGAGCCGCTCCACGGCGGAGGGCCCGAGGTCCTTCTCGGAAAGCACCCGCTGGGCGATAGTGACGGCCTTGTTGATGATCGGCGTCGCCACCCGGGTGATATCCTGGCGGGTGAGCTCGGTCTCGAAGGTGACCGTCTCGCCAACGACGTTGCGCAGGGTGGCCTCCACCAGCGTGGACTCGCGGCGCGAGAGGTCGATCTTGGCGGCCTCGGCGGCGGCCTTCAGGCGGATGAGATCGTAGCGGTAGCGCTCGACACCGCGGCGGAAATCGGAGGCGCCGAACTCCTTGGCCACGCGGGGGGCGAGCAACTGTTCGACGATGGCCCAATCGATATCGGACCCGCCGAGGAAGTTGTCGCCGCCGTGGTTGACGACACTCATGGTGCCGTCCTCGGAGCGAATAAGGGCGGCGTCGAAGGTGCCGCCACCGAAGTCGAAGACCATCCAATACGCCTTGGCCTCAACCCGTTGGAAACCGTAGGCGAGAGCGGCGGCCACAGGCTCCTGCAACAGCAGCGCCGTACGGAAGCCGGCGAGCTCGGCGGCGCGCTTGGTGGCCTCGCACTGGTGCAACTCGAAGGCGGCCGGCACCGTGATCACCGCGGCGGAGATCTGCTCGTTGCGTTTCTGCGCCACGTCGCCGCGCAGCGATTTCAGGACCTCGGCCGAGAGGTCCTCGGGACGCATGCGGCGGCCGCTGGCGCGAAAGGCGTATTCGTAGCCCGTGCCCATGCGGCGCTTGAACTCCAGGTGGAGGTCGCCCTCGGCGCGCTCGTCGCCGATCTTGGCGCGCGCGCTGTGGCCCACCCAGAGGTTGCCGTTGCGGTTGATGTACACGGCCGAGGGAGTGATGTCGGCCTCGAGATTGTTCTTGAGGATCTCGGTGCCCGTGCCGGAGGCAACCGCGATGGAGCTGTTGGTCGTGCCGAGATCAATGCCGTAATCGATGGTGGTTCTGCTCACGGTAGTGTGTTGGAAGGGGTTTGCGGGATACCGACGATGACTTCACCGACCTGCAGGAGACGGTCCTGCCAAAAAACAGCCGGCCGCACCGCTTCGATGACCGTATCACGGGTCACTTCCGGGGTGGGCTGGAAAGAGAGAACTTTGACCGGCAGGCCGGCGTCGTAGGGCTGGTCGATCCAGTCGCTCAGCCGCACGCCCATGCCGGTAAGGGCTTCGAGGGCTCCCTCGATGTGACGATACAGGCGGCGGGTCTCCTCACGGGGAGCACCAGTCTTCGGGTCGACCATCCGGGTCTGGGCGCGCCAGATGTTGGTGGCCAAGGCGGCGATCGAGGCGCCGAGGGCGTCGGTGGATTCCACGGTGGGGCCGGTGGCAGCCGACGGCGAGATGGGGGCCGGGGGGGTGGCCGGGGCGTTCTTCAAGGCCTGGACCTCCGCCACCACCCGCTCCAGGGGGATGTCGGGAAACTTGGCGAGCTGCTTGTGATCGGCCGCCATCAACAGCTGCAACATTCCGGGGTCGTTCATGTTTCTTCAGGGGGTGGGGTACTGCTGGCCAGGGCGTCAATCACATGTCCGGCGATGGCCGCATTCCAGACTTCGTTGAGGGCATAACGTTCGGTTTCGGTTTCCTCGCCTGCTCGGATCACTACCAAGTCTCCTCCATCGAGCGCGTGCGCGAGCTGCGAGTAAGGCACCACCGCATCGGATGGCCAGTGGAAAGTCCGCCCCGAAAAGGCGAATCCCTCGCTGCGCAGCTGGGCCGGCCCCAGCGGCACGGTCTCGCCACGCTGGATCCATTCGACCAGGCGCACGATCAATCCGGGGACCACCACCCCGTAAAGCACTTCCAGAACCAGACTGTACTGCTGGGCGGCCACGTCGGGGTCGCCCGCGAACAGATTGGTCTCGTCGAGCGTCACCACCGTGTCGGTGCTGCACCAGGCTATGCGATGGGCCCGCACCACTCCCGCAGGCGTATCAAGATCAACCACCCCATAACGCAGCCCGGTAATCTCCTCCGGCCCGAGTACGACCGAGTCGGCCACCAGCCGGTTCGGGTCGATCTCGAGCACATGGCCGTCGTTCTCGTAGTGCAGCTGATCGGAGCCGAAGGCGCGCAACTGCCCCACCCCACCCGGCCCTGGGCTGGCGCTCTCCAAGGCCACCGCCTCGGCCGCAGCGGCGGCGGCAACCGCCGCGCCCACGGCCAACACCTCGGCCTCGGCCAATTCCGGGGCCGCCTCCTGCCACAACGGCAACTCGCTTTGCACCGGCTTGCCCGGCATCGCGGCGGCCGCGACGGCGTCGCTCACGGCGGCGGCGCGGTCGGATACGACCGGTGCGTCCTCCACCTCCGGCGGCCCGCCCCCGGGAGGCGCTTCGTCGCTCTCCGCCGGTGAAATGGTTGCATCCGGCCCATCGGGATCGATTGCCGGCGCGAGACTCTCCGGCTCGGTGAGCTCAGGTGCGGCGGCCGCCTCGGCCACGGCCCGGACATGCTCGGCAGCGAGCTCGCGGGCCTTGCGCCGCACGATTTCGACCAACAGCTGTTCGCGCTCCCGCAGCAGGGCCGCCCGCTCCGCCCCGCCGGAGATTTCGGCAGCGGTGGCCAGTGCGCGGGCAGCCAGATCGAAATGCTCCAGTTGGTAGCAGGCGGCATGGGCCAATTCGCGCAGCGCCCGGCGCACGTTGGCGAGGTATTCGGCACGCGCCCGCTCGCCCAGATCGAGCCGGTCGGCCCCGGGCACGAACTCCTCCAGCAACAACCGGTAGGCGGCCTCGAACTCCGCCAACTCGGCGGCGGCGGGGTCCTCGTTGGGATCGGCCGGCGGCAGCTTCTCGCCGATGGCATTGCTGTGGAGAATGTCGGCGGTGTCCTCCAGGCGGCGACGCACTTCGGGCGTTGCCGCCAGCGTCGTCAGATGGGTGAGCCAAGGCAGCACCCCGCAGCTGTCCAGCGTACGGCGCTGGTAGGAGATGATGCCTTCGAGGGCCGCATCCACCACGCGGGTGCTCACCTCCCGATAGACGTCCGAGTCGCGGCCGCACACCGTCTCGATCAACTCGAGCTCGGCGGCGGCCTCGGCGAGCAGATTGGCGGTGAGGGTGAGCCCCACGGACGCGTCGCCGGTGAGGCGGCGGGCGTTGTCGCGCACCAACAGGTCGATACCCTGCACCACCTGGGCGATGGCCCCCTCCAGGGCGCGTTCGGCGCGGGCGGGCACATCGTGCACCTGCCGGGCGAAGGCGACATGGGCGGCAGTCTCGTGCCACTGGCCCTTCTTGGCGCGGGCAATCGCCAGCGAAGCGTGGATACCGCACCAGGCCGCCGGCAGCGTGGCGCGGATAAGCGACGGCAGCTCGGGCGGGATGCGGGCATCGGCCAGCAGCACCACACGCTGGCGCAGCCGCTCCCAGAACTCGTCGCTATGGTGCACCTGTTGCCACTGGGAAATGGCGGCATTCCACCATTCCATCGTCTCCTGCTCGATCGCGCCCCCCGAACGCTCGACATCCAAAGCGGCCAGATGGTGGAAGATCGCCAGATTGTGGACGGCCACGATCTGCCCGGCGGCCGCCGCGCTCTGCCATTGCAGGAACGCCGTGTCGGAGTCGCCCGCGAGCAGCGCCTCCATCGCCGAATCGACGCCTTCGTCGGGATAGTTGGCCGGCCAGAACCAGAAGACCTCGTGGAGCAACCGGTCAAGAGTGTCCTTGAGAAGCTGAGCCGATTCGCGCAACTGCTCGCCCGGCGGGGGCGGGTTCGGAGCGAAGGCCCAGTCGAACTCCGGGGCGCCCAGCTCCAGCGACATCTTCAGCTGCTCGAGCCGCCGGGTCACCTCGCGCGGGCCAGCCAAGGTCGAGAGGCCCAAACGGCGGAACGGGTTGCCGGCATACAACGTCGCCGAGGCGGCGGCCAACAGCGGCGGCCAGGATTCCCGCGGCGCTGGCGCACCCGCGGGATCCTCCCCTCCCTCTGCGGCGGACACTTCGGCTGACATGGTGGTGGGAAAATGGTTCGGAACGGCGGCCGTCCGCAACAACTATGCAGCGACCAACGCGCGTCGGAACGAGCTCAGCCCGGAGGCCAGGCCAAGGCGCGTTTGCCCAGCAGATGCACATGCAGGTGCGGCACCGACTCGCCCCCGTCGGGGCCATTGTTAATCACCACACGGAACCCCTGCTCCAGCCCAAGCTGGCGGGCAACTGCGGCGGCGGTGAGCAAGAGGTGGCCGAGCAACGCCTGGTCTTCAGGCACGGCCTCGGCCAACCGGGGAATCGGTCGCTTGGGGAAGACGATGACATGCACCGGCGCCTGCGGCTGGATGTCGTGGATGGCGAGGCAAAGCTCGTCCTCGTGGACGATGCGGGCGGGGATCTCCCGGGCAACGATTCTCTCGAAAATGGTTTTGGCCATGGGGCAGGAGGCGCGCAGCTCACACCAAACCGGCGCGCGAGTCGAGGGCACACTGCGCCCCCGGGAACGCAAATTTCGCCATGAGTCCACCCCGAGCCCCATGCTCCCGCGCCGCCGCGCGACAACTGCCCCCTACTCCACCAGTCGGTAGCCGATGCCCGCGTCGGTGCGCAGGTGTTTTGGCTGATTGGGTACTGTCTCAAGTTTCTGCCGCAGGTGCGCCATATGCACGCGCAGATAGTGCGTGGCCTCCTCGGCGTTCGGGCCCCAGATCTCGCGGAGAATCTGGCGGTGCGTAACGACCTTGCCGCGATGCTACACCAGTAGATGGAGAAAGGCGTACTCCTTCGCGGTCAGGCGCACCTCCTCGCCTCCCCGCCGCACCACTCGCGCGGCCTGGTCCACCTCGATGTCACCGAAGCGCACAATGGCCGGCTCGGTCGTCGTCTGCGTGCGCCGCAGAATGGCGCGCAGCCGCGCCAGCAGTTCGCGACCGCCGAACGGCTTCGTAAGATAGTCGTCGGCGCCGGCGTCGAGGGCGGCGATCTTGTCGTCCTCGCCGGCGCGTACCGGAGCACAAGCACCGGCACCTTCGACCACTCGCGCAGCCGCCGGATCACCGTGGTGCCTTCGAGGTCCGGCAATCCCAAGTCGAGTACAATGCCGTCGGGCGCGTTCACCGCCACCTCGTGCAACGCCAACTGCCCCGTCTCGGCCTCGGATACCCGATAGTATTCCGTCTCCAGTGTGAGCCGCAGCAGCCGACGGATTTGCACTTCGTCGTCGACGATCAGGATGCGAAGGGCGGCGGCAGGGCTCATGGGGCGGGCTCAGCCTGTGGGGTGTGGTGCGGCAGGTAAATCGTGAACACCGCGCCGCCGGCAGCGTTGTCGCGGTAGGTCACCGTGCCTCCCTGCGCAGCGGCGAACCCCTGCACGATGGAGAGGCCCAGACCGAGCCCACCGGCCCGGGCGCCGCGGCCACGGGAGAACTTCCGAAATATCCTCTCCTGCTCGCCTGCGCCGATACCCGGCCCACGGTCGGCCACCGAGAGAAACACTCGCGCTCCACCCGGCTCGATGCCGGCGCTCACCGTGATCGCGGTGCCGGCAGGGGTGTGCACCGCGGCGTTGAGCAACAGGTTGGACAGCGCCTGCTCGGTGAGCGTGAAGTCCGCATAAAGCGGCGACAATTCCGACTGCAACTCCACCACGAGCGGATGGCCGGCCAGAGTGTCGCGCACGGCCTCACACGCCGCGTTGACGATGTCGGCCAGGTCGCACCAGTCGAAGCGCGGCTTGAGCGCGCCGCCCTCGAGCCGCGTCTGGTCGAGCAGGTTGCCGACGAGCCGGTTCAGGCGCTGGGCCGCCGTGCGGCCTTCGCCGAGAAGGCTCGCGCGGGTGCCTCCGTCGGCCTCGGCAAGATTCTCAAGCGCACCAGTGATCACCGCCAGCGGCGTTCGCAGCTCGTGCGAGACACTGTCAAGCAAGGCACGGTGCAGCTTCGCCGACTCGGCCAGCAGCTTCTCACGCTCGCTGGCGGCCTGGAGATGCTCGCGCTCGATCATCAACGCCAGTTGCCGCCCGAAAGCGTCGAGCAGGTCGCGTTGCGCGAGGGTGAGCGACCGGTCCCCGGCAAATACGCTCAGCACGCCCAGCGCGCGCTCGTCGCGCACGAGCGGCAGATGGTAACCCGCGCTCGCCGGCAGCGTGTCGGTGAAGCGCCCGGCCGGGCGCTTATAGGCGAACACCCAGGCCGCGACGCCGCGCTCCTTCTCGTCGATGGCGGACGAACCGGCGAAGTGGGGCACCAGATCCTGGGCCCCGGGCGGGGCGAGCAACACCGCGCTCCGCACACCGAAGAGCTCGTCGATCTGCCGCAGCGCCGCAAAGACTGCCCCGTCCAGATCCCGCGCCTCGGCCAGCGCGCGGGTGAGTGCAAACAGCGCCGTGGCTCGCTCTTCGCGCAGCCGCTCGTTCTGTGCCTGGCCCCGGATTCGCGCCGTGAGCTGGCCGACGATGATGGCCACCGCGAAGTACGCCGCGAAGAGCGTGGCGTCCTCGATCTTGCTGATGTGAAACGTGAACTTCGGCGGGATAAAGAGGAAGTTCCATGCCGCCGCGCTGAGTACACCGGCGACGAGCACCGGTCCGCGGCCGACGCGCAGGCTCAACGCCACGATGGCAAGCAGGTACGCCAGGCCGACTGCAAGATAGGTGTCGGACGGGAGCACCTGACCCAGCACCGTAACGGCGGCCACCACGGCGGCGACCCAGCCGTATTCGGCCGGCCGGCTCCGCCACGCGGCCTCCAGCTCGGTGATGTGCCGCGGCTGCGCCCCCGGCTCGGCGGGCACGACGTAGATGTCGATGTTGCCGCCCTGCCGCAGGAGACGCTCGACTAGCGAGCCGCCGCGCAGCCAGGTGCGCCAGCGCGCCTCGCGCGGTTTGCCGACCACGATCTGTGTGGCGTCGTGGCGCAGGGCGCTGCGCACGAGGGCCGCGGCGATGTCGTCGTCATGTGTCACCACGACTTCGGCACCGAGTTCGCGGGCCAGCGCGAGATTGGCGTCGAGCCGCCGCTGGGTCTCCGGGGCGAGCGCCCGCGAGCCCTCGACGTATACCGCCAGCCACGAGGCGCCCTGGGCAGCGGCGAGGCGGCGGGTCCAGCGCACGAGCTGCGTGGAGAAGGGGCTCGGACCGACGGCGACGAGCAGCCGCTCGCCGCTGCGCCAGACGGTGTGTTTCACCGTGGTCGAACGCAGCGCGCGCAGTTCGCGGTCGACGCGCTCGGCGGTGAACCGCAACGCGAGCTCGCGCAGGGCATTGAGATTGGACTCCTGGAAGAAATTCTCCGCCGCCGTCGCGGCCCGTTCGCCGAGGTAGACCTTGCCCTCGCGCAGCCGCTCGCGCAGCGCGCCGGGCGTGAGGTCGAGCAGCTCAATCTCGTCGGCCAGGTCGAGCACGGAGTCGGGCACCGTCTCACGCACCGTCGTACCGGTGATCTGGCGGACGGCATCCGCGCGCGACTCGACGTGCTGGATGTTCAACGTCGTGTAGACGTCGATGCCGGCCTCGAGCAGTTCCACAACGTCCTGCCAACGTTTCGTGTGCCGCGAGCCCGCCGCGTTGCTGTGCGCAAGCTCGTCGACCACCGCCAGCTGCGGCCTGCGGGCGAGCAGCCCGTCGATATCCAGCTCCGCCAAGCTGGCGCCGCGATGAGCGACGCTCAGTCGTGGCAACACCTCCAAACCGACCACCATCGCCTCCGTCTCGGCACGACCATGCGTCTCGATTAGGCCCACAACGATGTCCACCCTCTCGGCGCGGGCGCGCCGGGCGGCGCGGAGCATTGCATAGGTTTTGCCCACGCCCGGGCACATCCCGAGAAACACCTTGAGGCGGCCGCGCTGCGCCTTGGCCTCCGTACGTCGGAGCGCGGCGGCAAGCGCATCGGGATCGGGACGGTCGTTGGCGTCGTGATTCACAAGCCGGGGAAACGGGCGTCGAGTGCGAGGTTAAGCGCGAGCACGTTGATCCGCGCCGGGCCAAGCTGCCCGCCGACAGTCAACCGCGCAACCAGTTCGTCGAGGACGGCGCGCTGCGCGGAATCGAGTCGCCGGGCTGCGGCGACGCGGTCGGCCTGCAGGTGGACCGCCGCGGGCGTGAGGTCCGGGTCGAGTCCACTGCCGCTGGCGGTGATCAGGTCGGTCGGGACGGCGGCGCCCTCCGGGTAGGCGGCGCGCCGCTCGGCGAAACTCTTCGCGAGCGCGGCACTGGACCACGACTGATTACTCGCCCCGGAGGCAACCGTGGCGAAGTTCGCCGCCGAGGGTCGCGGGTAGAAGTAGCGGGGATAACCCGCGGTGTCCTGCGCGAGCCGTGCGGAGCCGACGACGACCCCCTCACGCACGACCAGCGAGCCTTCGGCCTGGTGCGGAAACACAAGGCGCCCGACGGCCCAGACGGCCAGTGGGTACAGACCGCCCGTGACGAGCGTGAGAACGACGAGCAGGCGCAGCGCAGTGAGGAGTGTCTTCATGGGAATAAGTTGGTAAAAAGGGAAGCTCCGGGAAAATAGCCGGGCGCGATTGCCCTGTGCCTTGTGGTGGGGTGGTTTTTACGCCCGCCATCCGCTTCCGAGATGGGCGGCGTTGCGCCAACGCCGTCGCGTGCGCAAGCCAGCTTCCAGTACGTTCGTTGTATGCGACGTCGAGGGGGCTTACTCGACTCCGCCGAAGTCTGCCCCCTCAAC
The DNA here is from genome assembly GCA_016711225.1 of Opitutaceae bacterium. Lineage (GTDB taxonomy): Bacteria > Verrucomicrobiota > Verrucomicrobiia > Opitutales > Opitutaceae > CAJCBL01. Next base: position 48,994 of record JADJTK010000005.1, read on the forward strand.
CCGATTCGGGGCAATCGCGTCCACCCGCAAACGACAGGCGTAGCGGGCATGAAGCCCGCCCAACCGTCGGAGAGCTGTAACGTAGTGTTCATTTCTTGGCGGGATTGAGCCCCAGCGAGTCGGCGCTGGGCCAAGCGACACGCGAACTCACCTGCTCCCCGGCGCTGCACTGCGCGAGCATCAGGCCGAGGATCAGCCCGGCCAGGGTTGCCACGAGAAGAGAGCCGAAGCGGAGACGTTCGACGAAGGTTCTCATAGAGATTCAGGCGAGGTGGCCGGCGACGAGCAGCAGGTCGATCAGCTTGATGCCAACGAACGGCGCCACGAGGCCACCGCCCCCGTAGACCAGCAGGTTGCGCCGCAACAACACGCCGGCCGGCTGCGCGCGGTAGGCGACGCCGCGCAGCGCCAACGGCACGAGCGCGACGATGATCAGGGCGTTGAAGATAACGGCACTGAGGATCGCACTCTGCGGCGAGTGCAGGCCCATGACATTGAGCAGCCCGAGCGGACCGGCGACGCCGCCCGTTGCGTAGAGTGCGGCGAACAGCGCCGGGATAATCGCGAAGTACTTCGCCACGTCGTTGGCGATCGAGAAGGTCGTGAGCGCCCCTCGAGTCATCAGGAGCTGCTTACCGATCTCGACGATCTCGATGAGCTTCGTCGGATTGCTGTCGAGGTCGACCATGTTGCCGGCCTCTCGAGCGGCCTGCGTACCGGTGTTCATCGCCACACCGACATCGGCTTGGGCGAGCGCGGGCGCGTCGTTGGTGCCGTCTCCCGTCATGGCGACGAGGCGCCCCTGCGCCTGCTCGTCGCGGATGCGCGCGAGCTTCATCTCCGGCGTGGCCTGAGCGATGAAAGTCGTCCACGCCCGCCTCGGCGGCGATGGCGGCGGCGGTCAGCGGGTTGTCGCCGGTGATCATCACGGTGCGGATGCCCATGCCGCGCAGCTCGGCAAAGCGCTCCTTGATGCCGCCCTTCACGACGTCCTTGAGGTTCACGACACCGAGCACCTCGCGCTCCTCGGCGACGACCAGCGGCGTGCCGCCGGCGCGGGAGATACGGTCGACAGCTTCGGCCACCGCGGCAGGAAATGCACCGCCCTGCCTTTGCACCCAGTCGCGCACGCTGCCGGTCGCGCCCTTCCGGATGCGGCGTGCGCGCTGGCCATCGTGCGCGGCAAGATCGACGCCGCTCATGCGCGTCTGTGCCGTGAACGGAACGAACTGCGCGTGCGGTGCGGCGAGGTCGCGCTGGCGCAGGTTGAAGCGCTCCTTGGCCAGCACGGCGATGCTGCGGCCCTCCGGCGTCTCGTCGGCCAGCGAGGCGAGTTGAGCAGCCTCGGCGAGCCGCTCCACCGCCACGCCCGGAGCGGGCACGAATTCGGCCGCCTCGCGATTGCCGAGGGTGATCGTGCCGGTCTTGTCGAGCAGCAGGACGTCGATGTCGCCGGCGGCCTCGACCGCGCGGCCGGAGGTGGCGATGACGTTGCGCCGGATCAGCCGATCGATGCCGCTGATGCCGATCGCGCTGAGCAGACCGCCGATGGTCGTCGGGATCAGGCAGACAAAGAGCGAAACGAGCACGGGCAACGACGTGTCCACGGCGCCGGGCTGACCGGCGAGCGTTTCGGAGAAGAGCGCGAAGGCCGGCAACGTCACCACGACTGCGCCGAAGACGAGGGTGAGGCTCGTGAGCAGAATCCCGAGCGCAATCTCGTTGGGAGTGCGCTGGCGCGAGGCGCCTTCAACCATGCCGATCATGCGATCGAGAAACCCGCCGCCGGGCTCGACGCTCACCCGCACGAGAATCCGGTCGCTGAGCACGCGGGTGCCTCCGGTCACCGCGCTGCGATCGCCGCCGCTCTCGCGAATCACGGGCGCGGATTCACCGGTGATGGCCGACTCGTCGACGCTCGCAATGCCCTCGGTTACTTCGCCATCGGCCGGAATGACGTCGCCCGCTTCGCACACAACCACGTCGCCCTTGCGCAGGTCGGTGGCGGCCATGCATTCCTCCGCCGCACCGCGTAGGCGGCGCGCCTGGATATGCGAGCGTGAGCGGCGCAGGAAGTCCGCCTGCGCCTTGCCACGCCCCTCCGCAAGGGCCTCGGCGAAGTTGGCGAAGAGCACGGTGAACCAAAGCCAGAGCGTAATCTGGAAAGTGAAGCCGGTCAGACAGCCGCCGGCGAGATCGCGTACCGCGACGGCGGTGACGGCCAGCGCGCCGAGCGCGGTCACGAAGATGACGGGATTACGCGAGAGCGCGCGCGGGTCGAGCTTGCGCCCAGCATCGAGCGCGGCGCGCTGCAACAGGGCGGGATTCCAGGACGAGACGACAGCAGGTTTCATGGGCGGATCTCCGTTCAAAAAGTGCGGCCAGCGCCGAGCAGCAGGTGCTCCAGCACCGGACCCAGCGCGAGCGAGGGAAAATGCGTAAGTGCGGCAACGATCAGGATCGTGCCGCCGAGCAACGCGGCAAAGAGCGCGCCGTCGGTGGGCAAGGTGCCGCTGGAGGGCGGCACGGCCTTTTTCGCGGCGAGGCTGCCGGCGAGGGCGAGCACGGGCAGGATCACGCCAAAGCGGCCCACGAGCATGGCGCACGCACCGCCCCAGGTGTAGAGGTCGCCGGTGGCGGTGAGACTGCCGAAGGCGGAGCCGTTGTTGTTGGCCATCGAGCCCCAAGCGTAAAGCACCTCGGTGAGCGCATGCGGACCACCGTTGCCGACGGCCGCGCGTCCGCCCTCCGTGAGGAACGACGCCGCGCATCCGAAGAGCACCGCCACGCACGGCACAAGCACCGCAACCGCTGCCATCTTCACCTCAAAAGCCTCGATCTTCTTGCCGAGGTATTCGGGCGTACGGCCGACCATCAAACCGGCGAGAAACACCGCCAGCACGATCATCGCGACCATACCGTAGAGCCCGGAGCCGATGCCGCCGAAGATGATCTCTCCGAGCAGCATGTTGAACAGGGCCACGCCGCCCGCCAACGGCGCGAACGAGGAATGCATGGCGTTGACGGAGCCGTTCGAGGCGACGGTGGTGGCATTGGCCCAGAGCACGCTGGGCACGACGCCGAAGCGCACCTCCTTGCCCTCCATGACCACTGCGGCTCCGAGTTGCGGATGCGGGGTGAGCTCCGCCCAGAGCGACAACCCCAGCGCGGCGACGAAGAAGACCAGCATGACGCCGTACACGACCCAGGCATGCCGCCGCGCCCCCACAAGCCGGCCAAACGCGAGCACGCAGGCCCCCGGCAGCGCCAGGATGGCGAACGTCTGCAGGAAGTTGGAAAACGGTGTCGGGTTCTCGAAAGGGTGCGCGGAGTTCACGCCGTAGAAGCCACCGCCGTTGGTGCCGAGTTGCTTGATCGCAATCTGCGAGGCCGCCGGCCCAAGCGGGATGACCTGTTCGGCGCCCGCGAGGGTTGTGGCCGTCGCGTACGGAGCGAACGACATCGGCACACCCTGCGCGACGAGCACCACCGCCAGCACGAGCGAGAGCGGCAACAGCACGTACAGCGTGCTACGCACGAGATCGGCCCAAAAGTTACCGAGCCCGGCGGCCGACTTGCGCACGAGACCGCGCGCCAGCGCCGCCATCACCGCGAACCCGACGGCGGCGCTGAGGAAGTTCTGCACACCCAGGCCGCCCATCTGTGTGAGGTAACCCAGTGATGCCTCTCCCGAGTACGCCTGCCAGTTGGTGTTGGTGACGAAGGAGACCGCAGTGTTCACCGCCACGCCCAGCGGCACGGCGCCGAAGTGTTGGGGATTCAGCGGGAGGTGGCCTTGCACCAGTTGCATCGCCACCAGCGCAATGAAGCCGAGGAGATGGAAAACGAGTAGCGTGCCGGCATACACGCGCCAGCCCATCTCGGTGGCCGGAGCGATTCCCGCTAGCCGATAGATCGCACACTCGACCGGTACGAGCCATCGCAGGAACACCGGCGGCCCGCCCCGCAACACCCCCGCGATCCAGAATCCCAGAGGTCCCGAGGCGACGACGAGCAGCGAGAGGAACAGAACGAGGTAGGCGAAATCGGCGACGTTCATGACGCCGGCGACCATACGGGACTCCGGCGCTGACCCCTAATCAACAGACGGCCCCCACCCATTAAGGAATCATTAAGCCGAGGAAACGATCACGCATTGGAACGCCGGTGACGAAAGCGACGATGCTCAAGTGAGAAGCCCGTAAAATGATTTAGCGTCGCAAGCAACGCCTTGCCCCCGCCCGCGCATCAACGAATCGATAACACGCTGCACCCATTTGCGGCTCCTATGTTCACCTCGTCGCTCCTGTCCCGCTGCGTCCACCTCTGCAGTCTCGGCCTCCTCCCCTCCCTCCTCGCCGCCGCCGAGCCGGCCGCCCCGTACTGGCTGCCCAGCACCAACCACTGGGCCGGCAACACCGGAGGAAAGGGAGGCATCGACGCGAACGCCGACGTCATCAGCAACATGGTCGTCGACATCGCCGTGCTCAACGCGCGTGACCTCAATGAGCAGTTCGCAAAATACGCCCCCTTCGTCATCACCAAGAGCTACTGGGACGAGACACGATGGGGCGACGGCGCCTACTCCGCCGGCAAACGCGTTTCGAAGGGCGAGTACTTCAACAAGGACATCGTGTTCGACACCGCCACCTCCAACGGCGTCACCGTCACCATCGCGCACCCACACGTGCTTGATACGGACCACGCCCTCGACGATCCGGCGCTGACGCAGCAGCAGATCAAGGATATCCTCCAACAGAACGCCGAGGACCAGGGCGTCTCGCTCGCCGCCTTCCCGGACAACCTTCCCTACGTTGCGCTCAGCGACGAGCGTCGAATCGACTCCATCGCCTACCCGACCAGCGTCGCCTTCGACCGCGACGGTTATCTCTGGATCGCCGACAACGGCCCCGACCAAAACTTCAAGATCTTCTCCGTGCCGGAAACCGGTGATCCCTTCGTCGTCGCCACCTTCGGCGAAACCGGCGGCGTCTTCGCCGGCCCGGTCAGTGGCGCCGTTGGCCCACTCCGTTTCTGGGGCCCGCGCGGCGTCGGCTTTGGCGACAACGGCGAGATCATCGTCGGTTGCAGCGGCATTTCCGGACAAACGCAGGGCGGCACCGACGTCCGCTGGTTCCAGCCCAGCGACACCTCGTCACTCGGCAACCGCCTCGCCACTGCGTCCATGGTCCATCAGGCCCTCGCCACCTTTGTCCACGTCGCCGATTTCGATCCGACGAGCAACGGCACCGGCCTCTTCAGTGGTGCCGTGCGCTACAAGATGGACTACACCAAACCGCCCGGCCAGAGCTGGGCGCTGGAGGGCGTCACCCTTGATCCGTTCCGATTCCCTGACGACCCGCGCCTGCACATGCCGCTGGAAACGACTTACTACCGCATCATCGGTGGGCAGCGGTTCCTGGTCGGGACCAGCATGGCCGGCAAATACATCGCCTTCTTTCGTTTCGAGGAGGGCAGTGAGATCGCCATCCCTTGCGCCTTGTTCTACACCTTCGATTCCGGTCAAGGCTCACTCTGGGCGAGCGGAAAATATCCCACCTGGGAGGGAACCGAGGCAAACTCCCGCCGCCGCTACTCGTGGCGCGATGCCGACGGCGATGGCCAAGTCGACACCGGCGAGTTCACCGAATACCGCGTCCCAGGCCCCTACTCCCAATGCTACGACGTCGACGCCGACGGCAACCTCTGGATGGGCGGCGGCATGGCGGAGTATTCAGCGCAATACGATGCCGGCGGCATGTGGGTTCTCCCCTGCACTGGCGTCGACGAGAGCGGCGTGCCCACCTTCGACTTTGCAGCGATCGAGAAACACGACCTTCCGCAGAGCCTTCTCCTCCCGCAGGACTATGAGATCTCCTATTCCCCGCTCCGCATGCGTTATCTCGCGGACACGGACACACTGTTGCTGGCCAGCGGCATGACCCCGCAGTTCGCCGGTCGCATCTACATCATCGACGGGTACCGCCGCTCCGGGCACCCAACGCTGCGCTGCCTGATCGACCTCGGCTTCGACAGCAATGGACAGACCGATATCCACCTCGACCAAGGCACGGACAAAATGGTCCTCCCCATGAGCTTCGCCGCCGACAACGACTACGTCTACGTCGGCTACCTGGACCGCGGCCGCAACGTTCCCGCCCGCGGCGAAGTCACCATCTACAGTGCCCGCGACGGGCACCAGGTCGGCTGGCTCCAGCCCGACGCCGGCACCAACTGGTTCTGCGGCACCATCGACCTCATCGTCGGTTTGCAGGTCACCAGCCTCGCCGACGGCTCCCGCCTGATCTGCGAAGAGGACGACGGCGCCGCCAAGGTCATGGTCTTCCACTGGAACCCCAAGGACACCGGCCCCGCGGTGCAGCTCCAGTCGGTCTCCACGGACGATGCACAGGCGACGCTCGTCTTCGGCCCGACCGTGAGCAACCGCCTCTACGACGTCTACGCCACCACCGAGCTCGCCTCCGGCACGTGGACCAAGCTCAACGCCGAGCCCCTCGCCGGCACCGGCGGCGACCTCGAGTACATCGACACCGCCGCTGCCGGCCCCCGCAAGTTCTACCGCCTCCAGATCGCCACGCCGATCGCGCCCACTCCGTAGTTGCTCGGCTCGGGCGCTCCACGGCCCAGCGACGGCGACAGGCCTGAGGAAGAAGCCAGAAAACCTCCATCCGCACCACCCACCTCACCGCGGGGGCCCTCACGGCTGGCGCCTGCCCCAAGAGCATCCAGTAAGCGAAATCGAGCAACCACCTCCCCTCCGGCGGCGGCCGGAGTGCGGGGAATCGCCCAGCTCGCGCGGCCGGAGACCCGGCGCTCCGGCCCCCTGCCCCTCGCCGCCAGGTTGGCACCCCCGCCTCCAGCCTCCTCCGGCCCCACGTCAGCTTCCCAATTGAACCCGCGGCCCCGCGAGCCGTTGCTTGAGGGATGGACCAAGCCACCCGCCAAGCACTTCGCTCGTTTCCCCGCGCCATGTGGGTGGTGGCCGCCGGCAACTTCGTGAATCGCTTCGGCGGCTTTGTCGTGCCGCTACTGGCCCTACACCTCATCCACCTCGGTTTCTCGGCGGAGCGGATCAGCCTCGTGCTTGCTTCCTACGGCATCGGCCGCCTGGGCTCATCCCTGCTCGGGGGCGTGTGGACCGACCGCCACGGTCACCGCTTCGTGATCGCCGTGTCGATGTTCAGCTCGGCGGCGGGCATGCTCGTGCTCGGCTTCCTGACCCACTACCACGCCATCCTCGCGATGGTGCTATTCCAAGGCTTTGCCTCCGAACTCTTCCGCCCCGCCTCCAGCGCCCTCATCGCCGAACTCGCTCCGCCGGAGCACCGGCTCACCGCCTTCGCGCTCAACCGCCTTGCGGTCAACGCCGGCTTCGCCCTCGGTCCGGCTGTTGGCGGTATCCTCGCCAACCTGTCGTTCCATTGGATCTTCATCGGCAACGCCGTCGCCGACCTGCTCTACGGCGTGCTCGCTTGGCGCGGCCTGCCCGCCCGGATGCCAAGCTCCGATTCCGCCACCACGGCCGTGGTGGAGGGTTCCTGGGCCGTCGTGCTGGCCGACCGGCGGCTGCTGGTCTTTCTGGGCGCGATCTTCCCGATGACATTCATCTTCATGCAGGGCTCGTCGAGCTTCGCCCTTTACACTGCCGATCTCGGTTTCACGCCGCGCGACTTCGGCCTGCTGCTGGGCGTCAACGGCGTGCTCATCGTCACCTGCGAACTTACCCTCACCGGCCTCACCCGCCGCTTCGCACCGGCCAGCGTGCTCATGCTGGGCTACTCGCTGCTGGGCGTGGGCTACGCCTGTACGGGACTGGCGCACCACTTCGGCACCCTCGCACTCACCGTCGTGATCTGGACGCTGGGCGAGATGATCAGCGCGCCCACCCAAAGCGCCGTGCTGGCCAACATGGCCCCGGCGCATCTACGCGGTCGTTACATGGCCGCCGCCACCCTCATGTGGTCGCTGGCCACGATCGTCGGACCCTCGCTCAGCAGCTATCTCTACGCGTGGAATCCGACCATCCTGTGGTGGTTCGCCGCGGCCATGGGCCTGGCCAGCGCCGCCGCGGTGAAGTTTGCGCTACGGCATTAGCGGACCAGGAGGGCCGGTGCCTGGCACAGCCCATTGACTCCGCACTCGGTCCTACCATCGTAGGACCATGCCGGCTGCCGTTCCGTTTACCGTCAAGATTCCGCCCCGCCTGAAACGCGCGATCGAGAAGACCGCCAGCCAAAGGGGGCAGAAGCCGTCCGAAACCGCACGGGCGTTCCTCGAGGAAGGAGTGGCACGGCACCAACCCGGCACCCTGCTGGGCGCTGGGGCGGTCTTGCTCACCTCCGAGCGAATCGGGCCCGATGAGCCGGCGTTTCCGGCCGGCGACTGGAAGAGCCCGTGAAGTTGATCCTCGACACCCATACGCTGATCTGGGCCTTCGTGAACAGTCCCAGGCTCGGGCCCGGCGCCAGGGCCTTGATTGGGTCAACAGCCGCCATCGATTGCGGGTTCTCCGATGTGAGTCTGGCCGAAACCGCTCGCTTGATCGCGACGGGCAAAATCTCCCTCGCCCCGGGGGTTACCGGAGCTCGATTTCTGTGGGCCCTAACCGCGCGCGCCACACCCGTCGCCGTCTCGCCAGACATCGCATGGCTGGCCGCTTCGCTCGTTTGGCCGCATCGGGATCCCTGCGACCGCCAAATCGTCGCCACTGCGCTCATCCACCAGACTCCCCTGCTGACCGTCGACCGCGAAATTACGCGCGCCGCCGCGGTGCTGGGGCTGAGCGTTGTGTGGTAGGCCATGCCCGAGCCCGACAAGCCAATGGCGGCCGGGTGAGCGCGATCGGTGCACGCAGGTTAGCGTCCTATCATTGGGGAGGCCCATCGACCACCGATCAGAACATAACGACGTTCTTGCGAACGCCGCTACACGTCCACAATCGGACGAAGCTCTGGCGAACTTCGCTACACAAGCGAGCCCGCGTCTACGCCTCACGAAGCTCTGGCGAGCTTCGCTACGATTCGCCCCCTGCCTCAACCCGAGGCGATGCGCAGGGCTTCCAACTCCTCCCAACGGGCGAAGGCCGTGGCGACCTCGCGCTCGATGGCAACGAGACGCTGCTTCACCAGCGGGACTGCACCGGGTTCCCGCTGATAAAAGCCGGGGGCGGCAATCTTGGCGGTGAGCTCGGCCTGCTCCGTCTCCAACGCCTCGATCTGCTTGGGCAACGCCTCCAGCTCACGCAGTTCCTTCTGCGTGATCCGTCGCAGCTTGCCGGTGACCACCTTGGGTTTCGGGGCAGGTACGTTGGCCGCGATCCGGGCCGAGGAGGGAGCGGTCGGCTTCACACCGCCTCCCTGGGCGAGCCAGTCGCTGTAGCCGCCGATGTATTCCCCGAGTCGTCCATTGCCCTCGAAGACGAGGGTACTGGTCACCACGTTGTCGAGAAACTCACGGTCATGGCTCACCAGCAGCATCGTGCCCTGGAACTCGACCAGCAGATCCTCGAGCAGGTCGAGGGTTTCGGCATCGAGGTCGTTGGTCGGCTCGTCGAGCACCAGCATGTTGGCCGGCTTGGTAAAGAGGCGTGCGAGCAGCAGGCGGTTGCGTTCGCCGCCGGAAAGCACGCGCGCCGGGGTGCGGGCGCGCTCGGGGCTGAAGAGAAAATCCTGCAAGTAGGTGATGACGTGGCGCGACCGGCCGTCGATCATCACCGACTCGTTGCCGTCGTTGATGTTGTCGGCCACGGTGCGGTTGTCGTCGATTTGCGCACGCAACTGGTCGAAGTAGACGATCTCGAGATTGGTGCCCTGCTTGAGCGTGCCCTCCGTGGGGGCGAGCTGGCCGAGCAACACTTTAATGAGGGTGGTCTTGCCGGCGCCGTTGGGGCCGATGAGGCCGATCTTGTCGCCGCGCATGATCGTGGTGCTGAAGTCGCGCACCAGCGGACGACCGTCCGGATAGGAGAACCCGAGGTTCTCCGTCTCGATGACTTTCACACCGGTACGGCCGGCCTCGGCTAGGCGCAGGCTCACGTTGCCGGTACGCTCGCGGCGGGCCCGGCGCTCGGCACGCATCGCCTGCAGCGCCTCGATACGGGCACCGGAACGTTTGCGCTGGGCGCGCAGCCCTTGGCGAATCCAGACCTCCTCCTGCGCCAGCTTCTTGTCGAAGGCGGCGCGCTGGCGTTCCTCGGCCTCGAAGCGCTCCTCGCGGCGGACGAGGAACGAGGCGTAGTCGCAGGCCCAGTTCGTGATGATTCCGCGATCGAGCTCGACGATACGCGTGGCGAGCCGGCGCAGGAACGCCCGATCATGGGTGACGAAGAAGAGGCCCACCTTCTCGTTGAGGAGAAACTCCTCCAGCCAGAGCACGCTGGCGAGATCAAGGTGGTTGGTCGGCTCGTCAAGCAGGAGCAACTCGGGCTGGCCGGCGAGCGCGCGGGCGATGAGCGTGCGGCGCTTCAGACCGCCGGAGAGTGCGTTGAACTCGGCCTGCGGCGGCAGCTGCATGCGCTCGAGCAGATTCTCGATGCGCACTTCGCGCTGCCAATCCTCCTCGTGGTGACCGCTGGAGCTCTCCGGTCGCACCCCGGCGGCGACGATGTCATGCACGGCCCCGGCAATATCGGTAGGGATATCCTGGGTGAGCCGCGCGAAATGGGCGCCGGGCTGACGCGAAATCGAGCCGCTGTCGGGCTTCAGTTCACCCGCGATCATGCGCATCAGGGTGGACTTGCCCGTGCCGTTGCGGCCGACCAAGCACACGCGCTCGCCGGCATCGACCTGGAAATTGATATGGTTGAGCACCGGCGGTCCGCCGAACGCATGCGAGAGGTCGAGAAGGCTGAAGAGTGCCATGAAGCGGACCAACGTGGAGAGCCGGCGCCGCGCAGGCAACGCCTCGTTTTGAGCTCCTTTCTCCTAACAAAACGCTGGCCCAAACGCCTGCTGCTCACCTGAAGGGCAGATGCTTACAAAGAATCGGCACCCGAGATCCAGCGTACCCCTTGCCCAGTATGGCTCCATTGCCATACTCCACGGTGCCATGAAAATGACCATGCATATCGACGAGGAGGTCCTCGCCCAAGTAATGAAGCTCACTGGAGCGAAAACCAAGACCCAGGCCGTGGAGATGGCGCTCACCGATATGGCCCGCCGCCACAAAATGCAGCAGTTCTTCGAGCGCGGCCTCGGCATGACCCCCGACGAAATGGAAGCCTACGGTCGCGCAGTGATGGCGGCCCAGACCGACCCGATGGATACCGACGAGGAGGCCGTACAGCGCTTCATCGCCAAGTCCGATGCCCGGCGAGCCGCCCGGGAAGGTCGCGATCTGCGCGTCGCAGAGGACTCCCTAAACACCACCACGAAATCCACCGTTCAGTCGGTCTCGAACGACGTCCCAAAACCGGAGCCGCTTCCGGATATCGTTTACCCCAAGACGCGCACCAATGAGCAGCCTCGTTCTCGTTGATAGCAACTATTGGATCCGAATGATCGCCCTTCGGCGCGAACCATTCGAGGAGTTGGCCGCCTACACCGGAGACTACGACTTCGCGATCAACGGCATCATCTGGATCGAGGTGGTGCGCGGGCGCAGCGATCCGAACAAACGCGCCCGCTTCGACGAGGGGTTCTCGACAATGCCCGTTCTCGAGCTCTCCGCTGCCGGCTGGCAGCGCGCGGCGGCGTTGGCCTGGCAGATGGACCGACTGGGCCGGGTTATCCCGCTGACCGACCTCGCCATCGCCGCCACCGCGATGGAACACGACGCCGCGGTGCTCACCTTCGATCGGCATTTCCAGCACATTCCCGGGCTTGTCGTGGTCAACGATCTTCCCTGAGCTCAAACCCGTACCGGTTCCAGCACGCCTCCGGCACAGCCGCCCCGCCCCCATTCCCCTCACTTGGCCCTGCCTCCACCGCTTATCATGCTCCGAGCCCTTTCCACCGGTCGTTACCTCCTTATCCTCGCCGTGCTGCTCGCAGGCGTCATCGTGCGCTCGGGGATCGGCGCACATTTCCCCCATGACTGGCTGCTGGAAAACGCGCTGGTTCTGCTCGGGCTTGGCTTCTTCGCCGCCACCTACCGGCGCTTCCCGCTCTCACGGGTGAGCTACACCCTGCTCTTCGTCTTCCTCTGCCTCCACGAAGTCGGTGCCCACTGGACCTATTCGGAGGTCCCCTACAACGACTGGACTCGCGCCCTCTGCGGCCGCTCGCTCAACGAGCTCTGCGGCTTCGAGCGCAACCACTTCGACCGTCTCGTGCACTTCTCCTACGGCCTGCTGCTTGCCTACCCCATCCGCGAGGTCTTCCTGCGCATCGCCGACGCCAAGGGCTTCTGGGGCTACTTTCTGCCGCTCGACGTCGTCATGTCCACGTCGCTGGTCTACGAATTCATCGAATGGGCGGCCGCGGTCGGCATCGGCGGAGACCTCGGCCAGGCCTACCTCGGCACCCAGGGCGACATCTGGGACGCCCACAAGGACATGGCCCTGGCCACCTGCGGCGCCCTGCTGGCGATGAGCCTCACTGCCGCGATCAACTGGCGCCTGCGGCGCGACTTCGCCCGCGATTTTATTGCGAGCCTGCGCGTCAAGCACCCCCGCCCACTCGGCGAGGAGGCTATTCTCGAAGAACTCGCAGCCCGCTCGACGAAGGAGTGAGCGCCGGCACCGCTTTCGCCTTGGGCTTTCCCTCCGGCCGCTGCGAAGCGGGCGGCGTCCGTTTTCCGTCCGCCTTCGTCGATGGTCCGGCCGGCACGATCTGCACTGCCGAGTCCGCCCCGAAGCAGCGCAGAAGCCGCGCGCGGATCAGGCCGTCGTCATCGATGTTGGGAATCATCTGCCGCAGCACCATCGTCCCGCGCTCCGGCACGTAGAGGCAGAATTGCCGGGAGAACAAAAACACCGCCGCCGCCGACTCGCGCTGTCGGCCCTTCTCGCGGTAGTTGAAACGAACCAACCGCACCTCGCGCTCTCGCGCCAGCGTTATAGCGACCCGATATGCGTCGCGGTAGGCCGGAGTGACCGGCCCGTCGTCCCCTGCTCCCCGTAGGCCGGGCGCGCGGGTGGTCCATGAATCATCGAGACTGACCGGGCCCACTGGCCTAACCTTCGGATACATCGAGAACACGGCCTCGGTCACCGCACGCAAATCCCCGCGCTGCGTCGCCGGGACCTCGAGCCGTCGCACCCCGTGATTGATGTCGAAGACAAAAAGTGCGCCGCGCCACTGGAAGACCGCCACCGCATGTCCCTGCGCGGCGGTGAAATCCTCCTCCAGGGTTCCCCAACGCAAGACCCGCACCCACCGGGCCCCTGTCCCTGGCCGCCCACCCAGATAGGTGTCCGCGAAACGCACCGAATCGACAAAGCACGGATTCGCCACCCCCAGGGGTTTGAATTTGAACGGCGTGGCCGTGGTGCGTGGCGCCGCTTCCGCCGTGAACCCCATGAGCAGTCCCACCCAGCACAACAGCAAAATCAGGAGGCGCCGCGTCTTCATGTTCGTGGCGTCAGCCTACACACCCGCCCTCCACGAGCAAGGGAGCCGCGCGTTGACTCCACGCCCGACCTCCCGACACTCCCCCCACCTTGGTCATCGATCGCGAAGTCTCACCCTCCCGCGCCTCCCGCGCTCTTCTCATCGGCGTACAGACGCACGAAATGGCCGCCGGCGAAGGCGCCGAGCTTCTGGAGGAACTCAAGGAGCTTGTCGGCAACCTCGGCATCGAGATCGCCCGCACCGAACTGGTCCGCCTCCGCGAGCGCACGGCCCACTACCTCATCGGCACCGGCAAGGCCGCCGAGCTCATCAAGCTCGCCGAGGAGGAGAAGGTCGACCTCATCGTCTTCGACGAGGAGCTCTCCCCGGCCCAAGGCCGCAACTGGGAAGAAGAAGCCAACCGCGCCGTGATCGACCGCCAAGAGGTTATCCTCGAGGTCTTCAACCAGCGCGCCCAGACCCGCGAGGCCAAGCTCCAGGTCGAGCTCGCCCAGCTCGAATACTCCATGCCCCGCCTCAAGCGCGCCTGGACCCACCTCAGCCGCCAGCGAGGCAAGGGCAAGATGGGCGGCGAAGGCGAGACCCAGCTCGAGATCGACCGGCGTCTCGTGCGTACCCGCATTTCGGTGCTGCGCGAGGAGCTCAAGGCCGTGGTGAAACAGCGCGCCGTGCAGCGCCACCGCCGCCAGCGCGTGCCGATCCCGAACACCGCGATTGTCGGCTACACCAACGCCGGCAAGTCCTGCCTGCTCAACCGCCTCACCGGCGCCGCCGTGCTCGTGCAGGACAAGCTCTTCGCCACCCTCGACCCCACCACCCGCCAGCTCGCCCTACCCGACGGCCGCAAGCTGCTGGTCACCGACACCGTGGGCTTCATCCGGCGCCTGCCCCACCGCCTGGTCGAGGCCTTCAAGGCCACGCTGGAGGAGACCATCGTCGCCGATTTTTTGATCCACGTGCTCGACCTCACCAATCCGCAGGTCGAAAGGCACCTCGAGGCCACGCTCTCCGTGCTCGGCGAACTCGGCGCCGACACCAAGCGCACCATCACCGTTTTTAACAAGATCGACTCCGCCCGCCCGGAGACGATCGAGCTCGCGCGCGCCCACCACCCCGATGCGGTCTTTGTCAGCGCGCTCACGGGCGAAGGCATCGACCGCCTGCTGGTCCGCTGCAGCGAACTCACCAATACCGCCGAGTTTCCCGCCGAACTGCGCATCCCGCACGACCGCTACGACCTCGTCGCCAAGCTGCACTCCAGCGGCGGGGTGGTCGAGGAACGCGCGGAGGACGATGCCGTCTACATCCGCGGCCGCGTCCCCTTCAGCCTGCGCGACGCCGTGGCGCCCTTCATCGTCGGCGAGACGCCCTGAATCGTTTCCGCCGGAACCGGCGGGAGCGCGCCCGGATCGCCTCACTCCACCTGCACCACCGGCGGCTTGGTGAAACTCCGCCAGGCCCCCTCCGCGGCCTCGGCCGCGCGGTGGCCGTTGAAGACCAGGAAGCGGTACCGCAGCACGTAGTCTTTCCCTGGCTCCAGCGGCCAGTCGCGCCCCTTGGCCGGCGCGAAGTTCACGAAGACATCGCCACGCCCGTTCTTGTCCTCGGGCCACACCCGCATCGGCTCGGGCGAATTGAAGTTCCCGGGATGGGTCAGCCAGGCCGCCCCGGCGTAGTCGCCGCCCCCATCCACCTCGCCCTGGACCAGACACCAGCGCGCCCGGCTACCGTCGATGGCCGGCCGCGCCAGCCCCTCGGAGGTGAGCATCTCGCTATTGGTCCGGTTCCATTCCGCAGTCGGCCGCCAACCGGGGCCGCCGTAGCGATAGTCCAGCAACGTCACGGGCACGGCCCCGGCGCAGCGCAGGACGATCGTCAGATCAAGCAGGTACGCGTCGGCCGCCAGCATCCGGTAGCCCCGCACAGTTTGCACCTCGCGCAACGCCACCTTCTCACCGCCCTCCGGCAGAAGCACGACATGCTCCTGCTCGGCCTGGTATTCGGCAAACACCGAACCCTCGCTGGTCGCGGCAAAACGCGTAAAACGCACCGTTCCCTTCCCGTCGCCCAGGTTCCAGAAATCGATCTCGCGCCCCTCGAACCCCACGCGCGGCCACGGCGCCCAGAGACCATAGTGATGAAAGTCGCCCATCGGTTGGATCTGCGTGAGCACCTGCCCGTGCGGTGCCCGGAGGGGATGGATGAAACCGCTGCGCGCGTACAACGGGCTCTCGCCCGCGGGAGCCTGCTGCACAGCGTGATAATAGCCGAGCAATTCACGTTCGCCGGCCCGCAGCGTGAGCACCCCGTCGCGATCGACGAGGTTCATCTCCGCCTGGGGTACGTCGGTCGCCGCCGGAAGGCGCGCCAGTTCATACACTCGCCCCGCGGCTCCGCCGGCCCGCGGCGCCACCAGCCAGTGAAGACGCTTGCGTCCACCTCCCTCCCGCTGCGACGGCACCCACTCGCGCTCCGCACCACGCACTTCGTACAGATCGAACGCGGCCTCCGCCGGCAGATCCGGCAGTTCGGCCGATACCGGCACGCCCTCGGCGGGTACCGGCCCGTCAAGCGGTACGGTGAAGGTGGCAACACGCTGCGCGGCGGCGATTGGTGCGAACATGACGATCAATCCCAGCGGCAACAGCCGCCGGCTATGGCGGATAGCGTACATGGCAGTCGCACGTTCAGCGCCACTGGAAGGCGTAGTATTCCGCCGGTTCCGTGCCTACGTTGCGGATATTGTGCGGCACCATGGAACGGACGACGAACAGGTCGCCGGCGGTGCCGCGCTGCAGCTTGCCGTCGATCGACATCTCCGTTTCCCCGCGGATCATCAGCACAATCTCCTCGGGAGCATGCGTGTGCGGCGCATGGGTGGTGAGCCCAGGATTGAGCGTCGTCACATGCATCTCGGCTTCCGCGAGCATGGCCGTGACCCGCTCGAAAGGTTGTCGCCGCCCGCCCACTTCGTTGGCCGCATACTGGAGGTTGGCCCACTCGATCAACTGCGAGCCGCCACTGTTCTTGCCGCGGGCGAGATCCACCGACTGGCGGGACTTGTAGCGTAACTGAAAATAGGCCACAGGCGCGTCCATCGTCGCAGCCAACTCGCACGCCTCGCCCGGCATCACCAGCACCACACTCCCGGTGCCGAGGGTGCGGCTCTGCCCCGCGAGCGAGACCTGCAGCTTCCCCTCCTTCACAATATAGAGGCGCTCGCACGCGTCGCTCGCCTCGCCGGCGGCGACCTTCCCCCGCCTCCACCGTCAGCGCCGTCACCTCGAGCAGTTCGAGGTCGGCGCCGCTGCCGCGGCAGATCTTGCGCACCGGGCCGTGGGCGGTCGCCACGACCGGGGACGCGTCCCAGGCATAGACTCGGGAAGGCAGCGGTGCGTCCTGGGCGCGGAGACAGGCGGCGGCAACGAGCGCAACAAGCAGGGGAATCGCTTTGTGGGGCATGCCCCACCCTAAACGGGCTTCCGGCCGAGCCGAATCCCAAATCCGAATATTCTGGGAGACGTTCACCAGCCTGCCGGCGGCGTCCTCGGTGTCGCGTCCCTGCTCCGCCCTCATTCGTCGCGCAGCCACGCCAGGGCCAACTCCTCCGAGGCGAAAATCTCCATGGCAATGTTCGGGTTGCGGTTCAATGCCTGCATCATCCTGGCCACAGCCTGCACCTGCGGGTTCTTTGCCACCACGGCCGACTTCGCCGCGTTGCGCAACCGCACGGTTTCCTGCCGCAACGAATGCTCGAAGGCCGTCCATGGCGTAAAATCCGGCCCATTCATCTCGGCGAAGGTATGCAGCACATCGGGCGCGAAACCCAGCGTCGCCGCCAGTTTGGGGAGCAGCTTTCCGATGGATACAAGGTCCTCCTTGGTGACATCGCCCTGCCAGGCGATGTGCACGATCCGGCTTTTCACTTCGTGGGTGTAAGGCATAGGCAGCACCGTTCTGTGGGAGGCGGCGTGCCCATGATCGACAGCGGGCCCCGGCAGACAAGTGCGATCTCACCGCTGAATACTACGCGCCCTGCGCCCTGGCCGCCCCGCTCACAACCCGGGTAGCGCGGCGCGCACCGCTCCCTGAAGGCGCTCGAATTCCCGACGCAACTCCGGCACTCTTGCCGCAATAGCAGCCACGTCGCCTCGCTTGCCCGCTTCCTCGATCGCCGCGGCCACCTGGCCTAGCGCTTCGGCACCAAGATTGGCAGCCGCACCCTTCATGCCGTGCGCCAACGGCCCCGCCTTCTTCCCCTCGCCCGCCGCCAGACAAGCCTCCAGTTGATGGATCACCGGTGGAACCTCGCCCAGAAAACGGCTCACGATTCCGCGCATGAAATCAGGGTCGCCCATCGCTCGCTCCAGCAATCCCACCTGATCAAAGACCAGTGGCGGCGCGCCAGGTGGCTCCGGTACCGCAGTCCCCCCCTGCACCTGACTCTCGCCGGAACTCCCACTTGCTGCCGGCACGAACCACTTCGCCAGCACCGCTCTCAAGGCCCGCACCTCGAGCGGCTTGGTCAGATAGTCGTCCATGCCCGCAGCCATCACCTGCTCACGGTGTCCGGCCAGCGCATGGGCGGTCAGCGCAATGATCGGAATCCGCCGGCCGCCACTACGCGCCTCGGCGGCGCGAATCTGGCGAGTGGCCTCCAGCCCGTCCATGCCGGGCATCTGCACATCCATGAACACCAGATCGTACGGCAGCTCCACCACCGCGCGCAGCGCCTCGGCGCCGTCGCCCACGACATCGACCCGGGCATAGCCAAGGCGAGCGAGCACGCCGACGGCCACCTCCTGGTTGGTGGTATTGTCCTCCGCGAGCAGGATGCGGGCATGCGCCGGCGGGGCTTCCATACATGGCGTCGTATTGCTCTCAGTCCGGGCGGCTGACTCCGCCACGCCCCCCAGCACCGCCGCCAACGCGCTGGCCAGTTCTCCACGTCGAATGGGTTTGGTTACGCACCCCACGACTCCGACGGCCTCGAGCTGCGATCGGTCGCACGGCTGCCCAGGCGCATAGGCCGCGACCAAACCAGTTCGTCGAAACCGATCATCGGCGCGGATCGCCCGAGCCAAAGCCACGCCGTCCATGCCCGGCATCTGCAGATCCAGGACAACCACATCCCATGGCGTTCCCGAGTCACGGGCTCGATAGAGCGCCAGCAGGGCCGCCGGAGCATCGGCAACGGCTTCGACCAGCGCGCCCCCCTCCGTAAGCCGCGCCACCAGCGCCTGGCGACTGGCGGCATTGTCATCGACGACCAGGCAACGCTTCCCCTGCACCTGTGCTGCCGCCACAACCTCCGTTTCCCCGGCAACCGCGCAGCCCAAGCGCGCGGTGAACCAGAACTCGGTGCCTCCCCGTCCCTGATCGCCGGAAAGCGAAGTCGGAGGGCTGGCCACCCCGATCGCTCCCCCCATCAGCCCGGCCAGTTGCTTGGAGATCGCTAGACCCAGCCCGGTACCTCCGAATTTCCGCGTCGTCGAGGCGTCCACCTGGCTGAAGCTGCGGAACAGCAGCGCCTGTTTCTCTCCCGGGATTCCCATACCAGTGTCGCGCACCGAGAAACGCAGCAAGGCGGTGGGCGCAGCCGCCTCGACCAATTCCACCCGCACCACGATCTCACCGGCGGCGGTGAACTTTATGGCGTTCTCCACGAGGTTTCCCAGCACCTGGCGCAGTCGGCCCGGGTCGCCTTGGAGCGGCGCCGGCACCCCGGGGTCGACCTGGCAAACAAACTCCAGCCCCTTGCTCTGGGCCCGCATCGCCGGCGAGACGGCGAATTCCTCCAGCAGGTCGTGCAGATCGAACTCCACCTGCTCCAGATCCAGTTTTCCCGCTTCGATCTTGGAAAAATCCAGGATGTCGTTGATGAGCGCCAACAAGGTCTCCCCGCTAGAGCGCACGGTGTTCACATACCGGAGCTGGGTGGCATCCAGCTTGGTGTCGAGCAGGAGGCCGGTCATGCCGATGACTCCGTTCATGGGCGTGCGGATCTCATGGCTCATGTTGGCTAGGAAGCCGCTCTTGGCCTGGTTGGCCATTTCGGCCTGGGCGGCCAGATCGTTGGCCCGTATCGTCTGGGTCTCCAGGTCGAGATTCGCCGTCTCCAGTTTGGCCACTGCGGCGTGCAGCGCCTCCTCCGTCTTGCGTCGCTCCTGATTGACCAGCGTCACGCCGATCTGGTCAGCCAATTGGCAGACAAAGGCGATCTCGTCACTCTGCCAGGTGTGCGGGCGATCCACGTGCTCAAAACAGATACAACCCACGACCTTCCCGCTGGTGCGGATCACCCCGTCAAGCATCGACGTGATGCGCAACGGCCGGAGGTAGCCCTCGACGTAGCCGGCGGTGCGAGGATCGGTGAGCGGCTCGTTGGCGTCGATATACTTGGCGGTGTGCAGCACCTCGAACTCGTGCCGGAAGTGCACCTGATCCAGGACCGCTCCGGCCGAATGTCTCCGCGAGGCGCATTCGAAGAGATCGAGGCAGACCAGCTTGGTGTCGTCCTCATTGAACAGCCAGACACTCACCCGCCCGATTCCGAAAGCCGCAGCGACTTGTTCGCTCACCAATTGCACCACCAGTTCGACATAGCCGGCCCCCACGGCCGGCTCGGTGGAAAGCCCGTTGATGATCTCCGTCTGCCGCCGCAGGCGTTCCACCGTCTCCGCTGCCCTCAGCTCTGCCTGTTTGCGGGCCGTGATGTCGGTGTGGATTCCGACCATGCGCATCGGCTTGCCCTCCGGCGACCACTCGACCAACTGGCCACGGTCGTGGACCCAGACCCAATGGCCGGCCTTGTGCCGCATCCGGCACTCAAAATCGTATTGCGCCGTCTCCTTGGCGAAATGGCGCCGCAACAGGAGATCAGACTGGCGCAGGTCGTCGGGATGGCCGAGTTCGGACCAGGTGCGGATGCTCGTCGGCTCCAACTCGGCCAAGGTGTAGCCGACGATCTCCGCCCAACGTTCATTGAACAGTGTGGCCCCCGTTTGCACATTCCAATCCCACAGGCCCAACCCGGTTCCCTTGATGGCGAGGTCGAGCCGCGTCTCCTGTTCGCGCAGCGTCTCCTCCGCCGCCTTCAGGGCGCTGATGTCGACGAAAGTCTCGAGCAGTTTCTCGCTCCCGCCAATTCGCACCCGCCGCACCGACTTCAGGATGGGCACCGTACCGCCCACGGCACGGTTCATGAGGCGTTCCGAGCTCTCGGTCTCGAGGCCCTTGTCGGTGATGGGGCATTGGCCAACCTCCGCCGGGCACAGAAAACGGTGACACAACTGGCCCTCAATCTCACCGGCGGCCAGGCCGAAGAGACGCGCCGCATAGGGATTCACCGAATCTATTACATGGGTACTCGGGTCGATCACGACAATGCCCGCCTCGGTGCCCGCCATGATCGACCGCAGGATCTCTTCGTTCTCAACCACGGCGCGGTTGGCCAGCTTGCGCTCGGTGATGTCCTGATTCGCGCCGAAAAGCTTAACCGTACGGCCGGCGGTGTCCTTAATGATACCATAGCGCACACTGATGAACCGTTCGGATCCATCGGGTGTTCTGATACGGTGCTCCAATTGCCGAACAAAACCCCGGTCAGTGGCCACTACCGCCCGCGCCACCTCCGCGGCTACCACCGCGGCCTCCTCCGGAGGGAGAAACCGCCGGGCGTAGCTCTCGGCCGACATCAATCGGCCGCCTTCCCGTTCGACGGTAGTGCCGTAGAGCGCAAAGAACTGGTCATCGAAAGTGAAGATCCTCGTGGCGACGTCCAACTCCCAATGAGCCAGCATCGCCAATTCCATCGCCAGCTTCCGTTTGTCCTCGCTCTCGTGCAGCTCAGTCGTGCGGGCCTCGACCTTCGATTCCAGAGTGCGACGGTAATGCGACTGGAATGCCACCAACACGGTCAACACCGTCGTCAGGACCAGCGACATCAGGCCTACCGCGATGCCTGCCCAGGGCGGATTGTTCGCCAGAAACGCCGCCCCAGGCTCGGTGACGATGGCCCAGGCCCGCCCGAAGACAAATAGGGGATGCGGCTGCCTCGTCCCCGCGCTACTGAGGAAACTCGGTGGGGGCGGTTCGTGTTCCAGTGTTGCGTTCGGGAAGCGGGCCACCTGCTTCGCCGGGCCTGCAGAGGAAAGATCCCACAAGGTGACCACCGTCTGCTCGGACCTCTCGTTGCCTGCGTCCAGTACGAGCTCGATTTCCCGCTGTAGGCCCAGCACCCCCAGAGCGAAGCCCCGCAGCAGTTTCCCTTCGGCTCCATAAACCGGTTGCAGGACTAGGATGGCTTCCCGTGCCTGTGGCTCCTGCACCAGCAAAAGCGGATCGGTGGCGGTGGGCAGTCTTGAGTCGAGGCAGCTTTCGATCGCCGCCCGCCGGACCGATTCACTCCCGAGATCGAACCCCACTGCGGCGGCGTTGCCGGCCAACGGAGTCACCCTTGCCACCGGATAATAGATCGGACGCCGCTGTGCCGGCTGACGTCGGCCGGCGGAATCACGCTCAAAGATGAAGAAGTCCGTATTCCCGCCTGCGCGAGCCTGTAGCTCAAAAGCTTCCTTCTCAGCGGCCGGCACCGCCGGAACCCACTCCCACGCCCGGACTCCGCTGGTGCGTGCCATCGGGCCTGCAAAGGCCTCGAACTCCTGCAACGTCACCTCCGCACTGCCTGCGTAGAACCGGGCCAGCGCCGCAAGATTGTCCCGTTTATCCCGGAACGCCTCCCCCACCGCCCCCGCCCGCACATCGACATAACGAAGAAACTCCAGCCGACTCGCCCGCCGCTCGATCTGGTGGGCACCAAAGGCGAGCACCACGCTCGCCGCCAAGCCGAACACGGCGGTGGACACCGAATCGCCATATTTCAACCACCGCGAACGCCCCGGCCCCCTTCGCCGATCCACTACGGACAATCCACCGATCAGGATCAGCACCAGCACAGCCGTCGGGACGATGGCCCCAAGACGGGCCACGCGCACCTGCCGGGTCCACTGTTCCGCCGGACAGTCGACCGCCACCACCATCAACACTTCGCCACTGCTGGTCCACCACCGGGGCGAAGCCGGAAACAAACGTCCCGTACTCGTCCGTGTATGGCCCCACGACCACAGAACGGACCTGCGCAAACACCGCGCGGATCTCCTGCCGGGGCTGCTCATACACCGTGCCCGGAGCGGAGGCCAACGGGTCACCAACCGCGAGATTCTCGGGGCCGAACACGAACTGCCCCTCGCGCAACGCCACGCTGTAGATACTGCGTAGCCCCGCAAATCGGGCATACTCGGCCATCTGACGGCACAGCCGCTTATATTCCGGGCGCCCACGATCCTCGGCCGTGAACAAGAGCGCCCGCGCCCGTTCCGGACTGATTGTCTGGGCCACCCCGACTACTTGATGGAGGATATTGTCTCGCAGGTCCTCGTCGGCGGCGCGCCCCCGCCACTCCGCACCAAACCACCCTAGGCCCACCAACCACGCCAGCACCAGCGGCAGGAGCCAGCCCACTAGACGGCTTTCTCGTTCCTCCGGTGCGAGCACCGCGCGCCGATGCACCCAACAACCGATCGCACAGGCTGCGGAAGCCCCGGCACGGATCACGTGGGCCAGCGTCGTCCAAGGCGTCGCCGCCGCACCAGCCGCGCCCCCGCACGCCGAGAGAATCAACACACCGGTCGCCAAAGCAAAAATCACGATACCGACCGCCGCGGTGCACACCCCGCCACGGCCCACCGCCGAGCCCGAGGGTTGACGCCACAGCACCGCCGCAGTCAATACGGCCCCTGGAAATCCCACGGCCAAGCGCAAACCGGCATCGAGTCCGGGCGGTCCCGCTAAAGCCCCCCCGGCAGCGATGGCGATCAGCGGCACCAGAATCCAAGGGCCCACCATTCTCCGCCCGCCCGCCGCGCCACTGCGGCGCCCGAATTCGAAGAGCCCGCACAGGGCGACCAGCAACGCCGCGGTCCGCATCCATTCGAATACCACAGATCCGGGCAATCCCGGCGCGACCATTTTCCCCCACATGAAGAACGCCGCGCTCGCCCCGAAAACCGTCAGGCACGACCAGCACAGCCCGTCCTGCCTCCGTTGGCGGGCCAGTTGCAGACAGGCGCCCGCCAGCAACAGCGCCGCGAGCCCCTCGCAGAAGTACAAGACATCGAGTGTGGGTGTCATCGACAAAGAGCCCCGGCCGCGCACGGACCAGGCGAGGCCGCAAGAAGCCCCATCGATATCGAACCATCGGCTGGGGCGGGCCCAGTTCCTCCGGGAAAATTCGGGGGCAACAGCTCAACTTCTGGCCTTCCGCGCCGATACTCGCACCCGTCCACCATGCCTCGCGAGAGGCGGATTCCACCACCACCGCGCCGCCCCCACAACGCGTAGCCGCGGATCCGCAGCATCATGAACACGCCAACTACCGCTCCTCCGCTCCTTCTCGACCGCCCCCGACGTCCACCCGGACCGCCCTTATCGTCGACGACGTCCCCAGCGTGCGCTTCTACCATTCGCACCTCTTGGCACGCGCGGGATTCAAATGCACGGTGGCCACCAACGGCCACGAGGCGCTCGATTCGCTCAAGGCCCAACCCGTCGACCTCTTGGTCGTCGACATCGTCATGCCCGAGATGACCGGCGAGGAGCTCATCCGCAACCTGCGCGCGACCCCGACTCTGGCGCAATTGCCCGTCCTGGTCATCTCCTCCGAATCGATCGGCGACCGCATTCGCCGGGAACGTACCGGCACCTCCGGCCCGGTCGGTTTCGTGCGCAAACCGCTATTACCGGCGGCCATCCTCGCCGAGGTCGAGGACCTGCTGCGCTAGGCGCTCGCCCGCAAGCAGCGTCCTCGTTGGCGGTCCTTGGCCGCTACGCGCTCCTGTCGCGCCGGCTCCGCCCGCTCGCTCCCTACGCTGCCCCGCAAAATGGACGCCACGCGCAACGACCTGCGGACTGCGTTGCGCGAGTGTCTTCGCCGCTCAGCGCCGCCAGTCGCGCGTGAAGGGTCCGGGTTTAGTTTTGCTTGTTCCTCCCGGGCCACCTACACGCTTGTGCTCAATTCCGGCCGGCCTGCAGCGCGACCTACCGGAGCCAACCCATGGTCTCAGTCGCACCGAAGCAACGGGTGTTCATCATCACCCACGAGTTCTTCCCCACCCGGGGAGGCATTGCTACGTTTACCGAGGAGATCGCCCGGGCCACCGCCAACCTAGGCTATCCAACCGAAGTGTGGGCCCCTCACGCCCCGGGTGAGCCGGAGAAGGACTGGCCCTTCCCCATCCGCCGCCTCCCGCTCAAAGGCACCCACGA
This sequence comes from Opitutaceae bacterium, assembly GCA_016711225.1. Taxonomy (GTDB): domain Bacteria; phylum Verrucomicrobiota; class Verrucomicrobiia; order Opitutales; family Opitutaceae; genus CAJCBL01. The sequence continues at coordinate 73,851 of JADJTK010000005.1, forward strand.
CTGGAGCTGCCAATTCCGCTTGGCCCGCCACATGGTTTCCGGCCGACGCCGGTTGCGCCGGGCCACGGTCTACCTGCCCGAGCCCGGCCCGATGCTGGCCATGATGGCCCTGCAGTTCTTCAAACCGCTGCGCCCTGGCCGCCTGCTGCTCACCTTCCACGGTTCCGAAATCCTACGCTTCGCCGAGCCCGGCCCCCGCCGCTGTCTGGCCCGCGCCCTCATCCGCCGCGCCGATCGCATCAGCACGCTCACGAACTACACCCACCGGCTGCTCTGTACTCACTTCCCCGAGGCGGCGGCAAAACCATCATCACTCCCGGGGCGTTGAGGACCGACTTCGCCGACGTCCGGCCGCACCGCGCCGCACGCGGCGACAAGGTCATCATTCTCACCGTCGGGCGCCTGCACCCGCGCAAGGGCCAGATCTTCATCCTCGAGGCCCTCAAGGCCCTCCCGCCCCACCTGCGCGACCGCACCGAGTATTGGATGGTCGGTTCCGGGCGCCGCGAGGGCTACGAAAAGCTCCTGCGCAAAGCCTCCGAGCACAGCGGCGTCACCACGCGTTTCTTCGGCGACGTCGACGACGAACAACTCGCCGACCTCTACGACCAGGCCGACATCTTCGCCATGACCAGCATCAACCACGAGTCCAGCGTCGAGGGCTTCGGCTTGGTCTATCTCGAAGCCTCCGCCCATGGCCTGCCCGTGATCGCCCATGCCGTTGGCGGGGTGCCCGAAGCGGTGGTGGACGGCGTCACCGGTTTGCTCGTCCCCCCAGTCAATCTCCCTGCCCTCACCTCCGCCTTCCAGCGGCTGATCACCAATCCCGAACTGCGCAACGAACTCGGCGACAACGGCCGCGAATGGGCCCGGCGCAACTGCTGGCAGCGCTCCGCCAACGTGCTCTTTAGCCACTGACGCTCAGTCTTGGGCGCTGTGCGCCGGCCCAGCGGTGCCGCACCTCGCAAAGCCACGGCAAACGGAGCCACGAGACGCCTGGGGGGAAACCACGCCTCCCTCCCTCTCCCACCTCCGCACTTGGCCCGGGCGCATTTCTCCCCCAAGAGTCCCCTCATGATTGAAGGCCGAACCGAGCTGCGTGTCCGCTACGCGGAAACCGACATGATGGGCATCGTCTACCACGCGCACTATCTCGCGTGGTTCGAGGTCGGCCGCACCGAGCTTCTGCGGCAGTACGGTCTGCCATACCGGGAGCTCGAGGACGCCGGCTACCGATTGCCGGTCATCGAGGTGCAGGCCCGCTACCTGCGCCCGGCCCAATACGACGATGTGGTCACCATCGTTTCCCGGATGGAGGAGCTCCCCTCCGTGCGTGTTCGCCTCGACTACGAGGTGTACGCCCGTGGCGAGAAGCTGGTCACCGGCCACACCCTCCACGCCTTCATCAACCGTCAGGGTGAACCCGTCCGCCCGCCCGCCGTCTTCGTCGATCAGATGCGCCGGCTCTTCGCTCCGCCGGCGAGCTGAGCGCGCGCCGGGGCGGCGATGGCGCAAGGCACGGGGCTCCGGCCCCGTCTGCTTCATCCCGGCCACCCTGCATTCCCCCGACCGCCAATCACCCATCCCTCTCCGTCCCCAGCCCACTCCGCCGTTGCCCCTAGGCCCAACCGGCGCACCCTCAAGCCTCCATCGTGAACGACCTCCGCTCTGCCCGCTTCTACGCCATACTCGACACCGGTTACGTTCCGCCCGGGCGCTGGGCCGCAGTCTGCCGCGCCCTCCTGCTCGGCGGAGCCGACCTCGTCCAACTCCGTGCCAAGCGTGAGACTTCAGCGGAGCGCCGGGCCCTGCTCGAGGTTATCCTGCCGCTCTTCGTCCCCGGAACAGTCGTCGCCGTGCCGCCGCCACTCATCGTCAACGACGACCTCGAACTCGCCCTATCTTATCCGGCTATCGGACTCCACGTCGGCCAAGACGACCTCGCCCCGCTCCTCGCACGCGAACGCCTCGGCACCGGCCGGCTGCTCGGCCTCTCCACCCACTCCCCGGCTCAGGCAAGCGCCGCCCAGGCGTTGCCCACCGGCACGCTCGACTACTTCGCTGTCGGCCCCGTCTTCGCTACGCCCACCAAACCCGACTACACCCCGGTGGGCCTCGACCTCGTCCGCCAAGTCGCCGATACCCGACCGGCCCTGCCATGGTTCTGCATTGGCGGCATCAAGCGCACCACGCTGTCCAGCGTGCTCGCGGCCGGTGGTTCCCGCGTAGTCGTCGTCTCGGAGGTGCTCTGCGCCGCGGATCCCGCCGCGGTCATCCGCGAGTACCACGCCGCGCTCTGAGTCGAAGCGGCTCGCCGGTGGCCGGGCAGAACCGAAGCCTAGCGTCTCCCCGGCGAGGGGGCGGACTTGCCGCCCGCCGTTGCGTAGTGCCACTCCCGACTCACAGCGGCGCCTCGCCGGCGGGGCCTCTCCCACCCATCCGGGGCGCAGCGCCCGATGGTCGGGCTTGGCATTGCGCCTCCACGCCCTAGCGTTCCCGCACCCTGTTTCCGGTTCGCCCCTCCGCTCCGCCCCAGCCGTCTCCTTTTGCCGTACCCATTCCGATGTCACTCCTCCTGTTTCTCGCCAGCTCCGGAATCGTCCTCGCCCTCGCCTATCGCTGGATGGGCCGCTACCTCGCCCGCTATTTCCAGCTCGATGCCACCGCGGCGGTACCGTCGCATACCCATCGCGACGGGCTCGATTTCGAACCGGCCAAGGCTTCCTACCTGCTCCCACAGCACTTCTCGGCCATCGCCGCCGCCGGTCCCATCGTTGGCCCCATCCTCGCCGCCACTCTCTTTGGCTGGGTGCCCGCATGGATCTGGCTCATCGTCGGAGCCATCCTCATCGGTGGTGTCCATGATTTGGCCACTCTGGTGGCCTCCGTGCGCCACGACGGCCGGTCCATCGCCGAGGTGGTGCGCCGCTACATGAACCGCCGCAGCTACCTGCTCTTCCTCGCCTTCATCTGGGTGTCGCTGGTCTACGTCATCATCGCCTTCGCCGATGTTACCGCCGGCACCTTCGTCCAAAAGGCCACGGCGGCCGGCACCGACGCGCCTGGGCCCGCCGTGGCCACTTCCTCCATCCTCTACTTGCTGCTCTCGATCGCGATGGGGCTGACCGTGCGCTACACGAGACTCGGCGAAGGCTTCGCCAAGCTCATCTTCCTCCCGCTCGTGGTCGGCGCCATCCTGCTTGGGCCGAGCCTGCCGTTTGATCTCGGCTCCCTCACCGGAGCTGCGCGCCCCCAGATGGTCTGGGATCTGGTCCTGCTCGGGTACTGCTTTTTCGCCGCACTCGCACCCGTCTGGCTGCTGCTGCAACCGCGCGGCGCTCTGGGCGGGTATTTTCTCTATGTGATCATGATCGTGGGCGTGCTTGGTATCGCGATCGGCTCCGTCAACGGCACCCTGGCCATCCAAGCGCCCGCCTTCGGCGCCGGTCATCTCTTCACCTTCAACGGCACCACCCCGCCTTTGCTGCCGGTGCTCTTCATCACTATCGCCTGCGGCGCCTGCTCCGGCTTCCACTCCATCGTGGCCAGCGGCACCACCTCCAAACAGCTCGACAGCGAGACCGACGCCCGCCCCGTCGCCTACGGCGGCATGCTCCTCGAATCGTTCTTCGCCTGCATCAGCCTCGCCACCGTAATGATCCTGGCCAAGCCCACCGGCCGCCCCGACCTGACCTACGCCGACGGTATCGCAGTTTTCATGAACCAGGCCTCCTTCGGCGCCATCCCCGTAGGCATCGCCCGCCAGTTCGGCCTGCTCTGCTTCGCCACCTTTGTCTTCGACACTCTGGATGCCTGCACCCGTCTCGCCCGCTACGTGCTGCTGGAGTTCACCGGATGGAAATCCCGCCTCAGCCTCTACGGGGCCACCCTGTTCAGCGTCGGCGTCCCAGCGCTGGTGCTCACGCTTCCGCCGGCGGTGGTCAACGGCGTCGAGGTTCCCCTCTGGCGGGTGTTCTGGAATCTCTTTGGCAGCTCCAACCAGCTCCTCGCCGCCCTGGCGCTGCTGGCCGTCACCGTCTGGCTGGCCCGGCGCGGCCGCACCCCCTGGCTCACCCTCGGGCCGACGATCCTCATGCTTGTGATGACAACCTGGAGCCTCTCGCTCACCTTGCTCCAGCATCTGGGCCGACTGCGTACCCACCAGGCAGTTCCCGTCCAGCATCTGGAGGGGGGCGTGGCCCTGGTCCTGGTCGTGATGTCACTCTGGCTCGTGGTCGAGGCCCTCCTGCTCGCCCGCAACCCCGCCCCAAAGCCGCCCGAGCCGATGCCCCTGCCCGCCTAAACCGCTCCGGCCACACCGGTTGGTTGCACCGGCCGTTCGCGCCGCAGCCCACTTCCGCCATAATTGCGCACCCGCTCGCCCGCCTCCGCCGCCCCGTTGCCGTCCAGCCCATCCCGCCATGCCCGCCGTCGGAAAGTCATCCCCAAAATCCCACGACATCAGCCCGCTCGGGGTGACGCTGTTCACCATCGCGCTGCTCGCCTTCCTTACCGCCGGCATGAGCAGTGCCTCTTGGATGAAGCGGCTCGACCAACCCCCGGTCGGCACCTACCGCTTTGCCTCCGGCGAGGAATGTTCGCTATTTCTGAAACTGGCGCAGAAATCGATCAAGGGTCTCCATCACACCAACGCCGTCCGCGGCCACATCGATCTTCCCGGCGAAGCCGCACCGCGGCCCCTTCTGGTGCGCGACTCCACCAGCACCGATTGGGAGGAGAAGATCAAGATCCCGCAGTTCCTCTCCGCTGCACCCAGCGTGGCGAACATCGAGTCCCACGTCGTCCTGCTGCTCGAAACCCGCATGCCCAACGACCCGGCCCTGATCGGCCGCACGGTGCCGGTGACCTTCGATCTCGATATGACGATTCCGCGCGTCAACCCGCAGAACCTCAAAACGGGCCTCCTGGAAGCGATTCGCGACTCGTGGACAGTCCAGGTGCAGATCATGCCGCCCGGATACACCCGGATCTACCAAAGAGTCTGCCACATCTCGTTGGCCGTGGCCGGGATCGCGCTCGTGCTCGGGTTCCTGCGGATTCTTCTCCACAAGAAGCCGGCCCGCGTGATCGCCACTGCCTCGTAGGTCCAACGCCCCGCCTCACGTGGGGGAGTCCGCGGGCAATGCTCGCCCGATACACGTCGCGAATGGTCGGCTGCCCGGGCTCAGCCTTCCAGCACGGTCACCGCCCACCAAGGACCGACGCTCCGCCCCCGCCAAGCGTCCCACCACCAGGCGGAGACATCCGTCCATTCCGCTCCAGCGGCGTCGGCGATCCGCTCACGCACCCGCAGCCTGCGCCCGGCCCGCTGTGCCACGATCGTGCCCCAGCACCGCCCTCGCTCATCGCGCCAGACTGGCCCTGGCTGCACCGCGTAGCCCAACCCGCGCAGGCAATGTAAAGCCGGATGCAGTTTGCGTGTCTCCCTCGGCACCCACCGCAATACGACCGTCCTCTCCCCGTCGCTGAAGGCGGCCACCCGCCCCGGGAAGCCCCCCGCGAAACGCGCTTCGCGTTCGGATGCGATCAAGGGCACCAGCGCCCTCCCTTCATAGGCCTCAGGCCAACCAGGAAACGCCGACCCCGTTTCCGCTCCCGGCCGATCCGCCGTCCAGAACGGGCGCAAAGCCGCGCCACCCAGCAACCCACCGAGCAGCGCGATCAGTCCGAGCGCTGCTGGAACACGAAACCGATCACGCCAATAGCGGCGGAAGCTCCCCTCCCCGCCTGCCATCTCCCCTAATCCCTTGTTTCGCCGCCGCCGGCGACTCGCCCAGTCTGCTTGGGTGGAAGTCGCCGTCCCATCTGATACGCGCAGGCGGCGCAGGCACGCCTGCGACCAACAATGACACAGGTAGCGGATACGATGCCGAGCAGATCCCGGCCACGAGGCCGCTTCTCTCGGCCGCTCGTGCGTCGCCTTCTCCCTGCACACCGCCTCCGCCTTTGACGGACGGAAAGGTTCACCGCCGTGCGCGCTATTGTTCGAAGTCTTCCGCCTCGCCAGCCACGCCACCACGCCCAGTGCCCCGCCGAAGAGCGCCAATCCGATAGCCTCGTGCAGCCAGTGCGCCGGTGGGGCGCCCCGCACCTCGAGCAGGAACAACACCACGCAGCGCAGCACATTGGCCGCTGCCACCACCATCCCGGCATGGCGCAGCAACCGCAGGGTCGCCGCGCCGCCGAGTCCACGCGTTGCCGCCATCGCGCAGGCTGCCAACAAACCCGTCCAAAGCATTTGGATTCCGCTGCAAGGGGCATCGACCAGCACCGTTTCGCCGGCCCAGCGCAGCGCAGTCCCCTGCCGCGCGACCGCGTAGCCGAGACCGTGCAGCAGCGGCACGCTGCACGCCGCGGTGAGCGCGCGCAGCGGGTAGCCAAGATAGAACTGGGCCGTAGCCACCACCGGCAGTGACAACAACAGCATCCCGGCCCGGGCCACCGTCGGGCCCGAACCTCCGAGCAACGCCACCAAGGCGAGCATCCACAGCCCGCCCCGCACAATCGCAGGCAGCACCGCGTACCCGATAAGCTCCGTCAAGACGGCCGTTGCGGCCAGGGCTGCGGCGCCGAGCGAGAGCGGTTCACGCAGTTGTCGCCACGGCAGAAATGCCAGGGCCGCGACCAAGGCCGCCAATCCCCAAGGCTCGTCGGAACCGTCGTCGAGCCGTGCCGCGAACCAGCGCCAGACCGGCCACCCCGCCAACGCCCACGCGCCGATCGCGGCCCAGCGCGTCGCCCACCACCGCTGCGCTGCTGCCGCCCCGTCCGACCGCTTAAGTTGACGGCCGTCAACATAAGCGGTTTGAAAGGCCTGCCCGGTTACAGGATCATCCGCACTCACCGTGCAGCTCTCCTGCAGGGAAGGGCCTGCGACCGACCCTGGCGGCAGCAATCCGCACGACCGCTTAAGTCGACGGGCGTCAATGTAAGCGGTCGGCAGCCTACACGAGCAAGCATCAGCACCATGGTCCAAGGGGGATCCGGTCAGACTTTAGACACTCGCCCCGGCTTGCCCAACCGCCGCCAGCAACTCGCCCCAATCCAGATCAACGCCGTGCCCAACAACAAGAGCGTCGCCGGTTCGGGCGCTGTCGCCACGTCCCCACCACCCACCGCCAGATTCGACACGCCCTCGGGCAACAACGAGGGCTGGGCCACCGTGCGCAGCGGATCCGTCGGCGCCCGGCGCACCACTTCGTCGATCGCAATGAAGGACGTGTATTTTGTCAGCAGATTGTAGCGCAACCCGAGCTGCGTGACCTCCGCCTTGCGCGCCTCGTCGAGTTTCAGGTCCTGCATATCGGAAAGCTCCGTTATGCGCTGCCGCGCCCAGAGCCGGCCGATCAAACCGGGACTACCCAGCCGGGCCGCCGCCGCAACCTCCACCTCGGTGCACCAGTCGCTCTCGCCAGTGCGCCCCGACACCCGCACCTTGCCGCCCGCCTCCTCACGGTAGCGACCGGTAAGCACTACCGGGCGCCGGGCGAAGACATCGGGCACCGGCCAAGGCGCGAGCTCATCGACTTGCCAGCCCTCGAAAGCCACTTTCACGTCGGTGAGCACCGGAGACTCGATCATCTCCCGGAACCTCATCGCCCCGGCTTCGGCCTTGCCCGGGTCGGTCACGACAAGGGGCTCACCGCGGCCCGCCCTGGCAAGGCCCTCAATGAGGTGCCGGTTCACCGCTGATCCGATACCAAAGGCGAACAGGCTGGAGCGTCCGAGATTGGCACGCACCAGCTCGAAAAGCTCCGGCTCGATGTCCACATAGCCGTCGGTCACCACTGCAATGATGCGCGCCTTGCCGTCGGCGCCCGGCACGGCGAGGGCCCGAGTCATCGCAGGGAGCAACTCGGTGCCGCCCCCTCCGCTCTGCTGATCGAGAATCGCGAGGGCGGCGGTCACATTGTCCGGGGTCGCCGGCAACGAACTCGGCGAGAGCAACCGGCTGTCGCCGGCGAAGAGCAGCACGTTGAAACTGTCGCCCGGCCGCAGCCGCGCGGTGAGCTCACGCAGGAGCGCCTTGGTGGTGTCGATCGGAAAGCCGTGCATCGAGCCCGAGACGTCGACGACAAAGAGGAAGTCGCGCGGCGGCACCAGCGTCGCGGCGGGCCGCGTCGGTGCCTCGAGCAGGAGGAGGAAATGGCCGTCGCCTCCCGGCGTCGCCGGTGCGTCGAGCAGGAGTCCCGTCTCAATTGCTCCTCCGGCCATCCGGTAACGAAGGATGAAGTCGCGGTTGGCGGGGGCCGGCTCGTCGGCAGCGACCTGCACCAACGCCTCACCGGCGTTGCGAAAGTCGATCCCCACGAGATGGCTGGGCGAATTCACCTCGTGCAACGCCATCCCGCTCACCACCCGCGCCTCCAACGCGAAGGAGGTCACCGCCGCCGATCCTTCCGGCAAATACGGGTTGGCCACCCACTTCTCGCTAGGGTCGGCCGTTGCCACCGAGCGGTTCGAGTAGCGGGGACCGACGGTCGTCGGGAAGACGAACTCGTAGGTGCCGTCGCTCGGAACAAGCAACTCCGAGTACGCCAACTCCACCTCGACACGGTCACCCGGCAGGATATTGGCGAGGTTCATCTGGAAAACGTTCGGCCGCTGCTCCTCGAGCAGCGAGGCGGTCTTGCCCTCAGCCTTCGCCTGCTCGTAGTTGCGCCGCGCCTCCCCTCGCTCTTTCACCTTCGCGACCACGCGCCGGCCGCCCAGGGTCATCGTCAGCCCATGCACGGCGGCACGCGTCGAGGCCGGGAAAATGTAGGTAGCCTCGATGGCGGTCTTGCCGCGATTCTCGTATATCTGCACGACATGCACCTCGGCGATCGGGCCGGCGATCTCAGCGGTGACCTTGGTGGACTGTAGCGGGAAATCGGCCGCTGAGTCGGCAGCGCATTTCACCGCGAAGTATGGAGAAAGGCAGCGGTCGGAGCTTGGCTCACCGAGCGAGACAACTGCCGCGAGCGTGAGCAACGCGCAGCAAAACAAGGAGCGAAGTGCAGGACTCATAGGTTGAGCCCGACAATCGCACGTCCCGGTGAAACGAGGATGAACCGGCCGTGAACCGGCGATGAAGAACGGAAGAAAAACCGGGCTGGCTCCGGCCTCGCTCATAGCCGCCCGGCGCTTCCGCCCTTCGTGATCTTGGTGCGCGCACACCGGTCCGCGGTGGGCTGCTTTGTCCCCTCCGTACACGCGCGCTCTCTGACAGAACCGGACGGGGCGGCGGCGAGAAGGTAAACCGTTCGTGAGCGGAGCCGCCAACCCGATTGAGGACAATCGGGTCCACCTCCGCGGTTCAATCAGCGGTGCCAGCCTCGGGTCCGCTCATTGCCCCGGCGCTGGCGGTACCGAAGCCTATCCTCAGGCCTCAGTCGCTTGCGCAAGCGCTGATCGGCACCGCTCAACGCGGCCGCACCAGCTTCACATCGCTCCACTCGCCAAGGGTGCGACTCTCCAAAGTCCAACCCGGCGCCAAAGTGGCGAAGTCGCGACGGACATTGTCCACCTCGGTGGCGAGGATGCCACTGAGGACCAGCCAGCCCCCGGGGGCCACGGCGCCAACGAGTTCGCGGGCAAAGTCGCGCAGGATGTGGGCGAGAATATTGGCCATCACCAGATCGGCCTGACGGCCCTGCAGCCCAGTGATCAAATCGCCCACGTAGAAGTCGATCTGGTCGGCCACCGAGTTCAGCACGGCATTCTCGCGGCTGACACCGACCGCCTCGGGGTCGTTATCGAAACCAGCCACCGGAGAGAACCCAAGTTTCACCGCGGAGATGGCGAGAATGCCCGAACCACAGCCGGCGTCGATGACGCGGAGACCGGTCGTCTCGCGACCGGCGGCGCGCAGCTGTTCGGCCAGCGCCACCATGCGCTCGCAGCAAAGACGAGTGGTCTCATGGTTGCCGGTCCCGAAGGCCATGCCGGGGTCGAGCAACACCGCGACCTCGCCGTTGGGTACCGTGTAGGTATCCCGTTCCCACAAGGGGACCCAGTGCATGCGGCCAAAGCGCCAAGGCTTGAAATGGGCCTTGTAGCTCTCGCGCCAGTCGGCGTCGGGCATCGGGCGGAACTCCGCCGCGCCCAACTCCGTCACGCCCCGCAGGTCGCGGCGCGCCCGTTGCGCCCCCTCGCGGGCGGCGGTCTCGTCGGGGAAATAACTACCCAGCCAGGCGGTGGCGGTCGGGCGGTCCTCAAATACGCCCCAGTCGGCGTTCTCGGCCTCGGCAAGGGCGTTTTCCACCGCCTCGGCGGCGGCGACAGGAAGCAGGATTTTGACTTCGACGAGGCTCATGCGCGCGACGCTGGCGCTCCCGCTGGGCCCGGCAAACGCAATTTCCCAGCCCGCCCCACTTGCGCGGCAACCGGACCGGCCCTCAGGCCCCGCTGAGCCGGGCGATCACGGCGGGCAGCAGCCGATGCTCCGCAACGTGAATGCGCGCGGCGAGCGTCTCCACAGTGTCCGCTTCCTCTATCCGCACCGCCTCCTGATCGAGAATGCGCCCGCCGTCGACGGCCGCGTTGACCTCGTGGACCGTGCAACCGGTGATCTTCACGCCGTGGCGGAAGGCCTGACCGATGCCGTCGAGTCCCGGGAAACTGGGGAGCAGGCTCGGGTGGAGGTTGATGATCCGGCCGGCGAAGGCATCGAGGAAGCCGGGCTTGAGCACCCGCATGAAGCCCGCCAGCACCACGAGATCGGGCGCGCACGGCGCGGATGGCGGCGATGTAGCGCTCCTCGCCGGCGCCCTCGAGCTTGGTCTTGAACGGCGCGGGTCGACGAACTGCGCGGGCACCCCGAAACGCGGCCCGAGAGCAAGCATCGGGGCGTCGGGCTTGTCGGTAAAGATGGCAACGACCTGCGCGCGACCGAGCCGGCCCTCGCCCTGGGCTTTGAGAATGGCCTCGGCGTTGGAGCCGCGGCCGGAACCGAGTAGAACGACGCGCATAGAATTCAATCCTTCACTGGAAGAACTTCTTGGCCTTCTCAAAGAAGCTCTTGGCCACCGGCTCGTCGGCATCGCCGCAGGCGACGGCGAAGTCCTCGAGCTTCTTGCGTTGGTCGGCGGTGAGCGCGGTGGGCACCTCGACGTGGAAGCGGATGAGCTCGTCGCCGGGGTGGCCGCCGCGCAGGCTGGGCAGGCCCCGGCCCTTGAGCCGGAAGGTGGTTCCCGATTGGGTACCAGCCGGGATCTTCAGCGAGGCCTTGCCGGTGAGGGTGGGCACTTCGATGGTCCCGCCGATCGTGGCGAGGGTGAACTTGATGGGGATCTCACAGAAGAGGTCGTCGCCCTGGCGCTCGAACACCTCATGGGCGGCCACATGCAGCACGATGTAGAGATCGCCGGCGGTGCCTTCGGGGGTACCGGCCTCCCCGTTGCCGGAGGAACGCAGGCGCGTGCCCGTATCCACGCCGGCCGGAATGCGGACCTTCACCTTGGCATCCTGCTGCACGCGGGCCTCGCCTCGGCATTTGGTGCAGGGGCGCTCGACGCGCGAACCGGTGCCGCCGCAGGTCGGGCAGGTCTGCCGGAAAGTGAAGAACCCGCGCGAAGTCGTTACCTGGCCGTGGCCCTGGCAGGTGGTGCAACGGACCCGCTTCGAGCCCGGCTCAGCGCCGGAACCGTGGCAATGCTCGCATGCGGCGAGTTTGCGGAACGAGATCTCCTTCTCCACGCCGCTGGCGGCCTCCTCAAGGGTGATCTCCAGATCGTAGCGCAAGTCGGCCCCGCGTTGCGCGCCACCGCCGCCCGCGCCCCCTCCGCCGAAAAACTCCTCGAAGATACCCCCGCCTCCGCCACCGCCGAAGACTTCGCGGAACACATCGAAAGGATCATGGAAGCCGCCACCGCCGGGTCCGCGCGGGCCGGCGGCGCCGCCCTGGGCGAAGGCGGCATGACCATAACGGTCGTAGGCGGCGCGCTTGTCGGGATCGCGGAGCACGTCGTAGGCCTCGGAGAGCTTCTTGAAATGCTCCTCCGCGGACTTGTCTCCCGGGTTCTTGTCCGGGTGATACTTCACCGCGAGCTTGCGATAGGCCTTCTTGAGGTCTTCAGCAGGCACGTCGCGGGCGACGCCAAGCAGTTCGTAGTAGTCTTCCTTGTGGCTGGCCATGTGGTCTCGGTTACGGGTCCGGCAATGCGTCGACTCCGAGCGCCGGGGCGCGGGAGACCGGCCCAGAAGGCCGGAACGCGGGATTTAGAGGCGCCGCGAAGGGTTGTTCAAGCTCCGCGCGCCTCGGATGGTCGGGTCAGGAGAAATTTTCCGTTACCAACACCAGCGAGTCCTCGTCGGCCTCGAAGGTGAAGGCGCCGGCAAAGGGCAGCAGGGCGTTGTCGCCGGCGACAAATGGCGCCACGTCGAGGGCGCGCGCGTGCAATCGGCCCCGCACCACCGAAAACAGGCGACACTGCTCGCCGGCCACGAAGGAGAGCTGCGCGCCCTTCTTGACCGGTACCCGCCGGATGCGGAACTCGGCGCAATCGGCAATCACCGCCGGCACGTCGGCCGCGCGCACGATCGGCGGAGCGGCCTCGTCGAAGAGGATCGAGCGCATCGACTCCTCGATGTGGAGCTTGCGGGGTTGGCCGTCCAGCCCCACCCGCCCCAGTCGTACACGCGGTAGGTCGTATCAGAGTTTTGCTGAATCTCGAGGATGAGGCAGCCCTCGTCGATGGCGTGCACCGTGCCGCTGTGCACCAGCACCGAATCGCCCGGTTTCACCGGGAAACGGTTCACGCACTGCTCGAGGGACTGGTCCTTGATCGCCGCCGCGAATTGGTCGCGGGTGACTCCCGGGCGCAGCCCGAGGATGAGGTGAGCATCCCCTTCGATGCCGGCCAGATACCAGTTCTCCGTCTTCGGCTCGCCGTGCAGGGCTGGGGCGATCTCGGCCGGCGGGTGCACCTGCAGGCTGAGACGTTCGCGGCAATCAAGCCACTTGACGAGAATGGGGAAGGCGCGGGTGACGGGCCAGTCGGGCCCGATCCAGTCGGCGCAACGCACATGCAGGGCGTCGCGCAATGTCATGCCAGCGAGGGGACCGTCGCGCACAACCGACTGCGCCTCGGGTCGATCCACGATCTCCCAGCTCTCCCCGATGGGCTCGGCGCCGGGCAGCGAACGCGCAAAAACCTCGCCCAACGCCCGCCCGCCCCAGACTCGGGATTGATACAGCGGCTGAAATCGTACTGGTAAATGCATCTGTTCTACTGTTAACAATTCCATGAAAAATGGGAGGCTGAATTTACTTCGTCGAGCGTTTACCCTAGCCTCGCCATCACAAACCCAAGCCCGCACCCGATGGCAAAAAGCGACAGCTCCTCGTCCCGCAACGGCCCCTCTTTCAAGGCCCCAACGTACCAACCCCGTTGGGTCGCGGCCTGCCTCTGCCTCATGGTAGGGCTGTTGCTCACTGTAGCGTTGGCCTATTACGCCCCTACTCAAGTGCCGCAGATGAGCACCTCAGGCGAGACCCTCGCCGACGGCTCACCCCTGTTCCACCCGCCCACCGCGATCAATCCGGTAGGCAAGGTCGGAGCCCAGACCGCCTTCCTGCTCTTCCGGGTGCTGGGTGGAGCGGCGTGGTTGATCGGCTTCTTCTTCTACTGGCTGGCCTACATCTACACCCGCGGGATGCGCCGCCTCGCCACCGCCCGCGCGGTGATGATGCCCTCTGCCTGGTCTGCGCCTGCGGCTTGGCGGACATGCAGAAGGGCTGGGCGCAGCTCTTCGTTGAACCAGCCAACATCTACATCGGCGGACCGGGCGGCATGGTCGGCCGTTTCCTCTACGCCCTTGTCCTAGAGGATACCATGGGCGTGTTCGGTTCCGGGGGGTACTCCTGTCGGTCTTCTTCTGCCTGAGTCTGATGTTTGTGCTGACGCGCGACCTCGGCTCCCAGTTCGACCGCTTCTTCGCCTGGCTGCAAAGCCTGCGCGAAGGCTGGCGTCAGCGCCGCCTTGAGCGCGAAGAGATCCAGGCTGCGCAACGAAGCCCGCGCCAAGCTCAAGGAACAGGCCCTCTCCGAACTCAAAAAACAGGCCGCTGCGGTTCCCCGCCCACCGACATCAAGCGCCTCACCCTGCCTAAGGGCGGTGAGCCCGCCCCGCCCCCCCGGCCCCGCGGCCCCTCCTCCGTTTAAGTCTGCGGAGAAATCCCTGTCGCTGCGTTCCTCCCAGCCTGCCGAGCCCGCGCCGACCGGCCCGGCTCCGGCCACGCCGGCCCCGGCCTTCCCCTTGCCCGCCTCGCCCGCTACGCAGTCCGCCGCCTCGGCCCAGGTCGCCGTCGCCTCCGCCTCCTCCGCCATCTCGGCAGTTCCATCGGCAACCCCGGCCACGGCCTTCGAACCCAACAAACTCAATCTCAAGATTGTTGCCCCCGAGACCACGCGCAAAGCCTCCACGCCCCAGCCCACCCGCAGCGACGACTATATCTTTCCCCCGATGGAGCTCTTGAAGGAGCCTGTCAAAATCGACACCGCCACCAACGAGGAGGAGCACTTTCACAACGCCGAGACCCTGCTTCGCACCCTCGGTGAATTCGGCGTCGAGGTGAGCTTGGGCGAAATCCACACCGGCCCGGTCATCACCCGCTATGAGATTCTTCCCGCCCCCGGCGTGCGCGTGGAGAAGATCGCCAGCCTCGACAAGAACATCGCCCTGGGCATGAAGGCCCAGTCGGTGCGTATCCTCGCCCCGGTTCCCGGCAAGGGCGTGGTCGGCGTCGAAGTGCCCAACCTGAAGCCCTCACCCGTCGGCCTGCGCGAGATCCTCGAGTCCGCCGACTGGGGTGAGACCAAGGCGGAACTGCCCATCGCCCTGGGCAAGGACGTCTCCGGCGCCCCCCATCGTGGCCGACTTGGCCCGTATGCCCCACTTGCTCATCGCCGGGGCCACCGGCTCGGGCAAGTCGGTTTGCGTCAACAGCATCGTCGCCTCGCTCGTGTACCATGCCGGCCCCAAGAAACTACGCCTGCTCATGGTCGACCCCAAGATCGTCGAACTGCAGGTCTATAATTCCCTGCCGCACATGCTCATCCCGGTGGTCACCGAGCCCAAGAAGGTGCCCGGCGCCCTCAAGTGGCTGCTCTCCGAGATGGAGCGCCGCTACCAGATCTTCGCCAAGTGTGGGGTGCGCAACATCATCTCGTTCAATACCCGCAAGTCCGGCGGCGCGCAGGCGCCCGTCGAGAAGGATGGCTCGGTGGCCGAGGTAATGACCGAGACACCGGTGGCGGTCATCCGCGATGTCGAGATCGAGATCCCCGAAAAGCTCCCCTATATCGTCTGCATCATCGACGAACTCGCCGACCTTATGATGGTCGCCCCCGCCGAGATCGAGACCTCCATCGCCCGCCTCGCCCAGCTCGCCCGCGCCGCCGGCATTCACCTCATCGTCGCCACCCAGCGCCCCTCGGTGAACATCATCACCGGCTCGATCAAGGCCAACCTCCCCTCCCGTATCGCCTTTCAGGTCACATCGAAGGTCGACAGCCGCGTCATCCTTGACGAGGCCGGCGCCGACCAGCTCATCGGCCGCGGCGATCTGCTCTTCATGCCCCCCGGCACCAGCCGCCTGGTCCGCGCCCAGGGCGCGTTCATCTCCGACGAGGAGATCGCCCGGGTGGTCGAACACCTCAAGAAGAACGGCCCGCCCGCCTACCGCCAGGAAGTCCAGGAGCAGGTCGATCGTGTCGGCGATGAAGAGGAGGGCAACGGGCTCGACGAACTCGAGGAAGGCAGCGACGACGATCTGCTGCCGCAGGCCATCGATGTGCTCAAGAGTACCCGCCGCGCCTCCACTTCCATGCTCCAGCGCCGGCTGCGCATCGGCTACAACCGCGCCGCCCGCCTCATGGAGCTCATGGAACAGAAGGGCATTGTCGGTCCCGAGAACGGCGCCCAACCCCGCGAAATCTTGGCCGACCTCGAACGGCTCTGAGCCGTCCCCGGTCCCCAGAAAGTCCCTTTGGCCGAGGCGTCGGCCAAAAGGGGCTTCCCCTGCGGAGAGCTTTCACCCACAGTGCCCCCATGCAGACCATCGGCGAACGTCTCGAGGAAGCGCGCAAGCGGAAGGGCATCTCCATCCGCGAAGCCTCCGAGGCGACCAAGATCCGCAGCGACTATCTCCAAAAGTTCGAGTCCAACTCGTACGAGCTCAATCTGCCCGACATCTACGTGCGCGGCTTCCTGCGCTCCTACGCGCAGTACCTCAAGCTCAACACCGAGAAGCTGCTCACCGACTACGCCTCGCTCGGCCTTGGCACCCCGCGCGATGCCCGCGACACCCGCCGCCAGGAGCCGCGTGAGAGCTTTGGCCGCATCGATTTGGCCGACTCCGGCAAGGGCTCGTCTTCGCCCGCCTCCCTGTCCCCGGAAAACGGTGCCGCCCGTAACCTGCCCCAGCAGGCCCGCTCCGTGCCCACCTCGGTGGTGACCGGCGCGCCCAGCGCCGATCGAAAACAGAAATACAGGACGCGGATCATCGTGGGCGGGGCGGCCTTCGCCCTGTTGCTGCTCATTTTGCTGCTGCGCGCGGTGCTGCCCAGCGACTCCGACCGGAGGCCCTCGCCCACCCCGGCCGGCCCGCGCCCCGAGGCAGCGGCCATTCCCTCCGAGAATCTCATGCGCCTGGCGGCCCTCGACAACGTGCATGTCAAGGTCACCCAACAGGTCGACAGACGGGAGATCGTGCTCTTCGAGGGCGACCTGCTCGCCGGACAAACTCACGACATCGAGAAGCGGGGCAAAGTCATCATCGCCTACAACGTCGGCAAGAATCTCAAGGTCTACGTCGGCGGCCAGCCCTACAACATGACCGTGCCCGGGGAAGGCCGGAACCGGTTCGACTGAGCGCGGTGCAGGGCCGGCACCCTCCGCCATGGCCGGGCTAGTGCGGGGACGCGGCTAGTCGGCGCAGCCGCAGGGCGGCCAGCACCGCCAGCCCCGCGCAGACCGCGACGAACCAGTCGCCGTGCACCACGTACGGGGTGAGGCGCCCGACCCAGCGGGCATCGCGCGTGAGGGCCACCATCGCCCCGCCCCGGAAATACACACTGCCGCGCGCGTCGGTGAGCACCTCGCGCATCGTGCCGTACTCGTCGAACCAGCCGCTCCAGCCCCCGTTGCCGCAGCGCACCAGCAGGCGGCGTGTCTCCGCTGCGCGCAGCGCCGAGTGGGCCGCATGCTGGTAGGCCGCCGCTCCCTCGCCGTACCAGGCGTTGTTGGTCACGTTCACCAGCAGCTCCGCCCCGGCCGCGGCGCTCCGGCGAGCCAGCACGGGGAATACATCCTCGTAGCAGACGAGCACCCCCGCCGCCACCGGCCGGCGCCGGGTCGAGACCGTCAGCGGTGCGGCCGAGCGACCGGGCAGGAAATTGTCGCCGATGGGCACGAACTTCTTCATCCACGAGAGGGCCCGGCCCAACGGCACGTATTCGCCGAACGGCACCAGATGGCGCTTCGCATAGTACTCGGCCTGCAGGCCGCGCTCGGGATCGACCACCACCGCGCCGTTGTACCAGCGCTCGGCGGGAGTACCGGCATCCTCCATCACCACCACTCCGCTCAAAACGGGCGCCCCGGCGGCGCGCGCCCGCGCCTCAAACCAGGCCTGCAACTGCGGCTGCACCTTCAAAATGTACGGCACCGCCGACTCCGGCCAGAGCACGAGGTCGGGCCGCGCCGCGCCGATGCGCACCGTCTCCCGCTCCAGAATGAGCAGGTTCTCGTTCGCCGCGGCCGGGTCCCATTTTAACGACTGCGGGATATACGGCTGCACGATGCCCACGCGCAGCCACGCCTCACGGTGCCGCCCCTGGCCGACCAGATCCCCCGCCAGGCCGAAGGTCCCCGCCAGCAGCGCCACCAACGCCACGCCGAGCTCCGGGGTGAACCAGCGCCGCCGTTCGTCATAGCGGGCCGTGGACAAGCGCAGGAGATAGGCCGTCACGCCCAGGTTCACCAGAATGAGCAGAAACGATACGCCATAGGCCCCCACATACGGACAAAGCGAAAGCAGGATCGGACGTTGCCACTGCGTGGCCGCCAGCGTTAGCCAGGGGAAACCGGTGAACAGCCAACTGCGCACCCACTCGCCCACCACCCACAACGCCGCCAGCCCCACCGCCGCCACCACCTTCGGGCCGGCCCCCGCCCGCACCACCCGGGGCAGGATCCAACGCGCGGCCAGAAACCACAGCGTGGTGTAGCAGCCCAGAAACACGGCCAGCGCCAGCATGCCGCCGAGCGTCACATGGTACAACCACGCGATCAGTACCCCCCAGGCCAGCGACCACGCCCCGACCATCGTCGCAACAAACCACCGCCAGGCCGGCGCACGCGCCCCCCACCACAAAGCGGGCACGGCGAACACGAAGGCCAGTTCCGGCGCGCGCGCGGGCGGGAAGGCCAGCCACACCAGCAACGGCGTGAGCAGCAACACAACAAGCGCAGGACGTTTGGCGGAGGCAGAGGGCACGTTGATAGAAGCGGCGGGCATCGGGCTCGGAGTGGGTCCGGTCTTCGACCGGATGAGCCGACTTGCCCGCTCCCGGGGCGGCCAGTCCTCGACCGGCCCCCGGCGGGCCGGCGTCAACCCAGCGCGAGATCCTTGGTGCGCTCGGCGTAGAACTCCTCACAGCGGGCCTGGATCTCAGCGGGATCGCGCAGCTCCAGCACCTCGCGGGCAAGTTTGCGCGCATCAGCCATCTTCATGTTGCGCAGCAAATACTTCACCGAGGGGATCAGCGGTGGCGTCAGGCTCAGGCTGGTGGCGCCCAGTCCCAACAGCAGCGGCGCGTACACCGGATCGCCAGCCATCTCCCCGCACACCCCTGTGGGCAACTTGCGCTTGGCCGCCTCGGTGAAAACCCCGCGCAAGGTTCGCAACACGGCCGGATGGGTGGGCTCGTACAGATGCGCGATGCGCACGTTCACCCGATCGATCGCCAAGACGTACTGGATGAGGTCGTTGGTGCCCACCGAGAAGAAGTCGCACTCGTCGGCCAGCAGGTCGACGGTGGCCGCCGCGCTGGGGATCTCGATCATGCTGCCGATCTTCAGCTCCGGGTCGAAGGGCTGCCCGCGTTCGCGCAGCTCCTGCTTGGCCTCCTCCAACAGGACGTTGGCGCGCACCACCTCGCCCACGCCGCTGATCATCGGATACATGATCTGGACGTTGCCGGCCGCGCTGGCCCGCAGGATCGCCCGCAGCTGGTTCTTGAAGAGGAGCGGATTCTCCAGACAGAAACGGATCGCGCGGAATCCGAGGAACGGATTCGCCTCGGGCTCGATCAGCGACACCCCGCCCGCGGAACCCTTGTCACCACCGATGTCGAGGGTGCGGATGATCACCGGCAGCGGCGCCAGGCCCTGGGCCACCGCCGAGTAGGCGGCGTACTGCTGCTCCTCGTCGGGGATCTGCCCGGAATTGAGGAAAAGATACTCGGAGCGGAACAGCCCCACCCCGTCGGCGTTGTAGCTGCGCACCAGCTCCACCTCGTCGGCCTTCTCGATGTTGGCCAGCAACGTCACCCGCACCCCGTCCAGCGTCTCGGCCGGCAGGCGGTTGACGGCCATGATACGCGTCTCCACCGTGCGGCGCTTCTCCTGGAGCTTGCCGTAGCGGAACAGCGTTTGCTCGGTGGGATTGAGGATGATGTAACCGTCGTAGCCGTCGAGGATGGCCCACGCGCCGTCCTGCGCCTGGTCGATGACGCCGCGCGCGCCCACCACGGCGGGCACCTTCAACGAACGCGCCACGATCACGGCATGGCTGGTGCGGCTGCCGCCCTCGGTCACCACGCCGAGCACGTTGCTGCGGTCGATGCTGGCGGCATCCGAGGGGCTGATGTCGTTGGCCACCACGATCCGGTTTTTGAGCACCGAGCCGAGATTGGTCGCCACCTGCCCCATCAGCGAGTGGAGCACGCGTTTGGCCACGTCGCGGATGTCGGCCACGCGTTCGCGCAGGTACTCGTCGGGGATGGCCTCGAAGGCCTGCACGTAGCGTTGCGATACGCGATGGAAGCAGGCCTCGATGTTGAGGCCGGTGTTCTCCATCTCGCGGATCGTCTCCCCGATCAACGCCTGGTCCTCCAGCACCAGCTGATGCGCGTCGAAGATGCGGGCCTCGTCCTCGCCCAGGTTCTTCGCCACCTCGGCCTTCACCCGGCCGATCTCCTTGCGGGTGTCGACCAGGGCCCGCTCGAAGCGCGCGATCTCATCGACCCGGCGGCTGGGTTCTATCTGGTACTGCGGCAGGTCGAGATCCTTCTGCACGTACAGGAACACCTGTCCGTAGGCGATACCTTGAGACGCAGCAATGCCCTGGACGACGATCTCGGGCTGGGCTGTCTGGCTCATGCTTGGCGGCGATGGAAATTCGAAAGGCGAGTCCGGAGGAGGAAAACGGACGTCAGTCAAACGCTGCAACTCCCGCACCGTCAAACGCTTTTCCCATCTCCACCCAGCCGCGTCTCCACCGCCAGGGCCTCCGGCCCCCACGCCGCCCGCACTTCGGCCAACGCCCCCGAAGCATCGGCCCCCTCCTCCAGCAACGCGAAGCAGGCGCTTCCGCTTCCGGTGAGGTGCAGCCGCAATCCGTGGCGCTCGCGCAAGCGCGCCGCCAGTACCGGCAACGCCGCATACTTCGCAAAAGCCACCGCCTCAAACGAATTCGCCAGCAACTCCTCCAGCCCCAGCACCCCCGCCCGCCAAGCCGCCAGCCGCCCGTCTGCCTCCTTGGCCGGCATATAGGTATGCGGAGCGCCTGCCGCCAGCCGGGCATAGGCCCACGGCGTATCGATGCCAAAACCGGGTCGGCAGATCAGCACGCGTTGGCCTTCCAGCCTCGCCCGCTCCGCCGCGGATAGCACCTCCAGCCGCTCCCCTCGTCCGCGGATGATCGTCGGCCCGCCCACCAAAAACAGCGGACAATCGGAGCCCAAGGCCGCCGCGAGCGGCGCGATCGCCCCCAGCGGCACCCGCACTTCCGCCAATTCCTGCAACCCGCGCAAGGCCGCCACCGCATCGCTGCTGCCTCCACCCATGCCCGCTCCGGCCGGAGTGTGCTTCTCCAGCCCAAACCGCATCCACGGCGCTCGCCCACCGGCCGCCCGCCAGGCCGCCGCCGCCTTGAGCACCAGGTTGCTCGCATCGGTGGGTACCCCGGGAGTGGTGCACTCCAGCGAGTCCGACGCCGCCTCCTGCCCGGGGTCCGGGACGAGGCGCAGCGTGTCGCCGAAGTCAACCGGCGCCACCAGCGACACCAGATCGTGGAAACCGTCGCTCCGCCGTCCGGTGACGGCGAGAAACAGGTTGAGTTTGGCCGGCGCGAAGACGCTGATCGAAGGGCTTGCGTTCACAGGGAAAAACGCTGCGGTGGAACGCTCGAAACGTACGTACGCGCCTCCATGAACTGCGACCTTATTCTTGCCCTCGACTGTGAATCCGCCGACGAAGCGGCCCCGCTCTTGCGCCAACTCTCCGGCCGCCTGCGCTGGGTGAAGATCGGCCTGCAAATGTTCACCGCCTACGGGCCGGACTATGTGCGCCGCGTGGCCGACCAAGGCTTCAGCGTCTTCCTCGACCTCAAGCTCAACGATATCCCCAATACAGTCGCCAAGGCCGTGCAGTCGCTCGCGCCCCTGCCCATCGGGATGCTCACCCTCCACACCTCCGGCGGGCGCGAAATGATGGAGTGGGCCGTCAAGGCCCAAGGCCAATACAAGCCCGACCTGCTCCTCCTCGGCGTCACCGTGCTCACCTCGATGGACGACGCCGCCCTCAACGCCACCGGGGTGCCCGGCTCCGCCGCCGCCCAGGTCGAGCGCCTCGCCCGCCTGGCCGCCACCGCCGGCATGCGCGGCCTGGTCTGCTCCCCCCACGAGGTCGCCCCGCTGCGCGCCGTCCTCCCGGCCCACGTCCAGCTCGTCACCCCCGGTGTCCGCCCTGCGGATTCGGCCGCCGACGAGCAGAAGCGCGTCATGACTCCGGCCGACGCCGCGCGCGCCGGCTCCAATTTCATCGTCGTGGGCCGTCCCATCCTGCGCGCCGCCAATCCCGCCGACGCCGCCACCCGCATCCTCCACGATCTCGGCCGCACCGCATGAGCTCCGCCGCCATCTTCCTTTGTGCCGGCCGCGGCACCCGCATGAAGGCCGCCGCCGACGACAAAATCCTCGCCAAAGTCGCAGGCCGCCCGGTCTTCCTGCACTCCGTCGAGTCGTTCGTTGAAAGCGGGCTCGCCTCCACTTTTGTCTTCGTCTTCCGCTCGGTCGCCCAGCGCCGCCAGATCGAGAAAGCCGTGCGCACCCTCAAGCTCTCGCTCACCCAGCGCATCATCTACGTGCGCGGTGGCGTCGAACGCCAGGAGTCGGTGCTGCACGCCCTCGAGTCGCTGCCGCCCGCCACCGAGTGGGTACTTATCCACGACGCCGCGCGACCGATGGTGCGCGCCCCGCTCATCCGCCGCTTCGCCTCACTCGCCAAACGCCACGGCTCGGCCGTCTTCGCCCACCGCGTGGCCGATACAATCAAGGAGTTTCCCGAGGCCAGCGACCCCGCCGAACCGATCGCCGCCAAAACCCTCGAACGCAGCCGGCTGTGGGCCACGGAGACACCGCAGATCTTTCGGCGTGCTGAGATTTTGGAAGCTTACACTTCGCTGCCGCCCAGCCGCCGCGTGACCGACGACGCCCAGGCCATGGAGTTCGCCGGCAAGCCCGTCTTCTTCTACGAGAACCCGGAGCCCAATCCCAAGCTCACCACGCCCCGCGATCTCGCCTACGCCGAGTTCCTCTTCGCCGAGCGCCTCGCCAAGCCGGGCAAACGCAAGTAACCGGTCCTTCGTGGCACGGATCGCCCGATCCGTGCGTCGGATGACAAACCTTTCGCCTCCAGCCCGCCGCCTCCTTCTGCAACCCCGCCCCTTTCCATGAGCCTCTTCAACAAACGCCCGAAGAAATCCTCCGCCACCCCGAGCACGCCGCCCCCCGCCGCTCCCGCGGCTGCCGCCTCCCCGGCGGCCAGCACCCCGGCACCCGCCTCCGACCCCTCCAAGGACCCGAACATGATCCGGGGCTTCGACGCCTTCGGACGCGAGGTGTACATCACCCGCCAACAGTGGCGCGAGACCATCCTGCCCTCGCACCTCCAGAAGGTGTGGGAAAACCCCGACCAGCTCTTCGTCACCATTCAGCAGTCGCTCAACGAGCGCTTCGCCGAGGAGATGATCGCCCCCGCCGAGCACCTCGCCGAAATCGACCCCAACCACGAACGCGGTGCCATCGTGCTCTCGGTCGTCTACGGCCTGAACAACCGCATTGAGGAGGCCGAGCAAACCTTGCTCCGCTTCATCGAGGTCCATGGCGAAACCAGCCAGGCCCTCTCCAATCTCGCCAAGGCGCAAGCCTCCCGCGGCAACCTCGAGCAGGGACTCGCCACCCTCTGGCACGCACTCGAGCTCGACCCGAACCAGGAAAACGGCTTCGGCTGGTATCTCGCAGCCCACCACGAAAAGGGCGGCGATGCCGCCGCCCACGAGGCGCTGCTGCGCATCGCCACCTTGCCCGCCAGCTGGCGGGCCCGGCTCTGGCTCGCCCGCCAAGCCCTCTCCATCAAGGACCCCGCCGCCGCCGTTGCCCATTTCCAGGACGCCCTGGAGATGGCCGGCCAGCCGGTGCCCGCCGAGCTGCTCGTGCAGATGAGCGGCGATCTCGGCCAGGCCGGGCACCTCACCGAACTCGTCCAACTCACCGCCGCGCATTTCAACGCCGCCGTGCACGGCCCCGATGTCGGAGGCAACCTGATGCGGGCCCACCTCGGCCTAGGCGCCGCGGCCCCGGCTCGCGCCGTCCTCACCCAGCTCGAGGCCCAGAAACGTCCGGAGTGGCAGCAGCCCATCGCGTACTGGAATGCCGAGCTCGCCAAGGCCGAGTTCGTCGCCGGCGCCTCCACGGAGCCCCCCACCCTCAAAATCCTGGTCGGCGACGGCCCGGTGTGGTTGCCCTCCCGCTCCCTGGCCCACGAACTCGTCCCGGTCGCCGCCGCCACACCCATCGCCTTTATCGGCGGCACCGCCGCCCTGCCCAACGCCGACGACCGCCCGGTCGTCCAGCTCAGCGACTTGCCCGGCCGCGTTTGCCGAGCCCTGCCGCTCTTCTTCGCCGAACAGGTGCGCTTCAGCACCCTCACCCCGGTGTGCCCCCTCTCGCCCTGGCTGCAGGGTAGCCATCCGGCCTGGGCCCTGGGCAAGGCGCCCTGGAGCCCCCAGGAGGCAGCCAACTTCGCGCGCAGTTGCGCCCCACAGGCCGAGTACGTCGTTGTCACCCACCTGGTGGCGACCGCCGAGCCGTGGCGCCTGGAGCTAGCCCTGATCCGCACCAGCGATGCGGTCTGCCTCGCCGCCAAGGGCGTCGAAGTGCCGCTGGAAAACCCCGAGCCTTCCCTGCGCCGGCTCTCCACCGAGCTACTGCAATTGCTTGTCCGGCACACCGAGCGCTCCATCGTACGCGCTGCGCCCGTCTACAGCGTGCCCACCGGCCCCGCCTTCAAGTCCTACCTGCTCGGGCTGGAGCAACTGCTCTCGATCAACTTCGGCTCCTTGACCCCCGCCCATGCGCATTTCCTGGGCGGAGACCGCGAGATGCTCGATGGCTACCTCAAGTTCTGCCTCGCCCTGCCCGAGAACGTCGTGGTGCGTCTCCTGTTCTTGCAGGCATTGGCGGCCCTCAAGGAGGTGCGACCGGATTCGGTCGCCCTGTTCCGCGAGCGCGCCTTCTTGCTGCAGGAGCAGAAACCGCTGCCCGCGCCGGCCCAGGGCGTCGTGCTGCGCCTGTTGGCCGCCGTGTACCCGGAAGGTCGCGGCACGGCGACGCCGACCCGGATGCCGCCGCCCCCCGGGCGCGCCTCCCGCTGAAGCATCCTCAGAGGGGGCCCGCCCTGGCGAGCCCCCTCGTTGGTAGGCCCCGTCACCGCCGCCTCACTTTGGGGCAGTGGTGATCGCGTCCAGGAGTTCCTTGCTCCGCTGCTGCGCGGCAGTTGCCAGGCCCGGCCCAAGCCGGCCCTCGAGCAAGTCACGCCCCTTGATGAATTCCGCATTCCCGCTCGCCGCCGCGAGATGCAGCCAGGCCAGCCCGGTGATTTCATCCTTCGTCGCCGCTTCGCCGTCGGCCAACAGCAATCCAAGATTGAACTGAGCCGGATGATAGCCCTGATCCGCAGCTTTCCGATACCACCGCAAGGC
This sequence comes from Opitutaceae bacterium, assembly GCA_016711225.1. Lineage (GTDB taxonomy): Bacteria > Verrucomicrobiota > Verrucomicrobiia > Opitutales > Opitutaceae > CAJCBL01. The sequence goes on from JADJTK010000005.1 coordinate 99,123, forward strand.
TTCGGCCGGGTCCCGCGGCACACCGCCGCCACTGGCATAGGCGAAACCGAGATTGTGCTGCGACTGTGCGTCGCCCTGTTCGGCCGCGCGCCGAATCCATCGCACGGCTTCGGTGCGGTCCTGCGGCACCCCGTCGCCGCGCTCATACATCGAGGCGAGGATGGTCTGGGCCTGCAACTCGCCCATCTCGGCGGCTCCACGATACCACTTCGCGGCCTCCACCGGGTCGCGCATGGCGCCGGTGGAAAACAGGGCGGCCAGATTCCCCTGGGCCTGAGGATCGCCCTGTTCGGCCGCTAAGCGGAGCCAGTGTACCGCTTCCTTCTGATCCTGCGTGATCCCGGTCCCGTTCGCGTAGGCCAGTCCGAGATTGTTCTGGGCCGAGGCGAGGCCCTGATCCGCGGCTTTCCGATACCACCGCACCGCTTCACTGCGGTCCTGCCCGGTCCCGGATCCTTCCCAACACATGACGCCGAGATCGAACTGGGCCTGCGCGTGGCCCTGCTCGGCCGCCCGCCGCCACCACCACACCGCCGCGGTGCGATCCTGGGCGACGCCGGTGCCGGAGGAGTACGCCAGGCCGAGCTTGAATTGGGCCCGGTCGGCCCCCTGCTCCGCTGCGCGCCGCCACCAACGCACCGCTTGCTCGGGATCCATCGCAACGCCATCGCCTTCGGCAAAGAGGATCCCGAGATTGTACTGCGCCTGGATCTGGCCTTGGTCGGCGGCTCTCCGCAACCACTGCACCGCCTCGCCCGGGTTGGCTGCGACCCCGCGCCCGAGCAAATACACCAGGCCGAGCCCGGCCTGCGCGCCGGCGGCACCACCGGTGGCCCTGGTCCGCAGCTCCTCGACCGGGGCAGCGGCCACCACCGTGAGCGCCTGCACCAGCAGGCTCGTGAGAAAGAGACGGAGAGGGGTTTGCTTCATCGTGGGCGGGTTTGCGCATACAACCGGACCTGGGAGCGGCCCGACAACCATCGTGCCACTACTCGTCGTCTATCCGGCTGATGGATTCAAGACTCTTTCCCACCGGGGCGCACACCGCGCCCCGGTGCGCCCGTGGAGCGGCGACGGCCCACCGCAAGTTTTGCCGTGCCCCTTCGCCCCGCCCGTGGTCAACTCCAGGCGTCCCGCGGGACGCCCCTCCATGGGCGCCAATGTCACCGAACTGCAGGCATTGCTGGTGCTCAATGCACTGCCCAACATCGGGCCCATCACCACAAACCGGTTGCTCGACACCCTCGGCGGCGACCCGCGCCGCATCTTCACCGCCGACAACCGCACCCTCCAGTCCGCGCGGGGCGTGGGCCCGGTCATCATCGATACGATCCGCGGCTGGGAGCAGCGCTTCGATCTCGCCCGCGAGGAAGCCCGCCTCGCCCAAGCGGGCGCCGAGTTCATCCCGGCCCGCGATCCCCGCTACCCCACCGCCCTGCGCGAGATCCACGACCCACCCATCGGCCTCTACCAGAAGGGCAACTACCGCTGGAACCGTCCCGCCATCGCCATTGTCGGCAGCCGGCGCACGACCCTCTACGGACAGGCCGTCGCAAAACGTTTCGCCGGTGAACTGGCCCGCTCCGGCTTTTGCATCGTCAGCGGGCTGGCCCGTGGAATCGACTCGGCCGCGCACGAGGGCGCGCTCGAGGCCGGCGGGGCCACCGCCGCCGTGCTGGGCAACGGCATCGACATCATCTACCCGCCGGAGAACCTCGAGTTGTATCGCCGGGTCGAAGCCGGCGGGGCGGTCGTAACCGAGTTCCCCTTCGGCCGCCGGGCGGACCGACAGAGCTTTGCCATGCGCAACCGCATCATCTCCGGCCTGTGCGCCGCGGTCGTCGTGGTGGAAAGCGACGTCAGCGGCGGCTCGATGATCACCGCCAAATTCGCTGGCGAGCAGGGCCGCACCGTGTTCGCCGTACCCGGACGCATCGACCAATCCACCAGCGCCGGCTGCCATCAGCTCATCCGCGACGGCGCCATGCTCTGCACCAGCACCGACGATATCCTCGAAGAGCTCAACGCGCTCCCCGGCTTCCGCCTCGCCGCCGATGGCAGCGCCGTCGCCACCGCGAAGCCCAAACCCGAACTCACCGCAGCCGAAGCGACGATCTACGCCTGCTTCACCGGGGGCGCGATCCTCACACTCGACGATCTCGCCGAGCACACCGCCCTGCCCTACGCCGAGCTCGCCCCGGCGCTCATGATGCTCGAACTCAAAAAGCTCGTCCTGCGCCGCATCGACGGCACCTACGAGGCACGGGCGTGAAAACCTGAAGTATTCACTCCGCCCGCGGGATTTCACCGGCCAACCCACCCCCAAATGAACCGCTCCGACTTCCTCCGCAGTTCCAGTGGTCTCGCTTGCGCCGCTTGTGCGGCCACCATCCTCGGGTCCTCCTCGGCCGCCGCCACCGAGGAGAGCTCAACGCTTCAGGGCCAACTCGACCAGGCCAAGGGCGAGTCCGCCTTCACCAACAACTGGCTGAGTGATCTCTTCGACGCCATCGAGTCCGAGGTCGACCGCCCCACCCAGGAGCGCCTCCTCGAAGCCTGCGGCCGTGGCTGCTACCGTCGCCACAAGTTCAAACAGGACATCGCCACCGAGGGTAGCGGCGATCTCGACAAGCTCCTCGCCGCCTACCGGAAGAACTTCGGTGTCGAACGCGTGGGCGACACCGTCCACATCCGCTACGGCGGAGGGAAGTGCTTCTGCCCGGCCGCGAAGAACCGCCCGCCGCGGACCAACGACGTGCAATGTGAATGCACGAAGGCCACGCACCTGATGGTCTTCGAGACGGCCCTCGGCCGGAAGTTCAAGGGCGAGATCGTCGAGTCGGTGCGCCGTGGTGGCAGCAATTGCCACATTGCGATCCACCTGAGCTGAGCGCTACCACCTGCGGCAGGCACGGAGGCCTGCCCTACCTATGGCGCAGGCGTCCCTGCCTGCGAAGGCAACGCCCGGGGGCTGATCGCCTGCTCACTTCTTCTTGTTCAGCGCCGAGCTGAACCAGTCGCCGGTGAGCGACTGTGGCGCGGCCGGCCGGGGCGGAGCGGCCGCCGGACGCGGGCCACCGAAACCGCCCGGACGCCCGCCGCCGGGGCTCGTACGCGCCGCCCCGGGGGCACCCGACGGATCCCGGGGACCGATCTGCGGATTGCTGCGCATCGAGAGGGCGATGCGGTTACGCGGTAGGTCGACTTCGGTGACAGTGACCATCACCTTCTGCTGCGGCTTCACCACCTCCGCCGGATCCTTCACAAAGGTGTCGGCCAGCTGCGACACGTGGACGAGGCCGTCCTGGTGCACGCCGATGTCCACGAACGCCCCGAACGCGGTCACGTTGGTGACGATACCGGGCAGCTTCATGCCCGGCTTGAGATCTTCGGGCTTGTGCACGCCCTCGGAGAAGCTGAACGCCTCGAACTGTTTGCGGGGATCGCGGCCGGGCTTGGCCAGCTCCGTCATGATGTCCTTGAGGGTGGGCAGACCCACCTTCTCGGTGACGTAGCTCTCCAGCTTGATCTTCGCGCGCAGGGCGCCGTCGCGCACCAAGTCGGCCACCGTCTTGCCCAGATCGGCGGCCATCTTCTCAACGATGGCGTAGCTCTCCGGATGCACCGCGGAGGCGTCGAGCGGATTGACGGCGTCGCGGATGCGCAGGAAGCCGGCGGCCTGTTCAAAGGCCTTCGGCCCCAGGCGCGGCACCTCCAGCAGCTCGGCGCGCGACTTGAAGGCGCCCTGCTCGTTGCGCCGGGCGACGATGGCGGCGGCGGTGGCGCTATTGAGACCGGACACGTAGCTGAGCAGCTGCTTCGAGGCGGTGTTCACCTCCACGCCCACGCCGTTCACGCTGGAGATCACGGTGTCGTCGAGCGACCGCTTCAGGGCGGGCTGGTCGACGTCGTGCTGATACTGGCCCACGCCGATCGACTTCGGGTCGAGCTTCACCAACTCGGCCAACGGATCCATCAACCGGCGACCAATCGACACGGCGCCGCGCACGGTCAAATCGTGGTCGGGGAACTCCTCGCGGGCCACGTCGCTGGCCGAGTAAATCGAGGCGCCCGACTCGTTGACCATGACGACGGCGATCTGCGTGGGCAGGCCGCAGGCGCGCACGAAGGCCTCGGTCTCACGGCCGGCGGTTCCGTTGCCGATGGCGATGGCCTCGATCTGGAAGAGTTTGATGAAGCCCAAGAGCTTCTCCTTGGCCTCGAGGGTGTGCCGGTCGGGATAGATGACGTCGTTGTGCAGCAGCTTGCCCTGGCGATCGAGCATCACGACCTTGCAGCCGGTGCGGAAGCCCGGGTCGATCGCGAGCACGGCCTTCTGGCCCAGCGGCGAGGACAGCAGCAACTCGCGCAAATTGTCGGCGAAAACCTTGATGCCCGCCTCGTCGGCGCGCTTCTTGGACTCCATGCGCATCTCGCCTTCCATGGCGGGCGAAAGCAGGCGCTTGTAGGCGTCGGCCACGGCCAAGCGCACCTGGGCGGTGCAGCTACCGGTACCGGTGGCATACAGGCGCTCGAGCTCGGCGACGGCGAGCAACTCATCGGCGATCTGGATGCGCATGATGAGGAAGCCTTCCTTCTCACCCCGGCGCATCGCCAGCACGCGGTGCGAGGGCGCCTTGGCCAGCGGCTCACTCCATTCGAAGTAGTCCTTGAATTTCGCGGCCTCGACCTCCTTGCCGATGATGACCTTGGAGGAGATCGTCGACTGCGCCCGGTAGAGCCCGCGCAGCTTCTCACGCGAGGCGGCGTCGTCGCTCATGCGCTCGGCGAGGATGTCGCGGGCCCCGGCCAGGGCCTCGGCGGCGGTCTCGATCTTCGCCTTCACGTTCTTGCCGTCGTCGGCGGTGTACTCGCGGCCCACGTATTCCAGGGCGGCGGCGTTGGCGTCGGTCGCGGCGTCCTGCGCCCAGATCAGCTCGGAGAGCGGCTCCAGCCCCTTCTCCTTGGCGATGGTGGCGCGGGTACGTTTCTTCGGCCGATACGGGAGATAGAGGTCCTCGAGCTTCGTGAGCGTCTCGGCGACGGCCAGGGCCTTGTCGAGCTCAGGCGTGAGGAGGTTGCGCTCCTTGAGCGAGGAGACGATGGCGGCGCGGCGCTCGTCCACGGCCTTCATCTGCTCCAGGCGATCGCGCACGGCGGTGACCTGCACCTCATCCATCGTGCCGGTGGCCTCCTTACGGTAACGGGCGATGAACGGCACCGTCGCCCCCTCCGCAAAAAGCTGCGCCGTCGCGGCGACCTGGAAAACTTTGAGATTCAGCTCCTGCGCGATGCGGAGCACGTGATCGGGGTTGGGCTGAGCCACGGTGGACATGCGATGGGAAAGCCCGCGAGTGCATCGTCGCGCGCCGGCCGTGCAAGGGCTATTTCAGCCTCTCGTCGACGCGCGCAAGATTGACGCCCGCGGCGTCTTGCGCTGGCGGATCTCCCACCCCGGCGCCGCTCCCTGCGCTCACTGCCGATCCACGCGCCAAAACAGCCACAGACCCAGCCCGACAAACAACCCGATCGGGCTCCACAGCAGGAGGTCGGGCCGCAGGTCCGGCTTCTTCTGTAGCCAGTCGATCATGATCAGCAGAAAGTAGAACCCCAGGGCCAGCAGCAGGGCCAGGCCGAGGTTGGCCGATGACTCCTTGCGCTGCATCTTGATCCCCAGCGGCACGCCCACAAAGGCGAAGGCGAGCACGGAGGCGGCGAGCGTAAACTGTTTCTGAATAAAGTAGCGGATCGGCCCGGCCTCGAGTTCCAACGCGGCCGCCGAGCGCTTCTCCGGGTTGGCCGCCAGCTTCTCGAGCTCGGTGCTCAGTTCCTCGTAGGTGAGCAACGAAAGCTTCCGGCGAAACGTGCTCTTGCCGATCAGGGTGGAGAGCGGCAGCGGGATACGCCGCCACTCCGCAAATTGGATCAGCCGCAGATCCTTGGTGAAATCGGCCGGCTCGGTGGAATCGCGCACTTCGAGCATGCCCCGATACGGGGTGATGAGCAGCTCCGACTTCTGGTCGTCAAACTCCACCAGCCCGCTCTCCGCACGCAGGAAGCCTTTCACACGGTTCTTCTCGTCGAGATTCCAGATGGAGAGGTCGCGCACCTGGGTACCCTCCTTGAACGCCACGTAGATGACATAACCAGGAAAAGTCCGGACAAACTCCTGCGGTACGATGAAACTGAGCGGATTGGTGCGCACGGCATCGGCCAGCGCCAGGCGATAGCCGCTCATCGCTTTCGGCCCGAGCTGGCAATTGAACCACAGCGAGGTCCCCGCCCCCAGCACCGCCAGCAGGAAGATCGGCCGTGCGATGCGCACCAGCCCCCAGCCCGCCGCCCGCATCGCCGTGATCTCCTGCTGCGCCGAAAGGCGGCCGAGCACCAGGAGAATGCCGGTGAGGATACCCAACGGCAGCGCGTAGGAGACCACGTAGGGCACCAGCATCACCGTCAGCCGGAAAAACGTTATCAGGTCGATCTGCTCGGAGGCCACCGCCTTGAGCAGATCCTTCACCACGTTGCCCACCAACAGCACAAACGCGCACACCCCGACGGCAGCCAGCGAGGAGAACAACACGTTGCGGAAGATGTAGCGGTCGAGGGTGGTCACGCCGGGCACTTGCTTGCGGGCAAGCTTGCGGGCTGGCAAACCATCTGTTCGCGTGCCCCGACCGCCGCCCAAATGTTCACACCCGCGAAACCGCCCCTCACCGGGGAAACCCTCGACTCCCTCTCCGCCCGCCTCGCCGCGCACGGCGAACCGGTGTTTCGCGCCAAGCAGATCTTGGACTGGCTCTACAAGAAGCGGGTACGCTCCTGGGACGAGATGTCCAACCTGAGCAAGCCCCTGCGCGCTTGGCTCGCGGAGACCTTCGAGCTCATGCCCGCCAGCCTGGTGCTCAACCGCCAGTCGCAGGACGTCACCGACAAGCTCCTGCTCGAGCTCGGCGACCGCTCGCTCATCGAGACCGTCATCATCCGCGCGCCCCAAGACGGCGTGGGCGTCGACCACTCGCGCAAGACCATCTGCATCTCCACCCAGGTCGGCTGCGCCATGGGCTGCGTGTTCTGCGCCTCCGGACTCGACGGCCTCAAGCGCCACCTCTCCGCCGGCGAGATCGTCGCCCAGCTCCTGCAGGTCTGCTACCGCGAGGACGCCCACACCCCGCGCGTGCGCGCCGAGCTGGCCTCCTTCGACAACCTCGTGGTCATGGGAATGGGCGAACCGCTCCACAACTACGACAACCTCATCGCCGCGCTCACCATCCTCAACGCCGACTGGGGCCTGGGCTTCGGCGCGCGTCGCATCACCCTCTCGACCAGCGGGCTGGTCCCACAAATCCGCCGCCTCGCCGAGGAACCGCTGGGCTTCCGCCTCGCCATCAGTCTGCACGGCGCCACCGACGAGGTGCGCGAACGGATCATGCCGGTGAACAAGCGCTGGCCCCTGGCCGAGCTCATCCCCGCCGCGCGCGACTTCGCCGCGAAGCACGGGCGCATGCTTTCCCTCGAGTTCATCCTCATCGAGGAGGTCAACGACACCCTCGACCAGGCCGCCCGCCTGGCCGCCATCGCCCGCGACCTGCACGCGCACGTGAATCTGATTCCCTACAACACCGTCACCGGCCTGGACTGGAAGCGCCCCAGCCTCAACCGCCAGGAACGTTTCGCCGCGGTGCTGGAGCAGCAGCGCGTCTCCTTCACCCTGCGACGCGAGAAGGGCCACGAGATCGACGCCGCCTGCGGCCAACTGCGCCTGCGCACCGAGCGCGAGCGGGCGGTTCCGGTGGCTGGCGACGCCGCGGTTCCTCCGCTGTAACCCCCCCCCTCCGCTGGTGGGCGGGCCTTACGCCAGCGCCTCCGCTCCGCCCGGTGGGGCGGGCTTTACGCCCGCCATCCGATTCTCGCCCGCTGTAGAACGCGTAGCGGAACGGCTTCCGTTCCGCACGGAAGCGTAGCGCTTCCGCTACGAGTGCGATCGCATCCCCCAAGTTCCGGCTTTACTAATCGTCGCATCCGGATTCGTTGATGCGTCGCTGACCATGACTCCCGACCGTCCGATCTCCGCCCTCTTCGCCGCCGACCGTCCACTCAAGTCGGTGGAGTTCTTCACACCAAGGACGATGCCGGCGTTGAGCAACTCCGCCTCACCGCCCGGGAGATCCGCAAGCTCTCGCCCGACTACGTGTCCATCACCTACGGGGCCGGCGGCAGTGCCCGCGAACGCACCACCCAGATCGCCGGCCTGCTGCGCGAGGAGCACGGTTTCGTGACGATGGCGCACCTCACCTGCGTCAACCACTCGCCGGCCGAGATCGAGCAGATCGCCGCCGCACATCACGCCAGTGGCATCCGCAATCTGATGGCACTGCGCGGCGACGTGCCCAAGGAGCTCTCCGCCACCACCGCCTTCAAGGACGGCCTGCGCTACGGCAGCGATCTGGTCACCCTGCTCAAGCGCCTGCACCCCGACTTTTGCCTGGGGGTCGGCGGGTACCCGGAGAAACACCCTGAGGCCGGTTCCGCCGGAGCCGACTTCGACAACCTCAAACTCAAGGTCGACGCCGGGGCCGACTTCATCGTCACCCAGCTCTTCTTCGACAACGCCGTCTACTACCGTTTCGTCGAGGCCTGTCGCGCCCGCGGTATCACCGTGCCGATCATTCCCGGCATCATGCCCGTGCTTTCATTGAAGCAGATCCGCCGCTTCACCGACATGTGCGGTGCCACCCTCCCCGCCCCCCTCGTGCGCCGTCTCGAGGCCGCGGGCGACAGCGCCGACGCCGTGGAGTTCGTTGGTCTCGAATGGGCGGTTACACAGATCCGCGGCCTGCTGGCCAATCGCGCCCCCGGCTACCACCTCTACACGCTCAATCGCGCCAAGTCCGCCCTCGCCCTCGTCGCCGCCCTCGCGGCCTAGAGTGCGCATCCCCGGATAGCGGGGCCGGAACTTCGCCCGCGCCTGTTTATCGCTTGGCGGGTCCACCAGCCCCGCGCCCGCCCTCCGCGCGGTGGGGCGGGCATTACGCCCCCCGCGGCGAACCACCCGCATCAGCCGCGCCCTCGTGCCCGGCTCCCGCACGGTCTCGTTCGCAGTGCTCCCTTTAGTCCCCCTTCGTCCCATGGGTCACATTCGACCCATGACGCCCCACCGAGGCTTGTAGTTCCTCTCCTGACGGCTTTAAGAATTGCGACGCCCAGCTCCATCGCATTCCTCTGCTCCATGCGAAAACAGTATCGCCACGGAGACGTTCTGATCGAAGCCATACCATCGCTCCCACCGATACGGCAGAAACTCACCCACACCATCCTCGCCCACGGCGAGCTCACCAAGCATTGCCACCGGATCAAAGAGCACTCCGAGGTAGATCTCTATCAAACGGCCAGCGGCCTTTGCCTGCACGTCCGAGACCAGGCCGTGTCGGTGGTCCATGAGGAACACGCTACCATCGAGCTCCCACCCGGCTGTTATCGGGTCTGGCGACAGCGAGAGTACACGCCCCAAGGGATCCAGGTCGTCCGGGACTGAGAACGAGCCAACGGAACACTCGTCATGAGACCGGCCGGAACTATTGCTCCCGAAAAGGCCAATCAAGCGATCCGTGCCGGACATGATCTGGGGCCAGTCCACATCCAAGGTCGGCTGGATCTGTCCCGATTCGACCGCGACTCCCTCCCGGCGGGGATCCGTTGCTACGAGCTCGATGCCCGGGAATCGCGCCTGCGGAAACTCCCGCCGGACCTGCGGATCGACGGGCGACTCGTGCTCGACGGCTGTTCGCAGCTTCAAGAGTTGCCGGAAGGCCTGAGCGCCGGATCGATCAGTCTCAGGAATTGCACGTCCCTGTCCGCCCTGCCCGAGGGCTTGAGCACGTGGTTTCTGGACATGACGGGCAACACCGGATTCGTGCGTTGGCCTGAGCATGGAACAATCCGCAATGGATCACTACTACTACGCGGCTGCTCACGGATGAGAGACCTGCCACTGTGGCTGGGCCGCCTTTCGCAGCTTAATCTCGCCGACTGCCCGGCATTGGAGGAAATCCCCGAGGGCGTTACCGTCACAGGCTGGATCGACATCGGCGGCTCCGGCATCACTTCCCTGCCCCTCAGCCTCGCCGGCGCCCCCCTGCGTTGGCGCGGCGTTCTGATCGACGAGCGGATCGCATTCCACCCCGACCGTATCACGGCCGCGGAAACCCTCGCCGAACGCAACGCCGAGCGGCGGCGGATCATGATCGAGCGTATGGGCTACCTGCGCTTTGCCCAGGAATCCGGTGCCCGGGTCCTGGATGAGGACCGCGATGCGGGCGGCAGCCGAAGCCTGCTGTCCGTCCAGCTCCAGGACGATGAGCCTCTCATCGGGCTGCTCTGTAGATGCCCTTCTACTAGCCGCCAGTATTTTCTGCGCGTCCCACCCACCATGAAAACCTGCCACCAGGCCGCGGCGTGGATGGCAGGCTTCGACGATCCTTCCTGCTATCACCCGCTCATCGAAACCTGAAACACCTACCGCCCATGAAACGCCAACTCGTCTATGGACGCCAAGTCCAGCAAGTTCTGGAACATCGAACTGGACGGCTCCGCCCATACGGTCACCTATGGCCGGATCGGTACCTCGGGCCAAAGTAGCACCAAAGCCTTTCCGAGCCCGGAGGCCGCGCAGAAGGACTTCGACAAACTCGTCCGCGAAAAGCTCGCCAAGGGCTATAGCGACGCCGCAGCAGCCGGTGCGGACGCGAGTGGCATAGCCGACTCCGCTGATGGGCAAATCCCGTTGATCGCGTTTTCTTCGATCACCCGCCGCGACGACACCCGCGCCAATGCCGGCACCTTCGTCGGCAAGCGGGTAACCGACTACGACCCCGAAAAACCGGCCCGCACCGACGTGGCCTATCGGTTCCGCTCCAACTGGGATGAGGACAACCTCATACCCAACTTGACCCATTTCCTCGCTACCGACGCCGCCCCCGAGACCACGGCACTCATCCTCGGCTCGTGGCATGGCGACGATTCGGAGAAAACGTCGGCTGAAGTGATCAAAACTCTCGTCGAATCAAAGTCGCGCTTGGCCAAGCTCTCCGCCTCTCGTCGGCGACATCACCAGCGAAGAGAACGAGATGTCCTGGATCAAACAGAGCGATCTATCGCCCCTCCTGGAGTCCTTTCCCCGTCTTCAATTCCTGCGCGCGCGAGGCGGGGACGGGCTTTCATTCTCGTCTCTTCATCACGCTTCGCTGCGCGGGATAACCTTGGAAACCGGTGGCATGGACGTCGGCGTGGTCCGTTCAATCTGCATGTCGGAGTTGCCGAAGCTCGAATATCTGGAGCTCTGGCTGGGAACCGATGAATACGGGGCCAACCACACCGTGGCGGACCTCCAGCCCATCCTTTCCGGCCGGCTCTTCCCAAACCTGAAATACCTCGGCCTGCGCAACTCCCAGCTCGCAGACGAGATCGCCGCCGTCGTCGTCAACAGCCCCTTGATCCAGCACATCGAGACGCTCGACCTCTCCCTCGGCACCCTTTCCGACGAAGGTGCTCGCGCACTGCTCAAGCTGCCCGCGAGCCCCACCCTCAAGCGGCTCAACCTCCACTACAACTTCTTCAGTGCCGACCTCATCCGGCAGCTCAAAGCCCTGCCGCTCACGGTCGATGCCTCCAAGCCCAGCGACATGGATATCGACGATGAAGAATCGCGTTTTGTTGCCGTGGGAGAATAGCCCTCGCTTGGGTCTGATCGGCAACCCGGAGAACCGCCGCGTCCGCGATTTCCAGGAAACCGCCGTGGCGCTCGGGGCCGCGAAACCGGAGTGCTTTTCCTACGAACGCCTCCTGCTTGCCCCCGAATCGCTGGACTGCTTCCAGGCCGACCTGCTGCGGATCGACTCGCCTGGGAGAACCCGGCCGTCGCCGACGCCTTTGATCCACCTCGGCGGAGGGCCCGCGCGGTCGAACTGCTCCACGGGCAGATCGGCTTCAACGCGAGTATCATCGCGGCTTTTGCCACGTGCTTGAGCGTATCCGGGCGCGGGGCATCCCCACGCTCAATTCGCCCGGAAACATCGCCGTCATGTTCGACAAATGGGAGCCATCTCCGGCTCGAGGTGGGTGGCGTCGCCCGGCCTCGCTCCGAAGTCGCCCCCCACGACTTCGCCACCTTGCATGCGCGAATGCAGGCGCTCGGGCACGGACGATGGTTCCTCAAGCCGCTGCACGGCTCGTCCGCCTCCGGAGTCTGCGCCCTGCGCTGGACGGGCGACCGGAGGAGCATGACCGCGCCGCTGCGCATCGACGCGGCGAACGGCCAACCCTGCCTGGTCAACAGCCTCAACGTGCGAACCTACACGACCTTGGCCGACCTCGAATTGATCCTCGGGCAACTGCTGCCACAGGGCATGATCCTCGAAGAGTGGATTCCCAAACTGACCCTCCCCGAGGGGGCGGTGGACCTTCGCATCCTGGTGATCGACGGCGAGGCCCGGCACTGGGTCGTGCGCCAGAGCCGCCATCCGATGACCAATCTCCATCTGGGGAACCGACGCGGCGACGAGGCGGAGTTTCGCGCCGTGATCGGGCCGGAGCGGCTCCACGCCGCATTTCGGCTCGCCGAGCAGGCTGCCGGCTGTTTTCCGGAATCGCTGTATTGCGGAGTCGATGTGTTGATCGATCCGCGCCATCGGCCCTTCGTCGGCGAGGTTAACGCCTTCGGCGACCTGTTGCCTCGACTCACCCATCGCGGCGATTCGGCCTACGCCGCGATCTTCAAGGCTTCCCATGCTCGACGCTGTCTTGTTTGACCTCGACAACACCCTCATCGACCGCGAGCGCGCCTTCCGTGCCCTCGTCGTGGAGACTTTCGCCGATGCCGCCACCCGGGCGGACATCATCCGCTGCGATGAACGCGGCCAAGGCGACCGCGAAGCCTTGTTCTCCTGCTGGAAACGACACGGCGGCGGCCGGATGGACCACGCCACCATGGCCGCGCAGATCGCGGACCGCTTGGTCCCGGAAGAACAACTCCTCACCGCGCTTCGTCTGTTATCCCAGCACAAGAAGATCGGCCTCATCACCAACGGAGGAAGTGCCGGGCAACGCCGCAAGCTCCGCGCTTCCGGCCTCGATCAAGTGATTCCCAACAACCGCCTCTGGATCTCCGCCGAAATGGGCTGCGCCAAGCCGGCGCCGGCCATCTTCCTCCGTGCCTGCGCCGAACTTGGCGTCGTCCCCACCGCCACCCTGTATGTGGGCGACTATCCGCCCCATGACGCGACCGGGCCCGCTTCGGCTGGCCTACGTTTCCGCATCGCGGAGACCCCGCTCGACGCCGAGCGGCTCGCCTGTTTGATCCAAGAGGAGGAAACCCATTGAAACACCTGATCGGAACCAGCGACGTCGTCTTCATCACGCTGGACACCCTGCGTTTTGACGCGGCGCAACAAACTTGGCGCGAGGGACGGCTCCAGACCTTGGGGCCGCTGCTCGGACCTGCCGGATGGGAGAAGCGCCATTCGCCCGGCAGCTTCACCTACGCAGCCCACCACTCGTTCTTCGCCGGCTTCCTGCCCACGCCCACCGCTCCAGGACCGCATCCACGATTGTTCGCCGCCGAGTTCGCCGGGAGCCTCAGCACCGTCGACTCCACCTTCGTCTTCCCCGAAGCCACACTGCCTGAGGCCCTGGCAGCCTGCGGCTACCACACAGTCTGCATCGGCGGCACGGGTTTCTTCAACCGGTGCAACCGCCTAGCCTGCGTATTGCCGGATCTCTCTTCCTCGAATCCCACTGGCCCCCAGACTTGGGCGTCACCTGTCCGCTTTCCCCAGAGAACCAAGTCGCTGTTGCGCTCCGATCGATGCAACGAGCGGGAGATCGCCGCGTATTTCTGTTCATCAACATCTCGGCCATCCATCAGCCCAACTGGTTCTATGGAGGGCGCGAAGGGGTCGACACCTTGGCAACCCATCGAGAAGCGCTTGTCGCCGTCGATCGAGCACTGGCCCCGCTATTCGTGTTCATGAAACAGCGAGCACCGACTTTCGCCATCGTCTGCTCCGACCACGGCACCGCCTACGGGGAGGACGGACACTACGGTCACCGCCTCGGCCACGAGGTCGTGTGGACCGTGCCCTACGCGGACTTCATGCTATGAATCGCTCCCTTAAAGACCGGATGGCCCACGGCGGTTTCGACGGCTACGCCTACGCCTATCCGCACAAGACGGCCTATCGCCCCTTGGCGCCACCCGTTCCGCTCACCGAAGCGTGGCGCGACGAGGACAAACGGAATCTCTTCCTCTACGTGCATCTCCCGTTCTGCGAGATGCGCTGCGGCTTCTGCAACCTCTTCACTACCGTCCAGCCGGAAAGCAGTTTGGTTGCCCAAACCCTCGCCGCCATCGAGCGCCAATCAGCCACGGTAGCCTCCCTGATCGCACCTGATCGCGTGGCCCAGGTGGCTTTTGGCGGCGGTACTCCGAGTTTCCTGACGGAGGGCGAACTCGAATGCCTGTTCACCCGCCTCGGCCAGCATTGGCCGGTCGCCTGGGGTGGCGTGCCTGTTTCGTTCGAGGTGTCGCCCGGCACGATCACGCGCGAGAAGCTGGCGTGCTTGAAGGCGCTCGGGGTGGACCGCATCAGCCTCGGCGTGCAGAGCTTCGAGACGGAGGATCTAGTGGCCCTCAAGCGCCCCCAACCCGCCGGCCAACTCGACCTCGCCTGCGCGCTCATCAAGGGGGCCAGATTTCCCGTCTTCAACATCGACCTCATCTACGGCGCGGAAGGACAGACTCTCGATCGTTGGCGGCGGAGCGTGGAGCGCGCGCTGGAGTGGCAGCCCGAGGAGGTCTTCATCTACCCGCTCTACGTGGGCAAACTCACCAATCTGGATCGAAGCGGCAAACGCCCGGGCGACCACCGACGCGCGCTCCACCGCCTGGCCCGTGAGCACCTCGTCGCAGCGGGCTACCGCCAGATCTCGATGCGGCATTTCCGCCGGGCCGAGCTCGTGCGTCGCGCCGACCACTGTTGCCAGGACGATGGCATGATCGGACTCGGCGCGGGGCGCGTTCCTACACCCGCGCGCTCCACTACAGTTCCGAATACGCCATCGGTCAGTCCGGAGTCAAAGCGATCATCCAGTCCTTCAACGCCTGCACCGCCGCCGATTTCTCCTTCGCCAACTACGGAACCCTACTGAGCGAGGACGAGCAACGGCTCCGCTACGTGATCAAGTCGATCCTGCGAAGCGAAGGCGTCTCGCTCCAGGCCTACGCGGCGCGTTTTGGGGCGACGCTCTTCGAACAACTGCCAAAACTGCGAGAACTCCTGATCCACGAGCTGGCTTCAGTGGATAACGACACGCTGCGCTTGAACGACGAGGGCCTCACCTGGTCCGACACCATCGGCCCCTGGCTCTACTCGGAGACCACCGTCCGCCAGATGCAGGCCTACGAATTCGCATGAACGGGTGGCACATCCTCTACCGAGGCTCGCTCTCAAGCTGCAACTACGGCTGCGACTACTGCCCCTTCGCCAAGACGTCCAACAGCGTGGACGAGCTTCAGCAGGATCAGCGCGCACTCGACCGCTTCGTAGCCTGGGTGGGAGAAACGCGGCGCGACATCGGCGTCCTGATCACTCCGTGGGGCGAGGCGCTGGTCCACCGCTACTACCGCCGCGCCCTGGTGACGCTCTCGCGCATGGCCCATGTTCGGCGCATCGCGATCCAGACCAACCTCGCTGCCCCCATCGACGATCTGCTCGATGCCGACCGGGACGCCTTGGCGCTCTGGACCACGTTTCATCCGTCGCAGACTTCACTAGACCGTTTCACCGCGCGTTGCCACGAAATGGACGCCGCCGCCATTCGCTACAGTGTGGGCGTAGTTGGCATTCGCGAACATTTCGACGCCATCGCCGAACTGCGCGCCCGCCTCCGACCGGACGTCTACCTCTGGGTCAACGCCTCCAAGCACGACCCCGCCTACTATCAGCCCGGCGAGGTCGAACGGCTGCGGGCGGTAGACCCCTATTTTCACTGGAACCTGCCCCGCTACCCCAGCCGGGGCGGAAGCTGCCGCGCGGGGGAGACCGCGTTCACGGTCGCCGGCGATGGAGGCGTGCGACGCTGCCACTTCGTCGGCGAGATCATTGGCAACATCTACGAACCCGGCTTTGACGACGCGCTGAAACCGCGGCCCTGCCCAGCCGAAACGTGCGGCTGCCACATCGGCTACGTCCACCGGCCCGAGCTGAAGCTCGATGGGCTCTTTGGCGCGGGGCTACTGGAACGCATCCCAGAGAACTGGCCGAAACTGTACCCGCGTTTCGCACCGGCCCGTTGCTGAGCAGCACCCAGCACGGGCCGAACAACCGTACCTGCCGTTTGCGCACCGGTTCCGCGAGTCCCAACGTCCCGCAAAGAGCATCGGACCCTGCGTCTGCGACAGCGCAGCCTCCTCCTGCCATTGAGTTCCGCCCGGGGCCCGTTTCGCTCCTCGGCGGTTGCACCGCTTCGGATACCGACGACTATCCGGGTAGGTTTCCCCCGCCCCATGAACCAGCACCACAACTCCCGCCTCTACCAGTCGGAGGTTTTCCGCATGGCCTGCCGGCAGTTCGACCTCGCCGCCGACGCCATCAATCTGTCCGCCGAGGTCCGCGCCCGCGCCAAATACCCGCGCCGCGCCATCGCCGTCTCGCTGCCCGTGCGCCGCGACGACGGGCATATCCAGATGTTCGAAGGCTACCGCGTGCAACACAGCCTCGCCACCGGCCCGTCCAAGGGCGGCATTCGCTTTCATCAAGACGTGACCATCGGAGAGGTGGCCGCCTTGGCGATGTGGATGAGCTGGAAATGCGCCCTCGCCGGCCTGCCGTTCGGCGGAGCCAAGGGCGGCGTGGTCGTCGATCCGCGCACGCTCTCCCCCGCCGAACTCGAACGTCTCTCGCGCCGCTACATGCAGGAGCTCATTCCCTTCGTCGGCCCCGACCTCGACATCCCCGCGCCCGACGTGGGGACCAACGAACAGGTGATGGGCTGGATGATGGATACCTACTCCAATCACGTCGGCCATCTCGAACCCGGCGTCGTCACCGGCAAGCCGCTCGCGCTGGGCGGGTCGGCCGGCCGGCGCGAGGCCACCGGATACGGCGTCGCCTACCTCATCCGCGCCTACTCTGGCCGAACTCAAGATTCCGCTCACCGAGGCCACGGTCGCCGTCCAGGGCTTCGGCAACGTCGGCAGCGAAACCGCCGCGGCGTTGGCCGAGTCCGGCGCGCGCATCATCGCCATCTCCGACTACACCGGCGGCATCTACAACCCCGGCGGCATCGATGTGAAGAAGGCGCGGGCCTACGTCGCCTACAACAAGGTGCTGCACGATTTCGACGGCGGGGAGCCGATCACCAACGAACAATTGCTCGAGCTCGACTGCACCGTGCTCGCGCCCTGCGCCTTGGAGCGGGTGATCACCGAGGAGAACGCCCCGCGGCTGCGCTGCCGTATCCTCGCGGAGGGAGCCAACGGCCCCACCACCAACGCCGCCGACAAGATCCTGGAGCAACGCCCCGAGATCGAGATCATCCCCGATGTGCTCTGCAACGCCGGCGGCGTGATCGTCTCCTATTTCGAATGGATCCAGAACCGGCAAAGCTACTACTGGACGCGCGCCGAGGTGCGCGAGAAGCTCCAACGCCAACTCGACCAGGCGCACGAGGCGGTGGAGGCCCAGCGCCGCAAGTTGAAGTTCAGCCGGCGTCTGGCCGCCCTCACCCTGGGCATCGGCCGCGTCGCCGACGCCAAGCTCGCCCGCGGGTTGTTCCCGTAAGCGGCCCGCCCCTCCGCCATGGGGGGGCGAGGCTCCGACCGAGCCGTGCTGGTGCCGGTTCAGGGTGGAGGCTTCAGGTGCTTGGATTCAGGCTTCTGCATTCTGGATTCCGCCTTCTCCCTTTTCTGTCTGTGGGAGGGTGCTTGCACCCGACAGGCTTCGATTGTCGCGAGCCAGCTCGCTCCCACAGCCCCCGCCGCAGGAAGGCGGCTCGCCGGGAGGCTCTCCCTCCAGCAGGGCCCCCTCGCCCTCCGTCCCGGCGCGCCCCCTCGAGCAGCAAAACGGCCGCGCTCCGGGGAGCGCGGCCGTCGAAGGAATGGCTGAATGAACCCGCTGGTCGCTTACAGGAAGAGCCAGCCGCAGAGCAGCAGGATGGGCAGCAGGAAGGGCAGGCTGTACTTGAAGACGTAACCGAAGAATGACGGTGTCTTCACCTTCGAGCTCTCGGCAATCGACTTCACCATGAAATTGGGGCCATTGCCGATGTAGGTCATCGCGCCGAAGAACACCGCCCCCAGGCTCACTGCGATGATGAACTTGAAGGCCTCCGTGGCGCCGACCTTGCTGTCACTATGGATCAACCACGGCACCAGCACCGCCCGCTCGCCGCTGCCGCCGGCCGCATCGAGAGCGCTCGCTTCGGCCTGCACCGATTGCGGCACGAGCGAAGCCTCCGCCAAGGTGAGAAAATTCAGATAGGTCGGGGCGTTGTCGAGCACCGCCGAGAGTGAACCGGAGGCGACATAATACTCGATCGGACGGCTGAACCCGAGCTCCCGGCCATGCTCCTTGAGGTAGTCGAGGGCCGGCATCATCGTGGCGAAGATACCGATGAACAGGAAACCGACCTCCTTGATCGGGCCAAAGGTGAACTCGTTGGCTTCCCGCACCCCTTGTTTGGTGCTGAAATAGGATGCCACAGCGGCGGCGATCATCACCAAGGGGCGGATGAAATACTTCTCGGGGAGGAACACTCCGCCCACAATCACCAGCAGGAACAGCAGATTGTGCAGCCCCTGCACCACCGCGACCGGCTCGTGCGCCGTCTCCTTCTCGCGGATCCGCTTGGGGGCGCGCAGGAAGTTGTGACGGTCGAACAGGAAGAACACACCCAGCAACAACCCGAGCGTGAACAGCCAGGGCAGCATCGCCTTCTCGAGCAACCAGAAGAACGGCACCCCGTGCAGGTAGCCGAGGAAGAGCGGCGGATCACCGATCGGGGTGAGCGCGCCGCCCACATTGGAGACAATAAAGATGAAGAAGACGATATGGAACGAAGTGACGCGGTACTTGTTCATGCGAATCCACGGGCGGATCAGCACCATCGAGGCGCCGGTCGTGCCGATCACGTTGGCCAGCAGGGCGCCGACGAGAAGAAAGATCACGTTGCCCATGGGCCGGGCCTCGCCGCGAATCGAGATGTGAATCCCCCCTGCCACCACGAAAAGTGAGCCGATCAACGCAATGAACGCGAAGTACTCCTCCATAGTCTTGGCCACTTCGTGCCCGCCATGCGGCACCTGGAACAGATAGTAGCCGGCTACGATCGACCCGAGGATGATGGACACGACTGGGTAGTACTTCTCCCAGAGGTGTTTTAGGCCGTGCGGCGTGAGCGGCATGGTCGCGATGAGCGCAAGCAGCAACGCGAAGGGAATGATCCATACCGGGGAGATCGAAAATGCTCCTCCGGCGGCTGAGGCGATAAGCGGGTGCATCGGGAAAAGCAAAAACACAACCCTCTGGGTCCGCCGCAAGCAAAGCGAAAACACGGGGAGCCACGGCGACGACTCGCGCCCCCATTCCCGCCCGTCCGTAGCCCTCCGCAGCGTGCTTGCACGCGCCCCCTTTCACCGGGAGCCTCGTTGCGTGAGCCTCGGGCCGCCTCACGTCCGCACGACGTTCTTGCGAACGTCGCTACTGGCCACCTGCGGGATCCTTCCGGTTGCCGAGCGCCCTTAGCTGGCGTGCGCACCCCCGAGCCACTTGGTGCGAACGAGCACGCGTTCGGCCCGACCACCGCGCCCTACAGCAGAAGCAACGCCGCCCCCACAATCACCGTCGGCACCAACGCCCCAAGCAGCAGCCCCAGCGGCGATATCCCCTCCGGGAAATGACGGGCCAGGATCGTCTGCCCGGCGGGATTGGGCGCGTTGGCGATCACGGTGAGCCCTCCGCCCGTCACCGCGCCGGCCACCACGGCGTACTTCAAGGCATCGGAGAAGCTGGGCACCAACGTCGCCAGGTAGGTGATCGCGGCGTTGTCGTTAAACGCGGTCAAGACCGTGGCGCCAAGGAAGAGCGGCACCTCCCCCAGCCGCGAGAGTATCGGCTCGATCCACCACCCCTGCACCCCGCCGTGATTGACCAGTCCGGCCAGGAAGAACCCCACCAGCAGCGCCGGCTTCAGATCGGTGGGAGATTGGTGGTGCGCGGTCGCCTGCGCGAAGGCCAAATAGAAGAGAAATCCGCCGATGAAGAGCGCTGGATAGTGAGCCATCCACACCGTGAAGCCGAGAAAGGCCAGGTGCACCGCGGTGATCCACACCGGAGCATCGGCACGCTCGCCGGTCACAGCCGCCACCGGCCGCAGCGCCAGAAGCTCGCGACGGAAGGCCGCAAAGTAGACCGCATTCGCGATCAGGATGCCCACCACCGCCTTCCACCCAAACTGGGTGAACATGAAGCCGAGGTCCCACTTCCACGCCGCGGCCACCATCAACACCGGCGGGGCGGCGAAATGGGTGAGCGTGCCCCCCACCGACACATTGACGAACAACAACCCAAGTGTGGCGTAGCGCAGCCGTGCCCCCGGGCGGCAGGTGTAGAACTGTTTCGCCAGCAAAAGGGCCGAGATGGTCATCGCTGCCGGTTCGGTGATGAACGACCCCAGGATCGGCCCGAGCGTGAGGATCGACAGCCACCAGGCCGCCGGAGTGGCGCCGCCAAGACGGGCCGCGGCGTGCAGGCAGCGCTCAGCCAGCCGCAACACCGGCCGAGTGGACGCGAGTGTCATGATCACCACCACAAAGAGCGGTTCCGTGTAGTTCACCTGCGTTCCCACGTAATGGATCGCCACATCGAGTCCCTTGAACCCGATGATCGCCCCGGCCAACGCAAGCACCCACAGCCCAAAGATCGCCTCCACCTCGCCCAGGAAATGCAGCATCTGGCCAAGGAAACTCACTTCCTCGGGTACGCCGTCACCGTCGGCGTCGACCGCCGCCTCGCCCCTGCGTCCCAGCCGGGCGCGGTGCCGCTCGTCCACCTCATGGGCCAAATGCCGGATACGCCCGGCAAAGAAGGTATGGACCACGGCCGCCACGAAGATCAGCGTGGCGACCAGGTTGAACGGATCGGCCGCCACCCGCCCGGCGAGCACACTCCCGAGACTCGCAACCCCGGCGTCGCCGTAGGACTCCAGCGGCGAAGGAAACGCCGGCAACTCCGTGCCTCCGGTGGCCGCCGAGGCCGGGCAGGCGCCCAGTGCCCCGGCCAACGTCGCCATTAGTCCAATTCGCGGCAGGATTCGCATCGCGACCATGGAAGACAGCCGCCGGGAATTGGCAACGCCGGGCGCGAGATCGCGGTCCGCTGTCGCCCGTTGCTTCAGGACGGGCCTTCGGCTTGAGGGACCGGCGCCTCTTCGCCTCGCCCCCTGTCAATGCCGCGCCGATCGCTTCAGTCGCGCCCCCCCTGGCCCTCAAGCCGGCTCACTTGCCCCCGGGCGTCGGCACGCGTCCCAGCAGTCGCGCGAGCGCATCGAGCATCGTCTCGGCCACAAACGGCTTCTCGAGAATCGGCACATTTCCGAGCTGCTTCACCTCCTCGACCTTGGGCGAGCGCCCCACCCCGGTTGTCGCCAGAATGGCCAGCGCCGGCACCTGTTTCCGCAATTGCCGGATCAGACCCACGCCATCCAGCCGCGGCATCAGCAGATCCACCACCACTAGCCGCACGTCGTCGCGCACCTCGGCGAAGCGTGCCAGCCCGTCGACCCCGTCGCGGGCTTCGACCACCCGATAGCCGTTGCGCTCCAGCATGGTGCGGGTGGCGTAGCGCACGGCGCGCTCGTCGTCGACGAGCAATACCAGTTCGCCCTGTCCCCGCGGGCCCTCCGGCGCGGCGACCCCGGCCTCCCCAATCTCGGCCGGCAGCGAGGCCGGCAGAAAGATCCGGAACTGGGTGCCCTGGCCCAGCGTGCTATCGATCTGGATGAAGCCGCCGTGGCTGTTGACGATCCCCAGCACCGACGAGAGGCCCAGCCCCGTGCCCTGCCCCACCTCCTTGGTGGTGAAAAACGGATCGTAGATCTTGTCGAGGTGCTCCGGCGCGATGCCAGTGCCGCTGTCGCTCACCCGCAACACCACGTAGCGGCCCGGGTGAGCGCCGGGGCTGCGGCGCGCCAACTCCGCGTCGACCTCGCGATTCTCCAGCGCCACCAGCAGGTCGCCGCCGTCGGCCATCGCGTCGCGCGCGTTCACACACAGATTCATCATCACCTGGTGCAGTTGGGTCGGATCGCCGCGCACCGACCAGACATCGGTCGGCAGCGAGCAACGGATGGTGATGTTCTTGGGGAAGGTCTCGCGTACGATGTTGAGCATCTCCTGCACCAGCCCGCGCAGCTGCACCGGGATGCGCGCACTGTCGGTACCCCGCCCGAAGGTGAGCAACTGGCGCACAATATCGGCCCCACGGCGCGCACTGATCTCGATCGCATCCACCATCTTGATCGACTCCTCATCCTTGAGCGTCACGCGCAGCAGGCCCGGCGTCATCAAAATAGGGAGCAGGATGTTGTTGAGATCGTGGGCGATGCCGCTGGCCAACCGGCCCACGCTCTCCAGCCGTTGCGCCCGAAAGAGCTGCTCCTCGAGCTTCTTGCGCTCGGTGGTCTCCTCCACCGTGCCTTCGAAATGGGTCGCTCCATCGGCCGAGCGCACCACCCGGCAGTTCACCGTCGCCCAAATACGGGCGCCATCGCGCCGCAACACCTGCGTTTCGAAGCCGGCCACCAGATGGTGCTCGGCCAACAATTGCCGCAGCTCGCCGCAGCGTGCCGGTTCCGGGCAAAGCTGCTCCAAAATGTCGTCCACGCATCCGATCGCCTCCGCTGGCGTGGCAAAACCCAGAATGCGGGCCATCGCCGGATTCGCCGCCAGCAACCGGCCCTCCGGCACCGCCTGGAAAATCCCCTCCACCGCATTCTCGAAGATCCCTCGATAACGCGACTCCGCCTGCCCCAGCGCCTCCGTCATCGCCCGCCGCTCCAAGCGCAACCGGTTCTGCTCGATCGCGTGCTCGATCGCCTGTCCCATGCGCGCCAGCCGGTCCTTGAGCAGATAGTCCGCCGCCCCGGCGCGGATCGCAGCCACCGCCGTCTCTTCCCCGATACTGCCCGAGACGATGATGAGCGGGATCGAAAACCCCGACTCCTGCACCAGTTTGAGCGCCTGCATACCGTCAAACTCCGGCATCTGGCAGTCGCAAAGAATCACATCCAAGTCGGGTTGGAGATGACGCAGAAAGTCCTCCTCACGGTCCACCTGGGTCCAGTCGCAGGTGTAACCGGCCCGCACCAACAGCCGTACGATCAGCTCGGCGTCGTGAGGGCTGTCCTCGACGATGAGCAGCCGCAGGGGCTTGAGCGCCGACGGCGTGGCCTCCCCGTTGCTCGGCGGTTCCAGCCGACCCGAACGAGGTCCCCCTGCCGGGTCGAGCTCGGCCCGCCGAGCGCGCTGCGCCACGGAGTCCGCACAGGATTCTGCGGTTTCCATATCGGGGTAGGATCAGGGTTCGAAAAGCACCGAGGGGATGATCGGCAACAAGGGGACGCGCACCCTAGAGGGGATCCTCCAAAACGCCAGTATCATTCGCACCACCCCATCCGCCCGCGGCGCGTTCATTGCAGCTCCACCCTTCCGCGCAGCTGACCGCAAGCGGCATCGATGCCCTCGCCGCGCGGTCGTCGGAAATGCGCCACCACGCCCTGCGCGCGCAGCTCGCCGAGGAAGGCCTCGATGTCGGCCATTTCCGGAGGCTGGTAGGCGAAACCCGACAGCCCGGGGCCAGTGGGGTTGTAGCGCAGCAAGTTCACATGCATCCGCCGTCCGGCCATCAATGCCGCCAGCGCGCGCGCCTGGGCCGGCGAATCGTTCACGCCCGCCAACAGGCAGTACTGGATGGTCGTGATCTGTCCCGTCGCCGCCTGATAGCGGTCGGCCGCCGCCAGGATCTCCGCCACGCCGTAGCGGCGTCCCGCCGGCAGCAGGCGTGCCCGCGTCACATCGTCTGAAGCATGCAACGACACCGCCAGGCTCACGCCCAGCCCGCTGGCCGCCAGCGCCTCGATGCCCGGCACCAGCCCCACCGTCGAAATGGTGATCTGCTTGCGACCGAGCGCGCCGAGATCGTTGGCCGCTATCCGTCGCGCCGCTTCGATCACAGGGTCGAGGTTGAGCATCGGTTCGCCCATGCCCATGAACACGATGGTCTGCAGCTTGCGCCCGACCGCCCGGGCCTCACGCCGCAGGGCCAGAAATTGTTCGACGATCTCCCCGACCGAGAGATTGCGGGCGAAGCCGCCCTGGGCTGTCGCACAAAAGTCGCACCCCATCGCGCACCCAACCTGCGAGGACAGGCAGCCCGCCGCTCGCCCGCCCTGCCAGTCGGGCATCAGCACCGCCTCAACCGTGCGCCCGTCGCCGAGGCGCAGCAGAAGCTTGGTGGTGCCGTCCTCGGCCACCTGCCGGGCGGCGAGCTCGGCCGGGGTCGCGCGCAACTCCGCCTCGATGCGCCCGCGCAGAGGCCGCGGCAGCTCGAAGTCCGCCCACCCCACCGTCCCATCGCCCTCGTAGAAACTGCGCAGGATCTGCCGGGCATGCACGGGCCGTCCGCCCCACGCTTCCACGCGGGCGGCGAAATCTTCGAGGGAAAACTCGGCCAGGCTCAACACGGGCGACACCAACGCAGCGTTCCGCCTCGTTGCCAAGCCCAGTCGA
>JADJTK010000006.1 GCA_016711225.1 Opitutaceae bacterium
GGCCTCTCGCGCTTCGCTGCTCCCTGGTCTGGTTTTGACTGTCTCCTACCAACGTCGTGCTCAAGGTCTTCGGCTTGGACAATAAGGAGGTCGACGTTGCCGCCCTCCGAAGAGGAGATTTCAACCTCATCGAGCAGGGCACCACGGCCGGTTATGTATTCAGCGAACGCGCGATGGTCGAAGGCGTGCTCCGCCTGACGGAGCGCTCGGTGACGGAAATCGCGACGCGGCGCACCGCATCGTCTGGCCCAACAGTGCCGACGCCGAGTGGTGATCAACTGGCGCAAGATCGTCACCAGTGGGCACCCCACTTCCCCGTTCACGAGAACACCCGCGACAATGTGATCGGCATGGTCTCGGTGAAAGCCCTCTGGGCCAACGTCGCGGTGGTCGCCCAACGGCATCACTGTAACCACCTCACCACCCGCCGCCTAGATGCCGACGACGATCAGCGCGGTGAACCCGATCTACCAAGAAAGAGCGGCAAACACCTCGCGCTGAAACCGACGAGTTCGGCACCATCCAGAGGACCGGTCACCCTGATCGACGTCATGGAGGCGATCGTGGACGACTTGCCTGAACCCGGGGACCGCAATGCGCCTGACGCCGTGCAACGCGAGGACGGCTCCTGGTTGGTCGACGAAAACATGCCGTTGGTGGAACTGTGACGCAGCTTCTAACTATCGCCACTTCCCCGGGGAAGAGGACGAGGATTTCTGAGACGCCTGGCGGTTTTGTCGTCGATCGGCTCGGACGCATTCCCAAGGCCGGGAGCACTTCGTCGCCAACGGCTGGCGTTTCGAAGTCTTGACATGGACCGCCACCGGTGGACAAGGTGCTGCTCCCGCAGACGGTGCGCCCGTGCCCGCCGCCCCGGAGCAGGGCTGAGGCGCGCAGGCGAGCCGACGGCCCGCCGGTTGAGGTTGCTGGTGGGCGCGATTGACCGAAACGCATCCGGCCGCGTTGGGGTCGACGCGGTCCGCGTCTGGCGGCACTGAACGATGTTTTCTGTTACGCCGACACCGGACGCGGGGCTGAAGCACCGCCCTACGTCGGATGACACGCGCCTCCGTCTCACCCACCCTCTCCGTCCTGCGTGTCCCTCGGGGTCCTCTGTAGTGGACCTCCCATCCCTTCGATCTCTGCGCTTCCTGCGTCTTTGCGGTTATACATTCCGATCTCCTCACGCCTACCCCTTGCGTGCGCCTCCTCTCCGCTTCCGCGCCCTCTGCGTCCAATCCGAACTCGTCCCCTCCGCGCTGCTAGGCCCGACTCCGCCTCTTCGTTCGCTTCGCTCCCTACTGTGAACTCCCCGTGCTCCGCTCCTGCCTTAGTGCAGGATTTCACCCTTCGTGCAGTCGCCGGGCTCATCCAGGAGCACGATACCGAGATCGTCTTGAACGCGGCGTGGACGGCATAGCGCCACACCACGCGCTTCTCGCGCGTCACCTCGATCACATGCGGCCCCTGGCCGAGCCGACCATGGCCGGCAAGCCAGTTCGTCATGACCGTGCTGACGTTGGCCAACCGCTGCAGGCCGGTCATGAAGGCAAGCTTCAGGTCGGGCACAACCGCCTGCGTGAGCTGCCAGGTCGTCTCTCCCGGCGGAATCACCGATGACCTGCGGATTCCGATCGCCGTCGGCGATGGCGATGAGCGTATTGCCGTCGGGCAGCCGCAGGGCGCTGTGTGCTCCGCCGGGCGCCGGGATCTCGCGCACCACTTTACCGAGGGCCTCGTATTCGCGCACCACGCCAAGGCCGTAATGCGCCACCAGGTCTCCGCCGTTGGCCAGCACGCGCGCGTTGCGCATGAACGCAGGCCCGCCGTCCTGCCCTCGCGGGCAGGAGGATCTCCTTCGCGACCACCCCACTCGGCGCCACCTCCAGCAAGCGCCCCGCCTCGCACTCGGCCACAAAGGTGTTCCCGTTGGCCAGCCGCTGACAGGCATAGATGCCGCTCTTCGACTCGTACGCGAAGACGACGCGGCCGTCGGGCGCGAGCTCCTTCACCCCGTGCCCAGTCACGAAAAGAATGTTGCGTCCGGCAGCACCCACAGGTCATTGCTCGACGGCGCTTCGGCCAACTGAACAACCGTGCCGTCGCGTGCGACCCGAGCACAGAGTCCCGGCCGTAGTCAGTGCAGACGAACGCATGCGCCAGCGGTTCAGCCGCAGCGGCGGCAAACGCCCCACCACAAAGAACGCGAGGGAGAAAAGGATTCGACTTCGCGATTGGGATCACTATTGAAAATCTTGCCCACAGCTCCGGTCTTCACGGATGCCGACCACCAAGAACCGTGCCCATCCGTGGAATCCGCGGTCAATAGTACCGCGGGATGGAGAGCCCAAGCGGATTTCGAGCTCTGTGCCCCTCATCCCTCTCCGGGCCCCTCTGCGCCCCTGCTCCGTTTGGGAATCTCAGATCACGGATCAGTTCGTCGCGAGGAGATCCCGCCGTGCCGCCGCATCAGCAGATAAAACGCCTGCGCCCCCGGCCGAGGTGCCGACCTTGCTGAAGTTGAGCGCACCGCACACGCCCTGCACGATCCCCGAAGGCATCCACCTTGGCGATCGCCGCCGCGCGCAGCGACCCCGCCGTCGCCCGACACGACTGCGGCATCCATCCTCAGCGACGCCGCGATACAGGGGTACGCCAGCATCTGGGCGAAGTTGGTTTCGACAAAAGTGTTCGGCCCGTTGAGCACCAACATGGAAGAGACCATCCGGCCGGCGCCACGGGCAGTGAGGCAACGACCAGTTCGGATCCACTCCACCAGTTGCGCCCTCTCCGTGGCCATCGTCGCCGGCAGCGCCCGCAGCACGCGCGCCATGCCCGCCATGGCCCAGTGGTATGCCGCCGGAGCCCTACAGCGCCCTTGCGTCTCGAATTCCTGCCGGTCCCCGTCCCGACATGATAGCGAGTAGAGCTTCACTGGTCCTGTAACGCCTTGCGGCAGCCGGCGATCACGCCCGCATCGCCTCGGCGGGCTGTCCGGCCACGCCGCGAGGAACGGCGGGAGCATATGATCGCGTCGACCCAGATCCGATTTCTCGATCTGATTGTGGTAGATGATGTCCGCTACGGGTACGCGGCGCCTTGAACAACACAAAGTCCACCATTCGCTCCGCCGCCTTCTGCAGAGCAGGGTCGCCCGTCACCTTCGCCGCGAAGAGGACCGGTTCGCCGTTGACGCACGGGTCACACACCGCCGCGTTGCCCTCGTTGAGCCCCAGTCGACTGTCCTGAGCTGGTTCACCACGGCATCCTTGGCGAAGAGCACCACGAGGTCGGTCTCCCCGAGCTCGAGCAACGCCTGCGCCGCCGTGCCCTGCTCCCACGCCCGTCGCTGCATCGCGAGCATGGCGTTTTTGACCTTTGTCAGGCGGATCGAGTCGGCGTCGGGTGCAGTGGCCTGGGTGGCACCAGCGCTTGGTGACGCCAAGCTCTTGTCGGCGCCGACTGCCAACGACGAGAGACCAAGGATGCCGCCGGTGAGAGCGACGTTGCGAAGAAATTGCCGACGGGGAAGTGCGGGGGTCATGGCGCGAGGGGTTGCGAGGGACGGGAGGCGAGGACCGTCGCCGATTCTGGCAGCCCGCCGGGCCCAAGCCAGCGCGGTTTGGCGGCGCCGCATTAACCGGCTCCACGAATCCGGCACCGCCATCCCGCCTGCGGTAGGGGTCGGACCTCGCGTCCGACCTCCCCGGCCCCGGTCCGCGTCCAAACGACCCTCCGACCCCTTCGGCAAGTTCGGGGCGGGATGCGCCACCCCTCACTCCTTCGTGATCTCGTAGTGGATGGTCTTGTCAGCAGCGCGGGCGGTGAAGACGAGTGCCCCCCCAACGACCTTCGTCTCCACGGTCGTCCCCGCGAACCGTCGGGAGCGAGGGCGTGACCTTCGCCCCGGCGGCGCCAAGGAGGTGATCGTAGCCGGCACCGGCTCGGCCGTCATCGGGCCGTGACCCCAGCGGTCGCTCACCGACTTGCGCACCGCATCCCAGACCATGCCGGGATTTCGGTACGGGCGACAAGCGTCACCAACACCTGCCGCGACCTTTCGAGCTTCCTATCGTCGAGCGCGATGGCGGTGACCGCCGCAAAATCCGGCCGAAGCGCGCGCAGTCCACCCGAAGCGCCCCGGCCTCGATCTTCGCTCCGCCGATATAGCCGGTCGCCGTGGCGGCCTTGTCGGCGGCGGCAACATACACCGGGCCTTGCGGCGCCTGGACCATCCGCACGGCGGTCTCGGCCGGCGTGCCCGTCTGCACGATGCTCGCCGGCTCCCCCTCGCCGGTTGGCCGGTCGCTGACGCTGAGCCGGTCGGTGAGGAAGCCGATGGGCTGGCCGGGCAAGTGTCGCAACCAGAGCACGTCGGCATGGGCCTCCTCGCCCCAGAGAGGGGCGCCGATGCGCAGCTCCTTGGCCGCCGGCGCCGGAGGGATGAGCCCCTGGCGAAATGTCGTCGTGGCGAAGACGGAAAAGCCCCAGCGACCGGGATTCCGGTACTGGTCGAAGTAGGTCTTGCTGCCGCTGTTCGGGTCAGGGTTGGCGCCCTCGACCATATCGAACGGATAAAGGGCATCCCAGTCCTGGAGCCCACCGTAGGTCGCAATCTCCGGGTACATCTCGCAGCCGTAGTCGTGCGGGAACGGATGATCGATCTCGGACACGGTGAAGGGCTTCCCGCCACGCAGCTGCGCAGCGATGCCGCCGATCTCACCGAACCAGCGATCGCCGAACTCCGCAGGAGCTGGGGGGTGTTGAGCGTGGCCCAGTTGTTGTTCCAGGCATGCGTTGGGCCGCCAAAATCCGGTGCTGCCAGTAGTAGTGCGCGTCGGCGAAGTCCATCGCCTGCTCACGCGCTAAGCCGGCAATACCGCCGTAGTTCATCTGTGTGCAGATGATCGGCGCACGCACCCCGAGCTCGTCGCGGAGGAAGTTCCGCATGCCGCTCGCGTATTCGACCTCGGTCTCGATCAGGAACGAGATCCAATCCCGCCACTGCGCCACCGACGGCGCCGTGGGAATCGGCACCGTGCCGGCCTTGGCCGACTGCCCGGGTTGCAGCCCCGTGCGCTCGGCGCCGGGCGTGAGTTTCAGGTGACGCACCGCGACCGTACCGGTTTGATGCCCGATGATCAGGCTCAGGCGCGAGGGCACATCGATGGTCGAGTGCGCCACGAAGACGAAGCGCAGCGGTTTCCACTCCGTGCCGATCTCGGTGGGCGTGTTCAGGCCGCGGGTGCGCCACTTGTCGGTGCGCCAGCGCGGATCGTCGCGGCTGATCACCACTTGAAGGGGACGCGGGGCGTCGGCCTTGGCCTCGAACTCGAGGGTGTAGGTCTGATCCTTCTCAAGCGGTAGGTTGCCCACGTACGCCTGCGCGTGCCAACGAATGCTGTCGACCTCGACCACCTTCAGCTCCACAGCCGAGGCATCGGCGCCGGGGACGACGTCGACCCGCGTTCCCGGCATGGCGTCGGGCTGCCAACGGTGAGCCGGGCCGATGAGAGGGGCGCGCGGCGTGGCGCCCTGCTGCCAGGAGACCGCGAGCAACAAGTCGTCGGAGTATTTCTTCGCGAGCCAGCCGCTCCAGAGTGCGGCCAGCTCGCCGCGGAACGGTTCGGGCAGCAACTGCTCGAGCCGGCGGCCGGCGTCGCGCGTGCGCTGGCCCAGGAGCGAGTTCTCGTTGTTGATCTCAACGATGGCCACCGCCGGGTCCTCGGCGAGGCTGAAGCCCGTGTAGGGATTCTTCACCGTCAGAAGCTGGCGCGCATATTCCTTCTGGAGCTCGACCATGCGGCGCTGGAAGTAGTCCACCTGTTTCTGGAACGGCGGTGTCTGCGCGATCGAGGCCGGGAAGCCGTCCTCTGGTACGAGGGTCTTGGACACCTTGAGATTGACGTTTGAATAGATTCCACGCGCCTTCAGGGCGGCGACGAGGCGGTGGAGCCTGTCGAGCTGGCCCGGGTCGATCTGCGCATGGTCGGGCCGGTCCTTTGACCAGATGCTGCCGCCGGAGGCCACCGACCAAGGGTTGTCCATGTGGTGGAGGCGCGCGATGTTGACGCCGCCCTGCGCGAGCCGACGTGCCAGCGTATCGGCGTCGGCCGGCGTGAGGAAGTTCTGCTCGCTGCTGATATTGCAGCCCCAGAAGCGGATCCGCTGCCCGTCGGCCGCCGTGGCAAAGTGGCCGTCCTTCACGATCACCCGGCCGTGGGCGCCCGCAGGGGCGGCGTTCATGGCGCTCAAGTCGAGCGCGGAACCGGCGACGGGCTCGAGCGTGGGCCAGGAGATCCAGTTGCTATGGTCTTCGGCGGCGGCCACCGACTCCACAGCCGGCGCGAACGAGGGAAATGCGAGCACCGCCAGCAAGGGCGCGGACCGGAGAATCTTCTGAGTAGCCATGGGGGATAGGGGCAACGGATTCGGATGTGACCCGACGGCAACACGCCGGCCGCCGACGCATCGACCATCTCCGTTCCGGGCATCGGGCGCGAGTCCCCTTTCGCGCGCCACGTCTCCCGCGGCGCCACCGCAATGCAGCAAACCAGGCGGGGACGCCGCCCGCCCTCGCGAATTCGCCCCCTATTTCGCCGGCTGCGGCCAGCACCAGTCGCCGGTGCGGCGGCCCTCGTCGGTCTTCCAATCGGAGGGGGAGCCATCGTCATCGGTCCCATTGAGCCCGACCGAGAAGAGCTTGAATGCCCCGTCCGCCAGTCGCCGATAGCGCAGGGGTTGCCCGTCAATCACATCGCGCGGCACGGCATCGACGTACGCCGGTGCGAGCTCCGCCAACGTCTCCGGATAGCAACGATGCGCGAGGCGATAGCGCTCCAGGCCGCAGATCGCACGCATGAGGGTGACGTTGTTCTCGGCGACGAGAACCATATCGATCACCTTTTTCGAAACCGGGTACATACACGGAGCCAACAAGGTGTGTGGAGTCGCCTTCCTCTGCCGGCGCGACGCCTTGCCCGGTCCTGTTGCAGGGAGGGAAGAAGTTCAGGGCGTGTCGCGCCTCGCCATCACAACGCGACGCATATTCATGTCCTCCACTGCGGAGATCTTGTTCCATTGCACCCAGCCCGGAACGACATGCAAAACCACAGCCCAACGTGGCAAAGGGTCATCCCACTGCGCCTCAGCCGAAAGAAGTCTCTTCACCGGTATTCTGCAACAAGCCGGCGGCATGCACCCGTTCGATCCGGAGACACCGTTCAAGCGAACTCAGTGGTGCGATAGTGGCCAACTCCTGCTGCAATCCCGCCCATTGTGAATCCGTCCATGACCGACGCACTTCAGCCTCCCACACCGGCTGTGCGACGCTATTCACCAGCACCGTGCCTACCATGGTCTCGACAAGGGTTATGTCTGGCGTGTCGGAGAAGCCACGAGTCAGTTGAACCATGGCCATCACGTCTCCCCATGCCTCAACAGCACGATCTCGGGCCAGCGCGGCGCTAGCGTCCAGCGCAAGCGCATTCATCAGTCGCCGTACGGTGGGAAAGTTTGGCAACGGAAAGTCGAGGAGTGATGTCTCACTGATCGCCACTCGATGCACGATCTGGGATTCAGGTCGGGCGGCCGCCGCCCGTCGAAGCTCCTCCAGTATCGCGGAGGAACCGGCTTGGGCATGTGCAGCCAACACCGAGTCCGCGCCAGCAAGATAGGCCGTCTGCAATGCCGTTGTATCCGCGCCTTGGGCCGCAGTCGTGCCCGCAACGGCCGCAAGATCGGTCATCCGTCCCGTTCGCCACACCTGAATTGCCCCCACTGGCACTTCGGGGCTGCTCAAGGTTATCCCAAACTCCTTCAGCTCCGCGCTCCCGTCCTT
This sequence comes from Opitutaceae bacterium, assembly GCA_016711225.1. Taxonomy (GTDB): domain Bacteria; phylum Verrucomicrobiota; class Verrucomicrobiia; order Opitutales; family Opitutaceae; genus CAJCBL01. The sequence goes on from JADJTK010000006.1 coordinate 7,841, forward strand.
CGCAAACAGCAGCCGATCAAGCAGGGGCGTCTTCATGAAATTGCGCTCCGGCGGAAGCGTCGACGGAGCGGGGAATACATCCACCGGATCGCCGAGCGCCGCCTGCCGCGCGGCGTATTCGCGCCACGCGCGTTCACCGCGCCAGTTTTCCTCGACGATGAGGCCAACGGTCAAAGTGGCCAGCACGGCGAGCGTAAGCAGTGTGCGCCTAGCGAAGCGCGCGAGTTTCGGCGAGAAGGACATCAAGTTGTGCGTTGGGGTTGGACCACGTCGCCGCAAACTGCGGGGCGTGGTTGGGCGGTTCGGGAGCGGGCGCCTGGCTCGCGTTGAGCGCCAGCAGGGCGACCCACACGACACCGAGCATGGCCCACGCCGGAAGCGCAGGCCTAAAGAGTTCGCGAAGAAACTCGCGGCCGTTCAGTCGCCGTTCAGGCAACACGGCCCGGCGCAGCGCGTCGAGTTCGAGCACAGCGCCGGAATGACGATCCAGCAGCCAGTCACGGGGGGTTTGGTTCATAGCGTTTCCTCCACCAGCAACCGCAGCGCGCGGCGGGCGTGGTACAGACGAGATTTCACGGTGCCGGTGGGCACAGCGGTGATCGAAGCGATCTCCTCGAGCGAAAACTCCTCGAGCACGTGCAGCAGCAACGCCGAGCGCTGGTCCGGAGGCAGTTTCTCCAACAAAGCGAAAAATTCCCCCGCATGTTCCTCGCGCAGGAGCCGATCACGCGGATCTTCGGCGGCAACGTCGACGTGGTCTTCCGGCAACGCCTCCGGCGCCGCGAAGCGCTCGTCATGGCGCCGCGAGCGCCGGAAGTGCTGCACGCATTTCTGATGGGCGATGCCGAAGAGCCAGGAAGCGAACCGCGCCTCGTCGCGCAGCGTCTCGATGTGGCGCACCGCCCCGGCAAACGTCTCCTGCACGATATCCCGCGCCGCCTCCCGGTCGCGCGTCAACTCCACCACGTAGGCGAAAAGCGGGAGCTGACGTTCTCTCAGCAACACGTCCCACGCCCGCGGATCACCCTCGCGCGCGGCTCGGACCAGACGAAAATTGTGCTCAGGAGATTGGGGCATCCGACCAAGTGGAATGCCCGAACCCGCCAAAGGTTCAATCCGCCGGAGCGAAAAGTGAGAATACGGGGAACGCTCCGCCCGACAGTACCACGCCTGCGATAGAGTCGGACCTTGTGTCCGGACCGCTTCGACTCCAACCGCCAGTCCGCAGGGGAAAAGCGCAGGTACACCACCCGCGCAGTTCCACACCAGGGACGGTTCGCGCCCAGACGGCCCGCTGGCAAGCGGCACCCCTACCGCAAACGTGCGCGCCGAGCGCATCCACACTATAGCCCGAGCGTCCCGAACAAGTCGTCAACCGTCAGCCGATGGTGAGCGGCCTCCGGTTTGAGCACACCACCCAACAGCGTTCCCATCTTGAGTGGCTTGTGTTTCGGAAGGGTGCCGTGATGCGTGCCATTCACATGAGTAGTAAGCCGCAGGTGGGAACATTCCCGCCGCGCCTGCTCGTACCCGAGCACACGCAGCGCACGCGCAAGATCAATGCCGTGAACATCGCGCGGAATTCTCACACCGCCAAGATCTCGTCGCGCACGAAGTGCAATCGGATCAGCTTGGGCATCGGGCCGGCAATGCCATCGTCGAAGTGGCACTGCACCGCGTCGCGCACCATTCCCCTCAGTTCATTAAGAGTCTCGCCTTGGGTGGCGATCGCGTCGCCGAGTGCCGTCGCCACAAACCCGCCGTCCACAGCGTCCTCCTGCACCTCGAAGATGATCTCGCTCATGGGGGGCAAGCTAGAGCGTTTTAATTAAAACTATAGCCGCAGGCGGCAAACCAACCTTTGGCATCTTCGGCGGTGACCGTCGCCAGGGCCTTGGCGATGGCGGTGAGCAGGGCCTCGTGGGTGCGAGCTTGGGCAGCCCGCAGGAAGGCTTTCACCTTGCTCCACATCATTTCGATGGGATTGAGATCCGGCGAGTAGGCCGGCAAGAAACGAACCTGCGCGCCGGTGGCGGTGATCAGCGCGAGAGTCGCTTCGTTTTTGTGGGCGCCCAAGTTATCCAGCACGACCAGATCGCCGGGGCACAAGGTCGGCACAAGCACTTCGCCAACGTAAGCCTGGAACACCGCGGTGTCGGTGGGGCCTTCGATGGTGAGGCAGGCACTCGAGCCATCAACGCGCACCGAGGAGATCATCGTGGTCGTCTGCCAATGGCCGTGGGGGCAACTGGCGACCAGACGCTGACCGCACGGCGCCCGACCGCGCAGGCGGGTCATGTTCGTCTTGGCGGCCGACTCGTCGATGAAGACCAGCCGGGCCGGGGCGAAGCTTCCTGTTCTTGCTTCCATTGCGCTCCGGGCCTGGGCGACATCGGGGCGACTTTGCTCGGCGGCATGCAGCGTCTTTTTTTAAAAGTCAGTCCCATGGCGACCAGTGCGTAATGCAGCGCCGGTACGCTGCAGGACATTGCCAACCGGGCCTTGATCTCGGACAGGGTCAGATCTGGTTGCGCGGCAATGAGGGCCCCCAGACGCTCGCGATACTGGGCAGGATCTTGGCTTTGCGTCCCGAAAAACGATGCCGGTGGGCGATGTCGCCGGTTGACTGCGTTGCTGTAGTAGCTTCTAACCATCCCAACCGACACCCGGAAGCGCTTGGCCACTTCCTCCCGGGTTCCCCTCCTGGGCGTCGTAGGCGGCCAAGATTCGCTCTCTGAGATCCAGCGAGATCGTCTTCATGCTCGCCACCATGAGCGCCCCGGCGCCCAATGGCTACAGTTTTATTGAAAGTGCTCTAGTGCCGGAGCCTGCTCGTGGAAGCCCCGCCTGCGCGCCTGGGCCGTGGTAATGGCGCTGCCTCGGGTTGCTCGCCTCGAAGTGCGCTTTGCCCAACGTCCGCTCCGGCCTGGGGCGGGCACGCCTACTTCGCCGGCTGCGGCCAGCACCAGTCGCCGATGCGACGGCCCTCCGCGGTCTTCCAATCGGAGATCGCGCCATCGTCGTCGGTGCCATTGAGACCGACCGAATACAGCTTGAAGACGCCGTCCGCCAGTCGCCGATAGCGCAGGGGTTGCCCGTCGATCCCATCGCGCGGCACAGCATCGACGTACGCCGGCGCGACCTCCGCCAGCGCCTCCGGATAGCCACCATGCGCGAGTCGGTACCGTTCCAGGGCACAAACGGTAACGGCGAGAGCAACGTTGTTCTCGGCCATGAGCGCGTTGTCGGTCACTTTGTCATAGGATGGCGTAGCCACCTGCGCGAGCACGTCATACGGCGTTACCCGCCCACCAGCGGCAAGCCGAAGCGCACCATCCTGCCGCAGCTGATCAAGGAACCCCGGAGTCCCCCATCGACCCAGCAGAACGGCACGATCGCTCAGACTCTTCGCTGCGGAAATCTTGTTCTGTTGCACCCAGCCCGGAACGCTACGGAACGAGACCGCCCACCACGGCGGCGGGTCATCCCAGGTCGCCGCCGGTTCAAGAATCCGCTCCACCGGCACATTCTGCAGGGTATTTACCACGAAAGCCCGTTCCACACGCATACTACGCTCCAACGAACGCATCGGCTCAATTCTGAGCAATTCCTGCTGCAGTTGCGCCCACTGCGGATCACTCCACGAGTGGCGCACCCAGGCCTCCCAGATCGACTGGCCCATCGCGTTGGCCAACACCACTCCGATCATTGCATCGACCAAACAGCCATCCGGCATATCCGAAAATCCACGAACGAGCCGTGCAGTCGCCATGACATCAGACCAAGCCCTGTCGCCATCCCCTTTGGCCATGGCGGCGCAGGCATCCGTAACGAGGGCGTTGGACAGTCGCCGCACCACGACAAACCGCGGCATCGGGATGTCGGGCGGCATGGCCCGGGTCATCGCCAACGGCCGCATCACCTGGGAGTCCGCTCGCGCCGCGACCGCCTGCCGAAGTTCCTCGAGGATTGCAGAAACACCTGGCTGAGTATTCGCGGTAAGGATCCAATTCACGCCTGCCAGATAGGCTGTCCGCAATGCCGTCACCTCTGCGCCCTCCGGCGGCTTGATCCCGCCGATCGCAGCCAGATCAACCATCCCGCCTTTCCGCCACGCCTGAAGTGCGCCCGAGGCCATCTCAGGGCTGCTCAGCGTTTGCTCGAACTCCTTCAGCTCCGCGCTTCCGTCTTTGGCGAACAGCAGCCGATCCAGCAGCGGGGTCCGCATGAAGTTGCGCTCGGGCGGGAGCGACGATGGCGCGGGAAACACGTCCACCGGATCGCCCGCGGCGGCACACCGCTCGGCATACGCGTGCCAGGCGCGTGCACCGCGCCAGTTCTCCGCGAGGACAAAGACCCCGCCCAACAGGGCGACGCCCGCCAGCCCGATCAGCGACCACCGCAAGAACCGCCACACCTTTCCGGGGAGAATCATAGGGAAAGGTGTGCCCGATGGCGCAACCGTGGCAATACAGCAGTCGGCCGGGCCTGATCCGTCGCACCGGGTCGGGAACAGCGCCGGGTGGAATCCGCGGCACGTTTTCCAAAACCGGAGGGAAGGCTTGCCGTGCCACCACCCATTGGCTTCATGCACGGACACTTTCCTTACACCCATGAAACTACTACGCACTTTGGTCCTCTTCCTGGCCTGCACCGCGGGCCTGTTTGCCGGCGAAGCCGACAAGCGCCTCAGCGCCGCCTACCAGAAGGCGCACGCCGCAAAGGACGTGAACGCCTTCCTCCGGCTCATCGAGTTCTCCAGCACCACCCCGGAACTGACCCGCACCCAGATCGCCGAAGCCTTCAAGAACTCCCTGACGCGCCACATCGCGACGGTCGAAGTCCAGGACCTGGCGGGCACCGAGCGGACGTCGTACGAAGTCGGCGGAGTCGCCTATGTGACGACCCTGCCGGTGGTCAAGAAGCTCAAAATCGCCTATACCGAGGAGGGCCAAGGGCCCGCGCGGGTGACCAACACCACCTTCCTGCTGGGCGAAAAGGCGGGCGAATACCGCATCGTCTCCACCATGCCAAAGAAGTGACGCCGCGCGCGCTGCGGCGCGAAGGTCCATCGTACCAGCGCTCTTCGCGGCGAAGCACGCGAGGCGACGAGCCTACCGCACGCGCGACTCCCGCCCGGTGCCTCATTCACGCCAGCGCGTAGGGTCGGACCTTGCGTCCGGACCCCTCAGCGTTTTTGCCGGGCAAAGACGCTGAGCAGGCAGATCACCAGGCCACCGGCCGAATAAAGCACGGCGTCCGATTTCGGATCGCGCCACGGAGTGACCAACATGGCCACTCCGATGAGCAAGAGGCAGACCCGAGCAACGGTGAACATGCTGGCTCGTTCCGCTCCCCCTCACTCCTTCCGTCGCACCGCCTCTAGCACCGTGCCGGGGGTGAGCACCTCGGGCAACAGCAGCGGCTCGGCGCGACCCGGGAGGTACACGAGGTTGACCGGCACGGCCGCGCGATCGAAGCGTTGCAGCTCGGCGGCAATCTGCGGGTCGCGGTTGGTCCAGTCACCGCGCACTTTCGCGATCTTCAACCTGCTGAACGTCTCCTTCACCTCGGCCGACGTGAACACGGCGGCCTTGTTGGCCTGACAGGTGACACACCAACGGGCGGTGAAATCCACATACACGATCCGGTTGTCGGCGCGCAGTCTGGCGATCGTCTCCGGCGACCACACGAGCCAGTCCTCATTCGCCCGCGGCAGGCCCAGCACGACGCCGGCGGCAAACAGCGCCACCGTCACCACCCGGGCGATCCAGCGCACCCGCGACGAATGCACCAGCGTGGCCCAGCGCCCGAGCACCCACACCGCCATCGCCACCAGAGTGAGGCCGAGGATGGTGTTGAGCAGCCCGTCGCCCACCTGCGCGGCGAGCACGAAGACCAGATAGCCGGCGGTGGCGTAGAGGGGGAACGCCATGAACTGCTTGAACGTCTCCATCCACGGTCCGGGCCGCGGCAACAGCTTCACCAAGCCAGGGGCGAAGGACAGCACGAGGTACGGAAGCGCCAATCCGACCGCGATCGCCGTGAAGGCCGCGAGCGATTGTACCGGGGGCAGCACAATCGCGGCACCCAGCGCCGGGGCGAGGAACGGGGCCGAGCACGGAGTGGCGACCACCGTCGCCAGCACGCCGGAGAAAAACGAACCCGTGTACCCTCCCTTTGACTGCAACCCGGCGCCCGCGCCGATCAGCGAACCGCCGATCTCGAACACGCCGCTCAGGCTCAGCGCGAACACGAGCATCACGATCGTCAGGGCGAAGACGAAGACGGGCACCTGCAACTGGTAGCCCCAGCCGAGCTGCGAGCCGCCGGCGCGCGCCACGAGCAGCACGCCCGCCAGGGTCCAAAACGAGGCCAACACGCCAGCTGCAAACGCGAGCCCGTGCGCCTTCACCTTCGCGCGATCGGAGCCGGCCTGGTGCACGAATCCCATGATCTTGATACCAAGCACCGGAAACACGCAGGGCATGAGGTTGAGAATGATCCCGCCGAGGAACGCCAGCCCGAGGATGCCCAGCAACCCGCCTTGAATTGTCGCGGGACCACCCAGGGCCCCACTCACACCGGATGCCGGCGCAGCGCCCGCCGCCCCGGGCTGAAGCGCCGCACCACTCGCCGGCGCCGATCCGACCGTCACCGGAATCCGGACCGCCACCGCCTTCGGCCCGCCGGCCCACCAGCCGGCCTCCGCGACGAGCAACCCGGTCAACTCCGCCGGCGGACTAGCCGACATCGATTCCGCCAACCGCACGGAAAACTGCACTGGGCCGCCCCCGTCGCCCGCGGGCTGCAGCGCCTTCGTCTCCACGGCTCCATCGTCGGCGAAGAACCCTACCGCCCCGCCCGCCAGCACTACCCCGCCGCGCGCCTCGACCCGAAGCGTGACGTCGCGCCCGCTGCGGTACGCCCGCACCGCAAGCTTGTCGCTCGGCTGCGGCACCGCCGCACGGGCTGCCGCGATCTTCGGCGCCCACTGCGCATCGGGCGCCGCCTCCGTGGCCACTGGCAGTGCCAACTCCAGCTTCGCCGCGCCGGGGACGCAGCTCTCCATGCACATCAGCCAATCGACGTTCACCCGCAGCGTAACATCCGCACCCGGGACCGCAGCGGCCGGCACCACGATATCCACCAGCAACAGCAGATCGCCGCCGTAGCCGTACGTGAGCACGCCGCCCGTGTCCGTAATTTCCGGAGCCGGCCACTGGATCGGGCCCGCGGAGTAGCCAGGCGGCAGCTTCCATGAGGCCGTCGTCGGCAGGCCGGCGTCGCCCGGGTTCTTCCAATAGGTGTGCCAGTGTTCGTCGTGCACGAAGCGCAGGGCGACGGTCGTCGTCTGACCCGGCACCAGCGCAGTGCTCTCGGCCACCAGCGAGGTCCGCACGGGGTCGTCCGCGAAGCCGAGGGCGGAGAGGCGCCCAAACCAAGCCTAGGGCGATGAAAAGAAGGTACACGAGTCGCAGGTTCATGGAGAGGGAGATTCGGTGGGGCGCGGAGCGGGGGAAGCTCATATCCGTACACCGCCCGCGGTCAAAGCCCGCGAACAAAGAATGAAGGCCTCGCCCCACGCGAGAACCCCGCCGAAGCGCTGGCCAGATCCGCTACGGCGAACCTCGCTGTTGCTCGGCACAGTAGCGGGTATGCGGCCGCGGCCCTCCCTCCAATTCGGCAAACGGATCAAACTGCGCGAGTCCGGTGCAGCGTCCCCCGCGCCTAACCACGGTCGCGCTTCTTTCCCACGAACCGCTCCCACAGGACCAGCACGACCCCCAGGCCCACACACAGCACCCACCAACCGACCCAGCGCTCGACCGTCTCGATCATCACCAGCGCCACCACCATCGCGATCAGCAGCACCCAGATGCCCAAAACTCGCAGTGGCCCGATTTTCATGATGCCGTCTCCTAGCAACCCTTGCGCCACTGTGAAGCCCAATCATCCCGGACCGGCCGCAGGCCCGGCGCGATGCGGCTTGGCCACTCACCAACGCACGCCCCCAGCGGGGCCCCGGAAGCGTTCGGTTCAAAGGCGCGACGCACGGCCTCCAGAGCGGCACCAGGCGACCAGGCGCCGACGCCCCGACTCGAGTGCCGGTTCGAGCCCGGCGGGCCACACCGACCGCCGCAGGGAACCGGTTGGTAACCGCCTCTCCGTCGGGCCACAAAATCCCACGACACCCGCCGGCGTTCAGCCCGCGGTGCGCTTGGCGGCCAGCTGCTTGGCGATCTCGCCGTCGAGGTGAACCGTCTGCGTGGGGAAGGCCATCGAAAGGCCGCGCGCCTCGATCGCTCGCATAAACGCGAAGTTGAGCTTCTGGCGCAGCACCATGTGCTTGTGGAAATCGGGGTTCGTCACATTGAAGACAATCCAGAGGTCGAGCGACGAGGAACTGAAATCACGGAAGTACACGATGACCGAAGTAGGGTCGATCTCCGCCTCGGCCAGCAGGAGCCGCCGGACCTCTCCCACCATGTCCTCCATCTGCGCAGCCGTGGTGGAGTAGGTGAGACCGAGCACCTGCTCGACGCGTCGGCCGGTGAAGCGGGAGAGATTGGTGATGTTCTCCCCGGCCACACTCTTGTTGGGAATAACGAGCAAACTACGGTCGAGCTTCCGAATCTTGGTCGAGCGCAGGCCAATGTCCTCCACCGTGCCAATCTCTGCGCCGATCTTCACCACATCCCCGATCTTGAACGGCTGATCGATCGCGACCACGACCGAGCCGAAGACATTGGCGAGCGTATCTTGCGCCGCGAGGGCGAAGGCCAGGCCACCGAGCCCCAGACCGGCGAGGAAAGCCTTCACGTCGGCGCCCAGGCTCTGCGCAATCATCAATACACCAAACGCCACGAAGACGACGACCAAGGTCTTCTTGATCCACGGCATGAATGCCGAGATCCCCATTTGACGGCGCACCGCAACCTCTTGGGCGTGGTCGAGCAGTGCGTTGAACGCGCGCAGCAGCAGCCAGAAGAACGTCAGGGAGAACGCGACGGTCGAGGCATAGCCGACCACCGAGTCGCTGGTCTCGGTGAGCTTCAACACCCGCAACGCGGCTACCGCACCAGCCACCGTGATCAGCGTCGCCACCGGAGCCTCGAGCGCAGGCATGAGCTTGTCGTCCAGGGTCGTCTGCGTCTTGGCCGTCCACCGCCGTAGCAGTGCGAAAAGGATGGTGGTCACCACCCGACGCAACAGGAAGGAGCCCACAAGAAAGAGCGCCGCGATGACGTAGTGGGTCGGCGTGTTGCCGCTGTTCTTCACATCGAAGAGCTCCAGCACAACATCGACGAGGTGCTCGAGGAAATCGGGGGACGACGGCTCCGCGACACTGCCGCTAGCCACCGCCGCGGCAGCCTCGGTGACGCGTGTCGTCTCATTGGTTGCCGAGGATCTCGCCCCCGGCTGGGTTGTATTATTCGTTTGGGCGGCCGAAGGCGTGGCGTCAGTGATGGCGGGCGGCGCCGCCGCGGCCGCTTGGTCGGACCGTAACGCCGGTGCACTCGCGATGGCGCAGAGAGAGAGAAGACCCAGAAGCCGGAACGCTTTCATCGCCGGGGATGACAAGACCCAAGGGGGCGCTGTCAATCACGAGGAGGCAGCAGGATGCGAGTAACCGACGTTCGAGCACGCGCATCGCGCCAAGATGCGGTTGGGGCTCGGCAGCGTCCGAAGTCGGTCCAGTCCCCGACGGGATCACCGCCACACGGCTCGCGGCAGACTCGGCGCGCCACTCCCGAGAACCGGTCCCAGGCCGGCCCTGCTTCCTGCAAGCGTAGCTACGACAAAGCGTGAAAAAGCCCGCCGGGCGAAACACGCGCCCGGCGGGGGAACCCCAAACAATTATCCTGTATCAAGATGGCTCGATTGGCGCCGGCCGAAGCCCCGGCTCCGGCGCGTTCAGCCGGCCACCGAAGCTCTAGACAACCGCGATCTTGTGCGGCTTGATCGCCTCCGCCTTCGGCAACGTAATACGAAGCACACCATCGCGAAGCTCGGCATGAACCTTCGCCGCATCGAAGGTGTTGTCGTGTTCCAAGGTAAGGCTGAAATCGGCCAGCGGAGTCTCGCGATAAAGCTGCGTCCAGCTCTCCGGCTTCTTCCAGGAGCGGCGACCCACAATGGTCATTTCTCCCTCGTGGATCGTGAGCTCGAGGTCTTCCTTGGCCACACCGGGCAACGCAACCTCGAGGCCAAAGGCATCAGGGTTTTCTTTGATTTCGTAGCGCGGAGTGACGGTCGGCGCCGCGCTACCGTCCTGGGCCTGCTCGGACTGGGTCCGATTGAGAGACGGGATGATGGAGCTGAGAAGTGACATGATGGATTCCTCCAAAAGATGGGTTTCGAGTTTAGCGTTTCAGGTTTCGGGTTCCGGGTCTCGGGTCTCGGGTGGGGTTGCGGGCGGGAGCCGAGTTACGCGAGCAAAGTTGAAGCGGTCGGTTCACTGATCTGTCCGTTTCCACCTGCTCGCTCCTCACTACCCGCGACTCGCTACTGTCTATTTCACCTCGACCGAGATCTTGCGGGGCTTGGCCTCCTCGCGTTTCGGCAGGGTGACGGTGAGCACGCCATTCTCGTAAGCGGCGGCCACCTTGTCGGCCTGTACAGCCTCCGGAATTGCCACCGAACGAGAGAAGGTCACCGCCTCGCTCGCTTTGCCGTCGGCGGAGAATCCCTTGCGCGAGCCGGAGATGGTCAGGTAGTCCTCCACCATCTCGACATTGATATCCTTGCGGTCGACACCGGGGAGCTCGGCCCGGACGTAGGTGTTGTCCTTGTCCTCGAAGAGATCCACGGCGAAACGGTTGCTGCCGGCTCCCAGCTCAGGGGCCAGCGTGAACATGTCGGCGATGGCCGTATTGAACAACCGGTCGAATTCCCGTTCGAACGCGACCAGAGGTGCCCGCCCAGTGTAGGCGGCGAGCGGAGCCAGAGTAGCACTGCGTGGTTGATGATAGGCGACAATCTTCATGGCTGTACCTTTCTGCGTTTTAGGTTTGTGGTTATCGCGGATGCGATGCGGCCACGGTTGCATAGGTGGTGCCGGTGGAAGCGCGCCGCGCTTGTCGTTGCTAATGCGCATTTTGCGTTCCCGCAGCGACGAGTGCGCCGCGTCAATGTGTCCGGTTGGGGCATTCCGGCGCGGGACAAAATGCGCGGCACTTCGGGAGACGGCGGACGGTAGACTGTGGGCAGTGGACTGTGATCCGTGGTCAGCTCGCTGTAGCCCCCTGATCCGCCGCCCGTCGTAGCGGAAACGCTTCGTTTCCGTCCGGCCACCTGTCACTTGATCCTTGTCACTTGACCCTTCGCTCCTCGCTCAGCCTTCAGCTTTCAATCCTTCAGCCTTTCCCGAGATTGCCTCCGCCGCCACTCTCCGCTTCCTCATCACCCATGCCTTTCGACTTCGACCGCATCATCGACCGCCGCGGCACCGGTAGCGAGAAATGGGAACGCTACGCCGGCCGCGATGTGCTCCCAATGTGGGTGGCCGACATGGACTTCGCCTCTCCGCCCTGCGTGCTCGAGGCGATGCACCGGCGCGTCGACCACGGGGTCTTCGGCTACACCCTGCCGGTGCGCAGCACCGTCGAGGCGATTGTCGCCCATCTGGCCGAGCACTACCAGTGGGCCGTCGACCCGTCCTGGATCGTGTTCACTCCGGGGGTGAACCGCGGCATGAACCTGGTCTGCCGGGCCATCGGCGAGCGCGGCGAGGCCGTGGTCGTTCCCTCGCCGGTCTATCCGCCGTTCTTCAGCGCCGTCACCAACTCCCAACGCCGCCTGATCGAGGTCCCCCTCGCCCGCCGCGCCGGCGAACGCTGGGAGTTCGACTTTGTCGCCCTCGCCGACCGCACCCCGCCCGACGCCCGCCTGCTGCTGCTCTGCCATCCGCACAACCCCGTGAGCCGCGCCTGGAGCCACGCCGAACTCGCGCGCCTCGCCAACTTCTGCCGCGAACGCGATCTCTGGATCTGCTCCGACGAAATCCACGCCGGCCTCGTGCTCGATGGCCGCAAGCACATCCCCACAGCCACCCTCTCGCCCGAGATCGCCGCGCGTACCATCACTCTGATGGCGCCGAGCAAGACCTTCAACCTACCCGGACTGGGCCTGGCCTTCGCCATCGTGCAGGATGCCGAGGTCCGCAAGCGCCTGCTCGGGGCCCGCCGTGGGCTAGTGCCGCCCGACCTCAGCCCGCTCGCCTATGCCGCCACCGAAGCCGCCTTCCGCCACGGCGAACCCTGGCGGCGCGAACTCGTCGCCTATCTCGAGCACAACCGCGACCACCTCACCGCCTTCCTCGCCGCCGAGACACCCGAGCTGAAGCTCGCCCCGGTCGAGGCCACGTATCTGGCCTGGATCGACACCACGGCCCTTGGCCAGCCCGAGCCGGCGAAGTTTTTCGAACAGTACGGCCTGGGTCTCAACAACGGCGCCGACTTCGGCGCCCCCGGTTTCGTGCGCCTCAATTTCGGCTGCCCCCGCGCCACGCTCGAAGAAGGGCTGCTGCGCCTGCGCACCGCGGTGCACGCCGCCCGCGCCTCCAAGCGCTGAACAGACTCGCGCATCGAAAGCAATACGCTCGGTTAAGGCTCGCCCGATACACTGACGCTGGTTGGTGGGCGCGATTATCCTCAATCGCGCCTGGTCGCGTTGGGGTCAGCGCAGTCCACCTCGGGCAGTCTACTCGACGTGGGTTGCTCGGACCGGAGCGATGGGCGCCAGGCCGTGCCTGGTGTTCCACCACGCCACACTCACGGAGCGGGTCTTCGGGAAGAGGAACCGGCTCGGCCGGAGCCTCGCCCTCCTAGTTGAAATCCCGCGCCGCGTGGCGAGCCTCCGAGCCATTTGGCCACGCGCCCCTCGGCACATCGCCCTCTCCCCGCAGGCAGCGTGCCCGCACGCGCCTCTCGCGCTCCGCCTTCCCCTCACGCCCCCTCGCGCCGCCCGCCCGGAGGCGCGTGCAAGCACGCTGCCTACACGCCCATCGATCCGCCCGCCCTCGCCCATCGCCTCCTGAAAACTCACGTGGACAGGCGCTTAATGCTTCCAGGGGCCCCGGACGGGGCGGAGGGGCAAGCCGCGCTTGTCGGCCTCCGCGCGGCCGCCAACGCTGCCCGCTTCTTCCATCCCCAACGTCCATATCCACTCCCCTATGGCTTCATCCCCAGCTCCCTCCATCGCACCCACCGCCCGAGCATCCGGCGGCCCAGGCGCCAACTACCTCCCGGCCCTCTCGATCCTCACCACACTGTTCTTCATGTGGGGCTTCCTGACCTGCCTCAACGACATCATCATCCCGCACCTCAAGGCGGTCTTCGAACTGACCTACTTCCGAGCGATGCTGGTGCAGTTCTGCTTCTTCGCCGCCTACGCCATCATGTCGGTGCCCTCCGGCCTCATCGTCGAAAAGATCGGTTACAAGCGCGGCATCATCATCGGCCTCGGCGGCGCGGCGCTGGGCTGCGTGCTGTTCTATCCCGCCGCCGGTATCCGCTCCTTCGAGCTCTTCCTCTTCGCCTTCTTCGTGCTCGCCTCGGGCATCACCCTCCTGCAGGTCGCCGCGAATCCCTACGTCGCCATCCTCGGCAAGCCCGAGACGGCCTCCAGCCGCCTCACCCTCACCCAGGCCTTCAACTCGTTGGGTACGACCATCGCCCCGTATTTTGGCTCCGTGCTCATCCTCGCCAACGCCGTGAAGAGCCCCGATGAGCTCAAGGCGATGAGCTCGGCCGACGTCGTCGCCTACAAGGTCGCCGAGGCCAGTTCGGTGCAACTCCCCTACCTCGCGTTGGCCGGCGCGCTCATTCTCGTGGCCATCGGCATCGCGATGTGCCGCCTGCCCACGATCGCAGCCTCCGAGGCGAGTGGCGAAGGTGACAACGGCAACGTCGATCACCTCCACACCAGCGCCTGGGGCTACCGCCACCTCGTGCTCGGTGCCGTCGGCATCTTCGCCTACGTCGGCGGCGAAGTCGCCATCGGCAGCCTGATCGTGAATTTCCTCCAGGACCTGCAGATCGACGGGATGACCATCGAGAAGGCGGGCAAGCTTCTGATGTTCTATTGGGGCGGCGCGATGGTCGGCCGTTTCATCGGCTCGGTGGTCATGCGCTACGTCAAGCCCAGCCTCGCCCTCACCGTCCACGCCACCGCCGTGATCCTGCTGGTGATCCTCTCGATCTTGGCCAAGGGCCAAATCGCGATGTGGTCGATCCTCGCGGTCGGGCTCTTCAACTCGATCATGTTCCCGACGATCTTCACCCTCGCGATCAACGGCCTGGGCAAGCACACCGGCCAAGGCTCGGGCATCCTCTGCATGGCTATCGTCGGCGGTGCGTTGGTCCCGGCACTGCAGGGCATCCTCGCCGACCACATCGGCCTGCAGCTCTCCTTCGTCATCCCGGTGCTCTGCTACGCCTACATCGTCTACTACGGCCTGTTCGGGTCCAAGCCCGCGCACCACGGCGCCGCGCTCCGGGCCTGAGCCGTTTGCGTGTAGGGGCGCCGTTTGCGACGCCTGCTCGAAGCATCCGCAGCTTCTCCTTTCAGGGCCGGTCTTCGAACCGGCCCTTTTTGTTTCGATACTCCCAAGCTCAGCACACGACAGAAGCCAAGAACCTGGGGGGGCGGGTTCTTACCTTCTGTCGGTTCCGACTGCGCATTTCAGGATCTTTGGCGTCACCGCATCGTACGGAATGTCGCAAGCGCCGCGCCGCCTCCGCTACAGCGCTTTGTAGAAGATCGCGTTCTTCGCCGGCGCGCCGTCGGGGTCCAGCGCATAGCCCGGGATACCGCCAACATAGGTGTAGCCGAGTTTCTCATAAAACACCCGCGCACCGCCCGCTCCTTCGCTCGTGTCGAGAAACAGGAGCCGCAGCGCGCGGCTCCGCGCCAGCGCCTCGACCTCCGCCATGAGTTGTGTACCGAGGTCGCGCCCGCGCCGCGCCGGCAGCACCATCAGCTTCTGCACCTCGGCACGGTGACGGCCGTTGCGCCGCAGCGCCGGAGCGAGCTGCACACTCGCAACAATCGCCCCGCCCTCGTCGCGCGCGACCAGCACGAAACTGGCGCCCGCCGCCACCGCACACAACACACCGTCCCAGTACTCGCCCGCCTCCACCTCGGTGATGTCCGCCAAGAATCCGATCGACGCCCCGCCGCGCACGCACGCGCCCAGCAGCTCGTTCAGCTCTCGGCGTTCGGCTGCAGTCGCAGCAGCAGCCAGCGATTCGATGTGGATGGGCATGGCGCCATTCTGCCCGACACAGCTTGTCCCGTCCAATACCGGTTTGCCACCGTACCGATCACCAACCGCCACCCCATGGAACTCCGCCACCTGCGCTCGTTCCTCGCCGCCGCCGCGGGCCTCACCTTCTGCCTTGGCTCGGCGCGCCACCGCCTGCCGCCCAGCGTGCGACTGGTCGCGTTGCCCGAGATGACCACGCCAATCCACCTCGAAGCCGTCCGGCGCAAGGACAGCGCAAATCCAGCACTGCCCAAACTCCTCGCGCTGGTGCCGACAAACCCGCGCACGACCGCCGACGACACCAGATGGACTCCGCCACCGATCCGCTCACCCAGATGGCCAAGGAGGCAAATCGATACCCGCCCGGGGCTCGCGACAACCAACCGCCGTGACCTTCCGGCGGATTGCCTCGGGCCGCACTGGTTTCCATCGTGCTCCACAATGCTCTCGTTTCTCCGCCGCAGAACCCCGCCGGCCCCGCCGACCTTCAACGAACGAGTCGCCGCTTTCTGGACGTGGTTCACCGAAGTCGCGCCGCGGTGCTACGCAACCATCGAGGACAAGCGCTGCGGTGAGCTTGCCGAAGAGACGAGCGCGAAGGTCGACGAGCTGCTGCCCGGCTTCGCCTGGGTCTTCGGGCCGGGCGAGAACGACGTCGGACACTCCTTGACGCTCTCCGGTGAAGGAGTGATCCACCGCCAGCTCCTCGCGCTCCAGTGGCTCGCACTCGCCCCCAAGATCCCGGGATGGACGTTCTACGCCGCCCGGCAGCCAGGACCGATCACCGGCCACGTGATCGAGATGGCCGGCACCCGTTTTGATCCGAAGGAGATCTGGGTGACGCCCCGGATCGACACCGACGCCGAGAAGCTGGACCTCACCATCTGGCATCCCGCCTGGGCGACGATCAGCGAGAAGCAGCGCGGAATCATCACGTTCCTCTTTCTGGACGAATCGCTCGGCGAATACGGAACCGAGCGCTGGATCGGAGAGATCAGCCACGGCAAGGAGCATCTCGCGCAGTCCTTCCCGCTCGAAGAACTCGCCAGCCACGTTGACGCGACAGCCAAAGCCAACACTTGGCGCCTCATCGCTCCCGGCGAGTGCTACACCCTTTTCTCTTGCAAGGAACCGCGCCCCGGCGTTTTCCCGCGCAGCGATGTCCTCACCCAGTCGACCGCCAACCCGAAACTCTTCCGCGAGTACATGAAGGCGGAGGGCGAGCTGTCCGACCCGCTCCCCGGCACCGGCGCCGACTACCTCTACGTTTCCATCCCGCACGAGTATTTCCCCGCCGGCAAGGAGACCGACTTCCGCGGCGAGATCGAAGAAGCCCTCGACGACGCCCTCAAAACGGCTCACTCCGGCAGTTGCATCGGTGGCGCCTTCGGCACGATCAACGGCTACGTCGACCTGCTCGTCTTCGATGGCGCGCGCAGCCGCGATCTCGTCCAACAGACCCTCCGTCGCTTCCAACTCCCGCGCGGTTCGATGATCGAGTTCTTCGCCCGCGAGAAACGCGGCCAGCGCATCGCCCTAGGCGCCTGACTCCGCCCAAGCGCCAATCAGCGACCCCACTTCGAGAAGCCGCCCGTCCAGCGCCGCCGCATTCCACACTCCGCAATCCGCATTCCGAATTCTCCCATGCCTCCCTCCTCCGACCCGCGCCTCGTCATGACCCTCGACGCCGGCGGCACCAGCTTCCGGTTCTCCGCCCGCCGCGAACGCGCGCGCGTCACCGAGATTGTGACACTACCCACGCAGGGCGACGACCTCGCACTCTGCCTCGCCGCCCTCGTCGAGGGTTTCGCCCGCGTCCGTGCGGCCTGCCCCGAGCCGCCGGTGGCCATCAGCTTCGCCTTCCCGGGGCCCGCGGACTACCCCGCCGGCATCATCGGCGACCTCACCAACCTCCCCGCCTTCCGCGGCGGCATCGCGCTCGGGCCGATGTTGGCAGCGAAGTTCGGCCTGCCCGTCTTCATCAACAACGACGGCGACCTCTTCGCCTACGGCGAGGCCATCGCCGGCTTCCTGCCGCAGGTGAACGAGCTGCTCGCGCAGGCGGGCAGTCCGCGCCGCTTCACCAACCTGCTGGGCGTCACGCTCGGGACCGGATTCGGCGGTGGTTTTGTCCGGCGGGGCGAGCTCTTCCGGGGCGACAACTCGATGGCCGCCGAGATCTGTATGCTGCGCAACAAACTCGCCCCGACCTGGAACGTCGAGGAGGGCGCAAGCATCCGCGCCGTGCGCCGCACCTATGCCGAGCTGGCCGCGCTCCCGTTCGCGGATTCACCGGACCCGCGCGAGATCGAGGAGATCGCCCTGGGCAAGCGGCCGGGGCACCAGGCCGCCGCCACCGAGGCCTACCGCCGCCTCGGCGAGGTCGTGGGCGATGCCCTCGCACAGGCGCTCACGCTGGTCGACGGGCTCGCCGTGATCGGGGGCGGTCTCTCCGCCGCCGGCCCGCTCTACCTGCCCGCCCTCCTGGCAGAGTTGAACGGCTCTTACACCACGCCCGATGGCCGCCTGCGCCGCCGCCTCGTCCAGCAAGCCTTCAACCTCGAGGACGCCGAGCAGCGCACCGCCTTCCTTCGTGGTGCCACGCACGAGATCGTCGTGCCCGGTACCGGCCAGACCGTCGCCTATGATCCGCTCGCCCGTATCGGAGTCGGTCTCTCGCGCCTTGGCACCAGCGAAGCTATCGCCATCGGCGCCTACGCCTTCGCCCTACAACAACTCGACCGGTCGTAGGCCAGAGCGTCAACCTGACCCTCCAGTGCTTGCCCGCGATCGGTCATCTCATCGCGGTGGCCTACACTGAACCCGATGCCCTGTCGCTTCGTGTCCGCCCTGCGACGACCCGCCGAAACGGGCTCAATCCACGGGCCGAAACCGAAATACATCCACGCGGGCCGGGGGCAGATTCATCCAGACCACCGAGGTGGCGAGCCGCTCGAAACCGTCGAGCGGCCGATAGTTGCGGCAGCCGATGGCGTAGGTGTACTGGATGAAGGTGCCATCGGGCGGCAGCAGACGCCGCACTTCACGGATGATACGCGCAACCACCGGCAAGGGCAGCGAGCGCAACGGCAGGCTGGACACAATGTGGCTCACCCGTCCACTCGCCTGGGGCAAATGCTCGGCCACCAGTGCCCCCAGCTTCGAGGCATCGCCACCGAGCACCATCAACTCCGGAAAACGTTGGCGCAGGTGCCGCACCAGGTTGGTCGAGAGCTCAACCGGCACGACCTGCTCCGCCTGCAGCCCATGCTCCATGAGCGCTTGCGTCACCACTCCGGTCCCGGCACCGAGCTCGACCACATAGCCGTCGGTCTGGCGGGGCAAACAACCGGCGATACGGCGCGCCAGCACCCGAGAGCTGGGAACGACCGCCCCCATTGAGCCCGCATCCGAGAGCAATTCGCCTCCGAACGCCGCCAGGGCCGCCATCGTTTGGGTAAGGATTGCCATCTCGGTGTGGATATTCAGCTAAAAGGTCCGCCTCTTGTCGACAGGATTAGCCGCCCAAGCGGAACGGCCGCGTTCCCGGGCCAGGAACAAACCAAGCCAACGGCCCGAGGACGGCAGTCCAATTCAACGCTTGGCACCGGCCGAGGGTAGCAATGGCGGCGAAGACGCTCCCACGATCATTGCGTCACTGCGATGTGGTCATCGTCAGGCGCATGAACTCGGCATTGGCGGCCCGCGACACCGTCCAATCGCGCAAGTAGTCCACGGCGACAAACTGGTGCAGGGTGACGATCATCCAGAAGAGGAGATGGAAACGGAGCTTCGAAGTCTTGTGCCGGAAATGCCGTTGGGCGAGAAACGCCCCCGGCCAGCCGCCCAGCAGCGCCACCAGATGCAGCGTGGATTCGGCGATGCGCCACTCGCCATGGCGGGCGCGCAACTTGTCCAACCAATACATCAGATAGGCGATCACCGACATGCCGCCGGCACAGCCGTAGACCAGCCGCCAGTCGCTCTGACCCGCCAGTTTCCAGAGCGCATAGCCCGGTGCCGCCAGCAAGGGCAGGAGGACCAGCAGATGCCAGAAGCGGATGCGGCCGCCGTCGTTGTGGTGCTCGACCCGCTGCGCGCAGAAACGCCCCTTGTCGTCCTTGCCCAGCACGAACTCGAGCACATCGCCCACTTCCGGGCGCTTGTGCTTCACCGCAAAATCGCGCTGGTGCACGAAAATCCGATGCTTTTCGAAGGAGACGAACCCGTACCCCTTGCCGGCATTCCACTCGACGATACGCGCCGTCAGCTTCACCACCGGCGCGCTCGCCGGAGCCGAGTAAACCTGACGGGGAGTAGCGGTGCGGACGTCGGTAGCCATCGGGGAAAGCGAAGACCATCCGACCCTAGTCCGGCAACGTTGGAATAGGGCCCAAAGCCCCCAAGCCTGCCGGGCCCACCTGTTTTTACAAATAGCTCGGAAACTCCCCGCCCCGGGAGACCGGGAGGGTGCATCCATGGACGCCACTGAGGTAGAGGTGGCCCGGTCGTTCTCCTGCTCCTGCTCTTGGTCCTGCCCCTGATCTTGCTCCTGCTCGCTCCTCACGACTTCTGGCTAACCGCAAAGAACGCAGAGCACACAGAGGATCGGAAAGACCGTCACTGGGGGGAAGGAGAACTCAGACATGCTCGTAGGTGGCGCAGTCGTCCCTGCCTGCTTTCCGGCCGTGGCGTTCGGTCTTCTGCGTTAGGTTGGGCCCGCCGTGCAGGCCACCCCGCGAGGTGACCCTTCCGCGGGGTAGGGCTTGCGCGGCGCGCCGACCGCCTCTGCGCCGTAGCGAAGCTCGCCAGTACGTCGTGCGCCTCCGTCGTCGCTGGACGACGCAATCGTTCATCCTGGGGAGCGCCGAGTTCCAGCTCGCCATCACGCCACCGGCTTTCTGCCTCCTGGCTTAGATCTGCCGCAGCAGTCCCGACCGGTAGCCGAAGCCGTGAAGGTTTTGGCGCATATTGGCCCGAGTCACACCAGCGTTCAGCTCAGCACGGGCGGCATCTCGGTGGGCATCGCGAGCCCACCCGCCAAGGGCGTCTCCCTACCGAGTTCAGCCAAACCCTGAACTTCGGAGAACGACAGGTAGGCGCACAACACACAGAGAGTGCCGTAGGCGCCCACAAGATCGGCGAGCAACGAGGTTGCCGCGTCAATCAACCAGTGGTCCGCCGCCGGGATCAGAATCGACGGCAGCACGACACAAACGACCGCCGCGATCATCACACCGCCCAGGACCAAACCCAAACAGAAAACCTGCCAGAACCGCCCTTCGGTAAGCTCAAAGCTCCGACGCAGGGCGTCCGGACCCGAAACGCGTTCGCAGACGGCCACCGGCTCAACCAGGGCCAACCGAACAAACAGGTAGACTCCAGGGATGATCAGAAGCAGAAGTCCGAAAATAATGGCCAGTCCGGTGAGGAACCGGGTCCACCACATCCGCCCCCAGGAGCTTGCCCCCACACTCAACGCCGAGCCAAACGACGGCTGCGACCCAAGACTCGCGGAGTAGCCGATCGAAATGACGCCAGCGGTGGCAATAATCCCGACGAAGTTGTCGAGGAACTGGGAGAAGCGGAAGGACCGCCGGAAATCCTCCGGATCAAATACGAAAAAATCCATATAGCTGCTCAACAAGTCCAGCGGCAGCCAGATCACAACGACCACCGCTGCGATGAGGCCGAAGTGCCTCCGGTACAAGTCCCAGGCCTGGCGGAGTAGCAGTGTGATCATGGGCATGGCGGAGGTTTCGAGCGGATCTTAGGGGCGTCGGGGCGGTCGCAAAGGCCGGGCCTGCTCCCGGCGTCAACTGGACCGAGTCCGCCCGGTTCTGCCCGGCCCCGATGACGGAGCAGAAACCCCAGCGCGTCAATGATCCCGGCAAACCGCGCTTGGCGCCCGAGATACCGCTCGAGGACATAGAAGAGATAGTAGTAGAATCGACAGAACGCCCAGACCGTCACACCCAACAAGGCCGCAGTCTTGAATGTCGGTACCTGCACGAAAATCAGCCCAGCCGACAGGGTGCCGAGCACGATGAACAGAGCTCCTTTGGTATGGATCAGCCAAGTGCTCTTGATGTCGCTCATGAGCTTCATTCTTTGCGGCGGCTTCGGGTAAGCCACGTCGGGGATTGGGCGCCGATGGCGGAGCCGCCGGCATGACCGGTTCCGCGCAGCGACAACTGGATGCAGCAGGCCTTCATATGGACCGAAACAGCTCGAGCTTACGCATGACGGGCCTCGGGATATGCTGGCCCCAAATGCAGGACAGAATACGGGGCAATCGCGGTAGTGCCCGGCAAAGCTCGCACACGACATCGATGAAATCAGCCCCATGCTTGGCGAGGACGAGCTCAAAGGGCCCGGCTAACGCCTCGTCCGCCACTTCTTCGCCCGCAAGCTCGACTAGCGACACCGCACACATCAACGCCGCGTTGGGATCCTTCACGGCAAGACTCGCGATCTTCGATTCGTGCCCCACATCAGCGCCGCCGGTGAGTGCGCCAAGCAACCACTCGTCGCAGAACACCCGCAGCTTCGCGTCGCGCTCGTGGGCCTTCAGATACATGGAGACCGGGAATGGCATTCGTTCTTGCGCCCAGGGCTTAGGGATGCGGGCTGCCAGGCAAGAGCTCTGGACGCGGAATTGCCTCTGCGCCGGCACTGGTCTTCGCCAACCGGCTTGGCCCACCCAAGGATTCGTAATCGATCACCAGTGAAGGGCCGTAACTCCGGAGGCTTGCGCCTACTTCGGCACGCATCTCCTGGGTGAAAAACAGCTCGAAAGTCTGATAGTAGAGTCCGCCGCCGTAATCATTCGTGAACTCCGACTGGTCCGAGACTTTGAATCCAAAGCGTCGATAGAACCCCTCCGTCCTTTCCGCCGTTGTCAGGAACACCGTGATCTCACCGTCAGAACAGTCGACCAGCGCCAGGCGAGCCAATACCAGGAGCGTCCTGATTCCGCGGCCATGCAGCCGCCGCTCAACCATCCCGAATGCGAAACTGGCGCGGGCGAGGTCGCCCCACTGGTCAACCCCGCCGCATGCGACAATGCCTTCCTCGCTTTCAACCACTAGGTAGTGTAAAAACGGGTTCCGCAAGTGATCCTCGAGAAGGACTCTACTGTCTGGGAGGGTGTGTCCGAGGTTGGAGTCGTACACGGCCAAGCACCCGGAAAGGTCGGACTCGCGATAACCGCGAAGCACCAGCCTAGCAGGCAATGGTCTGGTTGCGAAATGCGCCATATTGGTGGAATGCAAGTTAGGTACGACCGACCGCGGCCAAAGAATCCGCCATTGGCTTCACGGTGTCGGTGGAAGTGGCGTCTGCATAATCGGAGCGCTCTCATTCAAGAGAAAGCGGAGCACGGAATAGGCCAACACCAACACGCATAGCCTGACGACGTTGGACAGAGAACCAGGGGTAGACTGAGGCATGGGGTCGAGCGCTCAAGAATGAGGGCCGCCGGGCAGCGGACTCGGCTTGGAAGGCGCGGACTTCCCCGGCGTCTCCGCCGGCCGCCGACTCGGCCGAA
This sequence comes from Opitutaceae bacterium, assembly GCA_016711225.1. Classification (GTDB taxonomy): domain Bacteria; phylum Verrucomicrobiota; class Verrucomicrobiia; order Opitutales; family Opitutaceae; genus CAJCBL01. Next base: position 30,661 of record JADJTK010000006.1, read on the forward strand.
ATTGGTGGGTCTCAAGTCCGGAATGGCGCATGACAATCTTTCTGTACCGGAAGCCCGCGATGACTGCGACGACGCCCAAGCCGATCGCTGCACCACCGAAATACAGGCTGCTCTCCTTCGAGAATTCATAGCTGGCTATCCACCGGTTCCCACCAACCCACGTCCACGCTTTCGGCGTCATCACGGCATGGATGCCGCCGAGCACGAAGACCAGTCCAATGACTACAAGAATGGTTCTCATCAGTCGCTGAACCCTGATGGCTGCGTAAAACGGCCAAGCGAGTTGCAGGGTGCTGGCCCAAAAAAACGCGGGGCCATCCCGCAAGCAGATTCGGGCCGCAGGGGGGCGTCCCGTTTTGCCGCCGGAAGAGAAGACCCGTCCATGACCCAGCACGATGGATTCATCGGCCGGGTTGTCCACACGATTCAGGGACCGGTCACAATCGCGGTGGTGACATCGGTACCGTCGTCTTCGATCAGCCGGGTCTGGATCGCCTGGGCCGGAGCGGCCGTGCCAGCGGAGGACTGACCGGCGCCCATCTGGACCTGGATGAGCCCCTGCACGGTGAGGCTGTCGCCATTGGGCTGCGCGAGGCTGCTGCCGGCGATCTTCACAACGACATTGCCGTTCGGCCCAAAATACAGATACGGAATGGCGTCACCCGAGGCGGCGATGGCATGCACGACGCTCAGCGAGCCGACGGTGTTCACCGTGGGCGCATAGATCCCGGCGAAGCCGGTCGCCGCCGCATACGCGACGTTGCCCTGATGAATTCCTCCCAACTTGCCATTGGCGCTGACAATGCCCATCGCCCGCACATCCGCCCAGCCGGCGTAGGTGACATCGGCGCGGGTGACACCCGGATTGGTGAGCGGCCCGACCGAGTAGATCGACACGTGGGTGGTCTCGTCGGCCCCCGCGAGGATCACCGTGGCATCGCCCTTCATATACTGGATGCCGCTCTGGTTGTAGAGGGCCGGAGCCATCGGGCCGGCGGGATTGTCGAGCACGATGGTGATCGCGCCCGCGCCGGACATCTCGACCTGGACAATGCTGTTTTTGGAGTCCAAGTACGAGCAGCGCGCGATCTTGCCCGGTCCGGCATTGAAGGTAGCCGCGCCGCCGGTGAGCAGGAACTGGTCATACACCGCTCCGTTGGGATGGTGAATGTCCAACCATCCCGCGCGGGTGGTAATGGATCCGGCAGTGCGTTCGCCCGCGGGAAGCATGATACCGACGATCGCCGGCCGGGACAGCGCGCTGCCAGTCGGTGCGGTGATCGCGACATCGTAGAGGCCCGCCTGATTCGGATCGACAATGTCGAGGCGCAGGGTCGAAGTCGTGGCGCCGACTACCGCTTGGCCCGCTCGGTACCATTGGAAGGTGGATCCGGCCGGGCCGACACTCTCCACCTCTACGGAGACGCTTCTCCCCAATATGTTAACAACCGAACGCGGCTGCCCGGTGACGACCGGAATGCGTGGGACCTCAGAAATCACCGCATCAAGATCGGTCCACCCATATTCAGAGTAGACGCCTCCCGCCCAGGCCATCGTGAAGTCGACCTCTTGTCCCAGCGTAAGCGAAACCTCGCGGTGCTGGAATGGCGCCTGCTGCTCGTAGCCTTGCAAGCGAGCAGACATCGCGGTCGTGCCAGCAATCACGACATACACGTTGTTGTCGACACCGCGTGAATCTGCGCCCGTGAACTTTCCGACGATATTGTAGTAACCGGTCTTAGGACACGTCCATCGGACGCAAGGGTAACCCGTTCCATTCGCTTTTGCCCAGAGGACTGGTCCCCCTTGAATGCTCGGACCACCATTACCATAGTTTCCAAGGTACCACCCGGTATCTCCCCAACGCACGGTGAACAGGTCAAACGCTGGAGCGTCGACAGACCACTTGCGCCCATAAGACCACGCTCCGATCGGGTTTTGGCTTGCCGAGTAATCGGTGGTTATACTCCACGTCGGAAACAGCGGTAGGCTCACCTCCACAATCGCTGCGGCGCTGGTCGCGGAGCCTGCAGCGTTGCTCGCTACGCAACGGAACTGGTCGCCGTTCATCGCTCCTGTAATTGAAACGATCTTCAAGGCTGCCGTGCCGACATTGCTGTAGCTGCCGCCTTCGGTCAGGTCGGCCCAAGTCGCCGTTCCTGCCGCGAGACGCTGCCACTGATAGTTCAAGGGGAGCCCTCCGTTGGCCGCAACTGTCAACAACGTCTCGGCGCCCGCGATCACCGTCTGGGACTGAGGCTGAGTCGTGATGGCCGGTGCGGCGATACTGGCGATTTCCAACTGGTCCACCCAACCAGAGTCGCTACCGCTCGAAGTGGAGCTATCCTTGGTGTAGGCCCATTTCAAGGTATGCGAACCGGCACCAATCGAGAAGGTCTTCGGCTGCCAATCCACTGTGCCGCTGATCCGACCGCTCTGCTCGGTACCATCGATGGAGAACCGCAGATAATCGTACCCACCTTCCGAAGATACTCTCCACCAGAAGCTAATTCCGCACGGTCCTTCCACGACCAACGAGAATTCGCTGCTCTGGCTGTTCGCAATGCCGCCGCTTTGCGCGGCGTCGACTCCGTCATGGGTTGTGCCGGTCTGCCCATACCACGCCACAGCACCGGAAGACGTTTCGCTCAACCCGGGTTGATCGATCGCGGTCGGTAACGGGACCGAAGGGCCCACCGTGACCGTCGCCGTATGGCTGTTCGCCGAGCCGGCGGTATTGCTCACCCGCACCCAATAGGAAGTCGTCGCAGTCAGCGCCGGAGTCGTATAGTTGGTGCTCGTCGCGCCGCTGATCGGGCTCGTTGTCGAACCACTGGTTCCCTGATACCACTGATAGGAGAGCGGCGTGGTGCCGGTAGCGGCGACCGAAAGCGCGGCCGTCCCCCTGCATTGATGGTCTTGGACGCCGGTTGCGTCGTGATGGAAGGCAACACGGCGGCGGTCACCGTCACCGTCGCCGTGTTACTGTTTGCCATGCCGGCGGTGTTGCTCACCCGCACCCAATAGGACGTCGTCGCGGTCAGGGCCGGAGTCGTATAACTGCTGCCGGTCGCACCGCTGATTGGGCTCGTCGTCGAACCACTGGTGCCCTGATACCATTGGTAGGAGAGTGGCGTGGTGCCGGAAGCAGCGACCGAAAGCGAAGCCGTCAAACCCGGGGCGATGCTCCGGTTTTGTGGCTGGGTCGTGATGCTCGGCGCGGTGACCGGTGTGCTCTTGGGCCGCAATACCACCGAGCTGGAAAGGTCCAGTCGCCCGGAAACACCCTGCACACTCCCGGTCGCATAGCCCGCGACCTGCATCTCAATACGATCGGCGTAGATCGTGCCACTCCCCGAGGTGAGCTTATTCGTAGTGGCAACTACGCCCCTGGCCGAGGCGCAAACCCAAAGGCCGGGCCCGTAACGGACGTGATTTGATTGCCGGAGATCGTGCCGGTACGGGTGACCGACACCCCGCTGCTCGGGTCTGCCGTGGTGATCGAAAAGGTCGAGCCGGTCTGGGAGACCACAACATTGGGATTGGTCCCCGAGACAGTCTCGGAGTCCGTTTCGCCTTCGGCTGTAATCGTGATCGTCGCCGTTTCCGTGCCGGTATAGGTGCCGGCAATATTGGTCACGGCGGCGAGCGGGACTACCGCGAAAAGATGGCTCAAGGCAAGCAGCCCGAACCAGAGACGAAGAGACGGAGGGAACATGGGCAGAAGGATGACGTACCTGTTTGGGAGAAGAGCTGAATGAGATCAGGGACCAGTGACGACCCCAGCGGTGACATCGGTGCCGTCATCTTTGAGGAGGCGCGTCGCAATGGCCTGGGCCGGAGCGGCCCGGCCGCAGGAATCCTGCCCGGCGCCCATCGTGACGCTCGCCAAACCGGAAACCGTGAGCACATCGCCATTGGGCTGCGCGAGAGCAGTGCCAGCAATCTTGACGTCCACAGCGCCCCTCGCGCCAAAATAGAGGTACGGCACCGCCGAGGCGCTGGCGGTGATCCCGTGGAGGACCACAAGTCCGCCGACCGAAGTCACCTCAGGCGCATAGAATCCGGTGGCGCCAAGCGCGGCGTTGTAGTTGACGTTGCCCTGGTGGATGCCGCCGAGCGCACTGTTGGTGCTCACGATGCCCGCAGCGGCCACATCCGCCCAACCGGCATAGGGCACATCCGGACGAGTGACACCGGGGTTTGTAGCTGTACCCACCGAATAGACCGTGAAGTGGGTCGTGGCGTCGGATCCGGCGAGAACAATCGTCGCCTTGCCCTTCATATACTGGATGCCGCTCTGGTTGTAGAGCGCCGGGGCCATCGGGCCGGAGGCGTTGTCGAGCACGATCGTGATCGCGCCCGCGCCGGACATTTCCACCTGCACGATGCTTTCGTTCTCATCGAGGTACGAGCAGCGCGCGATCTTGTTCCGGTCCGGCGGTGAAGGTACCAGCCACCCGCTGAGCAGGAACTGGTCGTACACCGCTCCGTTGGGATGATGAATGTCCTGCCACTCCGTGCGGGTGGGAATAGCGCCCGCCGTTCGCGCACCGGTCGGCGGCAATACGCCGATAACCGCAGGAGTGGACATAGTCGACCCGGCCGGTGCGGTTACCACAACATCGTAGATCCCCACGTCAGCCGGAGCGACCGCGGCTAGGCTCAACTGCGGCGCAGTCGCACCGCTCACCGGGCGCCCCCCGCGATACCATTGGAAGGTCGACGCCGAAGGTCCGACAATCCCCACCCCCGTGGAGACGCCCTGACCCGCCGCGCCCATCGCCGATAATGGCTGTCTGATGATGCCGGGAACAGGTGGCATCGGAACCTCAACCGTGAGCAGCTCGCTGTCGGAGAGGCTCGGCGAACCGTTGTCGCTCGCGATCACCGTCACCTGGTGGGTTGCCGCCGCCTGGGCATAGGACGGTGTCCAGGTGATCAGGCCGGTCGTCGGGTTGATCATCATGCCGGCCGGCGCACCCGCCCCAAGGCTGTAAGTGATACGATCCGTGTTATTGATCACCAGCGGCGTGCCCGTAAGCACGATGTTGTCGATATCCCACATGGCCGCCGTACTGTTGGTGACGCCGGTACTCTTGTAGCGGAAGGCGATCGAGACGGCCGACCCAGTGATCCCGCTTAGGTCAACGGTGCCAGAGGCAGACCAATCGTTCGCGACAACCGGCCAGGCGCACTGCGCCGTCAACGAGGTCCAGGTCGCGGAATTCGGGTTGCCGGTGCCGGCGTAGTTGGTCGAATACAGAACATCAAGCGCCGGACCGGTATATTGACGCCGGCTGAGGAAGGTCAGCACCTCTCCTGCATAGCCGCTGAGATTGAGTGCCGGCGAGATCAACCAGTCCTCGGAGGCCACATCGCCGCCGTAGCCGAACACCTCGGCATAGCGGCCGTCGTACTCGGTGGCCGTCCAGTTCTTGTTGCTGGCCACGCTCACGGCCCGCCAAGTGCCCAAGGTGAGGTCATCGAAGTCCGCCCGGCCAACGAGTTCGCGGTTGGCGCGATTGGCACTGTCAGGATCAGTGGCCGAAGCGGTGACAGAGAAAGGCTGGCGCGCCTCGACACTCCGCCGGCTGAAGGGCGCAAGCACCGGGGCATTATTCTCCTCCAAAACCTGCACTTCAAAGGAGACACTATCGACCGGGCTGAGATTGTTGCCGGTCTGCCGCAGTTCGACAGTCACCGGATAATAGCCGGCTCCCTGCGCTTCGGAGGGCGTCCAATCGATCTGGCCGGTGGTCGCATTGATCGTCATCCCCTCCGGCGCCGGCGCGTTGATCGAGAACACCGGATTGGCGAGCGAGGTCGAGGTCGTGATCCGCAGGGGGCGGTTCTCGGTGATCGCGCGATTCGGGAAATCGGCTGCGTTCAGCGAGTGACGTCGATCAGGATGTCATCCACGTACCACCCACTGCTCACCGTCACTGCATACCCAGTGCCGGTTCCCGGCCCAGAATAATAGGTGGTGTGAGTCTCTAAATAGAAGCCCAGACGGACCGATTGGCCGGCATAGGCATTCAGGTCGAGGCTCGCTTGGGTCCACCCTCCTCCACTCGTACCGGTGTAGGCGGCGGCGAGATCCGTCCATGACACACCATCATCAATACTGATCTGCACCTTGCCGAGGTCGCTGGATGAGAGATTCAACCAATGCCAGAATTTAAGGCGAGGGTTCATGTTAGCCGCCGGCACCGTAAAGGAAGCGCTTACCATATGGCTGCTCCGGTTATCGGGATAATTGCCATCGAGGATCGTTGCTAGGCACTTGGTTCCGGAATGGGATGCCGACGGCCCCGAGGTCGGCACACCGATCTCCCAAATCGCCGAATCCGTCGCCCAACCGCCGGCGTATCGCGCGCGCCAACCGCCCCAACCGTCTTCAAAACCTTGCCGGGTTGCTCATGGCGCCCTCGACCCCGATCTCGACGGTCACCTCATCAATGTACCAGCCGCTGCCTACCGTTACCGCATATCCAGTGCCGCTGCCCGCACCGGAATAGTAAGTGGTATGGCTCTCGAAATAGAAGCCGAGCCGGACCGTCCTGCCCGCGTAGGCCCGCAGGTCAATCCACGCGCGACTCCAGCGCCCGTCGCTTCCGTTACCTCCGTCATATTGGGCGGCCAGATCGGTCCACGTGACACCATCGTCAATACTTATTTGAGGCTTGCCGAGATCACTCGCCGCCAGAGCCCACCAGTGCCAATAGCGAAGACGCGGAAACTGGTCGGCTGCGGGAACGATCCAGGCCGGGCTTACCATGCGGCTGCTGCGATTATCCGGGTAGTCGCCATCAATGATTCGCCAAGCACTTCGTGCCAGAATGGGCTGCGCCAGGGCCCGAGGTTGGCTGCCCGATCTCCCAGATCGCCGAGTCGGCAGCCCAACCACCGGCATACTGGGCGCGCCAGCCGCCCCAGCCTGTTTCGAAACCTTCATCCTTCGGCAAAGCCGGAGCATCTCCGATTTCAATAGCAAGATCGTCAATATACCAACCACTGCTCACCGTGACGGCATAGCCGGTCCCGCTGCCCGGGCTGGAATAATAGGTGGTATGACTCTCGAAATAGAATCCGAGGCGAACAGTTCTCCCGGCGTAGGCGCGCAAGTCGACCCATGCATGGCTCCACCGGCCGTCGCTACCGTTACCACCGTCGTATTGGGGAGCCAGATCACTCCATGTAGCTCCATTATCGACACTGATCTGAATCTTACCGAAGTCATTCCCGGCCAAACTCCACCAGTGCCAAAACCGCAGCCGCGGATTCTGGTCCGCGCTTGGCACGGTAAGGACCGGACTAACAAGGCGAGAACTCATATTATCCGTATAGTTCCCATCGAGCACCGTCCCGGCGACCCGGGTGCCCCCATGCGCCGAGCCAGGCCCCGAGGTCGGCATACCGATCTGCCAGGTGCCGTTGCTCACCGTCCAGTTCGTCAGCGCCGCAGCGGATTCGAAGGTCTCGGACCAAGTCGCCGTCCCTTGGGCGCGGGCAAACAGGGAGGCGAAGCCGAGGTTCAGAACGAGGACCATCCTCGACAGGAGTGCTTTGAGCGGGCGGTTCATCAGGAGGAAGGGGGTGGAGCGAATTTTATGCCGGATAAGCGGAGTATTGATAGGTTTTTCACCGGTCAATCCGACTGTCACCGCCATAGGCAATCATTGCGTGACGAGTAGGCATCGCGGCGACTGGCGTTTGCGGGGGCGAGGGGCAGGCGACCCGCCGCGAATGTCGAGAACGCGGCGCGAGAACGGATGGGGAACGGCTCGAGCGGAGCCTCACCCGCTCCAGGCAGGAAAGTGCGCCTGGTGGGCGAACCGAATCATTGGTAGCAAGTAGGCCGAATCCGGGGAGTGAGCGCGGCGTTCCATCCGCGCCCGTCCCGACGTCGCCCCCGCATTCTTCGCCGCGAAGAATGCGCAGCGCCATTCCTACCTGCTCGAAACGAACTATCCGGCCAGCCTCAGATCGCCAGATGCTCGGCGAAACGCTTGAGCAGCACCCCGAAGCCCTTCGGCAACGGCGCCTCGAGCGTCACCGGCTTGCCGTCGGCTCCCGGGAATACAATACGGCCCAGGTGCAGCGCCAGCTCGCCGTAGATCGGCTCCTCGGGCTTGCGCGGCGACGGGCGGTAGTCGCGCTTGATCTCCGACAGCATCACCGGAGCCACCTTGGCGTAGCGCGACTCGCCCATGATGGGCAGGCCGCTCTCCGCCGCGTGCAGTCGGATCTGATGCAACCGGTCGAAAGTCGTCGTGGCCGTCCACACCGCGTAGCCGCGGAAACGTTGCTCGAGGGCGAAGCGCGTCACCGTCTTCTTGCCCGTGGTGTGCGAAACCAGCATCCGCGGCTCCATCGCATGCGGCGCGATCGGCAGATCGCAGACGATCTCGGTCTCCGTCGGCCGCCCCATGGTCACAAAGCGGTAGGTGAGTTCCACCTGCGCCGAACCCAGCGCATTGGCCAAACGAGCCCCTTCGGCGTCCGTGGTGGCGCAGAGCACCAGACCGGAGGCGACGAGGTCGGGGCCCACGATGCCATGGAAGGCTTCGATGCCGAGGCGAGCGAGGGCGGGCTTGCCGTCGCGCAATTGGCGTCGCACTTCGCGCACCAGATCGCTCGAACGCGGAATCCACGGGTCGGCCGCCCAAGGCAGGCCCGCCGGCTTCACCACCGCGAGCCAGGCCGGGCCGCGCGCGACGATGGACAGCCGCAGCGGATCACGGTCAAGCGTGTCGGGCGGGAAGCTGAGAAAATCGTCGGCGGACATGGAGGCGAAGCGGTAATGGTTGGCGCGTGAAGGAGGCAAGGACAGGCGGAGAGTATCAGCCCGACCGTTTGCACCCAAGAAAAACAAAACCCCCACGCGGAACGCGTGAGGGTGCGGAAACAGCTCCGGCGGAAGGCGCTTAGGCCTTGGCCAAGACGAGCTTGCTCAGCTTCGACTTCTGGCGGGCGACGACGTTCTTGTGAACGACGTTGCTCTTGGATGCCTTGTCGAGGGCAGAGATAAAATCGATCGCGACGACGCGAGCTTCGTCGTTCTTGCCCTCGGTGGTGAGCTTCGCGAGTTTGCGCGAAAGCGTCTTCAGCCGGGACTTGACGATGTTGTTGCGGTCCTGCCGGCGGATAGACTGGCGGGCGGCCTTGATTGCGGATTTGGTATTGGCCATGACGTAAATTGGATCTGAGGAAGGTGTGAGAAGCCAAAACCGCGGAACGGTGTCAAGTGTCGAGTCCGCCGCATTTCACAACCGGCCCCTCCCCGGCCTCGGATCAAAGGCCTCACCGTCGGGCAGCAGCCCTCCTTTGTCCCAATTTTCAGGAGCCAAGGCAGCGCCTGTCGGCCCGTCCCCCTCCCTCGCAAAAACTCCACGCTGCACCGGGCCGCCGGGCCCTGCCCGGGCGTTCTCAACCTCCCCAAGCTCCCCTCCGACCGAGCGGCGACTCCGGCCAAGCCCACTATCCGTTGCACGCGAATCACCACCAACTCCGGCCACCGCTGGATGGCAAAGGCGGAGACAGCAGCCGGCCCGCGCCCCCGGCGCTTCGATTTCGGACACGGCGGAGCGGGCGGGCTCGGCGTCCGGCAACGAGGGCCGGTTTCCCCTCGCGGAAGCGAAGCGGCGAAGCCCGCTGAACGGGAATCATTCGTCTGCGGGACGCTGCGACAAAGCCAGGAGACCGGCCGCCAACAACAGGAGAACGCCACCACCGGCAACCAGGGGAGAGGCCCAGAGCAGTTTGTCGGCCATCCACGACCAGCGCCCGAGGGCGACCGGCGTAGTGAAGGCGAACCATCCCGTTGCACTCGTATCCTCCGCCTCGATCCACCAGTCCCCGGCGGGCTGGGGCACCTGCATCCGCTTCCAGCGCCGCCCGGGCGCACGGTCCGGAGTCACCTCATAGCATTCGGTCGCGCTGCGGGCGACAAGGCGAAGGTCGCTGCGTCCGGCCCCAAGATCTCCGGCGACCCAGAGCCGCAGCATGCCGGCTGGATGAGGCCGCTGAACGGTGGACTGCCAGACCTGCGCCGGTGATTCCGGCAGCGTGTCGAGAGAGCTGAAGACTGATTGTGCCGGAGGAGTCTCGAGAACGAGCGAGGGAGCCCGCGCGGGAAACCGTTCGGCGGCCGTGCGGGCCACGAGCGGAAAGGCCGGCCGCACGCTCGCCGGCAACAGGACATCGATCCCGGGAGCCGCGAGGCGCTGGATCAATACGTCGGCGACTGGAAACGGGATCGTCCGGAACGGTGCATTGCGCAGAATGGCCGCGTCTCCGCCGGCCAGATAGGCCCGGGTGTTCTTCACCTGCAGCGCGCGTTCCACATCATAGGTCGCCACCCCCACCATCGCCTCGCGGGTCTGTTGCGCCAGCCCGATGCCGACGACGGCCAGCCACGCGGCCATCGCCCCCCTGCCCCACCACCGCCTGCGGCCCCGGCCCTCCACGCTCGCGCCCGCCGGATACAGTTGAACCAACGCCAGGAACTGGACGGGCAACCCGAGGACCAGCAGATCCAGGTAACGTCCGGCCAACCACACCGCTTCATGCCCGCGAGCATAGGCGATCGAGGCGCATTGCACCCCCGCCCACACGGCCAACCCGACCAGGGCGGCGTCGCCAGCGGGCAGCCGGCCCTCACGCCAGCGCCTCCACGCCAGGACCACCACAGGGGCGACCAGCAGCACCGAGACCGGCCAAAGAACCAACGCCGGCCAGGAAAGCAGATGGGAAAGCACCCGGCTCCACTCGCCCACACTGACTGCCTGCAGCGAGGCATGCCACGGCGACGGGGACCAGAGCACCCAGGAGCAGACAGCGTAGCCCAGACCGAGCACACAACCGGTCACGCGCAAGGCGCTCATTCGGCGCTCCCGCAGCATCTGCGCGCCCAATACAACGATGACCACCAGGCCGTTGGCCACCGCAGCGGCGATCGTGAACAACGAGAAGACTGCACAGAACTGCCCGAGGAACCACCCGGGGCCGAAGCGTTCCGCAGTCAAAGTCAGCCACAGGTAGCCCACCGCCCCCAAACCGAGAATGTAGAACACGGACTGGAAACCGTTGAGCGCGTTCTCTGCGCCGTACGGCAACGCCCCGAGCAGGAGCAGCAGCGCGAGCCACAGGATCCGCCAGGCCCCGCGCACCCGGGACCACCCCGCCGCGAGCAGCAGCGTGAACAGCATAGCGGGCAGCACCGCGAATACCGCTGATTCCAACCGCGCATCCCATTGCCCGTTGCCCATCGCCAAACCGTATTCCAAGAGACGAGTCAGGGCCGGACGGTGCTCGTTGCACGGCGCGAAGAAGTTCCTCCAGTGCAAGCGCCCCTCGGCCGCCGGCCGAAAAATCGTTTCCGCTAGCGCATCCCACGGATCCCAGGTCGGCAGGTCCAACGCATGCGCGTGGACAAAAGCCCAGCGGCAACCGAGCAAAACCAGGAAGAAGCCCGCAAACGCCAGCCACCGCGACCAGAGAAGGGCACGGGACCGGAGCGCCTCAGGGAGAGCAAATGTTCGCACCCCGCGAATCTGCGGGCCGAGCAGCCCATGCCAACGGAAAATGCGAATACCCCGGCGGCGGGGCGCCGCCGCCTCCGCCAGCGGCCGTCCCTACGTTCGCCGCACCTCGGTGTCGCGCGCGGCCGGCAGCTTCTGGGGAAAATCCAGCGTGTAGTGCAGCCCTCGGCTCTCGTGGCGCTGCAGCGCGCAGGCGACGATGAGCTCGCCGATCACGATCAGGTTGCGCAGCTCCAGCAGCTGCGGATCCACCGAAAAATGCCAGTAGTATTCATGGACCTCCTTGGCGAGATTGCCCAGCCGGGCGCGGGCGCGCTCCAGCCGCTTGGTCGTGCGCACGATGCCCACATAATCCCACATCGCCCGCCGCAGCTCCTCCCAGCTGTGGGTGAGCACCACGCGCTCGTCGGCGTCGTCGCCACCGAGATCCTGCCACGCCGGTATGTCCGGGGCCGCCGCCGGCAGCGCCTGCAAATAGTCCTCGAGCGCGGCGGCGGCGCGATGCGCCACCACGATGGCCTCCAGCAGCGAGTGCTCGCGAGCCGGTTGGCTCCGTGCAGGCCGGTGCAGGCCACTTCGCCGCAGGCGTACAGCCCGGGCAGCTCGGTGGCGCCACGCAGGTCGGTGGCCACCCCGCCGCAGGTGTAATGCGCCGCCGGCACCACCGGCACGAGGTCCTTGGCCAGGTTGAGCCCGACCTTCTCGCAGCCGGCGAAGATCTGCGGAAAACGCTGCCTCAGCCAGGCCTCGTCCTTGTGCCGAATATCCAACCACACATGCGGCGTGCCGGAGGTCTTCATCTCCGCGTCGATCGCGCGGGCCACGATGTCGCGCGGGGCGAGGTCGGCCTGGGGATGGTAGCGCGGCATGAAGGCCTCGCCGGCGAAGTTGCGCAGGATCGCCCCCTCGCCGCGCACCGCCTCGCTGATGAGAAAACGCGGCCAGCCTGCCACCGCCCCCGCCCCGCCGGCGGTGTAGAGCGTCGTCGGGTGAAACTGGATAAACTCCATGTTGCGCACCGGCACGCCCGCCCGGTAGGCCATCGCGATGCCGTCGCCCGTGGCGATCTCGGGGTTGGTGGTGTAGAGGTAGACCTGGCCGGCGCCACCGGTGGCCAGCATCACCACCGGGGCGGCGAGCGAGACCACGCGGTGCTCGCGCACATCGAGCGCATGCAGGCCGAGCACGCGGTTGCCCCCGGCGGCGACCGCCCCCGCGCCGACCTTGGCCGCGGTGACCACGTCGATGGCGAAGAGGTGCTCGAAGAGGTCGATGCGCTCGCTCCCGGCCACGGCGCGCAGCAGCGCCTCCTCGATGGCCTTGCCGGTCATGTCCTTCACATGGAGGATACGCCGGTGCGAGTGCCCGCCCTCCCGGCCGAGGTCGAATTGGCCGTGCGTGTCGCGCGAAAACTCCAGGCCGATGGCCACCAGTTCGCGCACCCGCGCCGGGCCGTCGCGCACGATCTCGCGCACGGCCTGCTCGTCGCAGAGCCCGTCGCCGGCCACCAGTGTATCATGCACGTGGTTGTCGAAGTTGTCCTCCGCGGCCATCACCGCGGCCAGCCCGCCCTGGGCGAAGTTGGTGTTGGAATCAGCGCGGTTCTTCTTGGTGAGGATCGCCACACTGCGGCCGGCCGCGGCGGCCTTGAGCGCGAAGCTCAGCCCGGCAATGCCGCTGCCAATCACGACGATATCGTAGGCTGTCTTCATGAAGCTGGTATGGAGTGTTCCGGGGCGGCTCCGGGCGGGCGGGCGGACCTCGGGCCCGCCAGCTGCGCCAACGCCACCTCGGAGGGAGCAAACCCCACCCCACCAGGCGAGGCTGGCCGCGGACGGGCAGCGCCGGGACCTGGCCGGGAAATGGACCCGCCCCGCCTCATCGAACCGGGACCTCCGGCGGCGGGCCGGCGCCCTCGCCGAGGGTGCGCTGCATGATCACCACGTCCAGCCAGCGCCCCAACTTCAGACCGACGTCGCGCATCGTCCCTACGGGGACAAAACCCAGCCGGGCATGCAGGCGCACCGAGCCCTGGTTGGCACTGTCGCCGATGACTGCGAGCATCTGGCGGGAGCCGGCGGCGGTGCAGCGGGCCAGCAATGCGCCGAGCAACTGCGTACCGACCCCACGGGCACGCCAGTCGGGCGCCAGGTAGACCGAGTCCTCGCAGGTGAAACGGTAGGCGCTGCGGGCGCGAAACCAGTTGGCGTAGCTGTAGCCGACCACTCGCCCCTGCACCTCGGCCACCAGCCAGGGGAAGCCGCGCTCACGCACCTCGCGCCAACGCCGGTTCATCTCGGCCAGATCGGGCGCCTCCTCCTCGAAGGTGCCCGTGCCGTGCGCCACGTGATGGGCGTAGATCGCCTGCACGGCGATCAGGTCGGGCTCGGCAGCGTCGCGCAGAATAAGATCGGCAACCATGATCGCGACCGCTCGGCGGACTAGAGCAGGATGTTGTCGATGAGCCGCACCTCGTCGACCCAGGCGGCGATGGCGAGCAGGCTCTTGCCGGGCAGGATCTCCTTCATCGGCTCCATCGTGCAACGATCGACGATCTGCGCATAGATGAGCCGCACCCGGCGGCGCTCGCCCATGATGTGGGTGGTCTCGGCGATCACCCGGTCGGTGCTGCGGGTGCCGGCCTCGACCATCTTCTTGGCGTTGAACAGCGCCTGCGAAAGCGAAACGGCGTCCTGACGCTGGATCGGCGAGAGGAAACGGTTGCGCGAGCTCATCGCCAGCCCGTCGGCCTCGCGGACCGTCGGGCACACCACAAGGTCCACGCAGAAGTGCAGGTCGTTGACCATCTTCTTGATCACGGCCACCTGCTGGGCGTCCTTCTGTCCGAAAAAGGCCAGGTCGGGGCGCACGATATTGAAGAGCTTGGCCACCACGGTCGTTACCCCGCGGAAATGCCCCGGGCGGGCATTGCCGCAGAGCGGCTTGGAGATGAACTCCTCGTTCACGTAGGTGGAATAGCCCTTCGGATAGATCTCCTCGGCGGCCGGGGCGAACACGATGTCGGCCCCGGCCTTCTCGCAGGCCTGCAGATCGGACTCGAGGGTGCGCGGGTAACGGCTGAAATCCTCGTTGGGGCCGAACTGAGTGGGGTTGACAAAAATGGAGACAACGAGGGTGTCGCACTGTTTGCGCGCGGCCTCGATCAGGCTCACGTGGCCGACGTGGAGCGCGCCCATGGTCGGGACGAGGCCGATGAGACGGCCTTTCGACTCCAAGTTCATGGCGAGCGACTGCATGTCGAAGATCGAGTGGATGACTTGCATGGTGAACGCGGCGTGAGGGATTTGCTCCGCGGACTATTCCGCCGGCCTGTCGTGCACTCAAGCCTTTCCACCGGGCAGCGGCTCCGCCGCCGCACGCGGACCCGCCAGCCCGGCGCCGACAACCGAACTCACCGCCGGAAATTCCGCCCCCCGCTTCGCGGCCTGGCCCCGCGGCTCGCCCTACGAAATCCCCCAGCCCCGACAGGGGTTCTCCCCAGCTCCCCCCTCCGCACTCAAGCCCCACCCGAGCCGCCCGATGGGAGCGGTGCACCCTCCGCCGCCCCCGCCCGAGCCGGCGGCGCCCCTCGCCCTTCCCGCTCCACCCGCGCCGCCTCCCCCCGTGTCTCCAGATTTTTCCACCCTTGCCGCCAACCCGCTCTTCGTCGACCCCGACCTGGACGACGCCGCCGTGCGCCGCGCCATGCCGCGCCTGCTGGCCGATTGCCAGACCGCCGAAGTCAGCGACCTCCACCTCAGCGCACAGGCCCGGCCCTTCGTGCGCCGCCACGGCCAGATCCACTACCTCACCAACTCGCCGCTGCCCGCCGACGTCGCTGAGGCCGCCAATCTCACCCTGCTCGACGAGAAGCAGTTCGCGTCCCTTCAGGAGACCTCCGAACTCGAACTCGCCCTCGAACTGGGCGACGACCAGCGGTTCCGCGCCTGCATCACCATCCACAAATGGGGCGTGGCCGGTTCCTACCGCATCGTCCCGCCCCGGGCCCGCCCGCTCCCCGAACTGGGCTATCCCGACATCACCGTGCTGCAGCGGCTTCTGGCCTACCACAACGGCCTCATTCTGATCACCGGGCCGGTCAACTCCGGCAAGACCGCCACCCTCACCGCCATGGTCGACGAGGTGAACCGCACCCGCAGCGACCACATCATCACCGTCGAGGACCCGATCGAATACGTCCTCCCCTCCGCCAGTTGCATCGTCACCCAGCGCCAGGTGGGCGACCACACCAAGACCTTCGCCACGGCCCTGCGCGCCGCCCTGCGCCAGGACCCCGACGTGATGGCCATCGGAGAACTTCGAGATCTGGAGACCATCAATATCGCCATCACCGCCGCCGAGACCGGCCACCTCGTGCTTGGCACCATGCATACCGCCGACGCCACCTCCACGCTCAGCCGCCTGCTCGACGTCTTCCCGCCCTCTCAACAGGCGCAGATCCGCGCGATGGTCTCGGAATCGTTGCGCGGCGTCATCTGCCAACGCCTGCTCCCCTCCGTCGATGGCGGCACCGCACTGGCCTGCGAGATCCTCATCGCCAACCTCGCCGTCGGAAACCTGATCCGGGAGAACAAGCTCCAGAATCTCCCCAGCGTGCTCGAGACGGGCCAGCGCGAGGGCATGGTGTCGATGGACTCCTCCGTGCTCGAACTCTTCAAGGCGGGGCGCATCTCCGAAGAGGTCGCGCTCGACAACATCGGCAACCGCGCGCTGCGAGCGCTTTTGCAGGACATTGCCCATCCGCCTCCACCTCCGGCCGTAGTCGAAAAGAAGCGCTTCGGCCTGTTCTGAGCCCCGGGCCGCGCCTTCGTCTCTCGGTCTTCGTCCCTCTCCGCTCCGCCTTCTGCCTTCCTCCTTCTGCATTCTGCGTTCTTCGCTCTGCCTTCTTCCCCCCATGGCCGTCCTCGACCAACTCCTCGCCGAACTGCTGCGCCGCGGCGGCTCCGATCTGCATCTCACCGTCGGCCTGCCGCCCCGCGGCCGTTTGTCCGGCGACCTGCAGGCGCTCGCCCCCGATACCCTCACCGCGGAGACCCTCGAACCGCTCCTGCAGGAGATCTGCCCCGCGCGCCGCTGGGCCCATTTCCGGGAACACTGCGATCTGGACTTCGCCTACGAAGTGCCCGGCTTGGCGCGTTTCCGCTGCAACTACCTCCACAACCACTGGGGAATGGCCGCGGTGCTGCGCCAGATTCCCTCGCGCATCCTCTCCTTCGACCAGCTCAAACTGCCCGAGGCGCTCAAGAAGCTTTGCCAGCTCCGCTCCGGCCTGGTCCTGGTCACCGGCCCCACCGGCTCCGGCAAGAGCACCACGCTGGCGGCGATGATCGACCATATCAACGCCACCCAGACCCGACACATCATCACCCTCGAGGACCCCGTCGAGTTCGTCCACCCCAGCCGCCGCTCCGTGATCGTGCACCGCGAGGTCGGCGACCACACCCAGACCTTCGCCTCCGGCCTGCGCAGCGCGATGCGCTCCGACCCCGACCTCATCCTGCTCGGCGAGATGCGGGAACTGGAGACGATCAAGCTCGCCCTCAACGCCGCCTCGATGGGCATCCTCGTCTTCGGTACACTGCACACCAACTCGGCGCCCAAGACCATCGACCGCATCATCAACGCCTTTCCCGCCGACGAGCAGAACCAGGTGCGCGTCCTCCTGGCCGGTTGCCTGGCGGGCATCGTCTCGCAACTGCTCTGCAAAAAGGAAGGCGGCGGCCGTGCGGCGGTGCACGAGATCCTGCTCCAGCACGAGGCGTTGCCCAATGTCATCCGCAGCGGGCGCATCTCCGACATCCGCTCCATCATCGAGGGCGGCTCCGCCGAGGGCATGTGCGGCATGGACAACATGCTCCAGCGGCTCCTGGCGGCCGGCACCATCGGGGCCCACGAAGCCTACATGAAGGCCCTCGACAAGAAGCTCTTCGAGGGCGCACTCGCCGCCGAGGAGGAGGCCCTCGCACCGGCCGCCACCTGACACCGGGGGGCCGGGGCCGCCCGTTTTCGGGCCCGCTGCAAGGTCATCACCATCTACCGAGTCCGCCCTCCCTCAGCGGGCCGACGAACCTCGCCGCGCCACCGCCGGCGGCTCACCCGGCCGCGCGCGGCGACGGCTGCAGCCGAGAACGGGGCCGCCCCCCAGCCCCCGTCCCCACACTCCAATCGCATCCGCTCGCCGGTCGTCCCGCCGAGAAAAATCGTCCCCACCGGGGCGGCGCACATTTCCGCGACCAACTTGTTAAAAGGGGCCTTGACAGACCAACAGCCACTCCTACGGTCGCGCCTCTTTCGTCACCACGGGGTGGTAGCTCAGTTGGTTAGAGCGTCTGCCTGTCACGCAGAAGGTCGCGGGTTCGAGTCCCGTCCATCCCGCCAGTTTAGAGAGGCCGCTTTCTTCGGAAAGCGGCCTTTTCTCTGCCCAGCCCACGACAGCTCACGTGGCAAAGCCCGGCTCGGCGGTTTTGGCCGGGACCCGGCCAGGCCTCCATCCCCACCGACCCAAGCTCCGAGCGGCCAGGACTTCCTGAGTTGGCAACACCGTCCCCTCACCCAAGTGTCGCCCGTTTAATGACCACGCCCGCCCCCGAGATCTCCATCGTTCTTCCGTGCCTCAACGAGGCGCGCACACTCGCCGCCTGCTTGGATGAGATCTCCGCCGCGCTCAAGGCCCACCACATCGATGGCGAAATCGTCGTGGCCGACAACGGCAGCACCGACGGCTCGCAGGCAATCGCCACCGGGCACGGTGCCCGGCTCGTGCCCGTCGCCGCCAAGGGCTACGGCAACGCGCTGCGCGGCGGTTTCGCCGCCGCGCGCGGTCGCTACATCCTCATGGGCGACGCCGACGGCAGCTACGAATTCGGCCACCTCCCACGTTTTCTCGCGCGCCTGCGCGCCGGCGTCGATTTGGTAATGGGCAACCGTTTCGCCGGCGGCGTGCAGCCCGGCGCGATGCCGTGGAAGAACCGCTACATCGGCAACCCGATCCTCTCCTCGCTCGGCGGACTGTTCTTCCGCACCGGTATCCACGACTTTCACTGCGGCCTGCGCGCTTTCTCCGCCGAGGCCTTCCGCAAGATGGACCTGCGCACCACCGGCATGGAGCTGGCCTCCGAAATGGTCATCAAGGCCAAGCTCCTCGGCCTGCGCCTCGAGGAGGTGCCCACCGTGCTCCGCCCCGACGGCCGCGATCGCCCGCCGCACCTGCGCCCGTGGCGGGACGGTTGGCGCCACCTGCGGTTCATGCTGCTCTTCAGCCCGCGTTGGCTCTTCCTGCTCCCCGGCCTCGCCCTCATGCTGGGCGGGGGTGCCGCGATGGCAGTGCTGCTGCGGGGACCGTTGGCCCTCGGCGGCGTGGTATTCGACGTGCACACGCTCCTCTTCGCCGCCTTCGCCATCCTCCTCGGCTTCCAAGCCGTCTCGTTTGCCGGGCTGGCGAAGTTCTTCGCCATCCGCGCCGGCTTGCGTGCCCCGGACGAGCGGTTCGAAAGAATGTCCCGCGCCGCCACGCTCGAGGCAGGCCTGATCCTCGGCGCCGCGCTTGCCCTTGGCGGCCTCGCGCTGTCCGCCAGTGCCGTTTGGATCTGGGGACGCCACGATTTCGGCGATCTTTCGCCGCAGGCGATGCTGCGGCTGGTCATCCCCGGAGCGCTCGCGCTAACCCTCGGCTGCCAGGTGGCGCTCACCAGTCTGTTCCTCGGCGTCCTCCGCCTGGATACCCGGGAGGACCGCACATGAGCGACCCCGCCCACCGCGCACGCCTCTGGTTCTGGGCCGCGTTGGCGCTCACCGCGCTCAAGCTCTGGCTCACCGACGCCCAGCCCATCACCGGGATGGGGGACCTCAAGCACGACGACGTGCTCTTCTTGTCCCTGGGGGAGTCCATTCTCCACGGCAACTGGCTCGGCGCCTACGACAACCTCACGCTGGCCAAGGGGCCCTTCTTCCCGCTCCTGATCGCCGCCACCCGAATCGTCGGGATCCCCCTCTTTCTCGCGCAGCAACTGCTCTACGCCGGAGCCTGCGCCGCCCTGGTGCGCGCCTGCCGCCCGGCCATCGCTTCCGCTGGCGCGCGTTTCGCCTTCTATGCACTGCTGCTTTGGAATCCGGCCTCGTTCGACACCGCCAACCTCAGCCGGGTGCTACGCCAGCACAGCTATGCCTCGCTGGGGCTGATGGTCTTCGCGGGAATCGTCGCGCTCTATTTCCGCCGGCGCGAGAACGCCGCCCGCCAGATCCCTTGGGCCCTGCTGCTCGGATTCTCGTTCAGCGCGTTCTATCTTACCCGGGAGGATACGATCTGGATCATCCCCAGCCTCGTCCTGCTCGCCGGGTCGATCCTTTTCGTGGCGCGGCGCGAGTCGCGCGCGCTGCTGGTACGTTCCAGCGCCCTGCTCGCCACCGCGGCCTGTTGCGCCTTGCTGCCCATCCTCGGCGTCTGCGCGCTCAACGCCCATTACTATGGCTGGTTCGGGACGGTCGAGTTTCGCGATCCAGCTTTCAATGACGCCTACGGTGCGCTGATTCGCGTCCGTGTCGGTCCCGAGATCCCTGCGGTGCCCGTGACCCGCCAAACCCGCGAAGCGCTCTACGCGATCAGTCCGACCTTCGCCCAGCTGCGTCCCCACCTCGACGGCGACATCGGCCGCAACTGGGCCGCGTGTTCCGCCCACGTCACCGGCCTGCCAGCCGCCGAACGCCAGATCGGCGGCAGCTGGTTCATGTGGGCACTACGCGATGCGGTGTTGGCCGCCGGCCAAGCGCACAACTACGCCGAGGCGCATGCTTTCTATCGCGCGATGGCCGACGAGATCAATGCCGCCTGCGACGCCGGCCGGCTTCCCTGTGGCCCCCGGCGCAGCGGCTTCCTCCCCCGCTGGCAGGACGGCCAGAAGACCGCCGTGCTCAAGGCCCTTCCAACGTTCGCGGATTACGTCGTCACTTTTCGCAATTTCAGCGCCTACTCCCCTCCCAGCGTCGGCGACCCCGCCTCCTTGGCCCTGTTCCGGCGCATGACTGGTGGCAAGCTCGCCCCCATGATCGAGGACCCGGACCCGATGCAGCCGTTGCCGCTGTCCGGATTCCGTATTCGTACGCTCCAAAAAGCCGGCAAGTTCCTCCGCCATTTCCTGTTCTGGCTCTTCATCGGCGCGCAGATCTGCGCGTTCGTGCGCGTCGCGCAGTGCATCGCCCGGCGTCAATGGACCTACCCGCTCACGCTCGCTGCGGCAGCTTGGGGCGGCGCGCTCGCCTACCTCGTGATCCTGGCGATCCTCCATGTGACCTCGTTTCCCGTCCTCGCGATCGCCTACTGCGCCTCCACCTATCCCTTGGTCCTGCTCTTTGTCGCCGCCACGGCCTGGGATGCCTGCACCGCCTGGATGCCGGCTCCAAGACCCGAAGCCGCGAAGTAGGGCAACGCTCCAGACGGCGGGGTGAGGCGCCGTCAAAACAGCTCGCCCTGCTGCATCGCCTCGCGGCGCACCGGATCGAGTGCGCTGAGTTGGATCAACCACGAAAGCGTCGCGCCGGCGAATTCCGGGCGCCGCAACGCCGTGCGCAGCAGCAACGCCGAGGCCAGCGCATCGAACAGCGCGGCATGGTAACGCCGCCGCTCCGGCGGACAGTGCAGCGCCGCCAGCGCCGCCAGTTCCTCGGCGAGTGCGAAGCGCGTCACCAGTTCCTCGAGCTTCGCGGACTCGATGCCCTGAAAGAGCTGCGGGATCAGGCGGCCGGTGTCGATCCACGGCCCCCAGTCGTTGGTCGTGCGCTCGGATCGAACAAAATCGGGCGACTGCCGGGCGTACGGCCACACGGACTTGAGTAGACCGTTCTCCGTGCCCGCGAAATGCGCGGCCAGCGGCCCACGCTGCCTCCAGCCGGCGAAAAGCTCCCAGTCATCGGCCAGCGGGGCGGCCCCGGCCGTGGCCGCGGCATCAAGCCCGTGCACCGCAGTATCCGATGCCCGGATCGGGCCGCGCGGCCGGCACAGGCGCGTGGCGGTGGCCGTCACCTGCCCACCCAGCAGCACCGCCACGCCATACTCCACCACTCCGGCGGCATGGCTGCCCTCGAAGTCGAGGAAGTGGATAGGGGCCTCGGTCCAGTGCATGCCCGGGATGCAAACCGGCGCCGCACGCGCTGCACACCAAAATCGGCGGGCCGCCCGGAGCTCTCCCCGGAAGACAACGATGGACGCCGATCGGCGCCGCCTCGATCCAAGGAGCGAGGCGCGAAGCAGCCAGTCACACTTCGTGGCACCCGCCTCCGTGCCGGCAAAATCCGATCCCGCAGGCACAGAGGCCTACGCCACGCCTTGGAGACGCCCCACCACCCGGGCCATCGGCCGCCATAGTCTCTTCCTTCGTCTCCTTCGTTACCTTCTGTCGTCGGTCCGTTGTTTTTGGGTGAACTCCGCCGATAGACCCGGCAACCTCCGCACCGTGGACCTCGCACCCTATCGCGCCTTCCTGCACGAACTCGCCACCTCCAGCGGCGACTTCATCCGCCCGCTCTTTGGCAGCCACGAGGTGGCCATCGAGCTCAAAGCCGACCAGACTCCGGTGACCGCCGCCGACCGCGGTGCCGAAGAGCTCATGCGGGCGATGATCGCCCAGCGCTTCCCCAGCCACGGCGTGCTGGGCGAGGAGTACGGTAGCGACCGCGCCGACGCCGAATTCGTGTGGGTGCTCGATCCGATCGACGGAACCAAGAGCTTCGCCAGCGCCTGCCCGCTCTTCGGCACGCTCATCGCCCTGCTCCACTGCGGCCAGCCGGTGCTCGGTTGCATCCACCAACCGGTATTGCGCCAGCTTGTGGTCGGCGACGGTACGACCACCACGCTCAACGGCAAGTCTGTCCGCCTGCGCGATCCGGCGGGCCTGGCCGCCGCCACGCTGCTGGTCACCGACACCCTCGATGTGCCACGCCACCAGAGCGCCGCCGGCTGGGACGCGCTTTGTGGCGGTGTCCGCATGGTGCGCACCTGGGGCGACTGTTACGGCTACCTCCTGCTCGCCACCGGCTGGGCCGACATCATGGGCGACCCAATCATGAATCCCTGGGACATCGCCGCGCTCGTGCCCGTTATTAACGGGGCCGGCGGGGTGATCACCGACTGGCAAGGAGATGAGCCGATGGGCGCCACCTCGATTCTCGCCGCGCATCCGAAACTCCACGCCGAGGTGCTGCGCACGCTCAATCCGTAGACGCGCGCCGCGACGGCGCGCAAGTGACAAGGCTCAAGTGACAAGTGCCAAGGTTGAGGATCTAGATACTCCTCCACTTGTCACTTGGAATTTGATCCTTGATCCTTCTCCCCGTCATGCCCTCCCCTTCGCCCCGCTTCTGGGAAGTCTTCTTCGACGTCTACGAGGCGATCCCGCGCCAGGGTCCGGGCAGCCGCGACTGCGCCGCCTGCGCGCTCGCGCTCTGCGGACCGCTGCCTTCCGCGCCGACCATTCTCGACCTCGGCTGCGGCAGCGGGGCGCAGACCCTTCACCTCGCCGAACTGACGAACGGCACGATCACTGCGATCGATAGCCACGCGCCCTTCGTCGTCACCCTTGAACGCCACCTCGCCGAGCGCGGGCTCACCGGCCGCGTCGCAGCCCGGGCCGGCAACATGGCCGCGCCGCCCGCCGCCCCCGGCAGCGTCGACCTGATCTGGAGCGAGGGCGCCGCCTACTTCCTCGGAATCGAGCAAGCCCTGAAACTATGGCACCCGCTCCTGCGCCCCGGCGGGCATCTCGTCTTCACCGAGGCGGTCTGGCTACGCCCCGATCCGCCGGCAGAAGTTCGCGAGATGTGGGCCAAGGAGTACCCGGCCATGACCGACATCGCCGGCAACCTCGCTCTGGCCACCCGTTGCGGCTACGAAGTGAGCGGCCATTTCACCCTGCCCGATTCTGCGTGGTGGGACGATTTCTACCACCCGATGGAGCGGCGCATCGCCGCGCTCCGGCCGAAGTACGCCGGCGATTCCGAAGCGCTGGGCACCCTCGCTTCCATCGGCGGCGAGATCGAGCTGCACCGCCGTTTCGGCGACACCTACGGCTACGAGTTCATCGTGCTCCGGCGCGGCAATTGAGCCGTGAACAGGCAATTGATCTATAAGGGCGTCGCTTGCCGCCGCCCGTTGGGCGGGGTGTATGCCAGCAGGCCGCAAAGAGACCGGGCTGCGGTGAGGGACGCCCGTGCGCGCACCTGCGGGGCTCAATCCGACTAGCGCTTAACTCGAGCTGAACCAAAGCGCCATAGTTGAGCCGCCAGCGCTCCGGCAGGATGCGCCGCGAAGGGTTGCATCCGCGACACCGACGAGCTGTCCCAAGGCCGGACCGCGTGCCTCCGCGCAGCGTCGCCGACAGGGAGCATCGTGCGGGATGGGCTGGGTCCGACGGCTCGGCCCACGGCTGAACCGCGCCCGCCCGCGACGCGTGGTGGAATCTTGCCACCGCAGTTGCGAATTCCCCACGGCGCCATAATTAGCGGCCCTACCGCCCGCCATTACGACCGCTACTCATAGCATCCCCGCGCCTTACGACCCAAACCACGCTCGCCACCACCCTCTCCTTCCGCGCGCGGCCCCACGTTCCTACGCACCAACTTCTCGTCGTTATGCTCAAGAAATTCATCGGTACGCTGCTCGTGTTCGCCGTGCTCGCCGTCGGTCTCGGCGCGATCAAGGTCGCCCAGATCCAGGAGATGTCTGCCCAGCCGCACGTGATGCCCGCCTCGGCGGTGAGCACGTGCGAGGCCCGGCTCGAGAGCTGGCGACCGGTGATCAGCAGCATCGCCACCCTCGCCCCAGTCCAAGGGGTAACCATCAGCGCCGATGCCGACGGCCCCGTGGTGAGAATCCTCGTCGAGAACGGCGCGTCGGTGCACGCCGGCGACCTGCTCATGGAAATCGACAGCGCGGTCGAGCACGCCCAGCTCCAGGCAGCCGAAGCGCAGCTCGTGCTCGCCCGCCTCAACGCCCGACGCGCGACCGACCTGCTGGCCCGCAACACCATCAGCCAGTCGGATCTGGACCAGGCCACTGCGCAGCTCAACCAGGCCGAGGGCAGCGTCGCCGCCCTCAAGGCCACCATCGAGAAGAAGGCGGTGCGCGCTCCATTCGACGGCCGCGCCGGTATCCGGCTCGTCAACCTTGGACAGTTCGTCTCCCGCGGCCAGGCCCTGGTCCCGCTCCAGAAACTCGACTCGCTCTACGTCAACTTCAAGATCCCGCAGCGTCTGCTCTCCGAGCTGTCCCTGGGCCAGAAGGTGGCCGTCGCCGTCGATGCCTTCCGCAAGAGCTCCTTCGAAGGCACCGTCACCGCCATCGACTCCGAGGTCGACGCCACCACCCGCAACTTCTCGGTGCAAGCCCTGCTGGCCAACCCCAAGGAGGAACTACGGCCGGGCATGTTCGCCCAGGTCGAGGTCCAGTTGCCCGCCAACGGTGAGCACATCGTGCTGCCCGCCACCGCCATCGCCTACGCGCCCTACGGCAACTCCGTGTTCATCGTCGAGAAGATCAAGGGTACGGACGGGGCCGAGTTCACCGGCGTGCGTCAGCAGTTTGTCACGGTCGGCGCCACACGGGGCGACCTCATCGCGCTCTCTTCGGGAGTGAAGCCGGGGGAGTCCGTCGTCACCTCGGGGGTCTTCAAGCTGCGCAACGGCATGCCCGTCCAGGTCAACAACGCCGTCCAGCCCACCAGCGATCCCTCGCCCACTCCGGCCAACACCTGACCCCGGACCCCGAGGAACCCGCCCATGTTGTCCAAGAGCTTCACCGACCTGTTCGTGCGCAAGCCCGTGATCGCGGTGGTGGTCAACACCATCATTCTCGCCGTCGGCATCCTGGCCTACTTCAGCCTGAATACCCGCCAGTATCCCCGCAGTGACAGCGCCGTCGTCAACGTCTCCACGGTCTACTTCGGCGCCAGCGCCGACACGGTGCGCGGCTACATCACCACCCAGCTCGAGCGCGTCATCGCCAGCGCCGACGGCATCGACTACATCGAGTCGTCCAGCGCCGCCGGCCTGAGCACCATCCAAGTCTACCTGCGGCTCAACTTCGACACCAACGCCGCCCTCGCCCAGATCAGCGCGAAGATCGACCAGGTGCGCAACGAACTGCCGCCCGAGGCCGAGACGCCCACGATCAACGTCGAGTCGAGCGACAACCAGTTCGCCTCGATGTATCTGAGCTTCTACTCCGACACCCTCGACCAGAACCAGATCACCGACTACCTCAACCGCCTCGTGCAGCCGCGCCTCTCGGCGGTGAAGGGCGTGCAGCGCGCCGATGTGCTCGGCGGCCGCGTCTTCGCCATGCGCGTCTGGCTCAAGCCCGACGAACTAGCCGCGCGCGGCCTTAGTCCCTCCGAGGTGCGCCAATCCCTCCAGTCCAACAACGCGCTGGCCGCGGTGGGCTCCACCAAGGGCTCCATGCTCAGCGTGAGCCTCATCGCCAATACCGACCTCAAGAACGTCGACGACTTCCGCAACATGGTAGTGGCCGAGCGCAACGGAGCGATCATCCGCCTCTCCGACGTCGCCGACGTCGTGCTCGGCGCCGAGAACTACGACACCGAGGTGCGTTTCGGCGGCCAGACCGCCACCTTCATGGGCATCTGGGTCCTGCCGACGGAAAGCACGCTCGAGGTCATCCAGCGTGTCCGCGCCGCCATGCCCGACATCGAACGCGGCCTGCCCGCCGGCCTCAATGCCACGATCGCCTACGATGGCACGAAGTACATCGACGATGCCCTCAAGGAAATCCTCACCACCCTCCTGGAGACGCTGCTCATCGTGATGGTCGTGATCTTCCTGTTCATGGGGTCCTTCCGCTCCGTGCTCATCCCGATCGTGGCGATGCCGCTCTCCCTCGTCGGCGCGCTCGCGCTCATGATCGCCTTCGGCTTCACGATCAACCTGCTCACCTTGCTCGCCATCGTGCTGGCGGTCGGGATCGTGGTGGACGACGCCATCGTCGTGGTCGAGAACATCGAGCGCCATATCCGTGCTGGCAGCACTCCGGTGGACGCCGCGATCCTGGGCGCCCGCGAGCTCGTCGCCCCGGTTATCTCCATGACCATCACGCTGGCCGCCGTGTACGCCCCGATCGCCTTCCAGGGCGGCCTGACGGGCGCGCTCTTCCGCGAGTTCGCCATCACCCTCGCGGGCGCCGTGGCGGTATCGGGCTTCGTCGCCCTCACGCTCTCCCCGATGATGAGCGCCCATCTGCTCAAGGACCGGGTGCACGAGGAACAGGGTTTCACCGGCCGCATCAACCGCGACTTCGACCGGCTGCGCGGCGTCTACGACCGGCTCATCGGGCGCATGCTGCGGCTGCACGACGGCGATCGCGTCTCGTGGACGGTGCTGCCCTGGGCGCTCGTGGCGTGGATACCCGCCTGGCCACTCGCCGTCGGCCTCTTCGCCCTCGTCGGCGGACTGGCGACCGCCAAGGCCGCCGCGCTGCCCCTGGCCATCGGTCTGCTCGCGGCGGCGGTGGTTGGCGCCCTGCTCCTGCTCTTCTTCGACGCCCTGCTCGGGCGCCGTTTCTCCTGGCTGCAGTATGTGCTGACGTGCGCGGTTATGCTCGCGTTGCTGGTCGTGCCGTTCTTCCAATTCGCCCAAAGCGAACTCGCGCCGAAGGAGGACCAGGGCGTGGTCTTCGGCATTCTGATTCCGTCGCCCACCTCCACCATCGACCAGAACATGATCTTCGCCGACGAGGTGCAGAAGGTGTTCACCAGCGTGCCGGAGTACGAGACGTCGTTCCAGCTCACCGGTGCGAACTTCGGCTTCTCGGGCGTATTGCTGAAGCCGTGGTCGGAGCGCAAGCGCACCTCGATGGCGATCGAGGCGTCCCTGCAGGGCCCGGCGGCCTCCATCGCGGGGGTCAACGTGGTGGTCACCACCCCGGAGCCGCTGCCCGCCGGCGGCCAGTACCCGATCGAGTTCGTGCTACGCTCCACCGCCGACCACCGCGAGCTCTTCGAATACGCGGAGCAGTTGCTGGTCTACGCGAACACCGAGGCCAACGACCCCAACGCCGCGCCCACGTTCTACTTCGCCGACAGCGACCTGAAGTTCGACCTGCCCCAGGTCGAGATCGACATCGACAAGGACAAGGTCGCCTCGATGGGGCTCAACCTAAGCGAGATCGCCCGCGATCTTGGGGCCATGCTGGGCGGCGGCTACGTGAACCGCTTCGTCAACGACGGCCGCAGCTACCGGGTGATCCCGCAGGTCGAGCGCGGCCAGCGGCTCAACGCCGACCAGCTCCTCAACTACCACGTGCGCGGTCCCGGCGGTCAGCTCATCCCGCTCTCCACCATCGCCACGCTCAAGCACACCGTCCAACCGCGCGCCCTCAACCGCTTCCAACAATTGAATTCAGTTAAGATCGTCGGCGTGGGCCCCAGCATCGACAACGCCCTCAAGAAGCTGGAGGCGAAGGCCGCCGAGATCCTGCCCGCCGGCTACTCGATCGACTACGGCGGCCAGTCGCGCCAGCTGCGGCTGGAGGGCAGCGCGCTCTGGAAGACCGGCCTGCTGGCCCTGCTGCTGATCTTCCTGGTGCTCGCCGCCCAGTTCAACATCTTCCTCGATACCTTCATCATCCTGCTCGGTTCGGTGCCGCTGGCCCTGGTGGGCGCCATGATCCCGGTCTTCTTGTGGAAGACCTCGCTCAACATCTACTCCCAGATCGGCCTGATCACGTTGGTTGGCCTGATTGCGAAGAATGGTATTCTGATCGTGGAGTTCGCAAACAAGCTCCAGGAGGAGGGCCATGCCAAGCTCGAGGCGATCCGGCGGGCGGCCGCCACGCGGCTGCGCCCGGTGCTGATGACCTCGGCGGCCACCGTCTTCGGCCACCTCATGCTGATCTTTGTCACCGGCCCCGGCGCCTCCGCCCGTAACTCCATCGGCTGGGTGCTGGTGGTGGGCATGGCCGTGGGCACCTTCTTCACTCTCTTTGCGGTGCCCGCCTTCTACGCGCTGATCGCCACCGACCACCGCGCCAACAAGCGCCTCCACGCGAATCCGCCGACCGTCGACGCCGAGCCGCACCTCATGTCCGTGCACTGAGCAGTGGCTCCGCGTAGGTCAGCGTGCTTGCCCGCGCTCCAGAGGGGCGTGCGAGCACGCTGGGCTACGAGAATACGAACACACACCGCCATCCTTCGCCGCCGCCCGTAGCGGCGTTCGCAAGAACGCTGTTCTCTGCTCGAAGCGCGTGCTAAAAAACCACCTACGAAACCCCGGCCCGGCAGCTACCTCCGGCGCATCTTTCGCATCGCGACCACCGCCAGGCAGAGCATCCCGCCCAGCAGCGCAGCGGTGGAGGGCTCGGGAATGGCCGCAAAGGAAAAATTGGGACCGAAATAGCCGATGCTGGTGGCGGCATCCACTGCCGAGGGAATGCTGAACACCCCGACGGTGCCATTGTTGGTCGAGGAGCCCCAGGTTATCGCCGGGGCAAAGGTCACCGCACTCGCCGGGAGCAGGCGAACGGTGGCGTCCGCGTTCGTCGATAGCCCGCCAATGAAGTAGGAACCAGCCGCGAGGGTGGAGCTTCCCGTCAAGCTTGAGGTATAACGGAAATACCCTGAAAGCGGATCGGCGCCCGATACCACGCCGTCCACCAGCAAAGTTCCCCCCGTGGACCAAATCCCGACGCGATGGCTGCTGGCCAAGCCGTCCTGCCCGGCGTCATACCACCCGAGGCCAGTAATGGCCAATTCTCCGGTGGTCGTGAAGCTGAAGCCGCGGGTGAACTCAGAGTGGCCCACATAGTTTGCACCTAGGGCGGCCGGCGCCAGCGAGAGGGCGACGGTCTGGCCGCGCACCGGCGCCGAGGCGAACACGGAGACCAACAACGAGGCCGCAAAAAGCGCGGGAAACTTCATCCCGCGATTTAACGTAACGAGCTCGGCCCCCGTCAATCCGTCACCGCCGGGACTTTTTCGGCGCGGCGTACTCCGCGGTGATCACCGAGGAGAAGCCGCCGCGGGCCTTCCAGTCGGCGACGATCGTGAGGCTGCGCGGCTTAAGCACCTTGCCGAGATCGTCGCAAATCTTGTTGGTCGCCGCCTCAAAGAAGATGCCCTCGTTGCGGAAGGAGTGGAAATAGAGCTTTAGCGACTTCAGCTCCACGCAGATCTTGTCCGGCACGTAGCGCACCGTGATGGCAGCAAAGTCGGGATGTCCGGTGATCGGGCACACCGAGGTGAACTCGTGGTGCGTGTGCTCGATGAGGAAGTCGCGCTGCGGGGCGGGATTGGGGAAAACTTCGAGGATCTTGGCGTCGGGCATGACGGTAAGGAGAAGGGACAAGGTCCAAGTGCCAAGGGCCAAGTAACAAGGGGTGAGTTCCAGGTGCCAAGTAAGCAGGCGATCAGATCCGACACCTTGGCCCTTGTTCCTTGAGACTTCCCACTTTCGCGCGTCCCGCGCGACGCTACGTCGCCGTCTCCACGAAACGCTGCTCACGGATGACGATGATCTTGATCGTGCTGGGATACTGGAGCTCGTCTTCGATGCGCTGGCGGATGAGCGAGGCGATCTCGCGCGCCTCGCTGTCGCCCACCAGGCTGGGGGCCACCACCACACGCACTTCTCGCCCGGCCTGAATGGCATAGGCCTGCTGCACCCCGGGGATGTCCAGGGCGATGCGCTCCAGCCGCTGGAGCCGCTCGATGTAAGCGGCCATCGACTCGGCGCGCGCGCCGGGGCGGATGGCCGAAAGGGTGTCGGCGAGGATGACGATGCCCGCGTAAAGGCTTTCCGGCTTTACCTCCTCGTGGTGGGCGGCGATCGCGTTGACGATCAGCGGTGCCTCGCCGAAGCGGCGGGCGAACTCCGCGCCGATGTGCGCGTGGCTGCCCTCCAGTTCCGCCTCGATGGCTTTGCCCAAGTCGTGCAGCAGGCCGGCGCGCTTGGCCAGCTGCGGGTCGAGCCCGAGCTCGGAGGCGATGAGCGAGGCGAACTGCGCCACCTCGATGCTGTGGTCCAGCACGTTCTGGGAAAATGAATGCCGGAACTGCAACCGGCCCAGCACCTGCAGGATCTCCGGGTGGATGCCGCTGAGCTTGAGCTTCTGCACGGCGGCCTCGGCCGCGGCCAGCACGTGCACGTTGATCTCCTTCTGCGCGCGGTGCACCTGGTCCTCGATGCTGGCCGGATGGATGCGCCCGTCGGCCACCAGCGCCTGCAGGGCGATCTTGGCCACCTCGCGGCGCACCGGATCAAACGAGGAGATAAGCACCATGTTGGGCGACTCGTCGATGAGCAGCGTCACCCCGGTGGTGGCCTCGAAGGATTTGATGTTGCGGCCCTCGCGCCCGATGATGCGCCCCTTCATCTCGTCGTTGGGCAACTGGACGATGGTGGCGGTGACGTCGTGGTTGGGCTGGCTGGCCATGCGCTGCATGAGGGCGAGCAGCACCCGCTTGGACTCCATCTTCAGGTCGGCCTCCGAGCGGTCCATGAACTCCTTGCGGTACTGCCGCAGGTCGTCCTGGCACTCGATCATGACCTCCTCGCGCAGGGCCTTCTTGATGTCGGCGGCGTCCATGTGCGCGAGCTCCTCGAGGCGCTCGCGCACGCCCTTGGCCTGCGCGCGCACGGCATCGCGGCCTTGCTTGATCGCGGCCGCTTCGCGGGCCAGGCGCTCCTGACGGGCCTCGAGCTGGAAGTCCAACAACGCCAGCGACTCCTCGTGGTTGCGGATCTCGCGCAACTTCACATCGACCTCGATCTCACGGCGGTCCTGCTCGCGCTGCGACTCGGCGCGGCGGGCACTCAACTCCTCCTCGGTCTTGGCCCGGATCTCCGAAGCCGCCACTTGGGCCTCGCG
Source organism: Opitutaceae bacterium (assembly GCA_016711225.1). Classification (GTDB taxonomy): domain Bacteria; phylum Verrucomicrobiota; class Verrucomicrobiia; order Opitutales; family Opitutaceae; genus CAJCBL01. Next base: position 62,092 of record JADJTK010000006.1, read on the forward strand.
CTTGGCGAGCTCCACCACGTTGGCCGCCCGCTCACAGGCCACCCGCCGCGACTGGCGCAGCACCAACCAGGACAGGGCAAAGCCCGCACCGACGCCGGTGAGCGCCGAAATCGCAAAGGTCCAAGCAGGTGATTCGCCGAGGAGACTCAAGAGATTGCCGCCACCAAAAACGTGGCGGAGCTCGCGGAAAGTAGGGTCGCCCCGACAAAGCGCAATCTTTCTCCCGGCGCCATGTCCGAAGCCGCCCGACACCCGCCGCCACCGCGAGGATACGAGGCGCGGCGAGCCGGCGGCCCAAGCCGGACAGGCGGCGCGCTCGCCGGCCCCGAGATTCCTGCCCTTCCGGCCACGGCGGCGTTGCAGTGTGCGCGCCTTTCCCCTGGGATCGACGCCACTCGGTGAAAGAAGCGCTGCGTCCAGGCCTGTTGTCCTTCCTCAAGTTTGCCACCCGCCAGAACTGGGACTGGGTGAGCCCGCTCTGCCTCGTCGCGCTCTCCACCATCGGAGTGTGCTTCATCTACAGCGCCCAACTGGCCACCGGGCTGACGCAATGGAAGGTCCAGGTGGGCTGGATGATTGCCGGGGCGATCCTGTATATGGCGGTCGCCACCCTCGACTACCAGATCTGGCTGAAGTTCGCCCACTGGGTCTACCTCGCTTCGATGATCCTGCTGGTGGCCGTACTCATCCCCGGGATCGGCAGTTCCCGCTACGGCGCGAGGCGCTGGATCGATTTCGGACCGGTGTCCTTCCAGCCCTCCGAACTGGCCAAGCTGGCCACCCTACTGACCTGCGCCAGCATCTTGGCGCGCAACAAGATCGGCTCGGTCACCCCCTCCTTCCTGGTGCTGGGGAAATTGGCCCTTGCTGTGGCCATCCCCATGATCTTAATTCTTTGGCAGCCGAACCTCGGAACGGCTCTCGTGATTCCCCCCATGGTAGTATCATTGCTGTATGTCGCGCAGCTGCCGCGGCGCTTTTTCATCGCTGCCATCGTGCTCTTCGCACTGCTGGCCGCCATGGTGAGCACCGACATGTGGCGCTACTACACCTTCGTGAAGGACAACAACTTGGACTTCAAGAAGGACACCGGGAAGTACGAACCTCACTCTTGGTTGCCCTATCTCCACGATTACCAGCGCAATCGTATCCTCGCCACCGTGGACCCAGAGAGCATCGACGCGAAAGGCATCGGTTGGAACCTTATCCAATCGCGCATTTCCGTCGGCTCCGGCGGTCTCACCGGCAAGGGCTGGACAGAAGGCACTCAGGCTCAACTCGGCTACCTGCCCTCCACGGTAGCCCATAACGACTTCATCTTTTCCGTGCTGGCGGAGGAGAAAGGCTTTCTGGGAAGCCTGACAGTGCTCGGCCTTTTTGGTGTCGTGCTGATGAACGGTGTGCGCATCGCGGGCCTCGCCCGCGATCGTTTCGGCACCTACCTCGCCCTCGGGGTATCGGTGATCGTGGCGATGCATGTCTTCGTCAACATCGGCATGACTATCGGATTGATGCCGATCACTGGACTGCCGCTTCCCTTCCTTAGCTACGGTGGTTCTTTTGTGCTGAGCTGTTGTCTGCTGCAAGGCTTGGTCCAGAGCGTTTACCGGTTCCGAAGGGATTATTAACACCCGCACCCTCGGACCCCGCGCCCCGGACCGGCCAGTCGCACAGCGCCTGCCCGCCAGTGGAATCCCGTCAACAGACAGGACACCGCACCCAATGAGCGAACAATCCAACGTCAATCCAACCGACGTCTCCAAAAACTACGACGAAGAACTTGCCCAGCCGCCCAGCGACAACACCGCCGAACGCGTCGACCCCGCCTCCCTCAAACAGGAGGCCGCCGAACGCGCCAAGCAGCGCCCGCTGATCCAGAAGATCCTCTCCCTCTTCTCCAAGAAAGAGAAGGGGGCCTTCCGCGAGCTCATCATCAATTCCGAGCCCCTCGAGAAACGCGTCGCCCTCCTGGTCGACGGCATCCTCGACAAGTTCGAAATCGAGCGCGAATCCGACGACCGCATGGTCGGCGGCATCTTCAAGGGCCGCGTCAAGAACCTCGATCCCGGCCTCAAGGCCGCCTTCGTCGACATCGGTTTCACCAAGAACGCCTTCCTCCACTACTGGGACATCCTCCCGGCGGCCGCCGACTCCTCCGTGGAAGTCGTGCGCGTCAACCGGTCTTCGAAAGCTCAGGACAAGGCCAAGCTCACCGTCAAGGACATCCCCGGCCTCTATCCGCCGGGCAGCGAGATCGTCGTGCAGGTCACCAAGGGCCCCATCGGCACCAAGGGTCCGCGCACCACCACCAACCTCTCCCTGGCCGGCCGCTTCCTCGTGCTGATGCCCTACTCCGATCAGTGCGGCATCTCCCGCAAGATCGAGGACCCCAAGGAGCGCCTGCGCCTTAAAAAGATGCTCCAGGAACTCACCATTCCCGAGGGCATGGGCATCATCGTACGCACCGCCGGCGAGGGCAAAAAGCCCCGCTACTTCGTGCGCGACCTCCACATCCTGCTCAAGAAGTGGGAGGACATCTCCCGCCGCATGGAGACCGACCGCCCGCCCTCCTGCCTCTACCAGGAACCCGATATCGTCGAGCGCACCGTGCGCGACTTCCTCACCGAGGACGTCGACCGCGTACTCATCGACAACCAGAAGGATTTTGAACACGTGCAGGAGATCGTCGGCCTCATCTCCAAGCGCTCCCGCTCCAAGATCCATCACTACAACGACAGCATCCCGATCTTCGAACGCTTCAACATCGAGCGCCAGATCGAGCAGACCTTCAATCGCTACGTCCCGCTGCCCTCCGGCGGCCAGATCGTCATCGATGAGACCGAGGCCCTCGTGGCCATCGACGTGAACACCGGCTCCCACAAGGCCCGTTCCGGCGAAGAGAAGAACACGATCTTCCAGGTGAACATGGAAGCGGCCACCGAGATCGCCCGGCAGATCCGGCTCCGCAACATGGGCGGCCTGATCATCATGGACTTCATCGACATGAAGGAGCGCCGCCATCGCAACCAGGTCTTCGACCGGATGGAAGCCGCCATGGCGGAGGACAAGGCCAAGAACCACATCCTCCCCATCTCCACGCTGGGCATCATGCAGATGACCCGCCAGCGCCAGCAGGAGTCGCTCGCCTCCAACCTCTATACCGACTGCCCGTACTGCCGCGGTCGCGGGATTGTGAAGTCGGCCACGACGATGTCCGTCGAGCTCCAGCGTCGCCTCGGCTCGATCGTGCGTCGCCTCCAGTTACGCAGCCCCGGCAAGGAGCTCTCCCTGCGCGTGCTCGTGCATCCCAGCGTCCTCGAACGACTCAAGATCGAGGATGCCGACCTGCTCGTGCGCATGGAAAAGCTCTATGGCGTGAAGCTCTCGTTCCGCGCGGATCCGAGCTACCACGTCGAGAACTCGAAGGTGCTCAACGCCATCACCGGCGAAGAGTACCGCTGAGTTTTCGCAGAGTCGGACCTCGCGTCCGGACCGCTTCCGAAAATCCTCTTCCGACGCCGGGCCTCCCAAGGCCCGGCGTTTTTTGCGTTGAGGTGGCCCGTCCGTCGTCCGTCGTGTAGGCCGCCGCGGTGAGGTGGCCCCTTCGCCTGACGCTCCGTTGTGGGAGCGTGCTTGCACGCGACTCCGATTGGAGTTCGGTCCATTCTTCGTGGTCTCAAAAAGCCTCTGCACGGTGGGGCGGGCTTTACGCCCGCCATCCGAGGTCGAGGAAGGGCATGGCGGGCATAAAGCCCGCCCCACCCCATTAGGGAACCTCCGAGCCCCGTCCCGTCCTCGGTCTCCTACAGCGTCGCCATATCGATCACGAAGCGATATTTCACGTCGCTCTTGAGCATGCGCTCGTAGGCCTCGTTGATCTGATCCATGCGAATCATCTCCACGTCGCAGGTGATGTGATGCGCGCTGCAGAAATCCAGCATCTCCTGCGTCTCCGGCAGACCACCGATGAGCGAACCCGAGAAGGACCGCCGCTTCATGATCAGCGGGAACGCGGCGATGGCCAGCGGCTCGCCCGGCGCCCCCACCAGCACCAGATTGCCGTCGCGCTTGAGCAGATTGATATAGGCGTTGAGGTCGTGCACCGCGGCCACGGTATCGAGGATGAAGTCGAAGCTGCCGGCCTGCGCGGCCATCTGCGCCGCGTCCTTGGAGATCACCACCTCGTGCGCACCCAGGCGGAGGGCGTCGGCCGCCTTGCTGGGCGACGTCGTGAAGAGCACCACATGCGCCCCGAAGGCTCGCGCGAACTTCACGCCCATGTGCCCAAGCCCGCCCAAACCAACGATGCCCACCTTCTGGCCCGGTCCGACCTTCCAGCGGCGCAGCGGGGAATACGTGGTGATGCCCGCGCACAGCAACGGGGCCGCGGAGGCCGGGTTGAGATTGGCCGGGATCCGCAGCACAAAGTCCTCCGTCACCACGATGCCCTGGGAGTAGCCGCCCAAGGTGCCGCCGCCCAGATGCTTGTCGGCGCTGCCATAGGTCATCACCATACCGTTACAGAACTGTTCGAGCCCCGCCTGGCAGTCGGGGCAGGTGCGGCAGGAGTCGACCAAACAGCCCACGCCCACCACTTCGCCGACCTTGAACTTCTTCACCGCCTTGCCGGTGGCGGTCACGCGACCGATGATCTCATGGCCCGGCACGGCCGGATACTGCGTGAAGCCCCATTCGTTGCGCACGAAGTGGAGATCGGAATGGCAGACGCCGCAGTAGAGGATCTCGATCTGCACATCCTGGTCGGTGGGTGCGCGGCGAGTGATCGTGCTGGCGGCGAGCGGAGTGGTCGCGCTGGCCGCAGCATACGCTTTGGCGGTAGTGGTCTTGTTTTGTGTCATCGTAGGAAGTTCAGGTGGTTGCGGTCCTTAGGGCTGAAGGAGCAGCGGGTTAGGCTGAGATCGGATGACCGCGTTGACCTCAACGCGGTCATCCCCGGTATTGTTCGTCGCTGACGTGCTCCAGCCAGTCGACGGCTTTGCCGTCGAGCTGTTCCTGGATGGCGATATGGGTGAGGGCCGTCGTAGGCGCGGCCCCATGCCAGTGTTTCTCGCCCGGCGGGAACCAGACGACGTCGCCCGGCCGGATCTCCTCGATCGGCCCACCCCAACGCTGGGCGCGTCCACAGCCGGCAGTGACGAGCAGCGTCTGACCCAGCGGATGGGTGTGCCAGGCCGTGCGGGCGCCCGGTTCGAAGGTGACGCTGTTGCCCACCGCCCGTGCCGGCGCGGTCGCTGGGAAGAGCGGATCGATCCGCACGGTGCCGGTGAACCAATTGGCCGGCCCTTTGGTGGATGCCTGCGAGCCACTGCGTTTGATGTCCATTGTGTTTAGGTTGAAGGCAGCGCCGACCGGCCCGCTGCGCCTCCCGGTGGAGGGCGAGTACGAGGAGGACGTTAGCCGTTTGGTCGAAAGTGCAACACTACAAGGGCAAGGAGTGGCGCAGGCGTCCCTGCCTGCGTTCCGTTCGTAACGACGTTCGCCGGAACGTCGGAATCGCGTGGCCCTTGTTACTTGTCCCCTGCCGTTCGCCGCTTCTGCGTTCTGCACTCTGCTTTCTGCCTTCTTCGTTAGGACATCCGTCCGCCTCCGCCCCCCCGAGCGGCCCCGAATTGCATTGAGCCACCGGTCTTGGACTACACACCATCCGCACCATCAATCTGATGGGCATCGCCGGTGGATACAACAGACCTCGGCACGGTGCTCCACCCCAATGACCGCCCCCACACCCTGCCCGTCCGGCGCCCCCACACCCTGCCCAAAACCCCCGCAGGTCCCACCACGCACCGGCCGCCGCCACGCCGGCCGCCACGTGCGCACCTGGATCCGCCGGTCGGCCCTCGGCGTTCTCCTCATGACGGCGATTCCGGTGGTCGGCGCGACGCCCACGATGGAAAGCCGCATTCCTCGCGAGGACCGGCGTCCGCTCCAAGACGAGGCCCTCCTCGTCATCCAGCTGCTGCAGAACTACCACTATGCCAGCCGGCCCTTCCACGATCTCGAGACCCCGGATTTTCTCGACCGCTACCTTTCCCTGCTCGACCCCGACCACCTGTTCCTTACCGCCGAGGATACAGTCTTTGTCCATCGCCGTTTCGACCGGAATCTGAAGACGGTGTACCTCTTCTCCGGCGACCTCCGGCCCTCCTTCGAGATTGTCGATCTGTTCACCACCCGCGCCTTGGCGCGCTGCGACTGGCTCGCCGCCCGTTTGCAGCGCGACATCGCCCTCGATCAACCGGGCGAACTGACCCTCGACCGCCAAAAGGCCCCGTGGCCAGCAAACGCCGCTGCCGCCGACGCACTCTGGGAGCAATGGCTGCAGGCCCAGCTGGCGGGCGAGATCGTCGAAGGGCGCCCCCCGGAAGAGGGGCTGGCGCTACTCCGCGAGCGCAACGCCAAGTTCCGGGCGCGGCTGGCCGGCACTGATCCGCTCGCCATCCGGGAGCAGTTCCTCTCCTGCCTGTTGGAGTGCTTCGACCCCCACAGCGGCTACTTCTCACAGGCCAATGCAGACGAGTTCAATATCGGGATGGCCGGCACCGTGGCCGGTATCGGTCTTGAGCTCAAAGTGGCCAACGGCCGCTTTTTTGCGCAGTCGGTCTACCCGGGAGGCCCCTGTGATCTGCAAGGCCACATCAATCCCGGCGACGAGCTCGTCGCTGTCGCCGAGGCGAACGATCCGCCCCAACCTCTCGCCGGCCTACGCCTGCGACAAGTCGCCCGCCTGATTCGCGGGAAGCCGGAAAGCCACGTGACTTTGTCGGTACGTTCCGCCGAACAATCGGAACCCCATTCCATCGAACTCACTCGCGCCCGAGTCGGCCTTCCGGCCAATCACGCCCGCGCCTTCCTCGTTCAGGTTCCCGGGAAACTTGGGACAACGGCCCTCGGCATCATCAACCTCCCCTCCTTCTACGGCAACCAACCCACGGAAGGCGGATCCGTCAGCATGGCAGCGGAAGTCCGTGAGTTGCTGGGGCAGCTCACGGAGAAGGGAGCAAAAGGAGTGGTTGTCGACCTCCGCGACAACGGTGGCGGCTTGATGATCGAGGCGGCCAAGCTCGCCGGCCTCTTCCTTGCAGGCGGCCCGCTACTCTTCGCCCAAGGCCCGGACGGGAGACCCGAAATCCTGCGTGACGAAGACCCCACCGCCACTTTCGCCGGGCCGCTGATCGTCCTCACCTCGCGGCAAAGCGCCTCGGCCAGCGAGGCGTTCGCCGGAGCCATGCAGTGCTACCACCGCGCGCTCATTGTTGGAGCGGAGACCACATTCGGGAAAGGTACCGTGCAGTCCTATATCGACATCCGCAACGACCTCACCGTATCCCCCGCGCTCAAGCGCGTGGGTGGCGTGGCCCGCGTCACCCGCCAGCTCTACTACCTGCCCGACGGCCGCTCGCCCCAGCTCACCGGCGTGTTATCTGATATCCAATTACCAAGCTACCGTTTCCCCGGCGAGCGGGCCGAGGACCAGTTGCCGCATGCGCTGCCGGCCACCGTCATCGTTCCGCCGGAGCCGCTGCCAGAAACTCCCGGGAGCGCCAATCCAGCCTGCCGGAGTTCGCGCTGCGCCAGCGCTGGCACGACTTCTACCGGGAATGTTGGGACAATACGACCGTTCCTCTTTCGCTCGACCTCCGCCGGCATCAGGTGGCCAAGCTCGAGGCGCAGCACAACACCCTGAGGGAGGAACACCGCGAACTCGGCCGACAATGGTCCTTCCCCGCAGTGCTCGTCGATCTGCCCGCCGTCGCCATCGCCCACTTGGCCCATCAGCGCGCCCTGCGCGACCGCAAGGACGCGGCAGGCCTGTCCTATGCGAATAGGTACGTCGCCGGTGTCTACTATTCCGAACCTGAACCCGGCGGCCCGATCTCCGACCTCCCAGTGGCGACCCTCAACCTCAAGGTCTGCCAGGCCGCCGCCGCCGCACTGGCGGCCGCATGGACCGCCGAGACCGGAGCCACACTCGACCCCACCCGGGTCAAGGCCATCCTGGCCGATCTCGAATACGAGCGCGCCAACCCCGAACGCAGCGCCGGCATCCCCGCGTTGTTTCGCCGCCGACTGGAGAACCCTCTCCCGGAACCGATGCTGGCCCGCGGCCTGACCGCCTTCTTCCGCACCGCCTTCGAGATCGACGACCGCCAGCTCCAAGGGCTGCCTCCTCTCGACGTCTCCCTCCGCGAAAGCCTCCGGCTCGCCGCCGACTGGGTCGAAGCTGCCCGCCAGTCGGCGCCGGCCCCGCTTCATCCCGCATCGCCAGTCCCAACACTCCATCCCTGACTTCCATGCGCCCGACCCTCGCCTGTCTCCTTGCCCTCGCCCCCTTTCCCTCCCTCGCTGCGTCGGCGCCATCCCAACCGGCCCCCGCTGCGGTGATTGCTCCGCCCCAACCGGACACCGGCGCCGTTAATCCTGCCGCCGATGCGTACTGGCAGGGGCTCAAGCTTATCCGCGACGGTAAGTCGGAGCGCTGGCCACAGGCCCGCGCGCTGCTCAAACAGGCCACCGATGCCGAGTACCCGGCCGCCCTCAATTTCGTCGCCCTCTGCCACCTAAACAAGCAGCACGGATACAGCAAAGACAAGAGCCGGGCTGCGAACTTCTTCCGCCTCTCCGCCGAGCAGGGCAACGCCAAGGCCCGCCTCTTCCTCGGCCTCTGCTACGCCCAGGGTACCGGCGTGCGCAAAGATCGCGAGCAGGCGATCGTGTGGTTCTCCGCAGTGCTCGCGCCCGAGGCCGACTTCAGCGTCCCCGCTGCGCCCGCCGACTTCTTCCCGTCCGCCGCCACCAGTTCCGCGGCGCGGCCGGGCACACTCTCCGGGGAAATCCCCGTCGAGCCCGCCGACCAGATCCGCGCCTCCGCGCACTTCGCCCTCGGCGATCTCTACTCCAGCGCGAACAAGCCGGCGGAAGCGCAGGAGCACTACGTCAAGGCCGCCACTCAGGGGCCAACCACAGCGCCGGCCTCTACGAGGCCGCAATCAAGGCTGCGATCAGCTTCGCCTTCGGGCAGGGCGTCCCCCGCGACATGAAGAAGGCCGACGAGATGCTCGCCCTGAGCAAACAGCTCATCCGCCGCAACGTCCTCTATATCACCTCCAACATGGTCGAGCAGCGGCTCGTCGATGACTTCGCCCAAGCCGACGTCGAGGAGGGCGCCACCACCGAGACCGACAAGATCGAGACCCGAATCCAGTTCGCCATCGCTGGCTCGTTTGCCGACCCCAAGTCAAAACTCTACGACGCCAAGGAAGCTGCCAAATGGTACGAACTCGCCGCCGAGAAGGGTGAGGGTTGGGCGATGCTCTCACTCGCGTTCCTTCATCATGAAGGCCGACTCGGCCAACCCAGCCCGGAAAGGGCGTACGAGTGGTTCCGGAAAGCCGCCGAGAAAGCCAATCACTACCTCGGATGGGCCAACCTCTCAATCTGCTATGAACGCGGTCTGGGCACCGCCATCGATCACGCGAAAGCCGCGGAGATCTGGCAGAAACACCGCGATGGTAACATCGTCTGCTACCTGGGGACCATCGGCCGATGTCCGCCCGCCTTGCTGACCTACGAGGAGTCGGTCGAGCTCAACAAGGCTTGGGCCGAAGAGAAGGAGGATTCGCATGCCCAATACCTGCTGGGCATGCGCACGCTTAACGGTTGGGGTGTGAAATCGGACCTTAAGAGCAGCGCGCGCTGGTTCCAGCGCGCCGCAAAAACCAACCACGGCAGCGCGCTCTATCGATTAGGCCTGCTCTATCGCAACTCTTGGGCGTCCCTCGGCTGCGACTCCAAGAAGGAAGGGGACCGCAAGGCCTTCGGATTCTTTGAGCGATCGGCGGCCACCGGCAACGCCAGCGGGCTCTTCCAACTCGGTTATATGTACGACGAAGGGCTGGGATGCACCGCCGATGCAGACAAAGCTATCGACGCCTATCAGCGCTGCTTGGCGATCAATCCCGCCAACTCAAGTGCCCACAACAATATTGCATCCATCTACAAGGCGCGCTGCAGGCAAGCGAAGGAAGGATCAGACGAACGCGCCAAGTGGCGTGCCCTGATGTATGAACAATACCGCAAAGGCGATGACCTGAAGGACAACTACTGCGCCTACAATCTCGGCTTACTCGCCCACGAGGGCGTTTTCGAACCCCAGAATCTCCAGTCCGCCTATAGCTATTTCGAACTCGCCGCGACTCGCGGTTATCCGGCCGAGACTGTTCAGTTCAAGCTTGGCCAAATGCTGGAGAAGGGCGAAGGCGTGCCGGCGTCGCTGCGCGAGGCCGCCTATCACTACCGCCTAGCGGCCATCGCTGGCAGCGAGGCGGGCTTGGTCAGCCTCTGCGAGATCTACATCACCAAGCCGGGCTTCTCCAAGAACTGCGACCGCGCGATCTATTGGCTCAGCATCCTTGCACGTCGCGGTGATTCGGGGGCAATCGTCGCCATCGGCGACGCCCTCATTCGGAAAGGCGACTACCCGGAGGCATTCAAGTTCTTCAAGCCGATGCTCGAGGCGTACCAGCCCTACCTCCAAGGTTGTGCGTATGAACGGCTCAGCCGCCTCTACCGGGAGGGGCTCGGGACCAAAGCCAATCCCAAGCGCGCGGACGAATACCTCCAAAAGGCCTTCGCCTTGAACAATCGTCACGCTCTCTATCAGCGGGCGTCCCTGCTCCTCCAGCAAGGACAGACCGCATCCGCACTTCCGATCCTCAAGAACGCGTGCAAGGCGGGCCTCGCCAGCGCCATCTACCGGCTCGGCACTCTCGTGCTCGCGGGCGATGGTGTGCCTCTCGATCCGTATGTCGGGTACGAGCTCATCCGACGCGCCGCGGAAGGCGGCGAAGTCGACGCCATGGTCGCCCTCGCCGATGCGGCGCTGCAGAAGGCTTCGCAGGCGCCCTCCGTCGACATCGCCATCCGCTACGCCGAGATGGCGGAAGAGTGCGACGACCCACGGGCCGCCAAACTCCTCGAACGTCTGTCCGCGATGCAGAACAGCCAGGAAACCACAGCACCTGCGGAATCCGGCGCCGCCCGCCCGCTCTGATCGCCCGGCCGATACCCGACACCGGCGCGGAGAAGTGGTTGGAGGGTGCCCTGCGGTTCCGCTCGCCCCGCTTGCCGGCGAACCGTTCCTGTAGCCCACCGCGGTGAGGTGGCCCGTCCGGATCGCTGGCCCCCCCCACGCCGGCCGTCTCCGCATCGTCGCAACCTTCGCCAGACCGCTGCTTGCCGTTCAGTCCGCGCGCCGGTTGAGTCCCCGCCTTCCAAGCCGGACCAGGCACTCGTCGTCCCTCATCCGTAAGCGTTTGTCGTTTATGCGGCTGATACCCCCTCCGCATTCTCCGTATAATCCCCCGGTCAACACTCCGACTCTTTGCGCTCTCTGCGGCGAACCATTCCGAACCTCCGTGCGCTCCTCCGCCTCTGCGCCCTCTGTGGCCTCTGTCGCCCCTCCACCCGGCGCGGCGCCCCAAGAACGACACTCGCCTTTTGGCCACACACCACTAGTCCGTTCGACCGTGGTTGGAATTCTGCACAGGTACTCTCTGACGCCGCTCGGCGTGCTGCTCGGCCTCGCCTGGCTCCAACTGGCTGTTCCCTCCCTCCAGGCCCAGGGCTACCTCCTCCCGCAGGCCGCACCGGGCCTGATCGAAACCGGCACCCCGCCCTTCGTCCTGCTGCGGCCCGACGCGATGGGCCTAAGCGCCCCGGCCACCGACCTGCACGAACTGCCCAACGGGGCCATTCTCGCCGTCAACGAATCCGAGCTGGCCGTGGGCGACGGGGTGCGCTGGCAAACCTTCCAGCGCGCCAGCGACACCGAACAGACCACCCTCAATCAAGTGATCGTGGATCGCGACGGCTCGATCTACGCCGGAGTAGGTGGCGGTATCGCCCGCATCGAATTGTCGGAGGACGGTCAATGGCGCTTCCATTCGGTAGTCGCGATGCCGCGATCAACCCCGGCGCAGGACCGGCTCTTGTCGCGCGTCGTCGCCCTCGACGGTGAATGGTATTGGCACAATGGGAGCGGGCCGCTCGTGGCCTGGCACCCGGGCACCGCCCCGCGCTTCCTCTGCGTCGTCAACGACATCGAGTGTCTCTTCTCCGCCGGTGGTGCCGTCTTCGTGACGGACGCCGCCACCGGCGGGCTTTTTCGCGTCGCCGCCGACAAGCTCGAGCCGGTGGAAACCGGTATCGAACGTACGCTCGAGGGGGCGGCCACCAGCGCCACTGCGCTGCCCGAGGGGCAGGCGCTGCTCGGCGTCAACGGCCGCGGCCTGATGCGTTTCGACGGACGCACCCTGGCGCCGTTCGCCCAGCCGGGCTCCCTGCTTGGGGGCCGCCATCGCATCAAAGATCTGTGCCGCGTCGGCGACAACCTGTACGCCGCGGCCCTCGACACCTATGGCATCGCCTTCTTCAACCAGGAAGGGCGCGTCCTGCAGGTGATCGAGCGCACCACCAGCCTCCCGCTGGCACGGGTGCGGCGGCTGGTCGGCGGCACGGGCGGGATCGTCTGGGCCCTGCTCAACGACGGAGTGGCCTGCGTGGCGTTCCCCTCCCGTGTGTCCGACCTGCAAAGTTACGTGACCACCGGGTTGACCTATTCCCGCACCTACCGTCACGAGGGCCGCCTGTGGCTGGTCTCTGACGGCCGGGTGCAACGTGGTATCTACGACGAGGACGGCCGCCTCATCCGCTTCGACACCGACTCGCCTGCCGGCTTCGTGAGCTCGCTTGCCACCGGCCTTGGGCCCCTGCTCGCCTGCGGGCACGACGGGCTCTACCAGCACGATACCCTGGGCTGGAAGCTCGCGATCCCCGGCCCCGTCAACGCCCACGTCTGTGGCTTGCCGACCATGGGCCGGCGCTCCCTCTACACCGCCACCAACGAGGTCGGCTGGCTCTGGTACGACGCTTCCGGCCTGCACATCGAGCGCTTCCCCTTCCCCGGCCTGGGCGAGACGTTTGTCGGCGTGCTCCGCGGCGAGGCGGCGTACTGGGTGGAGCTCGGCGCGGGCCGCGTGGCCCGCATCACCGTCCCCGACGGCCGGCCGGTCGTGCGCATCCTCGAGCAGAAGGACGGCCTACCGGAAAGTTGGGTCCAGCTGTTCGTGCTCGACAACGACGTGCGCTTCAATGTCGCCGGCCAGTTCCTCCGCTACGACGAGGCGAGCGACCGCGTCGTGGCCGACACTGATTCCTGGTTCGGCAGCCGGAAGCTCTCGGCGGGTTATGGACGGCCCATCCGCGACGCCATTGGGCGGGTGTGGTTCACCTCCGACGACACGGTGCGCGTGATCCGCCCCGAATCCGACGACCCGACGAAATCGCTCGAATGGCTGCCCACCGCGATCACCCCGTTGTTCCTCACCCCGGAGTCGGACGGGGTGGTCTGGTTGCACCAGCGCCAACAGCTGCTGCGCTTCGACCCCCGTTTGAGCTGCGTGCCGCCGGCACCGCTGCGCGCGGTCCTAAGCCACGTCCAGCGGATGGGAAGCAACAGCCATGCGTTCTTCCCGCTCGACGAGCTGGCGCCGTTGGAGTTTGGAGACAACTCGTTGGCGGTCCACTTTCTCGCCCCCGGAGCGATCTTCGGCCGGCCCGTCACCTTCGAGACCAGGTTGGAGGGTGGTGGCGACCAATGGCTGCCCGCCGGCGCCGTCGGCGTTGCCTACCTCAACCGGCTCAAGGAGGGCCGGTACCGGCTCCACGTGCGTCCCCGCTCCGGGCAGACGCTCGGGCTCGAAGCCACGCTGGCCTTCACCGTGCTGCCGCCCTGGTATCGAACCGGCTTGGCCTACGGGCTCTATGCCCTGGGCGGCGTGGCGCTCGTGGGGCTTGCGGCCGGTGGCTGGATGGCGCTGGGGCGGCGCGAGAAGCGCAGGCTCGAACTGCTGGTTCGCAAGCGTACCGCCGAGCTACAACGCAGCGAGGAGCGCTATCGCCTGCTGGGCGAGGAACTCGAGGGACGGGTGGCCGCGCGTACGGCCGAACTGGCCAAGGCCAATGCGGAGCGCCATCGGGCGAAGACGGCCGAGGACCGGCCCCAGGGCCCGCGCGCCCCGTAGCACCGGCCCCCTCACTCCGTCATCTTGAAGCTGATCGTACGGGCACCGCTTTGCCCGCCGGGCACCGCCCCGATGGAGCGAACCTTCGCGAAAGCCGCCACCACCGACCGGTCATACTCGGAATTCCCGGACGGGTTCAGCACCCGTACGGAGGAAAGCATGCCGTCGGCGGCCAGAAAGAATGAGACCCGGGAGACGTAGAGTTCATCCACTCCCGGTGGCATCTCATGGGCTGCCTGCAACGCCGTCTTCAGCCGCTCGAAATAGCCGACCAACTCAGCGCTGTCCTGCTCCCCATCCCCAGGCCTCGGTGACGCGGTCAATCCATCCTTCGAAGCCACACTTCCATTCTGCACTAGTTCCCTCGCCAACGCGTCACCGTCGATCACAGGAATCGCGGGAGCACTTACCGGGTTCACAGCCGGAGCGCTCGCGCTCGGCCGTGGCGGGCGCAGGGAAGGTGTCGGTTTGCCTGCCGCTGGGCCCGGCGTCGCCGATTTTCCCTGTTTCAGCGGTGGCACCGGCTTCACCTCCGGAGCGGGACTGTCGATCGGGGCCGGAATCGGCTTCCGCTCGACCGGCGACGGGCGATACACCACCGGGCTATTGACGGGCGCCGCGCCAGGCAAAGCAGTCCGCAGCCCAGGAAACTCGAGTTTCTCGCCGGGCACGACAACGAACTCGCGACCACGGGACGGAAGCTCCCTTGCTCGCGATAGCCACCACGCTCCGGCGACCAGCGCTGCCAATGCGGTGGCGTGCAGAGTCGCCGAAAGCATCACCGCACCGGGGGAATAGGGCCGCATCATGAGGCGCGAAGAATGGCGCCGAAACCACCGCTGCGGCGAATCAATTACCACGTTTCACCGTGGCGCCAGCCTCCGTGCCTGCGGGACCCGGCGTCTCAGGCTCGGAGGCCTGCGCTGCTCAGAACCCTTCACCGAGCAGATCGATTGGTCCCTCCGGCCAGCGAAACGCCGCGGGATAGATCATCACATTGGGATCCCACCAGGGATGCTCGGCCGAGCCGCGGTCGCCCGGCCGGTAACGCGAGTTCACAAAGGCATTGCTCACCGTCCGTGCGCCCAGTTTCGCATAGAAGTCCGGCACGGCTGTCTGGAAGAGCGCCACGCTGAAGGCGCCACGATCGACCTGTGCGAAGGCCGCGCGCACCACCGCGGCACCGAATCCCCGTCCCCGGCACTCGGGGGCGGTGCAGACTCCCGCCAACGCCAACACCCGCAGCGCGCCCCTACTGGTCATGATCTCACGCGGAAAAACCATCGCCGTCGCAATCGGGGCTGCACGGTCCCAAACTATAAAGACCTCCCGCCCCTCCCGGACCCAGCCCGCCCCGACCTCATTCGCTCGCGGCAGAAGGCCTCCGGTGGCCACCGGCCAGATCCGGTCATACAGGGCGCAGAGCGCGCCCAGTTGATCAGGGACCAGATCGCACACCCGATGATGAATCGGTGCCGCAGGGTTTGCCTTCATAGTTGCATTGGGAGGACGGCCCCGCCTCGCGTCGATCCAAGAATCCCATCGACCGATCGCGTGGAAGCAGTCGCGCCAATCATCGCACAACTGCCACCCGGGCAATACCCCGCCACAGCCGCTGCAATGTGGCACCACCGCCGCACTCAAGTGGCCTCCCCCTGAACCGATAGTACAAAACAGCGGTCCCCTCTCCGAGCCCGCTCCCTTTCCCGTTCCCCATGCACCACTGGTCCCTGAAAACCAAACTGCTCGGCACCATCGGCGCCGTACTCCTGCTGCTCGCCATCATGGGCGGTCTCGCCCTCTGGGCCTCGGGCCAACAGCGCTCCAGGGCCGACGCCGCCCTGACGCGTATGACCGATGCCGTCAACGTCCACGATGTCACGATCACTGCCCTTCAATCCTACCAGAATCAGGCGGACACGATCATCAATCTGGAGCCTGATGGCTCTGGCTTCGCCAAGAGCGCCGGCGACCTCACTACCGCCATCGCCCGTTTCGCCACAATGGCCGACACGCCGGACGAGAGGGCTTTGGCGTCAGAACTCCAGACCAAGGCCACCCAGTTTTCCGCCGTCTACCAACAAGAGGTCTTGCCCCGCGTGAAGGCCTACCTCGCAGCCACCGACCCGGCGGCCAAATCACGGCTGATGGACGAACTCCGCAGTGCAGACGACAAGAGCGACCGCCTCGTCGCCTCGATCATCGACAGTGCGGACAAGGGCGCCCAGTCCCTGGAAAACGAATCCAACGTCGCCAAGGCAAACTACCAAGAAAGTGCTGCGCGTACCCAGACTCAACTGCTGGTCCTCCTCGCCGCCGCTATCGCCATCGGGTCCGCCCTCGGCTTCGTGGTGGCCAGCGGGATCGCAAAGGCGCTTTCCGCCATCGCCGCCGAACTCAACGCCGGCGCCGCCCAAACCGCCTCGGCCGCCGCCCAAGTCTCCGCGTCAAGCCAATCGCTGGCCGAAGGCTCCAGCCAACAGGCCGCTGCCCTGGAAGAGACCAGTTCTTCGCTCGAGGAGATGTCGAGCATGACCAAGCGCAATTCCGACAGCGCCGACCAGGCCAACACCCTCGCCAAACAGGCGCGCTCGGCGGCCGACGCCGGCGCCGCTGACATGCAGGCGATGAATACCGCGATGGCCGAGATCAAGACCTCCAGCGACGACATCGCCAAGATCATCAAGTCCATCGACGAGATCGCCTTTCAGACCAACATCCTGGCCCTCAACGCGGCCGTCGAGGCCGCCCGTGCCGGCGAGGCCGGAGCGGGCTTTGCCGTGGTCGCCGAGGAGGTGCGCAATCTCGCCCAGCGCAGCGCCGTCGCCGCCCGCGATTCGGCCGGCAAGATCGAGGCGTCCATCGCGAAGACCGCCAACGGGGTGCAGATCACCGAGAAGGTCGCCCGCAGCCTGCACGAGATCGTCGATAAGGCCCGCAAGGTCGACGACCTCATCACCGAGATCGCCAACGCCTCCAAGGAGCAAAGCCAAGGAATCACCCAGGTGAACAACGCCGTCTCACAAATGGACACCTTCACCCAGTCCAATGCCGCCAACGCCGAGGAGAGCGCCAGCGCCGCCGAGGAGCTGAATGCGCAGGCGTCGGTGATGAACGACATCGTAAAGGGCCTGCTCGCCTTGACCAACGGTGGCGGCCACGCCGACTCCGGCTCCTCGCATCGCGAAGCATCCGCTGCCACCAATTTGTCCCGACAGCGGGGGGCCACGCGTTCGCCCCACTCAAGGACAGCTGCGCCCACGCCCGCCCGCCGCTAGGCCGGGCCGCCGCGTCGCGGCCCTCAATCATCCGGGCCACTCGCCTCGGCCCAGACTCCCGTCTCGTCGCCGTCGACGTGAATCACCATCGGGCGGCAGCAGATCTCGCAATCGTAGTCGAGGTCCGCGGGCAGCTCCACCAACGGCGGCGCCGCCACCTCGAAGCTCTCGCCGCAGGCCGGACAGGTGACCGTGACATAGTGAATGAGCATATAGGCGGGGTGGCGACGGCGCGGCCGGCGCGCCGCACGCTACCCGCAATCCTCAGCTTCGCCACCGCGCCATCGCTGCGCCCGCCAGCAGGCCCGCCCCGAAGCCCGCCACGTGCGCGGCCACATCGGTGCGTTGCCCGCCGGCGCCATGCAGCGCGAGCAGCGTGAGCCCGGCGCCCAACGGCACAAATACCGCCCGCCAACGGCCCGACGGCACGCTCCCCCAGGCCAGAGCCGCCGCCCGCCCGGTGAGCAGACCCAGGCCGGCAAACACCGCCGTCGAGGCGCCCAGCGAACGATACGGCCCCGGGAAACTCAGGGCCGCCACCGCGGTATTGGCTGCCACCGACGCCAACCCCAGGAGCAGCCATCCACGCAGCCGCCCGAAAGTCGCGCACACGACCGCAAAAACCAGTACGCCGGAAAGCAGGTTGGACCACACGTGCGCCCAGTCCGCATGCAGGAAGAGCGCGGTCAGGGGCCGCCACCATTCGCCCCGCACAAACAACCCCTGCGGCTCCAGCGCACCCCGACGCTCCAGCCAGCCGCGCCACTCGCCTTGTGCCCAAAAAGCGGCCACGACCGCTGCCGCCCATAACGTCGGCGTGCCCAGTGCGAGATGGGCCAGCGCCGGCTTCGGCACGACCGCCGGCGGCGGCCAGCCCACGCTCTCGCGCTCGAACTTCGCCAACTGAGCCCGCACCGGCTCGACCAGCGCCGGCGCCACCAGCAGGCGGTAACCCCCAGCGCCTTCGGCCCAGGCAATACGTGTGCCCCATCGACCCCACCACCAGCCCGCGGTCGTGCCCCTGCCCGCTCGTGGCATAGACGCCCGCCTCCGCCAGCTCCTCCGGTAAGGGCGCAGCGTCCGGTCCGGCCGGTGGTTCTAGCGGAGGCATCGCCGCCAGTAGGAGCATTTGCGCCGCCGCGGGCCACGCCAATCCACCCTACTTTCTGTCTTCTAATCGTAACGACCAAAATTTGCTGTTTCCCGATCCAGACCCCACGGTGCGCCCCATGCCGGAAACTGAAATGATGCGCGTCGAGTCTCTTATCTCCACCAACGGCAGCGCCGTCGTCGTGGTCCGCCGGAGCAAGAAGGGCCGCTTCCGTGTTTCTGGCCGCTCGGTCTTGGCCGGCGCAACGCTCAAGCCCGTCCTGAAGGTGCCCGGCACCAGCGCCCAAGGCGCAAACCAGGAATTTGCTCTCTTCGAGCTCCATCTCCTCAAGCAGGAGGACCTGCACAACTTCTCGATCGGGGAGGAAGTGCTTTTTGAGGAGGCGGAGTAGTCGGACCGGGCAGAATACAGCCAGTCACTCGGCCGGAGGCGTGGCATTCCCATTCGTTGGGGAGGGCGAGGCTCCGCCCGAGCCGAAGGAAACGACGGAACTCGCCACAGGAACCCGGCCCGAGCCCGGCCGAGCACGGTCCGCCCGGCCGACAGGCCGGGCGCCCAGAAGCTACCCCTTCGCCTACTGGCTGACGCTCTCGACTCTCAGCCGCAGGAAACGCCGCGGGCCGTCGCCCAGCGCCACGGCGTCCCGCGCCGTAACGGTACCCTCGCTGTTGGGATACCAGGTCGACACCACGGTCCATTGCACGAGGTCGACGCTGGACTCCACCACATAGCTCAGCCCCGGGGCGAGCCGGCGCACGCTGAATTGCAGCGCCGGGTACGTGATCCCCGCCTCGACCACCGTCGTCCACGTGGTGGGCGGCGGCACCGAACCATGGGCCGGCAGATCGAGCGCGAAGCGCAGGAGATTGACCACGCCGGCGCCGTCGGGGTCCTGGTCCTGACCCACGATCTGCCCCTGGGAACGCTCGGCCTCGGTGAAGTTGGCGATCAGCCAATCCTCGTAGGTACCGATCACCGTCGGTGTCACCGTCAAATGGGCCGCGTCGTAGGCCATAGAGAACGGAGTGCTCCCGCCGGAACCCTGCAGCGGCACGAAGCGCGTGCCCTCCAGGCCCGCGGTGGCTCCAGTCTGATCCCACGCCACATAGCCGAGGGTGGGGCTGTCGCCGCGCAGGCCGTCGGGCACGAAACGAATCCGATCAACGGCACGAAGGAGCAGCACATCCCCGTCCGCCAGCGTGATGGCGAAGGTGTTCCAAGAGGAGCCTCCGTCGATGCTGAATTGCCAACGGCCATGGCTCGCATCGGCCTGGAACAAGGCGATGCCCTGCTCCGCTCCGGGATCCGCATCGGTGATGCTGGAACCAACGATGGCGGCAACCGTGAGGCCGGCCGTCGCGGTGTCGGTCGAGAGTATGCCGGGAAGCACCGGATCGAAGGGCGTCAGCACCGGGGCGTCGTTGTTGGCCACTTCGAAGAAATTGTCGTTCGCCCCGGTTGGCGTGAGCTCGACCAGCGCATTGTCGCTGAGATCGCGGATGTTCTGGGCACCGCTGAAACCCAGCGTGACGGTGCCAGTGAGGCCCGCCAAATCCCCGCCCGTAACGGTGAGATCGTACGCGTTGCCGCCGGCGTCGACCGCGGTCGTGACCGTGGCGGTGGTGCCGGAGACGCCGAAGTCGCCTGCATCGACTCCCTGCACCGCCTCATCGAAGGCCACGCGGAAGCCGAGGGTGTCGGCCGTCGCCGGCGAGGCGGCGGGAGAACTGCGTAGGATCGAAGCCACGCGCGGCGCGACCACATCGGCCAGCGGGGTGATCGTGGCATCGTCCGCCAAAGCCGTCTCCGGATCGTCGGACAACGTGCTACCGCCGTCGGAGGTGGCGGTGACCTGTTGGGAAATCTGGGTAACGGTCGGCGGCAGCGCCTCCTCGATAGCCACCTCGAAGGAGAGCCGGACGGACTCGCCCGGGGCGAGATCGCCGATCGGCACGGAAAGGTCGGCGCGGGCGGTGCCGGCAACCAGACCAAGCCCGACCGCGCTGAGGGAAACGAAACGGAAGAACGAGCGATTCATGGCGGGGGCAGGTCAGTTGTTGGAGGGCAGCGTGACCGAGGCCGAGGTGAAGGAACGCCCGGAGGCGAGAGTGGCCTCGGCAGTCGACCCGATCGCACTGCGCGCCGTCACGTAGTTGGCCACCGTGACCAAGTCGCTCGTCGCGGCGCCCAAGCCGGTGAGTCCGAAGGTGGCCGTATCTCGAAGTCGCAGTCGGAAGCCTGGCACCCCGCCCGCGCTGGCCGAGACGTTGTCGTCGGTGTGGTTGGTGGTCCCGATGTCGAGCCGCAGGGTGCGGGTGTGGCGTGCCTCGATGAGCGTGCCGTACACGGAGCCGTAGGGCGACGCCGAGTTGTTGTCGGGGGCGAAAACGCTGTTGTTGAGATAGGTGAGGTCGAGCGCGTTGGTGCCGCTCGCCACCGCAAACCGGCTCTGGGCATGGAAGCCCTGGACGTCGGTGTGGTACACAGTGTTGCCGGTCACCGCGGCGCGACCAACGGCGTCGCCCGACACATCAAGCACGATGCCGGAGCCGTCGCGAGAGCCGGAGTCGGCCGTGCTCGCGATGCCAACGGTGTTGCCGCGAACCACGGCGTTGAGGTCCAAATTTGCCGCCGACGTGGCGGTGGTGCCGGCGCGGATCGCGGTGCTCAGCGACCCGGTCAGCGTATTGTTCTCTACTTTGGTCGTCATGTCTCCGGTGCCATCGTGGGCGAGATCCACACCCACCCAGTTGTTGGTGAAGGTGCAACCGATGGCATTGACCGTCTGCAGCGAGGTGCCGCCGCCGGAAGTAAGGAGCGCGCTGCTGTAGTTATTGGCGAAGGTAACATTGTTGGCCTCGACGGTGGCATTGGCCGAACCGCTGGCGACCAACACCAGGCCCATGCCGCCCATCGCGGGACGCGCAGTCCCCAAGAACCCAATTCGGCCGCCGGTGATTGTAAGGGTGAAGGTGCCGGCGGTGGGCATCAGGCGGATCTGATCCTCGGTCGAGCCGACAAACGTGCTGTCGGTGATCGAGCAGGTGCCGGTGAGATTGCCAGCCTGGAGACCAGAGCGGGTGCCGTCGCGCAGGGCACTGGTGGCGCAGTTCTCGACATTGCAGTTGGCGAGCACGAGCCCGGCCACCGCGTCGGCGGCGATGCCGCTGCCGGCGATATTTTTGATCTCCATCTGCGTGAGGGTGAGCCCCGCCACATTGCTGGCCGCGATGGCGCTGCTCGAGCTGTTCGCGCAATTCTGAATATTGAGCCAAGAGAGCGCCACAGCCTTGGTCGCAGTGAGGCTAATCGCCGTGCCGGTCGTATTTTGGATCAAGCCGCCGGAGGCCGCGCTGCCTGCGCCTGCGACCGAGAGGCCGCCCGCAGTGCCACCGGTGCCGGTACTATTGAGGGCAATCGCCGTGCCGCTGCCGTTGGCCGAGATGCTCTTGAACTTCAGCCCGGCCGCACCGATCGCGGTATTGGCGACGTTCAGCGCCTGCCCGGTGGTAACCGTGAGCGTGCTGTCGGCGTGGGTCGAGGTGATGGTGCCGCCGCCGGTTGCGGCGAAGGCGGCGTTGGCACCGGTGGAGAGGGCGAGCTTACCGGTGAAGGCGAAAGTCGACCCTGTATTCGAACTCAGGTTGATACCCAGGCCGGCCGAGGCCGTGATCGGGGCCGCCAGCGTGAGCGTGCCACCGGTGTGCGAGCTGATGGCGAGCGCATTGCCCGAGCCGGCCTGCGTGATCGCACTGGTCGAGTCGGCCGTCAGAGAATACGCGCCACCGGTGATCCGGAATGCCACCCCGCTGGTGTTGGCGTTCAACGTCAGCCCCGTGATCGTCACGTCCCCGGTGCCGCTGGTCAACGCGATCCCAGCCGCGGAGCCGGTGGGCGTGAGCGTGAGGCCGGCCAGCGTGGTGGCGCCCGCGCCGGTCCCGCTGATGAGGGTCCCGGGTGTTGCCGGCGAGCGCGAGGCCGCGTACCGCCCCCACTCCGCCGCTCGCGGGCAGGGTGATCTGTGCGGTGCTCCAGGCCGGCGCAGCCGCACTAGTCCCTGGCCCGGCGCTGTATGCTGGTACGGGCACGAGCGTGGTCAACGCCACGACCTGGCCCGCCAGCGTCTGCCCGGCCTTCAGCGTGTAGAGGCCACTATAACCACTGCCAGAATACAGATAGACGACATCGCCGGCCGCCGCGGCGGTGTAGCCAGCGGAGGTGACGAAGCCGGCGATCGAGTTGAACGGCGTGCCGAAGCGGCCGTCGCCGTTGGTCGCGGCTGCGGAATCGATGAACCAGACCCGGCGCGCCACGGTCAGCGTGACCTTGGCCACGCTCGGCTGGGTGAAGCCGTTGTCGACCTGGTAGTAGAAGGAATCCTCGCCGGTGAAGCCCGCCTTCGGGTTGTAGACAAAACTTCCGTCCGCCTGCACCACCAGCGAGCCGCCCTGCGCGGTCTCCGTGGGGGTGGCGGAACCGGCCGGAGTGGTGACCGTGGCGGCGTCCTTGCCGACCTTGAGCACCTGGAGCGCGCTCCCCGCGTCCGCCCCCGCGCCGCCAAAGCTGTGGATCACGCCCTGCGCCGAGCTGGGCTGGATGGCGATGTTGCCGACCAGCGCCAACGCATCGGCCTTGGCCGCCGGCCGGGTGCCGACCGCGATCTGTGCCGTGGCTGTGCTGGCACCACTGGCATTGGCGATCCGATACTGGAAGGAGAAAAGGCCCGTGAAGCCGGGCTTCGGGGTGTAGGCGAGACTGCCGTCCGCGTTCACCCGCAACTGGTGGCCATCGACGGTGGTGGCGCTGTCGGCGGCGTTGTCGCCGACGCTGCCGCCCAACATTCCGCCGCCAAAAGAGGTGACCGTCGCCGCGGGCGCCCCGAGGAAGGCGGCGCCGAGCAGGCCCTCGCCGGCGGTGCGGGTGTAGGCCGTATCGAACGCCACATGCCAGGCATCACCCGGCGCGCTCGCCGCAGCGGGCGCAGTGGACCGGGCCAGAGGCGAGGCCGTGAGACTACCGGCCACGTCGGTGGTATGGGCGGGCACCGCCGCGGCGACCTGCACGTTGGTGAGGGTGACCGCGCCGGGATTCGTCACCGTGAGGAAATAGCGCAGTGTATCACCTGCTCCGGCACGGCCGTCGCCATTGCGGTCCACCAGCACCACATCGGTGAGGCGGGCGATGGGCTCGCTCTCGGTGGTCTTGGTGGTGCGCAGGAAATCGACCTGCACACGGTTCGCCGTCGCACCGAGCTTCAATGCCAAGCCGACCGCCCCCACGCTGCCGAAGTTCGCCGTGCCGGTGAGCGCCGAGAACGGCACCCGGTAGTAGGCGGGCTGGCCTGTCGCCGCCACCGCCACATCCACAGAAGACAACTTGGTGTCGTCGGTCCAGACCTGCAACGTGAGGGTGGTGGCCTGGGTAGCCGCCGTCACTCCGAACAGGAAGGCGTCGTCGCCGCCGCCGTCGAGCGCCACTCCGCCCAGTCCGGTCTTGAGGCTCGCCGCCCCGCCCCAGATCACCTGCGCCAGCCCGCTGCCGGCGGCATCCTGGCCGAGCTCGAGCACCCCTCCCGCAACGCTCGCCCGACTGCCGGCTTGGGGCGCCAGCAGGCGCGTGCCTCCGAGCATGGCTCCGGGGCGGGTGTGGGTCGCCCCGCCGGCCACCAGCGGCTGCGGTGCATCGAAGGAGTCGACCGTCGTCGCCGACCATCCACTACCAGTGGCCAACAACCAACCGAACAGGGAAACGCCGACCGCGCGCAGCGGCCGTGTCGAGAGTGTGAGGAAGGACATGGGAGAGAGCGTGTGGAGGCGTGGGGACTCCGGGCCGAAGCAGGAAGAGAGGGTCCGGGTCCCAAGGGACGCGCGGTTTGCACCTGGCAATATGGCCGCTTTTGCGCGCCCCGAGGGCAAGCCCTTTCTCGGCTCTGACCGGCTCCATATCCGCATTTTTGGCGACGCTTGTGATCAAGATTGACGCTCCCCGGCCTCGCGGTGTGATGCGCACACGCACCGTTGCGTGCCGGCCTTCCCACTCATGCCCGCCTCCTTGGACACTCTCGCCCGCGCCGACTTCGCCACGCTTGAAGGGCAGACCCTTGCCCTTGAGTGGGCTGAGGGGCAGACAACTCCGGCGACACTGCGGCAGGTGCGTTCACTCGGCTACCACCGCCCCCCCGACGCCGGTGGGCGCGAGTCCTTCCGTTTCCTGCTCGAGATCGCCCCGACCTTCACCCTGCCCCAGCGCATCTACGCGCTCCATCACCCGACCTTGGGGCGCATCGAACTGTTTCTCGTTCCCATCGCCCGCGACGCCGCCGCCCTGAAGCTGGAAGCCATCTTCAATTTCGCCTAATCCCACCCACTATGGCCGAGCCCTTCCTTTCTGAAATTCGCCTGATGTCGTTTGTGTTCCCCCCCAAAGGCTGGGCGCTGTGCAACGGCCAATTGCTGCCCATCAACCAGAACCAGGCGCTGTTCTCGCTCTTGGGCACGACCTTCGGCGGCGATGGCCGAGTCAACTTCGGCCTGCCCGACCTGCGTGGCCGCACCCCGATCCATGTCGGGAGCAGCCATACCCTCGGCGAGCGCGGCGGAGAGCAGGCTCATACGCTGAGCATCTCCGAGATCCCCACCCACACCCACGTCCTGCGAGCCAGCAGCACCACGGCCAACGAGGTGGCCCCAACCAACAACCTGCCCGCCGCCAGCCCCGAGCCCGGCTACGCAGCGGCCAGCGACTTGGCCGCCATGCATGCCGCCTCGGTCACCAACGTCGGTGGCAGCCAGGCCCATCTCAACATGCAGCCCTTCCTCACCCTCAGCTTTTGCATCGCGCTGCAGGGCATCTTCCCCTCCCCCACCTGACCCTCCCATGGCCCAACCCTACGTCGGAGAAATTCGGATATTTGCAGGCAATTTCGCCCCTGCCGGCTGGATGTTTTGTGAAGGCCAGCTCCTGCCCATTTCCGAATACGAAACCCTTTTCCAGTTGATCGGCACCAACTTCGGCGGCGACGGCCAGTCCACCTTCGCCCTGCCCGACCTGCGCGGCCGCCTTCCGATCCATCAGGGCAACGGCTTCGTCCTCGCCGAAACCGGCGGCGCCGAGGAAATCACGCTGACCGCCAATCAGATTCCGGCCCACTCCCATCCCCTGCTCGCCTCCTCCCGCGCGGCCGACTCCGGCCAGCCCTCCGGCCGCGTGTTCGGCGCCGCCCGCCCCGGAGCCGACCTCTATATCGAGGACACCACCGACTCGAACTGTGCCCCCACCGCCATCACCTCGGTCGGTGGCAGCCAGCCGCACAGCAACTTCCAGCCGTATCTGTGCGTAGACTATATCATCTCGCTCTACGGCATCTTCCCCTCTCCCACCTGACCCGCCCCCGCCATGGCCGATCCCTTCGTCGCCGAGATTCGCATCTTCCCCTTCAACTTCGCGCCCAAGGGCTGGGCCTGGTGCGACGGGCAGTTGCTGCCCCTCTCCCAGAACACCGCCCTCTTCTCGCTGCTGGGCACCACCTACGGCGGCAACGGCAAGAGCAACTTCGCCCTGCCCGATCTCCAGGGCCGCGCCGCCATGCACCCGGGCCAGGGCCCGGGCCTCTCGCTGCACGATCTCGGCGAAACCGGCGGCAGCGACACCGTCTCCCTGCTGGAGAGCGAGATCCCCTCGCACAGCCACACCTTGCGCGCGCGCAACGATCAGGCCGATACCCCGAAGCCCTCTGCCTCCTCGCTCGCCCACCCAACCACGGCCACCTACCAGACCGTCACCAACTCTGCGCTCGTGCCCATGGCGCCCGCCGCCCTGGCCCCCGCCGGCGGCGACCAGCCCCACAACAACCTGCAGCCGTATCCGACGTTCTACTTCTGCATCGCGATGCAGGGAGTCTTCCCGCCGCGCACCTGAGCCGGCCTCTTCGGGTGCTCACCGAGCCTAGCCTCTGCGTCGCGGGCCGGCGGCTGACCTGCCGGCCGGCCACCGCGGCCGACACCGCCTTCCTGCGCGAGGTTTACGCCGCCAGCCGCGCCGAGGAGCTCGCGCCACTGCCCTGGCCCGCGGCCGCCAAGCAGGCCTTTCTCGACCAGCAGGCCGCCGCCCAAGACCACTCCTATCGGCACAACTACCCCGGCGCCGATTTCCTGGTGATCCTCGTCGATGCCACTCCCGCCGGCCGGCTCTACCTCCACGCCCGCCCCTCGGAAATCCGAATTATGGATATCGCGCTGCTGCCGGCCTTCCGTGGCCTGGGCTTCGGCTCCGCCCTCCTGCGGCGAATCCAGGAACTTGGCACGGCGTCCGGTCGCGCCGTCTCGATCCATGTCGAGACTTTCAACCCGGCGCGCCGCCTCTACGAACGGCTCGGCTTCCGCCCCGCCGGCCAGACCGAGGTCTATCTCCTGCTGGAATGGCTGCCCTCCGTGACGGCCCCGCCTCCACCCGCTCCGTAGCGGGGCGCCGCCTTCGCCGCCAAGCCGGTCCGGCTCAGGCCACCAACCGGTTGAAGACCGCCTCGCAGCCCTGGCCACCATCGGCCCGGGTCTTCGGCACCACGAACATCTCGAAGCGACCGAGCGTGGCGTGCTCAAAAACCTGCGTCCCGGCCACCAGGTCCGGCCCGGTCTCCCGCTGCAACCACAGGGAAAAACTCTCGGTATGCGGGCACCGCGCCAGCTCGCTCACCTTCTCGAGCACCAGGCGCGAACCGTCCGCCAGCACAAACCCCGTCCCGAGCACCGCAGCGAAGGCCGCATGGCTCATCGGATCATCCTTGGAGGCGCCCGCGGTCGCATCGGCCGCGCTCGCGCCGGCGCTGCCGGCTCGGGCCCAGGAGGCCAACGGCCGGGCCGTCAGGGCCGCACCAACAATCACAATACTGCGGAGGAAATGGCGCCGGTTGTTCATGGGGATCGTGAGGCGTCCCCAGTCGAAAGGAAAACCCCGCCCACAGGCAACCGCCAAGTCACAGAAATGCGGGATCGCCGCCCGCGGGGCCGTCACCATCACGGCCAGAGGCGCGGTGGGCGGATTCCGCGGGCCCGCCAATCGGCCCGTGCCACCACCTCGCCGGCCTTTTAGCTTGGTTTCCCGCGTCTTCTCGCCGCCAATAACGGCCATGGAGCCCGTTCGCCTGCAAAAATTCCTCGCCGATGCCGGCGTTTGTTCCCGTCGCGCCGCCGAAGCCATGATCGAGGCGGGCGAAGTCGCGGTGAACGGCAAGACGGCCGAGATCGGCCAGAAGGTCACCCCGGGCACCGATCGCGTCTCCATCCGCGGCAAGACCATCGGCGCGGGCACCTCCGCCCTCACCGAGAAGGTCACCCTGTTGGTCCACAAACCCAAGGGCGTGGTCTGCGGCACCCCCGATGGCCGCCACCCCGAGACGGTCTTCGACCTCGCCCCCAAGAAGTACGCCAAACAGCGCTTCCTCATCGCGGGCCGCCTCGACCTGGAAACCGACGGCCTGGTGCTGCTCACCTCCGACGGCGCCCTGGCCGACCGCATCGCCCGCGCCTCCGAGCCGGTGCTACGCCGTATGCATGTTTCCCTCAAACAGCCGTTCCCGCGCAACCGCATCGCCCAATTGCTCAAGGGCGTGCGCATCGAGGAGGAACTCGTCGCCGCCGAGCAGGTGTTCATGATCCGCCCCGACGCCGATGGCGCCTCCACCGAGCTGGAGGTCCACGTCACCCACGGCCGCGGACGCGGCCTGCGCGAGTTGTTCACCAACATCGGCTGCGACGTGCGCAAAATCACCTGCGTGCAGATCGGCCAGCTCAAGCTCAGCGGATTGCCGTTGCGAGGCGCCCGCGAGCTCAGTAAGGACGAGATCAAACTGCTTTTCCGCTCCACGCGAGCGTCCTAAACCACCGTCGCCCCTTCGCCATGAACCTTCGCGTCCTCTTCCTCGGTTCCCTGCTGGCCGTCGCCGGCTCCGCCCTGCTGGCCGAGCCCCTCACCCGCGATGCCAGCGTGTACGCCCGGCCCGATCCCTCGGCCACCGTGCTGGGCATGCTGCCCACCGGCACCGAGCCGGCCCCCGCCCTTGCTCCCGCCGAGCCCGCCCCCTACGGCTGGATGGCCGTCGAGGTCGCCGGTGCCCGCGAGTTGTTCGTGGACAACAAGGACGTGGGCAAGAACCTCGACGTGAAACCCGGCTCCTTCTTCTACCTGCGCCCCGACCGCCGCGCCCCGGTCGTCGCCGTCATGCAGGCCGGCGACAAGGCCGAGCTCGCCAACCTCCACGGCGACTTCACCTCCTACAAGGTCGAGAAGCCGATCACCGGATACATCAAGCTCGCCCTCGCCGGCACCACCGCCCCGGCCCGCCCCCCGGTGGTCGTCTCCGGCCCGGCCGCCACCGGCGAAGTGGGCCGCGCCGGCCTGCCGCGCTTCTACGAGGGGCGTTTCGCCGCCACCCAAAATTTCATCACCTACAAGCACCCCTACAACTTCCAGCTGCTCGATCCCACCGGCAACCGCTTCGCCTACCTCGACGTCAGCCGGCTGCTGCTCACCGATCCGCTCGAACTCTATCAGGACCGCATCGTCATCATTCACGGCACCGCGCGCACCCTTAACCAAGAGGGCACCAAGCGCGTGATCGAAGTCGAGAGCCTCCACCTCAAGTGAGGCGCCCCGGCGCGAGGGGCGGCCCCCTTCCCTCGCCCTTGGTCCCAACGCCGGCACGAACCTGCGCCGGCGTTGTCTGTTGGCTGACATGAACCACTCGCGACCCTGGCTGCGGTTCTTCGGGCGCTGTTCGCGCACCGCCGGCAGCGCCTGCCTCACCTCCGCGTGTTGGCTGCTCTGGATCGCACTGACGGCCTCGCTCGTCCTGCTGGCCACCGTCCATTTTCAGCGCGAGCTCACGGTGCCCGAGTTTCTGCTGCGCCGCATCGAGCAGAAGCTCCAGACCGCCCAGATCTCCGCCCGCTTCGGCCGCACCGCCTTCGATCCCTCCGGCAACATCGTGCTTGAGGATGTACGTCTTTACGGCGCGGGCATTACCGAGCCGCTTGCTCGCGCCGCCGCCGTACGCCTGCATCTCAACTTCTGGGCGGTGATCACCGGTGGTTTCGATGTGAACGAACTCGAGCTCACCGACGTGCAGCTCGATTGCCCCGCCATCGTCTCGCCCACCGGCACCAGCGAACCCATCGTCCGCGACCTCGGCATCACCCTGCGCCGCGAGCGCGACCAGTGGGAGGTACCGCTGGCCTTCTTTCATGCCGGCAAGGTACTCGTCTCCGCCGAAATCCGCTGGGAACTCACCACCTCGACTGGCCCGCGCCGCCAACTCCCTCCCGACCTCCTCAAGAGCTACTACGCGATCGCCCGCCGCGCGATCGAGGCCCTCGAACACACCCAACGCCTCGACAACGCCCGCCTGAACCTCCGCATCGAGGGCCGCAGCGGCACCCCGCCGCGCCTGCATGCCGAACTGGCCGCCGAGCGCGCCACCCTGCCCGGGCCTACGATGGCCGGACAACCCACCATCCTCCTCGCCGAAGACCTGCGCCTGGTCGCCGATACCGCCTGGCGCCTGGGCGGGCTCGACCCCGCCACCGTTACCCTCACCGCCGGGCTCCTGCGTGGCCCGCAGGACGTCACCGTCACCCATGCGTGGATGCGCACCAGCGGCCACCTCGAATTCAAGCCGCTCAAATGGATCGGGGGTCCGGTCACCTTCTCGGCGGCCGCCATCAACCGGGGCGACGACTTCGTGGCCCATCCACGGGCGACGGTCTGGTTCGAGTCGTTGCCGCACCTGCGCGCCGAACTGGCCGCGCTGGTCCAAGGCAACAGCCCGCTGGCCGCCACCGCCGCCATCGATTCCGCCGACAAGAGCGCCGCCATCGATTACGCCGCCACCCTCGCCCCCGACCTGCTTAACACCGCCGCCGCCCGCGCCGCCGCCTGGCGCAAAAGCCGCCTCCTCACCCTGCTGCGTTTCCACGAGCCAGTGGGGATCCAGGGCCAGGCCACGCTCGCCCCCGGCTGGAAGTTCGGCGAAGCCACCGCCTCCGCGCGTATCGACACCGTACTGGGCTGCGGCGTGGAGATCGACCGCGTATCCGCCGAGCTGACGATCAACCCCCAGCGCCTGCTCGTCGCCCCGATCGTGCTACACCGCCCCACCACCGACGTGCGCGGCAGCTACGAGATGGACCTGACGACGCGCGACTACCGTTTTCTCGTCCAGGGGAATTTCTTCCCCGAGAGCATCACCCCGTGGTTGGGCGAGTGGTGGCCGCGGCTCTGGAAGAACTTGGACTTCAAATTCGGCGAACGCGGCCCCGATGCCGACATCGACGTCCTCGGCCGCTGGCGCTCCGTCGAGCGCTCCAGCGTCTTTGGCTGGGCTGACGTTTCCCCGCTCTCCATGCGTGGCGTCCCGCTGGATCACGTGCGCACGACCCTCTTTTACCGCCCCGAGCATATCGACATCCTCGCCTTCGATGCCCGGCGCGGCGCGGCGCAGGCCGCCGGCACCTTCACCCGTCACGACGACTCCATCACCCGCAATCCCCAGTGGCTCAGCTTCAATGTCCGCTCGACGCTGCCGCTACGGGAGAGTGCACAGCTTCTCGGGCCGGAGGGGGTGCGCACCGCCGCCCCCTTCGATTTCGCCGAGCCGCCCACCGTCGTGGCAGCGGGCCGCGTGGATTGGACCCCGGACGGTATCCGCAACAACATCCACGCCACCGCCGCCGGCCCGGGCGTATTCCGTTTTCACGACTTCCCGGTGGACAACGCCCGCTTCAGCTTCGACCTGAAGGACAATGCCATCCTCGTGCGCGAGATCGCCGGCGAAATTGCCGGCGGCACTCTCACCGGTTCGGCTACCGTCACCGGCCCGCCCCAAGACCGCCGCCTCGCCTTCGAGGGCCAGCTCCTTGGCGCCAACCTGCCCGGCACCGTCAAAACCTGGGCCGACTACCGCGCCCTCACCGCCGTGCCCGGCACCGTGCCCCTGCCCGACAGCGCCCAACAGCTCGGCGCCAACGGCGTGCTCGACCTGCGCCTCAACGCCACCGGCCCGCTCGACAACCTCTACGGGCTGCAAGGCAGCGGCACGGCCGAAATCCGCAAAGCCGAGATCGCCGAGATCGCCATGTTCGGTCTCCTCTCCCGCGCCCTGCGTGGCACCCTCTTCGGGTTCACCTCGCTGCGCTTCAGCGATGCCCAAGCCCACTTCGCCCTGGAACGCGAGAATCTCAATTTCACCTCTCTCAAGCTCACGGGGCCGAGCGCCGCCATCAAGGGCCACGGCCTGTACACGATGCCCACCAGCGCGCTCAACTTCAACGTGGCGCTCTTTCCCTTCCGCGAGAGCAGCTTCCCGGTCTTCAGCCTGATCGGAGTCGTACTCGACCCGCTTTCCCGCGCCCTCGAAGTCCGGCTTTCGGGTACACTCAACAAGCCCGAATGGACCTTCGCCGCCGGCGCCGAGAGCATTCCCACGATGGGCCAGCCAGGCCCTACCGCCCCCGGGGCAACTCCGGTCGCCCCACCGTCCGCCTTGCCCTCGGCCCTCGCTCTCCCCTCCGGCCCGGATCTCCCCGCCCCGGCCCTGCCCGCCCCGGCCGTGAAAACATCCTCCGCCGCGCATTGAAATCTGCCGGATCCTCCCTCAACCTCGGCGTTCCCTTCTCACTCGTGAACGCTGCCCCCTTCCAGTTTCTCGCCCTGCTGTTGGGCGCGCTCTTGGTCCTTGCCGGCTGCAACACGGTCGCGCCCGGTCCGGCGCCCCTGCCCTCCGTGGTCTGCACCCTCCGCTGCGCCGAGCCCACAGAACTCCTGCCCGGCACCGTGATGGAGATACGACTGGTCGACTTCACCCAGACCGACGCCCGCCCGCAAGTGCTCGCCGAGCGCACCGAGTCCAACCCCGGCCAGCCCCGCTGCTACCGCCGCCTGCTCTACAACCCCGCCGCCATCGATCCACAGCACGACTACGGCGTCGAGGCCCGCCTGCTCTTCAAGGGCCGCCCCCTGTGGGTCCTGCCCAATCCCCTGCCGGTCATCACCAAAGGCCGACCCATCTCCGTCGAGCTGCTGCTCCAGCCGCCGCCGTCCTGAGTGCGCCCCTGCGATGAGCCTCCCCGATTTCTCCGGCCGGATCGTCTGGATCACCGGTGCCTCCTCCGGCATCGGTGAAGCCCTCGCCCTGGCCTTCGCCCGGGCCGGCGCCCGCCTCATCCTCTCGGGCCGGCGCGCGGCCGAGCTCGAACGGGTGGCGACCGCCTGCACCGGCACTCCCCCCTTCGTCTTGCCGCTGGACCTCACCCGGCCCCAGGAATTCGCCCCCGCTGTCGTGCAGATTCAACGCCACTTCGGCCGGCTCGACGTCCTGATCAACAACGCCGGAGTGGGCCAGCGCGCCCTCGCCCAGGAGACGCTGCCCGCCGTCGAGCGCGCGATCATGGAGGTGAACTACTTTGGCCCCGTCGGCCTCACCAAGGCCGCCCTGCCCCTGCTGCTCGCCCAGGGTGCCGGCAGCGTTGTGGTCATCAGCAGCGTCATGGGCCTGACTCGACGCGCGGCATCGCCCCGGAGGCCTGCGCGGCCGCTATCCTGCGCGCCGTCGCCAGCCGCCGCGACGAGATCCTCGTGGGTGGCCCCGAGATCTGGGCCGTGCGCCTCAAGCGATTTGCTCCGCGCCTGTGGACCTGGCTGCTGCGCCGAGAGGTGGCGCGCGGCCGCTTCGGCCCCAGCTCGCCCACCCAGCCTGACGCATGCCCGCTCCCACCTCCAGGAAGAGCTACGACCCGCCTGCTGCTCTTACACGCGCTGTTGGGAGGGGATGCTCATCCTGGTGGCCGGCCTCGCCTTCCGACAGCTCGCCCGCTCCGATGAATACGTCAGGCGCGAGAAGGTGCAGAATCAGCGCCGCGTGCTCTTCCCGGACCCGCAGCAGCATCACCGACCGCGAAGGCCGCGTGCTGGTGGGCAACCGCGCCCGCTTCTCCGCCGTGCTCCACCTGGCCGAGCTGCGCCACGAATTCCGCCGCGAACTCATCCAGATCGCCGCGCAACTACCGCGGATGGATCGCGAAGTCGCGCCCCTCCGGCCGCGATCTGGAAAGCCTCGCGCGCACCTCCGTCGCCCAGCGTTACCTCGACCAGATCAACCACATCCTCGGCCGCCACGAACGCGTCGTGCCCGACTCGCTCGAACGCCACATCGGCCAGGAACTGCTCCTGCCCTACATCCTCGTCGACGACCTCAGCCCCATCGAATACGCCCGCCTCATCGAACAGCTTCCCGTGCGCGGGCCCCTGCAGGTCTACAGCTCCAGCGTACGCAGCTACCCCTACGGCAGCGCCGCCGCCCACGTGCTGGGCTATGTGGGCGCCAACGACGAACTGCCCGCCTCCGCCCTCGAGGGCGAGGACCTGCGCACCTTCCACATCAAAGGCACCATCGGCCGCGACGGGCTCGAGAAACAGTACGACGACCAACTCCAGGGCCAGACCGGGGGCATCATCTACCGCGTCGATCCGGCCGGCTTCAAAATCGATCCGCCGCTCTATCGCCAGAAACCGGAACAAGGCCAGAACTTGATGACCAGCCTCGACATCGACCTGCAGCTCGCCGCCGGGCGCGCGATGGGCAGCAACGTCGGCGGCGTGGTCGCCCTCGACATCGCCAGCGGCAGGTCCTCGCCCTGTGCAGCAAGCCCGACTACGACCTCCGGCGAGCTCTCTCCGCGCATGTCCACGGCAACCTTCCAGCGCATCAACGAGGAAGGCGGCTGGTTCAACCCGCGCCGTCAAGGCCTCTATCCGCCCGGCTCCACCTTCAAGATCATCACCTCCTGCCGCCTGCGCTTGCCGGGGCCATCTCGCCCTCCGAGATGTTCACCTGCGAAGGCTACCACCTGGTGGGCAAGCACCTCTTCCCCTGCCACGACCGCGCCGCCCATGGCCAAGTGGACCTGCGCAAGGCCCTCACGCTCAGCTGCAACGTGTACTATTATCAGGTCGGACTGGAGACCGGCGTCGACGCCCTTGCCGCCGAGGCTCGCCGCTTCCACCTCGATCGGCCCACCGGCATCGAGCTACCTTCCGAGGCCACCCGCATGAACGTGCCCGATCCGGCCTGGAAAGGAACAGGATCGCCGCTTGGACTCGGCGATACCGCCAACATATCCATTGGCCAAAGGCGCGCTGCTCTACTCCCACCGCGGGCCGCCTGCGCGGTCGCCTCCTTCGCCCGCGGCGAGGCCCTTACCGCCCCCACCATCCTGCACCAGCCCGGCCGCTCGCCCTCCGGCGCCCAGCCCCGCGTCCCGCTCGATCTCTCGATCACCGACTGCCAGGCGGTCGTCGACGGCGGAACAGGTGGTGGCCGTGGGCACCGCCCGCAAAACCGCCCAAATCGAGGGCGTGCGCATCGGCGGCAAAACCGGCACCGCCAGATCACCAAACGCAACCCAAGACCGGACAGATCGATAGCTCAACATCGCTTGGTTTGTCGCCTTTGCCCCAGTCGACAAACCCGGGATCGCAGTGGTGGCCACCCTCGAGGGGGCGACGGACCCGACGTGGGTTGGCGGCGGCCGCCGCTCGGCCCGGTGGTGAAGGCGGTCATGCAGGAATACTTCGCCAAACAGGCCCGCCGCGCTCGGCGGCCCGGTATTCAAGCTGTCCACCACTCCTGAGCCGCCCCCCGAGCCCCCGCCCGGTTGCCGGGGGGGTGGCGACCAGGCCCTGAACTATCCGCACGCCTTCCCGACCGGGGCGTTTTGTCTGCTATTGGTTCACCGCGCCTATTTCCGCCGTTTTGTGCGTGCGCCGGGGCGGCCTTTGGCGAAATTGGCGTATTCAATGCCAGACATCCGAATTTCAGGCGAAGGCCCTCTTCGAAATTCGGCATCGCGGATGCCGAGAGGAGTGCCGGCCAGTTCGGTCCAACAGAATTCGCCTCTGCCGTCCAAACATTGAGGGATGGACCAGCGTCGTGAAAGCGCAGATCCACGCCGGTGGCCGTGGCAAGGGCTCCTTTGTCGACGGCTACAAGGGAGGCGTGAAAGTTCGCCGGGCCCCCCGCCGAATCCATCGAGGTCGCCCGCCACATGCTGGGCAATACCCTCGTCACCGCAGACCAGCGGCCGGCCCGGGCGCAGGTCGGCACCGTCTGCTTCACCGAAGCGGTCGCCATCAGAAGAGTACTACCTCGCCGTCCTCCTCGACCGCGGCACCTCGCGGCCGGTCATCATCCCCTCCACTGAGGGCGTGGAAATCGAGAAGGTCGCCCGGGGACCCCGAGAAGATTCCAAGGTCTTCGTCACCCCGCCGTCGGCCTCCAGGGCTTCGGACCCGCCAGATTGCCTTCGCCCTCGGCCTCCAAGGGCGACGAGTTCAAGGCGCCGTCAAACTCATCGAGGCCCTCTACCGCTGCTGGTGGGAACTCGATGCCTCCATGATCGAGATCAACCCACTCCCCTCCCCCGTCGACGGCCGCGTGCTCGCCCTCGACGCCGAGAGGTCCCCTCTTTGACAACGCCCTCTTCCGCCCCCCCGAGATCGTCGCCTTGCCCGAGCCTCAACGGAGGAAGGACCCCAGAGGTCAAGGGCCTCCCTTCCAACCTCTCCTACATCGCCCTCGACAGGAACATCGCCTGCTGGTTAACAGCGCCGGCCTAACCATGAGCACGATGGACATCATCACACTTCAAGCAGCAACCCGCCAACTCCCTCGACGTCGGCGGCGGCGCGTCAGGACCAAGTCACCGCCGCCTTCAGGATCATCCTCACCGACAAGAACGTGAAGGGGATCTGGTGAACATCTTTGGCGGCATCATGGACTGCACGACGAGTCGCCACCGGTATCGTCGCCGCGGTGAAGAAACCGCCCTCACCATCCCCTCGTGGTCCGCCTGGAGGGCAACAGCGTCGACGCCAGCAAGAGACCCTCATGAAGCTCGGCCTCACCCTCACCACCGCGGCCTCCACGGTGGCCGATGCCGCCGAGAAGATCGTCAAGCTCGTCGCCTGACGGCCCTAAGGCCGCAGTTGAAACGGAAAGTTGAAGTCAGACGTCACGCTCCACTCCGACCCTCCGGCTTCAAAGCAAACTTACCGCCTAAACTTCCGTCTTCGCGCGCAGCTGGCTTTCCTCATATCCATTCTCGTCACGAGACCCCGCGTCCTCGTCAGGGCATCACCGGCGACTTCGGCGGGCGCCCGCCAAGCTCTCCCTCGACCTGCGGCACGCAGGTCGTCGCCGGGCGTCACCCGAGCAAGGGGCTAATTCTTCGAACACGGCACCCACAAGGTCCCGATCTTCAATACCGTCGCGGAGGCCGTGACGGCCACCGGCGCCACCGCCGCCGCCGTCTTCGATGCCGCCGCCCTTCGCCCGCCGACGCCATCCTGGAAGGCGTCGATGCGGCCGCCGATCTCATCATTGCCATTACCGAGGTATTCCGATCCGCGATATGGTCCGCGTGAAGCGCGCCGTAGCCGGCAGCAAATCCCCTGCTCGGCCCCAACTGCCCCCACGGCCTCGTCACCCCCGGCGCCGGCCCCACCAGCAACAGCGGCTGCCGCATCGGCATCGCCCGGCTATATCCACAAGAAGGGCCATGTCCGGAGTCGTCTCCCGTTCCGGCACCCTCCGCCGGAACATCTGCCAGCTCACCACCCCGCGGCCTGGGCCCAGTCCACCAGCGTCCGGCATCGGCGGCGACCCGGTCCAACGGCACACCACATCTGGACGTCATCAAGCTCTTCGCCGCCGACCCCGACACCTGGGGCATCATCGTGATCGGTGAAATCGGCGGCAACGCCGAGGCCGAGCCGCCCGCTGGATCAAGGCCACTGCACCAAGCGGTGGCCGGTTTCATCGCCGAGGCCACCGCTCCAGCAGGTCGCCATGGGCCACGCCGGGAAGCCATCGTTGGAGCGCCGAGACCGCCGCCATCAAGATCAAGGTCTTCCGGGAATGTGGTATCCGGAAGTGGCCGACCGCACGCCCGGCGATATGGCCGACGCGCTCATCCGCACCGCCCAGCGCCAGGAGGCGCGAGGCTGGCCTGAGCCGCAGGAGTCCGGAAGAAGTTAGCCGCAAAGGAACAGCAAACAAAGACCGACAGAGGATTCCTCGAAGCGAAGCGAGAAACCCTGAACCGACTCGGGCCACAGACCTCACGCAGAGAGGTGGGTGGCGCAAGCGCGTTCCTGCCTGCGTTCTGCCTTCTCATTCTGCCTTCTGCGTTAGGCCGCCGCCGTCCGTCCTCCTGCTCCTGTTCCTCCGGTCGTAGCGACGTTCGCCAGAACGTCGTCCGCCTCCGCGCCCTCCGTCGTCGCTGGACGGCGCAGCCGTTCCGCCTCGCGCGCGCGGCCGGCACGAAACTCTGCAACAAAAGCGCCGGTTCCGGGTTATCAGGACATGCAACTGATCAAACGGCTCCGCCTCCTCCTGGTTCTGCTGGTCGGTCTGCCGGTGGCCTGGGCGACGCGTCGCCCGCGATGTGGCCGCGCTGGTGCGGGCAAAGAACCTACTGGGAACCGAGGCTGGTCGGCTGGTCCTCCAGCTCGCCACCACGCGGCCGGGGCGCCCCATCGAAAACGCCTTGGTCTTCGAATTCGCCGATGCGCTCTGGTTCTATCGCCCGATCGACGGCACCCGCAGCCTATCGCGCCACTGGAACAATGTGCCGGCGGATCGTGAGCAATTGCTGGAGTTGCTGCAGCGGATCGATCCCACCTACCAGTCGTACCGCTTCTACTCCGACGATGAACTGCTCGCGGCCCCGCCGTCGCGCCGGAACGCTGCGCAACGGTTGCTTTATCGAGAGTGCCGCCGAAGCCCGACGCCTGAGGCGGGAAGGCCGGGTGGTGGAAAGCTGCCTGCTCTCCTACTATGTGAAAACGGCGAGCGGGCTGAAGGGGCATACCGTCCTGTGCTACAAAACCCCCTCCGGCACCCACCTCTACGATCCGGCCGAAGGGCGGCCCCAGAAAGTGAAGTCGTTCTCGGTGCGCGATCAGGCCATGGACTTGGCCCGCTGGGTGATGCCCACGGCATTGACGGACGGTCTGGCCAAGGCGGCCAAGATCATGGTGCCGCCGACTTGGTGACGCCGCTGGCCGCGACAGTTCGGAAGGTTGACCAAGGAGACCGCAGAGATCGCAAAAATGGCAGGATCAATTTCCCGAAACGCGAAACTCGAAACCCTGAACCAACGGTCACAGGATCACAGAGGCGAAGGGCACTGAGAGCACAGAGGTTCGGAAGGGGTAACCGCAAAAGGAGCGCAGAGATCGCAAAGAATGGCAGGATCCCCCCTCGAGGCGCGAAACGCTCCGCGAAACTCGAAACTCAAAACCCTAAACCGACCCGGTCACAGAGGGAGGCGTGAGTGGCGCAGGCGTCCCTGCCGCCGTTCTACCTTCCGCCCTCCGTCGTAGCTGGACGGCGCAGCCGTTCAGCCCTGGGAGTGCCGCGCTCCGGCACGGCTCCGCCTCCCCGGCGTTCTGCCTTCTGCCTTAGGCTGCCGCCAAGACTTCGTCCTTGTGTCTCGGCGACTGTGAGATACGCCTTGGCCAGGATGATGCTCGCCCCCGCATGGTGGATTTACAGTGGTGCAGGAACGCGAGGATCTCGCGCCGGTACCCCTCCTTCGCGGCGGGTTCCAGCGCCGCCGCCGCCAACGCTGCGGTCCAATTCGGAAGCAAAGAATCAACCTATCGCGATTCTGCCCAGCTTGGTTGGAATTCATCGCTCCGCCCTGCTTTTTGGATTTTCCCAATTCCGACCTCGCGCCTGCATTCCGACGCGCGCGTCGCTTTTCGAGCAGGAAAAGTGGGCGAAATGGGCTCCGAAGCGAATGTCGCTTTTACTCCCCGAAAACCACCCGGCGAAAGCAACATTCGCGCAATCCGATCCTTCTCCATCAACGAGTTGCAGGCCAGAACCTCTCCTCCACCGCTTCCGGCAAAAGCTACATTCAACTGAGGTGAATCCCTACTGTTAGGCGAAAGAACACCTATGAGAATCGCTACATTCAATAGTTTCGCGTCCAAGATACGTGCCGGAGGCCTTGATACGATCGAGCCCGAATCGCGTGAGCGTATAATAGTAGATACGCTGAAGGCAAACTCCTGGACCGAATTGGTTGGTTACACAGTCGGGATGGTTGTGATGTCCGCATGGGGTATCGCGGTCGCGTGGGCCATTTTCAATGGCTACTCCATTCCGAAAGGATATCCGCTGGTCGGTGCCTCTTCCGCGCTAGTGTTTCTGACCCTATTCGAGAACGGGGGACGTGCTCGAGTGAAGAAGGCGTTCATCGCTCGATACAAGAAGGACGAGACGATCGCCTAACCAGACAGCACATCCAACGACTCTATGACGCCCGTTTTCCATTCGCAGTCCGCGGTTCGTCGTGGCTGACTTGATGCGTTCGCCGGAAGAAGCATGCCGACTCACATCCAGACGATTGCTGAGGATCGACCGCTGACCGAAAGCGAGAAAACCCTGCTGCGTTGGTTGCTGGACCATGGCGAGACGCGTGGGCGAGATTTCCTGCCGCAAATAGATCGAGTTCGGGTTTCAGGGCGATGCGGTTGCGGTTGTGCGACGGTCGATCTGGCCGTCGACGGTTTGAAAGAAGAAGAGAAGGGTCTGTTTCCCGTCGCCGATTTCTTCTACCGCACGCCGTCCGGCGGGCTGTGCGGTGTGATGGCGATGGCCCGAGGTGATCGACTGGCCGGGCTCGAAGTATGGAGCGTCGATGGCCGAAAAACTCCGACCGAGTTGCCGACAACCGACAGGCTTCTTCCTACCGCGGAGCTGGAAAACGGAGGGCGAACCAGCGACCAGAGCGCAACGCCGGTTAAGTGCCCGGTTTCCAATCACCGCCCGCCGCCCGGCGTGGCTCACCCGTAGACATTCGCCAAAAGCCATGTGCATGGTCTATTACCTCGGGACAGATGCTGATGTTGCGCTGTCCCCGGCGTGGAAAGAAGCAGCTCCGGCATTCTACGCCAGCGTGCCGTCCGAAGATGAGTTGGCGAAGTTGCGCGGTAAGCTCCCGCACAAGCAGATCATCAACCTTGGTTCCCACGAAGGATGCGGGTGCGGATTCCGGCGGCTCTACGACGGTGTTTTCGTTCCCCAAGAAGAAGAGGAAGAGAAGCGCACGCGTGCTGACCATATGGGATTGGTCGCATTCCTATCGACGATTCCTGCAAGTACCCGAGCCAACCAAATCTTCGGCTGCTGGAGTGGCGACGAGGGCGAGCCGGCTCAGCATTTCCGCGAGTGCAGTCCAGCTGACCTCGGCGCAGACGATTTCGCGTTTCAGGAGCGCGAGCTGATCACCCTACGATGAAAAACGGAGGGCGAATCGGGTAGCCGGCGGTAGTTAGCCGCCGGCCCCCACACCACCCGGCGTACGGGTCCGTACCGGGCGATTCCAGTCTCCATCATTCATCGACGCGTGCGGCGCCTTTGGGATAATGGTAGGCGAGCCAGGCCTCCTGCAGGGAGACGACCCAGGTTTTGCGCCGCGCAAAACCTAAGGCCTCACAGCACGTTTCTGTTCGTGGGCTCGCCGTTTTGACTCCAGCTTCCTTCCCACGGCGCCTCGCGGCGTCGCAGTTGCTTTCGTCTAATGCTTTAGTTTTGGATTCGCACATCGAAGACTTTCACTTCTTGGTTCACGGTCATGTCGGGCGCACACCAGTCAGCAGAGACAACGGCGGTAAAGTGTCCGCCTTCCAATCACGGCTCGCGTCCCGCCGTGTCTCACTTGTAGCGTTCGGCACAAAATGATGAAACCGCATCTCGCCATTTGGCTGCTAGTGTCGCTCTGCATAAGCGGTTGCACGCATGTCCAAAATGAAGGGTCACGGGTTTCTCAGGCTTTGACACCATGCAAAATGTCTTTCCGGTATGATATCGCACTGGGAAGCTGCGTTACTTTCACGGTTTCCATTGAGGGGCACGACTCGAATTCCACTGGGCTTAGCCCGACATCAGCGAGCATTTCGTATCGCGAAGTCCCAAAGCCAGAAGGAGCTGTTATCGAGGGGACATTCGCGCTCACCCCGGAAGAGGCGACGGCACTTTGCACATTCGTTGCTAAGTCTGAGATCTTCAATCTGCCCGAGAGACGCTATTTCGGAAATGAAATCGATGCGCTTATGGTTGATGGCTGCTTTGCCCAAGCCGAACTGCAGTACCGTGGCGTCGACAGGAAGATCACTCGCATGCAATCCACATACAGTTTGCCATTCGATTCTATGTGGGACTACCTGAGTAACCTGAAGAAGACCAAGCAGCCCAACCTGAAGTGAAGTAGGCGGCGAGGAGCAGGCAGAGCCGCAGGGCGGGAGACAAGTCGAGTCGCCTCCATCACGGTCGAGGCCGCGGGAGGACGGCGGCCTTATCTACAAAGCGAATGGCGCCCGGCCCGCATTTAGGGTTTGGGGGGTAGGCCCGGATCCCCTCGCCGGGAACAGGCCAACCGACCGAACCCGACCAGACTGAATGACTTCGTCATCCAGCTACACGGAGGCAGCGCGGGGCCCGACGTTCTGGCGAGCGTCGCTACGACCAGCACGCAGGCAGGGCCGCCTGCGCCACTCCCGAATCTCTCTGCGGCGAGGTCTGTGACCGAGTCGGTTCAGGGTTTCGCGTTTTGGGTTTCGTGGAATTGATCGTTCCTTGCGCTCTTTGCGTTCTTTGCGGTTAAAACAAAAGTAGCGAGGAACGAGCAGCGGGTAGTGAGCATTCAACCCCGGATCAGCCACCTCACCGCGGTGGCCTACACGGCCGGCGTCTTCCGTGCAGCGGCGTCGCCACGGGCCGGGCACAGGGCCCGACCCGACGACCGGCCGCTAGCGCT
This sequence comes from Opitutaceae bacterium, assembly GCA_016711225.1. GTDB lineage: Bacteria > Verrucomicrobiota > Verrucomicrobiia > Opitutales > Opitutaceae > CAJCBL01. Next base: position 104,459 of record JADJTK010000006.1, read on the forward strand.
CGCCTCACGCCGTCTGCGTGGCCTGCACGGCCGTGATCGCGATCGTGTAGACAATGTCCTCGACCAGCGCGCCCCGGGAAAGGTCGTTCACCGGCTTGCGCAGACCCTGCAGCATCGGCCCGATGCTCACCACGTTGGCGGAGCGCTGCACCGCCTTGTACGTCGTATTGCCGGTGTTGAGGTCCGGGAAGACAAAGACCGTGGCCCGGCCGGCCACCGGACTGCCCGGCGCCTTCAACGCGGCGACATCGGCGATGGCCGCGGCGTCGTACTGCAGCGGACCGTCGAGCAGCAGCCCGGGCTGGCGTTGCTTGGCCAGCACCACGGCGGCCTTCACCTTCTCCACCTCGGCGCCGGACCCGGAGTTGCCAGTGCTGTAGCTGATCATGGCCACGCGCGCCGGGATGCCGAAGCGCTCGGCCGAATCCGCGCTCTGAATCGCGATGTCGGCCAGGCTCTCGGCGTCGGGATCGGGGTTTACCGCGCAATCGCCGTAGACGAGCACCTGCTCGGGCAGGCACATGAAGAACACCGAGGAGACGACCTTGGCGCCGGGGCGCGTCTTGATGATCTGGAGCGCGGGCCGGATGGTGTTGGCCGAGGAGTGCACCGCCCCGGAGACCAGGCCATCGACCTCGTTGAGATGGAGCATCACCGTGCCGAGCATGACGGTGTCCTCGAGGCACTCGCGGGCCTCGTCGGCGGTCAGGCCCTTGGCCTTGCGCGCCTCGACCAGGGCCGGCACGTAGCGTTCGCGCACCGCAACCGGGTCGAGGATCTCGATCCCGTCGAGTTTGACGCCCTGCAGGCGGGCCACCCGGGCGATCTCCTCGGGGTTGCCGAGGAGGAGACAACGCGCGAGCCCGCGTTGTTGGCAAATGGATGCAGCGACGATCGTGCGCGGCTCCTCGCCCTCGGGCAGGACGATGCGCTTGTTGGCCAGGCGGGCACGGTTGGCGAGCTGGTGGCGGAAGGCGGCCGGCGACATGCGCAGCTCGAGCTCGACGTTGATCCGCGACTGCAGCTTCGCCACATCGATGCGGCGGGCGATGAAGTCGAGGGTTGTATTGAACCGTTCGGTGTCGTCCGCCGGGATCTCGTTGTTGATGCGCGAGAGGGCCGTGGCCGTGACAAAGCTGGTGGTGGGCACGCCGAGCACGGGCAGGCCGAGGGCAAACGCCGGGCGGCACAGCTCGAGGAAATGGGGGTTGGTGATTTCACCACCGGTGACCACGATGCCCGCCAGCGGCACTCCGTTCATGGTCGCGAGCGCCGCGGTGAGGAACACCTCCAGGCGGTCGTAGGGGGCCACCAGCAGCGCTCCCGGATGGAAGAGATAGAGAATATTGGGGACATTACGCGCGCACAGGTAGACCGAACGAACGCGGCGGTGCTCCATCTCGCCGGCGTTGATGATCGTGGCGCCCAGGTGCGCCGCCACATCGCTGACGCGGAACGACGGCAGCTCCGGGTTCCACGGAATGCAACCGAGCAGGTCGAAGCAGCCCGAGCGGAAGATGGGACAAGCGGCGACGACCTTCTGCTGCAGCTCGGCCAAGGCCGCCTCATTGAACTCCGGGGCCGCGTTCGCCCCCTCCTCGGGCTCGCCGATCACGCTCCCACCGGGGATCGCGGCGTCCGGGACCGAGTGTACCTTGTTGAGGATACAACCGATGACGTTCGGGCTGCGCCACCCGCCATAGAGCGAAGCCGTGAGCTCAAGGCTCTGCTGCAAGGCCGAGGGCTTCGTCGCATCATAGGAGTTGACCAGGATCACCTCGGCGCTGAGCGCGGAGACCACGGCCCGGTTGATGCGATTGGGGAAGCTCTGTGTTTCGGTGGGAAGCAGACCTTCAACAATCATCACGTCGATGTCGGCGGCGCGGCTGCGCACCGTCTCGACGACGCGCTCCATGAGCTCCTCCATCTGGTTCTGGCGCACACAGCGCTCGGCCTCGGCGAAGGCGATCGGCTGGGCGGGCTTGAAGCCGGTGGTGCGAGCAATGAATTCGCTCGACGGATCGAGCAGGGTGCCGGCGCCGGCCTCCTGGCTGATGGGCTTGCAGAAGCCCACGCGCACGCCGCGGCGATCGAGGGCGCGAAACACGCCCAGTGAGACGGAAGTGAGACCGCTGCCCATACCGGACGCGGCGAGAAAGAACGTGTGTTTCATGACGACAAGACGGAGAGGGTTTCCCGCGCGATCATGAGCTCCTCGTTGGTCGGCACAACTAGACAGGTGAGCGTGCCGTCGCGGGAGATGAGACCGGTGGGCGGCGCGCCGTTGGTCTCATTGCGCGCCGGATCGAGGGCCACGCCGAGCACCTTCAAGTGTTCGGCGGTGCGCAGACGCACCAACTTGTTGTTCTCGCCGATGCCGCCGGTGAAGACGATGGCGTCGAGGCGCGAAAGCGCGGCGGAGAGCCCGCAGATCGACTTGGCCAAGCGATAGGAGAAGACGTCGATCGCCAACTGGGCGCGGGCGTTGCCGCTCGCCGCGGCCTCGGTGAGCGTGCGCATGTCGTTGCTCACGCCCGACAGACCGAGCAGACCGCTCTCGCGGTTGAGCGCGCGCATGATGCGCTCCAGCGACCAGCCCCGGCGCGCCGCCATGTATTCGTGGAGGCTCGGGTCGACATCGCCGCTGCGCGTTCCCATGACCAGCCCCTCGAGCGGCGAGATGCCCATGGTAGTGTCCACGCTGTGGCCGCCCTCGATGGCGGTGGCACTGCAACCGTTGCCCAGGTGGGCGGTGATCAGGCCCAGCGATTCGAGCGGCCGGCCGAGCCGGCGGGCCGCCTCGCTGGCGACATAGCGGTGGCTGGTGCCGTGAAAACCGTAGCGGCGCACCCGATCGGTCTGATACCAATCGTACGGCACCGGGTAGAGATAGGCGCGCTCCGGCAGCGTCTGGTGGAAGGCGGTGTCGAAGACGGCGACCTGCGGGATCGTCGGGAAGACCTTCTGTGCCGCGCGGATACCGGCCAGGTTGGCCGGGTTGTGCAACGGGGCGAGGTCGTTGCAGCGCTCGATGGCCGCCAATACCGCCGCCTCGATACGAACGCTGCGGGAAAACTCCTCGGCGCCATGCACGACGCGGTGACCGACGGCCACCACCTGCACATCACCGGGCAGGATACCAATCATCTCGTGCAGCGCGGTGACCAGATCCGCATCCGGCAGCGGTCGCGCGGCGCGCTCGGCACCGATTTTCCAAGTCATGCCCGCCTCCGGCGAGCCAAGGCGTTCGGCCAGGCCGGAGAGGATGAGCACCTCACCGCGGACCCCGATCAGGGCGAACTTCACGGAGGAGCTGCCACAATTGATGATAAGTACGGCCGGCCGCGGAGCATCGCCCACGGGCGACTGGGGGCCGGCACTGGACAAAGAAACAGGCGTCGTAGCTGACATCGGTACCGTCGAGCACAACGGCTTCCGTCGACAAAGTTAAGCCCATAGGGGCTCGACGCGGAAAATTCGCAGTCACCGTACACCCTCCCCCGGCGCGAAGACGCCCGACGGCGGGGCAGGGATGAATCCTGTTCACCAATGCCGGTTGGCGGTCGGTTTGACCGAGCTCTCGTGCGGGCGACACCCGCTCGACAGCGTACCTGGGCGGCGGCGCCGTTCAGCCCCCTGCGCTTTCGTCGTAGGAGGGAGGCGCCATCCGCCGAACCTCCGGATGCCGTGGCCCGCTCCTTTGGGACGGGGCGGCCCGATAGGCCTTTGCGGTTACCGACTGCCGCCGCAAGGGCACCATACCGGCAAACCCGGCCAGGCTGAATGCCTTCGCCATCCAGCTATACGGATTTGCCTCCGTGCCCTCCTCTACCTCTATGATCTCTGTGGCCTCCGTGTCGGTCTTTCCGATCCTTTGGGTTCTCGGCTCACCCAGAGCTTCGCCAGCCAGGCGGACCGGCCACCTCACCGCGGCGGCCTACACGGCGGCCGACGTTCTGGTGAACGTCGCTACGGCCGGAACGCCCGCAGGGACGCCCGTGCCGTTGTCCCAAGGGAACGGGTCCTCAGCTGATCAGCAGCAGGCGCGGCTGGCCGGGGATGGTTGCGGGCGCCCGATGAATGCAGGGGGGCACCGGACACCCCGGATACTCGATGGCAATGCGCCACAAATGGCCCAGCCCGAAGCCGAACGGCCGCGCCCCCGGCATCGGCGCATAGTGGAGATCATAGCAGTGTTCGTGGAGATGGGCGCGGAAGTCCTCGCCATCCTCCCCTCCGAAGTCCCGCAGCAACCCGGCCCGGATGGCTGGGATATCCACCTTCCGTTGCACCTCGTCGTTGCCCACGCCCTCGCTCGCCGACCCATGATACGTGCACAGGTAGGTGTCGGCCGCGACCGTGGCACTGTCGGCGTGGAAGGAGAACACATCGGTGCGCACCACCTCGGAGGAGTCGTCGCTCGGGTAGCCATGGATACAGTTGAGCATCGGATCGAGCTCGTGCTCGCGCAGCCGCCGCAGGTCCACGAGCAGGACGTCGATGGCCTCTCGGCCGGCCGCCCCCACCGGAAGGGTCCGCAATCGCGCCTCGTCGAGGGTGACGATCCCCTCGCCGGCGCCCACCGCGGCCACGACCTCCTCAAAGTCGCCCGGAAGCGAGCGTTCCCAGCACAGCGCGTTGACCCCGTTGGCGAAGGGCGTACTGACCAATTCCTCAAAACTGTGGACCCGCTTGATGCGGGTGGAGCCGGGCGGAAGGGCGAGAGCGGTCATGGGGGAGCCGGAATGGGGCGAGCGAAAGAGCCAGCCTCCGCTTCGGAGGCCGGCAACGTGAGTGGCTCCCTCCCTACACGCAAGGCCGCAACGTCCTGCCCGCGGCTGCGATCCGCGCAGGGGATTCTGCAGCGAGGCGCCGGCGAGCAACCGCTGTGGGCGTCCCTCGTATGGCTCAACTCCGCGCGCCAATCGATCGGCGCGCGGCGCCTCGCCGGGCTCAGCGCCCCTGCTGCTTCGCGGTGTAGAGCGCCACCAAGGCGGCGCCGATCGCCTGCGAGAGCTCGCCCAACGTGGCGGGCACGAACTGCATCGTGGCGCGCTGGGCCGGAAACAGATACGGCAGCGCCGCCTCGCGCACCTGGCGCAGGTAACGCTCGCGGAACTCCGGCGTTGTCGACTCCGGATCCATCAGCCCGCCGCCGATGACGACGTACTTGGTGTCCAGCGCCATGGTGAGGTTGGCCACATGCAGGCCCATCGCCTTGGCCTGGAAGTCGAAGATCTCCAGCGCGAGCGCATCGCCCTTCTGGGCACGACCGCGCAGCGAGAGCACCTTGTCCTTCGACGAGGCGGTCGAGGTGGCGAGCTCATGCTGCGGATACTTCTGGAGCATGTCCTCGAGCAGGTGCGGCAGGCCGGAAATGGTGGTGTAGGCCTCCACGCAGCCCCAGGTGCGACCGCAGCCGCAAGGATACGCGCGCACACCGCCCAGCAGGTGCAACGGGGCGGGCATGTGCGCGCCCTCCATGCCGGCGAGCGTGTCGCCGTCGAGGGGCAGGCCGTTCGGATCGATGTACGCGCACCCCAAGCCGGAGCCGGGGGCGAGCATGAGCACGGAGGCCTTCTCGTTGCCGCGCACCCGCTGGGCCTCGCCCACGCCGCCGTAGTTACCGTCGTTGCCCACCACCAGCGGCATGGGCCGGCCGGCGGCCAGCGCAAGCGCCTTGGCGTAGTCGGTATAGAAATCCCAGCCGGTGAAGCTTGCCGGCAGGTTGGCGGAGCGGTCGAGCACCCCGTAGCGCTGATACGGCCCGGGCAGCGCCAGGCCCACCCCGCGCACATCGGCCCAGGCGAGACCGTTCTCGGCCAGGAAACCGGTGACCCCCTCGACCCAGCCCGCGATCACCGCCGGGGTGCCCAACTGGGAGTTGGTCGAGCTCTGGCGGAGCTTCTGCGAGATTGCGGAGCCGTCGGCCCACACGCCGCCGGTTTTCGAAGTGGTGGCGCCGCTGTCGGTGCCGATGAACACGCCTTGTGATTTCACGAGGAAGATATTGGTTTCGCGGAGGAGGGGGGGGAAGCCGATCAGCAGGCGGTGCGCGCCTCAGGCTGGTGCCCAATAGCACACGACGCGCGCTGGCGGGCCGTACAAAGGCGATTTCTCGGGCGCGGGCGGGCGGCGTCAACCCATTTGCCCGGCTGGATCACCCTGTCGTTCGAAAGACACGCGCCTCCGATGCATCCGGGCCCCGCACAACGGAACTCGACACCGCCGGCGCCATGGCGCACATCCGCGCCATGCGTTTCGCCGGTTCCCTGCTCGCCGTATTGACCCTCCTCGGTACCGCTTGCGCCCAGTCGCCGGCGCGTCCCGTCGGCCCGGGCACTCCCGGCGCCGCGGTCGTGGTCGCCGCCCATGAGCTCACCTGGGCGGAAGCCGTGATCCTGGGCGTAGTCGAAGGCGTCACCGAGTTCTTGCCCGTCTCCTCCACCGGCCACCTCATCATCGCCAACCATCTTCTCGGCCTGGAGGACGAACGCCAGCTCACCGACGCCGCCGGCCGCCCACGCTGGATCAAGCCCCCCTCGGCCAAGGACCCCGCCGGCCGCCCGCTCACCACCCAGGCCGCCGCCAAGGCCTACACGGTGATCATCCAGATCGGCGGTATCGCCGCCGTGGTGGTACTGTATTGGACCCAGCTCTGGAGCCTGGCCCTCGGACTCTGCGGCATGAACCGCAACGGCGCCCAACTGCTGCGCAACATCGCCCTCGCCGTACTGCCGACCGCCCTGCTTGGTCTCACCCTCGAGAACTGGATCGACGAGAACCTCTTCTCGATCAAGGCCGTGATCGGCGCCCTCGTGGTCGGCGCCGCCCTTATGTACATGGTCGACCGCTGGCAACGCCGCTCGCGCTGGAGCCAAGTCAGCACCCGCCAACCCCACGAACTGCGCCCGAGCGAGGCGCTGCTGGTCGGCGGTCTCCAATGCGTAGCGATGTGGCCGGGCACCAGCCGCTCGATGATGACCATCGTCGGCGGCTACTGCGTGGGCCTCAAACCGGCCCAGGCCGCCGAATTCAGTTTCCTGGTCGGCCTGCCCACTCTCGCCGGCGCCGCACTGCTCAAGGGCTACAAGACCGGCCCGGCCATGCTCGAAGTTTTCGGCTGGGGACCGGTGCTGCTCGGCATCGTCGTGGCCTTCGTTTCGGCCGCCCTCGCCATCAAGGCGTTGGTGGCCGCCCTCACCCGTTTCGGGCTCACCCCCTTCGCGGTCTATCGCGTCCTGCTCGCGACGGCCCTGTGCTTGGTGCTCGCCTCCTGAGGCCCCGCGACGCCCCCCGCCTCCGCTCTCGCCCCCCTGTGGCGCATCACTTCTTTTGATTCGATCACTTTCTGCCCGAGTCCCTGCTTGACCCGCCCCTTCCCCGATCCTTAATCGCACCCCTTCTGCTCCCGGGACGCATTGTTCCGCGGTGGCAACCTCGACCCGCATTCACCATGGCCAATCCGAAACGCAAACAATCCAAGCGCCGCAGCGCCAATCGTCGCGCCGCCAACGCCTTCAAGGCTCCGACCTTCGCCCGCGACACCGACGGCGGTCTCTTCCGCCCGCACCGCGTCAACCCCAAGACGGGGATGTATCGCGGCCGCCAGGTGCTCGACGTCGCTGTCTGACGACAGTGTCCGTGCGCCACTGCGCTGTCCTGCACGCATGAGCGACCCCACCCCCACCACCGGCAGTATCGCGGTGGACGCCATGGGGGGCGACCTGGGCCCGGCCGAGGTCGTCGCCGCACTGAAGCTCGCCTTCGCGGCCTATCCCGATCTAAGCCCCGTCATCCTTGTGGGTGACGAGGCTTTGTTGCGTCCGCTCATCGCGGATGCCGGCCTGGCCGCCGAGGCCAAGCTCACCGTTTTCCACGCCTCCGAGGTCGTCTCGATGGAAGACGACGTCATGACGGCGCTGCGTCGCAAGAAGGACGCCTCCATGCTGCGCGCCCTGGAACTGGTCAAGGACGGCAAGGCCGCCGCCGTGGTCAGCACCGGCAGCACCAAGATCCTCGTCGCCGCTGGCACCCTGAAGCTGCGCCCCATCGAAGGGGTGGAGCGTCCCGCCCTCGCGCCGGTCATTCCCTGCGCCGGGGGCCATCTCGTGCTCATCGACGCCGGGGCCAATCCCGAGGCCACCGCCCGCCACCTCGTGCACAACGCCATCCTGGGCACCCACTACTGCCGCTTGGAGCTTGGTATCGAGCGTCCCCGGGTGGGCCTGCTCACCATCGGCACCGAAGAGGGCAAGGGCAACGCCATCACCAACGCGGCCCACGAATCCCTCAAGTCGCTCGGCACGCTGATCAACTACGCCGGCCCGATCGAGGGCTTCCAAGTGTTCCTGCGCGACGTCGACGTCGTCGTCTGCGACGGCTTCACCGGCAACATCTGTCTCAAGACCTGGGAGTCGCTGGTGAAATTTGTCGGCCGCGAGCTCAAGACCTTCTTCAAGGCCAACCCCGTGCGCATGCTCGCCGCGGTGCTCGGGCGCGGCGCCCTCACCGACCTCAAGCACCGCATCCAACCCGAGCGCTACGGGGGCGCCCCCCTGCTCGGCCTGCGCGGCTGCGTGGTGAAGGCGCACGGCTCGGCCAACCGCCTGGCCTTGCTCAGCGCCATCCACGACGCCGACGTCTGCCTGCGCACCAATCTCAATCAGCGCATCGAGGCCGACATCGCTTCGGCGAATGTCCTGATCGACAAACCCGCCGCCTGAACGCCCCGCAGCGGGCTGGCTCTGCCGCCTCCGTCCCCCCACCTCCCTTCCTCGCATGAATCCAGCTGGTCAATCGGTCGTCATCCTCGGCACGGGCGCGTACGTCCCGGAACGTATCCTCACCAACGATGAGCTCACGCGCATCGTCGATACCACCGACGAGTGGATCCTCACCCGCTCGGGCATCCGCGAACGCCATGTCGCCGCCCCCGACCAGGCCACCTCCGACCTCGCCGTAGAGGCTGCGCGCGTCGCCCTGGCCGACGCCAAGCTCACCCCGGCCGACATCGACCTGCTCATCATCGCCACCTGCACGCCCGACGCTCCCCTGCCCTCCACCGCCACTCTGGTCCACCAGAAGCTCGGCCTTGGGGCATGCGCCTGCTTCGACCTGGCCGCCGCCTGCAGCGGTTTCCTCTACTCGCTGGAGACGGCCGAGGCCCTGCTGCGCACCGGCCGCTACCGCCACGCCCTGGTCATCGGCGCCGAGAAGCTCACCTCCCTCACCGACTACCAGGACCGCACCACCTGTATCCTGTTTGGCGATGGCGCCGGCGCCGTCGTGCTCGGCCTCCAGCCCGGAGCGGGCACCGGCATCGTCGGCACCAAGCTCTATGCCGACGGCAGCGCCAGCGACCTCATCAAGGTCACCGCCGGCGGCTCCCGCCGCCCGCCCTCCGCGGAATCCGTGGCCCAGCGCGAGCACTTCATCCAGATGCGCGGCAAGGAAGTCTTCAAGCTCGCCGTCACCGCGATGCAGGACGCCGCGATTGAACTGTTGGAGAAAAACGGTGTCGCACCCGACCAGGTGAAACTTCTCATCCCGCATCAAGCCAACCAACGCATCATCGACGCCATCGCCCAGCGCATGAAGCTGCCGGCCGACCGTGTGTTCATGAACTTGGAGCGCTACGGCAACACCTCCGCCGCCTCCATCCCCATCGCCCTTGACGAGGCGCGCCGCTCCGGCCGTATCGTCAGCGGTGATTATGTGTTGCTCGTCGCCTTTGGCGCCGGCTTGACGTGGGCATCCGCCCTGATTCGCTGGATTTAACTTTATGCGCCGCTCGCGCCTGCTCCTCACCCTCGGAATCATCTTCGTCGCCACGTTTGCCTCGGTGTGCCTGCGCGCCGAGCTCGTCTGGACGCCGGGCACCGGATGGCAGGTCGAGGGCGGAGCCCTCGCTGTCGTCTCAGGCACGGAGGGCCGCAACGCCCTGGAGCTGATGAATCGCGCCCGCGCCGCCGAGGAGAACGGCAGCCTGCGCCGCTCGCTGCGCCTCTACAAGAAGGTGGCCCGCGACTACGGCAAATCGATCTACGGACCCGAGGCCTACTACCGCACCGCCCAAGTGCGCCTCGCCCAGCACAACTACCCGAAGGCCTTCGACGCCTACCAGCAGATCATCGGGCTCTACCCCAACTACGAGAAGTTCGACTTCGTCATCGCCGAACAGTACCGCATCGCCACGGCCATCGGCGACGGCGCGCGCGGCCGCTGGTTCTGGGGCATGCTGCCGGGCTTCCGCAAGCGCGAGAGCGCCATCGGTTACTACGAATACGTGGTGTCCAACGCCCCCTACAGCGACTACGCCCCGCTGGCGCTCATGAACGTCGCCAAGCTGCACAAGCGCTTCCGCAGCAAGATCGAGGCGATCGACGCCCTCGACCGCATGATCAACTTCTATCCCACCAGCATCCTTGCCCCCGATGCCTACCTGCGCATGGCGCAGACCTTCCAATCGCTGGTGGACGGCCCCGAATACGACCAACTCTCCGCCATCGATTCGGCCACCTATTTCCAGGACTTCCTCATCCTCTATCCCGGCGACCCCAACGTCGCCCAGGCCGAGAAGGGTCTCGACGAAATGAAGACCGAGCGGGCCCTCAGCAAGATCAAGATGGCCGAGTTCTACCACTACAAGCGCCGCAACTACATCGCAGCCAAGGTCTTCTACAACGAGGCCATCACCATCTATCCGGATTCGCCCGTCGCCCTCAAGGCGCGCGCCCGCCTCGACACCATCGCCCCAAAGCTCGCCGCCCAGGAGGCCGCCGAGGCCGCCCGCGCCGCCAAGGTCGAAGCCCCCAAGCCCAAGAAGAAGAAGGTCCTCTGGCTCTTCTGAGCGCCCGTCGCCCCGTCCTCCCCGCCCCCGGGCCCCCATGCCACCGATCGTTCGCCGTCTGCTCGCGCTGGCCCTGTTGGGCTCGCTCAGCGCCTGCTCCCACTACCAACTCGGCACGCCGGCCGCCCTGGCGTTCTCGAGCGTCTTCGTGGCGCCCGCCGCCAACGCCTCCTTCGCCCCGCAGGCCGGCCCGCTGGTTACCGACCGGGTGCGCACCGCCCTCGCCCGCGACGGCCGCCTGACCTTGGCCGCCTCCGCCACAGAGGCCGGAGCCCGCCTCCAGATCCGCTTGGTGCGCTTCGACCGCGAAGTGCTCGCCGCCAACCACGAAGACACCGCCCTCGCCCGCAAGTTTGGCGCCACCCTCACGGCGGAGATCACCCTCATCGATCGGGCCGGCAAGATCCTCCTCGACCGCCGGGTGGTGAAGGCCACCCGCGACGTCTTTATCGACAGCGGACTCCAGCCCACCGAATACCAGACGATGCAGTTGCTGGCCGACGCCCTCGCCACCGAGATCGCGCACGCCGTGCTCGACACTTGGTAACGCCGGCATCGCCCTCCTGCTCCATGCCCGCCCCCTTGCTCGCGCCCTCCCTGCTGGCCGGCGATCACGCCAACCTCGCCGGCAGCGCCGCCGAGGCCGCCGCCGCCGGCGTGCAGTGGCTGCATCTCGACATCATGGACGGGCATTTCGTGCCCAACCTCACGTTCGGCCCCGGCACCGCCGCCGCCCTGCGCAAGCATACCGACCTTTTCCTAGATACGCACCTGATGCTCGACAACCCCGGTGATTACGTGGAGCCCTTCGCCCGCGCCGGTAGCGACCTGATCAGCATCCACATCGAACCCGCCTACGACCACGCCGCCGTGCTCGCGCGCATCCGGGCGTTGGGGAAACAGAACGGCATCGTGTTCAACCCCGGCACGCCGGCGGCCGCCGTCGAGCACCTGCTGGGGAAGGTCGACCTCGTTCTGCTCATGACGGTGCAGCCCGGTTTCGGCGGTCAGTCCTTCCGCCACGACGTGCTGCCCAAGGTCGAGCAGATCGCCCGTTGGCGCCGCGAGCGTAATCTCTCCTTCCGTATTGAGATCGATGGTGGCGTGGACGCGCAGACTGCGCCGCTCTGCCTCGGGGCCGGTGCTGACACTCTGGTGGCCGGCACCGCCTTCTATCGGGCGGCTGATCGCGTCGCTTTCCGCCGTTCGATCGAAGGCTGAAGACCGTTCTCCTGTAGGCCATGGCGCCGACGTGGCCTATTCGCTACCGCGACGCACAGGCTAGGCCACGGCCCTAGCCTACAAATCATCACTGGCCTGGAATCGCCATTCCTCCTTTCCCTCGCCGGGCCCGCTGCTAGCGTGCCGCCACCATGGAACACTACGACTTCCACAAGGAGTTCCGCGCCCTCTACGATAAGGCCGCCAAACAGTACGCGGCCGGCAAACGCGAGGCCGCCGCCCTTTTCTCCAAGCACGAGCTGGCCTTCCTGATCTCCATCGGCTCCCGCGCCCAGGATCTCTACGACTACGCCGAAGACGCCAGCAACTACGGCGAGCCCGACTTCGAGACCGCCCTGCTCGTGCAGTCCGTGCGCCGCAGCTACTTCCAGCTGGTGCAGAAGAGCGAGCCTTCGAAGGTAATCGTCGACGAGTCCACTCTGCCGGCCAAGACCGAGGCGGTGCGAGGGATCGAGTGGCTGCCCCGCCTGATTCCCAAGGCTCGCGCCAAGCTGCGCGGCGAATTGCCGGCCACGCTCATGTACGGCTGCGGCGGCGACCGTCGTTTTTTTAAACAGCACGACATCCATCCCGCGGAGTTCCTGCAGGTCGTCTGGCAGGCGGGCGACAACGACAAGGCCATCGTCGACTGGGTCGCCCGTCGCGCGAAGCTCTGAGCGCGGCGGCTTCATCCTGCTCGTAGCGAAGCTCGCAAGAGCTTCGTCCTCCGTCCGCGGCCCGGGATCGCCACTGCGCACGCGGCATTCCGCGTTCCGCAATCGCCATTCCGCAATCAAGAGCCCTACCCCACGTATTGGTAGCCCACGCCGTGCACGGTCTTGATGAGCTTGCCTGCGCCGTCATCGCCCACCTTCTTGCGCACCTGGGCGACGTGCTGGTCGAGCGTACGGGTTGTCCCCAGATAGTCGATCCCCCACACCTCGTTGAGCAACTGGTCGCGGGAGAGCACCTCGCCCTTCCGCCCGGCAAAAACCTCCAACAACTTGAGCTCGCGCGCCGTCAGCTCTGTGCTGCTCTTCCCTCGCGTCGCGGTAAAACGCTTCCGGTCGATCAACGCCTCGCCCACGTAGAAGGTGTCGGGCACTGCCGTGGGCGCCGGCGCGGCCTGCTGCTCCAGGCGGCGAAAGGCGGCGTGCACGCGCGCCAACACCTCGCGCAGCCCGAAAGGCTTGGTCACATAGTCGTCCGCCCCGAGCTCCAGCCCGAGCACCTTGTCGATCTCCTCGCCCTTGGCGGTGAGCATGATCACCGGCACGCGCCGGTCCTGCTCGCGGATCTTGCGGCACACGTCGTAACCACTGAGCACCGGCAGCATCAGGTCGAGCAGCACCAGGTCGTAGGCGCCCGCGGCGAAGAGCCGCACCGCCTGCCCGCCGTCGGGCGCGGTGACGACGGCGTGGCCGTCGGCCTCGATCGCCTTCCTGCAACGCCTCCCGGATGGAGGGATCGTCTTCCACGATGAGAACTTTGCGCTGATGGGTGGTCATGTTGGGGTAAGCTCGGAATCGGAAATGGCCTTACTGAAAGAAGCGAAGGAAACGAGGGACAAACGACGGCACAATGCCCGCGCCTGCGCCCCCCTGTATCCGGTCGTAAGCGAGCGAGCGCGAGATCTGTATTGGGAACCCCTCCATGCTCACAAGCCCTCCGTTCCCCTTGGTCCCGGCTGTGCGATCGGCTTGGCTTGCGACGCTTCGCCCGCCAGCCGGATCTCGAAAACCGCCCCGCGCTCGGCGGGCAAGCTCACCAGGTCGCCGCCGGTCTGGCGCAGCAGGCCGCGGGCAATGCTCAGCCCGAGGCCCACGCCGGGGTCCTTGGTGGTGACCGTTTGACCGCCCTGCACGAAGGGCTCGAACAACCGGTCGCGGATGGCGCGGGGAATACCCGGCCCGCTGTCCGCCACCCGAATACGAATGCCGTCGGTGCCCGCGGTCACCTCAAGGCGCACCACCCCGCTGCCGCGGGCGTATTTACCGGCGTTGTCCAGGAGGTTGATCAGCGCCTGCTTGAGCGCCGAGGCCTCGCCGTGCGCGATCACCGGCGCGGCCGGTAGGGCCAACTCGGTGCACAGGCCGGCGACGGCCAGCGAGAGGGCCAGCTCCTCAAGCGTCTCGCGCACGGTCGCCACCACGTCGACAGGACCGCCGGCCACCTTGTTGCCGCCCTTGGCCAGGGCGTTGAAGGCGAGCAGCCGCTCGATGAGCCCGCCCAGACGCTGGCTCTCTCGGCTGATCGTACCAGCGAACTTGAGACGTTTGGCCTCGGGCAGTCCCGGCTCGGCCAGCAGATCGGCGAACATCCGGATCGAGGTCAGCGGGGTGCGCAGCTCGTGGGAGACCTGCGCGACAAACGAGATCTTGCGCTCGGCCTCGCGCGAACGCCCCCGGGAGTGGACGGTGAGCAACGCACCACCGCCGAGGAAAAGCCCGAGCAACAACGCGCCCACCAGCCCGACCAACCGTGCATCGCCGGCTTTCGTACGCAGGGCCTCGCCGGGTGCCACGACCAGCCGGTAGGCCGGCAGCCCGGCCCCCACCTGCCCCTGGTCCGGCCCGCGATTGGCCCACGGCTCCAGGACCACGCGGGCCTTACCGCCAACTGCCAGGTCCGCGCGCAGGCGATTGACGAGCGGCACGCTGTCGACAAAGCAGCCGCGGATCGGCGCGTCGGGGCCCGGCTGGTACCAGAAGGCCCACGGAGCCGCCGGATCGGTCAGGTTGCCGGCCCAGCCGGCCCACGGATCAACCAGGAGACCAGCCTGCGCGGCCAGGTCGAGGTTCTCCTGCTGATAGCCGAGCGTTGTCTCCGCGAACTGCGGGTTGCCGAGCAAAGGATACGAAGCGGTGCGGAAGCCTTCGGAAACCAACACTGGAGCGGCCCCGTTGCCGGGACGGGTGGCACGCCACTCGCGCAACCGCCGCACCAACGCCAACAATTCGGCCGCCGGCAAGGCTCCGGCGGGAACCATCAGCCCCTCCCCACCCCGCTGCGGGTCCCAGAGGAAGGTCCCCACCACGATCTCATTCGTCTCGTCCCAGCGCCGCAGCGCGCGTTCCAGCCCGTCGACGTGGAAGCCCGCCAACTCCGTCACCGTGGTGCGGCGTACCTCCTCGGCATAACGCGATACCAAATCGACGGCACGGGCGCGCTCCTGCGCCACCGCCGCGGCAGTCTGGGCGGCGATCTCATCGCGCGCCGTAGCGTACAGTCGGTGAAAAACCAGGGCGACTGCACATGCGGCGACGGCCAAGACCACCCACAACAGCCAGAAACGGTGACGCAGGAACGTTCGCATGGGCCAGTCGCTCACTCGGCCGTTGGTTCCTTGGTAGGGCTCTCGAACTGGTTGAACAGCCCCGAACGGAGAATCTTGCGGTCGAGCTGATTGAGGCCGCGCGCCTGCACCTCGGCCAGATACGCCTCCAGCTGACGGATCTGCTCGGCAATCTGCGCGTCCTCGAGATCGTAGTTCATCGCGTGGGCATTCTCGCGTGCCTTGCGCAGCGCCCGCAGCGCCCGGCGGAAATCACCCTTGTCGAGCTGCTCGATGGCCTTCTGCATGCCCTCGCTGATCATCGCCCCGACAGCCGCCCGCATGACTCCGGCATTCACCGACTTGCGCACCACCCAGGTGTCGCTCTCGAAGTACGCCGACAACTTGCGGGCCACCTCGTGGCTCTGGCCGGTAGCGGTATCCTTCCACTGAAGCGTGACCGTCGCAATCTCGGTCGAGTCGCGCCGGGGCTCAAACTTGCCCCCCGCCAGGACGTCCACCGCCTGCCCGGCAAACAGGACGGGGAAGCGAAAGGTCACGACTCGGTCTTCGATCGCCGCCGGTTCCCAGCCGGCCGACTCCACCTCGCGGGCATTGTGACCAAACTCCAAACGCAGGACGACCTCCCGCGCCACCGGTTGGCGCAACGGCGCCAGTTCCGACTGCAGCACCTCGCCCAGCTTCGCCCCGTCCGGGAGGTAGCGGAAGCGGCCGTTGCCGATGCGCGCCAGATCGGCCAGCAAGTCCTCCCCAAAATCATCGCCCAAGCCGAAGGTCGAAAGCGAGAAACCCTCGCGGGCAAACAGCTCGGCCAAGCGCGCGAAATCGTCGTGCTCGCGCGGACCCTTCGTGGCTGGCCCGTCGGTGACCAGCACCAGGTGATTGAGCGCGCAAGACGAGGCGTAGCGCCGCAACTGGGCCGCGCCTTGGTTGAGGGCGTCGTAGAGCGCCGCGCCCCCGGCCGGTTCGATGCGCGCCAGCAGGTCGTCGACGGCCCCGATCTGATCCCGGCGCTGGGCCGGCAGCAGCGTCTCCACCTCGGAGCCGAAGAGCACCAGCGACACCACGTCGCTAGCCTCCAGTGACGCCAGGGCGGCCGACACCGCCTGACGCAGCGCCTGCATTCGCTCGCCCGCCATCGACCCCGAACGATCGAGCACAAAGGCGATGTTGCGCACACCGCCGCCCGCCGCCGCAGGGCCGCCCGCCGCCAGGACTTTCGCCTGGATGTAAGCCGAAGCCCGGGTCTCGGCATAATAGACGCCCCGGTCGGTCGCCGCCTCAAGGGTGAGCGCCGGCTGGGCACGCAGCGCACCGAGGGCGGCCATCGTCAGCAGGAAGTGGAGAAACACGCAGCGCATGCAGGGAGGAGCGTACACCAAAGACGGGGGCAATGCGTCATGGCAGCGTAAAACTTTGTCAACAGGATGTCAGGTGCGCGGAAAAGCGGCCGTTGCCCGGCGTGAGAATGCGCCTGCCTGGGGGTGCCCCCCGGTTTCTGGGAAGAAGACGACCCAGCGGGCTCAAGAAACCCCGCCCCCGGCCGTTCTTTGCCTATCGGCCCGATGAGTATGAGCAGCCACTTCCGCTCCGCGTTCGCCCTCGCCCTCGGCCTAGCCGCCGCGCTGCCCACCTGCATCGCGATCGAGGCCCCCGCCCCATACCGCACAACGCTGCCCGCGCTGGCCTCCGCCCGCAGCGGTGCCGCCGGCTACGCCGACGTGTACGTGGAGACCAATGCCTACGGCTACGTCACCCATGCCGAAGTCAAGGCCACCTCGCACCCGGAGCTGGGCGAGGCCTGCGTGGCGGCCATCCTCGAGTGGCGGTATTCGCCGGCCCGCGAAAACGGCCAGCCCGTCCCCGCGCAATTCATCCAGCCCTTCCATTTTGAAAACGGCCGGGCAGTGCCCACCCCGAAGGCCAAGGCCGACCAGCGTCCCGCCGCCCGCCACACCCCCCGGCCCGAACTGCCGGCCGAGCTGCGCAATGTCCCCGGCTGCGTGACGGTGCTCTTCGACGTCGATGCCGAGGGCCGCGTGCGTTCCGTCGCCGCGCAGGACGTCTCGCTCCCGGCCCTTGAGGCGCCCACCCTCGCCGCGGCCAAGGAGTGGACCTTCCGCCCGGCCCGCAAGCGCGGCCAGCCCACCCCGGCCAAGGTCGCCGTATCCTTTGTGTTCAAATAGCAAATGCGCGCGAGATCGGGCGCTGGCGCGGAGAGGAAACGGCTCGAGGTAGTCCATCCCTCCATGGAACCGTCAAGCGCCGCAGGGAGGAAGCACCTCCCGGTGAGCCACGCAGATTCAGCCTACCGCTGCCGCTTCGCCCGACCCAGTGAGCGCGAGCGGGTGGCGAGGCACCGATGCCCCTCGTCCTCGCCTTAAGCGGGGCGCGCAAGCTGCTCGAGCCGCCGCTCGAACTCCTCCAGCACAGAGGTGCGCCGATACTGGCTGACCCATTCCACCCCGCGCCGGCCCCATTCCGCCAGTGCCTCCGGCCCCGCTTGGATCATCGCCCGGGCCGCCGCCGCCACGGCCGCCGGATCGTCGGGCGGGGCCACCAGGCCAAAACCGCCCTCGCGCACTGCGTGGGCCAGCTCGCTGTCCGCATCGGCCACGGCCAACACCGGTTTGGCCCGCCCCAGCACCGTGAGCAGTTTGCTCGGGAAAAAAAACTGCCCAGTGCCCCGCTGCTGGGTGATCACACACACGTCGGCCGCCACCAACATCTCCACAAAGGCGTCCTCGGGCTGCAACGGCAAGAAGCGCATCGCCGCCCCGCCGCGTTGCTCCGCTTGGCGGACCAGCGCCTCCCGGCCCGCCCCGTCGCCGGCCACGATCCACTGCAGCGCAGGGGAGCCCGCCCCATCGACCGCCGCCGCCTCCACCAGCACGCCCAGCCCCTGTTTCATGCCCACATTGCCCGAATACACCAACAGCGGCCGGTCGGCCGGCAGGCGGTGGCGAGTGGTGAAACCGGCCCGCGCCGCCGCCCGCTCCGCCGGGCCCGCCGGGCCGGGCAACACATCCCCGACCCAGTTCGGAAAAAACACCCGCCGGGCCTCGCCCACTCCCTTGGTGCGGAACGCCGCCAGCATCCCGGAAGAGATGCCCGACACCGCCGCCGCCTTGCCGTAGGCCACGCGTTCCAGCGCGTAGAGCAGTCGCGTGAACCGCCCGGGCTGCAGCATCCCCAGCCCCACCGCGGCATCGGGCTGCAGGTCCTGAACATGAAACACGTAGGGGCGGCGCCACAACCCCGCGAGCAGCCAGGCCGGCACCCCCGAGGGCAACGGAGGGGAGACCACCACCAGCACCGCCGGCCGCCGCAACGTCAGCAGCCGCAGCAGCGAGGTCGCCAGAAAACTCGTCTCGTGGAACATTCGTCGCAGCGCCGTCACCCGCGCCGGCACATAATGCCAGCACCGCCGCACCGTCACCCCACCGCGGCGCTCCGTGCGGTAGAGCCGGCCCCGATCCTGGGGCTGTTTGCGCCAGGTCGCATAATAGGGAAAACTGGTGACCATCTCCACCTCGTGCCCGCGCGCCGCCAGCCATTCGGCCAGCCCGGTGTTGAAGGGCGCGATCCCGGTGGGTTCCGGCGCATAGTTGATTCCCCAGAGGATAAGGCGCATCGAGGTGGTGGCCGGGATGAAGGCGCCCCGCGGGACGCGCGTCAACGCGGCGCTGGGCCCCGGTGCCCCACCGTTCGTATCCGGGAAAACCCGAGCCGGGCCTCCGGTTTCCCCGCGGCCGCCCCCCTTGACTTCCCCGGCCGCCGGGCAAGCTTATGCGCCCGACAACTACTCGGTCCGCCTCCGACCCTCCCGCCGGCCGCCCGCCCTGGCATCACCTGGCCGCCCAATCCGTCCCTGTCCTCCCGATGAAAGTGCCCAAGAAAGCCCTCCTGCTCAGCCTCGCCGTCGCCCTGCCGCTGGTTCTGGGGGGGGGCTATCTGTTCGCCCAGCGCGTCGCCAAACCGCGCTACAAGGAGTATCGCGCCGCCAAGTTCGAGCGCAGCGCCGGCGAGTATCTGGACAAAGGCGACTTCGAGAACGCCATGCTCTTTGTGCGCAAGAACCTCGCCTCCAGCCCGCAGAGCATCTCCAGCTGGCGGATGGCCGCCGAGATCTCCGAGAAGCGCAACGAATCCAACGTGCTCTACTTCGTGCAGCGCCTGGTCGCCCTCGAGCCCACCACCGCCAACCGCGTGCGCCTCATCCGCCTGGCCTTGCAATGGCATGCCGACGATCTGGCCGAGCGCACCATCTCGCAGATGGGCGCGGATGCGCGCACCTCCGCCGAGTTCCACGAGCTCGCCGTCCAGGCCAGCCTGCGGGTGGGCAACACCATCCAGGCCAAGTTCCACCTCATGACCCTCTGCGACCTGCAGCCGGACAACCGTCCTGCTCGTTTGGAGCTGGCCCGCCTGCGCCTCGCCGAGGCCGGCCCCGACCTGCGCAGCTCCATCCGCGCCGAGATCCGCTCCCTCGCCAGCGATCCGGCCCTGCGCAACGTCGCCCTGGGCACCCTGCTGCTCGACTCGATCAAACAGGACGAGTCCCAGGAGGCGCTCGGCCTGGCCGCCGAGCTGCAGCGCGAGGCCGAGCTGCCCATCCCCCAAGCCGTCACCGTGGCCGAGGCGCTGCGCAAATTCGAGCCCGCCACCCTCTCCGCCTACCTCGCCGCCCTGCGCCAACGCGTGCAGGCCCGCCCCGGAGAGGTTGTCCGCCTGGGCTACTACCTCATCGAGTCGGGCCGCGCCGCCGAGGCCAAGGAATGGATCACCTCGCTGCCCGACGCCATCGTAGGACTGCCGCCCGTGCAGCGTATCCAAGCGGCCTGCCACGCCGACCTTCTCGAGTGGCCGCTGTTGGAGAGCTTCCTCAAGAGCAAGAAGTGGAACGAGACCGACTTCGAGCGCCTCGCCATGCTCGCCTTCGCCCAGCGCCAGCTCGGCAACCTCGCCGCCTACGGCGAGACTTGGCGCCTCGCCCTGGCCGAGGCGGGCACCAACACCCTCAAGCTCAACCAGCTCCTCCAGCGCACCACCACCTGGGGCTGGCGTGAACAGCGTATCGACGTGCTCTGGCGTATCTTCCAGCGAAACCCGCACGAGAAGAGCGTCCAGCAACAGCTCTACGCATACGAGCGCTCCCAGGGCAACACCCTCAATATCAACCGGCTCTTCTCCCGCCAACTCGAGGCCGATCCAACCGACCCCAACGCCCGCAACAACTTTGCCTACACCAGCCTGCTTCTCGGGGCCAACACCGCCCGCGCCGCCAGCCTTGCCAGCGAAGCTCTCGCCGCCGAACCCAAGAATCCATTCTTCGCCACCACCCAAGCGCTCGCCCTGCTGCGCTCCGGCAAGCCCGCCGAGGCCCGCCAACTCCTCGACACCTTCCACTCCCTGCAGCTCTGGCAGCCCGAACGGGCCATCGTGCACGCCGCCGTCCTAGTGGGCAACGACCAGCTCGACGAGGCCGACCTGCTGCTCGCCTCCGTGGTCGACCGCGGCCTGTTGCCCGAGGAGAAGCAACTGCTGGCCGACACCCGCACCGCCGCCGAACGCCGCCGCGCCGATCTGGCCCACACCGCGCGCACCAACGAAACCGTCGCCGCCTCCCGAAACAACACCGCGGCCAAGAGCGTCCTCGCTCTGCTCCCGCCCGGTCTGCGCGCCAACCCCACCCTCCAAATGGAGCTCGCCGATTCGCTCTACGCCCGCGACGAGTTTCCCCAGCTCGCCAAAGAGCTCGGCGGCACGCCTTGGGAGCGCAATGAATTCCTGCGCCTCGCGCTTCTCACTTACGCCCAACGCCGCCAGGAAAACCTTTCCGAGGCCCGCAGCACCTGGCGCATGGCGATCAATGCCGCCGGCACCCGGGGGGAATTGCAGCGCGCCCTGTCCAACTTGGCCGGGGCCTGGGGTTGGGAGGAGGAGCGCATCGAACTGCTCTCCCGCCTGCTCCAGCGCGAACCCGACGACCGCGCCACCGCCGAAGAAGTGGTTGCCTACTACGAACGGCTCCACCGCACGAGCGACTTGGCCCGCGTTTACGAGACCCTGCTGGATACCGGCACCCCGACTACCGAAATCCGTTCCCACTTCGCTTATTACAGCCTGCTCAGCGGCAACAACACCTCCGAGGCCCCCGTCGTGGCCAAGACGGCCTTTGATTCGGCCCCCACCGATGCCTTCACCGCCCGGGCCATGGCCTTCTCCCTCTGGCGGCAGGGCCAGTCCCGCGCCGGCCTCAGCCTGCTTTCCAGCTTCGCCACACGGATCACTCCAGGGGTGGACCTGTCGCTGATTCTCGCCTTGCTGCACGAGGCCAACGGCAATGTACCTAACGCCCGCAAATACCTCGGGCAGTTTGCCCCCGACTCCGCCCTACCCGAGGAAAAGAACCTCGCCGAGGAGCTCGCCCGGCGGCTCCCCCCCGCCGCCTGAGGCTGGGGCACCGGCAGCCACAGAGCCGTATTTGCGGCCGTAGGGGCGCCGCTTGCAACGCCCTTCTCAAATTGCCGATACCGGCACCCAAGGCGGGCGAAGAAGCGCCGCAAGCGATTCCCTTTGGCGAGGCGGCCTCGCGTGCTCCGGTTTTCCCCCTCAAGTCGCCCGCCGCCCGGGCCGATTGGACAGCCGTCCCATGCGTTCGCCGACCGAGTTGTTGCGCCGCCGTGCCGTGCCCCGTGCGCGTTGGTTGCGCGCGGCATTCGCCTCCGGCCTGGTCCTCCTCCACGCCGCCGGCCCCACCTATGCCCAGGTTACTTCGATGCCCCGTGCCGCCCCCGGCCGGGTGGAGAGCGGCGTCCCTAGCTTTGTGGTGATCGGCCCGGAGGGCATGGGACTGAGCGCCCCGCCCACCGAAATCCGCCGCTTGCCCGACGGGCGAGTCCTCGCCGTCGCCCAGCGCCAACTCGCCTTTGGCGACGGCGTACGTTGGGAAACCTACAACCTCGCCCCGGATATCGCCGGCAGCGGCGTACGCAGCGTCTTGGTCGATACCGATGGGCGCCTCTACGCCGGCACCGGCCCGACCTTTTCGCGGATCCGCTTCGACGCCGACTCCTACTGGCGCTTCGAGCCGGTCGCCGAGCTGCCGGCCCTCGCCGGCTCCGCCAGTCCGGCCGCGGCCACCAACGCCTACCACGCCGGCAACAGCTGGTTCTGGCACAGCTCCAGTGGCTCAGTCATGGAGTGGAAGCCGGGCTGCGTACCCACAATTATAGGTTCCACCAACGCCGCCGACAGCATCTTCTCCTGCTCCCAACAGGTCTATGTCAGCGACCGGGCCGACGGCACTTTGCTGCGCCTGGAAAACGGGTGCCTCAGCCCCGTCTTCCCGCCCGAACGCATCACCCCGCGCCACGCCATCTCCAACAGCGCTCCCTTCGATTCCACCCGCTCCATCGTGGGAACCCATGCCCTCGGGCTGATGCTCTTCGACGGCCGCACGCTGCAACCCTTCGCCACCTCCGGCGTGCTAGCCAACGGCCAGCGCGTCAACGACGTCTGCGCGCTGCCCGGCGGCTTCTTTGCGGCCGCGCTGGACAAAACCGGTATCGCCTTCTTCGACCGCCAGGGGCAGGTCGTCCAACTGCTCAGCCAATCGGTGGACCACCGCCTCGCCCGTCCCCAACAGCTTCTCGTGGGCACCGACGGCGTGCTCTGGGTGCTGCTCAACGAGGGGTTGGTCCGCATCGAGTTCCCCTCGCGGATTTCCCATCTCGAGCCGCT
The DNA here is from genome assembly GCA_016711225.1 of Opitutaceae bacterium. GTDB lineage: Bacteria > Verrucomicrobiota > Verrucomicrobiia > Opitutales > Opitutaceae > CAJCBL01. The sequence continues at coordinate 127,573 of JADJTK010000006.1, forward strand.
GATCTCCACCGGCGTAACCATTGCCATGCCCTTCCGCTACGGAGGCGATCTCTGGCTGCTCGCCGACGGCCGCATCCAGCTCGGCCTCTACGATGAGGACGGCCGCCTCGACCACTTCCGCGACGAGACCCCCGACGCCGGCTTCGTCTTCGCGTTCTCCTTCGCCCAAGAGCGCCTGATCCTGGGCGGGAGCAAAGGCATCCTGGTGCGCGAGGGTGACGGGTGGCGCACGGTCGTACCGGGCATCGTCAACGCCCGCATCATGCCCATGCCTCCACGCGATCGCCGCTGGCTCTATTGCGCCCGCGGCGAATTCGGCTGGCTCACTATCGAAGGCGATCACTACTCGGCCGACCGGCGCCCCATCCCCGGCCTGGGCGACAACTATGGCGCCATGCTCGACAAGCAGGGCGTCCTCTGGCTGGAACTGGGCGCCGGCGCCATCGGGCGCATCGACACCGGGGCCGTAATCCCCGGGCTGGAGCTTTTCGGGGCCGCCGCCGGCGTACCCAATAGTTGGGCTCAGGTTTTCGTGCTCGACGGCGTCGCCCGCTTCAACGTCGGCAACACCATCCGCCGCTTCGACGCCGCCACCCGCCGCTTCGTCGTCGATACCGACTTCAGCCGCCGCTACGCCGTTACCTCATTGGACGGCCGTCCCGGGCGTGATCCACGGGGCCGGCTCTGGATGAGCATCGACGGGGAAGTCCGCGTGATCGACGACAGTGGCCCGACCATCCGCGTGCTCGACGAGCAGATCCTGCATGGTCTGCGACCGTACTACTGCACCTTCGAAGAGGGCGGCGTGGTCTGGCTGCACGAGAACCGCCGCCTCGCCCGCTACGATCCATCGATGCCGCAGCTGGCCGCACCGCCGTTGCGTGCCGTGATCACCGATGTGCTGCTTTCGGCCACCAACCGCCGGCTCTACCCCGCCGCCGGCCCGCTCCCCGCGTTGGCCCACATCGATAACTCCCTCATCGCCCATTTCATGGCACCGGCCAACCCGTTCCGGCAACTGGTCACCTTCGAGGTCATGCTCGAAGGGGCTGGCCGGGAATGGGTCTCCACGGGCAATGTGGGCTCAGCGGTGTTTAGCCGGCTCAAGGAAGGCGACTACGTGCTGCGGGTGCGCCCCCGAGCCGGCGCGACCCTCGGTGAGGAAGCCCGCCTCGGATTCACCATCTTGGCGCCCTGGTACCGCACCAGCCTGGCCTACTCTCTCTACGCCCTGTCGGTGCTGGCCGCGGTGGGCGGCATCGTCTGGCTTTCCTCGTATCTCCAACGCCGCGAAAAGGTCCGCCTCGAGCGGATCGTCACCGTGCGCACCACGGAGCTCCACGAAACCAACCGGCGGTTACGCGGCCAGATCGAGGAAACGCTGCGCACCGCCGCCGAACTGCGGGCCAGCGACGAGCGCGCACACCAGCTCAACGCCACCCTCACCCAGCAGATCGAGGCCACGCTGCGCAAGGCCGTCGAGTTGCAGACCAGCGAGGATCGCTATCGCAAACTCAGCGCCGAGCTCGAACACCGCGTGGAGCAGCGCACCGCCGAGCTCAACCAGGCCAACGACCGGCTCCAATCCAGCAACCAGGAACTGGAGGCCTTCTCATACTCGGTTTCCCACGACTTGCGCGCCCCCCTGCGCAACATCAGCGGCTTCGCCGACCTGCTGCGCCGCCGCAGCGCCGGCCGCCTCGACGTCGAGGGTGAGCATTTCCTCACCACCGTCTCCAAGGAGGCCATCCGCCTAGGCCAGCTGATCGACAGCCTGCTGGGCTTCTCCCGGCTGGGCCGCGCCGAACTCCAGCGCCGCCCGCTCCACCTGCAGGCCATCGCCGAACAAGTGCGCAGCGAACTCCGCCCCGAGCTCGAAGGCCGCGCGGTGGAGTGGCGCCTGGCCGACCTGCCCGAGGTCTCCGGCGATCCCACCCTGCTGCGCCAGGTGCTCGCCAACCTCATCGGCAACGCCCTCAAGTTCTCCCGCCAGCGCCAAACCGCCGTGATCGAACTCGGCCTGCACGCGCCCGATGCCGCGCACCCCGGCGAAATCGTCTTCTTCATCCGCGACAATGGCGTGGGCTTCGACCCGGCCTACACCGCCAAGCTCTTCGGAGTCTTTCAACGGCTGCACAGTGCCAAGGATTTCGAAGGCACCGGGATCGGACTGGCCAACGTACGCCGCATCATCTCCCGCCACGGCGGCCGCGTCTGGGCCGAGAGCGTGCCCGGTGAGGGCGCCACCTTCTTCTTCACCCTGCCGGTCAGACCGTAGGGGGGGATCTCCTCGTCCTGCTCTCTTCTCCTTCTCCTGCTCTCTTCTCGGCGGCGAACCGCCGCGCCCGCCCGGCCTCTCGCCCCCGGCCTCGCACAACCGGTTGCCTGCGCGCATCACCCGCCCAGCGCGGACGTCCTCGCACCCCGATACGCCTCACCAGCTTTCCGCGTGGCCACGGTCAAGTTGACCCAGCATTGTCCGATATCATCCCCGCGCCCATGGCCGCCGCCCCTCCTCGCCTCCGCGGTTCACTGCCGCCGCGCCAACTCCCTTGGCTGACGTGGCTCGCCGTACTGGTGTGCGCGGCGGCCCCTTGCTATGGCCAGATCCAGTCGATGACGGCCCCGCCGCCGGGCTATGTCGAGTCGGGCGTCCCCGATTTTGTAATCCTCGGGCCCGAGGCCCTCGGCCTGAGCAGCGCGCCGGTCGATTTCAAGCGCCTGCCCGACGGTCGCTTCGTGGCGGCGTCGCTACGCCAACTCGCCATCGGCGACGGCTCCCGGTGGGATGTCTTTTCCGAGATCGCACAGGACACCGGCGGGGATATCGAAAGCCTGATGGTGGACGACGCCGGCCTCATGTACTCGACTACAGGAGACGCCGTCGGCCAGATCCAGTTCAACGAGGAAGCCCGCTGGTGGCGCCAGGTGGTTAAACGTTTCCCCGTCTCCCTCGAGAACCGCAATCCAAACCTGGCCTTCGCGAGCAAGGTCGGGGGCGAGTGGTACTGGTACGGACAGAGCGGATGCATCACCCGCTGGACCGACAGCGAGGCGCTCCAGTATCTCGGTTCGATCAACAACATCGGCAGCCTCTTCGAAGCCGGCGGCAAAACCTACGCCAGCGACGCCGCCAACGGCCGCCTCTACCGCATCGACCGCGACGCCATCGTCCCCATCCTCACCGAGACCACCGCCTCGCCCGACTACGCCATCACCGAAGCCGTCCCCTACGACCACGGCCGGGTGTTGGTGGCCACCATCAATCGGGGCATCCAGATCTTCGACGGCACCAGCCTGGTCGACGCCCCGCGCCCGGCGATTCTTGGCGGCGGCCGCCATATCAATGCCCTGCGGGCCTTGTCCGGTGATCTGTTCGCCGCCGCCGTGGAGAACTTCGGCCTCGTTTTCTTCGACCGCACCGGCCGCATTATCCAGGTGTTAGATCGGTCCAACGACCACCGCCTCGCCCACGTCCGCCAGCTCCTGCCCGGTGATCCCGGCGAGCTCTGGGCCCTCCTGCGTGCCGGCGTCGCCCGCATCGCCGTGCCCTCGCCCATTTCGCACGTCGAGTCGATGGTCGAAAACGGTATCACCTTCGCCCTGCCCGTGCGTCACGAGGGGCGGCTCTGGCTCTGCGCCGACGGCATCGCCCTGCGCGGCGAATACGGCGACGACAACCGCCTCCTGCGCTTCATCCCCGACTCGCCCGCCGGCCGCTATGTCTACCAATTATTCCCCGATCCCGAAGCCGGCACCATGCTCGCCAGCACCGATGGGGGCATCCAGCTCTACCGCGACGGCCGTTGGCTCGCCGGCAATCCGGCGCCGAAGGGCATGCATATCCTCGCCCGCCATTACGGCGGCTCGCAATGGTTCTACAGCGCACCCGGGGAGATCGGCTGGGTACGTCGCGAGAACGCCGGCACCTACGTGCTCGACAAGACCCCTGTCCCAGGCCTTGGCGATTCATTCGGCGGCGTCATCGATCACCACGACGTCGCCTGGATCGAACTGGGCTCGGGCAAATGCGGCCGCGTCGACCTGCGCGCGCCAGCGCTCAAGTGCGAGCTGTACAACCAGGAGCACGGGCTCCGCGACAGCTGGGTCCAAATCTTTCTCTACCACGGCGAAGCCAAGTTTGTCATCGGCGGACGAGTCACGAGTTTCGAGTCGCCCAACCGGAGCTTCGTTCTCGACGAGGCATTCAATCAGCGTTTCGCCTCCCTCATGCCGGGGTCGCAGGCCGCCCGATCCACGACGGCAAAGGACAATTCTGGATCATGGCACACGCTGCCGTGAACGTCTTCGACGACACCGGCCCCTCGCCGCGCCGCATCGACCTGCCCAATCTCTACGGGTTGCGCCCCTACTATTTCATCGCTCAGGACGACGGTGTAATCTGGATGCATCGCAGCAATTTCCTCGTCCGCTACGATCCCGCCGTGCCTGTGGCGCCTTCTCCACGCCTGCACGCCCTCATCGGCCGGGTGCACCTGCTCGCCGACAACCGTTCCCTCTTTCCGGCCGGCGGCCAAGTCCCCGACATCCCGGCCAATGCCAACACCCTCTCGATCCATTTCGCCGCCATCGGTTCGCCGCTCGGGGCGACGGTGGTGTTCGAAACCCGGCTCGGCGGCAGTGGGCAGGAGTGGGTCCCCGCGGGGTCGACCGGCACCGCCGTTTTCAATCGCCTCAAGGAAGGGCCTTACCGGCTTCAGGTCCGGCCCCGCATCGACGACCGTATCGGCGACGAGGCGGTGCTCGCCTTCACCGTACTGCCACCGTGGTACCGCACCGGCATCGCCTACGCCGCCTACCTGGTCGCCACCCTCGGCCTGGTCGCCTTCGTCGGCTGGCTGGGCGCGTTCCTTGAAAAGCGCGAGAAGCGCCGCCTCGCCCTCCTCGTGGCCGAACGCACCACGGAGCTGCACGAGAGCAACCGGCGCCTCGTCGCCCAAGTCGACGAAACCACCCACAAGGCCTCCGAGCTTCAGTCCAGCCAAGAGCGCTACCGCCGGCTCAACGACGAACTCGAGAAACGCGTCGCCGATCGCACCGCCGCCTTGGCCGCCAGCAACCAGGAGCTGGAGGCCTTTTCGTACTCGGTCTCGCACGATCTGCGCGCCCCGCTGCGCAACATCAGCGGCTTCGCCGACCTGCTGCGCCGCCGCAACGCCGCCCAGCTCGATGCCGAAGGCGAACACTTCCTAACCACCGTCTCCAACGAGGCCATCCGCCTGGGCCAGTTGATCGACAGCCTGCTGGGCTTCTCCCGCCTGAACCGCGCCGAACCCCAGCGCCGCCCGCTGCTCCTGCAAGCCATCGCCGAACAGGTGCGCAGCGAACTCCGACCCGAGTTCGAAGGTCGCGCGGTGGAATGGCACTTGGCCGACCTGCCCGAAGTCTCGGGCGATCCCACGCTGCTGCGCCAAGTGCTCGCCAACCTCATCGGCAACGCCCTCAAGTTCTCCCGCCAGCGCCAGCCTGCCGTGATCGAGCTCGGCCAGCGCCCTCCCGATGCCGCCCACCCCGGCGAAGCCATCTTCTTCGTCCGCGACAACGGCGTGGGGTTCGACCCGGCCTACACCGCCAAGCTTTTCGGAGTCTTCCAACGCCTGCACAGCGCCAAGGACTTCGAAGGCACCGGCATCGGCCTGGCCAACGTGCGCCGCATCATCGCCCGCCACGGGGGCCGGGTTTGGGCCGAGAGTGTTCCGGGTGAAGGCGCCACCTTCTTCTTCTCGCTGCCCGTCAACCCGTAGCGGCGTCCGCTCGGTCTACTGCTCCGCTCCTGCCCCAACTCCGTTCTTGGGCAAGCCTCCGAGCTGCCGTCTCCTGCTCCTGCTCGCGCGCTTTCGCTGGAGGGCGATCCTCCCGGCGAGCCGGGCGCAAAGGGACTGAGGCTGAAAACTAGAGGCTGAAAAGCAGCCTTCTCCCTTCTTATTGGTGGGTGCGTGCGCGGCTACCGGCGCCGAAAAGTCGGACGCGAGCGCGCCTCAAGCGGCTCGGTCGGAGCCTCGGCCTCCCAAATCGACGGGCTCTCCCCTCCGGCAACGAACCGCCTCGCCCGTCCGTCCTGAGGCCCCGGCGCTGCTACCCTTTTCGCCTTCCGAATCCAGGATCCGATAACAACGCCACCTTTCCGGTTCCCCTGATCGAGCATAGGCTTTTCCCCGATTTCAAGGAACGGGTTTTCAGCCATAAGGTTGTAAAATAACTGTCAAGTACGAGCGAAAACGGCTTACCGGATTGCCGCGGAACAAGGGGAGGGATTCGCAGAGAGCGCCAACCGAATTCCTTGATTTCACACTTTCAATGAAACGCGCCCTTTCCACGCCCGATTCCGCTCCGGCCAGCCTGGCCGCCGGCTCGCCGCGGCTTCAATCGTGGGCCTCCGTTTCCCTTGATCCGACCGGCGCACCGCCCGCACCGCACTGGTATTGCCTTCGCGCCCGCCAGAAGCGCGAGCACTTCGCCGCCCAACAACTGGCCGAGCGCACCGGCCTGGAAGCGTTCTCACCCCGCCTGGCTCTGCTTCGCCCGCGCCGCGACGGAACCAGCGCCTCCATCGTCGAAGCCTTGTTCCCGGGCTACGTCTTCGCCCGGTTCTGCCTGCCTGAGGATGCCCGCTTCGTCGGCAGCACTCCCGACATCACCGGTATCGTGCGTTTCGGAACCCATACACCACCAGTGCCCGACGCGCTCATCGCTTTGCTGCGCGAGCACGCCTCCGCCGCCCGCCCTTGCACCCCACTCCTAGCCCACGGCGACTGGGTCAAGGTGCTCGCCGGCAGCCTGCTCGGCTCCGAAGGTCGCCTGGTCGCCTTCGAGTCCGCCCAAAGCCGCGCCTGGGTCCTGCTCTCCCTGCTTGGCCAAGAACTGCGCGTGAGCGTGCCGGCGGCCAACCTGCGGCGCACCGGCCCGGCCTGCATCCATTTTCCCCCGCAACTGTTGGCGTCCTGCGGCTGAACCGCCGCCCCCGGTCTGCGGACCGCATGCTCCGATCCACCCCGACCTCCGTGGGGTTCACCCAGAAGGCTTTGCCGCTCACCGCGGCATCCGGCCAAGGGCGGCAGCTTGTTCGCTCCTCAACCTCCTCGCCCATCCCCAACGGCCCCTCTCCCATGATCACCACGGTCACCGGCAAACATCAGATCACGATCCCCGCCAAACTCGCCGCCGCCATGGGCATCGTGCCCGGCTGCCGTCTGGAATGGCAGCCGACCAATCAGCCCTCCGTCATCCGCGTGCGCGTCCTGCCCGATCGCAAGGCCATCGCCAACGGCCTGCTCGGCGCCGGCCGCCAATTTCTCGACTCCTCCGTCGCCGCCAAGACCTCCCGATGATCACCCACGTTTTCGATACTTCGGCGATCCTCGCGCACTACTTCCACGAGCCGGGCGCAGAACTGGTCAACGAACTGCTCGCCGACAACTCCGCCGAGGTCGGCATCCCCGCGATCGAACTCCTCGAGCTCAAACGCCAACTCAACCGCACCTTGCCCGACGCCACCGAGGCCCAGCGCGCCTTCCGCCTCTACGCCGACGAACTCATCGCCCCTATCCCGGTCACCCGCGAGATCGTCGCCCGCGCCTTGCTGCTCATCGAGAGGATGGGCGATCAGCTCAGCCCGTCGGAGGCCATCCTCGCCGCCACCGCCCAACACGAAGGCGCCATTCTCGTCCACCGGACCGCCCCGCTTGCCGTGCTGCCAGCCAACGTGCTCCGGCAGTGCGCCCTTCCCTTGGGTCGCTGAACCATCTCCCCCTTTTGCTTCCGTTTCCCGGCCTCCCTTCGCCCATGAAAGTCCTTCGCCTCCTCCCCCTGCTGGCCGCCCTCCTGGCATTCACCGGCCTGCCCCTCGCCGCCCAGAGCCCCTCCGCCCCGGCCTCAGCCACCCCGCAGACCGACCCGTCCTACAAGCTCATCGTGGGCGACCAGATCGCCGTAAGCATCTTTGGCGAGAGCGAGCTTGGCGTCTCCCAGCGCCTCGACGCGCAGGGCCGCGTACGCCTCGCGCTCGTTGGCGACCTCATCCTTACCGGCAAATCCGTGCGAGAGGCAGAGACCCTCATTGAGCAGCTCTACATCGACCGCCACATCCTCAAGCAACCGATGGTCTCCCTCACCGTCCAAGCCTACGCAATACGCGACATCTCCATCCTCGGGGCCGTACGAAGCCCGGGCAAACTGACCTTCCCCCCCGAGAAGAGCACCCTGGACGTCACCGACGTCATCACCCGCGCCGGCGGCTTCCTGCCCACCGCCAAGTCCGACCTCGTCAAAATCACCCGCGTCGACGCCGCCGGTCGCGAGACCACGATCGAACTCAACGTGGAGGCCATGCTCACCCGCCGCGGGGCCAACGCAAACACCCCTAAGGAGTATCCGATCCTCCCCGGCGACCGCCTCTGGGTGCCCGAGCGCCTCTTCTAGGCCCTGCTTCGCAACTGCCACCGCCAGCCCCTTCCCTCCGTGTCCACCTCCGATTCCTCCTCCCCCCGTCGCAAGACCAAGGCGCCCGCCCTGCGGGCCCGGCCCCGGCCGCGCCCGCCGGTGGTTTCTCCATCCAGCCCCTAGACGTCTGGCGCATGTTCCTCGAACGCTGGTGGATGGGGGCCGCCCTCGCCCTTCCGGCCGTCTTCGCCTTTGTGTGGTTCCAGCCCAAGCCCGAGATCGTCTACCGCACCGAGGCCTCCCTGCTCTTCGAGACCCGCCAAAACCGCGTACTCCCCGTGCAGGCCATCGTCGACACCTCCGTCACCCGCGACGGCGAACTGCTCGTCCATCTCGAGCAGATCAAAAGCAAGACCTTCTTCGAGGCCCTCCAATCCTCGTTCACCGCCGATGAGATCGCCAAGATCCAGCTCCCCTACCGCGATGCCGAGAACCCGGCGGCCCCGCCCCCTTCACTGGGCGACATCCTGCGTCCCCGCGTGGGCCCCTACGTCCAGAAGGGCGCCACCATCATGCGCATCCCCGTCACCCACCGCGACCCGGAAGCCGCCGCCCTCATCGCCAACCGCTATGCCCGCAAGTACATCGACTTCAACATCGACCTGGCGATGACCGGCACCAACTCCGCCATCGTCTTCCTGCGCAACCAGGCCGAAGAGACGCGCAAGGAGGTCGAGGAGGCCGAGCGCCATCTCCAGCAATACCGCGCCAAGTACAACATGGCCGCGCTGGGCGAAAACCAGAACGTCGTCCTCAAGAAGGTCGGCTCCCTGGGCGAATCCCTCGTCGCCGGCCAGATCAACCAAGTGAGCCTCCAGGCCCAGCTCGACAAGGTGGAGACCTACCTGCGCGAGCAACGTGATCTCCAGGAGGTCTCCTTCATCAACAGCTTCGGGAGCATCGCCGCCAACCGCGCCCTCATCGAGCAGTTGCTCGCCGGCCGCCGCCTCATGGAGGAACGCTACCTCGAGGAGCACCCGCGCATGAAGGAGAACGCCCTGGCCCTCGCCACCGCCCGCCAGCATCTCGCCGCCGACCTCCAGCTTGCCGTCCGCCGAACTGCGCAGCCGCACGCTCCCTTCGCCACCGAATACGTCCTCAAGCTGAAGACCGAGCTCGCCAACGCCGAGAGCGACGCCCGTGCCCTCGACCAGATCTCGGTCGACTACAAGTTCCTCGAGCAGCACGCCCGCACCAAGCAGGACACCTACCGCACCATCATGAACCGCCTCAACGAGGGCCAAACATTTCGGCGCAGATGGGAGAACACCAACATCAGGTCTTCGACCGCGCCTACATTCCCAGTACCCCCATCAACCCCTCCAAAGGGCAGGTCGCCGCCACCGCCGCCGCCCTCGGCCTACTGCTGCTCTTCGGCATTCCCCTGGGCCTGGGCCTGCTCGACTCACGCATCAAGTCGGCCACCGACATCGAGGACAAACTGGGCTCCCACCTCCTGGCCGGCGTGAAGTTCTTCAAGAACATCGCCGTCCAGCAACACGCCACGGTCTTCCGCGACGCCGCCGACGACGCCCTCGTCGAAGTCTATCGCGGGCTCTATAGCGAGATCGAGCTGCGCACCGAATGCCCCAGCCCGAAGGTCATCCTGCTGAGCAGCTCCGTCCCCGGCGAAGGCAAGAGCGTGACCTCCTCCAACTTGGCCGCCGTCTTCGCCGCCCACGGCAAGCGCACGCTGCTCGTCGACTGCGATTTCCGCCGCCCTTCCCTGCACCGCCTCTTCGGCCTGCCCAACGACCGCGGCATCCTGCGCTGGGCCCAGACCCATACCCTGCCCGACCTCGCCGCCTCCGACGAGGAGGACGCTAGATCCGCCTGCTCTCGCCCAACCTCCATCTGCTCACCGCCGGCGGCTCGGTAAAAAAGCCCACCGAGATCATCGAACGCCTCGCCTCCTCCCCGCTGATGGACCGGCTCAAGCGCTCCTTCGATATCATCATCCTCGACACCCCGCCGGCCGCCGTTTTCCCCGACGCCCTCTCCTGCTCGCGCGCCACGCCGCCGAAGTCGTCTACGTGTGCAAATTCAAGACGGTGCGCCGCAGCGTGGTGAAGCGCACGCTCGCCAAGTTCGAGACCACCGGCGCACGCGTGCTCGGCCTGGTGATCAACCAACTCCCGCGCTCGCGCGTGATGAACTACGACTACGAAGGCTACGGTTCCTACGAAAAGGAATACTACAAGGCGTACGGGGAAACCGACTCCGCGCCCAAGGCCTGATGACAGAGGTGGCGGGTAGCGAGCAGCGAGCATCCGAAGCGTTCCTCCTCCGTCTCGTTCTCCTGCTCCTGCTCCTCCTCTCTCCCGCCGCCTTCTTCGTTCTGCGATCTGCGTTCTGCCTTCTCCCATGTCCTCCCCTTCTCCCGCCGCCGTCCGCCCTCCCTTGTGGCCGCGCCTGCGCGCGCGCAGCGATTTGCTCGCCGTCGCCCTCGCCTTGGGCGCCCTCTGGCTACTGGTCTGGCGCCAGCAGAGCCTGGAGTGGCAGGTGAATGCACTTTATAGTTACGGCTGGGCCATTCCCGCCCTCGCCGGCTACCTCCTGCTCGAACGCTTCCGCGATGCCGCCGCCCCGCGCGCCACCGCCCTGCGCTGGTTGCCCGCCCTCGCCCTGGCGCTCGTCGCCGTGGCGCTGGTGCCGCTGCGCGTCATCCACGAGGCCAATCCCGACTGGGTGCGCATCAACTGGCTCATGGCCGCCTGCGCGATCGCCGCAACCTTCTCCGTGCTCACCGCCTGGGGTGGCTGGCGCTGGGCCTGGCATTTCGCCTTCCCGATCGCCTTCACCCTCACCGCCCTGCCTTGGCCGGTCTGGGCCGAGGAGGCCTTCACCCAGGGCCTCATGCGGCTCAACACCGAGTTCAGCGCCGAGGGCCTCTCCCTGTGCGGCATCCCCGCCCTGGCCCAGGGCAACACCATCGCCATCGGCCGCACCGTGGTCGACGTCGAGGAGGCCTGCAGCGGTATCCGGTCGCTCCAGACCGCCTTCATGATGTCCCTCTTCCTGGGCGAGTTCTACCGCCTCGGGTTTCTGCGCCGCATCGTGCTGGTGCTCTCCAGCTTCCTGGTCGCGTTCGGGCTCAACATGGCCCGCACCATCACCCTCACCTACGTCGCCGGCCGCAGCGGCCCCGAGGCACTCCACCGCTGGCACGACCCCATGGGGAACTTCGTCATGCTCGGTTGCCTGGCCGGGCTGTGGGCCCTCGCCTCCCTGGTGGCCCGCGGCAACCGCCCCCGCGCTCTCGCCGGCGGCCCCGGCGCCACCCTGTTTGCCGCCCCGCGCCTGGCGCTCGCCCCCTTTGTCGTGCTGCTCGTCGGAATCGTCGCCGCCGAGGTCACCACCCGCGCCTGGTACGGCCACTACGAGGCCACCCTTCCGCCACCCCTGCGCTGGGAGATCGACTGGCCGCGCTCCGCCACCGCCTTCAGCTCCGAGCCGTTCGACGAACGCACGATCAAACTGCTCAAATACACCAGCGGCGAGCAGGGCGGCTGGACCGATCCCCTCGGCGTGAACTGGCGCGTCTTCTTCCTACGTTGGGATCCGGGCCGCGTCTCCAAATTCCTCGCGGGCTCCCATTACCCCACCGTCTGTTTCCCCGCCGCCGGCCTCCGACTCGTGCAAGACTGCGGCGTGCGCCCCATGCAGGTCGGAGCCCTCTCCATTCCCTTCCGCACCTACATCTTCGAACGCGGCGGCGCCCGCTTCTACGTCTTTCACGGCCTAGTCGAGGAACGCCCCTCGGTTAGCGGCGAAACGCTCGCCTACCGCCAGGTCGACGCCGAAGAACGCATCAGCTCGGTACTCGCCGGCAATCGTAACCTCGGCCAACGCGTCCTGGGCATCACCATCAGCGAAGTGGCCGATTTCGACGCCGCCCTCCTCGCCTTGCACGACACCCTTCCCCGCCTCGTCCGCTTCGCACCCGAAACACCATGAACACCACCCCGTCGCCCGTCCTGTTTGCGACCGCACTGCTCGTGTCGGCCTTCGTCCTGCCCACCACCGCCTGCGCCTTTGCCGAGATCGAGCGGGGCTCCCTCACCCTCTCCACCACCGGCCGGGTCGCCTACGACTCCAACGTTGCCGGCCACGACTCAGCCCAGGGCGACACCGTCTACACCCTTGCGCCAACACTCAATTACAGCCGCGCCGCCGGCCTGGGCACCATCGCCGCCTCCTTGGGGGTGGCCATCAACCGCTACGCCGATCTCTCGACCCAGGACTCCGAGGACATCTCCTCCTCCCTGCACATTTCGCTGCCCACACCTGAGGGCGCCCGCGAACAGGGGTCCTTCTCGGCCGGCTACACCGACGCCTCCGACATCGACGATTCCGTCGGGCAGCGTATCCGCTCCAAGACCTGGAAGGCTTCCTTCGTCGGCACCTACCGCGTGGGCACCCGCGTTAATCTCAACGGCAGCCTCTCCTACTCCGACACCACCCGGGCGGTCTTCACCGACCGTACCCAGTTTGGCGCCGGCCTGGGTTTCGACTACTCCGACTTCCTCGGAGGCTTCGGCCTCAACGGCGACTACCGCTACGCCGACACCCAGAGCTCCTCCTTCACCAGCGGCCGCGACACCTCCATCGACCAGACCTCGCACAGTGTCAGTTCCGGTCTGTTCTATCGGTTTGTCAGCGGCCTGCGCGCCTCCGCCAACGTCGGCTACCGCTGGCTCGACCGTGGTGCCTCCGAAACCCTCTCCGGCCAGACCGGCAACAACGGCATGACCATCGGCATCAAGCTGGACGGTCCCTTCCTGCCCCCTTCCCGTTTTCCGAAGCTCAAGAGCTCGTTCGCCATCGGGCTGCAAAAAGGCGAGGCGCTTGGCCTCAACGACTCCGGCTCGACCACCCTGGTGGGCAACCTCAGCCTCGGCTGGCAGGCCCGTGAGCGCACCGCCCTCACCTTCTCGGCCTCGCGCACCCAGGGCCTCAGCACCGCCAACGAATCGAGCGTCGACAACGTGGTGCAGCTGGGCGCCACCCAGCGTATCGGAGAGCGCACCTCACTTTCCGCCCAACTGGGCCAGGAATGGTCCACCTATCCGACCACCGGCCGCAGCGACCGGCGCACCCGCGGCAGCGTGAGCCTCGGCTACAGCCTCAACCGGTATTGGCGCACCGGGGCCGACTACTCGGTGACCCTCACGCACTCCTCCAACTCCCTGCTCACCTACGATCGCCACGTGGTCTCCGCATACGTGAACTACACCTTCTGAGCCCGCCGGCTCGCCGACGAGCGGCGGCCCGTCTCCTGCTCCGGCCGTTTCTCCTGCTCTTTTCGGGATCCGATCGATCGGTCGGATCCCTCGGATCGGTCCGACAATTTCCGCACCTTCATCCTGCATTCTCCCTTCTGCCTTAGGTCCGCCGCTCCATGCCTCCGCTCTCCACCACCGAACGCCTCGCCCTCGCCGCCCTTCTGGTGGCTTGGGTGGTGCCGGCGTGGTGGTTGGGCGCCTCCACGGCTGCCGGCCAGTATTTCGCGCTCGGGGCCGGTTGCCTGGCCGCCGCGCTCGCGCTGCTCGCGCGCTTCGCCGCCCCGCCGTCCGTCCGGCCGGCCTCAGCCCTAAGGGCGCGGCCTTCCGCAGCAGTTGCGGCCTGCCTGCTCGCCTTCCTGGCGCTGCTGCTCTGCCAGGCGCTCAACCCCGACCGTATCCTCGTTCCTGGTAAACCCGTGGGCCTGCTCCAACCGCTCGGGCACGTCGCGTGGCTGCCCACCGGCATCGCCGGCCCCTTCGACGCCCTCCCGCGCGACCACCTGCCCTTCGCCAACGCCTGGCGCCATCTCCTGGTGGCCGGGGCCGCCTTGGCCCCCCTTGGCGCCCTCGCCCTCCTGCCGCGCCGCCCTTCAGTACTGCGCGCGTTGCTCGGCCTGCTCTTCCTTCACGCCGTCCTCTTCTCCGCCTTCGCCTTCGTCCACAACCTCTCCGGCTCCACCCTCGTGCTCTGGCGGTTCACCAACGCCGCCTACCACCTAGGCGCCCCGCAGTTCTTCGCCAAGAATCAGCAGGCGGCCTACCAGGTCCTCCTACTGGCCGCCACGCTGGCGGTCTGCTTCGCCCCCGCCCCGCTGCGCCCGTACCCCCGACTCAAACACCGCTCGCTCTGGCTGGCCCTCGGCACGACGCTTGTCTTCCTCGGTACCGCCACCACCCGCTCCCGCGCCGGCCTGGGATCTGCCGCCCTGCTCCTGGTCGCCGCTGGCGCGCTCGCGCTCTGGGCGCGCCGCCGAGAGTGGCGCCTGCATCGTCGTACCCTCCTAGGCACCACAGCCGCCGGCCTGCTCGCCGTGGCCGCGCTGGCCGCCCTTCCTCCGGTGCGCGCCACCCTGGGGCGGGTGGCCGAACTCGCCGGCAATCCGCGCGCCCTGCTCGCCGGCGGTTCCTATCGCCAGATCCTCCACAACATCGCCTGGGAGATGACCCTCGACCGCCCGTGGTTCGGTCATGGCGCCGGCTGCTACGTGCTGCTCTTCACCGAGTACCATCCGCGGGTTCCCGACTACATGATCGCCCTGCGTCGCGACCACCCCACCACCCATCGCCCGATCCACTTCCACGCCGACGGCGACTGGCTGGAGTTCACCGCCGAGTACGGCCTGGTGGGCACCTCGCTGCTCGCCCTGCCGTGGCTGGCCTGGCTGATTGCCCTGTACCAAGCCCGCCCCGGCGGGCCCGCCGTCGCGCTGCTGGCCCTCGGTCCGCTGCTGCTGCTCGCCCACGGCTGGGTCGATTTTGTCCTGCGCAACCCCGCGGTCGTCGGCTTGGCCGCCGGCCTCGCCGTCCTCGCCTTGAGCCTCACCCGGATCCCCTTCACCGCGCCCGTCTCCCCCATGAGTTCACCTGCCCTCCCCTCGCTCTCGGATACTGAGATCGTCATCAAGCCCAGCAGCGCCTGGTTGACCATCGATTGGCGCGGCCTGATCGCTTACCGCGACCTGATCAAACAACTCGTGCTGCGCGACTTCACCGCCAAGTACAAACAGACCATCCTCGGCCCCACCTGGTTCTTCGTCAGTCCGCTCATCACCACCTTCATGTTCACCGTGGTCTTCACCAAGGTGATCGGCGTCCCCACCGACGGGCTTCCCCCTATGCTCTTTTACCTCGGTGGCATGCTCGGCTGGTCCTATTTTTCCACCGTACTTGGGGTCACCGGCAACTCCCTGGCAGGCAACGCCGGCCTCTTCTCGAAGGTTTATTTCCCGCGGCTTATCCCCCCGCTGGCCCTCACCCTCTCCAGCCTGCTCGCTCTGGGTATCCAACTGCTGACCTTCCTGGCCTTCTACATCCACGCCCGCTGGTTCACCGCCGGCACTGTCGTGCAGGCCCCGGGTTTCCATTGGTTGCTCTTCCCGCTGATCGTCCTACACATGGCCACGCTCGCCCTCGGCGTGGGTTTGCTCCTCTCGGCGCTCAGCGCCAAGTACCGCGACCTCAAGCACATCCAGGGGTTCCTCATCCAGCTCTGGATGTACGCCACGCCCATCATCTATCCCCTCTCGCGGGTGCCCGAGCATTGGCAGTGGGTGGCCCAACTCAACCCAATGACGGCCATCGTGGAAGCCACCCGCCGGTTGCTGCTCGGGGTCGGCACGGTGGAACCACAGCAATACGCGCTCTCGGTGCTGGTCTCGGTCATCATTCTCCTAGTCGGTCTCTTCTCCTACCAGCGCGCCGCCCGCACCTTCGTGGACACCGTCTAAGGGCGAAGCGTACGCAAGTGTAACCCCTACTCGATCTCCTGCTCCGCTCCTACTCGTTCCGGCTTCCGCTCCCTTCTGCGTTCGTCCTTCCTCCTTCCCCTCGCCATGCCTCCCATTCTCGAAATTCGTGGTGTCTCGAAAAAATACCGTCTCGGCCAGATCGGCATGACTTCGTTGCGCGAGGATGTCGAACGCCTGGGCCGCTGGTGCAGAGCGATCGGGCGCGGCACCGCCGCCCCGGCCGCCCAGGAGGACCAACGCGACTTCTGGGCGCTGCGCGATGTCTCCTTCTCCGTCCAGCCCGGCGAGGTCGTCGGCATCATTGGCCGCAACGGCGCCGGCAAGAGCACCCTGCTCAAGATCCTCTCGCGCATCACCGAGCCCACTACCGGCGAGATCCGGCTGCGCGGGCGCGTCGGCAGTCTCCTTGAGGTCGGTACCGGTTTCCACCCCGAGCTCAGCGGCCGCGACAACGTCTTCCTCAACGGCTCCATCCTCGGCATGACGCACGCCGAGATCGCGCGGAAGTTCGACGAGATCGTCGCCTTCGCCGAGGTGGAAAAGTTCATCGACACCCCCGTCAAGCGCTACTCCAGCGGCATGTACGTCCGCCTCGCTTTCGCCATCGCCGCCCACCTCGAGCCCGAGATCCTCATCATCGACGAGGTCCTCGCGGTCGGTGACGCGCATTTCCAGGAGAAATGCATCGGCAAGATGCAGGAGATCTCGACCAAGAGCGGGCGCGCCATCCTCTTCGTCAGCCACAACGTGCCCACCATCCGCCATCTCTGCAGTCGTGTCGTCTGGCTCAAAGACGGCGCCGTTTTCGAGAAAGAAACGCGCCCGATCACCGAGAAGTACCTGCTTGAGATGATGCCCAAGGAGGACAACAAGGGCCGTTACCACAACGACCAGTTCAAACTCACGCTCGACTTTGTCGAGGGGCAGGACGGCCGCCAGGTGGACGGGCTGTTTTTCGGACAAAACTACAGCTTGGTCTGTCGCCTCGATTGCCGGCTGCCTTCGCGGCGCGCCCACCTGTTGCTCGAGGTGGTCGACATCAACAACGAGATCATTTCCAGCATCTGCTCACGGGAGGAGGGAACCCCGTGGTTTCGGCTCGACCAGCCCAACGTGTTCCGCGCCGTGCTGGGCCCGCTCCAGCTGTTCCCGGGCAACTACACACTGAACGCGCTCGTGTTCGACGCCGACACCGGAGCCTGCCTGGTGGATGCCCATGCGGTCGCGCCGCTGCGCGTCCTGGGCGCCTGTCTCGCCAACGCCGACGCCAGCTACCACAACAAGCATGGGGTGGCCCGGCTGTGTTCGAAGTTCGAATCCATCGGAACCAGCTGACCGTTCGTGCGCCCTCCTCCACGTTCCCTCCCCGCCGCCCTGGCCGCCACTCGCCATCGCGTCGCTTCCTGGTGGCGTCCCTACACGTTTGTCACCGGCCGCGGCCCTGGCTATGCCAGCGGCTTCGGCAACAAGCTCTTCGTCCTGGCCACCGCCGCCGGCTACGCCCTCACTCACGGGTATGAGCTCGTGGTGGAAGACACCCCGGGCTGGGGCAGCTCCGTGACCGGGGCCGACCACGAGGCCGGCAAACAATTCAAGGCAGCCCACTTGCCCGATTCGATGCGCCAGTTGTTTCCCTCTCTCCGGTTCGAGCCCGGCTGGTTCGTGCATTCGCGGCTCGCCTCCGAAATCTCCGACCAGGGGGTGAACTACGATCGCGGCGAATGCCCCGCGTTGCGGCGCCAACGCAACGCCGCCTTTACCGGATATTTCCTCACGACCGCCTCCTTCCATCACCAGCGCAGCGAGATCCTGCAGAGACTTCGCTTCGCCCCGGCCGTGGACGACTACGTCGACGCCACCTACGGCGACTGGTTGCGGTTGAATCCGATCGGTGTGCACGTCCGGCGCGGTGACCGAGCCACGAACAACCTTGAGCCGCTCCTTTCCTACTACACGCGCGCCCTCGCCTGTTTCCCGCCCGCCGCCGCCGTCACCGTCATCTCCGACGATCCTGTCTTCTGCCGCGAAGTCCTTTTCGCCGACCTACTCCAGAACCGCCGCGTGCTCTACGTGACAAACGAACGTCACTACGTGGATCTCGTGGTCTTCTCACGCTGTGCGGGGCACGTGCTCGCCAACAGCACTTTCAGCTTCTGGGGCGCCTATCGGTCATCGAATTTTGCCGACAAACAGATTGTCTGTCCGAAAGACTGCTGGCTGAGCTTCCCCAACTGGCAAAAGATCTAGGCCGTGCGCATCGCCTTCATCAGCTACGAATTCCCGCCCCACTCGAGCCTGGGTGGCATCGCCACCTACGTGGCGCAGGTGGCTTCGCTGCTCACCGCCCGTGGTCATGCGGTGGAGGTATTTTGCGGCCTGGATCCGGCCGCCAACGGCGCAGAAGCGGACACCGACTCGCCCGCGTTCCGCATCCACCGAATCCGCTGCTCACGTGCCGCGTTTCCCCAGCAGGCCGAACGCTCCTTTGCCGCTCGCCACACCGACGAGCCGTTCGACGTCCTCGAGGGCCCGGACTTCCTCGCCGAAGCTTTGCCAACGGCTGTGCAGCATCCCCGCGTTCCCTTCGTCGTCCGCCTCCATACCCCTTGGCGGATCATCACCGAGATCAATACGGCTCCGCCACCCATCTGGCCCACCACACAGGAGATACGCCACCTCTGGTATTGTCTGAGAACCGGCAAGCCGCTTGCCCGGAAACCCGTCGATCCGCTTTTCGCAATGGAAGAGGCCAATGCCCGTCGCGCCGACTTGATCCTTTCCCCCTCCGCCGCGATCGGCCACCGCGTACAGCACCTGTGGCGCTTGGATCCAAACCGCATTGTTCAGGTCGGCCTGCCGTTTCAGCCAAGTGACGCGTTGCTCGCGATTCCAACCGAAGGCAACCACCACCGCGTGACCTACGTGGGCCGTTTGGAATGGCGCAAGGGAGTGCAGGATTTCGCCGCCGCCATACCCGCCGTACTTAAAGCATTCCCCTCCACGAAATTTCGCTTCGTCGGCGCCGACACCCCCTCTCCGATCGAGGGCGAAACGATGTCGGCCTCGATCAAACGAGCAGTCGGCCAGAGCGCCCTGACTTCGCTCGAGTTCACCGGGGCCGTACCGCCGGCCGAGCTGCCGCAGTTGTTCCGCCACACCGATGTCTGCGTTTTCCCCAGTCGCTGGGAGAGCTTTGGCTACGTGCTTTTGGAAGCGATGGCCGCGGGGCGGGCTTGCATCTGCACGAGCGGCAGTGGACTGGCCGAAATCGCCGGCCAGGGCCAATACGCCAGGCTCGTCCCGCCCGCCGCCCCCCCTCAGCTCGCGCGGGCAGTCTGCGATCTGCTCCGCGATCCTGCGCTTAGGGTCAAAATGGGGACGCTCGCCCGCGCCGAGGGATTGCGGCGCTACGAACCCGGCACCGTCCTGGGCCAGCAGGTCGACGCCTACCAGCAGGCCATCGCCAATCACCGCCGCCACAGCGCGGCCCAGCCCAAGTGATGCATACCACCACACACCCGCTGGGCTTCCTTTGCGTCACCGGGGAGCGATACTTCTTGGACCGTTACACCCCGCTCGCCGCCGGCCTGGGCCGGTTCGCGCAACGTCTCGAGACGGTTTATGCGCCGCCCCTCCCGGAGTTCCTTTCGAAACGGAACTATCCGGCGCTCTTCTTCTCGCGTTTTCCGCTCGTCCGATTCCTGCGCACGCCCGCCGGCGTCGACCGAGCCAAGACAAGTTGGGCCTTCGACTACAAATCCGGCGAACTGAATCGGGCCATCGTGCCCCGCCGCCCCGACATTGTCTTCCATCTCTTTGCTCAATCCCGACCGATTGCCGGCGGAGGCGGCGTGCCCTACGTCATGTCGCTTGACTACACCACCGCGTTGGCCATCCGGGATTACCCAGCCTGGGCCAACTTCCCCGGCTCGGCCGCCCGCGCGGCGTGGCTGAGACGGGAAACGGCCGCCTTCCAGGACGCGCTCTGCCTGTTCCCTTGGAGCCAGCACGTCGCTGATTCGCTGCAGCGCGACTACGGCGTTCCCGCCTCAAAGATCGTGGTCACCGGTAGTTCGGGGAATTTTTCCATCGACACCGAACCTCGGACATTCGGTGGCCAACGGCTCTTCATGAACGCGTCCGACTTCGCACGCAAAGGGGGCGACATTGCCGTGGCCGCAATGCCACTGGTTCGTCGCCGCTTCCCCGATGCGCAACTGGTCATCGCCGGTACCTCGACCGGCCCGGCGGCGGCGGGCGTGACCTACGCCGGCAATATTTCCGGCGCTACGGCCATGCGTCAGCACTTCCGTGAGGCGGACCTCGTGCTCGCCCCCGCCCGTTGCGAGCCCTACGGCAGTTTTCTCGTCGAGGCCATGGCTTACGGCACACCGTGCCTCGTGGCCAACCGCGGCGGCATGCCCGAGATCGTCGACCACGACGTCAACGGGCGCGTCCTCCCGCAGCTCTCACCCGAGAGTCTCGCGGCCGAAATCGTCAGCCTGCTCGGCGATCACAACCGCCTGCACACCTACTCAGCCGCCGCACGGCAGAAGGTCCACCGTTCGCTCAACTGGGATACCATCACCAGCCGCATCATCGAAGCGCTTGTACTGCGCCTTCCCCGGAACCAAGAAGCCCCCTGAGACAATGAAGTCCGTCCAAGACGAAACCAGCCTGATCATCGGCACCGGCGTTGGCTATAAGGCGCCTCATGTCCGCGTCTTTGCGCAAAGCCTCCAGAAGACGGGGTTCAAGGGCCGAACCGTAATCATGACCGGCGACCTGCCCGACTCCGAAATCCGCCAGATGGAGGAATGGGGCGTCACGGTCCTGCCGCTCAGCCGTTTCCCGGGCGCGTTCTCGCGCCAGGTCGCGCTCAAACTGATGGCTCCTCGCGCGCGCCCATTGCGCAGCAAATACTGGCTCTTGCGGTACCTGCCACTTCCGAGCCGCCTCAAAACACGGCTTCTCTCCCGCATCGGCGTCCACTACCACCACATCGCGTGCAGCCGCTTCATGTACTACTGGGACTACCTGGATCAGCACCCCAAGGTCGAGCGCATCCTGTTGGCGGATGTGCGCGATGTCCATTTCCAGACCGACCTCTTCGCGGAAGACTGGGCGCCGGGTCTCCACGTTTCCCTTGAGGACGCCCGCGGCAGCATCGGCCGAGGCGAATACAACAACGACGACCCAACCTTCGACTACCGCGGAGCCGACGGCCTGCGCCTCCATGGCGTAAACGCCCACTGGATCCGCACGACCCACGGCGACGCCGTCGTCTCCTCCATCCAGGACAAGACCATCTGCTGTTCGGGCGTCACCTTTGGCGATCGGCCCTCGATCATGAAATACCTGGCCGCGATGGTCGCCGAGCTCAGCCGCCTGACCCCGACCATCAACGAGGGGGCGGGCTTCGACCAGGGGGTGCACAATGTGTTGTTGCATACCGGCCGGCTGCCCTACGCGATCATCCATCCCAACGACGCCGGTCCCGTATTCACCGCCCACGCAGTCGCCGACCACGAACTGCCCGTGGACGCCAACAATGTCGTGCGCCGCAAGTCCGGCCTCCCCTTCAGCGTCGTCCACCAGTACGATCGCAGTCCCAAGCTCAACGCCCTGCTCGGCAAATAGCCATGATTGCGCCCGTCGTCATGATCGTGTTCAACCGCCCGGCCCTGACCCGCCGGGTGTTCGAACGCGTCCGGGCAGCCCGCCCGCCCCGGTTGCTCGTGGTTTGCGACGGTCCGCGCACGGACCGCCCCGCCGACGCGCCGCTCGTGGAGGAGGTCCGCCGCATTTTCGCCACCGGCGTCGACTGGCCCTGCGAGGTCGTCCAGGACTACGCCGACCGGAACATGGGCTGCATGGACCGTATCCATACCGGACTCGACCGTGCCTTCGCGTTATTCGAGGAGGCGATCATCCTCGAGGACGACTGCCTGCCCGACCCGAGCTTCTTCCCCTTCTGCAGCGAGATGCTCGCCCGCCATCGCGACAACCCGCGGGTGATGAACATCGCCGGCACCAACTTCATCGCCAACCACTACTCGACGGGGGACAGCTACTGGTTCAGCCACCATCCGTGGACTTGGGGTTGGGCCAGTTGGCGACGCGCCTGGCAGCACAACGATTTCTTTCTGCACAGCTGGGACACCCGCCAAAAGGAATTGCACGCCTCCTTCGCCTCGCGCTGGGAGCGCCAATATTGGATGTCGACGTTCGCGCAGGCGCAGCAGGACCTGCGCGCCACCGACTGCTGGGACTTCCAATGGAACTTCAGCTGCCGAACCCATGGCGGCGTCAGCATCGTGCCGCGCCACAACTTGGTGGAGAACCTCGGATTCATCGGCGACTCCACGCACACGGCCGGCGACATGAGCCGACTCGTCGTCAGAACCCAACCACTCCTCTTTCCGCTGCGCCATCCCTCGCGGATCACCGTCAACGGCTACGCCGACGATCTGCTGACGCGGGTTTATGCCGGGGAAACAATCTGTCTGCGCTCCAACCTGAAGGCCCGGCTGCGCCTGCTGGTCGAAACGCTGCGCCGCGCCTGATCCGATGAAAACCGCCTTCCGCTCCCTGCTCTATCGGCTGCGCTACCCACAGGTGCGCCTTGACCCAGGGTGTTTCATTCGACGTGACAGCAGACTGGCCGCAGGCACGGAGATCGGGCGCCACAGCCGCATCTTGGGCGCGCATCTGCTCGCCAAGGTCCGAATCGGCCGGAACAACCAACTCCACCCCGGTGCTTATCTCTCGGCCTCGATCCTGGGAGACGACTGCTCTGTCGAGTCCAACGCCCGGGTCACTCACTCGACCCTGGAGCACAGTATCGGTATCCAACCCGGCTGCCTCGTCGATCACGTCACGCTCGGAGCGTGGTCCTACATCGCGCGCGATACCATACTCAACGACGTCCACCTTGGGCGTTTCTGCTCCATCGGACCACGCACCATCATCGGCGCAGGCGAGCATCCCTCCCACCTGATCAGTACATCGCCGGTCTTCTACTCCACCCGCGGCCAGTGCGGAACGAGTTTCGCGGCCACGACGACGTTCACAGAGCGCCGCACCATCAATATCGGCCACGACGTCTGGATCGGCGCTCATGTTTTCATCCGCGACGGCGTCACCATCGGCAATGGTTGCATCGTCGCGGCCGGAGCAGTCGTTGCCGGCGACATCCCCGCCTACAGCATCGTCGGCGGCGTTCCCGCCAAGCTCATACGCCCGCGCTTCGCGGCCGAGATTGTCGCCCGGCTCGAAGCGCTCGCCTGGTGGAACTGGGCCCCGGGACGACTCACCGAGGCCCAGCCGCACCTCGCGCAGCATGACCCGGAGAGGTTCCTAAAGTGGGCGGAGACCCAATCCTCGCCGTGAGCACACCTGCAATATCCGTGATCGTGCCGGTGTACAATGCCGCACACTACCTTGCAGCGGCCATAACGAGCGTGCAGGCCCAGACATTCCGCGACTTTGAAATCATCGCGGTGGACGACGGTTCCACCGACGATTCGAAAGCCGTGCTCGACCGTCTCGCCGCCGCCGACGCCCGCCTGCAGGTCGTTTCCCGGCCCAACACCGGCATCGTGGGCGCGCTCAACGACGGCCTGGCCGCCGCCCGCGGCGAGTTCGTCGCCCGCATGGATGCCGACGACCTCAGCCTGCCGCCGCGCTTCGCCCGCCAGCTCGCTTTCCTGCACACCCACCCCGAGTGCGTCTGCGTGGGCTCGGCCTTCCTCTACATGGACGCCTCCGGCTCCCTGCTCAAGGAGTGCCGCCGGCCCACCGACCACGCGACCATCGAACGAGAGCTGCTCGCGGGCAACGGCGGGGCCATCATCCATCCCGCCGCGATGTTTCGCCGGGCCGCCGTCGAACGGGCCGGCCGCTACCGCCCCGAGGCGCAGTGGATCGAGGATCTCGACCTCTATCTGCGGCTCGCCCGCCGCGGCCACCTCGCCAACCTGCCCGAGGTGCTTTTTCACTACCGTCTCCACGAGCAAAGCGTGAACTTCACCCGCAACCAGGGCCGCCAGGAACGCAAGCTGGCCGTGCTCGCCGAGGCGCACGCCGCCCGCGGCCTGCCCTTCGACCGCGCGGCCCATGCCGTACCCGACTTCAAGTCCGCCATCTCCGCCGACGACCTGCGCGACTTCGCCGTCACTTCGCTGCGCTTCGGCCCGCGCGGCCGCCCCCTGTACTACGCGCTCCGGGCGCTGCGCGCCGAGCCCCGCTGTCGCCATTC
This sequence comes from Opitutaceae bacterium, assembly GCA_016711225.1. Taxonomy (GTDB): domain Bacteria; phylum Verrucomicrobiota; class Verrucomicrobiia; order Opitutales; family Opitutaceae; genus CAJCBL01. The sequence continues at coordinate 152,046 of JADJTK010000006.1, forward strand.
CTGGAGCACCCTGGCCTACATTCTCAAACACCGCCTCGGCCTGTTCGGCCGTGCCGCCTGATGCCGCTCAAAGAACAGCTCCGCCGGGCCCTCGCCTGCACCCGGCTCGACCGGCTCATCGACCTCTCGCGGCTGAACGTGCCGCGCGAGCGCCGCCTGTGCCGCCGGCGCACCATCCACCGCGGAGCGGCCGCGCACGAGTTGATCGGTCAACTGCTGCGCTCGGGTGCCCCCGCCGCCCTCGGCAAACTCGGCGACGTCGAGGTCAAGGCGCTCAGCTGGCACTTCGGGGTGCCGCGCTTCTATGCGGTCAACCGCGCGGTCCCCTCCTTCGGCGATCAGGAGCTGTTTGAACAGGCCGGCGTCTTCCCCAAACACGCCGAGGTCTTTCACCGCTTCTGCGAGCGGTTCGCCGAGCGTCTCCCCGACCTCGACGTCTGCGGGCTCTGGCACAACCCCGGCGAATTCACCCTCACCGAGCGCTTCTGCCCGCTCGCCCGCTGGACCGATCTCACCGCCTTGGAACCGTGGTTCCACCCAGCCGCCCCCTGGTCCGCGGCGCTCGCCGGCAAGCGCGTCCTGGTGGTCCACCCCTTCGCGGACTCCATCCGCACGCAGTACCCGAGACGCGGCGACATCTGGCGGAGCCTCCCCGGCCTGCTACCCGACTTCGAACTGCTCACCCTGCGCAGCCCATACGGCTTCTCGGCCAACGAATTTTCCGACTGGTTCGCCATGCTCGCATGGCTGGAGAACCGCGTCACCGCCCTCGCCCGCGACCCCGGCTTCGATATTGCCCTGATCGGCTGCGGGGCCGCGGGCATTCCGCTGGCCGTGCACGTCAAGCGGCTGGGGGCCATCGGTCTCCATACCGGAGGACCCACCCAGCTCTTCTTCGGCATCCGCGGGGGCCGCTGGGATCGCCTGCCGGCCTTCACACGGTACTTCAACGACGCGTGGATCCGCCCCCAAGCCGAGGAGACACCCAAAGAGGCGCCCAAGGTCGACCACGGCGGCTATTGGTAGTCGCCCCACCAGCGTGCGGAAACCACCATGCACCTTTTCCCCGCCCTCGCCCGCCGCCTCCGCGGCCGGCCAACTCCCAGCCGCCCGACCCGCCGCACCCCCTGACATGCCCGCGCGGCCCTCTCCCCAACGCACGCTCGTGTACTTCGGCCATGTCCCCGCCGAAGGTGCCGGCAGTGCGATCATCGTCTACCGGCATCTGCAGCGCTTCGCCGCGGCCGGCTGGCAGGTGCGCGTCGTGGCCGATTGGGGGCAGGAACACCTCCTGGCCACATGCGTCGCGCACGGGTGGCCCACCATGACCCTGAGCCACCGGCGCCGTTTCTGGCCGCCGCTCAATCCCGACCGCCGGCTCTCCCGCGCCTGCCGCGCCTGGCTCTGGGGCGGCGAGGTCCGGGCGTGGCTTGGCGCCACCAAACCCTCCGCCGTCTTCACCTACCTGTCGGCCTTCAGCGATATGCTCTCGATTGCCGCCGTAGGCTTTGCCCGGCGCTACCGCCTGCCGCTGGCCACGATCATCCACGACGATGCCCGCGATTTCCTCAAAGACCCCGGGGAGGGCCGCCGCGCCCATGACCGCCGCCAGTGGATTGTCGAAAGCTCCACCAGGGCCTGGTTCGCCTCGCCTGGCCTCGCCGAGAGCTTCCAGCTGGATACATCCGTCGCCGGGGTGCTTCCCCCCATCCCCGAGGGGGCCGCGGCCGCGCCGTTACCCGATGCCGCCACCAGCGCCACCACCGCGCCGCTGCTCGTCTACGCGGGCAACTACTGGCCACCGCAGCTTCCCGTGCTCGCCGCCCTCGCCCGCACCACCGCCCAAGCCGGCGGCCGTTTTCTCTCCGTGTTGAAGGAAAACCCCGAACACCTCGCGTACTTGTCGGTCCACCACGTGGCCCACCGCCCGCCCTTCGCCCGGAACACCGAGGCCCTCGACTACTTCCGCGCCCACGCCGCCGCGATGGTGGTGAGCTACGCACCCACCAGCGACGACATGCCGTGGACGCGCACGAGCTTCCCCAGCAAGCTCATCGAGTACTGCCACCTCGGGCTGCCCTTGGTCATCGTCGCGCCGGCAGACACCGCCATCGTGCGCTGGGCCCGCGAGCGCGCCTTCCCCGACGTATTCGACCCCGCCGACCAGGCCGGCTTCGCCGGCTACGTCGCCCGACTGCAGGACCCCGCTTTCCGCCGCCACCGCGCGGAGATTTCCCTCTCCTTCGCCCGGGGTGAATTCGACCCGGCCTTCATCCAGCAACAACTCTCCGACAGTCTGACTTCCCATGTCTGATACTCTTCAACCACCCATCCCGGTGGTGGTCGCGGGTTGCGGCGCCATCACCAAGTTCTTCTATGCCTCGGCCCTCGGCTGGCTCGAGACGCAGGGCTTGGTGCGCGTCGCCGCACTCTGCGATCCCAACGAGCCGAGCCGCGCCGGCATCCACGCCCGTTTCCCGCACGCCCTCAGCCTGGCCAGGTTCGAGGAGGCCCCGCTCGCGCCCGGCACGGTCGTCGTCGTGGCCACCCCGCCCAAGCTGCACGCCACCCAGACCCTGCACGCCCTCGAGCAGGGTTGCGGCGTGCTCTGCGAGAAACCCATGGCCGCCTCCCTCGCCGACGCCGAAGCCATGGTTGCCGCCGCCGCACGCACCAACCGCCCGCTCGCGATCGGACTGTACCGCCGCTTCTTCCGCGCCGCACGCGTGATCAAGAATCTCTGCCTCAGCCAGGCGCTCGGCCCGGTGCTCTCCTACGAGGTGGAGGAAGGCGGGCCGTTTCGTTGGGATGCGGCCTCCGACTCCTTCTTCCGCCGCGAAGTCACCCCGGGGGGCGTGCTCTACGACACCGGCGTCCATACCCTCGACTTGCTGCTGTGGTGGTTTGGTGAACCCGCCACCATCGACTACCGCGACGATGCCGCCGGCGGCCTCGAGGCCAACTCGCTCCTACGCATGACGCACGCCGCCGGGTTTGGCGGCACTGTCCGGCTCAGCCGCGATTGGGCCACCCGCAATCTCTTCCGCATCAACTTCGCCATGGGCTCGGTCGCATTCTCCCCGGGCCAGGCCGGCCGGATCTCCCTCCGGCTCAACGGCAACGATACCATGCTCGACAGCGAAATCCTCACCATGGCCGACGACCGCCTGCCCGTACCCACCGTTCGGGACCCCGAGGGCTCGCCCCAGGCCTTCATCCACCAACTCATCAACATCGTGCAGGCCGTCCGCGATGGCACCCCGCTGCATATTCCCGCGCCCGAAGGGCTGCGTTCGCTGCGCTTGATCGAGGCCTGCTACCGCGCGCGCCGACCGCTCGAACAGCCGTGGCTTACGCCGGCCGAGACCGACGGCTACGTCCGCCTGCAGAAAGGAGCCTCCGTATGAGAATCGCCATCATCGGAGCCAGTGGTTTTGTCGGCCTGCGTCTCGTCGAGCGCCTTCATCTCGAGGGCCGCGCGGAAGTGGTGCCCATCGCCCATGCCTACCGCAGCCTCGCCGTACTGGCGCGCTTCGCCCTGCCGTGGAAGGTCGCCGACGCCACCGATACCGACGCCTTGGCCGAAGCCCTGAAGGGCTGCGATGCCGTGGTCCATGCCGCACTGGGCAACGCCCCCCAGATCGTCGCCATGGCCGAGGCGCTCTACCCCGCCGCCGAACGCGCCGGGATCAAACGCATCGTCGCGCTCAGCAGCGCGGCCGTGCACAGCCTCACACCCGTGCCGGGCACCGACGAGAACACGCCGATCCTCACCGCCCAGAAATCCGAGTACAACGTGGCCAAGGCCCGCGCCGAGCTCCTCCTGACACGCGCCCGCCGGAAGGGTCGCGTGGAGCTGGTCCAGCTGCGGCCGAGCATCATCCACGGCCCCCGTTCCCGCCTCGTGCCGACATCGCCGGTCAGTTGCTTGCCAATACCGCCTACCTGGTCGGCGACGGCGCCTCGATCTGCAATGCCATCGCCGTCGACAACCTGGTCGACGCCATCTGGCTCGCCCTCACCACCCCTGCCGCCGACGGCCACTGCTTCCTGCTCAACGACCGGGAGACGGTGACCTGGCGCGACTTCTACACCGCAATTGCCGCAGGAATCGGCACCGATCTCTCCCGTGTCCCATCGGTTGCGGCGCCCCAGTTCAGGGAAAGCGCCAGCGAGAAGCTCGCGCGCTTGGCCGCCGGCAAATCCGCCATGGCCGTCATGCCGCTGATTCCGCGTCGTACCAAACGCCTGGCCAAGGCCGCCGCCGCCGCCTGGCCGGAGCCCTACCGACCCAACGCCTGGTGCCTGCCGCCCGGCCCCAAACCCAAGATCACCGAGGAGATGTGCCTGCTGCAAAGCTGTCGTTGGCGCTTCCCCACCACAAAAGCGGAGACGCTCCTCGGCTTCGCCCCTCGCCTCTCCTTCGGTGAGGCCATGCAGCGCACCGGCGCCTGGCTGCACTATGCCGGCGTCGCCCGATCCTGAACACCCATGGCATCAAACCACAGCCGGCGGCTGCTCTTCCTCAGTCCGCTGCTGGCCATGCCCGCCCAGCACGGTGGCTGCGTCTACCCGCACGCCCTCCTGCAGGAACTCCGCCGGCAGGGCCTGGCCATCGACTACGGCTGGCTCGGGGCTCCCCTCGTGGGCGGCAGGCGCTGGATGCGCAACCCGCTGCTCGATTCCTGCGCCACTACCTCCTGGGTACGCGGCACCTGGCGCGTGGGTCCGCTGCTGATCCCGGCGACGCTGGGGGGCTGGCTGGGGCAACCGGAGAAGCTCCCTAGCGATTCAAGCGCCCACGGCGGGGAACACTTGGCGACCCCCGCCCAGCGCCGGTTTGCGGCGCGGCTGATCGGGCGATTGCGGCCCCGCAACGTGCTCATCGACACCATCCCGATGCTCGGCCTGCTCGACGACCTCGCCCCGGCCGCACGCCGGCAATTGCAGGTCGGGGTGCTCACCCACAACCTCGTCCATCGCCGCACCGAGCTGTATCGCGCCCACCACCAACCGCTGGACTTCCTGCCGATGAACGAGGCCGAGGAGACCGCCCTGCTCGAACGCGCCGACTTCCTCGTCGCCATCCAGGAACGCGAAGCCGAGGCGTTCCGCCGGATGTTGCCGGGAAAACGCGTCATCACCGTCCCGATGCCCTTGCGCGCCCAGCCGCTCGCCCCTTCCGCCGAAACCCCCGGCCGGGCGCTTTTTGTCGGCGGCTACAGCGGCCACAACATCGCGGCCGTCCAGTGGCTGACGGCGGAGATCTGGCCCCGCGTGCGCCGCGCCGTGCCCCACGCCGAACTGGTCGTCGCCGGCACCGTCGGTCGGGCGCTCAAGGAGCCCGTTGCCGGCGTTCGCACCGTAGGCCCGGTTGGCAATCTGGAGAACGAATACGCCGCGACCAGCGTCTGCCTCGTGCCTTTGCCCCTGGGCACCGGTTTGAAGATTAAGCTCGTGGAAGCGATGGGCTACGGCCGCGCGGTGGTCACCACCCCGGCCGGGGCCGAGGGTTTCGCCGAGCTCGAAGCCGGTCGCGTGGCCGTCGTGGCGGAGGGTGCCGCAACCTTCGCCGAGCAGGTCGCCCGGCTGCTGCTCTCCGCCCCGGAGCGCGCAGCCGTCGTCCGACGACAAACCGCCTGGCTCGAACACGCGCTCGCGCCCGCGGCCGCCCTCGAGCCCCTCACCGACCTGCTCTGAGCGTTGCTCCCGCGGCCGCACCAGCTTCCGGACACACCGGCCTGCGGTGACGCCCGGCCTTCGCCCCGGGCGCCCCACCCCCGCCCAGTCCGCTCCTGCCCCCCGCCAACCACCACGACCATGCACATCGCCCGTCCCAGCATCGTCGACCGCGGCTCCACCGTGGCCCTCACCGCCAACCTCACCTATCACGGCCGCACCCACACCGTCTGGTTTTCGGTAGCCCCCGACTGGGCCAAATTTCTCGATATTGACAACCTCGACCCGTTCGTGGTCGGGGCCCTTCCGCTGGCCCTGCGCCTGGGCGACCCGATCTACGCCGCCGCCCGCGTATCCGCCCGCCTGCTTTTCGCGCTCAACACTGCCGTGCCCGCCCTGGTGGCCCAGACCGGCGGCGACTACCGGCCCATCAAGGTGCGCGTGGCCCAGGCCGTCGACTACGCCCCGCCCCCGCCCTACAGCCGCGCCGTGGCCACCGGTTTCTCCGGGGGCATCGACTCCTTCGCCGTGCTCGCCGACCACCTCGGCCCCGCCGTCCTGCCGGCCCACCGTCTCACCCATCTGCTTTTTAGCAACGTCGGCTCCTTCGACCCGCGCTCGGCCGACGCCTGCCTGCAGCGCTCCCCGGCCCTGCACGAATGCGCCCGCCAGCTCCACTTGCCGGTGGTGACAGTGGACTCCAACCTGGCCGAACTGCACGGCCACGAGTCCTTCCTGCGCGACCACGCCTTCCGCCACATCGCCGCCTCGCTGGTCCTCCAGTCCCTGATCGGCACCCATCTCTACGCCGCCGGCACCCGTTACGAGGACTGCTTCGTGCGCGGGCCCACCGCCCTGCCCGCCGCCTGGGACCCTGTGCTGCTGCCCCACCTCTCCACGGAGAGGCTGCGGGTGGTTTCGGTGGGTGGGCAGTATTCACGGGTGCAAAAGACCGAGCTCGTCGCCGGGTTCCCCCTCAGCCACCGCTACCTGCACGTCTGCTCGAGCAGCCCCGACGGGCGCAACTGCTCGACCTGCTGGCCCTGCATCCGCACCCTGCTCACGCTGGAACTGCTCGGGCACCTGGAGACCTACCGCGAGGTCTTCGACCTGCCGGCCTACGTCCGGGTGCGTTCCCGGGCGATCGTGGAGATGCTGCGCAGCGACGATCCGTTGTGGGTGGAAGTTCGCGAGCTTGCCCGCGACCGCGGCCACCAGTTCCCCGCCGCCCTGCGGTTGGCTGCCGCCCTGCCCGGCCCGGTCCTGAAGGCCGCCCGCCGCGCCCTGCCCGGCGGACTCAAGCGCCAGATCGCCTCGCTGCGCTGATCCGGCCCCCGCCAAACGCCGGCCCTCCCGGGCGCCGCCCTCGAGGCTCCGGCCCCGCGTCCATGTTCAACTCCGCCCTCGGGCGCGCCTGCAAGCGCCTCCTCGATGCCAACGATTCCCCTTGGCTGCTCCCGCTTCCCCCGTGGTGTGACTCCCGCGACCGGCAGGTCCGGCGTATCCGCCGCGCCGGCCGCGCGGCGATGCGCCGCCGTCTGGTCGCCGAGCGGGGTTGGGGGCCCGTGCTGGCCTCTGCCGCGCTCTGGCCGGCGCTTGCCCTGATCAAGGCCGGACTGGATTCCCCCCCGGGCCCGCCCCGCGCCCGCCTGCTGGCCCTGTTTGACACCTGGTGGCTGCAGACCGCCCACAACCTGCGCCTCGACGACCAGCACCGTTTCCGCCTCGATGCGCCCGCCCAGCGGCGCAAGGCGCGCCGGATTGTGACCAACGGGGAGAACAAAACCCTGTTGGAGTTCCTCAACCGCGACACCGCGTCGCGCTGCATCGGCGACAAACTCCCCTTCGCGGAGTTCTGCCGCCACCACGGGCTGCCCACCGTCCCCCTCCTCAGCACCTGTGCGGGCGGGGCCGCCCCGCCCGAGCACCTCGCGCCCTGGCCAGAGGCCGACCTCTTCCTCAAGCCGGCCGCCCTCTGGGGCGGGCAGGGCGCGACGATCCTGCACTTCGATTCCGCCCGGCGTACCTGGGCCGCTCCCGGGGCGCCCGCGCTTACCCCCGACTCGCTCGCCGCCTTTGCCCGCGACCACCTGCACGGCGCCCCCTGGTTGTTGCAGCCACGCCTGGCCAACAGCCCCGACTGGGCCCCTTTCGCGCCGGCGAACGGCGCGCTGGCCACGGTGCGGGTCGTCACCGGCAGGCTGCTGCCCTGCGGGCCCGTGCAGCTCATCGGGGGGGTCATGCGCTTCCCCCGTAGCCACAGTACGGTGGACAACCTCTGCCCTGGCGGCCTGGGGGCCGATTTCGATGTCGCCACGGGGCGCTTGCACGCCGCGCGCACCCTCGCGCCACGTTCGCCCTTCCACACTCACCATCCGGATACCGGGGGCGCCCTCCAGGGGGCCATCATCCCGCGCTGGCCCGAGATCGCCGCCCTCGCGCTGCGCGCCCATGTCTACGTAACCGACATCCCCACGCTGGGCTGGGATGTGGCGCTGCCTCCATGCGGCCCGCTGCTGCTCGAGACCAACCCCAACTGGGGCGTGCAGCTCGACATCCCGCTGGGCGACACCCTCTACATCGAGTGCCTGCTCCAGCCCGCGGTGACAGCCGGTTTCCCCCGCTAGGCCGCCTTTCCCGCATCCATTTCCTTGTCATGTTCGACTCCCCCTCCGGCCGGGCCGTAAAACGCCTCCTCGACGCCAACGATTTCCCCTGGCTGCTGCCCCTCCCTCCCTGGTGCGACGCCCGCGACCGGCAGGTCCGGCGTATCCGAAGGGCTGCGCGGACGGCGCTGCGCCGCCGGCTCGTCGCCACGCAGGGATGGGGCCACGTGCTCGCCGCCGCCTCCGCCTGGCCCGCGCTCGCGTTGCTCAAATCCGGCCTGGCCGCCGCCGGCACCGCCCCCCTCCACCGCTCCCGCGTGCTCTCCGTGGTCGATGCCTGGTGGCTGCAGGTGGCCCACAACCTGCGCCTGGCCGACCTCGCCTATTTCCGCTTCGACCTGCCGGACCAACGCCGGAAAGTGTGCCGCTTCGTGACCGACGCCGAGAACAAGACGTTGCTGGAGTACCTCAACCGCGGCGCCCGGTCACAACCAATCGGAGACAAACGCCCGTTCGCGGAGTTCTGCCTCCGCCACGGCCTGCCCAGCGTCCCCCTCCTCACCACCGGCGCGGGCGCAACCGCCCCACCCGAGCACCTCGCGCCCTGGCCGGCCAGCGATCTTTTCCTCAAACCGGCCGCACTCTGGGGTGGGCAGGGGGCGGCAATCCTGCACTTCAACCCCGCCCGCCGGAGGTGGACCTGCGACGGGCACGACGACCTCACGCCCGACTCCATCGGGGGCTTTGCGCAGGAGCGCTTCCATGGCGCCGCCTGGGTGCTCCAACCACGGTTGACCAACAGCCCCGACTGGGCCGGCTTCGCTCCGGCCGGCAGCGCTCTGGCCACCGTGCGTCTCGTCACCGGACGCCTGTTACCCGCCGGGCCCGTGCAACTCGTCGGTGGATTCATGCGCTTCCCCCGTCGCCACAGCACGGTGGACAATCTCTGCGCTGGCGGCCTGGGCGCCGATCTCGAGGTGGCCACCGGCCGGCTGGGCCGAGCCCGCACCCTCGAGCCGCACTCCCCCCTCTACTCCCACCATCCCGATACCGGGGCCGCCCTCCAGGGCACGATCATCCCACACTGGCCAGATGTCGCCGCCCTGGCGCTACGCGCCCACGGCTACGTCAACGACATCCCTACCCTGGGCTGGGATGTGGCGCTCCCCCCTTCCGGCCCGCTGCTGCTCGAGACCAACCCGAACTGGGGCGTGCTGCTCGACCTCCCGCTGGGCGACACCCCCTACGTCGAATGCCTACTGCAACCCGCGGTCTCCGCCGGCTTCCCCGCTGACCCCGATGAGCCTGCGCCGTCTCAACACCATGGAGTGCCCGCTGTGGCTGCCCTTCCTGCTTCCGCAGGTCCCGGCACCGCTGCGCCGCCTCCGCCGCCAGGCCATCAGCCTTACCTCGGCAGTCTTCGACGCCGGCACCCCTCGGCGCATTCTGGTTGCGAGGGCGATCCTCTGGCCTCTGCTCTCCGTGCTGCACGGCGCTCGCGCCGTGCGGCGCCACCCCCACATTGTCCGCACGGAAACCGGTTGGGGGCCGCTGCGCCAGTTCCTCCACCTGACATTCTGTCTGCTCACCCTCAACCTGCGCCCGCAGGACTACTACGACGCGCGGATCTTCCGGCCCGGGCGTCGCCACCGCTCCAGGATGCTCCTGCCCGAGCGCGAGGCCGAGGCGCTCCTGGCCACCCTGCAGCCGTCCGACTATATCCCCGCCCTGGCCGACAAGACGCTCTTTCACCGGGCCGCCACCGCCGCCGGTCTTCCGGTGCCGGAGTTGATGGGCAGCTTCGGTCCCGGCGAGCCGGCCCCCGGCACGATCGAATTGCCCGCGGTCGATCTGTTTGCCAAACCCGCTGGTCGGTGGGGCGGCAGTGGGGCCGAGCTTTGGCGCTGGCAATCCGGCCGCTGGAGCAACGGCCATCATGAGCTCGACACGGTGGCACTGCTTGAGCGCTTCGCCGCCCGCGGCCGCAGCGAAACGTGGCTGTTGCAGCGCCGCCTCCGCAACCATGCAGACTGGGCCGGGCTCACCCCGGGGGCCCTGAGTACCGCACGCATCGTCACCCTGCGTCACCCGGACGGCACGATGACTCCCCTGCTGGCTTTCCTGCGCCTGCCCCGCGAAGGCGCCACGGTCGACAACCTCAGTGCCGGCGGCCTCGCCGCGGACATCGACCTTTCCTCCGGCCGCTTGGGGCCGGCCCGCCGCATCGCGATGCACACCCCCGACCACCTCACGCATCCCAACACCGGCTACGCCTTCGCCGGCACCCTCCTGCCCCAGTGGCCTGCCCTCTGCGCCCTAGCGGTGCGCGCCCACCGCGCCTTCCCTCAGGCCTGGACGGTCGGTTGGGACGTCACCCTGGCCACCGACGGACCGGTCCTCATCGAGCCCAACCTTCGCTGGGGCCTGCCGCTGGACACCGTGGTGGGCGAAACCGCCTTCGTCGATTTCTGCCTCTCCCGCCTCGCCGCCGACGCGAACCCGCCACAGCCTCGAACCGCCTGATCCCCGTTCCTCCCGCATGCTCCGCTCGCTGCTCCGCTCCTCCGCTTTGCTCTCCGGCCTTCACGCCTGGTTCCACGGCACCCGTCTCCACGTGCGCGGCCGCGGCCATCGCATCGACCGCCACCAGGCCCGTCTCCATACCACGGAGATCGAAATCAACGGGACCAACTGCCGCCTCGTCATCGGGCCGGGCGCCCATCTCTGGGGTTGTTCGATCAAGCTCATGGGCAACGGTGCCGAACTGCACATCGGCGCGGGCTGCCAACTGCGCGACGCTCGCCTGGTCGCCGAGGACGACGGCAGCCGCCTGCTCGTGGGCGCAAGCACCTCGATGACCGGCCCCACCCTGGTGTGCCAGGAGGGCGGGCTCCTCCAGCTCGGCAGCGACTGCATGGTCGCCCAGCACGCCGAGCTGCGGAACACCGACAGCCACAGCATCCTCGACGGCGCCACCGGCGCCCGCCTCAACCCGGCCTCCGACGTGATCCTCGGCGACCATGTCTGGATCGGGCTGGGCGCCTTCGTCTTCAAGGGCTCCCGTATTCCGTCCGGCACCGTCGTGGCCGCCCGCGCCCTCGTCGCCGGCGAGCTCCCGCCGGCCTGCATCGCCGTCGGTACGCCCGCCAAGGCCGTGCGCCATGGCATCGTCTGGCAACGCGCCCGCCTGCCCGCCACTCCCGCCCCATGACCGCGCCCCGCGTCAGCATCTGTATCCCCGCCTACAAGGCCGAGCGCTTCCTCGGCGAAACCCTCGACTCCGTCCGCGCGCAGACCTTCGCCGACTGGGAGCTGATTGTCACCGAGGACGGCTCACGCGACGGCACCGAGGCGATCGTGCGCGCCTTCGCGGCCTCTGTGTCGCAAACCGTTTGCTACACCCGCCACGATCCCAACCGCGGCCTGCCCGCCACCCGCAACGCCGGCATCGAATCCGCCCGCGCCGACTGGATCGCCCTGCTCGACAGCGACGATCTCTGGACCTGCGACCACCTCGCCACCTGCTGGGAGACGGCCGCCCGCTCCGGCGCCGAGCTGGTCCACGCCGGCTCGATGCTCTTCGACAGCGACACCGGCAAGGACCTCACACGTCGCGCGCCGCAACCGGAGCAGGTGGCCAGCCTCCCCCTCTCGCTGTTCTGCAACCGTTACTGCATCCAACCCGCCTCCGTGCTGCTGCACCGCCGACTCTGGGAACGAGCGGGCCGCTTCGATCCGGCTTTTCGTTACGTCGAGGACCGCGACATGTGGTTGCGCTGCGCCCGTGCCGGGGGCCGGATCGCCTACACCGGCCTCGAGACCTGCCGCTACCGCAAGCACGGCGCCGCCCTCTCCACCCACGCCGCCCCCATGGCCGAGGCCACGGCCCGCGCCTACGACAAGCATCGGGACTGGGCGGAGATCCCTTCCGCCTTACGCCTGCAACACTGCGCCGCCGCCTGGGCCGCAGCCGGCCGGCTCTGCTGGCGCGCCAATCCGGCGGCAGCCCGCGGCCATTTCCGGCGCGCCTGCGAAATCCAGTGGCGCGCAGGGTGGTGGCTCATGGGCCTGCTTTGTGCCGCCCGCACCAACTCCCGATGAGCCCACCACCACTCAGGGGACGGATCGTCATCGTAATCCCAGCCCGGCCCGGCCGGATCGAGGCCGACCTCTGTACCAGCTTGATCGATTCGCGCCGGTGCCACGGGCCGGGGCCCTTCCCGCTTGGGCCGGCCGACGACCACAACGCCCCGCCCACCCCCACGGCCGGCGCCGCCGCGAGCCAGAACATGCGCGTTCTCGTTCATCGCGACGCCGATCAAGGCAACAGGGGAACCGATCGTCGCAGGCGCGAGCTTTCCGCTGCCGATCTCGCCGCCCCTCCCATCGACTGGACCCACGCCATCGCGCACAGCCTGGGATCCTCCGGCACCGCGACGAAGCCCTCGCCCTTCCCTGCTTCCGCGCCGGACGGCACAAGTCCGTCGCGTAGTACCACCCGCATGTCGCTGGCCTTCCATATCCTCGCCCACAAGAATCCCGCGCAGGTCGCCCACCTAGTCCAGGCGCTCGGTCTGCTGGCCGACGACGTGTGCATCGTGCACTACGACAAGGCCCGTCCTGCCGTCGAGGTCCGCGAACTGCACGACCGCCTCGCCGGTCGGCCCGGCGTCGTTTTCCAGCAGCGGCAACACATCGCCTGGGGCGGCTGGTCGCTCATCCAGGCCCAACTCGACGGCTTAGCCCTCGCCTCCAAGCGCTCCCCCAACTGGAGCCACTGGATCAACCTGAGCGGCCAGGATCTTCCACTTGTGTCTCCGAGTGAGCTTCGCGCCCGGCTCGCCCGAGCGGAGAACACCAGTTTCATGTCATGGTTCGATCCTGCCGGAGTTTGGACAGATTGGAGACAACGAGCCGAATGCTTCCATCCCAACTCCTACTGGCTCGAGCGGCTGCTCAGGGTTCCAGGACTTGGCCGGCGGCTGCGTTCCTTCCTGGCGGCGCCCAATGCGCCGGCACGATTGGAGAGTTTTCGCCGGTCGGCCCGGTGGTTCCGGTATCTGGGCTCCTCGAACTGGGTGATCCTCTCGCGCGACAGCGCACGCCGGCTCCTATTCGAGCCCGAGGCCATTCGCTTCCGGCGTTGGCTGCGGTGGTCGGGAATCCCCGACGAGTCGCTCTTCCCTAGCGTCCTCCTCAACCTCACCCCACTCCCCACCATCCAGCAGGGAGAAAACCGCTTCATGGAATTTGTCCGGGGCTCCAGCTCGCCCCGCGTGCTCGGCCTGGCCGATCTCCCCGCGATCGAAGCCGCCCGCCGCCGCGGCGCCCTTTTCGCCCGGAAATTCGACGGCACGATCGATCCGGAAATCCTCTCCGCCATCGAAGGCTGGCACCGGACTCCCCCGGCGCAGGAAAACGCCGGCGAACGCAATCGAGCTTCCGATACCGTGGCAGACCCCCTTCGCTCTGCGTCTTCTCCGCCGCCGATCGCCCCCGACCGCCCTGCGCGCCACCCCGACTTGTGAACCGCCGCCCCATGGATCCGATCATCTGCACCCTCTTCGAAGGCGACTACCATCTCGGCGCCGCCGCGCTGGTGAATTCCCTCCACGCCTCCGGTTATCGAGGACGCATCTTCTGCGGTCTGCGCGGCCCTCTCCCGCCCTGGGCCCCCTCCCCGCAGCGCGCGGCCGACGGCTCCGCCCGCTGCCGGCTCGGCGACGGACCGGAGTTGGTGTTCCTGCCGCAGGAGACCGGCATCCATTTCACCAACCACAAGCCCACCTTCCTGCTCAACCTCTGGGCCGGGCCCGCCGCGGGCGCGGACACGCTCTTCTACTTCGACCCCGACATCGTCGCCAAATGCCCGTGGGAGTCCCTCGCCCGCTGGGCCGAAGGCGGCGTAGCACTGTGTGAAGACGTCAACCCCTCGCTCCCGGCCCGCCATCCCCAGCGGGTGGGATGGACCTCCTTCCTTGCCCGACACGACCTGCCGGTGCGCACCGCCCGTGAGCGCTACTACAACGCCGGCTTCCTTGGCGTACCCGTGGAACAACGCCACGTGCTCGAACGCTGGCGGGACCTTGTCGGGCACATCGGCGCGGACAACGGCTCGTTGCAGTCGATCAAACACGGCGCTGCCCACACCCTCTTCCACACCCCCGACCAGGACGCGCTCAACCTGGCTCTGATGACGCTCGACGTGCCCGTCAATGCGATCGGCCCGGAGGGCATGGATTTCGCCCCCGGAGGCAGCTACCTCTCCCACGCGATCGGCACACGGAAGCCCTGGCGAGGGGGCTTCCTTCGCCAAGCACTGCAGGGCTTCCCACCCTCCCTCGCCGCCAAGAACTTCTTTCAACACATCGATGGGCCGATTCCGGTTTTCTCCTCTGGCCGGCGGCGGCGCTTGCTCGCCTCGCTCCGTGCCGGGGCCTTGGTTGGTCGCTTCTATCGTCGCAGCTGAAGACGGCCCAATCCTCCCCTTTCCCCTCCTACTTCTGCTCGTTCCGCCTTCTGCATTCTCCCTTCTTCCTTAGGCCACCGCATGCGTATCGCCCTTCTCTGCTCCTCGCTGGCTCCCGGTCGCAACGGGGTGGGCGACTACACCCGCACCCTCGCCACCGAGCTCGACCGGCAAGGGCACCCCTGCCTCGCCATCGGGCTGGCGGATACGGAGGCGGCGCTGGAGGACGGCGCCCCGGTCGTGCGCCTGGCCGCCTCCCGCCCCTGGGCGGAGCGTCGGATGCACGCCCAGGTCGCGCTGGCCGGCTTCGCACCCGACTGGGTGAGCCTGCAGTTCGTGGCCTACGCGTGGCAGCCGCGGTTACGCCTTCGGCCTGGCCGACCGCCTCGCCCCGCTCTTCGGCCAGCGCCGCCGCCACCTCATGTTCCACGAGCTCTGGGTCGGGCTCAACCGGCACGACCGCTTGGTGAACCGTCTCCACGGCCTCCTCCAGCGCCGCGCGATCCTTGGCCTGCACCGCACGCTGCGGCCGCAGCTGGTCCACGCGCAGGCTCCGGTGTACGTGGCCACCCTGGCCTCCGAGGGCATCGCGGCGACCCGGTTGCCCCTCTTCGGCAACCTGCCCCTCGCGCCCGGGGATCGCCGCACCACGCAACTCCAGCTCCTCTCCGAGCATGCCCCGCAGCTCGCCCCCGAGCAGGTGCTCTTCGCCGGCTGGTTCGGCACCGTCCACCCCGAATGGGACGGCCCGGAACTGCTCGCCCGCGTCGCCGCCGCCGCCCACGGCTCCGGCCGCCACCTCGTGCTGCTCGCGCTTGGCCGCACCGGCGCCGGCGGCGCGGCCCTGCTCAGTCACCTACAGCAGCATCCGCTACCCGGATGCACTGTGGTCGCTGCCGGCGAGACCTCCGCACCCGACGCCAGCCGTCTGCTCAGCGCGCTCGACTTCGCCCTCACCGCCAACCCGGTCGCGCTGGTACCCAAGTCCGGCACGGTGGCCGCCTGCCTCGACCACGGGTTGCCCGTGCTAGTGTCGCGCCATGACTGGCAACCCCGCGGACGCATCGCGGTACCGCCCAACGACGAGCCCGGGGTGGTCTTCTCGCCCCCCGGCGCCGCAGTCGACTTGCCCGCCCTACTCACGCTGCGCCGCCCGCCACGGGCCCGGCTGCCCGCCGTTGCCGCGCAGTTCGCCGCCGCGCTCGCCGCCACATGAGCCCACGCGTCGCACGCCCGCGGATGCTCGATTCTGTCTCTCCGCCTGAGCGGTCGGATCTGACTGATCGGCCGGATCCTTCCCCATGAATCTCCTCCTCTATGCCCCGCAAATGGCCGCTTATGGCGGCATGGAGCGCCACCTCTGCCTCGTCGCCGAGGCGATGGCGGGCGCCGGCGCCCGGGTGACCTTCCTCACCACCAGCAACTCGCTCGCCCCCGCGTGGCGCCAACGCCTGCGCGCCGCCGGCATCGACCTGCGCGAGCAATCCGCCGCCCGCGGCACCGCCCGCCCTTGGGCCAAGGCCTGGTGGCTGGTCCGCCAGTCGCTCGCGCTGCGCGGCCACCGTTGGGATACAATCTACACCAACGGCCAGGGCGCCCTCGCCCGCCTCGTTTGGCTCGCCGCCCGCCGGAGCACGCGCCGTGTCCACCATCACCACACCGCCGCCGACGCCGCCGAGCAGCGCAGCTGGTCCCCCGGCTTCCACCGGGTGCTCACCCGCGCCGGGGAGCTGGTGGGCTGCAGCCGCTACACCGCCGCCCAGCTCAATGCCGCCACCGGCCGCTCCGACGCCCGCTTCCTCCCCTATTTCACCGAGACCGCCTTCGTTGGCGCCGCCCCGGCCGCCCCGGCCCACGCCGCCCCGCTGCGGTTCGGGTTCCTAGGCCGGCTGGTCTCGACCAAGGGCATCGAGACCATCCTGCGCCTGGCCGCCGACCCGGCGTGCGCCGGCCTCGAGTGGCATATCCATGGTTCCGGAACCGACTATCCGCCGACCTTCTTCGCCGGCCGGGCCCGGGTGGTCTACCACGGCGGTTACGCCAACCCCGCTGAGCAGGCGGCGGCCCTCGCCGCACTCGACGCCGTCGTGCTCTTCTCGGTGCACAACGAAGGCATGCCGCTGAGCTTGATCGAATCGATGGCCGCCGGCCTGCCGTGGGTGGCCACCGCCCGCGGCGGCACCCCGGAACTCGCGGAGTCGCCCTCCAATTGCGAGCTCCTCACCCATCCGGAGAGCTACGACGAATGCCGCGAGGCCGTCCTCCGCCTCGCCGCCCGGCTGCAGGCCGGCGCCACCTCCCGCGCCGCCCAACGCGCCGTCTGGGAACGCCGTTTCGCCCCGTCCGTCGTGCGCTCCCAGTGGATCGAGTACCTCGGGAGCAAGTAGTGGACCTTTGGTCTCCTCCTCCTGCGCCGCGACCAGGGTTCAAAGTTCAGGGTTCGGCATTCCGTGTTCACCTCCCCTCCGAGCCCTCTGAAGCCGCCGGTGCTTTCCGGGCTGTAGTTTCCCCATCTTCGCGGGCTCACCTCCACGCCGAGGCCTTCTATCGCCCCGCGAACGTCCGAAAATTGGTGATCTTCCGGTCCTTGTTCCCTTCGTTCCCTCCTGTTAACAACTCAAGCCCTTCGGCCTCCGTCCACGGCACCTCGTCTGCTCTCTTCCGCGTTCTGCCTTCTGCACTCTTCCTTCTGGCTTAGGTCCGCCGAACACCGTCCGCCGCACCGTGCTCCTCCTCTCCCATCCCACCGGCAATGCCAACGTCCGGCATGCGGCCCTCGGCCTCGCCCGGGCCGGCCTGCTTGCGGAGTTTTGGACCTGCCTGGGTGTGGATCCCTCCGCTGCCTGGTTGCGCCTGCTACCCGCCGGCTTGGCCGCCCAGTTCCGCCGCCGTGCCGTGCCAGAAGAGCTACGAACGCTCACCCACTCCCGCGCTTGGCGTGAGATCGTGCGCCTCGCCGCGGGCCGTGCCGGCACCCTCACCCGCCACGAGACCGGCCGCTTCTGCGTCGATGCGATCTACCGCGACCTCGACCGCGCCACCGCCCGCCGGCTCGGCCGTGGCGCCTTCACCGGGGTCTATGCCTATGAGGACGGTGCCGCGGCAACCTTCGCCGCCGCCCGCGCGCGAGGCCTCGCAACCTTCTACGACCAGCCCATCGGCTACTGGCGCGCCGCCCGCCGTATCCTCACCGAGGAGGCCGCGCTCCAGCCCGCCTGGGCCGCGACCATCGTCGGCAACCGCGACAGCGCCGCCAAGACCGAGCGCAAGGACGACGAGCTACGCCACGCCGATGTCGTCTTTGCTGCCACCTCTTTCACCAAGGCCACCCTGCAGGAGCACCCCGGTTTCACCGCGCCGGTCCATGTGCTGCCCTACGGCGCCCCGGCGTCCGAGTCCACCTCGCCGCGTTCGCCCTACGCGACTGCCGGACTGCCGCTGCGTGTGCTCTACGTCGGCTCGCTTGGGCAGCGCAAGGGACTCTCGTATCTATTTGCCGCCGCCGCGCAGGCCGGCCGCTCCATTACGCTCACCGTCGTCGGCACCAAACCCGCCGAACCTTGCGAGGTGCTCGAACGCGCGCTGGGCGCACACCACTGGATCGCGTCGCTACCCCATGCGGACGTGCTCGAGCGCATGCGCCACAGCGACGTGCTCGTCTTCCCCTCCCTCTTCGAGGGCTTCGGTCTGGTGATCCTCGAGGCGATGGCCCAGGGCCTGCCCGTGATCACCACCCCGCATACGGCCGGGCCCGACCTCATCACCGACGGGGTCGACGGCTTCATTGTGCCCATCCGCGACGCCTCGGCCATCGCCGCCCGGCTCGACCGACTGTACCGCGACCGCGACCTCCTGGGCGCCATGGGCGAGGCCGCCCGCGCCCGGGCCGCGCAGTTCACCTGGACGAACTACGAACAACAGTTGGCCGAGCGGGTCCGCGCCCGCCTGGCGCCCGCCCCGAGCCGTGCCATAACACACACTACAGCAAACGCCTGACCTCCGCCTCCCGCGCACTCCGGGCGCCCTCCGTTGCCCGGCCCGCTTTCCGACTCCTCCGTGTACCACTCCCTCAAATCCCTCATCTGGCTCTACGTCGCCCTGCTCGTCTTCGAGGGCGCGTTGCGCAAGTGGGTATTGCCCGACCATGCCGATGTGTTGCTGGTCGTGCGCGATCCAGTGGTGATCCTGATCTACCTACTGGCCCTCGGGCAGGGCCGTTTCCCCGTCAACGGCTGGGTGGTGACCATCAGCCTGCTGTCGGTCGCGGCGCTATTCGCCTCGTTCCTGGCCGGGCAAACCAACCTACTGATCACCGGCTACGGCCTGCGTACCAATTTTTTGCATCTGCCGCTGATCTGGGTGATGGCCAGCGTGCTCACCCGCCGCGACGCCGAGAACATCGGCTTCGCCCTCCTACTGATGGCCATCCCGATGACGCTGCTCATGGCCGCCCAGTTCCGCGCCCCGATGAACGACATCCTCAACCGCGGGGTGGGCGGCGAGGAGGGAGGCCAGATCTACGGGGCGCTCGGGCATATCCGCCCGCCGGGGTTTTTCGCGTTCATCACCGGGCCGCAGCTATTCTTCCCCCTGGCGGCCGCCTTCTTCTGCCACCAGCTCGGCAAGGCGCGCCGACTGTGGTTGCCCTTGGTGCTGGCCTGCGGTGTGGCGATCCTGCTGGCCCTGCCGCTCTCCATCAGCCGCACCGTCGCCTTGGCCACCCTGCTGGTCGGTACCGTGTACCTGGGCACGCTGGTGCAGTCAGGCTTCCTGCGCGCCGGCCTTCTGCGTATCGCTGTTCTGGTTGCCGTGGTGGGGCTGGCCGCGAGCTTCCTGCCGATTTTCGACGAGGCACACGCCGCCTTCTTCTCCCGCTGGGAGGAAGCCAAGGGGCCCAACGACGAGGGCTCCGGGATGGCCTCCATCTTTGCCCGCTTCTTCGGCGGTTCGGACTACGTGCTCGACGTGGCCTCCTCGGCCCCGCTGTTCGGTGCGGGCATCGGCATGGGCTCCAACATGGCCGCCCGCCTCACCACCGGCCGGGTGGGTTTCCTGCTCGCCGAAAGCGAGTGGGGCCGCTGCGTGCTCGAGCTGGGCCCCCCGCTCGCCCTGGGCTTCCTAGGTTTCCGCATCGTGCTCGCCTTCGCGCTGCTCCTGCACGCACTCCGCCGCCAGCTGCACGCCCGCGATCCGCTGCCCCTGCTCATCCTCTCCTCCTGCGCCCCCGCCCTCATTGTGGGCCAATGGTCGCCGCCCACCATCCTCGGCTTCTCCGTGCTGGGCGCAGGCCTTTGCCTGACGGCCTGCCAGGACGCCCCCCCACCCGCCGCGGAGGACGACGTTGAGTCCCTGGAGAACGAGGACGAGACGGATGACGACGACCCGGACGAGACGGCCGACGCCGAAACGGGCGAGCCGGGAAGCGACACCGAACCGGAGCACCGCTGATGCCCGCTCACCCACTCATTCTCGTCGGCAACTTCGTCCCGGACGCCCAGCAAAGCATGCTGCGCTACGCCCAGCTGCTCCTGCGCGAACTGCCCTCCCGCGGCCTGCCCACCACCCTCATCGCTCCGCAGCCGCATTTCGCCCGGCTTTGCCGCACGTACCGATACTCTGGATGGCCCAAGCTGCTGGGCTACCTCGACAAGTTCGTCCTCTTCCCTCGCACCCTGCGCCGGCTCGCCCGCCGCGAGCCCGGAGCGGTCTTTCACCTCCTCGACCACGCCAACGCCGTCTATCTGCCACATCTGCCGGCGCGCACGGTCATGTCCTGCCACGATCTGCTGCAGGTGCGTGCGGCCCTCGGCGAGTTCCCGCTCCAGCGAGTGGGCCGCGGCGGCCGCCGCTACCAACAGTGGATCCTGCGCAGCCTCGCCCTGGCCCCGCTGACCGCCTGCATATCCTGGAAAACCCGACGCGACCTGCTCCGGCTCACCCCGCTCTCGCCCGCCCGGGTGACCGTGGTGCCGCTCGGTCTCAACCACGACTACCGGCGGCTCGACCCCGGTGTGGCCTGGAGCCGGCTCGCCGGCCAGGGCGATCCCGCGGCGCCGCTGGCCCCCGGCGACGCCTTCCTGCTCAATGTCGGCGGCGGCCAATGGTACAAGAACCGGCCCGGGCTGTTGCAGCTCTTCCACTCCCTGCGTTCACAGCACGGGTACACGGGCCGGCTCGTGGTTGTAGGCAAGCCGCTCTCCGTGGGTGAGTCCGCGCTCGCCTCCGAGCTCGGGCTGGGCGCCCACCTCGTCTCCCTGCAGAACGTGCCCAACCCCGCCCTGGAGGCGCTCTACTCGGTGGCCGACGGCCTGCTCTTCCCGTCCTGGGAGGAGGGCCTGGGCTGGCCGTTGCTGGAGGCGCAGGCCTGCGGCTGCCGGGTTTTCACCTCCAACCGCCCTCCCATGACCGAGGTCGCCGGCGAGGCCGCCGTGTATTTTGATCCTGCCGACCCGGCCGGCGCCGCCGCCCTCGTGGCCGCCTCCCTGCGCACCTCGCCCCCGTTCGACCCGGCCGGCCCACCCAACGTGCAACGTTTCACCGTGGCCGCGATGATCGACGGCTACCTCGAACTTTACGGTCGGGTGGCCACCGCACCATGAGCCGCTCCCCCATCCGACTGCTGCGTGCCATCCACTCGCTCGACCCCGCCGGCGGCGGGCCCGGGGCCGGCCTGCGTTCCATCACGCCGGTGCTGGCCGCGCGCGGGGTGACCACCGAGATCATCTCGATCGACGATCCGGCCCGCGCCTTCGGCTGCCCCGGGGCCGCCTGCCATGCGATCGGGCCCAGCACCCGCGCCAACGGCTACCATCCGACGCTGCGCCCCTGGCTGCGCCACGAGCTGCCACGCTTCGACGCCGCGGTGGTCCACGGCCTCTGGCAATACCACGGTTACGCCCTCGCCCAGGAGGCGCGTCGCCGGGCTGTGCCGTATTTTGTCTATCCCCACGGCATGCTCGATCCGTGGTTCAACCGCACCTATCCGCTCAAGCACCTCAAGAAACAGCTGTACTGGTGGCTGGCCGAGTACCACGTCCTACGCCACGCCGCCGGGGTGCTCTTCACCTGCGAGGAGGAGCGGCGCGTGGGGCGCACCGCCTTCCGCCCCTGGAGCTGCCGCGAGGTGGTCGTCAACTACGGCTGCGCCGCGCCGCCGCCGGCCACCCTCGCGCAGGTGGCCGCCTTCCATTCCGGCTGCCCCGCTCTCGGGGACCGGCCCTTCCTGCTGTTCCTCAGCCGTATCCACGAGAAGAAGGGCGTTGACCTGCTCCTGCACGCCTACGCCTCGACCTACGGCGAGGCCGCCGCCCGCGGCCAAGCGGTGCCGGCCCTGGTGGTCGCCGGCCCCTGTGCCGACCCGGCCTACCTGGCCGGCCTGCAACGGCTCGCCACCGAGGTGCTGCCCGGCGCCGAGCGCCTGGTGCTTTGGCCAGGCATGCTGGAGGGCGCGGCCAAGTGGGGCGCCTTCCGCGCCGCCGAGGCTTTCGTGCTGCCCTCCCACCAGGAAAACTTCGGCATCGCCGTGGCCGAGGCGCTCGCCTGCGGCACCCCCGTGCTGCTCTCCGACCAGGTGAACATCTGGCGCGAGGTCGCCGCAGCCGGTGCCGGGCTGGTCGAGCCGGATACGGCTGCGGGCACAACCCGCCTGCTCGCCCGCTGGGCCGCCCTGCCCGCCCGGGAGCGCACCTCCCTGCGCGCCGCGGCCACCGCCTGCTTCGCCCGCCATTTCGAGATCTCGCGCGCCGCCGCTTCGCTGCACGAACAACTAGTCCGGGTGGTTGCCTGAACACCCCGTCCCTTCCGCCGCCCCACGCCATGCCTCCCCTCGTCAGCCGCATCGTGACCTGCTACCGCCAATGGGCTTACCTGGCCCAGTGGATCGGCGACGAAACGCTATTCTCCCCCGAGATAGAGTGGTTCGTGGTCAACGACGCCCCGGCCGACCCGCCCCCGCCCGAACTGGCCGCGAAGCTGACCGAACGCGGCATCCGGCTGCTCTCCCCTCCGGCCAACCTCGGCCGCTCCCGCGCCCGCAACCTGGGGGCCCGGGAAAGCTCCGGCCGCTGGCTCGACTTCATCGACGGCGACGACCGTCCGCTTGTCTTGGCGACAACCGGCCTGGCGGAGAGCACCGCCGGGCTCATCGAACACCCGGTGCGCCTCGCCCAGAAGGGCCGGGACCTTTTCGAGCTCGGCGCCTCCGCCCCGGTCAGCCGCCCGTCGATCTGGCGCAGCCTGCTGCCAGAGTACCAGCCGATCAATGTCACACCCGCGGCGGTGCTCTGGCGGCGCGAGACCTTCCAACTGCTCGCCGGCTTCGACGCCCGCTTCGACGGCGCGGAGGATTTCCACCTCGTCTTCCGGGCCATGCTCGCCGAAGTCCCGCTGGCCCGCCTCGATACGCCCAAACAGTGCTATTTTTCCGCGGCCCACAGCCCGACCAAAGACGCCACCCACATCGACAGCCACCAGCGCGTGCTCTCGTGGATTGTCGCCCAGGATCTCGGCGCGCTCTCCGAGGAGGCCCGCTTCTGGCTCGGCAAGGAGGTGGTCTACGACGCCTGCCTGAAGCTGCGCGTCGTCTGGACGCATCGCCGGTCGGTCTGGCGCTTTCTCCGCTCCCGCCTTGGGCGCTCCAACCGCAATTGGTAGCGCCATGAACGCCCCCACCCCACCGCCCCCGGCCCTGCTGCTCAACGGCCTGCCTCTCGGCATCAGCCACGGCATCCGCGTCTACACCCGGCGCCTGCTCGAGGCGCTCGCCCACCGCCATCCCGAGATCCCGGTGCGTATCCTCCTGACCGAGGACCGGCTCGACCTGGCCGCCGGCCTGCCCGAAGCCTCCATCGTCACCGTGCCCGGTCGCTCCCCGTTCAGCCGTCCCTTCCTCGCCGATTTCTGGCGCCAGGACCGGATCGTCCGCCATGCGGCCCGCCACCACGGCGGGGCAACCTTTGTCTCGACCCACGAGGTCTGGTCGAGGGCCCGCCCGCCGCGCTCCGTGGTCGTCATCCACGATGCGATCTACGAACGCTACCCGCAGTTCTGCTCGCACTCCTATTTCCCACGGCGTTTCGTGCGCCAGCTTTGTCTCCGCTGGAGCCGCCGCGCCACCCGTGTGCTCACCACCAGCCACGACGCCGCCCGCGATCTCGTGGGCCTTGCCGGGCTGCCGCCGGGTCTGCTCCGCGTCGTCAATCCGTGGATCGACCGGCGTTTCGAGACGCGGCCCTCCCCCGCCCAGGTGGCCGCGTTGCGGGCCCGTCTCGGTCTTCCTGAGAAATACCTTCTCTACCTGAGCGGATTCCGGCTCAACAAGAACGTCGAGTTTCTGCTGCGCACCTACGCGGCCGGCGCCGCCCTCCACGGCTGGCCCCCGCTGGTCGTCGCCGGCGCGCTGCCCGCCCACCCGCGGCGGGTGTTGTGCACCGACGTACCCGCCATCCTGAAACAAGTGTGCCCGCCCCCGGGCCGGGTGCTCCTGCCCGGCCATATCGCCGATGCCGATCTCACCGCGCTCTACGCGGGCGCCAGCCTCTTCGTCTTCCCGTCCCTGTTGGAGGGATTCGGTTACACTCCGATCGAGGCCGGGGCGATGGGCGCCTCGGTGATCGCCGCCCGCGCCGCCTCCCTGCCCGAGGTGCTCGGCCCGCGCATCGCCTGCTTCGACCCCGACCGCCCTGACCAACTCACCGCCGCGATCAACGAAGCCCTGCGCGACCCCGACAGGTTCCGCCTCCCCCTCGATTCCGCCTTCACCGAAGAGGCCGGCATCGAGCGCTGGCTCGCCGCCGCCACCGACCACGCGCCGCCTCCCGCATGAGCGCCGCCCCTCCCCCTCGTGGCGGTGCTCACCCCCGCCTTCAACGCCGCCCGGTACCTCGCCGAGGCGATCCGTAGCGTGGAGACGCAAACCCACCTGCACTGGCGCCTGGTGGTGATCGACGACGGCAGCACCGACGACACCGCCGCGATCGCCGCCCGCCACGCCGCCGCCGACTCGCGCATCAGGCTCTTCCGCCAGCCCAACGGTGGCATCTCCGCCGCCCGCAACGCCTGCCTCGCCCACCTGCCCGCCGACGCCGCCTACGCGATCAACTTCGACGCCGACGATCGCCTGGCCCCCGAGGCCCTCGCGCGGCTCGTCGCCTACCTCGAGGCCCATCCCAGCGCCGCAGCCGTTCTCTGCGGAGCGCGCACGATGGATGGCTCCGGGCGCATCACTGGCGTGCGCCGCACCCTGCGTTTCCGCCGCCGCGCCGGCCTGCCCTGGCCCTTACGCGACAGCGGCCCGATCCCCTTCTTCAACTTCTACTGCGGTTATGGCGTGGGTCCCTTCGCTCTGTTCCGCGCCGCCGCCCTGCGCGCCGCCGGCCCCTACGATCCCGCGCTCACGGCCTGCGAGGACGCCGATGTATTCTGCCGCCTCGCCTTGGCCGGCGAGGTCCACCAGCTCCCCGACCGCCTCTACGACTACCGCTGGCACGCCACCAACTCGTCGCAGTACGACGCCCGCAACCGCCACGCGCTGGAGACCTTCCGCGCGAAGTGGCGCGGCTACCAGCCGCGTACCCCGGCCGAGGCCCACCAGCTCGCCCAGGCGCGGGCCTTCTTCGCCGGCCCCCACCTGGCCATCTTGAATACCAAGCTGGCCATCGCCGCCGTGCGCGAGCGCCGCGGCTGGGCCGCCACCGCCAGCCACCTCCGCCTCGCCGCCGCCGCCCTGCTGCGTCGCCCCTCCCGCTGACCCGCTCCCCATGCGCATCACCATCGTCCAAGGCGCCTTCTTCCCCGTCCCCCCGATCATGGGCGGAGCGGTCGAGAAGGTGTGGTTCGGCCTCGGCCAGGAGCTCGCCCGCCGGGGCCACTCCGTCCTGCATCTCTCGCGCCGCCATCCCCAGTTGCCTGACACCGAGACCATCGCCGGGGTGCAGCACCTGCGCGTATCCGGATTTAAGCAACCGCGCTCGCTGGCGCTGCTCAAACTCAAGGACCTGCTCTTCAGCCTGGCCGCCCGGCGCCATCTGCCGGAGGCCGACATCCTCGTCACCAATTCATTCTGGCTGCCGATGCTGGTGCGCTCCGCACGCCCGGGGCGGCTCTGCGTCAACGTGAACCGTTTCCCGCGCGGTCAGATGCGCTTCTACCTCCACGCCGCGCGCCTGCAGGCCGTCTCCGGGGTCATCCGGGAGGCCATCGTCGAGCAAACCCCCGCCGCCGCCGGCATCACCGCGCTGTTGCCCAACCCGTTGCCGGCCGACTTCGCCGTCCCCGCCACCCCGCCCGACAAACCCGTGGGGCGCGACGAGTTCCTCTTTGTGGGCCGAATCCACCCGGAAAAGGGACTCGACCTCCTCGTGACGGCGTTTGGCGAATACTTGCGCACGGCGCCCCGCCCCGCCCGGCTGCGCATCGTGGGCCCGGCGGCCCCGGAACTGGGAGGCGCCGGCCCCGCCTTCCTCGGGCGCATGCAGCAGCTCGCCGCCGCCTGCGGCCCCGCCATCGAGTGGCTCGGGCCGGTCTTCGATTCCGCGGAGCTGCGCGCCCTCTACGCCAGTTCGCATTTTCTCGTCTATCCCTCGACCGCCGCCCAAGGCGAGGCCTCGCCCGTCACCCCGGTTGAAGCGATGGCCGGCGCCTGCGTGCCGATCGTCTCCAACCTGCGCTGCTTCGACGACTACGTGGCCGATGGGCGCAACGCCTTCGTCTTCGGCCTGGCCGGCTCGCCCGCCGCCCAGTTGGCCGCCACGATGGCCCGCGCCGCCGCCGCCCCGCTGCCCGCGCTCCAAGCCGCCGCCCTGGCCACCGCCCGCGACTACACCGTCCAGCGCGTTTGTGATCGCTACGAGGCCGATTTCCGCTCCCTCTGCGCCCTGCCCCGGTGATGAAAACCTACCGACAAGACTCCCCCTACGACAGCCCTTGGCCGCTGCGCCAGCGGGTGCGCGCGCTGCTCTGGGACTATTGCTGGGCGCTGGCCTGCGGCTGGACGCCCAAGCCGTGCAATCGCTGGCGGCTGGCCTGGCTGCGGCTCTTCGGGGCGCACATCCACGGCCGCCCCTTTGTGCACCAACGTGCGCGCATCCAACTGCCGTGGAATCTCACGCTGTACGACCGCGCCTGCCTGGGTGATCGCGCCACAGCCTACACGCTGGGCGAGATCGTCCTGCACGAGGGAGCCACCATCGCGCAGGAGGCGTATCTGTGCACCGGCACGCACAAGTTCGACGATCCCGCCCTACCGCTCCAGACCGCCCCGGTGGTCATCGGGGCACATGCCTTTATCGGTGCCAGGGCGTTCGTGATGCCTGGGGTGACGGTAGGCGCGCGGGCGGTAGTAGGCGCCTGCGCCGTCGTCACCCGTTCGGTACCCGCGCACGCGATGGTGGTGGGCAACCCCGCCCGCCCGGTGGTGCGGAAAGGCTGAGCGGCAGGTGAGGCTCGAACTGGCGAGGCTCCGCCCGAGCCGTATTGTCGCCAATTCTTTGTGGGAGGGTGCTTGCACCCGACCGCCAGCGTGTCGCGAGCAAGCTCACTTCCACATCGGACAACGGCCTGCGCCGAGAGGTGCGGCGAGCTGCCCCTGGCCCCGCCCAGGCCGCTCACACCACGAGACTGCGCCGCAGGCAAACGGCTCAGAGGTTCGGCCCCTGTACCCTCCTCCCCCTCCGTGCCCTCTGTGACCGGTCTTCCCTTCCGCCACAGTGATCTCTTCGGTCCTTCGTTCCCGTCGTTGCCTTCTGTCGTCTGTTTGAGACTCGTCCTGCACTGACCTCGCCCACGCTCCACTCTCCCCTTTCCGCCCACACGGCCCCGGTTTTACCGGGGCCGTTTTGTTTTCACGGGTTATTCCCTCACCAACCAGGGTGTTACCCCCATCGGATTGGTCGCCTACCACTGTTATCCTGCGCACGCCCCTGCCCAGCCATGCAGTCCGGGAAACCCTTCTACCCCTTCGTTGCGGTTGCGCGCCTGTCCGCGCACCGCCGCCCGATCTCCAAGATCGGCCCCTACGGTATGCCCCCCCGGCTTTCCGAGGCTCTGCGCAACCCATTCTGAGCGTTTGCCCCAGCCCCTACCGCGAGACGCACCCCACGCCTTCTCTCGCCCGTCACGATGACGGTGCCCGCATCCTTCCCCAGCCATGAAACTCCCCACAAGCCTAGCCAGCCTCCTCTCCCTTTCCCTGCTCCTCTCCGCCCGGGCGGATTTGAAGAGCGATATCGGATACACCGAACTCCGGCAGGAGTTCGGCTCCGCCCTGCCCGACGGCTCCAACCTGCGCGCGTTGCAGGTTGAAGCCTGCGATGGAACGGGCAAATGGGCCGTCGCAAAGAGCGGCGAAGTCAGCACTCGCCTGATCACCTTCCCCCTTGGGAAACCACTCCCCCGACTGCCTTCTCCGCCCATGCCGCCTTGGTCGCCACCAACCTTGCCGGCAGCACCTCCAGCATCCTGCCCGCCTTGGCCGAGCTGCAGGTGGCGAGCATCAGCCGCTACAACGCCCGCACCCTCTTCATGGGCCTCTTCATGAGCCTGCAGAAGGCCGATTGGGACCTGGAGAACCACTCCCTGGGCGGCGATGCCACCACCTACAACCTCAACGCGATGCAGTTGATGGACTACCGCATCGCCCGCGACGGGGTCAGCGTAGTCGTCGCCTTGGGCAACGGCACCGCCCCCCTCTGCCCATTGTGGGGAAATTGTTACAACACCATCACCGTCGGCACCGCCAACGGGCAGCACTCGCGTGGCGGCAGCAACCTTAACGGCTCGGGCCGCCTCAAGCCCGACCTCGTGGGCACCGCCACCTACACCAGCTACGCCACCCCGGTGGTCACCTCCGCCGCCGGCCTGCTCATCGCCGAAGCCAAACGCACCGCCTCCTTGGCCGTCGCCAAGGACCCTCGCATCATCAAGGCGCTGCTCATGGCTGGCGCTACCAAGGAGGAATTCACCGGCTGGGCACAGACCTCCGCCCAGCCGCTCGACCCGGTCTACGGCGCGGGTCAGGTGCACATCGGTAACTCCTACCGCATGCTGCTCGCCGGCCGCCAGCCCGCCGGAGCCGCTTGGCGGTCGACGAAGGGCTGGGATCTGGGCACCTCCGGGCCCGCGGCCGTCTACTATTTTGAAGTCCCCGCCGGCCAGACCGTCCGGTTCTCCACCGTGCTCACCTGGCACCGGACGCTGACGACCACCGACCATTGGACCTTCACCGGCGAAATGGCCGCCCTTGATCTGCGTCTCCGCAACTCCAACACCGCGTTCGCGCTTGGGACGGTGGTCGCCGAGAGCACCTCCGCCCTCGACAATATCGAACACCTCTATCGGGCCACGCTGCCCGCCGGCCGCTACGCCCTCGAGGTGGCCGGCCCCGCCGGCACCTCCTACGGCCTCGCCTGGAATGCCGTATCCACCACCGCCCCGGTCGTAGCCGCCCCCACCATCACCGCCCAGCCCGCCGCCCTCGCGGTGACCGAGGGCCAGCCCGCCAAGTTCTCCGTGGCGGCCACCGGCTCCAGCCTCACCTACCAGTGGTGCAAGGGCTCCACCGCGATCTCCGGGGCCACCGCCGCCAGCTATTCCATCGCCGCCACCACCACCGCCAGCGCCGGCAGCTACTCGGTCACCATCCGCAACTCCGCCGGCACGGTAACCAGCAACACCGTCGCCCTCACCGTGACCGCCCAACCCGTGGCGCCCGGCGCCCTGACTCCGGTGGCCTATTCCGCCCGTGGCCAGAATGGAACTACAGAGGGCATCGCCAAGCTCTTCGACGGCGCCACCAGCACCAAGTGGCTGGACTTCAGCAGCACCACGTGGGTACAGGTGAGCTTCGCCTCGGCGCAGTCGATCTCCACCTACAGCCTCACCTCCGCCAACGACAACCCGGTGCGCGACCCGGCCGCCTGGACGCTCAGCGGCTCCAACGACGGCACAACTTGGACGGCCATCGAGAGCCGCAGCGGCGAAGCCTTCGCCTCCCGCTACCTGCGCCGCGACTTTGCCCTGGCGCAACCGTCGACCGCCTACCTCCACTACCGCCTCGATCTGACCGCCAAGTCAGGCGCGATCACCCAGTTGGCTGAACTCAAGTTCACCGCGGCCGTGGCCGCGGCACCCGTCCCCACCGCACCGACCGCACCGGTTGCACCCGCAGCGCCGGCCTCCACGGTCGAGTTGCTGCCCTGCGGCATCACGGCCCGAGGCGAGAACGGCACCAAAGAGGGCGTCGCCAATTTGCTCGACCACGCGACCGCCACCAAGTGGCTGGACTTTAGCGGCACCACCTGGGTGAAGGTGAGCTTCGCCACTCCCCGTGCCCTGGAAGCGTACAGCCTCACTTCCGCCAACGACAACCCGGTGCGTGACCCGGCCGCCTGGACGCTCAGCGGCTCGAACGACGGCGTCACCTGGACGGCGATCGAGAGCCGCAGCGGCGAAGTCTTCGCTTCCCGCTACTTGGAGCGTGACTTTGTCCTTACAGCGACCTCCGCCGCCTACCTGCATTACCGCCTAGACATGACCGCCAAATCCGGCGCCATCACCCAGCTCTCTGGCGTGGAATTCTGGGGGAAGTAAACGCAGCGGATACAGAAGGCATGGAGTCGGAACGACAGAAGGGAACGAAGAATGAATTGGTTGGCCAATACTATCCTCCAACACCTGCCCCCTGGGGGAGGCCCACAGAGATAGTCGGGCTCCGTGGCCTTCCTCCTTCGTTCTCTTCGTTGCCTTCTGTCGCCCGGGGTTGATCCCCGGCTCGGAGGTTCGCCGTCCATTCCTTCCTCTGTGTCCTCCTCCCCCTCCGTGACCTCTGTGACCAGCTTCTCTTCCGGCCTTCGTTCTCTTCGTTTCCTTCTGTCGCCTCCCATCTCTGGGTAAGGCCCACAATACCAAACGGCCCCCGGCGATGCCGGGGGCCGTCTATTCCAACGTTCAGTACTGGCTAGGACTTAGGCTTTCTTGAAGCGACGATAGCCGACGAGACCCAGCAGGGCGGCGGCGCCCATCAAACCATAGGTCGAGGGCTCCGGCACGGTGGGCCCGAACGGCGTGAAGGTCTGGTTGCCGAAGGCGAAGATCACGTCGTTGTAGTCCGCATCCGAGCGGCCCGTGCGGATGTTGATGTCCTCGAAGCCGGCCACCGTGTACACGATGTTGTTGCTGGCGTTGTCCGTGATCAAGGTCCCGTAGTAGGATTGATTCGTGGACCCGGGTTGCAGCCCATAAGGGGCGTTCAAGCTCTTGTCGTAGACATAGTACTTTCCGCCGTTGTTGCCCACGGTGACCACCCCGTCCTGATAGGTGATCGCACTGCCGGTCACGAAGAAGTCGAGGGTTTGCCCCGGGTTCAATGTGAAGGTGGTGTTATCGCCGAATTTGCGGGTCGCCCCGCCCACCGCCTGCATGCCGTCGGCCAGCAGGTAGTCGACGCCGTCGAGGCGATAGCCCCAATCGTCCCACCAGCCGGCGGTTTCACCGAGGAACACCGCCTCGACAGTGGTGGTGCCGCCGGCTTGGCCCACGAGGGGACCGACCAGGCCGGTCGACCAATTGGGCTGCCAGCCGCTCCAGGTGTTGCTGCCGAGCGCGCCGGCGGGCGGCAGGCCGAGGATGGGCGAGGGTTGGTTAAGCACCGTACCGTCGGAGGCGACATTGAACGCTCCGAGCCAGTTGGTGTAATTAGCGAGCTGCGGTACCGAGGCCGGAGACAACGCGCCGTAAGAGGTGGTCGCCGCCAGCAGTAGGGTCGGGAACAGTAGTTTTTTCATGGATCCTGGTTTCGAGTTTCGGTTGTGGGTGAGCGCGAGCCTCATGCCGTTTTCTCGGGGGTGAAGGTAGCAGAGGCGGGGCGCGCCCAGAATCGGCGCGGCCCCGCTTCGTCGCATGGGGGTTTCCCTGCACTGCGGGCCGGGCAACCCCGCCGAGGGGCCATCGCCCCGGGCCCCCGGCCACCCCGGCGCCGCCACCTCCTGAACCTCGTCCGGCAGACTGACAGAGGTGGACCGCGTTGCCCTCAACGCGGGCAGAAGCGATTGAGGCCAATCGCGTCCCCCGAATGGCGTCCGTCTTTTGCGCAAGTGTCACTAGTGTCCGCTCGGTGGTGACATCTGGTCTTTCGCCGGCCGGAGTGGAGAGACCGCTCTTACGGACTCTTCCTGCGCTCAACCGGGGGTTATTCCTCATGCGCTCCTTCGCGCGCGGCGCCTAGACTCGCGGTTCGCCATGCCCACCGGGAATCCAGTTTCCGGCTTCACAATGCCGGTGCCTGTGCCCGCGGCCCCGACCCGGTGCGCCGAGCCTCAGGGCAAGGCGTGGGCCAGTGGATTGGGAGCCTACATGGGTCGACGGGGATCCAGTCGGATACTGGACCTACCCGTTGAGCACTCCGGAAGGTGGGACCGGTCTCCGACTGGTCGCCCTGGGCAAGCGCCGCAGGGCAAGGTGTCGGCAGGCAAATCGGGCGCCGGACCGGAGTGCAAAGCATCCAGTCGGAAACTGGACCTACCCGTCGAGCATGGCGGAAAGCAGCGTCGCCGGCTCCGCCCCTGCAGTCTGTGGCCGAAGCGGAACCGAAACCACACGCGCGGGTCCTCCGGCGCACACCGCCAGCAACTTGAGGCATCCGCCCCGCACCTCCCGGGGAGATCACCCTACCGACACCCTTGCGCGGGCCGAGAACGTTGACCCTATCGCCCTTCCTATCCAGCCATGAAATACAGATACCTCATCCGCCTCCTCCCCCTCACCCTAACGCTTGCCGTCCATGCAGACGTGAAGAGCGACATCGGATACACCGAGCTCCAGCAGGAGTTCGGCGCCGCCCTGCCCGACGGCTCCAACCTCACCGTCCTGCAAGTCGAGGCACCCGACAGCTCCCGCAACTGGCGGCCCAGCGCCAGCGGCGGGCTGGCCTACCTTAAAATGAGCTATCCAGTCGATTCATCGCCTTTCAGCCGGGTATTCATCACACTCGACTGAGGTCGCCAATTTCCTCGCCAATTCCGGTACCGGCTTACTGCCACGCCTCGGCGAGCTAAAAGTCGCCAGTGGTACATACTTTCCGTCACTGTCTCTCAAGGCAGGCCTATTCGTGGGTCCCCAACCCTCATCTTGGGATCTAGAGAACCATTCATGATTCGGGACACAACAACCTACGACCTGAACACGCTTCAATTGATGGACTATCGGATCAATCGCGATCAGATCACTGTATCGGTTGCGCTATCGAACAACACGGGAGGACTGGCTCCCTTATGGGGCAATTCCTATCACGCGATAACGGTTGGCACCGCCACGGGAAACCATTCGCGCGGCGGCACCAATCAAGAGGTCGCGGGCCGGATGAAGCCCGACCTCGTGGGCACCGCAACGTGGACCAGCTATTGCACGCCCATCGTGGCTTCCGCCGCGGGCGTACTCATCGGGGAGACCAAGCGCACCGCCGCCCTCGCCGCGGCCAAGGACCCACGCGCCATCAAAGCGCTACTCATGGCCGGCGCCACCAAGGAGGAGTTCCCTGCCTGGGCGCAGACGTCGGGCCAACCGCTGGATCCGGTTTACGGCGCGGGCCAAGTGCACATCGGGAACTCCTACCGCATGCTGCTCGCTGGCCGGCAGCCCGCCGGCACGGCGTGGCGGTCAGTGAGAGGTTGGGACGTGGGGACCTCCGGCACCAACGCAGTCTACTACTTCGAAGTGCCCGCCGGCCAAACCCTCAAATTCTCGACCGTGCTGACTTGGCACCGCGTTGTCACCAACACCTACCATTGGGTGAACTTGCCAGCACCTTGGCCGACCTCAATCTGCGCCTCCGCAATTCGAATGCCTCCTTTGCCTTGGGCATCGTGGTGGCCGAGAGCACGTCTGCGCTCGATAATGTGGAGCACATCTACCGTGCTGCCCTGCCCGCTGGCTACTACGCGCTCGAAGTCTCCGGCCCCGCCGGCACCCCCTACGGCCTCGCGTGGAACGGGCGTTCTTCCGTTCCCCCGATCGTCACCGCGCCCGCCATCACCACCCAGCCCACCGCCGCCGCGGTGACCGAAGGCCAGTCCGCCAAGTTCTCCGTCACCGCCACCGGCGGCAACCTCACCTATCAATGGACCAAGGACGGATCCTCCCTCTCCGGAGCAACTGCCGCCAGCTACTCCATCGCGGCCACCACCACCGCCAGCGCCGGCACCTACTCCGTCACGGTCCGCAACTCCGCTGGTTCGGTGACCAGCAGCTCCGTTGCCCTCACCGTGGCGGCCAAGGTAGCCGTTCCCGGTGAACTCACTCCGGTGGCGTACTCCGCCCGTGGTCAGAATGGCACCACCGAGGGCATCGCCAAGCTCTTCGACGGCGCCACCAGCACCAAGTGGCTGGACTTCAGCGGCTCCACCTGGGTGCAGGTGAGCTTCGCCTCGGCGCAGTCAATCTCCACCTACAGCCTCACCTCCGCCAACGACAACCCGGTGCGTGACCCAGCTGCCTGGACCCTCAGCGGCTCCAACGACGGTACCACCTGGACCGTCCTCGAGCGCCGCAGCGCCGAAGTCTTCGCCTCCCGCTTCCTGCGCCGAGACTTTGCCTTGGCCCAGCCGTCGACCGCCTATCTCCACTACCGCCTGGACCTGACCGCAAAGTCAGGATCCATCACCCAGCTGGCCGAGCTCAAGTTCACCGCCGCCGTGGAGGCCGCTCCGACACCGCCCACCGCGCCGGTCACCACGGTCGAGCTCCTGCCCTCCGGCATTTCCGCCCGCGGCGAGAACGGTACCAAGGAGGGTGTGGCCAATCTGCTCGACCACTCCACCTCCACCAAGTGGCTGGACTTCAGTGGCACCACCTGGGTGCAAGTGAGCTTCGCCACCCCGCGAGCCCTCGAGGCCTACAGCCTCACCTCCGCCAACGACAATCCGGTGCGAGACCCGGCCGCCTGGACCCTCAGCGGCTCCACCGACGGCGTGGCTTGGACGGCGCTGGAAAGCCGCAACGGCGAAGTCTTCGCCTCCCGCTACCTGGAGCGCGACTTTGTGCTCACCGCGACCTCCGCCGCCTACCTGCATTACCGTCTGGAGATGACCGCGAAGTCGGGGACCATCACCCAACTCTCCGGCCTGGAATTCTGGGGAAGTAGGCACGGAGTCGGAACGAGCGCTCCGACGAAGTGGCCCTTGGGCCAGGACGGGCGAGGCCTTCCGCCTCGCCCTTAAGCCGGGCACGCCTCGCCACGGGCCGAGGCTGCCGCAGCAGCTGGTTCACCTCCGGTTCATACCGACATGATTGGCGGCCGACCTCGGTCCTCCTCCGGGCTCTCTGACCGCCCATCCTCCGGTTGAGGGCGGCTCCGCCCAGCCGGGTACCCAGGCCTCCGCCGTGGGAACCGACGTCGCCCTCCATACCCGATAACACAAAAGGCCCCCGGTTCTGCCGGGGGCCTTGCCATAAAAGCTCTCAGTACAGACTAGGATTCAGGCCTTCTTGAACCGTCGATATCCGGCCAGCGCGAGCAGCGCAGCCGCGCCCATCAAACCATAGGTCGAGGTTCGGAACGGAGGCTTCCTGCTCAGGAATTCCGCCCGAATCGCAAACAGAATATCATTGTAGTCAGTACTGGACCTGGATTACCGAATTTCTCGGTTGGATATCCTCAAACCCCATTACCGTCCACGATTGATTATAGTTGCTCAATCGTGGATCAACCGGTCGCGGGTTCAGTCTATGGGGCAAGCGTCCCGTAATACGACTGCATCGAGGCCGACAGCGGATCGTTCGCGGTCTCGTCGAAAACGAAGAACTTGCCGCCATTGGTCGGGGTGGGATCGATGATGTCGTTCATGGCCGATGTCTCGGTTCCGATGACGAAGAAATCGAGCGTGTCGCCAGCCGCGAGGGTCAGCTCGAAATAGTCACCGAATTCTCGAGTCACATTCGGGGGCAGGGTCTGGACTCCATCAGCGAGAAGCGTATCAACCCCATTGAGCCGATACCCAATATTGTCCCACCACCCCGCGGTTTCCCCGAGGAACACAAACTCAACCTTCGTCCTAAGATGATGATCAGCAATGCCGACAATCGGGCCGCCCAACGCAGTTGGCACCCAGTTCGGCGTCCAACCGCTCCAGATTCGATTCGCATCAGCAAACGCGGCGGGATCTCCGAGGTTGGGGCTGGGTGTCCCCGTAAAATCAACATCCGATGACACATTAAACTCCGGGGTGAACCAGTTCTGGTAATCCGCCATCCGCAAGCCGGTGGCCGAGGTGAGCTGGTCCGACGTGACGCCATAGGAGCTAGCCGCCGCCAGCAGCAGCGCCGGGATCAGTAGCTTTTTCATATTATCCGATATTTAGGTTTCGGTTGATGGTGGTTGTGGGCGTCCACCGGTTGTCTCGGCGCCGAACTTAGCACACCCGGGCGTCGGGCAGAATCGGCACCCCCCTGCTTCCGCTCTGCACCGAATCCACTCCTCCCCCTAAGGGTTTGTCCGCCCCCCCCCTGCGCACCACCCCGATTCACCCCTCTTAAGCCACGGGTTTCCGGCTACAGCCCAAAGGAAAGCCGGCCGCCGACCGGCCTGCCACAATCGCCGAGACTGGCCCTCGGGAGACCGGTCAGAGACTGGTCCTACTTACCGCCGTAGGGCCGGTCTGCGACCGGTCGGCTTTTCGCGATTCCTGCGTTCCGGCCCATATCCGGATCAATCGGTCACAGACCGGTCCTCCATTCCACTTCATCGCGCGGAGCGCCGAACGGCTTGCGCCGCACCCGGCGGGCTACTCGCTACTTGAGGTACTCGCCGTAATGAGTCTCCGTGCACTCCGGACAGATCCCGTGGCTGAACTCTGCGTGCGAGTGCGCCCGGATGTAGCTCTTGAGCTGATTCCAATAGCCCTTGTCGTCACGGATGCGTTTGCAGTGGGCGCAAATCGGAATCAACCCCCGCTGCACCCGCACCTGCTCGCGCTCCCGGCCCAACTCCTCGATCTTCACGCTCAATTCGCGATGCGAGGTCTGCACCCGGACGCGCTCGGCTTCGAGCAGGTGCAGCAACCAGTGGCTGCGTCGGGCATGATACTCCCCGATGTAGCAGGCGATCATGCTCAGCGGACGGTGCGCAGGTTACGGACGAAATAGTCCGTCTGGACTTCCGCCTCGAGCCCGGCTTGCTCGCCGGTGAAAGCGAGCGTGAGCAGATGGCGTTTCCAGGGGGGGCGGAAGTCGGACACAGCCGCCCCGGGCCGGCAAGCCCGCCCCTCCCGCGCCGGAAGCAGTAAGCACCAGGCGCGGAGCTCCTAGGCGCAGCCGATTCAAATCCCTCCCGAAACCCGCAAGCGCAGGCTCCGAGCCCGTTTCAATCGCCGCGATCGCCTGCCTCGACTCGCTCGGTCGGGCCTCGTTGCCCGGCCGAGCGGTCGTCAGGCCGCGGCCAAAGCCTCGAGGTGCTCGCAGAAGACGGCTTCACCCGCGGAGACGCGGGCCAGAAGCTCATCGGCCAAGGTTTCGGTGATTGTATCCCAGAAGTAAGCAGTAAGCGTGTTCATAAGTCGGTGCCGTGGAGTTAAGCAGGGAGCACTCCAAAGGCGAGAGGGCTACGTGACATTGGCGTGAAAATAATCCTAAAGTATGAGGGAACTCTCCTCTCAATTCCCTGCCTCACGGCCGACCAATCGCCCCGCGCTCGCCGCGGTGTTTGCCCACGCCCGCGGACACGGCTCGGAGGCTCGCCCTCCAGCGCAACCATCCCCTTCGGCAGGCGAGGCTCCGCCCGAGCCGGGAGCGCCTCAGGACTCCGCCGCAGGCCTACGGCTCGGAGGTTCACCCTCTCGTTCTCCCTCTGTGTCCTCCTCCCCCTCTGTGCCCTCTGTGTCCGGTCTTCTCCGCGCTTCGTTCTCTTCGCTAGCTTCTGTGGTCTGCAATTTCCGGACTGAACGACCCGGCGGCTCGCCGGAGGCTAGCCCGCCCCGCGTCTCCTTTGCCCTCGCGGTGTCGGCGCGCCACCTGCTTACTTTTGCTCAATGAGCGCCCCCACCTCGACGCCCGCCCCCTCCACCGCCCTGCGCGACGACCGTTTCCCGCCCGGCATCCCCTACATCGTCGGCAACGAAGCCGCCGAGCGCTTCAGCTTCTACGGGATGAGGCAGATTCTCTACATCTACCTCGTCGGACTCTTCGTCGGCTTCGCCGCCGAGAACACCGTACCCGCTGCCGCCCTCACCGAAGCGAAAATCCGGGCCACGCAATGGCAACACGTCTTCATGGCGGGCGTGTACCTCTTCCCGCTCATCGGCGCCATCCTCGCCGACCGTTTGCTGGGCAAATACCGCGTGATCTTCTGGGTCTCGCTCATCTATGTGGCCGGCCACGGAGCCTTGGCCATCGCAGGCCGCGCCGGCTCGGCCGGCAACCTCGACGGGGCCAGCTTCTTCATGCTCGCCGGCCTCGCCCTGATCGCCATCGGCTCGGGCGGCATCAAGCCCTGCGTATCCGCCAACGTCGGCGACCAGTTCACCGCCCGCAACGGCCACCTCGTCCCCCGCATCTTCCAGATCTTCTATTTCGTCATCAACTTCGGCTCCTTCTTCGCCAGTTTCATGATCCCGCTCATCTACAAATGGTGGGGACCCGAATGGGCCTTCGGTATCCCCGGCCTGCTCATGGCACTGGCGGCCTTCGTGTTCTGGTTGGGCCGCAGAAAATTCGTGCGCGTGCCCGCCCAGCCGGGCGGCGCGCTTGGGGCGCTCGACTTCGTCACCTCCGCCCTCCTCACTTTCCCGTTGCTCTTCGCCATCCACGTGGCCCTCGAGGAATCCGATCCGTTCGTACACGCGGCCACCACCGGAGGGATGGGCGCGATGCTCGAGGCCGCGGGCGCCGTCGCCCAGCATTACTGGGGCTGGGGCCTGGCCGGGGTGGTCTGCTTCGGCCTCGGGCTGCTGCTGGCCCAGGTCCGCCAACAGCGCGCCCCCGACACCGGCTTCCTGGCCCTGCTGATGTACAGCTTCCGGCATCGCGGCGAACGTGGCCCCGCCGACGACTTCTGGGCGCCGGCTCGCCGCCACTTTGGGGAGGAGGCCGCCGAGGGCCCTCCCGCCGTGCTCCGCATCATCCTGGTGTTCTCCATGGTCAGCGTTTTCTGGGCACTCTTCGACCAGCATTCCTCCACCTGGGTCGAGCAGGCTAAGGCGATGGGCCTGACCCTCGTCGTGCCCGATCGCGTCTTCGCCTGGCTGGCCTGGGGCGCGGTGCCGGCCTCCGCTCTTTATGGCCTGATCTGGCTCGTGCTCTGGGTATCCAACATCGCCGTGCCCCGCCTGGCCACCTGGCTGGTGGTCGCGGCCCTCGTCGCCTCCGGCCTATGCGCCGGTTGGCTGCAGCTGCACGGTGGAGTTTTGCAGGAGATCCACCTGCTGCCAGCGCAGATCTCGGCGCTCAACCCCCTGCTGGTCATGATGGTCATCCCGCTGCTCAACGTCTTCATCTACAGCCCACTGGAACGTCGCGGCCGTCCGCTCAAGCCGCTGCACCGCATGACCGCCGGCATGTTCCTCGCAGCCACCTCCTTTGTC
Source organism: Opitutaceae bacterium (assembly GCA_016711225.1). Lineage (GTDB taxonomy): Bacteria > Verrucomicrobiota > Verrucomicrobiia > Opitutales > Opitutaceae > CAJCBL01. The sequence goes on from JADJTK010000006.1 coordinate 191,363, forward strand.
GCCGTGGCAGTGATTCAAGCACGTATCGAGGCCGCCGGCCCGGGCCAGGTGCACGTACTTTGGCAGATCATCCCCTACACCCTGATCACGGTGGCGGAGGGGCTGGTGTCGGTGACCGGACTGGAATTCGCCTACACCCAGGCCCCGCGTGCGATGAAATCGACGATCATGAGTTTCTGGCTGCTAGGGGTGACCTTCGGCAACATCCTGGTGGCCTTCCTCGCCCCGCTGCAGAAGCTCTCGCTCACGACCTTCTTCTGGACCTTCGCCGGGCTGATGGCCGGGGCGGCCTTGATTTTCGCGCTGCTCGCGTCGTTCTACCGGGGCAAGACGTACCTGCAGCACGCCGAGGCAGCAAAGTAACAAGTTCAAAGGGACAAAGGGCAAGCGACGCGAGTCGGCTCCGGCCTCCGCCCCTTGTTACTTGATCCTTGTTACTTCTCCCTTCCTCGGGCTCCGCCACTTGTCACTTGGTCCTTGTTACTTGTCCCTTCCTCCCCCGCGCCCTCCGCCTTCCGTCCAATCGAAAATCGGCAATCCCAAATCAAAAATTCCATGCGCCTCACCTACTTCCTCGACCTCGTCTCCTCCTGGTGCCACTGGGCCGAGCCCACCTGGGCTGAACTGCAAACCCGCTACGCCGGCCGCGTGCAGTTCGACTGGAAAATCGCCCTCATGGGCCCGGGATGCTTCCCTTCCTCCGCCGAGCAGGAGAACTGGTTCTATCGCCGCAGCGGGCTCATCGTGCGCTCCCCCTACATGCTCAGCAACGGCTGGTTCGACGGCCCGAACGCCGACTACTCCGCACCCAGCCTCGTAGCCGAGGCCGCCCGCTCCCTCGGAGCCACCGGCGACACCGTGCGGCTCGCCCTCGACCACGCTGCCATGAGGGAGGGACGCAAGGTCGGTCGGCTCGAGGAATCGGTCGCCATTGCCGCTGCCGCCGGAAAGCTCGACCCCGCGGTGCTCCGCGCTCGCGCTACGTCCCCGGAGATCCGCGCCATCGTCGACGCCTCCACCGCCGTCTTCCATTCCCTCCAGATCACCCAGCGGCCCGCCTTCCTCCTTGAAGACCCCATCGGCGACCGCGCCGTGTTCAGCGGCCTGATCCAGCTTGCGCCCCTCGCGGCCACCATCGACGCCATGCTCGCCGACACCGCCGCCTACGCCTGCCACCGGGCCCACTTCGGTGACCCGCCCGCGGCCTGAGCGATTTCGCCCACGGTATTCGGAATTGAGCCCGGCCGATCCTCGTCCATCCTGCCCGCCGCACCACAACTTCCAACGCCAAGCGTCGCCGTTCCCGCCCATGAAATCCGTGTTCCGACTTCTCCCCGTCCTCGCCCTCGCCACCGTCGTCGCCCCCGCTCGCGCCGACGAGGTGACCGACAATCTCGATTCCGCCAAGACCGCCTACGAGGCCGGCAACTATTCCGAGGCCATCACCGCCATCGACTACGCCAACCAGCTCATCCGCCAGAAAAAGGGCGACGAGATGAAGAAGCTCCTCCCCGACGCCCCCAAGGGCTGGGAGGCCGACGAGGCCGAGAGCGAAGCGGCCGCCACCTCGATGCTCGGCGGTGGCGTCACCGCCAAGCGCAGTTACCGGCGCGGCGACAGCTCGGTGACAATCAAGATCCAGTCCGACTCTCCCATGCTCCAGGCCACGGCGATGATGCTCAGCAACCCGATGTTCATGAGCAGCAACGGAGCCAAGATGGAGACGATCAAAGGCCAGAAGGTGTCCGTTAGCTTCAAGGCCGGCGGTGACAACGGCGAGATCAAGGCCGTGGTCGACAGCCGCTATCTGGTCGAGATCGACGGCAGCAGCCTCACCCGCGACGATCTGGTGAGCTTCGCCAAGGCGCTTGAATACGCCAAGCTCTCGGCGCTCAAGTAAGCCCCGGCGCGCACGGCGTCGCGTCCCCGTTTTTCCTGGCCCGGCGGTCCTTCCGCCGGGCTTTTCGTTGTCCGCCCGCCGGAGCGCGAGGCGCCGCTGGAGCCGGGCACGCCCCGTGCCCTCGCCGCAGCCGGGCGGGGCATCCGTTCGTATCCGTCGCGGCTCGCCGGGACGCTCGCTCTCAATATCCCCTTCCGTGCCCTCCGCCCCTCCGTGCCCTCTGTGACCGGTATTCGTTGCGTTCTCTCGCCTGCTTGAGGTGCGGGCGCCGAGCCTGATCACCCCGGAACCACCCCCACCAGCCAACGACGAAATCCCCGCTGCTGGTCGGGGGTGCCCAGCACCAGCAGCTCATCACCGGCCAACAACCGCTCCGTGCCGGCCGGGCTTGGCATACGCACCCCAGCGCGCTGGATGCCCGCGATCTGCACGCCGGTGGTGCGCCGCAGGTCGGCCTCCGCCAGAGTCCGGCCACCCCGGGGCGAATCGGCCGGCACCCGCACGGTCTGCAACACCATGTCGGTGAGCGACGCCCCCGCCACCGGCGGCACCGTCTCCTCGATCTCGTGTCGAGCGGCCGTTAGGTGGCCGCGCGCGCCGAGCAGTAACAGCCGATCGAGCGGATACAGCACGGTTTCCGACGCCGGGTTGGTGAGCGCCACCCCTTGCCGGTCCACACCCATGACCGTGCAGCCATGCCGGCGCGGCAGCTCCAGCTCCCGCAGGCTGCGGCCGGCCGCCCGGCTGTGCTCGGGCAGCGTCACCTCCCCGATCTCCAGCTCCCAGCCTTTCGGCGTCTGCGCCAGCAGCGCGGCCCCTCCCGCCGGCGCCTGCGCAATGCTTTCCTGGAGGCGCACTTCCATTTCGCTATGCCAGTACACCAGTTTGCGCCAGAGCAGGGCGAGCACCACCGCCGCCACCGCCACTACAACCAGCAGCACCCACCAACGCTCCGGGTGGAACGGCGACACCGCCGCCAGCCAGAAGAACATCAACGCACCGCCGGCCACTTTCAGTCCGGTTTCCGCCACTGGTCGCAACGCCGTGGCGTTGGGCAGATCCTTGGTGGTGGCCTCGGCCAGCAGCATCGCCAAAGCCGAAAGGTTGCGCCAGATGGCCAGACCGATCGCGAGCACCGCCAGCCCCAGCGCGCTCCAAAACACCAGCTGCGAGAAGGCGGGCAGCACCGTATCGAGCCCGGCCCACTCCCGCACCGCCTGCTCCAGCGGCGGCGCGAAGAGCAGCAACCCCGAGGCGAAGGCCGCGCCCACCCCGATCTGGATCACCCGCTTGCGGCAGAGCTGCCAGAGCACATTGCCGGCGCCGCGTGACTGCACCCGCTCCAGCCACCCCCGGTATTCGTCCAACAACCGAGTGAGCAACGCCGGCTGCCGCCGCACGATCGCCGTGGCAATCGGCTCCGCATGGGTCGTCAACCACGGGGCCGCCAAGGCCGTGATCAAAGCCACGCCCACCGACAGCGGCTGGTATTCCGCCGGCAATACTCCCGCGGACACGCCCAGTTGGGCCGCGATGAACCCGAACTCGCCCAGCGGCGTGAGCGACAGGCCCCCCTCCAGCGCCAGCCTTGCCGGCTGCCCGGTGACCAGCAGGGCGAGGGAACACGCGATCGGCCGCCCGACCAGGGCGAACGCCGCCACCACCAGCACCTGCCACCAGATCACCCCGAAACCGTGCAGATCGATCATCATCCCGATCGCCACAAAAAACACCGCGCTGAAAAGATCGCGCAAGCCGCCGAACGCCCGCTCGATGCCAGCGCGCTGCGGCGTATCCGCCACCACCACGCCGAGCAGGAACGCCCCCAGCGCCAGCGAATAGCCCGCGCTCTGCGCCCCGAAGGCCAGCAGGCAGAGCAATCCGGCCACCAACAGCGTGCGCAGCTCCTCGTTGCCACTGCGCTCCATGCGGCGGAGCAGCCAGGGCATCAGCAGCAACCCGCCCACGCCCAGCAGCGCCACGAACGCCCCCATGCCGCCCAGGGTCGCGCCGAGCCCCAGCTCCCCGGCCCCACCGATTTTCACATACGACGTGAGCAGTGCGAGCATCACCACCGCCACCACGTCCTCCAGCACCGTGATCGCCCCGGCGAACTGCCCGCTGGGCGAGTGCAGCCGCCCCGACTCCAGCAGCGACTTGCTCACGATCGCCGAGCTCGAGCTTACCAGCATTCCCGCCAGGAACAGCCCTTGCGTCGCATCCAGCCCCAGCCCCAACGCCAGCCCGCGCGACAGGGTCACCACCGCCACCGCCCCCAAGCCCGTGGCCACCAGCAAGGGCAGCCCGAGCGCCTTCAGGCGCCGCAGGCTCAGCTGCAGGCCCACCGAGAACATCAGAAAGACCAGCCCCAGCTGCGCCAAAGTCTGGATGCGCTCGCCATCCGTCACCAGCGAGGCAGGCGGGGTATAGGGCCCCACGATCAGCCCCGCCAGCAGGTAGCCGACCACCGAGGCCAGTCCGAGACGCTTGCATCCCCAGCCCGCCAGCGCCGCCACCAGCACGACAATTCCCAGATCGCGGATGAATTCGAGGCCGATCATGCCGCCAAAAATCGACCGCACGCCCCCACGTCGCAAGGCCGCATCTCCCCCGCGCCGGCTTTTCTTTTGACTTCGTCACCACCGGGCAAATGCTTGCGCCAGAATTACCTGCCCGCCCACCCTGCCCTCCAAACCGTGAACATGATCGGCAATCTTTTCGGCGTGCTGTCCAACGACATCGGCATCGATCTCGGGACGGCCAACACGCTCGTTTACGTCAAAGGCAAGGGCATCGTCCTGCGCGAGCCCAGCGTGGTCGCCATCGATACCGCCTCCCGCCGCGTGCTGGCCGTGGGCGACGAGGCCAAGCGCATGCTCGGCCGTACCCCGGGTAACATTACCGCCATCCGCCCCATGAAGGACGGCGTCATCGCCGACTTCGACATCACCGAGGCCATGCTGCGCTACTTCATCAAGAAGGTGCAGAACAACTCCAAGATGATCCCGCCGCGGGTGGTCGTGGCCATCCCCTCCGGCATCACCGAGGTCGAGAAGCGCGCCGTCAAAGAGAGTGCCATCCATGCCGGCGCCCGCGAAGTGCTTCTGCTCGAGGAGCCCATGGCCTCCGCCATCGGCGTGGGCCTGCCCGTCGAGGAACCGGCGGCCAACATGATCGTCGACATCGGCGGCGGCACCACCGAGGTGGCCATCATCTCGCTGGCCGGCATCGTATTTTCCAAGTCGATCCGGGTGGCCGGCGACGAACTCGACAGCGCGATCATCAACTACATGAAGCGCGCCTACAACCTGCTCATCGGCGAGCGCACCGCAGAAGAAATCAAGCTCAAGGTCGGCTCCGCCTACCCGCTTGAGGACGAGATCACCCTTGAGGTGAAGGGCCGCGACTCGGTGGCCGGCCTGCCCAAGACCATCCACATCACTTCGCAAGAGATCCGCGAGGCTCTCGCCGACACCGTCGCCTCCATCGTTGAGGCGGTACGCAACGCCCTCGAGCGCTGCCCCCCGGAACTCTCCGCCGACCTCGTCGACCGCGGTTTCGTGCTCGCCGGTGGTGGCGCGCTGCTGCGCGGCATCGACCGTCTCCTTTCCGAGCGTACCGGCCTGCCTGTTACCGTCGCCGACGACCCGCTTAGCGCCGTGGCCAACGGGACCGGGGCCGTGCTCGAGGACCTCAACTGGCTGCTCGGTCGGCTCACCGGCGAGCGCGCCGGGAGCTGACGCGCTCGCCCCGCCGCGCCGGTTCGCAACCCCGAGAGCCGCCACCTTGCAAACGCTCGCCCGATTCCCTGCCGATGCCCCGTCCCCGGTGGGCGGGGCCTAGGGCTGAGTCGCCGCCGTGTCGCCCCTGCAATTCATCCGCCAGCGGCCCTTCGCCGTGCTCGCCACGGTGGCCGTGCTCTGGTTGCTGGTGCCCGTGGCCGCCAAGCGGCTGCTGCGGGTGAGCCTCGCCGAGTTCGGCGCCCCGGCGGAGTTCGCCGCCTCCTACGCCCGCGACCTCCAGCAGTACTGGTCGCTGCGCACTCGCAGCACCAACGAACTGCTCCGCACCGCCCAGGACCTCGCCAACCTCAACGCGGCCAACGCCGTCAAAATCCAGGAATACGAGACGCTGCGCGAGGAAGTCCAGCGCCTCGAGGACCTGCTCCACCTGCCGGCGAACAGCGAATACCGCACCGAGATTGCCCGCGTGGTGCGCCGCGATTTCGGCACGTGGTCGCAACGCCTCGTCATCCGAAAAGGCCGCAACAACGGCGGGCCCAACGGCGGCATCCCCGTCGGCGCCCCGGTGATCTTCACCGGGGGCATCGTCGGCCGCGTGGCGGAAGTCTATGCCTACACTGCGGTCGTCGACCTCGTGAGCAGCCCCACCCTGCGCGTGGCCGCGATGGTCGAGGGCGACTCGCGGCCCTTCAGCTTCCAGGGCGGCCCCAACCCGCCCTTCACCCAGGCGCGCGGCACGGTGGAGTTTGTCCCGCTCGATGTCTACGCCAGCACCACCACGCCCAAGCGTATCGTCACTGCCGGGCTGGGCGGGGTGTTCCCGCCAGGCATCGCGCTCGGCTATGTCCAGGAACTGGAGCTCGACACCAACGGCCTCTTCAAGAGCGGCACGGTGCTGCTCGACCCGCGGCTGAACGAGCTGCACGAGGTCGCCGTGCTCGTGCCGCTCAACCCGGAGCCGCAGTGACCCGATGGACCCGCGCTGGATCGTCATCGTGCTGGCCAACGCGCTGCTCGTCTTCCTGGGCGGCCAGCTCAACCACTATCTCGCGCACTTCGCCGTCTCGGTCTTCCTGGGCGGCCTGTGCCTGCCGGTAGCCGGACTCCGGTTACGATTCCGCCCCGGCTTCATCGCGATGGCCGTGAGCGGGCTGGTGCTCGACGCCACCCGGCCGGTGCCCTTCGGCTCGACCGCGCTGCTGCTCACCGCGCTCTTCACCGGCTGGCATGCGGTGCGCTCGCGCCTGCCGCGCACCGGCACCGCGCCGGCGGTGGTGGGGGCGGTGCTGGCCAACTTGGTGATCTTTCTCGCCCAGCCGCTGCTCATCCCTGGGGCGCTCGCCACCACCACCGGCAGCCGCGTGGCTGTCGACCTGATCTGCTCGCAGGTGGTGGTGGTAGTGCTCGGGCCGTGGTTTTTCGCCCTGCAGGAGCAGGCGCTGCTGCTGCGCGGGGTGAACCTCGCCGAGGAGGCGCGAGCTCCCGGTGGGGCGCTCTGAGGATCGCGGAAGGCGTTCCCCGCCCGGGGAACACCTTCCGCCATCCTCAGCTCTCTTCCAGTTCCACGTTCCAGTAGGCGACGTCCAGAAAATGCCGCCACGCAGGATGATGCGGCTGCCGGTCGAGCATGGTGGAGATGATCGGCCGCCACTTCGGCCGCGACGGCTTGCAGATCAGGCGCAGATGCGCCTCGTGCGGCAGCCGGTTGGCCTTGTGCGTATTGCAGGGGATGCACGAGCACACGATGTTCTCCCACGTCGTCTTCCCCCCCTGGTGACGCGGGATCACGTGGTCGAGGTTGAGCTCCTCGCGGGGGAAGGTGCGGCCGCAGTACTGGCAACGGTTCTTGTCGCGCTCGAACACGTTGTTGCGGGTGAGCTTCAGCTCCTTGCAGGGCATCCGGTCGAACATCGTCAGCAGGATCACCCGCGGCAGGCGGATCGTCTGCCGCACGGTGTGCACGCCCTCGCGGGCGAGCAGCGGCGGGTTCTCCCGCGAAAAGTCCGCCCAGTCCATCAGCGAGAACATTCGGAAATCGTCGAGCAGCTCGTCGTGGTGCACGACCTGCGCGTCCTCGCGCGCCAGCAGGATGAAGGCGCGTCGCGCCGCAATCACGTTGACCGCCTGCCAGAGGCGGTTGAGTACGAGGACCGGTTCTGTCAGCACGGCGTCCACGAAGGAATCGAACTAGCGGGCGCCCCGCCACCTGTCAAGGGATGGGGCGGGGCCGGGTCTCCAAGACAGGGGGATCGGAGCAATCAGGCCGGCACCGGTAAGACCATGCCCCGCGCCCCCACGCCACTCCCGTCCGCCGGGTCGAGCCGCCGCTACGGAACCGTCCGTATCCTGCAATGAGGAGCGACCCAGGGGTGGATACCCGGGCCGCGAGACAAGCAGCCGCTGCCGTTCAGGCGCCCACGGGCACGCGCTGGAGATACTCGCCGATCGCTCGGGCCGAACGCTTGCCGTCGCCCATCGCCAAGATGACCGTGGCCGCACCGCGCACAATGTCGCCGCCGGCGAAGATGCCGGGGATACTCGTCATGCCGTCCTCGTCGGTCTCGATGTTGCCGCGCTTGTTGAGCTTGAGCTCGGGGCAGGTGGCGGTGAGCAGCGGGTTGGCACGGGTGCCGATGGCCACGACCACCACATCGCACTCCAGCACGAACTCGGAGCCGGGGATCGCGGTGGGACTGCGGCGCCCTGAGGCATCCGGTTCGCCGAGATGCATGCGCACGCACTTCATGCCAGTGACCCATTTCTTCTCGTTGCCCACGACCTCGAGGGAGCGACGAGAAACTCGAAATTCACCCCTTCCTGCTCGGCATGGTGGATCTCCTCCACGCGCGCCGGCATCTCCTTGCGGGTACGCCGGTAGACGATGCTGGCCACCTCAGCACCCAGCCGCTTGGCCGTACGCACCGAATCCATCGCCACGTTGCCGCCACCGACGACGACGACGCGCTTGCCGACGAGCACCGGCGTGTCGGCTGATGGAAACTCATAGGCCGCCATGAGGTTGACCCGGGTGAGGTATTCGTTGGCGGAGTAGACGCCTTTAAGGTTCTCGCCCGGCACGCCCATGAAGACCGGCAGGCCCGCTCCGTTGGCGATGAAGATGGCATCAAACTGCGCCCGCAGTTCGGGTAGCGTGTAGGTTCGCCCGACGACAACGTTGCACTCGATGGTCACGCCGGCGTCGCGCAGGCGCTGGACCTCCATGTCGACAATCTGCTTGGGAAGGCGGAACTCGGGGATGCCGTACACCAGCACGCCGCCGGGCTGGTGGAGCGCCTCAAAGACGGTGACGGCGTGTCCCTGCTTGGCCAATTCACCCGCGGCGGTGAGGCCGGCGGGGCCGGCACCGACCACAGCCACCTTCTTCCCAGTGGCCGGGACGGGCGCGGGCTTGGTGCCGTTGCGGTGCTGCAGGGCCCAATCGGCCACGAAACGCTCAAGGTAGCCGATGGCGACCGGCTTGCTCTTGACGCCGCGGATACACTCGACCTCGCACTGCGTCTCCTGCGGGCACACTCGGCCGGTGACGGAGGGCAGTGCGTTGTCGCCGATCAGGCTCTGGGCGGCACCGGCGAGGTCGCCCTCGGCGATGAAGCTGATGAAGCGAGGGATATTCACCCGCACCGGGCAACCGTTAACGCACTTGGGATCCTTGCACTGGATGCAGCGCTCGGCCTCGAGGAGCGCCAACTGCTCGTCGAAGCCGAGGTTGACCTCCTTGAAGTTCTGGGAACGCGCGGTGGCGTTCTGTTCGGGCATCGCTTGGCGCTGGATGGCCATGCGCTCCTTGGGAGAAAGCTTCTTTTCCATGACGGAAGGTGGGGCGGGCGGCGGTTATTTCTGGAGACCGATGCGGCAGTCGTCGCCGCAACGGGTGGCGGCTTCCTGCTCCTGGGTGCGATAGGTGGAGAGCCGGTCGGCGAGCAGATCAAAGTCGACCTTGTGCCCGTCAAACTCGGGCCCGTCTACACAGGCGAACTTGGTTTCACCGCCAACCTCGACGCGGCAGCCGCCGCACATGCCGGTACCATCGACCATCACGGGGTTGAGCGAGACGATGGTATGCACGCCGAAAGGGCGCGTGAGGTTGGCGACGGCGCGCATCATCGGCACCGGACCGACGGCGTAGACGATGTCGATCCCGCCGGCCGTGAGCAGCTCTTTCGCTGCGTCGGTCACGAAGCCCTTGCGACCGTAGCTGCCATCGTCGGTGCAGACGACAACCTCACCGAGTCGTTTCAACTCCTCCTCGAAGATCACCCACTCCTTGGAGCGCCCGCCGATCACGCTGACCACCGCCACGCCGCGCTGGTGCAGACCCTGCGCGATCGGATGAACGACCGCCGTGCCCACGCCACCACCGATACAGAGAGCTCGGCCCTTTTCGATCACTTCGGTGGGCATGCCCAACGGCCCGGAGATGTCGCGGATAAAATCGCCCACCCCGAGGGCCACGAGTTCGCGGGTACTTTTGCCCACCGCCTGGATGACCAGCGCGATCGTCCCGGCCACCGGGTCGGTATCGGCGATAGTGAGCGGAATCCGCTCGGCGCGCTCGGCGCGACGCACAATGACGAACTGCCCGGGCTGACGGATCTGCGCGATACGCGGCGCTTCAACGTCGAGGCGGGTGACATTGGGACTGAGCTGGGTCCGGGAGACGATGCGATGCATGGGAGAAAAGAAGGGAGGGCCCACCGTAGCGGGGCGCCGCCCGCATACAAGCCCGGCGGCTCCCCGAGCCGCACGAAGGCCGGGCTTTGGGGCGCAGCACAAAACCAGCCACCCTTGGTCGTGCGACGGCGGGCGAAGCCGGCGATGCAAAGGGATGGTGCTGAGCGGGTGGATCTTCTCCCCGTCGAATGGCCGCGCAGCACCGCGAACCGCCGCGCCGTTTGCCTACGCCGAGGCGGAGCCTCGCCCTGCGAATGGGCGAGCCGGTGCGGAACGCACTTTGCGCCAACCAAAGAAGCACATGCAAAGAGCCCCGGCGGGCAGCCGGGGCTCGAGGCAGGCGAACAGACTGGGTTGCAGACCTCAGGACTTTGCGGCCTCCGCATCGTCGTCCTCGTCCTCAAGCGGCACTGCAGCCGGTGGGGGCGGGGTAGCGGCGATGGCCGCCTTCTCGGCGGCCTTTGCCTTGCGGCGCTCGGCCGCCTTGAGTCGGCGCATTTCACGGTCGGCATCACACTTGGCCTGCTCCTCCACATCCAGCTGACCGTTCTTGTTGGCATCGTACTTGGCTAACTGACGAGCGTGTCTTTTGGCCGCGCGGTCCGCCTTCATCGCCGCGCGTTCCAGTTCGTCGAGCTTTCCGTCCTTGTTCAGGTCGTATTGCTCGTTGCGGTGCGTCACCGCAACGGTCTTGGAGGTATTCTTCTCCGCGCTATCGCCGGCGAACCCCGGCGTGGCCAAGCAGAGCAGGCCTGCGCCCCAGACTCCGCATGCCGTAAGGATGAGTGCTGATTTCTTCATCTGCGTTGGGATTGAGGGTTGAACGCAGGGGGCAGCGCGGGACGTTGCGCCGAAAGGCGACGCGGGCAACTCCGAGGCCAAACAGAAAAGGCAATCACCCTACCACAATCTCCAGCTTTGACCCACGGAAGACCGCCGACCAATCTGCCCCTCGGAGCCCACCTCTCCTGTGATTCCCTACCGCATCGAAACCCTCTACCAGCACGACCCCTGGGCCAACTGGGCCGTGTTCGGGACCACCATCGGCACCAGCCTGGCCATCCTCTACGGTGTAATTCCACAGGAAGTGTCCGAGCAGTATTTCGTCCTCGGCGCCGGCCATCCGTTTTCGTTTGTCGGATACCTATTTGCGCACGGCGGCCTTGTCCACCTCGCGGGTAACATGCTTTTCCTGTGGGTCTTCGGCAACGCGGTGTGCGCCACCGTCGGCAACCTAGGCTACCTCCTGGCCTACTTTGGACTGGGCGCATTTGCCGGGATGCTCCACCTGCTGGTCTCCGGGGAGCCCGTCATCGGTGCCAGCGGGGCCATCACCGGGGTGGTCGGCATGGCCGTGGCGTTCTATCCGGCCAACCGCGTGAGCCTGGTCTTCCTTGCCGGATTCATGATCCGGTTCTTCCGCACCTGGCTGTGGGGCGTGGCCCTGTATTGGACGACCTGGGATGTGATCGGGGCATGGCTGGACCTCGACAACGTCGCCTACTGGGCGCACCTGGGCGGTACCGCCGCCGGGCTGGGCCTCGGGCTGCTCCTGCTGGCCACCCGGCGGGTGCAGTTGACCGAGTTTGACCGCGGCTCGCTGCTCGACTCGATGCTGGGGCGCCAACCGCCCCATAAACCACGCCCAAGTTCAGAAATGACCACCGCCCAACTACAAGAAGCAGCCCGGGCATTCCGCGCCTCACTCGCGGCCGAAGCAGCCGAGGCGGCCGCAGTGGCCGGAGCGGTGGGGAAAGCCGGGGCAAAGCGCACCACTGCGCCCGCCCAAGCGCAGGGCAAGAAACGACTACGCCTACGGCTGGGGCCCAAGCCGGCTGGCGAAGACCCGGATACTCCCAGTGCCCGCCCCGCCGAATCCCTCCCCGCCGAACCCCTACCTGCGGACCCCCTGCCTTCGGCATCGCGGCCAGCCGCACCTCCGCCTGCGGCGCCCCTACCCTCCGTAGCGCGATCCGCGACACCTCCGCCAGCCGCACCCCTGCCTTTGGCACCTCGCGCGACAGCGCCTCTGCCTGCGGCGCCCCCCCCCCCCGTGGCTCTGTCCGCGGCACCTCCGCCGGCCGCACCTCTGCCCTCCGCCCCCCCGCCTTCGGCACCTCGGGCGGCAGCGCCGGTGCCCACCGCACCCGCAGTCCCGCAGAGCCCACTCGTCGGCGTCAGTTCGTCGGAACCGCCCTCCGGAACGCCGGCCAGCCCGCCCTCCAACGGGGCCCGCAAACCGGCCACAGCCTGGCCGGCATCGTTGCCCGAAGGGCGCTACTTCTATTTCGACGGCCAAGACCGCCTGGGACCGATCGCCCGCGCCGACTTTCTCGCGCGAGTCTCGTTCGCCCCCGATACCTCGCGCTGGTGGTTCTGGGTTGCCGGGATGCAGGACTGGAAACGCGTGTCCGAGCTCACCGGACAAAGCAACTCCGGCCCGGCCGCTGTGCGACCAGTCGGCCGCTCCCAATCGCCCCCCGGCACCGTCGAGTAGCCCGAAAGCCGAGGCCCAAACGTACGGCCCGCCCAACCCGGCGCTGCGGGTGGGCCGGAGGCAGGCGCGCCAAGTTCAGAGATCCGGAGGCACCGTGCCGAGGGACTCCTCCATCGTCGAGAGCCCTTCCTTCACCTTGAGCATCGAGTCCTGGTGGAGCGTCTTCATGCCGGTGCGCATGGCGATCTTCTTGAGCTCGGCGGTCTCCAGGCCCTTGTTGATGCCCGTCACCAGCTCCTCGGACACGACCATCAGCTCGTGGATACCAACACGGCCCTTGTAGCCCATGCCGCCGCACTTCGGGCAGCCGCGCGGATTGGCCTTGTAGATCTGCCCGCTCCAGCCGATGGCCTGCTCTAGGAGCTCCTTCTCGCGGCCCTGCGCCTGGTGCGTCACCCGGCAGACCTTGCAGACGCGCCGCATGAGGCGCTGGGCGCACACGCACAACAACGACGACGAGATCATGAACGGCTCGATACCCATGTCGGTGAGACGGGCGATCGTGCTGGGGGCGTCGTTGGTGTGCAGAGTGGAGAGCAGAAGATGGCCGGTGAGCGCCGCCTCGACGGCGATGTCGGCGGTCTCCTTGTCGCGAATTTCACCGACGAGGATGATGTCAGGGTCCTGACGGAGGAAGGAGCGCAACGCCGCCGCAAAGGTCAGGCCGATGGTCCGGTGCATCTGCATCTGGTTGATGCCGGCCAGCGTGTATTCGATCGGGTCCTCGGCGGTGCGGATGACCAGGTCGGGGGCGTTGATTTCGTTGAGCGCGGAATAGAGCGTCATCGATTTGCCGGAGCCGGTGGGGCCGCAATGCAGGATCATCCCGTAGGGCTGGCGGATCACCTCGCGATACTTGGCGAGATTCTCCTCGGAGAAGCCCAACATCGGCAGCGGCAACGTGGACTTCTGCTTGTCCAAGATACGCATGACCACGCCCTCGCCGTGGTTGAGCGGCGCGGTGGAGACGCGCAGATCGATGTCGATGTTCTTGCGGGTGTAATTCTTGAAGATGATGCGTCCGTCCTGCGGCAGCCGGCGTTCGGCGATGTCGAGGTTGCACATGATCTTAAGGCGGGCGACCAAGGCCGGGCCGACCTTGGAGGGCAGTCGCAGCTTCTCCTGACAGTTGCCGTCGATACGGTAGCGGACCACGACCTCCTTCTCCCAGGGCTCGACGTGAATATCGCTCGCCCCGGACAGGAAGGCGTCCTCGATGACACGATTGGCCAACTGGATGATGGGCGCCGACTCCTCCGAAGTGGCATCGTCGGCGGCCAGCTCCTTCTCGACCTCCTTGAACTCGACGCCGATCTTGTCGACCACGTCGTCGAACTGCTGGCTCTCGCGGGTGGCGTCGGCGGCGAGCTTCTCTCGAATATCCTTCTCCACGCTGAGCAGACGCACGACGCGCTTGCCGGTGAGCTCGCCGATCTTGGCAGTGACGCTCAACTCGAAGGGGTTGGCCAGGGCGACGATGATGGTGTCGCCCACCTGCCCCACCGGCAGCACCACATTCTGCTGACAGAAAGCACGGCTGAGATGCTCGAAGGTGCCGTTGTTGATGCGATACCGAGAGACAAGATACGGCGCGATGCCGTAAGCGCGCGACTTGCCCAGCAGGATTTGGAAGGCGCTGAGCCGATACTCCTTCTGGAGGAGCTGGTCGAGGGCCTCGCCGGGAAGGTCCTGCGGAGTGGCCACGATGGCCGCGCGCTGATCGGCGTTGAGCCGACCCATCTCTTCAAGTTTGTCGATCAGCAGGGTCTGGAGGCGTCCGAGCGGCATGGCGGGGTCAGGAAGCGCGGGCGGGGGCGGAGTCGCCGTCGCGCTCGAGCTTCAGCTTGCGCAGGAAGTCGTTGAGGTTCTCGGTGCTGGTCACGAACCAGAGGATCGGCGTTTCGAGTTGGCGCTCCCAATAGGAGCGAGCCGCCGGGCTGAGATAATAGGCGCTGGCCAGGAAGTGCATGCCCTCCTCAACGTCGAAGGGCACCGTCCAGGTGGCGTAGCAGGCGCCCACGTCGATGCGTTTGCGCAGCTCGTAGGGCTGGTCGTAGTTGCTCAGGTCCACTAGGCCCAGGCCCATCTCCTCGACCTGGTAGCTGAGCAGCTGCGCCTCAGTGACCACCTGCTTCTCGTGCACCAATACATGAAGGAGGGAGACGGACTCGGCGTTCTCGTCGGCCATCAGCTCCAGCAGCCGGTCGTTAGCCGACTCCAATACCTCGATACTGATGAGATTATGCTCCACCAGACTCGCGCCGAGGGCACGATTGGCTCGCATCATCACTGGACGGTGCTCGGAGGACATGGAGGGGGCGCGGGGGTGGTCGAGGGCCTACAGGGTGGTTGGGCGGGTCGGCCGCCGACAAGCCCGGAGTTGGGCTCTCGCAGCAGCCGGCCGCCCTCCCGGCAGGACGGGAGGAGGGACCTAGGGGCGGGCGGTTTTGCGGGCAGTCGCCGGGCGCGGCGCAGCGGCCTTCGCCGCCACCTTTTTCCGCGCAACCGGTCTGACCGCGGAGGCCTTCGAGGCCGCCTTCTTAGGCGCGGGCTTCTTTGCCGCCGGCTTCTTGGCGGCCGGCCTCTTCACGGCCACCGTCGGCGTTTTCGCCGGCTGGGGACGGGCCGATTGGCCCCCGTGGCGCACCCGGTGGAGCAGCTCCAGCTTGAGCTCCTCCAACCCGGCGTCCCCGAGGCAGGAGATTTCCATGACATCGACCTTGTGCTTGCGCCGGAAGAGCGCGAGCTTGGTCGCGGCCTCAGGCAGGTCCATCTTGTTGGCCGCCACCAGGCGCGGCTTCTTCAGGAGCTCCGGATCGTAGAGCTTCAGCTCCTGCAAAAGATGCGTGTAGTCCTCGCGAGGGTCGCGGCCGTCCACTCCCGCCATGTCGATGATCAACAGCAGCAGCGTGCAGCGCTCGATATGGCGCAGGAAACGGTGGCCCAACCCGCGGTCCTCATTGGCCCCCTCGATGAGGCCGGGCACATCGGCCAGCGTGAACCGCTCATAGAGGGAGGGGAACTCGACCACGCCGACCTGCGGCTGCAGCGTAGTGAACGGATACGCGGCCATCTTCGGCCGCGCCGAGGTGATGTGGTTGGTCAGCGAGCTCTTGCCCGCGTTGGGGTAGCCCACCAGCCCGACATCGGCCATGCTCTTGAGCACCAGCCGGTAGACCCCGTGCTCGCCCGGGATGCCGGGATTGGCGCGCCGCGGAGTCCGGTTCACCGACGACTTGAAATGGATGTTGCCCCAGCCGCCGGAGCCGCCCTTGCACAGGACCAAGCGCTGGCCGATCTCGGTGACCTCACCGACGGCTTCGCCGGTTGCCTCGTTGGTCACCACCGTACCCAGCGGCACCTTGAGCACGGCCGGTCGGCCGCCGGCACCGTACTGGTCCTTACTGCGACCGTTCTCGCCGTTACCGGCATTCCAGTGGGGCTTGAACTTGTAGTCGTTGAGATTGTTCACGTCGTGGCTGCCCTCGATCACCACGTCACCACCCGTCCCTCCGTCGCCGCCGCTCGGGCCGCCAAAGGGAATGAATTTCTCACGGCGAAAGGCCGTGCAGCCGTTACCGCCGTCACCGGCCCGAACCTTGATGACTACTTCGTCGACAAACATGGCGTGCACAATGAGACAGCCCGCCGGCTGCGCACAACCGCAATGACGCGCGGCCGCCACGAAAGGCGCTCCCCTCGCCGCAAGAGCGGCCATGGCCGGCCGCACAGAGAGGATCGACCTCGCGCCGTTTCGCCTCCAGTTTCCCTCCATGCGCTTCGCCATCCTACCCGCCCTGATCCTCACCGGCCTGCTGCTCGCCGGTTGCCAAACAATGGAATACGCCGTGAAGGAGAAGTTCGGCATCCACAAACGCGACATCCTCGTGGCCCGGGTGCAGGACGCCCGCCAAGCCCAGGACGCCGCCCGCCAGCAGTTCGCCAGCGCCCTGGAGGAGTTTGTGGCGCTCACCGGCAACACCGGAGGCCCCTTGGGCGAGCGCTACGCCACGCTGGCCCAGCAGCTCGAGCGCAGCGAGACCCGCGCCACCGCCGTGCGCGACCGCATCTCCGAAATCGAGCGCGTCGCCCGCGCCCTCTTCAAGGAATGGCGCGGGGAGCTCGACGCCTACAATGACGCCTCCCTGCGCGCGGCCAGTGCCCGCCAACTCGCCACGACGGAGGAGCGCTACAACGCGCTGGTCGTCGTGATGCACCGGGCCGCCGCCGGCATGGATCCCGTTTTGGTGCGCTTCCGCGACCAAGTGTTGTTTCTCAAACACAACCTCAACGCGCAGGTTCTCGCCCAACTAGACTCCAACCACCGGCAACTCCAGACCGAGATCGGCCAGCTCATCGCCGAGATGGAAGTCTCGATCCGCGAGGCCGACCGCTTCATCGCCGAGTTGCAGCCGGCAGAATAGCCCGACGAGCGAGGGAGGCCTGCCCGCCCTCGCTACAACCGCCCAACGGTGATTCTCTTACCCCGTCCCGTGTTGCGGCCGAATGACCAAACGCGGCGCCCGAACGGCGCAGGCAGCCACACGGATCGGGTGGGAGAAACTCAGGCCACCTTGCCAGCCTTGGGCCCGGTCTTCGGCTCGATGCGCAGCACTTCGCACACCCGTTCGATCAACTCCGGAGCGGTGAAAGGCTTGACCATATAGGCGCAGGCGCCGAGTTCGCGGCCCAAGCTCTGGGCCTCCGGCGAGGCGCAGCCGCTCACAATCATCACGGGGATTTTGTCGAGATCCTCGTAATCGCGGAGCAGATCCATGAAGCTGTAGCCGTTCACGTCGGGCAGCAGCAGGTCCAGCAGGATCATGGCCGGCGGGCGCGCCCGCAGAGATTCCAACGCCTCCGCCGCCGTACTGGCGACCTGGACCTCAAAGCCCGCGTAGACCAGCGTGCGCCGCATAGCCTGTGCGGCCAAAGGATCATCCTCGATACATAGAATCAGCTGCGCCATTGGTTCGTTGAAGAATTCGTTCGTGGGTTGGAAACAGAACAATCGTCCTCCCCTGCTTGCCGCCAATCCCAAAGGGAAGGGCCACAAACGGCCTGCTTTCAAATCCCGAACGGAGGGGGACCGTCCAAGGATGCGGGTGGATTGAAAACAGAAGCGGCGTCGGGTGCAACCGTGTTTGCACTTCGAAGCGTATTCCGATCTCCGCACCGGGCGCACGGCCGGCGTGGCCTCGCCCCGAGAACCGCACCCGGGGGAGACAGGCAGCTCCCCTCGGCGCAGGCTCCCTGGCCGCCCCCAGGCCTCCCTGCCCCACCTTCCGCTGCGGCCGGGCGCCGGACGCGCGAGCCTCATATTCACAAATACTTTGGGTCCGCCGACGGCCGGACGTCGGCGACAAACCGTGACACCAACCTCCCCTCGGCTGAAACCACGCTGCCTCCCCGACCAACACGCAAAACCAGGGCCGGGAGGAAACAGGCGCGGCTGGCCCGACGACTGAATGACCTCGTCATCCACGCGAGAGGCGGGGCCGTCCATCGCGGGGGTGCGAAGCCTTCCATCGCGCCACACCGGTTCGGCTAACGGCGGGCACCTCCTCGCCCTGCGCCACTAGGTCCAAAGCCGCAGGCCTTCTGCGGCGCCCCATCGGAGGCTCCCGAAAACGGCCATGAACCCCAACAGACTCGCTCACTTCCCCGCAAAAAAGCGAAGGGCGGACGCTTGGAGGTGCGTCCGCCCTCCGTGTGGGGAGTCGGGTTATCGGGCTGGTTTGCGGGGAAACTCAGAGCAGCTCACAGGCGCCGCCGGCGCAGGCGGTCGCCGCGCCGCGGGCCTCGTGGCCGGCGGTGTGATCCTCCTTCTCGGACACCTTGGCGTAGTCCACCGGGTTGTAGTGGAGACTGTTCCACTTGCGCACGTCCTCGCGGGTGCTGACCGACTCGCGGGGCGCCTGGCGGTAGTCCTTGTCGCCGCTGGCCCCGAGCAGGGCCACGCCGGTGAAGGCGTGCTGGTGGTCCCAGATGAACTCGGCCACCGCCGGCCACTCGCCGGCCTGCACCGTGATGGTGTTGGAGACGTTGTGGTGCGCGTCGGTGTAGGTGGTGACGGCACGGCCCCCTTGCACCCAATTCTCCTGGACGAGACGGACGTAGTCGAGCAGGCGCAGCGCGGGCACATCGTCCTTGAGCAGGGCGTGCGGCGGCGCCTCGACCGGGAAGGTGATCACCTCGGTGCCCTCGTTGTAGACCGATTTCTCGGTCATGTGCGGGTTGTGCTGCTTGAACCAGCGGAACATCGGGTCGCCGCTGCTGGCCTGGACCCGGCGGAAATACCGGCGGGCGTGATGCGGGTGGATGCCCGAGCCGGCGTTGAGCACCAGCGAGGAGGTCCCCTCGGGCTTCACACAGGTGGTGCGTGCGGCACGGCTGATGCCGAGGGCGGCGGCACCGGCGGCGTTGACGGCCTTCACCACCTCGGCGCCGCGGCGCAGGATCGAGGGGTCCAGAAGGATGTCAGGGTTGTCGAGCACGCCGCAGATCGAGACGCCGATGAGGGCCTCGCGCTCATTGATCACGCGGGTGACCGGCCCGAGGTACGGAATCTCGGTGTAGGTGGCCTGCACGGTGCCGATGAGGGCCGCGGCACGGGCGAGCGCGAAGAACTGCTCCGGGGTGTCGGCGGCGGCACCGGAGATCGTCGAGAGGTTGCACATCTGCCAGCCCCACAACTCCATGCCCTCCTCGAGAGGCCCGGTGTAGCCGTAGGTACGCAGTTTTTCGATCTCGCGGGAGGTCACCACCAAGCGCGGGTTGAGCGCGATCTCGACGCAGGGATTCGGGAGCACGTCGGGGTCGGAGCCGTTGACGAAGTAGAACCCGGGCTCGCCGTATTGCTTCTGGCACTCGAAAAGGCGCTGATAGACGTCGCGCGAAGTCTCGTCGCGCACGAGCACGGCGCTGTTGTTGGAGGCGGAGCGCTGCGGATGGGTGCGGAACCACTCGCCGGTCTTGGCGGCCATCATCTCCTCGTCCTCAGGGCTGAAGAGGCAGATCGTGGCCGAGCGGCGGATCCCCCCGGAGAGGACCGACTGGGCCACATGCATGCAGATATCGTACACCTCGATCGGGCGCAGCTGGCGACCGGCCGAGCCGATGAGAATCTCCTCGACGCGGGTCAGGGCGCGCTTGAGCGGGAGATGGCCGGGGGCCTTGCCGCCGCTGGTCTTGAGCAGCGAGCCGCGCGAGCGGATCTGATGGAAGGAGAACTCGACCTTGTAACCGTGTAGGAATGACTGAAAAAGCTCGTGGAGGGAATCCGACCAGCCCTCGACGGTGTCGGGCACCGCGTAGTGTTTCACCGGGATCTCCAACTCGTCGCCGCGGGCGGCGAGGGCCGGCAACTGGGCCACATGCTGCTTCTGCACGGAGAAGCCGCAGCCGCAGCCGCTGAGCAGGAGGAAGAAGTACTCGCGGAAGAACTCGGGGCGATTCACCGGCGAAGCGGTGCAGTTGTAGATGCGTGCGTTGGAGACCTCGATGGCGCGGCCGCCGAACTGCAGCGAGCGCATCGAGGGCAGCACCTTCTTCGACTTCACCAGGTCGAACGAGCGGCGAATCTCCTCGGAGACGGTGCCGAGCGGGCCCGCATCGCGGGCGGCCTCGGCCGACACGGTGCCCTTGGCCACGAGCTCGCGCATGGCGGTGTTGATGTCGCGATCGGCGTGTTTGACCAAGCGCCGCTGGTGCATCTGCGCCACGCGTTCGACGGCCTCCGGCCAGACCTCGCGGCGGCCCAGCTTCTCGTCGTAGCGGCAATAGCGGCTGATCGCGATGTAGTCCTGCAGGCCGCAGTCGCCGTGGCTCACCGGTCGGAGCTCGGAATGCTGGATGCGGTAGAAGATGTAGTGGCGGGCGATCTCGTAGCGGCCGTGCTTGAGCAGGGTCAACTCGATGAGGTCCTGCACATCCTCGACCCCGGGGGCCCCGGCGGTGCCGAACTTCTCGATGACCATGTCGCGCACCTCCGCCGAGAGGTTGAAGACGTCGCGGAACTCGGCCTCATCGAGCCCGTAGCGTTGCTCGGTGTTGTCGCGGTGGGGGTTCTTGGTTTCGTCGTGCTTGGACCCGTAGGCCGCAAGGGCAATGGCGCGCACAATACGCTCGAGTTTGAACGGGGCGGCTTTGCCGTCGCGCTTCTTGACAGTGATGAGGATTTCCGACGCGGACATGGAAGTGATTCTTTCGGTGGGACTGGGAGAGAGGGCTGCGGACATGGGCAGGGGTGCGTTCAGGACTGCAGTTGCGAAAACAGTGGGGAAAGGGATCGACCGGGCTCAGGGCTGAGGATGATGGCGGTGCTGGCTGGTGTGCGTCAGGGCGACCCGCCACACCGACTTCAGACCCATGCGCCAAGCGGTGAGCAGCAGCGCGGAGAGCGCGCCGGCATCGGCGCCGGCCCGCGGCAGGCTGAGCGAGAGCGTCTGCGACTGGTCGATCCACTTCTGCCGGCTAGCTGCGGCGCGCAGCAGCCAACCCGGGTCGATTTCGCCAGCGGTGAGATGCTTGCGCTTGAGATCGTCGGGGATCGCCGCGATCTCGGGCACCTCCCCATCGAAATACTTCAAGTTGTCGATCATCTCCAGGGACCACAGACCACGGGCCTTGAGGTCGCGCACCAGCGCCGGGGCCACCACCACGAATTCGCCCGAGAGGGTCGATTGTACCTGCAAATTGCGGGCGCACGGCTCGATCGAGGGAGAAGTGCCGGCCACCTGATCGATCCACGGGGTGGCCGAAAGGGCAAGCAACGCGGAGTTGCGCAGTCCGTGCGCGGCCACCAACTCGCGGATGGGCTGCCAATCGAGGCGGCCGCCGATCGGCACGTCCAGGGGCCTGCCGCGCTCCTGCGCGAGTTGGGCGAGGGTATCGGCCGGGAACAGGCCGCGGTCCCATTTCGAGCCTTTGAACGTCGGATACGGCCCGCGTTCGGCGGCCAACTCGGCCGAGGCCAGGGCGGCGGCGTGGGCGAGCGACTCGAGGCACTCATCGCCGAAGGCCACCGCTTCGGCGGAGGCAAAGGCCAGACCCCGCAGGTGCAGCGCCTGCGCCAACCCCATCGCGCCCAGCCCGAGCGGGCGGTGGCGTTGGGCGGCGCGGCGGGCGGCCTCGGTAGGGAAACGATGGAGATCGAGGACGTTGTCGAGGGCCCGCACGGCCAGGCGCACCGTGGCGCGCAGCAGCGGCAGGTCGAGCGCGCCGGCGGCGTCGAGGTGCGCATCCAGCACCACCGAGCCGAGACTGCAGGCGGCGGTTTCATCGGTACCGGTGGCCAGCACCTGGTCGGTGCCATGGCTCGGGCAGCGCACGGTGCCGGCGTGATCCTGCGGGGTGCGCACCGCGCACGCGTCCTTGAAGGCGATCCAGGATTCGCCCGTGATCAGTATCCCCTCAAGCATTTCCCGCCAGAGATCGGCGGCGCCCAGACGGCGGCTCCACAGCCCTCCGGCGGCGGCCTGCGCCTCGTAGGCCTCGTAGCGGCGGGCAAAGGCGGCGCCGTGCAGCCCGGCGAGATCCGGCGTATCGGAAGGCCGGAAGAGCGTCCAGTGGGCACCGGCGACCACGCGCTGGAGAAACAGATCGGGCACCCAGTGGCCGGTGGCGAGGACGGCCGCCCCGTCGCCGGCGGGGGCGCCGCGGCGCAAAGCGAGGAAGGCGGGAAGATCGCTGTGCCACGTCTCCAAATACGCACAGCCGGCGACCGGGCCGATCGCCGCGAGCATCGCCTGGTGCAGGCGCAGGGACGGCACCAGGCCGGGCGCGCCGGGGGCGGCCCCGCCCACCGCCGTCCACGAGCCGGCGAGCGAGCCGCCGGGGGTGGCCAGATAGGCGTTGTCGGCGATGCCGCGCTGCATCACCCCGTCGAGGCGGTCCTCGACGTGGTAGGTGTAGTGGGCGAGCAGTTGGTGGTTGAGCGTGCCAACGTGGGCCAGCACCGCGGCGGCCGGGAGAAAGCGCCGGGCCTTGAACACCTCGTAGAGCCCGAAGCAGAAGACCTCGCGGCCGCGTTTCTCCTCGAAGCACAGGCCCATCGCCACGCGCATCCAGAGGAACTGCGGCACCTCAAGGTGGCGAACCTTCGCGCCATCCAGCCGCGCAGTGACCAAAAACCGATCACAGAGCACCTGCACCGCGGCGAGGTCGAGCGCGAGGTCGGCGGCCGGGTCGAGCGCGGCGGCGAGCTCCTCCAGGCGGTAGGCCTCGAGCAGGCGGGGCTGGAGCAGCCCGAGGGCCACGGCCTCGAACACGTATTCAGCAAAAACACGCCGATGGAACTCGCGCAGGCGGTTGATGCCGTCGCGCACGATATCCCAGCCCAACGCCTCCTCGTAGAGATAGGTGAGCTGCAGGCGGCCGGCGAAACGGGCGAACTCGGAATCGCGCTCGATCAGGCACCGCGCGTTGCGGGCGATGGCCGCGGCCAAATCGGCCTGGGTGATGTTGTCGTAGACGGTGCGCCGCAGCTCGTGCTCGATCTCGTCGGGAGCAAGCCGCAGGTCGAGACCGCTGGCCGCAAACTCGATGCGCAGGCGCAGATCGTGGCCGTCCCACAGGTAAGTGTCGCCGGCCGGGCGCATGACCACGACCATCGTGGGCTGGGCGGCGGCGGCGGGCGCGGCGGAAGTCTCGGTGCCGCGCACGGCGGCGCGCATCGAGCGGTAGATGATGAAGGTCTCGGCCGCCTTGAAATGGCCCGCCCGCATCAGCTCTTCCTGGACAACATCCTGGACCTCCTCGATGTGCAGGAAGGCCTCGCGCGTCGCCAGGGCCCGGGCGGTGACGGCGCGGGCGATCTCGGCGGCGGGCGTGGTCGGCTGGTGGAGGGAGAGGAAGGCCTTGCGGATGGAGATCTCGATCTTGGCCTCGTTCCAGGGCACCACCTGGCCGTTGCGCCGGATCAGCCGCACCGGCGTGGAGCAGGAGACGCGATCGGTGCCGAGCTTGGCGCCGCGGCTGTGCAAGAGACTCTTGGCGACGTCGTAGGCGTTGTTGTCGACCAGCGTCTTCTCGATGAGGACGTAGAGATCGTGGAGATTGAGCCGCAGCGGCCGCTGCTGCAGGGCCAGGGCGGTGAGGTTGCCGGCCACCTCGTCGGCGATACGCGCCACGAAGGTCTTGTGGTCGGCCGTGAAGATCTCACGCTCCCCGCGGGCCAGCAGAAGGGTGGTCAGCGACTTGCCGACAGTGTCGGCGATCTCCCCGAGGTCGAACGGCTCCGGTCCCTGCGGGCAGAGCACCTGCACCTCAGGCAGCCGAGCCTGACGGTCACGCACCGTGTCGCGCCACGGATAATTGGGCTTCTGGTCCTTCGGCGTGGAGGCAAAACGCTTGAGCGCGAGGTCGTGCTCGAGACTGGAGTGCGGTGTCATCCCTGAGAGGCGAACAACGGACGGAGGACGAAAAGGCGGGGCGTACGCAAAAGCGAAGCCCCGGCACCGCGCGGTGCCGGGGGCTCGCGCGGGAGATTAGGATCGGTCGCCGCCAGGGGCGGTGGCGACGGGGGTGGCCGAGGCTCGCCAAGTGCGAGAGAACCGGACAGCCGCAAAGGCCGAACCGGAACGGTTCAAAGCGGGAGCGGACTGGCGATTATCAGGCATGAGGGAAGCGACGGTTGAAACGAGCGGGAGAAAAGCAACGAGTGGCCCCGAAAAACAACAGACCGAGACGTTTGGCCACACAAAGTTGTTGGGAGTTGTTTACTTCTTGTTCACCACAACGGGTTGTGGGTAACCAAGACGCAACGCACTACATATGGGTTTTGCCCAAAAACGCGTCAACTGGTTTCTCGCCCCGCGCTGTGAATAACCCAGTCGCAGCGTGGCCTCCTCTAGACCCACGGCCTTCCCCTTTGTCGGCCACCCCAAAGCCTCCGGTTCGGAGGCCCTCCTAGGCGTCCAAAACCGCCCCACCCCGCGCTCTCCGATCACCCCGCGCAACCGCTTGGTTTGACGGACCGTCCCGACTTGGGATCGGACCGATCAGCTTCGGGCCCCCGCCTCGATGTCGTGGCTCCCCGGGGTGGCCCCGATTGCCCCCAAGCGGGCCTGGACTCGATCCGCGAGAGACGCGCCCTGCGGCAGGGCCGAGAGGGCGCGGAGCCCTTCGGCCGGGGCAGCGCCCCAGCCTACAGGAGGGCACTCACCTTGGCCGAGGCGGTGCCCGGCCGCCAGGCCCGGCCTGAAGCCTGGGCCACGGCCAAACGGCGATCACGAAGCCCGCGGAGACCGGGCCGGTGACTCGCTGCTCGCGATGCCTTTCGCTCACTCCAGCCTGCAATCCTGTGCGTCGATGGCCGGCGCGCCGTTGTACCCCTGGGCCTTCGTAACGATCTCGCCCACCACTCCGCGTAACCACATAGCAGGCACGGCGGGGCTCGCCTGGGCCAGCCAGGCCTCGCGGGGAAGGATCTCCCCCGTGTTGCGCAACCGCTTCCAATCCGGCAGCCATTCGGCCGTCGCCGGCCCGGCGGGCCAACGCACATCAAAATTGGTCACCCGCAACTGCTGCACGTTCTCGGCCACCAGGGCGGCCGTCGCCCGCCGCGCCTCCAGACTTCCAATGCGCTCCTCGAGCATCGCCGGCTCCAGGTAGCGCCTGGTGTTCTCGACCACGGGATAACGCAGCGTCACATCGTCGAGCCGCACATCCTCGATCATGCCGCCGTTGGCGGCCGCAATGATCATGCGGCCGTCGGTGAGCGCCCGTAGGTTGCGCACCGTCACCCCGCGGATGGCCGGGGCGCCCCCCGCCGCCGGATCGGCCGGGCGGGCATTGATCACCAGCGGGCGCGCATCCAGCAACTCGCCACGCGTGTCGACGATGATGTCATGCACCAGCACCTCCTCGATGCCACCGGCCTCCACGGCGTGGAGCGCCACAGCGGTGTGGCTGTGATGCACGATGCAATCGCTGAAGATGATGTCGCGGATCGGGTGCCAGCTCTCGGGTCCGCAGGCCAAGGCCGAACCGTTGGCCCGCAGCGTGCACCGGCTCACCGTCACCCGCTCGCAGGGGCCGGCGTCGCGCGCGGCCTTGATGGCGATCGCGTCGGTTCCGGTCACGATCATGCTGTCCCGTACCCAGACATCGCGGCAGCCATTGAGCACCAGGCCGTCGGAGTCGGGCGCGCGCAGGTCGTTCTCGATACGCACACAGTGCACCCAGGCCCGCTCGCAGCGCAGCAGATGCAGAGTCCAACCGACCGCATTGCGCAGACAGGCATCGGCCACGCGCACGTCGTGGCAGTCAACAAACTCGATCAACGGGGTGACCAGACGGCGCTTCACCTTGATCGGGGCGCGAGGATCAGCGGCGTCCTCCCAGAAGTCGGCAGCACTGCCGTCGATCACCCCCGGCCCGCACAGCCCGATGTTCTCGCAGCCGCGGGCGACGATCAGGTGATAGGGATGGCGATCGCCGTGGCTTTCCGCGATGGGGCGATAGTCCTCGAGATCGGGAGAAGCGAGCAACACCGCGCCATGGGTGAGCTCCAAGGTGACATTGGAGCGCAACTCCAAGGTGCCGCAACGGAAGGTGCCCCGAGGGAAGACCACCGTGCCTCCGCCCACCGTGGCGGCCATGTTGATCGCCCGTTGCACGGAATCGGTCGCCTGAGACCAGCCGTCGTTGACGTCGCCAAACTCGGTAACGAGGAATCGGGTATTCACAACGGAGGTCGAGCTAGTCCCATGCCGGGCCGCTGGCGAGGCAGAACAAATCCTCCCCCTGAGAGTTTTCCTCCGCTCGCGGCGCCCAGCGCGACGCCGGCGCCACCGCCAGGCCCGCTCGTAGGTGAAAATGCCTCGCCAACCGCCGCCGCTGCGCTACCCACGAGCGGTGGGCTTCTTCGCTTCCCTCTTTGGTCAGAAAAATTCCCCCGCGCCGCGCGCCTCGGCCGCCGCGCCCGCCACCGCCGTGGACAACGCCGCTGCGCCGGCCGTGACCGCCGCCTCCGGCCCGCTACCCGGACAGGACAGCGCCCGGGTGCAGCCAGCTGCAGCCCGCGAGCTCGACGTGCCCGAAATGCTCGCCGAGGCCCGCGCCTTCCTCGACAAGCAGGACCTGCCCTCGGCCCTCCACCTCTATGAACAGATCGCCCAGTCAGCCCCGGCGTTGGCGGGCGCGATGAGCACGATCTCCGGGGACCTGGGTGCCACCGGCCACATCGACGCCCTCGTCGAGTTCGTCGCCCCTCGTTATGACCCGATGGCGCAGAGCGTCACGCCCGGCATCAACCTCATCCAGGCCTTTCTGCACCAGCGTAACCCCGTCGCCGCCCAGCAACTCCACGACGTGCTGCGCCGCTTCTCGGCCCCGGGCCTACGCAACCGCCTCGACGGTTTTCTCAACGCCATCGAGAAGATGCGTACCGAGCTTGCCGCGGAAGCCACCACCGCACCCACCAACCACGGCAGCCCCGACGTGCAGCTGATCAATATCAGCAAGCCCATCTGGGCCTACGGCTTGCAGCAGGAGGGCGAACCGGTTCTCCCGACCAAGGCCGGACGCACCCGTCGTATTGCGTTTCTCCCTCTCGCCCTCACCGGCGAGGGCTTGCCCAAGGACACGATGGCCCCAGCCGACCACCCGCTGGCCTCTCTCGTGCGCGGCCTGCCGCTGGCGTTGGCCGAGGCGTGCTGGTTTGTTCCTGTCTACCGTCCGGTGGCCGTTAGCGGACTCGACCCGCAGAAGAACCTCCTGCTCACACCTCGAGCCTTCGGAGGCGAACAGGCGCGCCAACTCTTCCCCCAGGACGTGGAGCCGTTAGACTTCGCCGTGGCCGGTACGGTGCGCGCCGCAGCCGACGGCTCCCTAGGCTCCATCGAGTTCACCCTGTGGGAGGTGCGCAAGGCCCGCCTGATGAAGACGGTCCGCGCCGAAGGCCCCGAGGCAGTCGCCCAGGCCTGGTCGCAATTGCTCGGTTACATGGAGGCGGCCCACCCCGGCCGCTCACCCATGCCCTACTCTGCCCCCACCGACCCGGCCGCGCATGCCGTGGCCCTCGATCAGGTGCAGCACTTCTTTCTGGCCGAGAAAAAGGTGCTGCCGGTTGAGAAACTCGCCCCCCATGGCCCCAGGCTGGAGGCGCTCGGCGCCTATGCCGAGGCCCATCCCGAAGCCAGCGTGCCGCGTTTCGCCTTCTTTAGCGCGATGCACCATTGCCAGGCGGTCGGACTGGAACTGCCGCGCACGATCGTGAAACTCGCCGAGAAGCTCTCGGCGAGCTGACCGGAGCGAGGCCGCCAGCGAGTTGGCCCCGAAACGGCGGCAAGCTCGCCGCCCGCCAGGGCGTGCGCGGCGGGGGGGGGGGGCGCCGGGCGGCCGCGGGGACCACGCGGGGGCGGGGCGGCTGGGGGGTCCGGGCGTCTTGGCCGCCCGGCCGGGGGGGGGGGGGGCGCCGGGGTGTCGGTGGGTGGTGGCTCTCGCCGCGTCGCCGGCCCGCCCCCGGTCGTTTTCGGGCGCAAGCCGGGCCTGAGCGAGCGTCTGGGGGCCCCCTGCCGCGCACCAGATCTGCCCTGCCGGATCAAGGCCCGGTTGGCAATGTCCTGCAGCGTACCGGCGCGACGCCTGGGCTGACTTTTAAAAAGCGCGCGCCGCCGGCAAAGTCGCCCGTGTCGCCGGCCCAGCGCAGGAGCAAGAGGGACGCTTCGCCCAACCACAGCGTCTGGTCGCCAGTTGCCCCCGGCCATTGGCGGACGCCAGTCCGGGCGCGAGTGCCGCCTCACCCACCACCCGCTGCCGCGGTGCCGCCGGCTCCGGTCGTGCCGACCTGGGCCCGGGCGGCCCCCGGGGCGCGGGGGACCGGGCCCCCCAAAAGGGGGGGTCTCGCGCTGATCACCGGGGCCACCGGCGCGCGGTCGTTCTTGCCGGCCGGCCGGCCACCCCGAAATGTGTGGGCGGGCCTCCGGGGCTCGCGCCTCGCCTCGTCAGCCCCCGCGGCCACCCGCCCCCGCCGGCCGGGCCGATGGTAGACCTATCGGCCATCGGCATTTCCGCCGGGAGCCGGCCCCAAGGTGACTCCGCAATCCGCCCCACGCCCGATTCTTTCCTTCGTGCGCGGCCGTCTGGCGCCAGCAGTGGCCGCCGGCGCGCTGTGCGCCGGTGCTTGGACTCTCAGCAGTCCGCTCGCCGACCTTTGCTGCGGGAGCAACGCCACCGCCCCTCATGCCGCATTGCTCACCGCCCTCGACGCCTCGCTCGTCGAATTGCAGCGAGCCCAGCACCAGACCCTCCAAGCCGGCACCGGCAACGAGTCCCCAGAATCCAGCCCCGGCCTCGAGCGCGCGCTGCGCGCCTTGCGCCAGACCGTGACCGCCGCGCCCATCTCGCCCTCGGCGCGCACCAGCTACTTCGCGGCCATCGAAACCGCGGAGGGCATCCGCCCCTCCGACACCAACTCGCCTCCGGCCGCCGCCGGCCGCGAGGGAACCGCCCGCCAGGAGCGCCAGCGCGCCGCCATTGATGCCGCCTTGGATCTGCTGCACCGCCTGCAGACCGCCCAATTGCAGGAACTCGGCGAACTCTCCTCCCGCCAACTGGCCAACAACACCCAATCCGCCCTGCGTATCGCCAGCGGACTGCTGCTGGTCGCCGCCGCCGCCGCTCTGACGGCCGCCCGCTTCGCCCTGCGCCGCGCCCCAAGCTCCCCGCCCCCCGCCACCAAGGAGCTCCAGGATGCCCGAACTTCTGCCGACAGCCTGCAGCACGCCTTGTGCGATCTCACCGCCATGGCCGTCACCGACGAACGAGGACTCCTCGTGGAGGTCAACGACCGGTTCTGTCAGCTTACAGGCTTCTCCCGCGAACAGCTCCTGACGCGTACCCATCGCCTCATCAACAGTGGCCGGCATCCGCCAGAGTTCTTCCGCGACCTGTGGGATACGATCGCGGCCGGGCAGATCTGGCGCGGCCGCATCGTCAACAAAGCCAAGGACGGCCGGCTCTTCGAAACGCTCGCCACCATCGTGCCCTTCGTGAATGCCGCCGGCGCGCGCCGCTACGCCGCCTTCTCCATCGAGGTCGGTGCCACCGCCGGAGCCGCCGCCTCCCCGGCCAGCAACCAACTTCAGATCGCAGTACAGGCCGCCGGGTTTGGCATTTGGGAACTGGACGTCGCCAGCCGGGCGCTCAAGTGGGACCAACGCATGTTCGAGATCCATGGGCTGCCCCCCGAAAACGGCATCGGCTACGATACTTGGCGCGATTCCATTCTCCCCGAGGATCTCGCCGCCACCGAACAGCAGCTCCACGCCGCCATCGCCTCCCATTCCCAACTCGACGCCGAGTACCGCATCCTTCGGCCCGACGGCGGGGTGCGCCACATCCGCACCATCGCCTACATCACCGCGGGCGACCGCGGCCAGCCTGCCAGCCTGGTTGGGGTGAACTGGGACAACACCTCCGAAAAGGAGATGGCCTCCTACCTGCGCGCCGCCGCCGAGAACGCCGAAAGCCTCAACCAGCAGCTCGAGCACGCCATCGAACGGGCCAACGGGCTCGCCCAGGAGACCGCCCTGGCCACCGTCGCCAAGAGCGAGTTTCTCGCCAACATGAGCCACGAGATCCGCACCCCGCTCAACGCCATCATCGGCATGAGCGGCCTGCTCTTGGATACAGGACTCAACGTCGAGCAGCGCGAACTCGCCGAGACGATCAACAACTCCGGCGATTCCCTCCTGAGCCTGATCAACGACATCCTGGACTTCTCCAAGATCGAATCCGGCAAGCTCGAGCTCGAACAGCGCCCCTTTGACCTGCGCGAGTGCATCGAAAACGCCCTCGACGTGCTCGGCGCCAAGGCCGCCGAGAAGCACCTCGATCTCGTCGGCTGGATCGGGCCCGGAGTCCCCCCGATCATGCTCGGCGACAGCACCCGGCTGCGCCAGGTGCTCATCAATCTCATCGGCAACGCCATCAAGTTCACCTCCACCGGCGACGTGCTCCTCTCCGTCGAGCACCTCGGAGCCGCCGAGGGCGGCCTCCACCGTCTCCACTTCTCAGTGCGCGATACCGGCATCGGCATTCCCGCCGACCGCATGGACCGCCTCTTCAAGACCTTCAGCCAGGTCGATTCGTCAACAACCCGACAATACGGGGGTAGCGGTCTGGGCCTGGCCATCTGCAAGAAGATCGTCGAGCTCCTGCATGGCCGCATCTGGGTCGAGAGCGAGGCGGGCAAGGGCAGCACCTTCCAGTTCGAGGTCACGGTGGGCGCCGGCGAGGCCACCACCGAGCAGCTCGCCCTCCACTTCCCCCGCCCCGAACTTACCGGCAAACGCCTGCTTCTGGTCGAGAACAACGCCACCAGCCGGCGCGTTATCGGGGCCTTGGCGGCGGGATGGGGGCTCTCCCTGCGCTCGGCCACCACCGCTGCGGAGGCCCTCGAATGGCTTGGCCACGGCGAATCCTTCGATCTGGCCCTCATCAACCTGCACATGCCCGAGATGGACGGCCTCGCCTTCGTGCGCCGCGTGCGCGCCCTCCAGCGCTCCACCCGCCTGCCCATCGCCATCGCCGCCCCCTTGGGCAGCCTTGGGCAGACCCCTCCCGAACTGGCCATCGGCGCCGTCGTGGCCAAACCGATCAAGGCCGCCGCCCTGCTCGATGCGTTGCGGGCTCTGGCCACCGGCACCGCCGTGCAACGCACCAGTCGTACCAGCTCCTCCAACACGGCGGAGTTGGCCCACAGCCATCCGCTCGATGTCTTGCTCGCCGAGGACAACCCGACCAACCAACGCATGGCCACCCTCATGCTCGGCCGCATGGGCTACCGGGTCGACATCGCCAACAACGGCCTCGAAGTCCTTTCCGCCCTCGAGCAGCACCCCTACAACGCCATCCTCCTCGACGTTCAGATGCCCGAGATGGACGGCCTCACCTGCGCCGGCGAGCTCAACCAACGCTACCCCAAGGCCACCCGTCCCCACCTCATCGCGATGACGGCCAACGCCATGACCGGCGACCGGGAAAACTGTCTGGCGGCCGGAATGGACGACTACGTCTCCAAACCGGTCCGCCCCAATGAACTCAAACGCGCCCTGATGACCGCTGCCACCGCACTCGCCGAGCGCCCCCCCGCCACTACCCGAGCCCAGCCCTCCCTCTTCGCCGCAGCACCGACGTCGATCTTTGCGCCCGAACAACCACCGGCCCCGTCACCGGTTAAGCAGGAGAACCCCGCGATGGATTTCTTCCCGTCAGCGTCCCAACAGTCCGCCCCCGCCACCCCGGCCCGCCCAATCCCGATGCCCACCGACGACCGTCGCGCCAAAGCGGCGGCAGCGGCCGCCGCCGCCCTCGCCGCCGCCGAGGCCGCCCAACCCGCGGCCGAGACCTTCGACTCGTCCGCGATGGAATTCGTTCTTCCCGCCGATCCCGCC
The DNA here is from genome assembly GCA_016711225.1 of Opitutaceae bacterium. Lineage (GTDB taxonomy): Bacteria > Verrucomicrobiota > Verrucomicrobiia > Opitutales > Opitutaceae > CAJCBL01. The sequence continues at coordinate 223,598 of JADJTK010000006.1, forward strand.
GAGGCCCTCGCCGTGGCCCGGGAGATGTTCGAAAGCTTTTTTGTCGAGTCCAGCGACCGTCTGGCCGAGCTCCAGTTCGCGGCCACCAGCGCCGACGTGGCCACGGCCAGCCGGGTCGCCCATCGGCTCAAGGGCGCCTGTTCGATGATCGGTTTCCGCGAGATCGAGCATCTCACCGCCCGGCTCGAGGCCGAAGCCCGCGATGGGCGGCCCGCCGATGCCGCCATCGTGGCACTACTTCCTGCCGCTGTGCTCAACGCCCAGGCCGCTGCCACGCGTTGGATGGAGAGCCTCGCCCTGCGGGTCGGGTGAGACCGGTGGCGGCACTAACCGTAACCCGTGGGCGTGATCCATGGTTGCGGTGCCTTGTTGCGGGTCCCGAACTCCGCACGACTCTCAATGGTCCCTCCGGCCACGCGAATCGGCACTTCGTCCATTGGCCCTTTGCGAACTGTCCACCAATCACTGGTGACTGATGACTGGTAAAGTCACCGTTTTCCATCCTTGGCTCGCCCCGGCGCCGCGCGCATATCACCGCACTTGAGCTCCGCTCCGCCCACCCTCTGGTCCGACGACGCCCAGCGCCGCCACCTGCGCCGCAATTTCGCCGCGCTCGCCATCGACGGCGGGTTCTACGGGGCGGCCATGGCCCTCATCTCGGTGGAAACACTGCTGCCCACCCTGCTCAATGAGCTTGGTGGCCCCACGTGGCTGGTCGCGCTCGCCCCTTCGCTTTACCAATACGGCTTCCTCGTCATTCCCGTGCTCGTCGCCGGCTGGACGGAGCGCCTGCGCCGCTATCAGCCGGCCGTTGCCTGGACCAGCGTGCCGCAGCGCACCGTGCCGCTGCTCTCCGGCCTGGCGCTGCTCTTCCTGCACGACTCCCACCCGCGCCTCACGCTTTGGTTGGTCGCCCTCACCCCACTGCTTATCAGCTGCTTCGGCGGGTTGAACGTATCGGCCTTTTGGCAGCTCTTCGCCAAGACCCTGCCACCCAACCGCCGCGCCTCCAATATGGGGGTACGCAACATCATCGGCACGGTCTGCGGCTTCCTCGCCGCCAGCGCCGGCGCCACCGTGCTCGCCCGCCGACCCGGCGTGGAAGGGGCGGGGCTGCTCTATGTCGGCGCCTTCGTCTTCATGATGTTGTCGATGCTGCTCTTCTGCCAGGTACGCGAGCTGCCGGGTCCGCCGCCCCCGCCCCACGACCCCAGCCACGACCTGCTCGCACGGCTGCGCACCCTACCCGGCCACTGGCGAGGTGATGCGGCCCTGCGCCGCTACACCCTGGGGCGCGTCTTCAGCACGGGTATTGGAGTATTCACCCCGTTTCTCCCGCTCCACGCCCTGTCCGTGCTGGCCTTGCCCGGCAATCAGATCGGTCGCTTTGTGGCGGCGCAGTTGTTTGGAGGCATCCTCGGGAATGTGCTCACCGCTTGGCTAGGGGATCGGCGAGGGGGACGCAGTGTGGCGCTGGCCGGAGGCTGGCTCTCGCTCGCTCTCTGCGCGGGAGTCCTGATCAACCGGAGCGAGGCCGGCTTCCTCGTGCTCTTCGCGTTGTTCGGCATGGTCACTTTTCTTAACGTCAACGGGGCCGCAGCCCTGCTGCTCGAGAGCTTCCCCGCCGAACGCCGTCCCACCTCCTTTGCCTTCTCCTCCCTGCTGCTCGCCCCGGCGATGCTCGCCAGTGCTCTCGCGGCCTGGGGCACCGGGGAGCTGCACAAAAGCACGGGGTCGCTTGGGCTCGGGGCGCTGGCCGGGGCCGCGCTCACCGCGCTCAGTCTGTGGTGTTTCCACCGGCTGCCGGATTCGCGCAGCGAGTAGCGAACATCCCCGATCTCCTTCTCCTACCCCTGCCCTTGCTCGTTCTCCCAATCCTCTTCCCGCCCCTCCGCTCACTGGTCACTTCGGACTGCGGACTGGGACCCGCCCCCACTTGTTACTTGGACCTTGTTACTTGTCCCTCCTTCCGCCCTCACTTCCCCGGCAGGACGTGGAGGTAGAAAAACAGAAAGTGACACAGGCTGCCACCAAGCACGAAGAGGTGCCAGATGGCGTGGCTGTAGGGCAGACTCTTCCACACGTAGAAGGCCACCCCAGCCGTGTACGTGGCCCCGCCCGCCAGCAGCCAACCGATCGCCGCCGGCGGTAATCGCTGCCAAAGCACGTGGAGCACGAACAACGCCCCCCATCCCATCGCCACATAAGCCCCGAGCAATACCCGCTGGAAGCGGTTGAGAAAAAGAAACTTCAGGGTGATGCCCGCCACCATGATCCCCCACACAAAACCCGCCATCGTCCAGCCGATCGGTCCACGTAGAGTCACCAGCATGATCGGCGTGTAGGTGCCGGCGATGAGAAGGAAGATCGCCGCGTGGTCGCAACGCCGCAGCCACTTCTTTGCCCGCGGCCCGGGTACCGCATGGTAAAGCGTCGACGCGAGATAGAGCGACACCAACGAAGCTCCGTAGATGGAGAAACTTACGATCCGCCAGGGGTCCCCCACCTGTACGGCCCCCACCACCAGTACCACCAGGGCCAGCACAGCCAGCAGGAGGCCGACACCATGGGTCACGCTGTTGGCTATCTCTTCGCCAACACTGTAGGGGCGCACTTCGTTCATCGCCCCCGATCTTCAACCACCACACCGCGCAAATCCAGCCTGCAAAACGCCGGAGCCCCAGGCCCCATAGTCTCGCGACCACTTAAGTTCACGGCCGTGAACCTAAGCGGTCGGAACCGGCGATGCCCCCCCCAATAGCCACTCCGCTCAGCCGTGAAGATGCAGACGAGAGCCGAGCGCAAACCATCAGTGCACGAACAGGGGACCCGACGGCCCCTAAATCATTCCCTGAGAATCAGGCCATCGACGCCCGTCTCTCGGCGCTCGAACGAATGGTTACGGCTCAGCACCCGGACCCCTTTTCGTTGGCCCACCGCGCCTTCCGCTGTTTGCGCCATAGGCAGGGCTCCTCCACTCGATCATCCCCTCAACCAACACGCCCAACGCAACCGCCTCTTCACCACAGCTCCACCGGCCCCTTGGGTACCGGAATCGAGTCTTGCGCCGCGTCCTCGCCTTCAGGCTGCAGGAACGAGGCAACCATCGGCGCCGGCTGATACTTCGCCCGCAGCTCTCCCGCCTCGTCCAGGAACGGTTTCCGCCATTCGAGAAACGCCGCGATCGTCGCCTCGAAATCCGCCGTGGACTTCATCCGGGCCGCCCCGCGCTTGAACTCGCGCGCCGGTCCGAAACGCCGCGCATACCAGGAGGCCACCCGCCGAAAAAGCACGGTGCCGCGCTCATCGCCATGGGTCTCCACATAGCGGGCGTGGTGCCGGCGCAAGACCCGCAACCGTTCCGCCAAGGTCGGTTCGACCTGCGGCTCGCCGGTGTCGATGAAGCGGCGCGTCTGCGCAAAGATCCAGGGATTGTAGAACGCCCCGCGCCCCACGCTCACGCCGGCGCAGCCGGTCTCGGCCAGCATCACCCGCGCGGCCTCGGGCGTGGTCACGTCGCCGTTGCCGATCACGGGAATCGTGCGCACCGACTGCACCACCGCCCGAATACCGGCAAGGTTCACCCGCCCCGAAAAGCCCTGTGCCCGCGTGCGCCCGTGGACAAACACCGCCGCCACGCCCGCATCCTCCAGCGCCCGCGCCAGATCCGGCGCGGTGAGGTTGGCATCGTCCCAGCCCAGGCGCATCTTCGCCGTCACCGGAATCTTCACGGCGGCGACCATGCCCCGCACCAGCGCGGCGGTCTTGTCGGTCTCGGTCATCATCGCCGAGCCGCCGCCCACCCGGCAGACCTTCGGCACCGGGCAGCCCATATTGATGTCCACCGAGGCAATACCCAGCGACTCGAGCAGCTGCGCGGCGTCGCGCATCTCCTCGGGCACCGAACCGAAGAGCTGCACCGCCAGCGGCGAGTCGGCGGCGCAGGAGCGGATCATCTCGAACGCGCGCGAGCGACGCTCCAACAGCGAGCGGGCGTTCACGAGGTCGGTTGTGCACAGGTCCAGTCCGCCGAGTTCGCGCAGCGTGAGCCGGAACGGCAGGTTGGTGTAGCCGGCCAACGGCGAGAGAAAGAGGTTGGAGCCCAGCTCCAGCGGACCGAAACGCAGCATCGGCGCACGCTTCGGCAGTGCCGCCCGGGTTTCAACCCGGAACCGCGGCACCGGCAACAAACTCGCCGCGCCCGCACGCTCGCCCGTTGCCGGGAGCGCAATCCGCGCCTACGCCCGTACGCCTCGCTCACCCGGCCGCACGCCCTCCCCTCCCTCTACTGCCCAAAGCGGATTCATTCCACGCCAGGGGACTGTCGATCGCCGCTGCATCGCCACGCCCGGCATCCACCGCCACCGGCGCCCCAGTCCGCCTCCATCCCCGGCAACAGAAATCGGCCGGCAATCAGCTCCCCGCACGGATCCAACGCCGATCATGCTTGTCTCGCTGTCAGGACAAGGCCACCACTGAACCTCCGGTCCATCCGGAATCCCGACACACCAAACACCATGCGCCACTTCGTCGGCCTGCGGCCGCTCGCCATCACCCCCGCCCAATACCCGTGGCGCCGCCGTTGGCTGGGCAGTGTCCGCTACTGGCTCTGCCAGCTGCTGGGCTGGGGGTCGCTGGGAGGATTGTTTCTGCTCGCCAACATTTCCGTCGACCGACCCCACGTCTGGGTGGTGCCCGCCGGCATGTTCGCCGGAGGCCTGCTCTGCAGCCACCTCCTGCGTATCGTGATGTTGCGAGTTCGGGCGCGGGTCCGCTCGTGGTCGGGCTTTCTGGTCCGGATTCTCGCCTGGAACGTGTATCTCGGCATGGGCATGACCGGGCTCGCGCACGGCGCCGCGTACGCCTTCGCCCCCGAATTGCTCGAGCGCAGCCGCCTGCCCCCGCTCGTGGCCTACTGCGTCCCCGTCGTGGAGATGGCCACACTGTTCACCCTTTGGGTCGGCCTCTATCTGGGCCTCGCCTACGTCCGTGGCTATCAGGAGAAGCTCCGCGAACAGGCGAAACTGGAGGCTGTGCTCAAGGAGGCCGAACTGCGGGTGGTCAAAGCCCAGATCAACCCGCATTTCCTCTTCAACAGCCTCAACACCCTGCGCGCCCTCATCACCCAGGATCCGCAGCAGGCGCGCGAGGCCGTCACCCTGCTCGCCGACCTGCTGCGCGCCGCGCTCACGACCAATCTGCAGCCGGCCATCCCGCTGGCCCAGGAACTGGAGACGGTGCGCAGCTACTTGGCACTGGAGGGGTTGCGCTACGAGGAGCGCCTGCGGGTGCGGTGGTCCGTCGCCGACGAGGCGCTGGCCTGGCCACTCCCGCCCTCCACCCTGCAAAGTCTGGTGGAGAACGCGCTCAAGTACGGCATCGCCCCGCAAATCAGTGGCGGGGAGATCAGCATCGAGGCCGCGCTCCGGGAGGGCCGACTCTGCCTCACTGTGCTCAATCCCGGAACACTGGCCACCGCGTCCAACTCCACTTCGCTCGGATTGTCCAATACCCGCCGGCGCCTGCACCACCTTTGCGGCCCGCAGGCCACGCTCACGCTCGCACAACGGGCGCCCGACCTCGTCGCCGCCGTGCTCATCATTCCCCCACCCCTTGCCACGCCCGAATCCGTCGCCGAGCTGCACGGGGCGAGATAGGCCCCGCCGCGATCGGGCCGGGCGCCCCGCGTAAACCCACGCAATAGCGGAAGCCGCGCCGGCGGCCTCCTGTATGCCACAGCGGTGCCGTGGCCGGATTGCGACAAAGAAGGCGCCGTTGCCGCCTACCGGCGCGCCCCTCTCCTCTTCCGAGCAGGACGCAAAAGCGCGTCGCGATCGCGACACGCTTTTGCGTCTTCGCCCCCGCGCCGCTGGCGCCCAGCCCTCCGCCCGGGCAGGTGCGCCATTCCCACCCGCCACGCTCCCGCAGTCGCGTTCGCCAAGAACGCGAGGCGCCCAGCGTAACTGAACAACAAAGTCGTTCAGCCGCCGCACCTTCAGCTTTCATCTCTTCAGCCCCGCGAAGCAGCTACCGATGGCCGAGCCAGAGCCTGGCGCGTCCGGCTTCGGACGAAGGTCTTGCGACCTTCGCTACGACAACACTCTCACCCTGCCACCCAGCTCCGCCAGCAGCTTGGCCCTCCGCGCCCTCCTCCGCATCTGAGTCCTCAGTGACCTGTCGGCGCCCCCGCCGCCGCGATTACAGCGTGATCACCTCACCAAACTGCGGCCGCTCCGCCTTCAGCTTGAAGCGCTCCGCGATCTTCGCGGCGAGCGGCCCACGGCCTTTCTCGTCTTCCCCATGAGTGAGCACGACCCGCGGCTTATGCGACGCGAGACAGCCGAACCAATCGAGCAGATCCGTCTGCCCGGCGTGGGCGCTAAACCCACCGAGCCCGCGCACCGTCGCCTGCACACGGATGCGGTCGCCGAAGATCTGCACGTTGCGCGCCCCCTCCAGCAACCGCCGGCCCAGCGAGCCGGGCGACTGGTAGCCGACGATGAGCACAACCGTGCCCGGGCTGGCGAGGTTGTGGCGCAGATGATGCACGATACGACCGGCATTGCACATGCCCGCGCCGGCCAGGATCAGGCACGGCCCGGCCATACGATTCAACGCCTGCGACTCCTGCGCGGAGACGGTCGTGCGCACCGTCTCGAGATGTTTCAGAAAACGGCTCGGCAGGGCCCGCCGTTTCATGTCGTCGTCGAAGAGTTCCGGGTGCTTGCCGTAGAGCCGCGTGGCCTCGATCGCCATCGGGCTGTCCAGAAAGACTGGAAACGGCTTCACCGCGCGCGACTCGAACAACTCGGAGAGGTGATAGAGGATCTGCTGCGCGCGCCCCACGGCGAAGGTGGGCACGAGGATCTTGCCGCCATGTTGCGCGGCATGCGTCACGAGTTCTCGAAACTCCTGCACGGTGTCGGCCAGCGAGCGGTGGTCGCGGTCGCCGTACGTCGATTCGAGGAACACCAGATCGGCCCGCGTGGCGATGCAGGCGGCATCGCGCAGGATCGGCGCATTGCGCGGGCCCAGGTCGCCGGAGAAGACCACGGTGCGCGCCCGGGCACCGTCGGCGCAGCGCAGCTCGAGGCTGGCCGAGCCGAGCGTATGTCCGGCCTCGTACGGGCGCACCGTCACGCCGGGCGCAACCGGGTTGTCCTGCCCGTAGGCCAGCGGTCGGAACTGCGCCGCGATTGTCGCCACATCTGCAGCTTCGAAGAGCGGCTTGACCGGCGGCATTCCCGCACGGGCCCGGTGGCGATTCGTGCGCTTAGCATCCTGTTCCTGGAGCCGCGCGGCATCGTCGAGGATCAGGCGCGCAAGCTCGAGCGTGGCGGGCGTGCCCCAGACCGCCCCGCGGTAGCCACGCTGGGCGAGCAACGGCAGGCGGCCGACGTGGTCGAGATGGGCGTGGGTGAGCACCACGGCGTCGAGCTTGGCCGGGGTAAGCTCGCGCGGCACGGTATTGGTCGAGCCCGCCAGGGTCCGCCCCTGGAACATCCCGAAGTCGACGAGCACGCGCGCCTGCGCCGTCTGCACGAGGTAGGCCGAGCCGGTGACTTCGCCCGCAGCACCGAGAAGGGTAATTTGCATCGGCCCCAAGGGATAGAGTCGTCGCCGCACCGCGACAAGCCCCGCGACGCCGCCTTCCTTCGAAGGAGCAAGAAAGAGGTAGCGGGTAGCGAGCCTCCTCCTGCTCCAGAGTACTCGTTCTCGTTCTGCTCCCGTTGTGGCGCCCAGCTCTCTTCGGAATAGCGGCTGGAGATCCCCCTCCCGATCCCGCGCCACATTCTCTTCCCTGCCAACTGGCAGCGTTTCACTGATCCCTGGGTACTGGTCACCGGCCTCCCGCCACTGTTATTAGTCCGCCATCCAGCGGCATCCAACGAACTGATAACCGCGCCACATGATACTTGCCGGATTGTTCCGCGGCGCATCCAGCCCAAACGTCGCTGCGCCCCCCGGCAAACCCGCAAGCACGTCCTTCCGTTATGAACTGGTCCGCACTGTCGCGCCTCCGTGTCCGCCGTTTCCTCGCGCTCGTCCTTGGCGGCGTCCTCGCCGTCCTGGCCCCGGTCGCCGCGCGCGCCGCCGCGCCTACGGTCCTCGCCATCGAGCGGATCAATCCCGCCACCCCTCAGTCGACCGCGGGCACCGTGGTCTTTCGCGCGACCTTCAGCACCCCTGTCTACAACGTCGATCCCGCCGACTTCGTCGTTTCCGACCGGATGGGCACCGCCAACGGCACCGTGCTCCGCGTCGACGGCACCGGCGCGCTCTACTCAATCACTACGCGCGCTGCCGACGGCCTGCCCTTCACCGGCGGCGTCTACCGGCTCGACCTCGTCGACAACGGCCACGGGATCACCGACTACAACGGGGTCCCGCTCGTCGGCGGCTACCACCTCGGGCAGACCGCCCATCTTCTGCGCAACGCCACTCTGGCCAGCTGGGGTGCCAACCACCAGGACCAACTCGGATACACCACCACCGACGACCGCAACCCCACCCCCGCCGCCGTCCCTGCCACCGGGCCGCTCGCCGGCAAACTCCTCGTCACCGCGGCCGCCGGATACCAGCACACCGTCGCCCTCGCCCACTCCGGGGAGCTCTACGCTTGGGGACTCAACACCTCCGGCCAGCTCGGCAACGGCGCCGGCGGCCAGTACCAGCCACCCGTCGCCGTCACGATAACCGGAACCCTCGCCGGCAAGACTGTCATCGCCCTCGCCGCCGGCTACTCCCACTCGCTCGCGCTCTCCGCCGATGGCCGCGTCTTTGCATGGGGATCGGGTCAATACGGGCAGCTTGGTAACGGCCTGATCGGCAGCGGCACCACCTCCAACCTCCCCGTCGCGGTCACCACCTCCGGCGACATCGACGGCCGCGCCCTCGTCGCCATCGCCGCCGGCGAGTCGCACTGTCTCGCCCTCTCCTCCGACGGCCGTGTCTACACCTGGGGCCGCAATCACCGCGGCCAGCTCGGCAACGAGATCAGTGGTGCCGGCACCGATTCCCCCGTCCCCGTCGGCATCCCGCTCACCGGCGCCCTCACCGGCCGTGTCGTCACCGCCATCGCCGCCGGCCAGCACCACTGCCTTGCCCTCTGCAACGACGGCGCCCTCGTCGCCTGGGGAGCCAACACCTTCGGCCAGCTCGGTAACGCCGACCCCACCAACACCGATCGCAACGTCCCGGTTCTCGTCGCGGCGACCGGCCGCATCGTGGGCAAACCCGTCGCAATCGCCGCCGGCTACGACCACAATCTCGTGCTTACCGACCAAGGAACTCTCTACGCTTGGGGCAACGATTGGGACGGCCAGCTCGGCACCGGCACCGGCAGTATCAACTATCCGGCGCCGGTCCTCATGACCAACTTCGCCGGCTCGCCAGCCGTCGCGGTGACGACCGGCTTCAACTCGAGCTTCGCCCTCGCGGCCGACGGGCAGGCATTCGCGTGGGGGAACAATTCTTACGGCTGCCTCGGGATCTCCAGCGACTACAACGCCCCGGCGCCCACCCGGATCGCCACTGCTTCGCAGTTCGGCCCGCGCCGCACCATCGGACTCTTCTCCGGCCCACTCGCCTTCCATGCCCTCGCTCTGGTTGCACCAGTCGCCACCACCGTCCAATCGATCGGCCTCCCGCCCAACGGTACCTACCGCGGCGGCCAGGACCTCGCCTTCACCGTCACGTTCTCCTCCGAAGTTTTCATCGAGCGCTTCGATACGCCGCGCCTCCGCCTCACCGTGGGCGACCAAACGGTCCAGGCCACCTGCATCGGCAAGACCGGCCCCGCCACACTCAGCTTCCGCTACCGCATCGCCGACAACCTCAACGACCCTGACGGCATCCGCCTCGTCTCGCTCGTCGGCCCGATATACGGCGCCGCCTTCGAGCCGGCCGCCCTTGCCTTCACCCCGCCAGCCACCGGCGGCATCCGCGTCGACAACACCGCGCCGTTCGTCACCGGCATTTCCCGTTTCAACCCGGCCGAGGAAACCACCCCCGCCGGCATCTTCGTCTACCGGGTTGTCTTCAACGAAGCTGTCTTGAACGTCGATGCCTCCGACTTCCTCATCACGCGCACCCCGTCCTACGGCGACGCCCAGATCCTTTCCGTCGCGGGCCACGGCCGTACCTACTTCGTCACCATCTCCAACGACGGGATCGCCCGCCAACTCCGGCTCGACTTGAAGGCGTCGGGCACCGGTATCACCGACCTTCCTGGGAATCCCGTCGCCGGTGGCGCCACCGGGTCGACGTACTTCATGGCCGACGGCGCAGCCCCCGTCGGGTGGGGAGACAATCGCTACAGTCAGCTCGGCCACGGCAGCGGCGCCGACTCCTTCGCCGCCGTGCCAGTCGACACCTATAGCGTCCCCGCGATGAGATCGCTCTCCGTCCTCGCCTCCGGCCGGTTCCTCTCCGTGGCCGCGGGAAGCTACGGTGGTGTCTTCGCCTGGACCAGCAATCCCGCCTACGGCCTCGGCGACGGCACCCCGGTCGACTTCGGCACCGGCACCGCGCTCGACGGCGAGATCGTCATCGCCCTCGCCGCCGGCCGGAACCACTGCCTCGCCCTCACGGCCACCGGCAAAGTCTTCGCCGCCGGCGACAACAACCGGGGCCAGCTCGGCAACGGCAACACCACCCCAAGTCAGGTGCCTGTCGAGGTCGATCGCACGGGCGCGATGGCCGGCGAGCACATCATCGCCCTCGCCGCCGGCAGCTACCACAGCCTGGCCCTCGCCGCCTCCGGCAAAGTCTACGCCTGGGGAGCCAACGACGTCGGCCAGCTCGGTGACGGACTTCCCGATACCGACCCCTTCCTCGACAAAAGCCGCCCGCTCCTCGTGACCAACGGCTCGATCTCGAACACCAGCCAGGTTATTGCCATTGCCGCCGGCGCCTATTTCAACGTCGCGCTCACCGACACCGGCTCCGCCCACTCCTGGGGTGCCGGCTACTTGGGCACAGGCAGCGGACCGCACGGCGCCCGCAGCCCGCTCGCCATCGACACTTCCGGGGAACTCGCGGGCCAGGGGGTCATCGCCATCGCCGCCGGGACCAGCCACGTCGTCGCCCTCACCGGGTCGCACCGGCTCTACGTCTGGGGCCGTAATTTCCAGGGCCAGCTTGGCCAACCGCTCACCACCACCGTGGTCGATCGACCGCTCCGCATCGACCAAGTCGGCGCCCTCTCCGGCCGCAACTGTATCGCCGTCGGTGCCGGCGCCGACCAGAGTTTCGCCCTCGATGATACCGGCGCCGTCGTCGCCTGGGGCTACAACGAACGAGGCCAGCTCGGCGTCGGTGCGGCAGAGCCGATCAGCAACCCGACCCCGACGCTGGTCGACACCTCGGACACGCTCGCCGGGCGCGTGATCCTGCGCTTGGGCACCGGATGCACCGCCAACCACACCCTCGCCCTCCTCAGGGGTTCCGGATTCGAACGAAGCGACATCTGGCGCGGCCGCTATTTCGGATTGATCGCCAACAATGGCCGCGCCCACGACGACGCCGATCCCGACGGCGACGGTCGGAGCAACCTCCTTGAATACGCCACCTGCTCCGACCCGCTGGCCGCCTCCACCAACACTCCGCTCTACTACGGTGCCGATCCCGAACTGCCCAACGATTTCATGCTCAGTGCGCCGATCGTCCGCGATCCCGACCTTCGCCTGAGCATCGAAACTTCGACGACACTCGCCGCCGACTCGTGGACGGAACTCACCTACCTCCACGGAAACACCACCGAGAACCAACTGGAGTACAACTTCGACCTGGGCGCCTCCGGCTCCCGCCGTTTCTTCCGCCTCAAGGTACGGCGCGCCGAGTGGAACCCCAAATAGACCCAACCGGCCCGCTGACTGCCCCCACAGCCCACCCACCCCTTCCCCGAGCCCTCCGGGCCACTCGTGCTGGTCCGGGGCGTATTTCGCTGGCAACCTCGCTGGCCAGCAGCCCGCTACAACCCTCTTGCCATGAACCGGTTCCCAGTTCCGCCAGCCCCGCTCCGCCACTTCACTGCGCTGTTTCTTGTCGCCGCCACCGCCCTTCTCGCCGCCACCGCCCAGGCCGCAACCTATTTCACCGGCTTCGTCGCACCGGCCACCGGCTACTACAAGGCCGGCGCCACCATCGACATCGGCGTGAAATACTCCGGGCCCGTCACCGTCACGGGCACACCGCGTCTCCGGCTCACCGCCGGCGGCGAGACCGTCTACGCCAACTACCTCGCCGGCTCCGGTACCGCCCAGCTCACTTTCCGCTATACCGTCGCCTACCCGACCAACGCCCCCGCACTGAGCGTCGTCCTCCTCGAACTCAACGGCGGCACGCTGCGCGATTCCGGCGGCATCGACGTCGATCCCATGGTCATCGACGACGGCTTCCTCACCGTCATCGACACCACCGCACCGAGCGTCACCGCCGTGCGCCGCTTCACCCCGCTCGAGCCCAACACGGCGGCCTCCGCCTTCGTTTTCCGCGTGAGCTTCAGTGAACCAGTCGCCGCGCCGGCCGCCGCCGCCTTCCAGATCGTGCGCAGTGGCATCTCCGGCGGAGCGATCGACTGGGTCCGTGGTTCGGATACAGAGTGGTACGTCTCAATCAGCGGCATCACCGGCGGCTACGGCACCATTCGACTCAACGTCCTCGGAGGCCTCATCGCGGATCTCTCCGGCAACCTCACCCCGGCTTTCTCGTCCGGCGAGAACTTCGGCCGCCTCGGCGCCTTCCCCGTCGCCTGGGGCGACAACAGCCGGCAGCAGATCGACGCTGGCCCCGCCTCCAATTATCCCTCGTCCATCAACGCGCCCACCGGGGCCATCGGCAGCCAAACCGTCGCCTTCGCCATGCAGGGCGACAGCCACAGTCTGGTGCTGACCCGTGAAGGCAACCTCTTCGCCTGGGGCGACAACACCTACGGCCAGCTCGGCAATCTCTCCAACGTCGCCAGCTCCACCCCTGTGGCCACGCTGATGACCGGCGGCCTCGCCGGCCAGCAGGTCTCCACCCTCGCTGTTGGCGCCTACCACAATGTCGCCCTCGCCCGCGGCGGCGTCGTCTTCACCTGGGGGGCCAACGACAAGGGTCAGCTCGGACGCGGCAACTTCGACGATGTCAACCAACCCGTCTACGTCTCCGACACCGGCACCCCGATGGGCGGCAAGCCCATCGTCGCCGTCGCTGCCGGCACCGACCACACGCTCGCCCTCTCCGCCGAAGGGCGCGTCTACGCGTGGGGAACGAACAAGTACGGCCAGCTCGGCGACGGTTCGTCCACGCCCTCCTCCAACGTACCCGTCGCCGTCGTCGCCTCCGGCGTGCTCGCCGGCAAACACATCGTCGCCATCGCCGCCGGAGCCGAGCACAGCCTCGCCCTTTCGAGCGACGGGCAGCTTTTCGCCTGGGGTCGCAACACCTACGGCCAACTCGGCGACAGCACGCCGGCCGTCAGCAACGTGCCGGTCATCGTCAATCGCGGTGCCCTCGGCGCGAGCACGGTCGCGGCAATCGCGTGCGGCGACAGGCACAACCTCGTCCGCACAACTGACGGCCACGTCTTCGGCTGGGGCTCTGCCTCCTCCGGCCAGCTCGGGATCAGCCTGGGCGGGGTCTTCCGCGCGATCGTGCCCACCGCCGTCGATCCGACCGGTCCCCTCGCCGGCAAGGTCGTCGTCGCCCTCGCCCCGGGCGCCACCTACAGCCGCGTGCTCACCGCCGACGGCGCTGTCTATGCTTGGGGCTACAACGCGGCCGGCCAGCTCGGCAAGGGCACCATCGACGCGTCGAACCCCGATGGTTCCCCCAACAATATCCCGGCCCCCGTATCCACGAACACCGCGCTCACGCACGCCGCCGTCGTTGCGCTCGGCTCCGGCTGCGCGGCGGGCCATTCCCTGGCACTCGCCCACCCCCGCACCGCCGCCTACCACGTCAACCTGCCGAACGCCGGCACGTACGCCGTCGGCGCCGAGCTCACCTTCTACCTCCATTTCCCCGAGAACGTCACCGTCACCGGCACACCGCGCCTCTCCTTCTGGACGGGCAACGCCTACGTCACCGCCGCATACGTCTCGGGGTCGGGCACCAGCACCCTCACCTTCCGCTACACCGTGCAGTCCGGCGACTGGGCACCAGATGGGCTCGCCAGCATCGACCTGTATACCCAGGACTCGGTTACGGATCATTACGGACTCGCGGTCGACTCCGCCCTTCCCGCCGGCACCGTCGTCTCCGGAATCAAGATCGACGCCCGCCCACCCCACCCGCTCGCCATCACCCGCGGCCAACCCATCGCCGTCTCCGACGCCGCGGCGACTACGTCGGCCAGTTCGCTGATCTACCGGATCGAATTCGACAAGGCCGTCACCGGCGTCGACCCCGCCGACTTCACCCTCGCCACCACCGGCACCGCCACGGGCACCATCGCCAGCGTCGGCGGCACTGGCACCACGCGAGCGGTCGTCGTCACCGAAGTGACCGGTTCCGGCGCCCTCCGCCTCGACCTCAAGCCCGCGGGCACCGGAATCACAGACACCACGGGCAACCCGCTCGCCGGCGGCCTCGCCACCGGCGAAGCCTACTTCCACATCGGATCCACCTCGCTCTACGGCTGGGGCGCAGACGACAAGGGCCAGGTCGGCTTCAACAACTACGGCAACAACGTCGCCTACCCGGAACCCGTTCCCGCCCACGGCGCACTCTCCGGCAAAACGGTCACCGCCCTCGCCACCGGCGCCCGCCACAGCCTCGCCCTCTGCAGCGACGGCACCCTCACCGCCTGGGGCGACAACAACTACGGCCAGCTCGGCGACGGTTCCGCCGAGGTGAGCAGCGCCATCCCGGTCGCCGTCACCATGAATGGAGCACTCCACAACCAGACCGTCATCGCCATCGCCGCCGGCGCCGAACACTGCCTCGCGCTCACCAGCGAAGGCCTCGTCTTCGCCTGGGGCCGCAACGACGATGGCCAACTCGGCACGGGCACCCCCGGCCGCAACCAACCCACCGCCGTGGCCACCAACAGCGATCTGGCCGGCAAGTTCGTCATCGCCATCGCCGCCGGTGAGCAGCACAGCCTCGCCCTCACCGCCGACGATCTGCTCTTTGCCTGGGGCAGCGATTCCGACGACCAGCTCGGCAACGATCCCTACAGCTCCAGAACCACGCCGACTCCAGTCGACCTGACCGGCGCCCTCGCCGGCCGGCGCATCGACGCCATCGCCGCCGGCGCCCGCCATAACCTCGCCCTCGCCGACAACCGCGTCTTCACCTGGGGATCCAATTCCAGGGGACAAATTGGCAACGACGACTATTCCGACGCCGACTCGCCCGTCGCACTCCCCGAGTTCCCCTATCCCGTCGTCGCCCTCGCCGCCGGCGAACTGCACAGCGCCGTCCTCACTGTCGACGGAGGCCTCTACGCCTGGGGCGACAATTCCGACCGCCAGCTCGGTGATGACTCGTACAACTCGCTCAGCCGGGTGCCAGTCGCAGGCGTCACTTCACCGTTCGGTGAAGACACGGCCGCCATGATTTTCGGCGCCGCCCGCCACAGCCTCGTCTGCACTCCCGCCGGCCGATACTTCGCTTGGGGCGACAACAGCAGCCGCCAGCTCGGCAACGGTTCCTACTCCGACGCCGGCATTCCGACCCTCGTCGACCACGGCGAGTTCGGCAGCGAAAGCATCTGCGCCACCGCCGTCAGTTCGACCGCCCGGCACAACCTCGTGCTCGCCAACACCTCGGGCAGTCCGCTCACGCTGATCGAGCAGTGGCGGCTCCGCTATTTCAACACACCGTTTGCCACCGGTGACGCCGCCGACAACTCCGATCCCGACAACGACGGCCGCAGCAACCTCCTCGAATACGCTACCGGCACCGACCCCATCAACCCCAACTCGGGTCCCGTCGCCGCCCTCGCGACCACCGGCACCGGCGCGAACCGCCGGCTCACGCTCACGTTCAACCGCATCGCCGATCCGGCGATCACCTACACCGTCGAGGCCAGCTCCACCCTCGCCGGCGGCTCCTGGACGACGATCATGCCGCCCGCTACTCCGCTCACCGGCCCGGTCACCGTGACCGATCCGCAGTTCATGAGCGGCCACGCCCGCCGCTTCCTCCGCCTACGCCTCGTCCGCACGCCCTGAGCGTGCGCCCGCGGCTTTTCCCACCGTCGCACGGATCTCCCGCCACGTCAGGTCGACGTGCTTGACGAGATACAGCGCCCGGCCAATCGCACAAAAACAAAAGGCCGTCCCGAAGGACGGCCTCTGTCGCGGAAAGGGGCGAAGGAGTCCCCGCTTACTTGATCTCCTTGTGAACCGTGTGGCGCTTGAGGAAGGGATTGTACTTCTTCTTCTCAATGCGCTCGGTGACGGTCTTCTTATTGCGGGTCGAGAGGTAACGAGACACCGGCTTACCCAGCTTGCGGGCTTCGGTGGACTCCAAAGTGTCGAGTTCGTGCGGCATAAATTTGTTGGTTGAGGGGTCAAGGAACCATCGTGCTGCGACTTCCGGCAAGATAAATCTACGAATTCAGCCCGACTGACTGTCCCGCGGGGCCAGATTGCGCTCGATCAACGGCAACATCACCCCGCGCCGGAAGAGGGTCACCTGTCCCGTGCTCGAGGAGACCACGATCGACACGCAGTCGGTCGCCACCGACATCGCGGCAGCGGCGGCATGCCGCGAGCCCAGGCCGCTGGGCAGAGGGTGCTCGACGTCGGCCGCCTGCAGCAGACTTCCGGCCGAGCGCACCACCCCGTCGCCGCGGATGATGAAGGCTCCGTCGATCGACGAGAACTCCTTGATGGTCTCGTCCATGAACGGGTTGAGGATGTTCTTGTCCTCGTCCTTGTAGCCGTAGAACGGGTTCATCACGAGCGGCTTGCTCATGCGTTCGACCTTGGCGGTGTCGCCCACCACGAAAAGGCAGCCCACCGGCCGGCCCTCGCGGCCCTCCGCCGAGAGCTCGGTGGCCACCGCCAGCACCCGCTCAAGAACCTCGGGCTTCACGTCGGCGGGCAGCAGGTCGGTGCGACCGGAGAGCAGCGTCTGAAACTCCCGCTCCACGTCGACCACGACGATAGTGTCGAACTGGTTACTGTCGGCGATGCCGCCCACGCAGCACAGGCGGTCGTTGAACTGGAACCACCCGCGCGAAAGGCCCACCAGCATCGCGCTGCGCAGCTGGGCAAAGCGACTGGACGAATACGCCTTCACCTGAATGATCCGGGTGAATTTCTCCTGCAGCAGGTTGGCCTCGATGGCGTCGCTGGTGACCAGCGTGGTGGGAATGGCGGGAAAGGGTTTCGAGAGCGCGGCGGTACTGGTGCAGGTGTCGCCAAAGACGATCACCCCCTGGCAGTCCGCCCCCCGCGCGATGCGCTCGGCATGGCGCAGGATGGTGCGGTTGACGCGTCCCTGCTGCACCGGCATCGGCCGCTCAGCGATGCCGCCAAAGCCGGCGTTGAGCAACTGGAAGGCCGCCGCAGGTGTCGGCGCGGCCACGAGCTTCTCGACGAACTCCCGGTCCTTGAGCAGCCGGGCCACGGCGGCGAGCACCTGCAGGTAGTCGCGGGCTCGCTCATCGGCCAGCAGCAGAATGATGAGCTGGATGTCCTCGTCCTCCTTGAGCCCGTCGTACCGGAAACCAGCGGGGCTGCGCCCAACGGCCAGCAGGTAGCGGCGCTTCATCTTCGTGCGCACATGAGGCAGGGCGACGCCGAACCCGAGATAGGTCGTCATCGTGTTCTCCCGCTGCAGCAGGCTCTTGAGCAACGCCTCGCGGTTGAGCTCGCGGAACGGCTTGGCCGTGGCCTCAAGCAGCTCGCGCAGCGCCCCGGTGAGATCGGTGCTCTGGAGGTCAATCACCCGCTTGCGGGTGAGGAACCGGTCAAGGCGCATGGTCGACATGTCGGATCGAGGGTAACAGCGCGCTCACCGTTCCCAGTCCAGCGCGCCCTTCTTCACCTCGTAGAGCAGGCCAAAGACCAGCAAACCGATGAAACAGAGCGCCGGGGCCAACACGGGCACGCCCGACGCGAGAAACTCGCGGTAGATGAAGGTCCAGGGCAGGAGGAACACCACCTCGATGTCGAAAAGGATGAAGAGCAGCGCGGTGACGAAGAATTTCACCGAGAAGCGCGGGTGCACCTTGCCCGAGACCGGCACGCCGCATTCGTAGGCGCTATCCTTGATCGGGTTGTGGCGCGCGCGGGCACCGAAGATATGGCTGGCAACAATGATCCCCACGCCCATGGCGGCGGCGAGGACGATTTGCACGAGCACCGGCAGGTAGTCGGGGAGCGCGGACATCGGAGGAACTCTCGGCCGGTGGCCGGCAAACTCAAGGGCAATGTACGTGAGGGCGCTAAATCCTCGCCGGCAGGTGCCGGCAGGTGCCGGCTGAAACCGCGCACCACTGCGTGCCCCTCGCTCCGCCCCCTCCTAGCAGGCCGCGTGCTCGCACGCTCCCGGCCTCGCCCCTTGGCGTCCCCGCCTACGGCCGACGCCACACCACTTTATTCGCCCGCGCCGTCCCCACTCCCAACTGCTCGCAGAACTCCAGCAAGCGCCGGTCCTCCCCCAGCAATGGCCGGAAACCGGCGTGTTTACGCTCGGCGTTGAGGCGTTCAAGCATGAGCGAATCGAGCAGCACCGGGTCGGCGCTGAGCCAAAGCCGCGGCTCGGTGGCGGTGTAGAGCGAGTTGAACGGCGGGCCGGCGATGAATTGGTAGCGCTCAAGGCTCACGATCGTGAGCCGCCAGCTCTCGCGCAGCTCTGGGATTGCGGCCATCTCGGCGACGGCCGCCGGGGCGTTGGCTGGGCTGCGAAAGAAGCGTGCGGTGTTGCTCGCGTTCCAGAGGGTGGCGTTGACCAGCGCTCCGTTGATGCCGAGTACGGGATGGTCGCTGTACACCGGCAGGTTGATCCAGAAGTCGGCCTCGAGAAACAACGGCGTGGCCAGAAAACTCTTACGATCGATCGAGACCGAGTCGGTGCCGGCCTCCGCAGCGTCGGCCTCCGCCTTCTGCTCGAGCACCCCCGGGGCGAAGCGCGCCGGCAACGGGCTGTCGTAGAACCACTGCGCGTCGTAGAAGCGCCCGGAGTCCAACACAAAGACCGGATGCTCGGCGAAGCTGTTGCCGCCCTTGCTCAGCGCGGGCAGGTAGCCGGTGTCGCGCAACCGCAGTTGGTTCAGTCCCACCAGAAAGATCTGCTTCGCGGCGAACCCGCGACGCTCCAGCACCCCGACCACCGCCCGCACCAGCGCCGGCGGGGTCGCCAGCCCGGCGCCCGAGTCGGTGTAGATCTTGAGCCCCACGCGGTGGCGCGCGCCCGGTTGCAGCGGCCGCCCCGTCTGCACCTCGTAGTCGGCGATCAATCGCTCGACGGCGTCCGCATAAGCGCCCGCGCTGAAATCCGGCAAGGCCGCCTCCCACACCACCGGTGACGGCGGAGGCAGCGCCGCCACCTCTCCGGCCGCGCCGGCGGTATTCGCGGCGGAGAGCCACGGCAGAAGCGAGCACAGGAGACACTGCGACCAAAGACGATTCATGGGCGGAAAGGGCGGGATTCTTGACAGTGGATTTTCCGGGAGGGAAGATCAAACCCGCAGCATCGGACACGGCCAGCGGCCCTTCGTGCCCCCGCTGCCGCACCACCGCCATGCCGATGATCAAACCCGCCAGCATCCGCGACCTCAAGCAGCGGGTGAACATCGTCGACGTCGTCTCCGGCGTGGTGACGCTGCGCAAGGCCGGCGCGAGCTTCAAGGGCCTGTGCCCCTTCCACCAGGAGAAGTCGCCGTCGTTCCACGTCACGCCCGACCGCGGCATGTACAAATGCTTCGGATGCGGCAAGGGCGGCGACGCCATCTCCTTCGTGATGGAGACCGAGCACTTCGCCTTCACCGAGGCCGCCGAGACGCTGGCACGCCGTTTCAACATTCCCCTGGAATACGAGGACGGAGGCCCCACCCGCGAGGAGCGCTCGCTTCGCCAGGAGCTCTACGACCTGCACGAACTCGCCGCCGAGCATTTCCACACCGCACTCAAGGGCCCGGCGGCCGTGGGTACGTTCATGCGCACGTATTGGACGGAGAAACGCCGTTTCCCACTCGAGGTCGCCGAGGAGTTCAAGATCGGCGCCGCCGACGAAACGGGTGGCGGCCTCGCCGCCATGCTCGCGCGCCACAAGTTCTCCGAGGAGGCCTTCCGGCAGTGCGGACTGTTCTTTGTACGGGAGGGTGTGCCGTTCTCGCTCGGGGCGCTCAAACCGCGCTTTCGCGGCCGGCTGATGATCCCGATCCGCGACATCCAGGGGCGCGTCGTCGCGTTCACCGCCCGCCAGACCGAGATCACCCCGGCCGACGACCCGGCGCGCGAAGCCAAATACGTCAACTCTCCGGAGACGCCGATCTTCACCAAGGGCGATCTGCTCTTCAATCTCGACCGCGCCCGCAAGCACGTTGGCTCCACTCCCTTCGTCATGGTCGAGGGCCAGCTCGACGCCATCCGCTGTTGGCACTCCGGCCTCAAGAGCGTAGTGGCCCCGCAGGGCACCGCCTTCACCGAGCGCCAGCTCAACCTCCTGCACCGCCTCAACCCGCGCCTGGAGTGTTTCCTCGATGGCGATAGCGCCGGCCGCAAGGCGGCCTTCCGCCTGCTGCCGCTTTCGCTCAAGACCGGCCTGGATGTGAAGTTTCTCCTGCTCTCCCCGGGCGAGGACCCCGACGCGCTTTTCCGCGACCGCGGCATGGCCGCCTACGAGGACCTGCGCCAGCACGCGCTCGATGGCATCACCTTCGCCTGCCGCGCCCTGCTGCCCGATCCCTCCAAGGCTTCCGCGTTCGAACGCCAGGAGGCCATGAAACAGCTCTTCGAGATCATCGCCCACAGCCCCTCGGAGACCGCGCTCGAAGCCTATCTGGGGCAAATCCAACGCGAGCTCCGGCTGGGCCGCGGCCTTTTCACCGACTTCGAGACCTTCCGGCGCGGCGCGCGGGGGGTGACGTTCGCCACCGATCAGGACCGCCGCGTCACGCCCGACTCCGGCGTCACCGAGACCTACAGCCCCACCGGCCCGGAAGAGCATCTGCTCCTGCTCTGCCTCCACCACGAAGAGCTCGGCGCCCCCCTCGCCTCTCTCATCCAGCACGACTGGACTGCGGACGAGTCAGTCGCCGGCCGGCTGCTCAACCGCGCCCTCGCCGCCTTCCAGGACCGCGACTGGCCGGGCCGCGATGAGGTGATGACGCTGGCCCACGACGACCCCGCCGAACAGGCCCTATTGACCAAGTTACTCTTCGTCCCTCCCCGCGAAGACGACCCGATGAAAGTTGCCAACGAGGGACTGCGCGTGCTCCACCAGCGTTTCATCCGCCGGCAGCTCGACCAAATCGGACTTGAAATAGCCTCCATTCGACCGGACAGTGGCGCCGACTCTTCTCTTGTGCTGCGGAGAAAGGCCGACTTAATCCGACAGTCCAAACACCCGCCGCAGCTCTCCGCCCACCAATAGTTTATGCCGCGTAAAGCCAAGCCCGTCGAGGCTGCTCCCGAGCCCTTGAAAAAACATGCCGCCGCCATGCCCGCCTCCGAGAAGGAGATCGTGCTGCCGACGCCCAATGGCGAAAAGGACAACCTGCCAGGCACTGTTAACGAGAAGATCCGCCAGCTCATCCGTCAGGCCAAGGAGCAGGGCTACCTCACCTTCGACGACATCAACGAGGCGCTGCCCGAGGCGGTCGACAACCCGGAGGAGATCGAAAACGTCATCTCCATCCTCCAGAATCTCGAGATCGACATTCTGGATCCCGACGAGGTCGAAGGCTACAAGCAGCGCCAGGAGGAAGCCGAGGAGGAGGAGACCCGCTACTCGCAAAACGACATCCTCGACGATCCGGTCCGGATGTACCTCAAGCAGATGGGCCAGGTCCCGCTGCTGACCCGCGAGCAGGAGGTGGAGATCTCCAAGCGGATCGAAAACGCCGAACTCCACGCCCAGACCGCCCTCTTCGAGACCTCGATCTGTGGCCGCTTCGTGGCCGACCTCGGCGACAAGCTCCTCAAGCGCGAGGAACGGTTCGACCGCGTCGTCATCGACAAGAAGATCGAGAGCCGCGACGCCTACTTCAAGAACCTGCCCAAGCTCGTCGAGACCACCCAGAACGGGGAGGACGGCTGCGTCGAGGCCTGGGACGAAGTGCTCAAGTCCCGAGGCGAGGAAGCGCGCAAGAAGGCCCTTTCGAAGTTCAAGAAGCGCGAGACCCTGCTGCGCGCCAACTTCTCCAAATTCTTCTTCAAGCTGAAGGTGTACGAGGAGTTCCTCGAGTCGCAGGAGGACCTCTTCGAGGAAATCCAGACGGCCCAGGACCAGCTCGAGGCCGCCAAGCACCCCAAGACCAAGCGCGACGCGCAAATCGACACGAAGGCCATCCTGGCCCGCCTCAAGGAGATCGAGGGACTGTCGCGCATTGATCCGGTCGAGCTCATGGAGCTCGTCAAGAAGTGCCGCCACTGGGTGCGCGAGGCCCACAAGGCCAAGACCGAGATGGTCGAGGCCAACCTGCGCCTGGTCATCTCCATCGCCAAGAAGTACACCAACCGCGGCCTCTCCTTCCTCGACCTCATCCAGGAGGGCAACATGGGCCTGATGAAGGCGGTCGAGAAGTTCGAATACCGCCGCGGCTACAAGTTCTCCACCTACGCCACCTGGTGGATCCGCCAGGCCATCACCCGCTCGATCGCCGACCAGGCGCGCACCATCCGTATCCCGGTGCACATGATCGAGACGCTCAACAAGGTGATGCAGGTGCAGAAGCAGCTGCTCCAGGAGTTCGGCCACGAGCCCACCCCCGACGAGGTCGCCGAGGAGATGCAGCTGCCCGTCGAGCGCGTGCAGCAGATCATGAAGATGGCGCAGCAGCCCATCTCGCTGCAGTCGCCCGTGGGCGACGGCGACGACACCAGCTTTGGCGACTTCATCGAGGACAAGTCGGCGGAAAACCCGTACGACATGACCGCCTACTCGCTGCTGCGGGAAAAGATTATCGACGTTTTGGACACGCTCACCGAGCGTGAGCGCCGCGTGCTCTCGCTGCGTTTCGGCCTGGTCGACGGTTACAGCCGCACCCTCGAGGAGGTCGGCCGCCAGTTCAAGGTCACCCGCGAGCGTATCCGCCAGATCGAGGCCAAGGCCCTGCGCAAGATGCGCCACCCCACCCGCCTGCGCCAGCTCCACGGCTTCTTCGACGCCGAACTCGGGGAGAACCCCGAGCTGCTGCTCAAGAAGCTCACCGGCGGCGGCAAGGGCGACGCCAAGCCGTAAGGACCGGCACCGGGCCCCGGCCCGGGTTCATTTATCAACGACGGCGGACCTGACACGGTCCGCCGTTTTCTTTGCCCGCCCGGCCTCCACGAAGGGGTGAGCCGATCCGGGTACCTGAGGTCGCTTGGCGAACAGAACAGCCCGAGAAACCTACTACCTCCGCTCGGCCAAAACGCCGACGCCAACTCGGCCCGGCTCAGTTCAGGCCAGACGCTCGCGCCAATAATCGGGATGCCGTTTGCCATGCGCCACCGCGACCACGATCAACCGGTCCGACCGCTCGGCAAAGATCACCGCGTATGGGAAACGCTTGGCCCGGCAGCGGCGGGTGCCGTGTCGCCACGGTCCATGCCGCCGGGGCTCGACCTCGATCTCGGAGACCACCCGGCGCACTTCCTGATAAAACCGCTCGCCCAGGCCACCGGCCTTGTCGGCGTAATAGGCGACCGCCGCCAAAAACTCCGCCTCGGCCTCCGGATGGAAGATGGCGGGTTTTTTCACCGACGGGTGAGCAACCGACGGGCGCGGGCAAAGACCTGCGCCGCGGGTACGCCCTGCACTCGTCCGCTGTCCAGGTCGTCGACGCGGCGCTTCACCGTATCCGCCCAGGCCGTCTCCACCTCGGGGGCGAAGCCGCTCGGCCACAACTGGGCGTTGAGGCGCTCGGCCACTTGCTGGCGGGCTTTGCGGGGGAGGCGGCGGATTTCGGCTTCGACCTGCTCAACGGTGCTCATGGCCGCGACTTTGCGGTCTTTTCTGCCGCTGGCAATTGCGCCGAGGGATGGCACCGGGCTGGGCCTCGATCCGCTGGCGCCACCTTAGGCGTCCCCCGGCCCCCATCGTGGCCCGCTCCTTTAGGACGGGCCGCCCGTGTAGGCCACCGAGGTAAGGTGGCCCGTTCCGCTACCCCGTAGCGAAGCTCGCAAGAGCTTCGTCCGCCCGTCGCCTCCGTCGTAGCTGGACGCCGAAGACGTTGAGCATCCGCTCCATCCTTTTCCCTTGTCACTTGCCACTTGGACCTTCGCCCGTTGTCACGGATCTTCGTCCGCCCACCGTGTCCTCCGTGGTGAAACCCGTCTTCGCTGCAGGTTAGCTACGACGGTACCGGCACGCCGGCCCACCTGCCCTGAGATTGAGGGTTCTTCGACAGCGCCCCGCCTGCGCCCCCGCAGCCGCGGTGATCGCAGCGCGTAGAAAAGCTACGATGATCGCGGCAACCTTTTCGGACGACAGCGTGGACGGAGCGCGAATGCGCGGAGATGGCGTAGCCCCCGAAGGGGGTGAGCCGATCCGGGTCCCCTCGAGGGTGGATTGGCGAACAAAACAGCCCGAAAAGCCTACGACCTCAATCCGGCCAAAACACCGACATCAATTGGGCCCGGCACACGTGGCCCGCTCCTTTAGGACGGGCCGTGCAGACCACCGCGGCGAGGTGGCCCGTTCGTCTCCCTCCGTAGCGAAGCTCGCCAGAGCTTCGTCCGCCCTCCGTGTCCTCTGTGGTGAAATCATCCGGCTGGTCCACCTCCGTCGTAGCTGGACGACGTAGTCGTTCAGCCAAAGGAATCCGGTTCTACCGTATCCGCGCCATCTGCGCTATCCGCGTTCATCTGCGGTTTCTCTTCCGGAACAGGGAACCACGGATTCACACAGATGAACGCAGATGAGGCATTCGGAAGGGAGGTGGCAGCCGCAAGGAACGCAGAGAGCGCAGAGGATCGGAAATAGCGTCACAGAGGCCACGGAGGGGGAGGAGAACACAGAGGGATTCGTGAGTGGCGCAGGCGTCCCTGACTGCTTCTCCGACGTAGCGACGTTCGCAAGAACGTCGTTAACCTGAAGGCCACCGCGGCGAGGTGGCCCGTTCTCCTGGGCCGTCCGTGTAAGCCACCGCGGTGAGGTGGCCCGTTCCGCTTCCCCCGTAGCGAAGCTCGCCAGAGCTTCGTCCGCCCTCCGTGTCCTCTGTGTACTCTGTGGTGAAATCGTTCGTCTCGCCTCCGTCGTAGCTGGGCGGCGCAGCCGTTCAGCCAAAGGACTCCCTCCGTATCCGTGCTATCCGCGCCATCCGCGGTCAAATGGCTTGTTCTGGACCATCGTCGGCGGGCGAGGCTCCGCCTGAGCCGGTTCTACCACCGGGGTGCTCCAGCGCCCCGTCCTACCCAAACGGATTCCTGCGCAGACCGCGCAAGGCGGTGAGGCCGCCCCAGTCGGTGATCGGCAGAAGGGGCCGAGGGGCGGTACGGCTGCGCACGCCGTAGCGGCGGCGGTAGGCCGCGAGCTGGGTGGCCACGAAGGCCTGCGACCCAAGCACGGCCGCATCCGTAAAATACCGCACCCTGCAGCGCAGCACCGTTGAGCCAGGGGTAACTGGCCGTGCGCGCGCAACACCTTGCCGAAGGCGGCCGCCGTGATCGTGCCGCCCGCGAACCGACGAGCCGCCCCGGTGCCAAACAAGCCGAGCCGGTGCGCCGCGTGGGCTTGCTGCCAATCTGGACCGTACAAGCGGCACAGCCCAGCGCGGGCATTCGGATGACCGGCCACGGCCTCGGCATACCCACAGAACCGATAGTCCTTGGGATCCTCGACCAAGCCGGCCCGCACGGGGTTGAGGTCGATATAGCAGGCCACCGTCCGCAGGCCTCGCTCGGAGGGTTCGATCAGCACGGACTTGAAGCGCTCCGCAAAGAGGGTGCCATAGCGGTGGTGGGCCTTGTTGAACCAGATGGCGAAACGCTGCTTAAGCAGTTTTCACTTCGCTCACCAGACTACGAGGTCGCCGGCCGGACGCTTACGCTGCAACCACGAGACGAACGTGTGGACGTTCACGCCCTCGCGCTGCGCGAACGCCTTCTGGGTCAGCCCGCTGCGGTCATACGCCGCCAGCAACTCCGCGCGCCGCGCTTGGTCGCTCACCCGCCGCCCGCGA
Source organism: Opitutaceae bacterium (assembly GCA_016711225.1). GTDB lineage: Bacteria > Verrucomicrobiota > Verrucomicrobiia > Opitutales > Opitutaceae > CAJCBL01. The sequence continues at coordinate 249,873 of JADJTK010000006.1, forward strand.
CTGTCCCGCTTCGGCCCACTGTCCACCACCTCCGTGCTGATGCTTCGCATCCATCCACTCTATCCGATCCGCCGCACCACCGGTAGAAGGCACCCGGGCGGACGCATACAACTTTTCTGACCCCGCCGACGTCAATTAGGCCCGGCCCAGTTAACACCTCCCAGTGTGGCCACATGGGGCGTCAAATTGCTCGCAAATCGACTTTCAACAGAAGATTCCCGGTTTCGACCCCCCGTATCTCAACCGCGGCACCATCGTGAGACATGCGGATCTTTTCATCAACTCCAGGAACCTGAATAACCGCCTTCCATTCACCATCTATATACTTATAAACATCCACACGGCTCCGAATTGCCCCAAACCCGAACGTTGAAGCGACAACAATCACATTGGACCTCTCCGCCGATATATCCTCCACCAAATAGGCTGTCGTCCCGCCGCGGAACCATGCCTTAAGTGAAGCGGCGTCGCGAGAATGAAAAACACTCTCGTCCCTAGCTGGAGGTATTCGTCCGGCCGGGTGCCGCCTACCGGAGTGAGCCTGGATCGGGTAAAGTGGGTGGATGCGAAGCATCACCACAGAGGTAGTCGATAGCGGGTCCACGCGGGATCGCCGTGGGCGACAAGTCAGCAACAAGCAGCGGCGGGCGGAGCTGCTGGCGGCGTACGACCGCAGCGGATTGACGCAGAAGGCGTTTGCCCAGCGGGAAGGCGTCAATGTGCACACGCTCGTCTCCTGGCTATTGCAGCGTCGTCGGGCGGCAGCCGCAGGCACGGTGGCTGGGGCGGTGCAGTTCGCGGAGCTGCCCTGGCGCGGGGCGGCGGCGAGCGCGCTGGAGGTCACACTGCCCGATGGCGTGACGATCCGTGGGCGCGTCGCCGCGGAGGTGGCGGTATTGGTGCGGCTGTTGCGTGGACAATAACGATGCTCACTTTTCCCCACGCGCTCAAAATCTACCTGGCCGTCGAGCCAGTGGACATGCGTCAGCAGTTCAACGGGCTGTGGGCGCAGGCCGAGCAGAAGCTGCGCGAGGATCCCCGGCAGGGCGCGCTGTTCGCGTTCACCAACAAGGACCGCAACCGCATCAAGCTGCTGTATTGGGATGGCTCCGGCGTATGGATCTTCGCCAAGCGGCTGGAGAAGGGGCGCTTTAGTTGGCCCGTGGGGCGCGACGCCGCGAAGCTCGCACTCACCCCTCCGGCGCTGACGATGTTGCTGGCGGGAATCGACCTCAAAGATGGCTGCCAAAAGGCCTGGTACGAAGGGTAAACCGGCACGTCGCCTGCTATTGGTGACAGCGTGCCGACTCTCGAACAAGCGCTGAGCCAGATCACCACTCTCCAGCAGGAGATGGCGGTGCTGCGGGCGCAGATCGAGTGGTTCAAAAGGCAGCTCTTTGGCGGCGGCAAGGGCGAGCGCCTCGACCGGGCCCAGTTGCTGCTTGAGATCGACACCCTCGAGAAGCTCGCCGCCCGCATCGAGGCGCCGGTCCAGAAGGTCAGCTACGAGCGCAGCGCGCCGACCAAGCGCCCGCTCGCTAGCGAAGCCTTCGCGAAGCTGCCCGTGCAGGAGACCGTCGTCATTGTGCCCGAGGAGGTGAAGGCCCAGCCCGAAGCCTACGAGGAGATCGGCGAGGAGCGCACCTTCGAGATCGAGATCGTCCCGCCCAAGCTGTTCAGGCGCGAGATCGTGCGTCCAAAGTTCAAGCATAAGACCGACCGCGCGCAGCCCCCGTTGCTCGCCCCCGCGCCGGCCCGGCCGGTGACCGGCGGCTACGCCTCGGCGGGGCTACTGGCCTGGGTGACGACGGCCAAGTACGTCGACCACCTCCCGCTGTTTCGGCAGGAGAAGATGCTCGCCCGCTGGGGCGCGCCGATCGCGCGCCAGACGCTCTCCGACTGGATCGCCCAAACCTCGTGCTGGCTCGAACCGCTGCATCGTTTGATGCACGCCGAGCTCCTAAAGGGCGGATACGTGCAGTTCGACGAGACTCGATCCACTGCAACGACCCCGATCATCCCCGCGGCCAGACCTCCACCGGCTGGCTGTGGGTGCTCAGTCGCCCCGGCAGCGATGCCGTCTTCTTCTGGCGGATGAGTCGCCGGCACGAGGAACTGCCGCCTCTGCTCAAGGATTACCAGGGACTGCTCCACTCCGACGGCTACGAAGCGTATCCGCAGTACGTCGCCGACAACCCCGGCGTGATCTGGCTGAGCTGCTGGGCCCATGCCCGCCGCAAGTTCACCGAGGCCCTCCCGTCCGCGCCTGGCCGCGCCGGCTTTATCCTGCGGCTCATCGGCACGCTCTACCAGTGGGAGAAACGATGGGATGGGCAGCGCGTCGGGGCCCGGCTGCGCTGCGCGCTGCGGTCCAGCCACTTCAAGCCCACGCTGGCGTTGCTCAAACGCGTCGCTGCGCACCTGCGCGGCAAGGCTCTGCCGCAGTCGTTGCTCGGCAAGGCCTGCAGCTATCTGCTCAACCACTGGAACTCTTTGGTTGCCCACTGCGATCACGGCCGCACCAAACTTGATACCAATGGAGTCGAGAACTCCATTCGCCCATCGGCCCTCGGCAAGAAGAACTGGCTGTTCGTCGGGCACCCCGACGCCGGCGACCGCGCGGCGGTCATCTACTCGCTGGTGGTCTCCTGCCAACGCCGTGGGATCGATCCGTTCGCCTACCTCAAGGACGTCCTCGCCCGCCTGCCGGCCATGAACAGCAAGAGCGACTTCTCCGTCCTGCTCCCGGCCAACTGGAAGCCCGCCGCCTAAGGCAGGGATCATCAGCCCCCTAGCAATGGCCACCATTGCTAGCTCCAGCTTGTGACAACTTCGATCTCCACGTTGTCACCATTGCTATCTGTCAATAAGGCACCCGGGCGGACGCATACAGCTGGAGTGGCATTACCGGAGATCGTGAAAGGAACCGGCTCTGAATCCGACATGCAACTTATGTTAGACATCAGCAAGACCAGCGCAACCACTAGAATTCTAGGTTGTTTGGAACCCATAGATATACTCCATTCTTTACGTCGTAATCGGATCTACCCGATCCGATCTTGTTCCCTTTGTCGTCATTAATATTGATAATGAATTTTCCGACAGACTGCGAAGGATCAGCGATAGGTCTGTTACTTCCATCAACCGAGATTGCCTGTAGATGACCTGGCTTGTGTGTCCAATGACCCTCTGACTCTTCTCTATACCAATGAGAGTCGGCCTCTTCTGTCTGTAGCGCGCCCTTGGAATCATAGTTCTTGATCGTCCCCACAACCAGAAACACACGGGTCGAATTTGGTATTTGAGTTTCGCTCAGGCCATCACGTATCGCCGCTTGTTTTATGTTCTCGGTAGTGAACTCTGAATAACGTTTTCCGCTTGGGTCACCGGGTTGAACAGGCCCTTCATAGTTTTTTTTGAATGGCGCCTTCTGACCGCATGCATGTGCGTAACAGTTTCCGTTTGGATCAATCCTTAAAGTGTTTTCTTTGGGTCGTTACTGAGGAGATCACGGATCTGGAGATCGCTAACCGCCTCGTGCTCGGCGAGAAGTTGGATCAGCCGCTGGGGGCAGAATTGGGGTCGCCCAACAGCTGTTTCAATTCCTCCTCAAGTCGGTTCAAGCGCAGTTGGTAACAGTCGATCATCCCGAGGTAGTCGACACGATCAATCACAGCGTTGCGGACCATCGCGTAGAGATTGGCTCCGCCCTTGGTATGATCCGGCGAGATGGGTGACACTTAGACCGGGGTGATGGGTTACACATAGGGCGCCATGCCCTGGAACCCAGTAACCCAAATGGAAGAGATCATCCGCTTCGTCATGCTCGCCAACAGCGACCGCTTCACGCTCACCGAGCTGTGCGAGCAATTTGGCGTCAGCCGCAAGACCGCCTACAAGCACTTGGCCCGCTACGAGGCCGATGGCCTCAAGGGTTTGCAGGTGCGCAGTCACCGGCCGCTGCGCTCGCCTCAACGCACTGACGCCGATGTCGAGGCGTTGATCCTAGCCGAGCGACGGCGGCACCAGACCTGGGGTCCGAAGAAGATCCAAGTCGTGCTTGAGACCAAACACGGCCTCACTGCGCCGCCGGCCTGCAGCACCATCGGCGGATTCTGGCCCGGCACGGCTTGAGCGTGCGCCGTCGTCGCCGACCCGGAGCTTATCCGTCGCTCAACGACGCGCTCACCCAGCCAACCCAGCCCAACGAGGTCTGGACCTTCGACTTCAAAGGCTGGTTCGATCTGCGCAGCGGTCAGCGCTGCGATCCGCTGACCGTCTGTGATCGGTTCAGCCACTACGTGCTCCGCGCTGCGCGCCCAACCCAACCAGCAGTTCAAGGGCACGCTGCGCACCTGTCGCGACTTGATGCGGCAACTCGGCGTGCCGCAGGTGATCCGCTCCGATCTCGGCTCGCCCTTCGCCTCGACCGGGCTGGGCCGCCTGTCCTGCTTGAGTGTGTGGTGGATCGAGCAGGGCATCGAAGTCGAGTTCACCCGTCCTGCCTCGCCCCAGGACAATGGCTCGCACGAGCGCATGCATCGTGACCTCAAAGCCGAGGTCGCCCAGTCGCCCTCGCCCAGCTTTCCCGCCCAGCAACGCCGTTTCGAGCGCTGGCGCCATACCTATAACCATGAACGCCCCCATGAGGCCTTGGACCTGCAATGCCCGGCCGATTTCTACCATCCCAGCGCGCGACGCCTAAACGAGAATGACAGAGCGTTGGTCTATCCCAAACACTTCGAGGTGAAGACGGTTTCCCCCAGCGGGCACCTCGCGCATGAAGGGCACAACTACCTTGTTGGCGAGGCGTTCAGCGGCAAACGCGTCGGCCTCCGACCACCTCGCCGGCGGGCAAACCGACCTGTTCTTCGCCAATGTCCGACTCGGCCATCTCACCATCAACCCCGACGATGCGTGGCGCCCTCCGGCCTTCATCACTCCTACGCGGGCCTCCGCCAAACCCACCACCAAGCCCACACCAAGACCTTCGACTTGAGCCCAGAGGCGGGGGAGGAGGGGCTGCGCCCTCACTCCCCCACGCCCCCTCCACCCCGATTCTCTTGAATCCTTTCTCCGGACACTGGGATCGTGGGAGCTCCGCTCCCCTCACCCCTCGTCTTCATCCTCGCTTCATACCCCGCCACCAAACACACCTCTATGTGTTACCTATCACCCCGGTCAGTTTGTCACCCATCACCGGATCGAACCGGGGGAAGCAAAGGGGGGAAGCAAAGGGGTCATGAATTAAGTTTTGATAGAGCGGCGACCCATCGCGTTTTCAGTTTCTGTTTGCCCGGCTCCAGTAGCCACCTCCGCACAAACTGGCTCACGCTGGCCGGCGTGCCCATGCCCAACCGCTCGCACAGCCATCCGTTGCTCACCGGCATGGCGGCCTTCATCACGGCGGCCAGTTGCACCTTGCCCGGATCAGATTTGCGCGGGCCCAACTTGGAAAGATCGATGGCCACCAACTTGGCGACCTGCTGCAACCGCTCCTCCCAGCAGATTTCCCGCAGGTGACGAAGCCCATCCTGGGTGTCGCCGAGCAAGGCCATCTGCTCTAGGTCGGCCCCGCGTTGCGTGATCTGGCGGACCAGCTCGCGCTTGAACTCCTTGGTGCCCAGCGCCCAGCCCCGGCTCATCTGACCAAACCGCTCCTCGCGCTTGCTTGGCATCGTCTCAGCCAGCACCGCCAGATACTCGCCGTATTTGCGCCACCCCGCCGGGGTGTCAGACAAGCCGCCGGCCTCCGCCAGGAACGTCTCCGCACACAACCAATCCGGTCGCTCCTTGCGCCGCAAAAACCACCACAAGCTACTCCAGCGAAACTCGCCCAGCTTCTCCCCCGCCACCACCTTGGCCCGCACCGGATTGAGATGGATATAGTGGGCGACTTGCCCCATGGCGTGTCCGGGCTCGACATGCAGGGCCTTGTAACGCCCCTGGAACGGGCGGCCGCCCACCCCATGGAAGCGGTTGAACCGCAGCGCCCACGTGCCCTGCAGCCACTTCATCCCCTCGCTCAGGTTGGCCTGCGGGGTTTCCACCGCCAGATGGAAATGGTTGCGCATGATCACGTACGCATGAACCACCCAGGCGGAGCGCACACAGATTTCCGCCAGACATTGTTCAAAAGCTTCCGCCGCCCCTTTGGCCTCGAACACATTCTGGCGGTAGTTGCCCCGATTGATCACGTGGTAGCACGCCCCGGGGTACTCTAGTCTGAGCTTTCGTGCCATGGGCGGACGCCGCCAGCCCGCACGCGATTTTTCAAAATTTAATTCATGACCCCCTTTTGCACCCCAGGAGCGCCGCCTCAGCGCGGCATTCCTGCGCGCGCGCCGGCGGGGAAGGTGCTTACCGGACCGCAGCGACAACGGAGCGGAGGGAGGAAGCAGGGCTCGTGATCAGCGCCAAGGAGTCCGCGACGCAGCGCTGGCGCGAGACGTGCCGCGGGGTTGAGGCAGCAGGACGAGAACCGAAAGACGGCACGTCCACACTTCGGCTATTCACTCCAGATTCCTCGAACCGCTGGAATTGAGCCAATAATGCACGATCAATCCGGCACCATCGCGATAGTCCGCAATGAATTGCACTTCAATCCGACCAAATTGAACACCAGCGCGACTCTTGAGATAGAACTTAGGATTCACTTCACGCACGTAACCGGTTGTCCCCGCTTTTTGGGCGAAACCCCATATTAACCCGTACCCAGATGCCGGTGCTTCTGACGCAAATTCATCGTGTGTCTCCTGCAATTCCATATCGACACCGTCGATCTGTACAGACCAATCAAAATCAGTCTGATTCGCCCATCCCGGCGGCCGCTTGACAGATATTCTAAAGTCCCCATCCGTCGTTCCGACAACAACACGGTTGCTTCTCAGCTTAACAATATAGGGGCGCCCGTCAGGGACCAAATCGTAGAAGGCTATTGCTCCCTTGCTCATCCCTTCGACCTTCTGTCCATGCTTGAATGCATGGAAAACATAGGGGCTTTCTCGCGTCGAAATAGTCGGAGCCGGCTTGCCCACTCCCTCATCGCGCAACATAACCTGTAATCCGACCGGCCTAAATTGGTACCCTGGCTTGGGCTGGATCTTCAAATCAAGTGCCAATCCATTGTCGCCTTCGACGGAGAAACAACCGAGGTCATCCGAGACCCGATCAAACTCCCGATAATGGGGTTTCAATCCGGGCAAAACAGTGTCGCCGAAGTAGCTCAAACCGCATTTGATTGTTACACCGACTACCGGTTGGTTGTTCTGATCGGTTAACCGACCGTAGAATCGTGCGGGGCGATTGAGATCATTGCCGAGGCGCCGCGCCTTCTCGAGGTATCGCCGTGATCTATCTTCTAGAGCGTCACTCCGCTCACCGACAACAGACTCTACTGCGGATTCCTGCGCAGATGAACCGTGCCCCGAAGCCGAAACAGGGCTCTTCCGGAATCTTAGTGGCTAGGATTGTGGCGTGAGGACCGAGCGGAGTCGAGTTTGCCGCACCGGAAACCGTCGCGATAGTTGGCGAAACTGCAGCCGCCGGCATCGGCCTTAATAGCTTGGATGCCGGTTAAAAATAGGAGATCGCGTTGGTCATTGGGTGGGCTAAGTAGTTGTGGAGTCGAGCAGATGGGCCTTAAATGCTTTCAATAGCAGGCGCAAAATAGTTAGCGCGGGCCGCTGGTTGGACCACTGCGTGAAGAAACTTCGGCACTATGGCTGCTAATCTCCTGAACTCGATGAAGGCTCCTTGTGGGTCCGCACCTAGGTCTTGAGCTTGGGTACCAAACTCTCGACGGCCAGATTTCTAGTCGCCCTAGTGGCGCGAGCACGAGCCAGGAATTGGTGCCCTAGGATCGTGACGCCTTCTTCGGCAGCCGGCCATGATACTCATGTGCCGACCTTCCCGACGGCCTCGCTGAGGTGCATGGAGACATGGAAGCGGTCATGATGGCCGCCTGCGGGCAGGCCTTCTTGGTTGCGGCTGGCGTTGAGCGCATCTGCCTCGCGGCGGCCACCCCTCTGCCTTGCCAACTGGAGCGTTTCCAGGCGGGATCGCTCGGTGGTGCTGCGACCGGAGCTACTTCCAGCTCCCGGCAGTCTTCATTGCGTCTAACGAGACGCGGCACCGTCGGAGCCCCCTCGAAGAGGCCGAGGGGGCGACGCCGTTCTGCGACACTGCAAGCGGCGCTTCACCGCCCGGGCCAAGATCAGATGACACGTCCCCCAGCTTGGCAGCTAGGCTGCTGTGATCGCGGCCAGGCTTCCCGCCGGCGAAGGCCTCAAGGGCCGTGAAGCGCGATGCCGCTGCCCCACTGCGGGGAGGGAACTCCATCCTGGTCACAGCGCTGCGGGACCGGCACGGATGAACGTCTGGCACTGCTATCCAAGTGCGGCCACGTCCGGTCCGGCGCCCGGTCATGTCGCGGGAACGATGGCGTCGCGGGCTGCCCGCGCGTTCCACTCAACGAGATCTACTGGCCAGCTCGACCGGCCGGCGCGCCACGGTCGCCGATGCCGACGCAGGCAAGTGCGACTCACCGTCGCTTCCCACGGTTCCTTGCGGCGTCCCGTGCCAAATCCACCTCGGTAAGCCCCGGAGCGGCCTCGCAGTGACCACCGCCAACGGCTCACTGAGCGGCGAGACATGATCGAATGAATCGCGAACAAGCACCGTAAACGAATAGGTGCGTGTCGAGCCTAACCCGACAACCCGGAAGGAAGGCGACACGGACGAACCGACCAGCTCCGTATCGCGATATATGTCATACGTGATGCCGGGGCGGTTCCCACTGGCCGGAGTCCAAGTCAACGTCAGTGCGGTCGGGGCGACATCCTCCGCCACCAGCCCCGTCAGTGCAGGCAACGGCAATGCGTCGCCGAGATCGATCGGGTATTTCGCACCGAGATACTCGTGGACGGACCGGCGTTCCTCGCTCGAAAGCACGCGGTCATAGACGATCACCTCGGCGATATCGCCATCGAAGGGGCAGCCCTCCCCATCGCCCAAGGACGGATTGCTGCGGAACCCCACCGAGTTGCCATCATTGCGGTAGTGCTCGACCCCGTTGAAGGCTTGGAACCAGGTCGTCGCATCGCCGCCGACATTATAGAGGTGGAATTCCCGAAGCATCTCCTCCGCGGGAGCCGGTCCCGTGTCGTACCATTGATTCGTGGCGAAGTCGTCGTTGAGGATGCCAGTGGACTCCGGATAGCGGCTGCCCGGACCAGTACCGAAGGACCACAGACCGACGATGTTGGGAGTGCTCGATTTCCGGAGCACGACAAACGCCTCGCCGGCCCCGGCCCCCGCCATGAGGTCGGGGAGAACGAGCGCGTTCTGCTGCGCCTGATTGAAGCGGACAACGGGATAACCACTGAGCTGCGCCGAAACGACGCTCGGCTGCCAATAGGGCTCGGGCTGCACGGCATCGTTGCCGTGTCCACTTTGATCGGCCCATTCCGCGATTCCGCCGGCGCCGGGCAATCCTGCCGTCGAACGAAGCCACAGCCGGAGACCAGTGGAAGGCAAGTCGGGGACATTCGACGTTACGATTGTGACCGCTTCGCTCGGTAGCGAGGAGCCCGCCCAACTGCTCAGGGTCACGCGATAGGTGTAGGTCTCGCCAGGGCTCAGGCCGATGTCCGTAAAGCTGACAACGTCGCTCAAGGTCGCGACCGGCACGAATTCCCCCGCGCCGGCCTGCCGCTCAATCGTCGCCACCGTACTCACGTCAACATTCGACGCCCCCGACCAGTTGAGATCGGCCGTGGTGCCCGACACGGCATGAACGGTGAGGATCGGTTTGTCGGGTGCGAAAGCTCCTCCGAGAAGATAGTTCTGCGCGAGATGGCGATTGACCGCATCGCGCTCAATTGCGGTGAGCGCGCGGTCGTAGACGATCACCTCAGCAATATCGCCTTGGTACGCTTCCCCGAACCAGTCGGAACCCAACAATGGGTCGGCGCGGAAACCAATGGTCTGCTCCGGGCGCTGGAGGTGTTCCTTTCCATTGAAACGCAGGAGGGAAACGCCGGCGCCGGAGATCGATGAATTGAAGAGATGTGCTTGGGTGAGGAGTTCCCGGGAGGGACTGGTCTGCGCACCCACGGCCGAGGTACCGAAATCGTCCCAGACAGCGCGATCGCCATAGGAATAGGCTGTCCCATCCCCGGTCCCAAAATGGCAGAGCCCATTGATCCGGTTCGACTGATCCGCCAAGCGCGTGACCACAAATATCTCGCCCTCAGTCGCTCCTGCCATGGCATCAGCCAAAGCCAGCGCATCGTCCGCCCCGTCGAAACGAACCACCGGCCGGCCATTAAACTCGCCCGCGATGACCTGGGGTTGCTGACTGTCATTGGACTGCACGGCATCGTTTCCGTGGCCGGAAACATCGTACCAAACCCGCACGTTGCCCGCGGCATCAGTCTCAACGCCAAGGTCCGCCCGCAAGTGCACCCGAGCCCCGGTGACGGACAATACCGGTCCGATATCGTCCGGGACCAACGGATTGGTCTCAAGGGTAACTTCGACCCTGTCGTTCAACCCGTCGCCGTCAGTGTCGGCCTTTTCGGGATCAGTCTCACGCGCCCACTCCTCGGCGTTCGTGAGCCCATCGCTGTCGAAATCGGAAGCGGCATCGTCAACGGTCGGATTGAGGCCGTGCCCGACCTCCCAGGCATCGGGCAAGCCGTCGTGGTCGGTATCGGCCTCCGTCGGCGTTGTGCCCAGTCGCGCCTCCTCCCAGTCGTCGAGGCCATCGGCGTCGGTATCGACGTCGGAAACGACAATACGCCAGAACTCGCTCCGCCCGGCGGGCGCTCCGGCGGGGCGCACGATGGCGAAAAGCGTGTCGCCCGTGCCCGCGTATTCGCCGGGAAGCTGCGACCACTGCTGCAGATCGGCGGTGGACTCGACCACGTAGCGTTTGCCGGTCTCGCCCACCCAACGCAGCACGAGGTTGCGGTCGGCATCGAACTCCGGCGTGGCGGCAAAGCGGCTCGGGGCGGAGGTGGGATCAGTGCCGGCGACAGCCTCGGCGCGGTTGCTGGCCCCATCGCCATCGGGGTCGGCCGCGGGATCCCCGGCACTCGGGTGCAGCGACGACCAGACGTCGGAAAGGCCATCGTGATCGCGGTCAAGGGTGGCGCGGACAGACAGGGCCAGCGCCCCGACAAGGAGGCACACGCACAGGAAACGCTTGGAGTTCATGGCGAAAGGGTTTGGCGCGGCACGACGGCGGACGGTTTGCACCCGGCAGGCCAGCCCTCGCCACCCCGCCGGAAGTGGCCGCTCTGTAGGCAGATGGCGGTGCCTGCGTAATGCAAGCGTCAATTCAACAGGCTCCAGGCCGAGGCCGGCCCGGGAAAAAGGGGAAAAGGGGGGGGGGGGGGGGGGGGGCAGGCAACCGAGCCGGTCCCGAAGACCCAAAGGCGCGAGCACGCGGCTGATTCAGCGGCGGTAAGACAGTCAAACCGAGCCGGCGCCAGGACCCGTCCTCGGGCGAGGCGTAGGGACACCATGCCGTCCGGTGCAGCCGCCGCCGGGCGCAAAAAAGGCCGGGCGACGAGCGCCCGGCCTTAAGGAAATCAATACTTGCGGAAGCTTCAGGCCTGGGCGGCGGCAGCCGTCTTGGCCTCGAGGGCAACGCGCACTTGCGCCACGATCGCGGCGAAAGCGGCCTCATCACGAATGGCGATATCGGACAGGACCTTACGATCCATGGTGATATTCGCGGCCTTCAGGCCTTCGATGAAGCGGCTGTAGCTCATGCCGGCAGCGCGGGTGGCGGCGTTGAGACGCACGATCCAGAGACCGCGGGCGTTGCTCTTCTTCTTCTTACGATCGCGGTAGGCGTATTGGAGCGCATGATCGAGCGCTTCGTTGGCGTACCGGTAGAGCTTGGACTTGTTACCGAAGTAGCCTCTGGCTTGCTTCAGTACCTTTTTCCGCCGTTTGTGGGAGGCGGGACCATTTGTGACACGAGGCATGTTGTGTGGTGTGGTTTGGGACCGGCGGGTCGCCTGTGATGGGAGTTACCCGCCTGGTCAGTTGTTCTTGGTTCCGGGTTCCGCTCAGAGACCGTGCGGGAGCGCACGCATGAGCGCGGCCGCATGGCCGGGAGCCACGAGCTTGTCCTTGGAGGCGCGACGCTTCTGCTTCGAGCTCTTCGTGGCAAGCAAGTGACGGAAGCCCGGAGTGCGACGGAGCAGCTTTCCGCGGCCGGAAATCTTGAACCGCTTGGCGATGGACTTCTTGGTCTTCTGCATGATGAGAGCTGGGCAGCCAAAGCAACGCCCCGCCTGAAAGCAAGGGGGAATTCTGCGAACGTGCCGCCAAGCCGTCCCCGGCCGAGACGGCTCGAAGTGGCGTCGACGCAAGGTCCGGCCCGACAACTGCCCTCGCCTGCCAAACGAATCTCCGGCTCGAGCAGAGCCTCGCCCTCCACGGCCTTCAGTTCTCAGCCTTCAGCCCTTCCCTGCTCGGCTCGAAGCCTCGGGCTCCCGTTCACCGGTCCCCGCCGCCCAACCCTTGGCTGCCCGCATTAAAGGGCGAGCGCCGTTGTACCGTCGACGGGATTTGCGCTCGCCGGCCACCCGGCCCGGCCCGACAACGCCCTCCCCTCATGCAACGTTTCCTCTCCACCGCCCGCACCATCCTCGCCCATCGCGGCTTCCTGGCGTTGCTGGGCTGCAACATCCTACTCGGCCTCGCCTACTCCTTCGTGGGCCCGTTCATGTCGATGTTCGGCACCCGCGAGGTGGGCATGAGCAACTTCGTCTTCGGCGTATTCATGACGATCACCTCCGTGGTCTCCATTGTGCTCAGTACCCTGCTGGCCCACTGGTCGGACACGCGCTTCTCTCGCCGCTCGATGCTGGTGTTGGGGGCGGTCTGCGGCACTGCCGGCTATGCCGCCTACGCGGTGGTCCGCGATGTGGTGTGGCTGACCGTCATCGGGTCGTTCGTACTTGGCATCTCCTCGATCACCTTCTCCCAACTCTTCGCCCATGCGCGCGAGATGCTCAGCCGTTCCGACGTGCCGGCCCGCGACACACCGCTCTACATGAACGTCTTTCGGCTCTTCTTCGCCCTCTCCTGGACGATCGGGCCGGCCACCGCGGCCTGGGTGATGTCGCTCTACTCCTACGAGGGCACCTTTCTGGTCGCGGCGCTGGTGTTCTTCCTCTTCCTGCTGGCCGTGCTGCGCTACGTGCCGTACGCGGCCCCTTTTGTAGGTTCGAAGACCGCCAAGGCGATGCCGCTACGCCAAGCGCTGATGCGCCCGGTGGTCCTGGCCCACTTCATCGCCTTCGTGCTGGTCTTCACCGCCGGCACGATCTGCATGAGCAACCTTCCCCTGCTGGTGCTCAACACCCTCGCGGGCAACCAAGGCCATGTGGGCATCATCTACAGCGTGGCCCCGGTATTCGAGCTCCCGTTCATGTTCTTTTTCGGCATGCTCGCCACCAAGGGCGACCAAGCCCGGCTCATCCGTTTGGCCGTCATCCTCTCGGTGGTCTACTACGCGGGACTCTCCGTCGTCCAGGCGCCGTGGCACATCTACCCGCTGCAGGTCATCAGTGCGGCGATCGTCGCGGTGACCTCGGGCATCGCGATCACCTTCTTCCAGAATTTCCTGCCCGACCAGGTGGGCACCGCCACAAATCTCTACTCCAACGCCATGCGCGTGGGCGGCACCGCCGGCTATCTGCTCTTCGGCTGGCTGGCCGAGACTTTTGGTTACCGCGCGGTCTTCGTCTTCTGCACGGCGATCTGCGCGGTGGCTTTCGCCATCCTCTATTTCTACCGGCGGGCAGGCACGTCGGCCCCGAGTCCGGCCCTAGGCCGAACCGCCCTTCGTGGCGCAGGCCTTCGCGCCAGCGGTCCGGTACCGCCCCCCCGCCGCCCCTGCACCTCCCTCGACTCATTCCTCGCCGGCGGCGATGCACCTTAACTCCCTCTCACTCCGACCGATACCTTCTCTGCGATGTCCGCCCCTCGGCCCGCCTCCGCCTCTTCCGTCTCCCTGCCTCCCGAGCTGCAGGCGGCCTTGCCATTGCTCGACACCTTGCACGAGCACTACCTCATCGCCGATTCCGACCGGCGCATCCTCTACGCCAATCAGACCTTCGCCCAGGCCTGCGGAGTCTCCTCTGGGGCTGAACTCGCCGGCCGCCGCTTCGGCGAAGCCGTGCGCTGTGTCCACGCCACGGAGGCGCCCGGCGGCTGCGGCTCCACTCCCGCCTGTCAGCTCTGCGGAGGGTTGCGCAGCCAACAAGCCGCCCTCGCCGGCGAGCCCGCCTACGACGAGTGCCACGTGTTGCGCGCCGACGGCCATGCCCTCGACCTGCGGCTGCGCGCCAGCCCTTGGCAGGTCGGAGCCCACCACCTGATCCTGCTTTCCGCCCTCGACACCGCTCCCGAACAACGGCGCCGCGCCATGGAACGCCTGTTCTTCCACGATGTGCGTAACACCACCGGCGGCATCGTTGGCTTCTCCGAGTTTCTCGCCCAAGAGGAGAATGCCAGCGCCGATCCCGAGCGTCGCACTCTGGCCGAGACCGTCGCTCGCCTCGCCCGCCGCCTGCTCGACGAAATCGACGCGCAGGCCTGTCTCAGCGCCGCCGAGTCGGGCGAGCTCCAGGCCCACGCCCAGCTCTGCGAACCGGGCACCTTTCTCGAGATCATGCGCGATCTCTACCTCCACCACCCCTCCGCCCAAGGTCGTACGCTGCAGCTCAGTCCGGATCCCACGATGCCGACCTTGCAGACCGATGGCGTGCTGCTCTCCCGGGTCGTCGGCAATCTCCTCAAAAACGCGCTCGAAGCTTCCCGCCCCGGCGAGACCGTCACCCTCGGCTGCCGGCAATTGGACCACACTTCGGAGTTCTTCGTGCACAACCCCGGCGAAATCCCTCCGGCGGTGCAGCTTCAAATCTTCCAACGCTCCTTCTCGACCAAGGGCCCCAGCCGCGGGCTGGGGGCCTACGGGGCCCACCTCATCGGCGAGGGTGTGCTCGGCGGCCGCGTCGGCTTCTCCTCGAGCGCCTCCGATGGCACCGCGTTTTGGATTCGCCTGCCCTCCGAGGCGCCCGCTGCCACCTGAGCCGGGCCGGCCCCATGCAATAACCGACCGTATCCGCCCTCTCTGGCGGCCGGTCAATTTATGCCCCATTTTCGCCAAACCATGCGGCGTGCGCCACCCGCCGGCGGGATAGACTCTCCAACCTGCGGAACACCCGCTCCCCTCCACCCGTTCCACCAGTTGCTACCCTCGCCATGAAGAACCGTCGCGATTTCCTCAAAGCCGGCCTCGCCCTCGGCGCCACCATCCCGCTGCTCGACCTTGGCGTCTTTGCCGCTGAACCCTCCGTGACCGTCACCGAAGGGGCCGCCAACGCCGCTGGCCCGCGCCCCATCCTGGTGTCCGCCCGCGATGGCGACCGAGTCGCCATGCTCGATCAGGCCCTCGCCGCCCTCGGAGGCATCGGCGCCTTCGTGAAAGCCGGCCAAACCGTCCTCATCAAACCAAACATCGGTTGGGACGCCGCGCCCGAACGCGGTGCCAACACCCATCCCTCCATCGTCGGCCGGCTCGTCGAACTCTGTCTAGGCGCCGGCGCCAAGTCGGTAAGCATCTTCGACAACACCTGCGATCAATGGCAGCGCACCTATGAGAACAGCGGCATCGAAAAGGCCGCGCGCGACGCCGGCGCCAAGATCATCAACGGCAAGGACGAATCCCTTTACCGCGAGACCGCCATCCCCGGCGGGGTGAAACTCAAGAGCGCCAAGGTCCACGGCCTGGTGCTCGACAGCGACGTCTTCATCAACGTGCCCGTCCTCAAGCACCACGGCGGCGCACAGATGACCTCCGCCATGAAGAACCTCATGGGCTGCGTGTGGGACCGCGGTGTCTACCACAACGTCGACCTCCAGCAGACCATCGCCGACTTCCTCACCCTGCGGAAACCCGACCTCAACATCCTCGACGCCTACCACCCCATGGTGCGCAACGGCCCGCGCGGCAAATCCGTCGAGGACTGCGTCGAGATGCGCCGGCTCTTCGTCTCCACCGATCCTGTCCTCATCGATACGGCCGCCGCAATGCTCCTGAGCTACACCACCGACAAGGTCAGCCACATCAAGATCGCCGCCAGCATGAAGCTCGGCTCGATGGATATCGCCGCCGCCGACGTGCGCCGCATCAAGCTCTCCTAATCAGCGCCCGCAACGCGCTCATCCCCCTCCCTGTCGCTGGACGGCGCAGCCGTACAGGCTGTAACTGGACGGTTCAGCCACTCCCCCTGTAGCTGGACGGCGCAGCCGTACATACCGTAGCTGGATGACGAAACCGTTCAGCCCGCCGCCGTTCAGCTTCCAGCCCCCTCGCCCCCTCCTCCGGATCATGCGCCGTCACTGGTTGAAATACATCCGCGCGGCCCTCGCCGTCGCGGTCCTAGCGACGGCGTTGGCAGCCTTCGTCGACTTCCGCGGCCTGGTGCCCGCACCGCTCGCTCACGCCCTCGCCGCGGTGCAGTTTGTGCCTGCGGCGGTCGCGTTGGCCACTGGCGCGTCGCTGACCGTCGCCGCCGTTGCCATTGTGGTGGCAACCCTCGCTTTCGGCCGCGTCTATTGCTCGGTGCTTTGTCCGCTGGGCTTGCTGCAGGACGCCGTCGCCCGCCTCGCCGGCTGGGTGCGCCGCAGGCCGCTCCTGTTGCGCCACGCCCGCCCGGCTACCTGGGTGCGCCAGGGCTTCCTCTGGGCCACCGTCGCCGGCATCGCCGCCGGCTGGGCCGGCCTCACCCTGGCATTGATCGATCCCTACAGCATCTTCGGCCGTTTCGGCTCGATGCTGTTCCGGCCCGTGGTCACCGTCGTGAACAACTGGTTCGTCGGTCCGGTCAATGCCGCCGGCAGCGACCTCCTCTACCGCGTGCTGCCCCAGTGGGCCGCCGTCGGGGCCCTCGCCCTGCCCGCCGCGGTGGCGTTGCTCATCGCTGTGCTCGCGGCCCGCCGCGGGCGCCTTTATTGCAACACCGTCTGCCCAGTCGGCACCCTGCTCGGACTGTTTTCCGGAATCGGTGCATGGCGCCTTGAGATCGACCAGGACCGTTGCCGCAAATGCGGCGACTGCCTGCGGGTGTGCAAGGCCCAGTGCATCGACCTGCGCACGGGCACAATCGACAGCTCCCGCTGTGTGGCCTGCTACAACTGCATCAGCGCCTGCGACGAGCTCGGCATCCACCACCGGTTCAAGTGGACGCGAGCGACCGCGAAACCGGCAAGTGGAGACCCAGAGCAGCCAAACCAGCACAAGCCCGCCGCCCCCCCGGCCGCGAAAGCCGTCGCGCTCCTCGGCGAGGCGCCGGCAATATCCGGGACGTCGCTCCGCCCCGAAACTCGAAACCCGAAACCCGAAACCGCGCCGCGCGGCGGCGACTCCTCCCGCCGTGCCTTCATCACGAGCACGACAGCCGCCCTCACCGCCGCCTCCGGCGTGGGCGCCCTCCTGATCGCCCAGATCGCCCCGAAAGGCGCCGCAGACGAGTCGCTCGTCGACGACAGCCAGCCCCCCGAGCCGCCGTCCCCCTACGGGCGCGGCACGATCAGCCCGCCCGGTTCCGCCGGCATAGCCCGCTTCCTCGACCGCTGCACCGCCTGCCAGCTCTGCGTGAGCGCCTGCCCCACCCACGTGCTCCAGCCCGCGTTCCTCGAATACGGCTGGGCCGGCATCATGAAACCGCGCCTGGATTTCAACCAGTCGTTCTGCAACTTCGAGTGCACCCGTTGCGCCGACGTCTGCCCCGATGGAGCCATTCTCCCATTGCCCCTGGCCGACAAGAAGCTCACCCGGCTGGGCATCGCCCATATCGACTACAACCTGTGCATCGTGAAGGCCAACGGCACCGACTGCGCCGCCTGTTCCGAGCACTGCCCCACGCAGGCCGTCAACACCACGCCCTACGGCAACAATCTCCGCCTGCCCGGCATGCACCCCGAGTTGTGCATCGGCTGCGGGGCCTGCGAATACGCCTGCCCCGTACGCCCCACCCGCGCGATCACCATCCACGCCCACGCCGTCCACAGCCGCGCCGAGAGCAAGGTCGAAGCTCCGGCCACCGCGCCCAACTCCGGCGACGAGTTCCCGTTCTGATTCGGCTCAACCGGCAGTCGACTCCGCGCGCCCGCCGCGCCACCCTCCGGACCGATGCTCGCCTCCCTTGTTGCCCGCGACTGCTGCGCCTGGCCGGTGCTCACCCGTTGGCCCGATGGCACCCTCGGGCTCGTCCACTTCGACTGCGCCACCCACGGACGCACCGAGGGCAACCTCGCGGCATTGGTCAGCCATGACGCTGGCGCCACCTGGGCCGGGGCCGGGCTGGCCGCGCCGCACGAACCGGCCTCCAACCGCATGCATCTCGCCACCGGCCTCGACCACGCCGGCCGCTGGCTGGTGCTCTCGACCGGATTCCACTTCGTCGGCGAAGAGTGGGCGGGGCTAACGCCCCTGTGGCTCTCCGTCGCTGCAGCGCCGGGACAGCCTTGGACGGTACACCGGCAGATTTCGATCGCGGTGCCCTCCCCGGCGTTGATCCCCCACGGCCGCATCGCCGCCCTGCCCGACGGCCGGCTCGCAGCGACCTTCTATCTTTCCGAAGGCCGCGAGCGCCCCAGCCGCGCCTGGCTGGCCTTCAGTCGCGACGATGGCCAAACTTGGGGCGAAGCGGTCGAACTCGGCGAAGGCGACGCCAACGAGGTCGTATTCCTGCCCCGCCCCAACGCCGACTGGCTCGCTGTCGTGCGCACGCATCGTGATTACCACCTCAAGCTCCTGCGCTCGCCGGACGCCGGTGCGACCTGGCCGGCCCCGGCCGACCTCACCCTACCAATGCAGCACCCGGGCGACCTCACCGAACTCGGCGACGGCCGCATCCTGCTCACCTACGGAATTCGCAACCGCGGGTTGATGGCCCTCGGCGCACGCCTGAGCCGCGACGGCGGAGCCAATTGGGGGGCGCCAGCGGTGATTTTCCAATTCGGTGAGGCCCTCGACTGCGGTTATCCCTCCACCGTCGTTTGCGCCGACGGCGGGCTGCTCACGGCGGCCTACTCCGACTGCTCACCTCTGCACCAAGGCTACCATCTGTTGACCGTGCGGTGGTCGCTGGACGAGTTCTTCGGCCCGCGCAAGGCGTCCGGCGTGTGACGCCAAGGTGCCGTTCAGCTCCGCGAGTGCAGCACCGCTGAACGTGCGGCAGTCACCCGCGACACGCTGCGGGCGCAAACCAAACTTCGTGCGGCCGGCTGGCGGAATCAGCCGTTTCGGCAATTTCCCTCGCCGCGGCCAAGATCCCGGTACTAGCTGAACAAGACGCGACGGCGTCCCTGCCTCTGCTGCCCCCCACATTGGTAGCATGAAACGGGGAACGCCGTCGCGCTGATTGTCAGTCCCATCCGGGAACCAGCCTGCCCCGGAGGAAATCGGTCGCACCACAGCAACCGGCTTCCGGGCAACGATCTCCCTCCAAGGATTTCCCAGCATGACCACCCGCGCGACGCCCGGTAATCAACGGGTTCGCTTTCGGATGATTTGAACTGGAAGTGATCGCTGCCACGGCCGCAGACAATGTGCGGCCAACGCTACTCATCCACCGGCCCAACTACCATTGTTCAGTGAGGCGCTTGCCATTTATCTGGTAAATGATGAGCCTTGACCCGTGTCGCCATCCCCTCAGCTGCGGCGAACTTTGCTTCGTCTGGGCCGAACCCTCGCCTTCGCCGCGCTTGCGGCCGGAGCTGTAGGAGGTGCACGCGCAGCCCGTTGGGACGATCCGGCTATCGGCCTGCCCCTGCTGCGCACCTTCACGACCCGTGATACCGGGTCGCTCTCGCCCAACCGTTGCGCACTGGCCACCCGCCAAGGCCGGCTCCTGCTCGGCCAGGACGGCCTGCTTTCCTTCGACGGCGAAACGTGGCAGGCGCTCCCCATTCCCGCAGGCCATGCGGTCCGCTGCCTTGACGAGGACGAGGCCGGCCGCGTCTGGGTGGCCGGCGACAGCCTGCTCGGATTCCTGACCTTCGCGCCGGACGGCAGTATCCGATTTACCTCCGCGCTCGATCGACTGCCTTCGGAGCAGCGGGCCATCGGCGGCGTGCGCGCGATATTCGCACTGCCACAGAACACCGTCGTAGCCGTAACCGAAAACCGGGTTATCCGACTACAGGCCGCGGCGGTCCAGGTCTGGTCGCTGCCCGCCCCACACCGGCTCAGCGCTTGGCGCGACAGCGACGGGACCGTTTTCATCGCCCAACCGGAGACCGCCACCCTGCGCATGGGTGAAGGAGGGCTCGAACCGGCCGGTTTCCCGGAGCCGTTCGCACGCGCCGGCCTCGAGTGGCGGGTGCGCTTCGCCGACGGCCACAGCCTAGGAAGCGCTGGAGGACGATTGATCGGCGACCACGACAACCAGTGGGCCGAGATCGAAAGCCCCGCCGCCACCATCCTCGAGCAGGACCGATCCACCGGAGCCGTCGCGCTGCCCGGCGGCTTCGCCGCCATCGCCACCGACCACCACGGCGTCCTGATTGTGGATTCAAGCGGCCGGTCGGTCGCCACCCTCGACCAGGAATCCGGACTCCCCTCCAATCGCATCGTCCACCTTGCCACCGGCTCCGACACCTGCCTGACCATCACCACGCCCGAGGGCGTGGCCGTATTGTGCGGCGAACTGCTCGCCAGTTGCTTCGACCACCGGCATGGGCTGCGCCACAATCACATCCAGGCCATCGCGCGCGGGCCCTCCGGGCTCTTCGCCGGCACGGAAGGGGCCACCTACCACCTCGCCCCCCGGCCAGGAGAAGACGCACGCCCCGGCCAATGGCACCCGGAGCCCGGCCCATTCTCCGCACTCCGGCAGCTCCTGCCGCTGCCCGGCAGACTCCTGGGCGTGGGCACCTCCGGGCTGAGCCTGCTCGACGGGTCAGCACCGTTGGCCCCCCCCCAACGCTCGGGCGAGATCATCGCCGCCTCTACCTGGAGCGGCACGCCCGGGGGTATCGCTTGGGTCGACGGCACCCGCTTTTTCCGTGGCACCTTCGTCGCTGGTATCCTGCAACCGGCCACTGCGCCGGTGGAACTCGGAGCCGAAATCTGCGGCCTTGTCGAGGACGTCGGCGGAGCCCACTGGCTCAGCACCCGGCATTCCGGCATCCTGCGCATCGCCCCGCCCGAGGCGATTCCTTCCGGCAAACCCGCCGTACGCACCTATCGCACCAACGTGGGTGTCACCGGCGCCGAGCTGCCCCGGGTGCTCCGGGTGGGAGAGCGAATTCTGACGACCAACGACGGCGGCTTGGCGCTCTACACCGAGGATGGCGACCGGTTCGTCCCCTACCCGGGCATCGTCAACGCGCGCATCCACGCCGCTTCCGCCACCGAACCCGACGGCACCGTCTGGCTGGCCGTCAGCCAACGCGACCGCTACCCCTTCCAAACCCGCATCGCCCGCCTGCAGCCGGAGGCGCAAGGTATCTCCTGCGAACTGGTGCAATTGCCCCTCCTCCCGCTCGGCGAGTCGCCCACCGCCCTCTTCGCCGAGCCGGGCGCCACCCCCGGATCCCGCGTGTTCTGGCTGGGCCTGCCGGGGCGCATCCTCCGTATCGAAACTTCCGGCGCTCTCGCCACCAACCCGCCCGCCACCCCTTCCATCGACACCATGACGGTGATCGACCCCGACCACGAAGGCCAGGGCTTCGGTCGGCGCGAACGACGCATCGCCTTCGACAACCTCGGCGTTCGTTTTGATGTTACGGTGCCCGGGGGCCGCCTGGGCCAGCGCGTCCACCTCGAATGCCGGCTGCCGGAAACCGACCCGACCTGGGTCCCTCTGGGCGAGATACCCTCCCGCGTCTTTCGCGGCCTGCGCGACCGCACCTACCACTTCGAGGCCCGTTCCATCGACGCCCTCGGCCGCCCCTCTCTGGTGGCCAACCTGGAGTTCACCGTCCTGCCGCCGTGGTGGCGCTCCGCCCCGGCCTACACCAGCTACGCCCTGGGCCTTGTCCTGATCTCGGCGCTGGTGTTTTTCACCCGCCTGCGGCTGGCCCGCGCCCATCGCAGCGAGCTCGAGGCCCTCGTGGAACTGCGCACCCGCGAGCTGGCCGCCGCCAACGCGGCCAAGTCCGACTTTCTCGCCCACATCAACCACGAGATCCGCAATCCGCTCAATGGCGTGGTCGGTCTCTCCGAGATGCTGGCTAACCGTCACCAGGATGAGGGGTCGCGCCAGCTTGCCCGCGCCCTCAAGGCCTGCGCCGGCTACCTCGGCTCCGTGGTCGACAACGTGCTCGACCTCGCCCGCATCGAGGCCGGCCGCATCGAGATTTCCACCCAGCGCTTCGAGCCGCGCCTGCTCATCGAGGACATCGCCGAGATGTTCCGCATGCAGATCGAGGAGACCGGGGGGCGCGTCGCCTGCACGGCCGACCCCGAGCTGCCCCGGGTGCTCGTCGGCGATGTGCATCGCATTCGGCAGGTGCTCGTCAACTACACTGCCAACGCCGCCCGCTACGCCCGCGGCGGCGCCGTGCGCCTCACCGTGCGCCGGCGCACCCAGGCCGACAACCGCGTCGAGGTCGTCTTCACCGTGGCCGATACCGGGCCCGGCATCGCCCCCGAGGAACAGGCCCGGCTCTTCGAGAAATTCGCGCGCGGCAGCACCACCGCCGCCAGCGGGGCTCCGCGCGGCTATGGTGTGGGTCTCGCGCTGGTCCGCGACCTCGCCGAGCTGCTCGGCGGCCACGCCGACGTCGACTCCTCGCTCGGCCATGGCGCGAAGTTCCGGCTCACAGTGCCACTGGAAATCGCCGCTCCTGAGCAGCGGGCACATCCGGTCGCCCCTGGACCCAAGGCCCCCGCCCTGCGCGTTCTGGTGATCGACGATCAGGCTTTCAACCGCCTCGTCCTCCGCGATCACCTCGAGCGGCTTGGGTGCAATGTCGAGGAGGCAAGCGATGGCACGAGCGCCCACCTGCTCCTGCAAGCCCGCGCCCACCACCTGGCTTTCGTCGACCTCGATCTGCCCGGCCTGGACGGCATGGCCGTCATGCGCCGAGTAAGGCAGGAGGGCGGTGAGCACGGCGTATTCTTGGTTGCCACCACCGCCTCGGCCACCCGCGGGATCGAGGAGGCCGTTCGTGAGGCCGGGGCCCACGCCTTCCTCCCCAAACCCATCGCCCTGCCCCGCCTGGCCGCCCTGTTGGCGGAATGTGCCGCCCGCCAAGGCCGCCCCGAAGCCGCTCCCGCACAGTCCCTCGCCGGGCCGCCACGCATCGCGCCCGTCCTGCCATCGTTGCCCCTCTCCGGCCTCTTCGCGGAGATCCCCCTCACCATCGAGATGCTCCGCCAGCTCCACGCCGAGCTCGACGTGGAGACCCTGGCCCTTTCCGAAAGCTGGAGACAAGCCGACCCGCCCGCGGCCCGCCGGCATGCCCACCGTATCGCCTCGCTCGGGATCCTCGCCCACGACGACGCCCTCCTGCAGGCCGCCCGCCGCGCCGAGGAGTCGCTCCAGCAGAATCGCCACGACACCCAGCCGGCAATTGAGGAACTCGAGCTCAACGCCCGCCGCCGCCTGCGCCAGCTCGGCGACACCGTTGCCGCCGCTCGCAAAGACGCCAACAACTGAGGCCCCGAGGGGCAATGCGGCCGACCGCGGCGCCCCCCTTGCCCGGTAGATATTGACGGGGTTTTGCACGCCCCGGCTTTGGCACGACGCCATCGGCCGAGCAGGCTCGTCTGCAGCCCCATATCCATCATGCATCCAAATCTCAGGACTCTCGTCCCCTGTTCGATGGCCCTGCTGCCACTCTTCGGCGCGGCGACCGCCTCCGCCAACATCGTCATCGACTTCAGCGACACACAGGGTGTCGCCAGCTACTCGCAGGCGACGATGAATACCATCGCCGGCAGCAGCTTCTACTTCGAGCACGCCTCGGTGGGCGGCAACCTCATGAGTGGGATCGAAGCCCTGCACTCGAGCAACCCGGGGTTCTACCAGTATACCCACAGCTCCGCCTCCGGCACCGCGCCGGCGGCCATCAGCGCCGGCACCGTCTACGACTACGACCGCGGCAACCCCGGTTGGTCGGCCAAGGTCACCACCTTCGCCAGCGACGTCACCGCCGGATGGGGCGGCAAGACCACCTTCGCGATGAACAAGTTTTGCTACATCGACCCCGATGCCAATTGGTCGGTCTACCGCGACTCGATGGTCGCACTGGAGTCGGCCAATCCCGGCACCAAGTTCGTCTACATGACCATCCCCCTCACCGTCGACCTCGGCGGCGACAACATCGCCCGGGGCGACTTCAACTCCAGCCTCCGCAGCTGGGCAGCAGCCAACGACAAGATCGTTTTCGACATCGCCGATATCGAGGCACACTCGGCCAGCGGCGTAGCCCAGACGTTCGACAGCGGAGGCAAAACCTACCAACGCCTCGCCGACGACTGGTCGGCCGACGGCGGCCACCTCAATGCCGCCGGCCAAACCCTCGCGGCCAAGGGCTTCTACGCGCTTGCCGTCGAGGCGGCTGTGATCCCCGAGCCGGCCACCTATGCCGCCGCCCTCGGTATCGCGACCTTGGCCACAGTCCTCTGGCGCCGGCGCCGGCCGGCGGGCCGGCCCATGGTGCACCCCTGAGCTCGCGCCGGGCGAAGGGACCTCGGCCGCGCCGCAGCCAACGCCCGCATTTTCCCCTCGCCTCCCGGGCGTCCGTGTTCTGCGCTTCTTGGCGCCTTCTTCCCCCCGGGCTCCGGGCCCTGCGTAGTTGAACCTCCGTGCCAGCCGCGCCGGCTCCTTGCCCCCAGTGCAACCTCCGCCCTCCTCGCCTCATGATCAAAGTCACTGAAATTGCCTTCACCGGCTACCCCGTCACCGACATGCCCCGAGCCCGCGCCTTCTACGAGGGCATCCTCGGCCTCAAGCCCGGCATTTCCTACGAACACGAGGGTAAACACTGGATCGAATACGACATCGCCGGCGCCGCCCTCGGCATCACCAACATGGTTCCCCACTGGGCCCCTTCACGCACCGGCCCGTCGGTAGCCCTCGAAGTGGCCGACTTCGAGGCGGCCATCGCCACGTTGCGCGCCGCCGAGGTGAAGTTTCTCGTCGAGCCCTCAGCCAGCCCGGTGTGCCATATGGCGGTGGTCGCCGACCCCGACGGCAACAGCGTCTGCATCCACCATCGCGATCAACATGCACACTGAGCAAGATTGTCCTTGATTCAGTCTCAACCGGTTCGCAGCCTCTGCCCTCCTTCGCAGTAGCGGCTTCGGCCGGTGCCGCAGAGGTAGTCCAAATCGGGGTGTAGCTTAGCCTGGTAGAGCGCTACGTTCGGGACCGGGTAAAAGTTAACGATACCCCAACGACTTACAAAACCGGTTCACAAATAACCGGTTTTTTTTGTGAACCGAAGAGAGCCCTCCATTGATTCTCAAGGCTTGGGCATTGCCGGAAACATGGGCTCCGAACGGCCTACTCACCCAAGCAAGGTTCGTGAGCTCAAACCGGACAAAAGCCAGGTCACGACTCGCTCAGACTCCGTACGAGGAGCGCGTCCTGCTCGGCGTTCACGCCGCTAACCAGCCGCGTCGACCACGAGGACTCCGGCGCTTTTTTGGCGCGAGCAGATCAAGAAGCGTCTGCGGCACGGTCGGCGTAACAGGTCCCGTACTCCGAAATGCCTGAACTGCCGCCCGCCTCCGATCGAGCGCATCCAAGGCTCCCCGTACCTCAGCCAAAATGAAGTAGTAGCGCCCTCGTGGGCGATGGGAAGGCAACACGCCCTCGCGCACCATTCGCCGTACTGTCGATGCTGATCTCATCCCCGGAGGCATGTAGGCTACCAACTCCTGCAGTGACAATTCCCCGCCGGCTTGGGGTATGCCGTGTTCCGTTGCCCTCCACGGACATTCCACCACCGCGTCCGGCCCCCGCGAGGGGCCGGACGCGGCCAAGTGGAAATGTATCGCCGTCATACATCCAGCTTAGCGCAGCCGAAATAGCGAAAGGCCATTTCCTGGGGAAAATGCGCTCTACGCCGAA
Source organism: Opitutaceae bacterium (assembly GCA_016711225.1). Taxonomy (GTDB): domain Bacteria; phylum Verrucomicrobiota; class Verrucomicrobiia; order Opitutales; family Opitutaceae; genus CAJCBL01. The sequence continues at coordinate 275,996 of JADJTK010000006.1, forward strand.
AATAGGTCGCCCCCGTACCATCGCCCGAAATCAAAAGCCCCCGCCGACAATACCGCCGAAACTCACCGGAACACGGCAGGCATCAATCCAGTTCTCCGCCAGATTCTCGACAGGCTTGAGCGACCAGCCGTCAATCCCGCGAAACCGGAGTTTCGCAAAGCGAGCCACCAAACTCTGGTAGTAAGCCGCCTTCCAAATCCTACGTGTATCGTACTCATCACCTCCGGCTTCCCGAGTCACCTCGTCGATTGCGCCTGCTCCGTCCAATTCCTGCGCGCCACGAGCTCGGAATCCCCATACCTCAGTCACGACCAACACCGGTTCGGACGAGCTATCGCGCCAGAACACCAGAAAGTCGGGTAGACACGCCCATTCAAAGGCACCCATTTCGGGCAGCAACATGTGCCCTGGTGCCGCTTCGTAGTCGGCAATCCTCAGCGGTTTCAAAAACGGCAACCCGCGCGTCAGCAAATCCGCGGTCATGGCGTCCTCGTACCCACTATCGGTCGGAACCAAGTTTCTGCCGTCGAAATACGCCTTGTGCAGATACGCCATCCGCAACATTCCGTCTTTCTCCTGCACTGCGGCGAAAAAGTACGGTGGTTGGGAGAACTTTCCGCTCCGGTTGCGGAGCGCCTCAGCCGCAGCCGAAAAGTCCGACTGTTGCATCCCGACCATCTGGCCGATCATTCCATCGCCGCCCCACCACCATGCCGTGAAGCAGGGCGTCGAAACATCTGCACAGTCCATTAACGAATCGGTGATCACGCCAAAACGCAAAACCCCGCCGTTTCGGCGCGCCGCCTCATAGGCGGAAAGACCGCCGATAAAACGCTCTGCACGGAAAGCGAAATCGAGTGCAGCAAACACAGCCTCCATGGGTTGGCGCCGATACTTCGCCCACGATGCGCACGTACAGTTGTGGTCCGAGAAGCTCTGCACCTCCGCTTCGGACCAACAGCGGCGAACAAACGATGAGAACGAATCGTACCAATCGCTGCGCGTCGAATCGTCGCCAGTCCCCGCGCGAGGTGAAACCGGTTCCGACCGGCAAAACATCGACGGAGAGAGAACGCGCACAGAGTTCGTATCGTCGCCTTCCCGCTCAAGGACGCAGCCGGGGCGATGCGCCTCGATGGATGCGCGCACGACCTGAACCAGCCGTTCCTGAGTGCCATCGTCTGCGAGACCCGCTCTCAGATACAGCGGGTATCGCTCCCCTTCCCCACAGCCGCAGTAAAGGCGGGCGCCGCCAACACGGAGAGCCTTGCGCAACACCTGCTGGATCGGTTCGGCGTGCATTTCCTCCCGCCGCCGAAGCGGCAGGAATTCCGTCGGTTTACCCGGCCATTCGATCAATATCCCGTTATCCATTATTTAGTGTTCCCACTCGTCGATTTTTGGCGTCGGCGGTTCTTGCTCCGCAGGTCCGGGAGTCCTCCGCCCACCATCGACGGGATGATCCGTCAAATCCTCGTTCACGCATTCGAGCGCGTGGCGGAAAAGAAAGCGCTCCTCGTATTCGATCAATGCTTTCTTAAAATCGCGGATAGCGAGGTCAAGAGATTCGCCTGCTGCATCTGCCGGTTTCGCATCGTAATGATCGCCTCGCGCATTTCGGTGTTCAGATTCTCCCAAGTCGCAATCTTCGCCTCGAGCTTCGCAATTCGTCGATCGTGATCGGTCGATCGTTCCGTCAACGTCATCAGTCGCTCCAAGATCGCTGTGTTCTGTTTCAGGATTTGCTCCCCATTGTGATTGAGCCGAGCAAAGTGCTGCTCGAGCTCGCTGCAAAATCCCAAGGACTCTTTCCAGATTTCTCGTGAGTCGGTCGTCGTCGTTTTCATTTACGGTTTCTCCCTTCTTGTCGCCACCATCCAGAATTCCATTTTCGCCAACCCCGCCTTCCGGAACGCGTCGTTCTCCGGAATCTGGATTTGAACCTGTATTTGTCCGTTCGCCATCTCCCTCACTTGAATTCTCTCGAGAATCCTTGTTTGGGTTCGCAACTTCTCTAGTTCCGCCGCCGTCTCGCTCGCCTTGCGATTCGCCGTCACAAGACTGCGGAGCAACGACGCGTTGTCCTCGCTGAGCTGTTCGAAAATCGTTCCCGGCCGCGGCTTGTCCCACGGCCAAAACAGGATCAACGCCGGGAATGCACTCGCCGCCGCAAAGAGCAGCGCCAACCAGACCACGAGCGAGCGAGCCCGCGTCCACCGCCGGACGATCGACAACTCCCGGACCGCATTGCGCGCCATCTCGCGCCGGGACCTCACCAACCGTCCCTCCAGCCTCGTCCGCCCCTCCTCCGTCGCGATCTCGGTCAAGCGCGCCAGCGTGTTGGCGAATTGCGTGATCAAGCGGGTCTGCGCGTCGACCAAAACGCCTTCCAAACATTTCCGCGCGGCGGGATCGGAGGCAATCCAGTCGCGGACCAATCCGGGCAAGTTCCCTCTCAACGTCCGTTCGGCCTCGGCTGCGAGTCTCCGGCTCCAATCGGTCAGCTTCGGAGAACTCCCGGCCGGGCCGGTACTTCCCGGTCCGCATTTTGAGTTTAGATTTTCCATCTTGTACTATAACTCCCAATTCATCGCTATTGGTTTCGCACCCGATATCCGCGAGATACCGCGGGATTTCGTCGGACTCGAGGATGACCCCGGCGCGGATTGCGTCGCACACCGCGCCGTCGATCTCCCGCCATAACTCACGCGCCGATCTGGTTAGAAAGTTTGGCGACTCGTCATTGAGCCTCCTGCGCCAAGGGTCAGCCGGGTCGCTCCATCCCTCGCGCAGGTTCCAGTTCCGACGCCAATCCTGCCAGAGGTGCTTGTCGGCGTCGGACGTCGTCCCGAACGGGACGCTTCGATGGGACGCAAGATGGCTTCGGCAAATCCCCAGATGCGCATCGAATCCCCGCTCCCGAACGTGGAGAACGGCCAACACGGAGAACTCCGTCGGCGGCAGGTCTCCAGTCCTTAGGCGATACGCGTCCCACACCACCTCTTTTGCCTTCGCCAAACCGATTTCCGCGAACGGCTCGCCCCACGAGAAACACTCGGAATGGATCGCCTGGGCAAATGGCGAAACACGCGCCACGCGGCAGAAAACCTCAGCGTCGCCAAACAGAATGATCGGTTGCTCGTGGCGGAGTTCTCCGGTCCACGAAAGGGCGCCCATGACGTATTCGGTGAACCCATCGCCGTCGGTCCGGGTGCAAATCTTGTTGATCATTTGATGCCGCCCTCCGAACGGATTTCTCCGGCGCGACCGGCCGGGTTCGGTTCCTCATTGCCGGCATCCGGTCCTGCGGCCGGCCCCACCGCCAAGGGAGCAAGTCGATCTAGGAGATCTCCGATCCCAACGAGGTCCGTCCGGAGCTTCTGGTATGCCCCGCTCACAAACATCTCCTCAAACCGGGCGAGGAGAGTTTCTGGTACGGCCGGGTACGGCGCGGTGAGCACATCGAGCCGATTGATCAGCAGCGCCAGCGACTCGACCGCGGCGGCAACCAGCCGCGACCGAGGATTGGGCCGGTATACTGGCGGTCGGCCGGTGACGTAAGCAGTCAGAGCGGCGTCGACTGCCTCGGTCAGAGTCACACCTCTCGCGGCAGCGAGCCGCCGCAGCCGGGCCTTCTTTTGCGGATCGATATTGACGCCGAGCGCGACCCCATTGCGCCTCGGTTTGAACGCCCGTGTCTGGACACGCATATGCTGGCTATGATTCTTTGGGGCGGCCTCCTCGCCCTCGCGGCGCGCGCTCCTCTTGGGCGGCCTCCACAATTCCGGCGAATAGCGGCAACTCGCCGTCACCGCAGGCCGTTCGCTGAGTACGCGCCACTTGCGCCCGCGGCTGCCGCGTCGCCCGCCCACCGAGGAACCGTCCCACCGCCGCCCGCAAGTACTGGCGCAGTTCACCGAGCGTCTCCGCATCGAGAGCTGAAGATTTTCGCGCTGCGGTTCGCTGCACGCTAAGTAGCGGAAAGCCAACGCTTTCCTCGAGATCCCGCAGGATCGCTGCCTCAACGTCGTACCGGAGCCACACTCGCAGCGCTCGATAGCCGGCGTCACGAGCCGATCTATACGCAGTCCTCTGGCGCTCACGGTCGCCGATCAATGATTTCGATGAAGATAACTCTCGTGTTCTTTTTGTGATTTTGTTCATGCGCCGGGATTGTATCGCGCCTTTTCTCCAAACCGGTGATTTCGGAGAAATCCGTGCGCCGATCGCGAATAACTCCGCCAGGAGTTCTCCGCCGGATTTCTCCCGCCCGTTGATCAGCGATAGCCCGCGAAGTACTGGCCCGATACCAGAACACCGGCTGTCTCAGCACATGCCCCCTGCCAGCCGGAGTTCTCCGCGAGGGCGCAAAACCAAAACGCAAAGCGCCAGCTCCGCTGCGGTAGCGGAGTTCTCCGGTTGCGACCGAGGCGTTGTCGGAACCAGCAAAACACAGATGGCGACAGCGCGTCATGCCTCGGCACTCATGCGGCGGGTGGTCAGGCATTCCTTCCCCAAGGATGCAACGGCATGCCATCGACATGTTCCGCCCGGCAGATCCCCTCCGCCTGCCGAGGCACCCGCTCCGGCGCGAGCAGGCGGAGAACTCCGCCGCTATTCTCAATCGACCGACAACCGGTTCACCCCCTCCGGCCCCGACCGGACCACGTAGCCAAGCTCCCGCGCATCAGCACCCATGCGCACCAACTCCAAATCGGTTCGTAGTGCCTCGAGCCAGCGCATGCCCAGCCCGCTTTCCGCACCGGCCTGATAGTCGACCTCCACACCGAGCGCCCCCGCCAACTCCTCAAGTCCATCGGCTGCGGCGGTGTCGCGCAATTGTGTTTCGGACAGAGGCGGGAGCACCAGCAACCGCGCATCGAAACGCCGGCGCAACTCCTCGGCGATGACGCCGGCCGCCTCGATCTGAGCCGCGACATCGGCATCGTCTTCGCGGCCAAAGCCAACCGCCCGGCCCGCCGCCCCCCATAGCTCATGGAAAGTCGCACACCCGACAATCATGACGCGCTCGCGCAAGATCCGCCCCGGCTCCTCACGCGAGCGTTCGGGGTCCTCCTTGAGCCGCAGTCCGTCGAGTGCGCGACGGTCGAGCACCGAGAAGAGCTCGTCGCGCATTGCGACACTCCAGTCCGAGGACAGGCCCCGCCCCACCTTGTCCAACTCATCAACACAAAGGACGGTGAAACGATTTCGGGAGATCACGTCGGCGAGCGCCACAAGGGTGGGCATGCCGCTCTTGGCGCCGCGGACCACCCAATTGCCATAGGTTAGCCGCATGAAAGCCGCGCCCCGCTCCCGAGCAAAGGCCTCCACCAAAAAGCTTTTGCCGGAGCCTGACGGGGCGACCAAAAGCGGATTGGTCCGTGGCCGGATCGCCCATGACCGGGCTTGGGACGACTCGTACAGGTCGGCCAGAAGATGGAGACGTTCGAGCACACGCTTCTGCGGTTCGGTATAGGTTACAGCGGACGGGAACCGGCCCTCCAATTCGCGGCGATACCGGCAGGCCCAATCCTGCACCTTCTTGCGGCGGCTCGACGCCTCGAACCAGTTGAGGAATTCGCCAATCAGGCGGTGGTCGCGCCAACCCGGGAGGGCCTCGGCGGCTAGGTCGCCGACGATGACATCGGCGTGCGCGCAGTCGGCGAAACGCTCGGAGTAGAGGCGCAGGGCCTTGGGGGAGCGCGCGGCGGCCAGCAGGACTTTGCGTTCGATTTCCGCGCGAAGCAGAGGTTTGAGGAGGTCGTCGGCCAGGGCGGTGGCGACGATGCAGGCGAGGGTGTCGTTTTCCATGCACAATAGATAACAACACCAGTGAAAACGCCCTCTTTGAACAGCCGGCGGGTAGGCCGCTCGAGTGAACCGTTACGGGCCTTCCTTTCCTCCCAGTGAACCGTTTTCACTACGCGCAACCCGCTTCCACGTTGGAGGTCCCCGCCCCCATCCGGCTCCTGGCCCCGCCGCTTTCACAACGCCAGGATCGCCGCCGACGCGGCCTCCTCGCTCGTGGCCAGATAGCGCTGGGTGGTGGCGATGTTGCGGTGCCCCAACGCCGCCCGCGTCAACTCCAGATCGTGACCGCTTCGATCGTACACGCGCCGGGCGAAGGTCTTGCGCAGCGAGTGCGTGCCCCACACCCCATCGCCACCGATGCCCGCCCGAGCAAACACCGCTTCGATGATGCGATTGGCCTGCAACCGCCCCAGCCCCGCCCCACTCTGTCGGCTCAAGAAGAGAGGGACCGCAGGCCCTAGGGTTCCCTGATAGTGCCGGTCGGCCAGATACTCCTGCAACGCCTCGACCACCACCGGGTGCAACGGCACCGTCCGGGAGCTGACGCAGCGCCGGCCGACCCCCGATCCTCCCTTCATGCGCGACCGCGCCACCTGCAATTGTGTACGCACCTGCGTCCCGTTCCAGACCTGGGCGATCTCGATCGAGAGCAACTCGTGCACGCGAAAACCGGTGTGCAGTCCCATCAGGACAAGCAGGCGATCGCGGCGGGGAAAATGAACAAGGACCGCGCGGACAGCGGCTTCCTGCTGCGGAGAAAGTGTGGTTCGACCTGGCATGCCCAAAGATTGCAGACCGGCTCGGGCACCCGGGCGCTCGACACTTCTGCCGGCGCCAAGGCTTCGAAAACAAGACCCTCACTGGTCGCCCCACTCCTCCTCTTCAGGCGGCCTGCGTTCGGGCGCTGGCTTCGACCCCAGCAGAGTTGTGGCAAGTGCCAGCGGGAGCAGGTGGGCCCGCGAATTGCGGCGCTCGTGCACCACCATCGCCGGCGGGAACCGCCAACATTGCACGGGCGCTGCCCCTATGGAAGGGACAATCGGGAGCCGGGCCGTTTCGGAAATTCCCATGACCACCTTCACCCGGGCCACCAGATCAGCGAACAAACCGTCCGGCTCGACCGCCATGTGGGCCTTCCCATCCCAAATGAGCGGAACCGGGGTCGCCGCCTTGGGTGCGGTTGCGAAGTAATAGCCCATTCGATGAGGCAAAACATAAGCGGCCCTGCGTCGATTGAAGTCCTCCAAACCCATTCGGCTGAAGGCCAGCTTGCGCTGCCGACAGCGTTTGGCGTAACGCTCCTCGGTATACGGCTCGCGCATCCAATCCGCGAAGCCTAGCTCGACCGCGAAGTCCTCCCGTAGGAAGAACCCAGCGTAAGGTAGCTCGCCGGGGAATAGTGTCGTTTCGTCGTCCATTGTTTAAGAAGATTGATAGTCAAAGGAGAGTTAACGCGGCGCACCCCGAGCGAAGCCAGAGGCCTCACACCGGACGCGGCGATCAATCCGTCAAAACCGGTACGTATTCCCCCAGAGCGCTGTCGCGGGCTTGTTCTGTCGCCTCGGCCCTCGCCAGTGTTTGGTGGCGCGACCATGTCGCCAGCCCTGCAGAGAATTGACGAGGTCATCCGCGCCGCGCCGGCGAAAGTTTTGCCGAATTCTCGCCCTTTGGACGATTCAGGGGAAATACGCGCTACCCTTAGAAACATGGGCCACGTCTTCGCGATACTGCCCACCCCAGAATAATAGCGCGAAATCCTCCGCATCGATCGCTGCCGACACCACCACGCCAAACGCAGCCATGAGCACACCTCACCGACCGCCAAAGCAATTCCTCTCAAAGACCGCCCTCAAAGCCCGGAAGTGGACCGATGCGATGATCCGTGACCTTCTGGGGAATCCGGACTCGGTTGGTTCGATATGGGTTCCTGGAGCAGGCACCCAAAAGATATTCCAGTACGCCCTCGCTCGAGTAGAAACGGCCGAGGCTAGCAGCGCATTCGCCAATTTGCTGAAGCGAAGCCAGAAACGCAAAGCCGCGGCCCAGTGCGCCGTGACCACCAAGGAATATAGACTAAGGGAATGGGTCGAGTCGCTTCGAATCGCAGTGCCAAAACTTGACCAACACACTCTCGCTGCACAGGCGCTGTACGGCACGCAATGCCTCGACAGCAACAACATCACGGAATACCAAGCACGCAGGCTAGTCAACTATATGCGACACGAGATGACCGATTACGATGAGCTGCTCGACGCAACTTTCGGAATGACCGGAACCGCAATAGCCAAGCTTGAGATACGTTGGAAAGTGCTCCAGGCAATTGCCGGTGCCTACCCCGAGTTAGCCAGTGAGTGCGAACGCCAGATGAGGCCGGCACCAAGGAGGTTTTCGCCCTATTGATCAGAGAGACTCGGCCCGCCTCGCACGCACCGAACTGCTCGAAACGGTGCGTGGGCGAAAGGAAAGGGTCCCCTTCTAGCCGAGCGTTAGCTGCGAAGAACTGGACCACTACAGCAACAGCCGGGTAACCTCGTCACGAAGAGCCTTGGGCATCACTGGCTTCCTCACATATCCAACCGGCCCCGTGGCTTCAGTGCGTTCCTTCCGAATGCCATCACTCTTGGTCTCCGCGGTGACGACAAGGACCGGGACATGGGCCGAGACCGGATCCTCGCGCAATCTTTGAATAAACTCGGCGCCGCCCATCTTGGGCATCACCAAATCGACCATGACGAAATCCACTGAGCTGGTTTTCAATATCGCAACCGCCTCAAGTCCATTCTGCGCCGCAAGGCACGTAAATCCAGCCGCCTGCAGGACGGTTTCGTGATACCGACGGACACTTGGAACATCGTCCACAATCAAGGCCGTTTTGGTCTTGGGTATTGAACCGATGGGATCGCTGGAGGATAGGGGCAACAACATGAGATAGGACGTGGAAACGACCGCGACACAAATGAGGCCACAGCGCAGCCGTTTCTACGAATAAGCGGCAGTTTCCTTGAGCGCTAAAGTGAGAATCCACGCGATTTCTCGCCACCGTCCTCCTCGCCTGCGGCGCCCTGATTCCGACTGCACGTTCCCTCATTTTCCAAGGATCCGCTCAAGATTTAGGCAAAGCGGCCGTACCCCCACAACCGAGCACTTCAACTTATTCATTCCACCGAATCGTCGGTGGCGACGGACGCAATGTCGACGCAGCCACGGATGATCAAATAGCCCTGCCGCCCGCTAACACCATGCCGCACACTCCGGGCGAACCAGTGCATCACGGAATCTAGATCGGCCCGTTCCCCAAAGCTCGCCGGCGCTCGAGGGAAAGCAACAACTACGCTCACCTGACGTTCGCCCTCGTTCCTCATCGAGACCCCGCAGCGAACCGGCCATTCAGCTTCCCACATTCCGGCCGATAAGGTGGAGAAGCGCCCCGCCCCCATGGCCGACTCTCAATCCTTCCCGGAACACCCACCGGATCGCAGCCCTGTCGGAGCGCCGGCCCCCCCCGCGGCTGGACCCGATGCCTCTCCCGCCACTTGAGCGCATCCTGTTGCGAGCGCTCTTGGAGCACCTGCCCGACTCGATCTATTTCAAGGACCGCCAGAGCCGGTTCATCCGCGTCAACGCTGCCCTGAGCCGCTGGGCCGGCGCGGCCGGCGCCAAAGAACTCGTCGGTCGCAGCGACTTCGACCTCTTCACCGCCGAGCACGCGCAGCCCGCCTTCGACGCCGAACAGCGCATCATCGCCACCGGCGAGCCGTTGCTCGCCTGCGAGGAGAAGGAGACCTGGCCTGATGGGCGCACCACTTGGGTATCCACCACCAAGCTGCCTTTGCGCGACCTCGACGGCACGATCATCGGCACCTTCGGCATCTCGCACGACATCACGGCGCGCAAACAGAACGAGGAGCGCCTGCGCAAACTCACCCGCGCCGTCGACCAAAGCCCTGTCGCTATTGTCATCACCGACCCAGCTGGTCGGATCGAGTACGTCAACCCCTACTTCGAAAGGGTCACCGGATACACGGTAGCCGAGGCGCTCGGGCAGACCCCGCGAATGCTGAAATCTGGAGCCCACCCGCGGGAATTCTACCAGTCTCTATGGGAGACTATTGCGTCCGGTCACGACTGGACGGGGGAACTCCAGAACCGCCGCAAGGACGGCAACCTCTTCTGGGAGCGTGCCACCATTTCGGCCGTGCGCGACGAAACCGGAGAGATTACCAACTACATCGCGGTCAAGGAGGACATCTCTGAGCACCGGCGCGCCGAGGCCGAGAAGCGCGCCCTCGAGGCCCAACTCGAGTTCGCGCACAAGCTTGAGTCGGTGGGCCGCCTCTCCGCCGGCATCGCACACGAGATCAACACCCCGGGCCAGTTCATCGCCGACAACCTTCGCTTTCTCTCGCTCTCCTTCCAGCAGCTCGCCCGCTATTTTGCCGCAGTTCAGGATCTGAGGGAACGCGCGGCGGCCCTGCCGCAGCTCCAGCCCGAGCTCGCCGCCCTCGCCGAAGTCGATACGGAGATCGAGCTCGATTTCCTCCGACAGGAGATCCCCAATTGCCTCACCCAGTCGCTGGACGGCACCGCGCACATTTCGCGTATCATCGGCGCCCTCAAGGATTTCGCCCACCCGCATGCCGCCGGCCGCAGTCCCGCCGATCTCGCCCACCTCATCGAGACGGCCGCCGCCGTCTCCCGCCACGAGTGGAAACACGTGGCCGAGTTCACCACCGAATTCGACCCGCAACTGCCGCCGGTCCCCGTCCTGGTCGACGAATTCAACCAGGCCATCCTCAACCTCATCATCAACGCCGCCCACGCCATCGCTGCCGCCCTCAAGCAACGTGGCGGAACGAAGGGCCGCATCACCGCCCGCACCCGCGCCACCCCTACTCTCGCAATCATCGAAATCGAGGATACCGGTACCGGCATCCCCGAGGCGGCCCGCCCGCATCTCTTCGAACCCTTCTTTTCAACCAAGGGCCCCGGCGGGGGCACCGGCCAGGGGCTGCATGTCGTGGCCCGTGTCGTCCACCGCCACGGTGGCCACATCGTCTTCACCACCGAAGTGGACCGAGGTACCACCTTCCGACTGCTGCTCCCGCTCGAGGCGCTGCCCAGCGCCACGCCTGCGCCCGACAGTGGGGCGAGGTTTAGCCCCGCCCAGCCTGAGCCCGCCTCCACGATTCCCACTTCGTCATGAATAACCGCATCCTTTTCGTGGACGATGATCCCAATCTGCTCGCCGCCCTCACCCGCAGCCTGCGCAAGCTCTTCACCTTTGACACCGCCCTAGGGGGCGTCGAGGCCCTGCAGAAACTCGACCGTAGCGGCCCCTACGCGGTCGTCGTCGCCGATCAGACCATGCCCGGCATGAGCGGTATCGAGCTACTAGAGGCAGTCCGCGAGGCCGCACCCGACACCGTGCGCATCATGCTCACCGGCAATGCCGACCAGAAGTCCGCAGTCGAGGCGGTCAACCGCGGCGCCGTCTTCCGTTTTCTCAACAAGCCCTGCCCGCCAGAGGTGCTCGTACCCGCCTTGGAGACGGCCATCAAACAGCACGAGCTTGTCACCACCGAGCGCGAACTCACCGAGGGCACCCTCTCCGGCAGCGTCCAGGTGCTTTCGGAGGTGCTCGGTATGGTCGCCCCCGACGCCCTCGGTCGCGGCCAGCGCCTGCGCGATTCCATGGGCACCTTCGCTCGCCACCTCCGCCTCGAACCGGTCTGGGAATACGAAGTGGCCGCCTGGCTTTCCCCCATCGGCTACGCATCCCTGCCGCTCATCGTGCTGCGCAAGCTCTCCGCCGGCACCGAGCTGCTTCCCGATGAGGCCGCCCTCGTCCGCCGCACCCCCGAGATCGGCTATTCGCTGCTCTCCTCCATCCCGCGTTTCGCCGCCATCGCCCAAATGGTCCTTTATCAGGGCAAGGACTATATCGGCTCCGGGCATCCGGCCGACGCGGTCGCCGGCGAGGAGATCCCCCGCGGGGCGCGCATGCTGCGTATCCTTTCCGACCGCCTCACCCTCGAACTTGAGGGCGTCGTCAAGCAGAACGCCCTGCTCGTCCTGCGCGAACGCCGCGGTTCCTACGACCCGGTCCTGGTAGAACAGTGCTTCGAGTGTTTCCCCACTTTTCTCTCCAACGCCCTGTCCTCCGACGTGCCGGTCGTTTACCGCCATCTCGACCAATTGGCCCCCGGCCAGGTGCTTGTCTCCGACATTAAATTGGCGGGCGACGTCGTTCTGGTGGCCGCTGGCGAGCGATTCACCAAGATGGTCATCCAGCGGCTCATCAACGCCGCCACCCTCGGGCAGATCAAAGGCCCCTTTGCCGTCCAGGAACCGCCCACCCTGGCGAAATCGACGCCTAAGTAGCTGGGAGTTTGCGACAACGACCAACTCGCTTTCCCTCTCCCTCGATCCCATGAGTCCGCACCCCGGGTGGACTGCCTTCCCCAGATGAGCATTTCTGGTCAGCACTCTACCGCCCCTCCCTCTCCCTCCCGCGCTTGGCACCAGCGCATCCCTTGGCGCTGGCAACGCGTCCTCGTGGCGATTGCCCTTATCGCCTTGGCCGCCTCGTTGCGGGCCTGGCCGTTGGCCGCGCTAGGCACTCGGGCACCTTGGTTGACCTTCTACCCGGCCGTGATGGCAGCCGCCCTCTACGGCGGCCTCTCGATCGGCTTGATGGCCACCCTCCTGGCTTGTCTCACAAACATCTTCCTCTGGTCCCTCTACTCGGACCAACCCTACATCCGGGATTCGGTGGATTGGTTAAGCATGGCGGTCTTCGCTTTCAACTGTGCGCTCATAGCAGCTGTGGCCGAGGCGATGCGTCGGGCCCAGGCCCGGGCCGCCCTCGCTCAGGAAAAGGCCGAGGCTGCCAACCAGGCCAAGAGTGTGTTTCTCGCCAGCATGAGCCATGAGCTTCGCACTCCCCTCAACGCCATTCTCGGTTTCTCCAGTTTGCTGCGCAACGAAGCCGGCCTCTCCGAGGACCAGCGCAAGACCCTAGATATCATTAACCACAGCGGCGAACACCTCCTCGACCTGATCAACGACGTGCTCGATATGGCCAAAGTCGAAGCCGGCCGCCTCACCGTCGAAACCACTGCGCTCGATCTTGGGGAGATGGTGCTCGATCTCACCGATCTGCTCCGCGTTCGCGCGAAGGAAAAGGGGCTGGAACTGCGCCTCGATCAGACTTCGGAGTTCCCCCGCTTCATCCGCGCCGATGCCCCGAAGCTGCGGCAAGTCCTGATCAATCTCCTCGGCAATGCCATCAAGTTCACCCCCCGGGGCAGTGTCACACTGCGCCTGCGCGCCCGCCCCGCCGCCCCGCCACACCACCTCCTACTCGTGATCGAAGTCGAGGATACCGGAATCGGACTCGGCCCCGTCGACCAGGCCCGCCTCTTCCAACCCTTCGTGCAGGTGGGCACTCAATCCGCCCAGAAAGGCACCGGACTGGGCCTGGCCCTCACCCGCAAATTCGTGGAACTGCAGGGCGGCCGCATCCACGTCGTAAGCACCCCGGGCCGCGGCTCCTGCTTCAGCGTCGAAATCCCGGTGGCCCAGGTGGCCGAGGCGGAGCTGGGCGAGGCTCGGATCGCCCAGGGGCGCGTGATCCGCCTGGCGCCGGGCCAGCCCGAATACCGCCTGCTCATTGTCGAGGATCAGATGGAGAACTGGCTCCTGTTGCAGCGCCTGCTCGAGGGGGCCGGCTTCGCGGTGCGCGTGGCCGGCAACGGCGCCGAGGGCCTCGCCGCCTTCGAGCACTGGCGCCCGCATCTCATCTGGATGGATATCCGCATGGCGGTCATGGACGGCTTGGAAGCCACCCGCCGTATCCGGGCAAGACCAGACGGACTGGCAGTGAAGATCGTCGCCCTCACCGCCTCCGTCTTCGCCGAAGAGCGCGCTCACGTGATGGCGGCCGGCATGGACGACTTCATCCGCAAACCCTATCGGCCGCAGGAGATTTTCGACTGCCTCACCCGGCTACTGGGCGTGCGGCTCATCTACCAAGAAAACGCGCCGCACCCCGCGTCGTTCACGCCGGCCGAGCTATCCGCCGAGGCCCTCGCGGCCCTACCTCCTGCGTTACGCGAAGAACTGCTCGCCGCTGTCAAAGCCTTGGATACCGCGCGCCTCGCCGCCGCCATCGCGGGCGTCGCTGCGCTCGACTCCGCCCTGGGCGCGGCCCTCGCCCACCACGCCGACCATTTCGCCTTCACCACCCTCCAGCAGGCCCTCCAGCCCAACCGAACCGATAGTTCGGATACCCACTCCGCAGTCCCCACTCCGCACTCCGGGTCCCCAATCCGCACTCGCCAATCCGCATTCCGCAATCGGAACTCCGAGCCCCGCAATCCGAAACCCACCATGAGCTCGCCCGGTTCCATTCTCGTGGTCGACGATACCCACGCGTCGCTCAAACTGCTGACCCGCCTGCTGACGACCTCCGGCTACCGCGTGCAACCGGCCGATAGCGGCCCGCTCGCCCTGGCCGCGGTCACCGCCCAGCCCCCAGAGTTGATCCTGCTCGACCTGCGCATGCCCGGCATGGACGGCTTCGAGGTATTCCGTCGCCTGCAGGCCCACCCTGAAAGCCGTGCAATCCCCGTCATTATCCTCACCGGCGAAACCGATGATCAACTACGGATGGAAGGCTTGAGGCTGGGCGCGGTGGACTTCATCTCCAAACCGTTCCATGAGGAGGAATTGCTCGCCCGCGTGCGCACCCACCTCGAGCTTTCCCGCTCGCGCACCCGCCTCGCCTCCCAAGCCTCCGAGCTCCAGCAGGTCAACGCCCGCCTCCAGGCCGATATCGCCGCACATCAACGCACCGAGGCCGTGCTGCGCGAGAGCGAAGCTCGCTACCACGCCGTCCTCGAGAACCTCGGCGACGCCGCCCTGCTCGCCAGCCCAGACGGCACGATCCTCTCCGCCAACCCCGCGGCCTGCCGGCTTTTTGATCGCAGCGAAGCCGACCTGTGCTCCGTCGGGCGCGCCGCACTCGTCGACCCGACCGACCCGCGCGTGGCTGAGCATCTGGCCGACCGCAACAAGCACGGACACTGCCGCAGTCCGCTCCGCTTCCGGCGGCGCAACGCCACCACCTTCGAGGGCGAAATCGCCAGCACGCTCTTCCTCGACGCCACCGGCAACCCGCGGGTGAGCATCGTCATCCACGACCTCACCGCCCAGCACCTCGCCGCCGAGAGACTCGAGCGCGCGGCGAAGGAATGGCAGACCACCTTCGATGCCTCCCGCGACGCCATCTGGGTGCTCGACCGCGACCACCGCATCTTGCGCGCCAATCGCACTGCCGAGACGCTGTTCGGCCACTCCATCGCCGAGATGGCCGGCCACCATTGCTGGGAGATCGCCCACGGCACAGCGCAGCCGATCCCCGACTGCCCCCTCGCCCGTGCCGTCCGCACCCTCCAGCGCGAGACCGCCGAGATCCAGAAGGGTGAGCGCTGGCTCGAAGTCGTCGTCGACCCCATCGTCGATGCCGCGGGCCGCTTCGCCGGCGCCGTCCACAGCGTGAGCGACATCACCATTCGCCGCCGCGCCGAGTCCGAGCGCAACCTCCTCTCCGAAGTCATCGGCGCCAGCCGCAACGAGATCTACATTTTCGACGCCGAAACACTCCGATTTGCCTACGCCAACCACAGCGCCGCCACCAACCTCGGCTATTCCATCGCGCAACTCCGCGAACTCACCCCGCTCAACCTCAAGCCCGACCACACCCCCGAATCATTCGCCGCCCTCGTAGCCCCGCTGCGCCGCGGCGAGTTGCCGATCCTGCGTTTCGAGACCCGCCACCTCCGGGCCGACGGCTCCCTCTATCCCATTTTCGTCCGCCTCCAACTCCTCCCTCAAGGCGATCGCCAGCTCTTCCTTGCCGTCATCGACGACATCACAGAACGCCAACGCTCCGAGGCCGCACTCCAACGCAGCACTGCCAAACTCAAGGAAGCCCAGCGCCTCGCCCGCCTCGGCAACTGGGAACTCGACCACACCACCAACAGCCTCGAATGGTCCGAGGAGGTCTACCATATCTTCGAACTGCCGCCCGAAAAGTTCGGCGCCTCCTACGCGGCCTTCCTCGCCGCCATCCACCCCGAGGACCGAGCCGCCGTCGACACCGCCTTCGCCCACTCGCTCGCCACCCGCGAGCCCTACGCCTTCACCCACCGCCTCCTTTTCGCCGACGGCCGGATCAAACATGTCCACGAACAAAGTGAAACCGTCTTCGCCCCCGACGGCCCGCCCCTGCGCTCCACCGGCACCGTGCAGGATGTCACCGACCGCGTGAGCGCCGAGCTCCGTATCCGCGACCAATACGCGCTGCTGCGTGGCCTGCTGGAGAGCTTCGATACACCGGTCTTCTCCCTCGATCGCGACCTGCGCTACACCAGTTTCAACCGCCTCCACGCCGAGGCCATGCGCGCCCTTTACGGCGCGGAGATCGAACTCGGCAAATCCCTCCTCGACTACCAGAACCCCGAGGATCGCAGCATCGCCGAGCCCCAACCTCCAACTGGCCCTCGCCGGCACCCCGCTCCAGGTCGACGCTTTCTCCGGCGCCGGTATCACCCGCCGGTACTTTGAGATCCACCACACCCCGATCCTCGATGCCGCCGGACTCGTCCGCGGTATCGCCGTGGTCGGCCGCGACCTCACCGCACGCCGCGCCACCGAGGAGGCGTTGCGCAACAGCGAGAACCGCTTCCGCACGATCGTCCAGAACGCCGATGCGGTGATCTTCGTCCTCGATCGCGAGGGCCGCTTCGAGCTCTCCGAAGGCCGCGGCCTCGCCGCCCTCGGCCTCCAGTCCGGCGAGCTCGTCGGGCGCTCGGCCTTCGACCTCTACCGGGACAATGCCGACATTCTCCCCGCCCTGCACGAAGCCCTCGCCGGCAGGACCGCCAAGCGCATCGTGCGCGTGGGCCCCCTCGTCTTCGATACCTTCGTCACCCCACGCCTCGACTCCGCCCGCACCGTCACCGGCGTGATCGGCCTCGCCAACAACATCACCGCGCGCGTCCGCGCCGAGGAGGCCCTCCATGCCGCCAATGAGAACCTCGAGCGCTCAGTCCGCGAGCGCACCGCCGAGCTGGTCGAAGCCAACCGCCTGCTCGACCAAACCGGCGAGATCGCCCGGGTCGGCGGCTGGGAACTCGATTTGCGCACCGCCGAAATCAACTGGACCGGAGCCACCCGCGAAATCCACGATTTGGATCCCGACTTCCGCCCCACGCTGGACACCGGAGTGTCCTTCTATGCCCCGGAGGCCCAGCCCCTCATCGCCGCCGCTGTGCAGCGCACCACCACCACCGGCGAGCCCTTCGACCTCGAACTCCCCTTCATCACCGCCAAGGGCCGCCACCTCTGGGTGCGCTCGATCGGCCATGCGTACTGGAACAGCGGGGTCATCGTGAAACTCGGCGGCGTGTTCCAAGACATCACCGAACGCCGCCACGCCGAGGATGAGCTCCGCCGCCACCGCGACCACCTCGAAGAGCTGGTCACCAGCCGCACCGCCGAGGTTGGCGCCAGTGAGGAACGTTTCCGCCGCGCCGTGATCGCCGCCCCGTTCCCGATCCTGCTCCATGCCGAGGATGGCGCCATCGTGCAGGCCAACGACACTTGGTGCTCGATCACCGGTTACACCCGCGAGGAACTGCACACAATCGCGGATTGGACCGCGCGGGCCTACGGCGCGACGGCGCCGGACCTCAACGCCTACATCGACGGCCTTTACGCGCTCGACGGCCCACGCTACGAGGGCGACTACCGCATCCGCACCCGCACCGGTGCCACCCGCATCTGGGAGTTAAGCTCCGCGCCCCTCGGGCGCCTACCCGACGGGCGCCGCCTCGTCATCAGCATGGCGCTCGATGTCACCGAACGACGCCGCGCCGAGGACGAAGTCCGGACGTTCGCCGCTGAACTCGAAAATCGGGTACATGATCGCACGCAAGAGCTTTCCACCGCCAACGAACGCCTACGCGAACTCGACCGGCTCAAGTCCGAGTTCCTCTCGACCATGAGCCATGAGCTGCGCACCCCGCTCAACTCTATCGTCGGTTTCACCGGTATTCTGCTCAAGGAGCTCTCCGGCCCACTCAATCCCGAACAGGTCAAACAGCTCGGACTAGTCCAATCCTCCGCCCGCCACCTGCTCGCCCTCATAAACGACCTGCTCGATCTTTCCCGCATCGAATCCGGCCGCATCGAACTCCACCCCGAGCCCTTCGACTTCGCCGGGGTCATAGCCGAAGTCGTCGCCTTCCTCACTCCCGTCGCCCACCAAAAGGCACTCGTCCTGCGCTCCGATTGCGTGCCCGGCCCCCAGCCGCTCGTCGGCGACCGCCGCCGTATCCTCCAGGTGCTGCTCAATCTCGTCACCAACGCGGTCAAGTTCACCGAGCGCGGCGAGGTTGTGATCACCGCCCGCGTGGCCACCTGCCAGCTTGTCGTCGCGGTGCGCGACACCGGCATCGGCATCCGTCTCGATCAGCTCCCCCATCTTTTCGAAGCCTTCCGCCAACTCGATGCCACCGCCCACCGCCACTACGAGGGCACCGGGCTGGGCCTGCATCTTTGTCGCAAACTCCTCGATCTGCTCGGCGGGGCCATCACCGTCGAGAGCGCCGCGGGAGTGGGCTCCACCTTCACCTTCACCCTGCCCCTCGCCGGCGCGCCCGCCCCGTAGGTCCGGTCACAGACCGGCCCTACCTGACTCATCCCGCTCGAACGCCTCCGCTCCATGCCCCCCACTGTGCTCATAGTCGACGATAGCGAGTCCAACCGCTATCTGCTCACGCTGCTATTGGGCGAAGCCGGCCTGCACGTGTTGCCCGTCGCCAGCGGCCGTGAGGCCCTCACCCTCGCCGAGAAGTACCCGCCCGCTCTAGTCCTCCTCGATCTCCAGATGCCGGAACTCGACGGCTTCGAGACTGCACATCTCCTGCAAGCCCTCCCGCTGATGCATGGCGTGCCCATCGTCGCCGTCACCGCCACGGTCTCCAGCAGCACCCGCGAGCGGGTGCGACTAGCCGGTTTCGCCGGATACTTCGCCAAACCGATCAACCCCGACACCTTCCTCCAAGAAAGCCTCCGCTATATCAACCCGCCCTCTCCATGATCATCCTTAACGTCGACGATCGTCCGGAAAACCGCTACCTCTGCGAGACCATCCTGCGCGCCGCCGGCCATGAGGTGATCTCCGCCGCCGACGGTTCGGAAGCCCTCGCACTGCTCCGCAACATGCAGTGCGACCTCATCGTTTCCGATGTGGTGATGCCCGGCATGGACGGTTTCCAGTTCTGCCGCGCGGTGAAGAACGCCCCGGCCACTCGCTCCATTCCCTTCGTGTTCTTCACCGCCGTCTATACCGAGGCCAAGGACGAGCAGTTTGCCCTCTCGCTGGGCGCCGCCCGCTTCCTGGTCAAGCCACTCGAGCCCGACCAACTCGTCACCGAGCTCTTGGCCGCCGCCCGCCAGCCGGCGCCGGGTCCCGCCGCTCCGCTCGGCCCAGATCCCACCGCGTTTCTGGAGGAATACAACCGCCGCGTCGTCCAAAAGTTGGAGACTAAGCTGGCCGAGATCGAGCAGCTCAACACCCGGCTGCGCGAGTCCGAGACGCGGTTACGCGCGATTGTCGAGGGCACCTCTGACGCCGTCTTCGTCAAAGACCCCACCGGCCGCTACCTCACCATCAACACTGCCGGGGCGCATTTTCTCGGCCGTACTGCCGCCGAGATCGTCGGCCACAGTGATCGCGAACTCTACGGCGAGGAGCTTGCCGCCTCCCGCGCGGCAGCCGAGCGCCGCCTCCTGCTTTTTGGCATCGTCGAGAGTTGCGAGGAGACGTTGCGCCTCCCGGGGGAGACGCACTCCCGGCATTTCCACTCCGTGCGCGGCCCGATGCGGGAGAATGGCGGCGCGATCGTCGGCACCTTCGGCATCTCGCGCGACATCACCGAGCGCCGCCACGCCGAGGAGAAGATCCGCCAGCTCTCCCGCGCGATTGAGCAGAGCCCCGTCACCATCGTCATCACCAACCTCGCCGGCACCATCGAGTATGTGAATCCCCGCTTCACGGGTCACTGGCTACTCGGCCGCGGAGGTAGTCGGTCAAAATCCGCGGATGCTCAAGTCCGGCCACCAATCGCCCGACTTCTACTCCGAGCTCTGGCGCACGATCAAGACCGGCCGCGAGTGGCGCGGCACTTTCGAGAACCGCAAAAAGAGCGGCGAGTTTTTCTCCGAGCAGGCCGTCATCGCCCCGGTTAAGGACGACGGGGGCCATGTCACCCACTTCGTTGCCGTGAAGGAGGATATCACCGAACGGCTCCGCCTCGAGGACCAGTTGCGCCAGTCGCAGAAGATGGATGCGATCGGCCGCTTGGCCGGCGGAGTGGCCCATGACTTCAACAATCTGCTTACCATCATCCAGTTGGAGACCGCCGTTCTTGCCGACAATCCTTGCCTCGACCCCGAGGCCCGGGAAGGCGTCCGGCAGATCACCGCCGCCTCCGAACGGGCCACCGGCCTCACCCGCCAACTACTCGCCTTCAGCCGCCACCAAGAGAAGGAGGAGAAAACCGTCAACCTGGGGGAGCTAGTGGAGAATCTCGCCCGGCTCATGCGGCGTATCCTTGGGGAGGACATCGAGCTGGTCACCCGGCTGGTCCCCGAGCCCATCGCCCTGCGGGCAGATCCCGGCATGCTCGAGCAGGCCTTGCTCAACCTCGCCGTCAACGCCCGCGACGCCATGCCCGCCGGCGGCCGGTTTACAGCTTCGTCGACGTGGCGATCATCGATGAGGCCTATGTCCGCGACCACCCCGGAGCCTCCACCGGCTACCGCGCCCATCTCAGTGTCTCCGATACCGGCACGGGCATCGCCCCGGCCCACCTTGCGCGCATCTTCGAGCCGTTCTTCACCACCAAAGCCGCCGGCAAGGGCACCGGCCTGGGCCTAGCCACGGTCTACGGCGCGGTGCAGCAGCACCACGGCTGGATTACGGTGGACAGCGCGCTTGGGCACGGAACCACTTTCCACCTCTTTCTACCCGCCCTCACCTTGGCCGAAACCGCCGCGACCGACGAACCGGTAGCCACCCCGCTACCTCGAGGCAACGAGACCATCCTAGTCGCCGAAGACGACGAACAAGTGCGCCATTTGGTGCAGGTGGCCCTCGAACGCCAGGGGTACCAGGTCCTCGCCGCCTCGAGCGGAGCACAGGCAGCAGCGGTGCTCGCTGCGCAAAGCGTCCCGATACTCCACCTGCTCATCACCGACCTGATCATGCCCGGCGGGCTCAACGGCCGGGAACTCGCCGAGCGGCTCCAGACCCAGTATCCGTCCATCCGCACGATCTACATCAGCGGATACCCCGCCGACATTGTGAGCCACCACCTCAAGCTTACCGCCGGCAATTTCCTGCGTAAACCCTTCGCCGTCCGCACCCTGCTCGAAGCCGTCCGCCACCGCCTCGACGAAAGCCACGGGTGACAGAAACTGTCGGGTTCGGGATTTCGGGTCCCCTCCGTTGGAGCTGCGCCCGGGAGCATCATTGCTTTCCCCTTCAGCGCAATCCGACGGGTTGGCGCTCCACCCGTTCACAGACGGACCGATAGACCACACCTATGTCGATCAAATCGAAACTGATTCTTCTGAGCGCGCTGCCGTTTCTCGGCCTGATCGCGGTTATGGCGCTGGTGTTCGTCCTGTTGCGCAACACCAACCAGAAGATCGAGCTCACCCAGCGGCAATACGCGGCCAGCATCGAGCTCGCACGGAAGATGCAGTTCGATGTCGTGCAGATCCAGCAATTCCTGACCGACTACTCCGCCACCCGTGGGCAGGACGGCCTGGGCGACGGTCTCCAGGAAGCGGAATTATGTCACCGCGACTTCCTCGAAACTCTCGCCCGCGACCGGGCCCTGATTCAGGAAGCCGGAGCCACCGCTGCGCTGCGTGAGCTTGGGGAAATCGAAACCTCTTTCACGGCCTTCTGGCAGAGCGGCGGCAAAATGGCCGAGCTCTACGCCCGCGAAGGGACGACCGCCGGCAACCGCTTCATGCCCGAGTTCGATCGAAACGCCAAGGCGTTGACCGCTAAGATTGAGCCCTTCGTCGCCGAGAAGAAGCAACAATTCGACGCGGCACTCGACGGCATCCGCAGCGCCAACCGCTTGGCCTCCACCTCGCTGGTGACCGGAGGATCGATCCTCTTCGCAGCAGCGATGGTCTTCTCGATCTGGGTCCTGCGCTCGATTTCGAGTGGCATTCTCCGCTCGGTGGTGTCGATGCACTCCAACGTCGTGCTGACCACCTCGGTGGCACGCCGGATCAGCGAGTCCAGCGGGGCCCTCGCCGACGGCGCCAACGATCAGGCTGCCGCAGTGGAAGAGACCAGTTCCTCCCTCGAAGAGATCTCCAGCATGACCAAGCTGAACTCCGACCACGCGCAGAAGGCCAACGGCCTGGCGAAGGAAACCCGCGTGGTGGCCGAGCGCGGTGTGAGCGACATGCGCGAGATGGATCAGGCCATGGAGCGGATCAAGATCTCGAGCAGCGAGATCTCCGCCATCATCAAGACCATCGACGAGATCGCCTTTCAGACCAACATCCTCGCGCTCAACGCCGCCGTCGAGGCCGCCCGCGCGGGTGAGGCCGGCGCCGGCTTTGCGGTCGTTGCCGAGGAAGTCCGCAACCTCGCCCAACGCAGCGCCCAAGCCGCCCGCGAGACCGCCACCAAGATCGAGGGCGCCATCGGCAACACGACCCGCGGGGTCGAGCTCAGCGGCAAGGTCGCCCAAACCCTCAACGATATCGCTGCGAAGGCGCGCGATCTCGACTCCATCGCGTCCGAACTCGCCACCGCCTCGGGGGAGCAGGCGCTGGGGATCGGGCAAATCAACGAGGCCGTCGCCCAGGTCGACAAGGTCACCCAGAACAACGCCGCCAGTGCGCAGGACAATGCCTCCGCCGCCAAGGATCTACTGACGCAGACCGCCGTCCTCAAGGAGGCGATCGAGCACCTGATGGAGTTTCTCGGCGAAAGCACCAAGCAGGGCCCCGCAACGCGCGGTAAAGGCCGCGGGTGATCCAGTGGAACGAGAGGGAAATGACCACCTCTGTGCCCTCGATCGATGAGCAGCACCGCAGGCTGATTGATTTGATCAACGCCGTCCACGAGACCGTGCAGAAAGGCCGCGGCGGGGATGATCTGATGCGCCAGCTGAACTACCTCGGAGAGTACGCCCAGGAGCATTTCGCCCACGAGGAAGGCATCATGGTAACGCACCGTTGCCCCATCGCAGGGAAGAACAAGGAGGCCCACGCCCGCTTCCTCCGCGACTATCAGGCGCTCGTCCAGTCCGCCCACCAGAACGGCCCCACGCCCGAGCTGGGGCAGGACGTGAAGAAGCTCCTCGGCGACTGGCTCAACGGCCACATCTGCAAAATCGATACGAACCTGCGCGGCTGCCACCCGCACTCGCCAGCGGCCCCCACCTATTTCGCCCGCTGAGCTGCTGTTTGTATCGTTCATCACCCCTGGCGGCCGGATCGACCACGCAGTCTTCACCTCGTAGTAGGAGCAAACGATGCCGAAGGGAGGGCCGATGAACTCGGACGGTGTCATCTCATCTACCGCTGTGCGCAGCGAACCACGGCGTGATTCACGCTACTCAGTCTCCAGGCGGCAGGCACGAAGGCCCGCCCTACGGCGTGCCTCAGGCATCCAGGCCTGCCGGCCACGGCACGCTGATCCCCACTCACACCTTGGGTCAGCGGCGCAGGCCCATATCAATTTTCATGATATGATTCTTAATCCAGTCCACGAGTTCTCCGTGCACGCGATGAGCAATTAGGGCGCTCGCTCCGGGTTTCTCCAGCTTCGCCTTCGCCGCGGCAAAGGTTTGCCGAAACTGCGCGTGTGCAGCGACATTGGCCGCAGCAGTCGGGCACTGCATCCGGTGCATGCATGCCTCCTCGCGGGCGAAATGCTCGTTGGCGTAGCGCTCAAGGAAGGCGAGCACTGCCGGGATACTCTCCGAGCCTTTGCCGGAGTTCAGCAACTCCTCCAATTTATTCAATCCCTCAGCAAGGCGCTTGTGATCGTGGTCGACCTCTTCCACGCCGGTGTCGAATTCAGGTTTCCAGGTTAGCATGGTGATGAGAAAATGGTCAGTTGGTACCCCTCGCCGTTGGTTCGCCCGGACGCGGGATCCATAAGCGCACCTGCGTGCCAGCCCCGGGTGTCGAAGAGATCCAAAAGCGGCCGCCGAACTGCTTGGTGACGAGAAAGGCCTTGGTGAGGCCAAAGCCGCCGCCGAGCGTGCGCACATCACCCACATTGCTCGCTCGCATCCCGAAACCCACCACCTTGGTGATCTCCTCGGGAGGAATACCTCGCCCGTTGTCACGCACGACAAAACGGATCGCGTCGGCATCCTCTAGAAACGCCGCAACAATATTCCCGCCGGGCGGGGTGTACTTTCGGGCATTGGCGATGAGGTCGCGCATTACGTCCTGCAAGACCGGAGGCATGAACAGCCGGCGCCCATTGCGCACCTCGATCTTGAAATCCACATAATAGTCCGAGCCGCCCTGCTGGGCGCATTGTAAGGATGCGATAGCGTCCCTTGCTGTTCTGCTCGATGGCCGCAAAAACCGCCGCGAAATTCACGCGCAACTGGTCGACGTCGAACTCCTCCCATCGCTCCGGCGTGGCCGCGCGCGCCAGCAACTCCCGCGCACGCACCTTGAGGATGTCAAAGACGGAACGCATGTTAGCCACCGTCGTTGCGGCGTCGGTCCCGGGAGTAGCCGGCCATCCCGGCAGCCCGGCCACTTCCGCCTCCACCAGACGTTCCAACTCCTCGACCCTCGCCGCCTGGGCCAGGGCCTTCTCGCGGTCGCGCAAGGCATCCACTACCCCCATGCAGGCATCCAAACTACGGCCGAGCAGACGATCGTCGTCGGCCACATTGAGGCCGAGCATGACCAGCTCCATGTGGAGCACGTTGATCACGTTCACCACGCTGTGGAAATCCAGCAGCGACTGCTCGCCCGGGCTAAGGGGCGGAATTTCTGTGATTTCAGTCTCAGTCATCGAGGAAGGGGCATTGGGAATCCGTGGTGCGCGCTACCGAAACAACTAGGCGTAGATGGTAGATCTCTATCGGCGCCCCGTTACCCAAATTGAGCCACACTAGCTCAAATCGTAGTTCGTCGCGTCACGGCGCTCGCCACGACCTCCGGCGCCGAAGCCGACATCAAGGTCCTCAACTCACGCTCCCGGGCGCTCACGAAATAGGGTGCAAGACTACCAGCGCGCGCAACCCGAAGGCGACCTCAACAGCCGGCTCCGAAATCTCCCCGCTAGACCTCACCAGTGCACCTTAACGGCAGTGACAAGAGAACAGGTAAACCTTGACCACGTTCGCCCGATAGAAGGGCAGCGACCCGCGATTCAGATCATGCCCAACACCTCGACACCGAGACAACCCTTCCGATACCCGCGTGGTCGTGAACATATCCTAGTCGCGGAAGACGACGAGCAGGTCCGGAAGATGGTAAAGACTACCCTTGAGAAGAAGGGCTATTTGGTTACCGCGACACCTTGCGGCATCGAGGCCGCGAGAATTCTCGCATCGACCACCGCCAAAACCGTCGATCTCTTGATCACCGATCTG
>JADJTK010000007.1 GCA_016711225.1 Opitutaceae bacterium
AAGCGTTTCGGTTCAACGACTGCTATTGAAATTGAAATCCTTCTCCACGGTTCGCCGACACCAAAGGGCAGTCTTTGCTCCGACTGGGTGGAGATTGATCCCGCCGGAACCGGCGTGCAGAAGACGCTCGTGTATGACGACCGGTTCGTTGCCGACAACGTCCTCGTCGGCCATTCCATCGCAGTGGAGCAAAGGCGAAATCTCTATGGCCTTGCTCTCGGTACTCGTGGCCGCCTCTTGAAGGAGGCGGTCGATACTGCGGAACAAGAGCTTGATGCCGCAACGACTGCGTTGAATACAGCCAGAGACGGCATTGAACCTTTTGGTTCCGACAGGATTCACGATTGATACCTTCCGCCCCTTGGTGAAGGACGACGCGATTGATCAGCTAATCCAAACAGCGAAAACTGAATTGGAAGCAGCGCGGCGCACCAAACAAAACGCCGACTCAATCCGTCAGCGAAGATCCATGAGCGTAAGCACGCCCCCAGTGATTCCAGAGGGAGCCGCGGCAGTATGGGAGGCGACGCTCGATGACGCGGCATTCCAGGCTGAGGCAAGAATTCGCCAACACATTGAGACCCAGAGCAGGGGTTGAGCCTCGACTGGGTTGGGCAAGGACACGCGCCCAGATTGGCACTAGCTGCCCATATTGCGGACAGGAGATGGGGAGACTGGATATTCTCACCGCCTACCGTGCATTCTTCTCTAGCGCACTGCAGGAGCAGCAAGCTGCTCAAGCTCGTATCGCAAGAGAAGCTGAGGATAGGTTCGGCCCAATGGCGCAGCACCGGATCGAGCAGTTGCTAAACAGCCACGTTGTCGAAAGAGATTGGTGGAAGGACGCTGGTGGATTCACGTTCGAACTACCCACCTGCCCAGAAATTCAGCCGGTCCAGAACGCGATGGAATCCGTTCGTTCAGCTTTAACCACCGCTATCCAGCGCAAGCAGGCACAGCCAGCCCTCCGAGTGGTGTTGACTGAGTTGGAGGCCGCTACTCTCACCACATGGAATCAGGTTGCAGCTACGCTCACAGGCTACATGGCTGCGATTGCCCCAATTAACTCCGCGATTGCCGAGCGTCAGCGGACAGTCGGGACCGTGAACACGGGACCGATCGAGGATCGTATTTCTCTGTTCAATGCGCAGAAGAAACGCCACGAGACTGCCGTAGTCGCTGCGTTCGCCGCCTTCGACGCAGCCACGACAGGCAAAGCCGAAAAGAAAGAAAGGGCCAAAGGTTCGGCGAATAACGCTCTACGCGAGCAATCGGAACAGGTTTTGACGGAATACGGCGGTCGAATCAATACGCTGCTGGACCGCTTCAATGTTGGCTTTCGTTTGGTAAGCGGAGGAGTGAATTTCCGTGGCGGCCCACCAGCAGGTGAACTCGCTGTTGAAATTCTTGGCACGCGCGTCAGCACCACGCAGGAGGACGCAAGGAACCCAGCTCTGCCCTCGCTGGCGAACACGCTAAGCGGCGGGGATCGAAGCGCCTTGGGCCTCGCATTCTTTGTCGCTGTCGCAGAACGCGACCCCGATATCAGCAATACCATTCTTGTGTTCGACGATCCGTTTCACAGCCAAGACCGGAGTCGTCGGCGCAGAACCATTGAGTGCGTGCATCGCTTGGCCGCCTTAAGCCGACAGTGTTTCATCCTCTCGCACGAATTGGATTTTGCGCGGGAAGCGGCCCGAATGGCCGGAGTGCAAGTCAACACGTTCACGATGAACCCTATGACCGACCATTCGCTCTTGGAAGCCAAGAGCCTCCCGCCACTGCCCGGGCGTGCCTACGAGCAAGACTACGCCAAGCTCACAGCATTTCTCCGCAATCCGTCGGAATTCGCGGACCAACTCAAGGATGTCGCGCGCTGCGTACGCCAATCATTGGAGGGGTTATGCGCAGCAAATTTCCAGAATCATGGGGCGAAAAGGACTGGATTGGGAACATGATCGACAAGATTCGAGAAGCTCAACCCGGCGATGTGCTTCACCACGCCGCCCACCTCGTAATTGACCTCACCGAGGTGAACGATTGGGGCAAGCGTTTCTATCACGGCGAGACGGACGGTTCCGATGCTGGAGCCGTCGATGCGACCGAACTTAAAGGTTACGTCAAGCAGACGATCGAAATCATTTCGCGATGACAGGATCAGGCCAAGGGGTCAGGTTGTAAGTTGTCGAATTTGGATGCAGCCGAGAGCGGCAGTCTTTGGAGTTTGTGACACCACCCACGGAGCCAACGGGCGTCTGCTCACCGACGCCCAGATCGACCTCATCGCCCGCCAGCTCGACACCCTGTGCCGGGATGTGGAGGACTAGGCGCGCCGCGGAGCGGCAAGTAACAGGTAACAAGTGGCAGGTGGACGGAGGGCGAAGACCTGCGTTCCCGGGACGGATCAGTGCCCATCAGTGTGCATCAGTGTTTCCACCTTCCGAACACCATCGCCTTCTCGTTCCAAATCTCCTGAGCTTCACGTTGACCAATTCCCGACCCCATGAAAGGACTCTTCACCCAAGGCATTGCCATTCTCACCGAGCGGGCCATCGGCCTCGACGAGCTCCAAGCGTTGCTGCCGGACCACCCGTTCCTGCGCACCATGGAGGCACAGGAAGAGTGGGGTTTTCGGCGGACCTACGGCGGTCATCGCCTACCGCCCCGAGGACAACGGCCTGTTGGTGCTCGATACGGTCGATCACCCGTGGCCCGACAGTATGGGTGATCCCAAGACAGCCCCGATGGTGTTCGGCGCTTGGACCATGGGGCAATTCGGTCCGTTCGCCTATCCCAACGGACTGGAGCGCGCCACCCAACAGGCCTGGGCGTGGCCGGAAGCCAAGAATCGGGTCCCGAGCCATCGCGCGTTCCTGCGTCTGCGTATCAGTTACGTTCTCGGGGCAGGTCCGGACGCCAAGATTCTGCCTCCGACCTATGATCCCCGCCACGAACTGGAATTTCTGGTTCCGGTGGCGCAACGGCTCCTTTCGCACCCGGCGGTGATCGGCTATTTCAACCCCAACGGCGAGGTGGTCGCGACCGGCAAGACCGTAACCGAGTCGTTGGCGTACCACCGCGAGCACAACCTTCCGCCACTGGATCTCTGGTCCAATGTCCGGCTCTTCAATCTCACGCCCGAATGGTTGGCCATGGACACGGTCGGCTGCGCGCAGCTCGACCTGCCCGATCACGAAGCCGTGTTCCCCAAGGGAAGCCACTCCCCCAACGACGTGTCCAACTTCCTGCGCAACACGACCCTCTACGTCCTGACCAACGGCCCCAAGATCCGCCACAACGACACCATCGATGGTCCAGGTGGCAGTCGTTGGCAGGCCAAGCTTTTCGCCGAACCGCTCTCCGATCCTCCACGCGAAGTGATCTGCTGGGTGCCAGCGGAAGTCACAGGTCTTCCCGCCAAAGTCACGGAGCGAAAAGCCGCTCCGCCGCGCCCAGCCGCTACCGAAAACAAGCCGAAGAAAGCGGCGTGGTGGCAAGTGTGGCGGAAGTGAGCCTCAAACCAGCAACGCGATGAGCACCACTACAACCTGGGATCGCCCCATTTCAGCCCAGGAGGAGGGAGAAGCCTTCTTATTCTTCGTCGTATTCGGCCCCGTCGACCGGGCCGCCCCGCTCTCGCGGAGTGTCTATCGAACGGAGAAGATCCCGGAAACGCTGGAGATCATGAAATACGGGCCCGACTGCCACCCGGAGGTGTTGGACTCGTTTCGTTCCGGCTATCTGTGGGATGAGGTGCAGCGCAAGGACCCTGAACTAGCCGAGCGCATCGCCGCACAGGAGGTTTGCACGGTGATCAAAGGCTCGTTCGAAGATCCGGATTCCCTCGACTACCTGCGCGACACCATCGGCCTAATCACCTACCTCCTAGACCGTGGTGGAGTGGCAGTCTGACCCGCAGATGTTCGCTTGGTGGAGCCCGCAGAATGGAAGGAGCGGATCTTCCATCCGGTCGCTCCCGTTCCCCGGCACCACACCGTGATTCTAGTCTCCGGACCTTCGTTACCTTCTGTCGTCCGCAGCATTTGGGAGGATTGGCTCCGATCGCCCTCGGTGCCCTCGGTGACCAGATCGTTCTCTGCGATCTCTGCGTTCTCTGCGGTTAAATCCCCTCCGTGCCCTCCGCCCCTCGGTGTCCTTTGGGAGGGGCTGAAAGTAGCGAGGAGTGAGTAGCGGGGAGCGAGCATGTCGGACGAATGCGTTCGGGACAACGCGGTCCACCCCGGGCAGCGACGGCAACCGGTCGCAGACCGGTTCGACCTCCAGTAGCCGCCATCCGGGTCCATCCGCGTGCATCCGTGGTTAAACATTCCGGGTTTGGCTGAATGACTTCGTCCTCCAGCTACGCCGGAAAAGCCTCCGCGCCCTCCTCCCCCTCCGTGCCCTCTGGGACGGGCTGAAAGTAGCGAGGAGTGAGTAGCGGGTAGCGAGCATGTCGGACAACCGTGTTCGGGACAACGCGGTCCACCCCGGGCAGCGGCGGCAACCGGGCACAGACCGCCACCTGCGGCGCCTTTCCCCTCCTGTCCGCCGTGCAGAGGGACCGGAGACACCGCGGTCGGCCGAGTCCGGCTGGCGGCCCGGCGCGCGGCGGACCGTCAGTCGAAACTCAACCCCAGCGGCAACGTTTCGCCGAAGGAGCTCGCCTGCTCGAGGCGGGTCAGCGGCCGGTATTCAAGCACAGGCCCCAGCTTCGCGCCCGCGACCCCGGAGGCCTCCAGCTTCTCCACGATCTGGCGCCGCGCCCGTGCGGGCAGATCCAGCGCCCGATCGTCGACGATCCGCGCCGCCTTGAGAAAGGCCGGCACCAGTTCCCGATAGGCGGGCTCCCGCCAATCGCAGCCGCGAACCCGTTCGAAAGCCTCGACGACCACTATCGGAGCCAACACCTGCTCCGGCCCGGCCCGGAACGGCGCCCGGCTCAGCAACTGCCCCAGCGTGGCGAAGCACGCGGCCGCGTACCCGCCCTCCTTCGCCTGCTGCAGCCCCTGGGTGAGGCACCACTCGACCAACGGCTGCTTGCGCTCCACCGGCACCTTCTCCAAGGCACCGAGAAGACGGGTCCGCTCTGGGGAAATCCGGGCAGCGTCCCTTCCCGCCACGTCGTAGCGCTCCAGCAGCGCAAGCTGCTGCACAGGATCCAGGCCGCCGGCGAGGCGCCGCCACAGCAGCAGCTCCTGCACCTCGACACGCGGCGGCCGCTTGGTCGTCGGCGCAAATACCATTTCCCAAATACGGTCGATGCGCGACGGATCGTCGGCCAGGCCGAACCCGGGGCGCGCGGCATAGCCCACCAGCTGCAGCCAGCACTCCTCCCGCACGTCGCCTCCGGTGCGCGCCCGACTCAGCGCAAGCAGCCCATCGGCCAGCTGCCGCAGTTCGGGCAAGGTCCACGCCCCCCGCTCCCGATCCAGGATCGTCTCCAGCCGCGTCAGGATCCTGGAAGCCTTGGGCGCGGCGACCAACACCTGCACCTTCAGCTCCGCCAGGGCCCGGTCCATCTGCTGCGGTTCGCCCCGGACCGGCGGCGTAGCCTCGGCCCCCGCCGCGGCGGGGCCGCGGGTGTTGAACTCCAACGCCCAGCACCCGACCGCGCCAGGGCCCTCCTCCAGGCATTCCACGCGTAGGATTCCGGTCTCCGTCACCACACTGCGGATCCGCACGGGGACCGAGGCCGGCGCGCCCGCCGTCTCGATCCGCGTTTCCAGCGGGGGCAGGCGGGCGAAGCCGGCCGCAGCCCCGGGGCGCAACGCCCCCGCCCGGTCCGCCTCCTGCAAATCTCCCTGCCAGACCTCGAAGCGAACCAGCCGGTTGGCGGTCAGGCGCAGCCCGGGCAGGGCGATCGCAACGGGCACCTCCGCCGGAGCACCACGAGGCAACGCGCACAGCAGGCGCCCCGCCCCGCCGCCGCCCTCCGCCGCGCCGATTTCAAGATACA
Source organism: Opitutaceae bacterium (assembly GCA_016711225.1). GTDB lineage: Bacteria > Verrucomicrobiota > Verrucomicrobiia > Opitutales > Opitutaceae > CAJCBL01. Next base: position 5,957 of record JADJTK010000007.1, read on the forward strand.
GGGCGCGGGCCAAGCCCGCGGCGATGAGCGGCGCCCGCCGCGCCCCGAGTGCCCCGGCATAGGCCGCGCCCCGCGCCACCGCCAAATCAGTCTCCTCGTTCTCCAGACAGACCGGCGCCACGCCGCCCTGCCACTGGCCCAGCTGCTCGAGGAGGCGGTTCCGCACCAGCCGCGCCTTCAGCGTGCCACCGTTGAAGAGCACGGCGTCGACCCGCCCGCCCGTGGCCCGGAGAAACTCCGCCAGGTGCCGCGTCACGGCACAGTCCGCCGCATACGGCAGGCCCCATTCGAGCAGACCGCTGGCGGGCCGCTCGGGGCTGGCCGCCTGCGGGCACAGCGGGAAGAAGCCGTCCAGCAGTAGGCTGCGTACATCCGCGCCCTGGATGCTGGTCGAGAGCGTACCGGCCAAGAGCCCCGAGCCGCGGCTGGGCAAGGCAACCCCGAAGCGTTCCCCCTCCTGGGCATCGTCCACCAGGCAGCGCTCCTTGAGCTCACGGGAGCGGGCGATCAGATGCCCCCATTGGTCGGCGCTCAGCTCCTGGCCCGCCGTCGCCAACAACGGCTCGAGCGCATGCGCCAACGCCAAGTCGATGTTGTCTCCGCCGAGCAGGATATGGTCGCTCACCGCCACCCGCTCGATCCCCGGCCCACCGTCCACCCGGTCGGCCAGCACCTGGAAAAGACAGAAGTCCGAGGTGCCGCCGCCGATATCCACCACCAAGACACGCTGTCCGGGGGCCAGGCCTCCTCCCTCCCCGTGCCCCTCCAGCCAGCGATAGAAAGCGGCCTGGGGCTCCTCCAAAAGTCGGGTACCTACGGGGAAACCCGCCAGCCGGGCCGCCTCGAGCGTGGCCTGCTGCGCCGCCAGGTCGAACGAGGCCGGCACCGTGATCGTGACCGACTGGCACTCGAACGGTGCCCCCGACCCCATGCGCGCATTCCAAGCCGCGCGCAGATAGGAGAGAGCGCGGGTGGCAGCCCCGATCGGCGACAATCGGGCCGTCTCAGCAATCGCGCCGGAACGCCAGGGCAGCAGCGGCGCATCCGGGGCCACCGAGTGCTGGCACAGCCACGACTTGGCCGAGTGGACGACCCGGTCCGGCGCCACAAACAGCCGCTGCCGGGCCGCAAGGCCGAGGATCCACCCGTCGACCAATCCGCTGAGGTCGCCACCGATCTGCTCGGCCTCCCGCTCGGTGGGCAGATAGAGAAACGAGGGCAACGTGGAACGCTCCACCAGCGAAAGCAGGTCCGCCCGCTGCGGAATCGGCAGCACCGCGGACTCGCCCCCGGCCGGACCGATCGCGGCATAGGCGAGCGCGCAATTGGTGGTCCCCAGATCGATCCCGATGCTGTAGTGCGGTCCCTCCTGCATGGGTGTTTGGCTCAGGGCCGTCACTCCATGCGCACCTGGAACTCCACCTTCCAACGGCGTTCGGAGGCGGTGTGCTGCATCCAAAGTTCAAGATTGCCCAGCTCCGTGACGATCGACTGCAGGCGCACCGGCACAGGTTGCCCGGCGGGCACGCCCTCGAGCGGCGGCAGGGTGATCTCGAGCTTGCTCGTCTCCTCGAGCGTCTTTTCGGCGTTGGCGATGACCAACCCCACCGAATCGCCGCCGCGGATCTCCGAGGAGAAGAAGCGGAAGACGGCCGGTTTGCCGATGACCAGGCCGAACTGCCGATCTTCGATCGTATGCGAGCTGCCCTCCTCCATGCCTTGCGGTACCACGCAGAGCGCTTTGACCGGCGGCTTCAGCCCCGGCACCGCGGGTCGCGAAACCTCCAGGCCCAGATAGTACGAACGCGCCGTGCCGGCGCGGATGCGGATGCCTTGCCCGGTCAGACGGATGCGCCCGTAACACGCGGCCCCTTTGGCCACTGCCAGATCGGGCTGGAAGCCCTCCAGCTCGCGCGGCGCCGTCGCCCCGCTCCACGAGCCGAGCAACTGCAGCACGCGCTGCCGCATGCTCGCAGCCTTGAAGACGCCGCCATTGAAGAGCACGGCCGTGGGCCGCAAATACACCCCCGCCAGCATCGCTTCGTCGGCCCCAACCAGGCGCCGCAACGCCTCGCTGGCCTTCACGTTCTCGAGACTGCGGCGAAGAAACCGAGCCAGGTGCTTGCTCACCACCGCGTCGGCGGCAAACGGCAGCCCAAACTCTTGCAGGGCCGCGCCGCCCTCCTCCTGCGGCAGCTCGTCGATGCCGGTCAGGGCAAAGAAGCCGTCGACCACCACGGTATCCAGAGTCGTGCGTTCGAGCGTCGTGGCGATCGTGCCGGCAAAGAGCCCCGACCCGCGCGACGGGATGGCCACCGGAATTTGCGCGAGCCCGGGGGTCTCGAACAGCGCCACCTTTGCCTGGCTGGCCGCGTGGACCAGCGCGAGGAACTGCCAGTCGTCGAGGGTCCGCCCTTCGCCCTCGAGCTTGGCCTGCAGGGCGTAGGCGAGCGCGAGATCCATGTTGTCGCCACCAAGCAGGAGGTGCTCGCCCACGCTGATGCGCGCCAGATCCAGATTGCCACTCCCGTCGTCGCTGACCGCGATCAGACTGAAGTCGGAGGTGCCGCCACCCACGTCGCAGACCAGCACGATGTCGCCCGCCTTGACCTGCGCGCGCCAGTCCGCTCCGGCCCGGTCCGTCCAGGCGTAGAAGGCGGCCTGCGGCTCCTCCAACAACACCACATCGGCAAAACCGGCCGCGGTGGCGGCATCCGCCGTGAGCTTACGCGCCGCCTCGTCGAACGAGGCCGGCACCGTGATCACGGCTTGGCCGGCGTCCATGTCCCACTCACGGCCGGCGCGGCGCTCGGCGTGAAGAAAACCCTCCCGGAGGTGCGCGAGATAGCGGCGCGAAGCCTCGAACGGGGAGATCTTGCCCTCGGCAAGCGTCGAAGCCCAGGGCAGGATCGGCGTCCTCGGGTCGAGGTGCAGATTGGACAGCCACGACTTGGCCGAGGCCACCAGGCGGTCGGGCACTTGCGCCCCCCGTTCACGGGCATAGACGCCCACGATGCCGCCCGCCTCCGCCTTGCCCTGCCAGGGCAGGCGGATCGCCTCGGCGGCGAACTCGCTGCCGTGGGGCAAATAGAGCGCGGAGGGCAGCGTCTCACGTTCCCCGATCTGTCCGGGGGCGAGCAGTTGGGCCACTTCGACCACGCGCGTCTCACCGCTGCTCCGCTCGCAGAGCGCTACCGCGCTGTTGGTCGTGCCGAGGTCGATGCCGAGGGCGAAGGTCTTTTCCATGACGTTTCTTTCCTGAAAACAGTGGGTCGAGGGCCTGGGATCGTTCCGGCTCAACGCAGCTCGACCTGGGCCGGGGCGATCGGAGGCAGGCGTCCGGCGTCGGCGAGCAGCGAGCGCGGCAGCCGGACGCTGGTCGCCTTCCAGCCCTTGTGCACGAGCACTCCGGAGAACGGCGGCTCACCCGCGATCTTGCCCACCAACTCGAAGTCCCCCGCCGGGGCCTGCGCCGGCACCGTGACCCGCGTTCCCTCCCGCTCGGCGGATACGGGAACGACCGCGAAATGCTCCAGCAGCGCCGCCTTGCAGCCCTGCTGCACCACGCGCGCCGCAGCCCCGACCTGGGCGTCGCTGTAGGCGGCGATATCATCCATGAGAAAGTCGACCAGGCGTCCCTTGGTTTGGAACACGCCCAGCAACCCGATGGCCTCCGCCTCCGACAAGTTGCGCACCTGCGGCGCCGGGGGCGGCGGGGGAGCGGGCGGGAGCGGCGCCGCTACGGCGCTCGGCGCGCCCTGGTCAGTGGCGGCCTTGAACACGAGCCAAAGCGCGAGGGCGCCCGAGCCCGCCACCAAGTAGGCCGCATGCGCCTGCAACGGAGGGACGAACGTAAGGGCGTTGAGCGCCGCGATGGCGAGGCCCGCGATCAAGGTGGTGGTCTTCATGGCAATTGGTTCAGTCGGCCTGTCGTTTCGGCCCCACCGGGAGACAAGATCCCGAAAGGGCCGCCACACCGATAGGAGGGGCCCGGGGATCAGGCAAGCCGCGGCAAGGGCTCGTTTTCGAGGGCCGGTGCCGTGGCGCACTCCACCTGCCGCTTGATACCAACGGCCATCCCAATCTGGACTCTGCGTAGCGGCGCGGCTTCCGCGCCGTCCGCAACCGGAAGGGGACTCCTCGTAGCGGCGTGGCTTCCACGCCGTCAATAACCGGAAGCGGTTCAGCTACGTGAAGGCAGAATCTGGAAACGAAGTAACGTTGGTATGCCCTGCTGCCGCCCAGGACCGCCACCTACAGCTTCGCCTCGGCCAACACCGCGGTGAGCACCCGCCGCAACCGCTCGATGTCAAAGGGCTTTACCAACGCGCCCACAAATCCGTGGCTGCCATACTGCTCGACCACCGGGTCGTCGGCATAGCCGCTCATCACGATGGCCTTCACCTCGGGGTCGATCTCGCGCAAGGCCTGGAACGCAGCCCGCCCACCCATGCCATCGCGGATCGTGAGATCCAGGAGCACCGCATCGAAGGGCCGGCCCGCCTTCTTCGCCGCGGCATAGGCCTCGACCGCCTGTTTTCCCTCCCCCACCGCTGCCACCTCGTGGCCCATCCGGCGAAGCGTCTTGCCGCACACGTCCCGCACGGTCTGCTCGTCATCCATCACCAAAATCTTGTGCCTCGAGGTAGTCGCCTGGGGCACGGGGACCACCGCCGCATTCTTCGCTTTGGGGGCGGCGGGTAGATAGACATCGAAAGTACTCCCCTCGCCGGGCACCGATTTCACCGTGATCGCCCCGCCGTGTTTCTGAACGATCGTATGGCAAATTGTGAGCCCTAGGCCCATGCCCTTCCGCTCCCCCCGCTCCTTGGTCGAAAAATAGGGATCGAAGATGCTCGGCAGGACCTCGGCCGGGATGCCGACCCCGCGGTCGGCGATGCTCACCCGCACATAGCCGCCAGCCGGCAGCGCGGGCATTTCAGGGGTACGCCGGGTCACGTTCTCGGCCCGGATCGAGATGCCTCCCCCATTCGGCATCGCCTCCCGCGCATTGAATACCATATTACGCACCACCTGCCCGATCTGGCCCTCGTCGGCAATCACCGGCCAGAGGTCCTCGGCCAGCTGAAAATCGCAGCGCACCTGCGAGCCGCTCACCGCCGGACGCGCGGCGTCCCGGATCAAATCGGGCAGAGCGGTCACCTTCAGGATGGGCGTGCCGCCCTTCGAAAACGTCAGCAGTTGCTGGGTGAGCCCCCGGGCCATGAAGGCGGTCTTCTTGGCGTTCGCCAGGCAACCGGCCAGTTCTCCCTCGGCGGGGAGCGAGCGTCCACGCCAGATCGAGGTTCAGGATCAGCGCGGTGAGCAGGTTGTTGAAATCGTGGGCGATGCCGCCGGCCAGGATGCCCGTGGACTCCAGCTTGCTGAGCACGAGCCGATCCTCCTCGGTCCGTTTGCGCTCGGTGAGGTCGGTCAGCGCCACCTTGCACGCTCGTCCCCGAATCAGAGGCGACCGCCTCCAGTTTCACCTCGAGCACCGGCTTGCCCTCCACCACCAACGCCACCTCGCAGGCTTCCCGGGACTGGTTGGTGAACACCCGCATGAGGAAATCGTCAAACACGCGTCTCGATTTTGGCACCACAAACCGTCCCAGGAGGCGGTTGGCCAAGCCCGAGCGCGCGACCCCCAGGATGATGGACGCCGCCAGATTGGCCTCCCGGATCACCCCGGCGCGGTCCAAGGTCAGATACCCGACCGGGGCGAAATCGAAGAGGTCGGAGATCCGCTCCAAGGTCTCCTCCAACTCCCCGCGCACGCGCAGGAGTTCCTCGTTTTGCAGCTCCAACTCGATCTGATGGACTTCAGCTCGTGAATCATCCGCTGGCTATCGGCCGCCGCAGGAGCGGCCTCGCCGCCCGCCTTCCGCTCGCGCCACCTCGCCTCGGCCCGGTCGCGCAGGCCGGCGCTGGCGGCGATGTCGGAGCTCGGTAACAGCTTTGTCATTCCAGTACCTCGGTGTTTATCCGGCCTGGGGCGATTCCGCTCGGCCGAGCTCACTCGGCCTGCGAGCGCCTAGCTTGGCCGGACTCGGGATCTTCGCCACTTCCAATTGCCTGGGCAGGGCGGCCACTTGTTTCTCCAGTCCGTTCCTGCTGGCCCGCAGCTCGGCCTCCAGCCGCTTGGCGGCGGTGATGTCGGCAAAGGTGATGACCACGCCGTCGATGCGGTCGTCCAGCGTGCGATAGGGCATGATACGCACCGAGAACCAGCGCCCGTCGTGGGTGACGACCGGCCGCTCGGTCGCGGCCAGCGTGCGCAGGACCTCCCGGGCCTCGTCCGCCAACCCGGCACATTTCAGCTCCGACACAAGATCGGTGACCGGCCGCCCGACGTCGCCGGGGATGAGCTTGATGATCTTGGTCGCCTGGGGGGTGAAGCGGCGCACGTTGAGCTCGTTGTCCAGGAAGAGCGTGGCGATGTCGGTGCTGTTGAGCAGGTTCTTCATGTCGTTGCTGGATCGCGACAACTCGTCGACCTTGGCCTGCAACTCGGCGTTCACCGTCTGCAGCTCCTCGTTCAGCGACTGCATCTCCTCCTTCGAGGTGGTGAGCTCCTCGTTGGTGGACTGCAGCTCCTCGTTGGTCGACTGCAGCTCCTCGTTGGCGGAGCGCAGTTCCTCCTGAGCGGTCTGCATCTCCTCATGGGTGGAGCGCGCCTCGCTGCGCACCGTCTGCAGCTCCTGCTCCAAGGCTAGCGCCCGTTCGCTGCGGGCAGGCGCCTCAGGCCGGACCCAGCGCGGGCCGGCAGGGCGCCGCCACCTCGGTGAAGACGATGATCACCAGCCCCTGCAGCGGCCCGGGCTCGTCGAGCCGCTGCACGCTCACCTCCACGCCCTGCTCCCCGTTTTCGGTGGCAACCTTGAGCCCACGCAGGTCCACTCGCTTGCGTCCCTGCACCGCCTCCTGGAAGGCGCCGCCAGTTCGTGGCGCAGGCCTTCGCGGGCCATGGCGAAGATGTTCCAGTTGGCCTTGCCGGCAGCCGGTTCGAGGTACTTGCCGGTGCGACCGCTGACGTAGAGGATGTCGCCCTTGTCATTGGTCAGCACCGTCGGGTGGGCGTAGCGCTGCAGCACCAACTGGTCGGCCAGCGCCTGGAGCGTGCCCGGCGGTTTGCGGGCCGGGCGGGCGTCGGAACCGCCCGCGGGGACCGGAGTGAAGGACGAAGGCAGCGTGGCCTGCGGCAGGCGCAGCCCGCCGGCCGCGCGCCGGAACAGCCGCGAGCGGCCGCCGAACGGCTCGAACAGCTCGGGGCAGGTGCCGACCGTCTCCGCGTTGCCCAGCAGCAGCAGGCCTCCGGGGTTGAGGCTGTAGTGGAACAGAGGAATCAACTTCCGCTGCACCTCCGGGGTGAGGTAGATGAGCAGGTTGCGGCAGCTCAGCAGGTCGAGCTTGGTGAAGGGCGGGTCCATGATCAGGTTCTGCACGGCGAAAATCACCGTCTCGCGCAATTCCTTGCGCACCCGGTAGCCACGCTCGTCCTTCACGAAAAATCGCCGCAACCGCTCCTCCGACACATCGGCGGCGATGTTGGCCGGGAAGAGGCCCACGCGGGCCTGCTCGACCGCATCTTCGTCCAGATCGGTGGCAAAAATCTGCAGCCCCGGCGCCCTTCAGTTTGGCCTCCTCGAGCGCCTCCTGCAGCACCATGGCCAAGGAGTAGGCCTCCTCGCCGGTCGAGCAGCCCGGCACCCACGCCCGCAGGGCTTGGCCGGGCGGGCGGCTGGCCAGCAGCGCCGGGAGGGCCTGTTCGCGCAATTGTGCCCACACTTCGGGGTCACGGAAGAAGCTCGTCACCCCGATCAGCAGCTCCTTGAAGAGCAGATCCAGCTCCTGGGCGTTCTCGCGCAGATACCGCACGTAGTTGGCCATCCGGTTGATCTGATGGATGCCCATGCGCCGTTCGATCCGACGGCAGAGGGTGTTGCGCTTGTAGAGCGAGAAATCGTGCCCGGTGCGGGCGCGCAACAGGATACCGCCTTCTCCAGGGCGCTCCGGGTCTTGTCCTCCAGCGCCGCCTCCGCCCGGTCGATGAGCGGGGTCCGCTGCAAATAGGCGAAGATGCGCGCCGGCAGTTCGGCCGGCGGCGCCACGATGTCGGCCAACCCGGCCTCGATAGCGCTGCGCGGCATACCGTCGAACCGCGCCGAGGTGGGCTCCTGCACCAGCACCACGCCGGCCTTCTCCTTGATCGCGCGCAGCCCGAGCGTGCCATCCGATCCCATACCGGAAAGAATCACCCCGATGCTGTGCTCCTGCTGGTCGAGGGCGAGAGAGCGCAGGAAAAAGTCGATGGGCAGTCGCAGCCCGCGCGGGGCCGCCGGCTCGAACAGATGCAGCACCCCGTGCAGCAGCGACATGTCGCGGTTGGGCGGGATCACATAGACGACATCCGGCCGCACCCGCATGCGGTCCTTGACCTGCACCACCTTCATGCGCGTGGTCCGCTGAAGCAGCTCGGCCAGAATGCCCTTGTGGGTCGGATCCATGTGCTGGATGACAACATACGCCATCCCGTTGTCCACCGGCACGTGCCGCAGGAACTGTTCGAGCGCCTCGAGGCCGCCGGCGGAGGCGCCGAGGCCGACGATGGGGAACGGCACGTCTTCCGGCGGTGATGAAAGGCTGAGCACCGGCGCCCTCGTCGGCTCAGGGCGGGCTAGGCGTGTCCGCTTCCTGGTTGCAACCCTCCTCGTGGCTTCTTTCGGCCGACGTTTCGGTAGGGTCTTCTTTTCCATGGCGGCTCTTCGACTGCAGAATTGGGACCCGGGAGATTGTCGCAAACTTCGGGCGCTGGCGAGGACGAGTTCACGGTGTCTCCTTCCCTGCCCCGTAGCTGGACGACGCAGTCGTTCAACCGTCCCGCCATCCCCCACGCCGCACGCGCCGCCCGCCCCGAGGCTGAATCGCTTCGCGCTCCAGCTACCCCGGAGGCCCCGGCTGCTGGGCAGCGGTCCATAGTCATAACGTCTTCGTCATTGGATCTTCGCCATTGGTCGCTAGTTATTGGGCAAAGGCCGTCTCCCTCCGCCCCTTCCCCATGTTCACCCAGCTGCGCCTCACCCTCCGCCGGCTCTCCCAGTCCCCCGGTTTCACCATCGTCGCCGTCCTCACTCTCGCCCTGGGCATCGGCGTCAACGCCACCATGCTCGGTGTCGTCGAGGCCCTGCTCTTCCGCGGCGCCCCGTTCCCGACCCGCGAGCGGCTGGTGCGCCTCGTTGGCCAACTGCGCCAGGGCGCGATCGACCAATACTCCGCCGTCGAACTCGACGAAATCCGCGCCCAGTCCTCCGCCTTCGAGTCCTACGTCTATCTCAACCGCGAGAGCGTCGCCCTTGCCGAGCCCGATCGCCCCGCGGAGCGGATCGTCGGCGTCAACGTCTCCGACGGCGTCTTCACCACCCTCGGCCTCACCCCGTTCCTCGGCCGGGCCTTCACGCCCGAGGAATTCCAGCCCGGCCGCAACCAAGTCGTGCTGCTTAGCCACGCTTTCTGGCAGAGCCGTTACGGCGGCGACCGCGCCGTGCTCGGCCGCACCCTCCGGCTCGACGGTGAGAACGTCGAGATCGTCGGCGTCATGCCTCCTCGTTTCGACTACCGGAAGCTATGGGGCGGGGCGGCGTTCTGGCGCCCGGTCAACTTCACCAAGGACCAGCGCGACTGGCGCGACTACCGCGCCTTCTGGTTCATCGGCCGCCTGCGCACCGGCACCACGCCCGCACGCGCCGCCGCCGAGTTGGCCACTGTCGCCGCTGCCCAGCAGCAGCAGTTTCCCGAGAGCTACACCGGCCTGCGCTACCGCGCCATCCCGCTCGACGAGGCCCTCACCGACCCGCAGAGCCGGCAGATCTCCTGGCTGCTGCTCGCGCTGTCCGGCTTCGTCCTGCTCATCGCCTGCGCCAACCTCGCCAACCTCCAGCTCGCCCGCGCCACCGCCCGCCTGCGCGAGTTCGCCATCCGCGCCGCGCTGGGCTGCTCGCGCCGGCGCCTCCTCGCCCAGCAGTTGCTCGAGTCCGTCGTGCTCGCCCTCATCGGCGGCCTCGTCGGCCTGCTCGTCGCCATCGGGCTCGGACGCCTGATCGCCAACCGCTACAGCCTCGGCGGTGAACCGCTCGACCTGAGTTTCGACGGGCCCGTGCTGCTCGCCACCATCCTCGTCGCCCTGCTCGCCGGTATTCTCTTCGGCTTGGCACCGGCTTGGTTCGCCGCCCGCGCCGACGTCAATTCCGCCCTCAAACAGCAGTCGCGCGGCTCGAGCGCGGGTCGCGGCCACCATCGCCTGCGCCAAGCCCTCATCGTGACCGAGGTCGGCCTCGCCCTCGTGCTGCTGGCCGGTGCGGGCATCATCCACCGCGGCTTCTCCCGCCTCACCGAGCGTGCCCCGGGCTGGGATGTCGACCGTATCATCGTGGGCGATCTGCCCGTTCCCGAGCGGCGGATCGACACCGACGACAAACGCGCCGTGCTCTTCCGCCAGCTCCAACTCCGCCTCGCCACCCTTCCCGGCGTCGAACAAGTCGCCATCACCAGCTCGCTGCCGATCGACAGCTACAACGGCGACCGCCAGGTCCTCGTCGAAGGCCAGACCGCGGGCGACGCCTCGCTCATGCCCGCCGCGTTCCACGTCATGGCGACAGCCGAGCTCTTCCCGGCACTCGGCATCCGATTGCTCGAGGGGCGCATCTACAATCCCGGCCTCGAACGCGGCAAACAGCCCGGCGTCGTCGTCATCAACGAGTCGCTCGCCCGTCGCCTCTGGCCCCAGCAGAGCGCCGTTGGTCGCCGGCTCGGCAGCATGGACAGTGGGAAAGCGTATTGGGCCGAAGTCGTCGGCGTCGTGCGCGACGTCGATTCCGCCATCGCCACGCGCGCGCCCAGCACCCCGTACGTGGTGTACAAGCCCCTTGAGAACGAGCCGTGGTCCTACGTCCGCATCGTGCTGCGCAGCCCGGCCCCGGCCGGCCTGGCGGAGGCGATGCGCCGCGCCGTCGCCGAGGTCGACCCGGACCTCGCGCTCGCTTCCACCGCCACCGTGCGTGAGATCGCCCACTGGCAACAGCGCGAACTGCGGCTCGCCGCGGAGATCCTGGCGTGGTTTGCCGTGCTCGGCCTCGTGCTGGCCTCAGTCGGACTCTACGGGGTGATCGCCCATGTCGTGGAACAACGCCGTGGCGAATTCGGTATCCGTCTTGCCCTCGGCGCCCAACCGGCCGACGTGTTCCGCCTCGTGCTTGGCTACGGAGTACGCTGGGCCTGTGTCGGACTGGTGCTCGGCGTGGCCGGTTCGTTTGTCCTCGGGCGCCTGCTGGGCTCCTGGCTTCCCCGCCTGGCCCATGTCGACCCGCTGGTGCTCGCCTCCGTCTCTGGCGTGTTGCTGGTGGTCGCCCTGCTTGCCTGTGCGATTCCCGCCCGCCGCGCCACCCGCGCCGATCCCCTCGAGGTGCTGCGAGCGGAGTGATGGGATTTTCGATTCTCGATTGCCGATTTTCGATTTCGAAGCCTCCGCAGAATCTCCTGCTCCTGCTCCTGCTCCTGCTCCTGCTCCTGCTCCTGATCCTGTTCCTGCTCCGTTCTCGTTCTCGTTCTCGTTCTCATTCTCCTACTCATTCTCCGTCCTGCCTCGGTGTCGCCGCCATGAGCTAGCGCCAGTGGGGAGGGCTTCATGCCCGCCGTTTCAATACCGTGCAATCGCCAGGCCCAAAGGCCGCCCCACCATCCCACCTGATCGTTTGCGCCGGAGCAGCAGCCGCCCACGTCGCGGCGGCCTCGACTCCGCGACCGCGCAGGGCCGCCCAGGCCCCGCTTGCACGATCCGGATACCCGCCTAAACTCTCGCCCGTTGGAATCCCCACCATGGCTCCGCTCCAACGAGGGAAACGGCGGACGTGCAACCGGTAACCCTCGTCACCCAGGAGGATTCAACCACGCCGCCCCAAGGCCCCGCCAAGCGCCCCCGCCCTGCAAGGACGGCGCGGCCCAGGCCCCGCCCCTCTTCCCCACGCAATGTCTTCAACTCGGGAGGTATTATGACTATCAAAACACACGCGCCCGGCCTGCTGCCGGCGCTTCTGGTGTCGCTCCTACTCGCCGCCCCGGCCGGCGCCCGGGATTGGTACGTGGACGGCAGCGCAGCCGGGCCTGGCACCGGCACCCGCGCCCATCCCTACACCACGATTCAAACGGCCATCAACCGCGCCCGCTCAGGCGACACCGTATTGGTGGCGATCGGCACCTACCGCGAAACCGTCACCCTCAAAAACGGTGTCGACGTGGAGGGCGCCGCGACCCTCGACTGCGAACATGTACGCCGCGGCATCCGCGCCGATGGCATTTCGTCGCGGGTACAGGTCCTCGACTTCACGGTGATCAACGGCAAGGAGCGCAACGGCGCCGCCGCTTACTGTGACCGATTCCAAGGTCTCCTTCCGCAACTGCACCTTCCGGGACAACGCTGCGGACAACAACGGAGGGGCGGTGGCCGCCGCCGACTCCGACGTGCACTTCACCGCCTGCCTCTTCATCGGCAACGACGCCGTGTACAACGGCGGCGGTTTGCACTGCGACAACTCCTCCGTCGACATCCGACGGGGACGCTTCGAGGGCAACCATGCGTTGCACCCTATCCCCGGCGGCTTCACCTCGACCACGGGCGGGGCCATGTCCGTGGTACGCACCTCGACTGTCACAATCACCGGGACCGAGTTCGCGCAGAACAGCTCAGCCGGCGGCGGGGCGATCGCCCTGGACCACAGCGAGGTGAGCGCCACCCGCTGCAGATTCACCGAGAACAGCGCCCGGGCCGAGGGCGGGGCGGTGAAGGTCGGCTCACTTGGCGGATCCTCCCACTTCTACGACCTCAACAACGTGTACTGGAAGAACGAGGCGATCAGCGCCGGCGGCGCGCTCTACGTCTCCGGCGGACTGCAGCTCGTAAACAGCACCTTCCACCTCAACCAGGGCGGACATGAAGGGGATGGGCTCTACCTCCTGGCCGGCGCCGCCACGATCACCAACTGCATCTTCTGGCAGAACCCCGACTCCGAGATCTTCCTCGGGGGCCGCCTGGCGAGCGTAACCGTCGACCACAGTTGCGTGTCCGGCGGATACGCCGGGGTGGGCAACATCGCCGACGACCCCGTTTTTGGCGACGGTGGGCGCGGCGCCCTCCGTCTGCGCTCCACCTCGCCCTGTATCGACCACGGCCGCAACGACGCGCCGTCGATCTCGCCCACCGATATCGACGGGCGGCCCCGGGTCGTAGCAGGGGTGAGAGGCGCGGAGCCCACCATCGACATGGGAGCGGCTGAATACGATCCGTCCTACCTCCCGCCGCTGCGCGCGGAAGTCTGGAGAGCGGATGACTGAAGCCGCAGAGTCGCGCGCAAGCGCGCTCCCACAATCAGTACTGGCTCAATCTGGAGGGCGAGGCTCCGCCGAGCCGTCAGTCGCGCGCGAGCGCGCTCCCACAATCTGCCCGCAGGAGCCCAACTGTGGGAGGGTGCTTGCACCCGACTGCGCGGTCGCACGTCTGTCGCACGCAAGCGCGCTCCCACAATCTGCCCGCAGGAGCCCAACTGTGGGAGGGTGCTTGCACCCGACGGCACGGTCGCACGTTTGTCGCGCGCAAGCGCGCTCCCACAACCCGCCCGTCGCCACCCCCTACCCGGCCAGGGCGATGAGCGAGTCGATGGCCTTCTCGTGACCGGCCGCGGCCGCCTCCCGATAAAGCTCGGCCGCACGGGCTAGATCACGCTCCAGTCCCTCGTGCCCAAGTTCATAGTGCAGGCCGAGATTGTACTGTGCACTCACATGGCCCTGGGCGGCGGCGAGCGTGTACCACTCCACAGCCAACAACTGGTCGTGCCCCACGCCCTCGGCGGTGTCGAACATGAGCCCGAGCTGATATTGGGCGTCGGCCAGCCCACTACGGGCAGCGGCAAAGATCCACTCCGCAGCGGCCTCCTTGCCGGCGGGCGAGTCGGCCGCCACCAACAGCTCGACTCCCAGATTGAACTGGGCCTCCGGAATGCCACCGGCGGCGGCCGCGCGCAGCAACTCGGCAATCTCGCCGGGGTGCGCCTCGGGCACGAGGGAGGCCTGCTGGAGCAACGCGAGATTGAAGGCAGCCCGCGGCTCCTGCGGGGCGGCCTGGCGAAACCACGTACTGGCGACGCTGTAGTCCTGCGCCACACCCGCCCCCGTCGCATAGAACAGGCCCAGCGTGCATTGGGCCTGCACCAGCCCGTGCATCGCAGCGGTGGTGACCCAGCGCGCCGCCGCCACCGCATCCCGGGCCACACCGTCGCCTTCGGCATAGTGCACCCCGAGTTGGTATTGGGCATCAACCACGCCGGCGTTGGCCTGGTCGATGAGGGCGGAGATTTCCGGCGAAGTCATGGAAAGAGGAGGCTTGGGAACGCGGCAGGAACGGGGCGAGGGTGACTCAGATGTAATCGAGCAGCGAGCGCTGCATCATCTTGGCGCCGGCGGCCAGCGCGGCCTGGTAGGAGCGGTCGGAGGTCTGATATTTCACGATGGTCTCGGCGAGGTCGATGTCGGTCTCCCCGCCGGAGAGATTGGCGAGCTGATTGAAGCGGGTGGTGTTCTGCGTACGCGTGACCTCGATGCGGAACTGCGAGGTGGCCAGCGTGCTGGCCATGTTCACGATGTTGTCCTCGTCGTCCCCGAGCGTATTTTGGGTGGTGGCAATGGTGGGCTTGTCGTTGATCGCCACGGCGTCGCGCAGCGCCACCAGATTATTGAGAAAGCTCTCCAGCTGCTGATTTTGGGCGCCGCTGTTGGTGGTGGCCACCTGCGCGCCATCACTCACATCGATCAAGGGGGCGGCGCCGACGGTGCCGCCGTAGGTCACGGCAGTGATTTGCCCGGTGCCGGGGTCGCGCGTTGTAGTGAACGGAGCGGTACCGGACTCCTCCCCTCCGAAAAGGTAGTTGCCGTTGACCTGGGTATTGGCGAGCGAGACAGCCTGTTCCATCAACCCGTTGATTTGAGTGGCAATGGCGGCGTGCTGGCTGGGGTCGCCGGAGGCGGAGGCGGCAGGCGCGAGATTGAAGACCTGGCCCGCGATTTTGTTGATCGCGGTGAGGGCAGTGGAGCTGACGGCTATGTCGGTAAGCCCCCGCTGGGCGTTGCGCTCGAACTGTTGGAGCATGCGCTTCTCGCTCTCGTAGCTCATCACCCGCCCGGTGGCCGGCACGTCGTCGCTGGCGTCGACCAGCCGCTTGCCGGAGGCCATCTGCTGGGTGAGCCGGCTCTGGTTGCTGGAGAGGCGGGTCAGATCGGTCGTGAGCCGGGTGGCCAAGGAGTTGGAGGTGATGCGCAACATGGCGATACGGGGGACAGGGGCTCAGGGGCGGGGCGGACGCTCAACGGGCGAGAGTATTGATCACTTCGGACAGCAGCTCGTCGAGCACGGCCATCATTTTGGCCGAGGACTGGTAGGCGCGCTGCAACCGCATCATATCGGCCGCTTCTTCATCCAACGAAACGCCGCCGTAGGAATCGCGCTGGGTGAGCAGCAGGTCACCGAGGGCCTTCTGGTCGTCGTAGCGCGCCTCGGTGTTGGAGACATCCTGCCCAACCTGGGTGACGATACGGGTGAAGGATTGGGAGGGGGTGCCGTTGAAGAATCCGGTGTCGCGGGCGACGGCGGCCACTGCCAAGGCACGGTCATTAGCGCCGGAGGGCCCGCCGGTGGCTGTGGCCACGACGTTGGCCGCGGTAGCCGTACGGGAGATGGTGCCGGCGGTGAGGTTGGCCCCGTTGAAGAAGTCGCCGTTGGCGTTCGCTCCAGAGTTGTCGTACGCGTCGTTGACCTGCGTGACCAACGCGTTGACGAAGTCGTCGAGTTGGTCGCGGTAGCCCTGAACGGTGGCCCCCACCTGCTGGTAGCCGGCGAGGCTGCCGGCGGCGAAAGCGACGGCCTGTACCGGCCCGGTGGTGGGCGTCCACTCGTAGTTGGAACCGTTGCGCGCCAAGGTGCCGTTGACCACCGACAGGTCGAGCAGGGCGACGGTGCCGCCGAGGCCGTCGCTCACGCTGATCCCGATCTGGCCGGAGGTCTGTTGGACGGTGGTATAGTCGATGTATTTGCCCAACTCCTCGAGCTTGGCCTGACGCTGGTCGCGCAGATCAACGGCGGTACCGGGATTGACGATCTCAACACGGCCAATCTGGCGATTGAGCTCGGAGAGGGTGGTGAGGATGCCGTTCACCTGGCGGGCGCCCTCGTCCATCTGCCCGGTGATGGTGTTGCCCACGGCGGGAGCCGGCAGGGCGATGTCGGCCAGGCGGCGGTCGGCCAGTTGGATCTTGTTGATCAGGTCGTCGGTGTTAGCGATGAGCTGCTGCTTGTTGACGGAGTCGGAGGGCTTGGTGGCAAAGCTCTGCCAGGCGTTGAAGAAGGCGTCGATGGAGGCGGAAATGCCGGCGGGCAACTCGGGGTTGCTGCCGATGGTATCCACATCTCCGGCCGCTCCGAAAAGGCCCTGCCCGATCGCCGTCTGGGCCTGGCGCAGGTAGGTGACCTGAGAGTTGAGCAGCTCGGTGTTGGCGGCCTCCTCGCGCACCTGGTTGTCGATGAGCCGGTCGCGCATCTGCTGGATGGCGACGGGTTCGACGCCCAAGCTCTGCGAGCCCAGAGGAGTGTCGACGGAGCCCTTGTCGCCGTAGACGATCCGCTGGCGCGCATAGGCCGGATTGTTCACGTTGGCCATGTTGCGCCCAATGATGTCGAGCGCGGCACTGTGCGCCCGCAGGGCGTTGGTGCTGGTGTAGAGACTGGAGAAGAGACCAGACATGGCGGGGAAGATGGGTGGCGCCTAACCGGCGGCGCGGTACGAGGGGGGCGATGCCGGCGGTGGCCACGGCGAGCTGGCCCTGCCGGGAATAGGTCTTGGTGAAGGCCTGCGGACGCAGCGCGGGCACGAGCTGGTGGTGCAGCTCGACCAGGCGCGAGAGCAACAGATGATTCTGCCGGGTGCGCTGCTTGGCACGGTGCAGGAGGCGATTGACCTCGTCGATAAGCGCCTCAAGCAGCGGACGCACCTCCGAGGGGAAATCCGGCAGCATCTGACGCAGCGAACGGTCGGTGGGCCGGCCCTGCGCGGCGGCGTAGCGGCGCACGGCCTGCTCGCGCGCGGTGCGGCAGGAACGGGCGCATACCGCCTGCTCCTCGAGCAACGGCACGTAGCCGACGACCCCGTCGGAATCCAGGGCGAAGATCTTCTTCTGTTGCTCGTCAAAGAGGCGCAACAGCCCGCCGTATTCGGCAAGTTCGTTGCGCAGCGCATCGACGACGGGGGTCCAGGAGGGGACGGCGACGGAGGCCAGGGTGGGAGCGGCGAGAATCATGAGGAGGAGGGTTTCGCGGGATCCGGCGCGGCGCCTTTCGGGGTGAGCTGCGGTACCAGCATCTTGGCGATGCCCAGTCCCCCACCCTGCGCCACGCTCTGGGCGATGACATCGGTGACGAAGTATTGGTAGACGTCGCTGCCCGGGGCCTCGGACTCGCCCCCGGCGGTGCCGCCAAGCATGGGCTTGAGGGCGTCGCCCAACAGCTGGCGCACGAGAATGGCCTCGAACTGCTCGGCGGCGGCCGCTGCGTTGGGACGCTTGCCCCCCGACTGGAGGGCGCGCTGCACCGTGGCCGAATCGGCGACACCAAGCAGTGGAGTGATGGAGGCGGCGGACATGGATGGCGGCGGGGTCAGTTGATCACCACTTCGGCCTGGAGCGCGCCGGCGCGTTTGAGGCTCTGGAAGATGGCCATCATTTCGCGGGAAGAGACGCCCAGCGCGTTGAGCGCCTGGGCCAACTGCTCGACGGAGGGCAGCTCGTCGACGACCTGGAAGCCCCCCTTGACCTCGGTGACTTCGGTACGGGTGGAGGGTACGGTGACCGTGCTGCCGCCCTTACTGAAGGCGTCGGGCTGCGACACCCCCAGGGAGGAGGCGATCTTGATGGTGAGCGAGCCGTGGCTGATGGCCACCTGCGAAAGCCGTACCGTGGAGGTGGCGACAATGGTGCCGGTGCGCTCGTTGAGCACGATGCGCGCCGGGGTGTCGGGCCGGCTCTCGATCGCCCCGAGCGAGGCAACGAAGGCGACCTCGTTGCCCACAAACTCGGCGGGCAACGCCACCGCGACGGTGGCCGCATCCTGTGCGCGGGCCGTACCGGGGAAACTGGCATTAACGGCATCGGCGATGCGTGCAGCCGAGGTGAAATCGGGTTGGTGCAAGAGCAGGCGCACGAAGCCGTCGCGCACGAAGGCGGCCGGGATCTCCCGCTCGACGATGGCCCCGTTGGTAATGGTGGCCACGGTGGGATGGTTCTTTTGCACGGTCGCCCCGCCGGGACCGCCGGCCCCGCCGAGGAAACCGCCCACTGCCACCGCCCCCTGGGCCACCGCGTAGACAGTGCCATCGGCGCCCAGCAACGGCGTCTGCAGCAGCACGCCGCCCTGCAGGCTCTTGGCCTCGCCCAGCGATGCGACATTAATGTCGATACGCGTGCCGGGCTTGAGGAAAGGGCCGATGTCGGCCGTGATCATGACGGCTGCGGCATTGGAGGACTTCAGCGTGGTGGAGGGGATGGAAATACCGAAGCGCTGCAGTGCGTTGGCGATGGAACGCAGCGTGGCCTCGGAGTTCTTGTCGCCGTCGCCCGCCAGGCCCACGACGATGCCGTAGCCGACCAACTGATTGTCGCGCCCGCCTTCGACCACGGCGAGGTCCTTGAGGCGCGAGCCTTCCGGCCGGGCGGGGGTGGCCAGCAGGACGAGAGCGAGGAGAAGCAACAGTGGGGAGCGCAGGGGCATGGCGAGAAGACGCGGACTCAGTAGAGCCGGAGCAGTTCGTAGAGTTTGGTCAGCCACCCCTTCTTCTGGGTGTCGGTGAGGCTGCCCTCGGTGATCACCTCGACGGTGGCGTTGGCGATGCTGGTCGACGGCACGGTGTTCAGGGAGCTGATATCCTCGGGGCGTACGATGCCGCGCAGCACCATGTATTGGCGTTCCCCGCCCATGGCGACGTGGCGCACCCCCTCCAGCACCAGGTTGCCGTTGGGCAGCACATCGGTGACGAGCACCGCCGCGCGCGAGGTGAGCGAGGCCTTGTTGCTGATGTCGCCGCTGGAGGTGAAGGAGTTGGAGCCGTCGAAGGCGGTGCCCGGATAGGTGCCGTTGTGGGTGCCGGCCTTGCTGGCCGCCAACGGGAAAAGGAACTGCGTGATCGCGTTGTTGGCCGAGCTCGCCTTGTCCGCCTTGGAGGACTGCGAGTTCTGCGAGGCCACGCTCTCCTGCACGAGGATGGTGACGATGTCGCCAGCACGCGAAGCGCGACGGTCGGCGAGCATGCCGCGGGTGTTGTTGGCGGGCCAGACGGACTCGGCCGGCAGAGCCGGGACCAGCAAGAGGCAGGTGGCGAGACTGAGGGTGAAGCGCGACATGTCAGAAGGTGACGCGGGCTTGGTTTTCGGCGGTGACCACAGCGGAGAAATCGCGCCGCGACTCGGGATTGCGCACGACGATGGTCTCGCCCAGGGCACCGTTTTGCATGGCCAGGCCCTTCATCGTGATGGTGAGCGCACCACTGCCGGCGAGCACCTCGACCCGGCTGCCGCGCTGCACGAGCGAGCGGCGCACGACATCGCGCCAGGACAGCACGGCGCCTACCCCCAGCCCTCGAGCGGCGGAAAGGCTTTCAAGGGCGGTGGAGGCCGGCACCGCCTCCTTGTCATGGATGAAGTCGGTGCGGCGCAGATCAAACAGGGCCGTGTCCAAAAACTGGCCGCGGGGGAGCGGCTGGCGAGCGACGAAGGCGTCGGCCCAGAGGCGTACCCGCAGCGGCAGGTTCCATTCGCCCAGGCTGCGCTGTGCCGAAACCAGCCGCACACGCACGATCAGCTGCGGGGCGAGCGAGGGAGGGGGGGCGACGACGGTCATCTCCCAGGCGGAGGCCGGGGTGGCGGGCGCCGTCCAGTTGCGCAACAGGTCGAGCTGGAGCTCGCCATCGGGGCGGAAATGGGTGGCTAGCTGGGCGGCGAGCTGGGGCAGGAAATGCTCGGGGGTAACCGGCACGGGCGCCTCCAGGGGCGCAGCGGCCGACCCCGCAACGGCCGGAATCGCCGGCTCGGCGGCGTTGGCGGCCGCGGCGGCGACCGGAATACCAAGCCCCGCCGCAAGCGCGGGCAGCATCAGCAGGTAGTGGCGCAGCAGTTTCATCAGCGTTTGAGGTTATTGGCCTCCTGGAGCATGGAGTCGGAGGTCTGCACGGCCTTGCTGTTGATCTCGTAGGCGCGCTGAGCGATGATCATGTTCACCATTTCGGAGACGACATTGACGTTGGAGCCCTCGAGGTACCCCTGGACAATCTTGCCGTTGCCCTGCTCGCCGGGGTTGCCGAGCTCGGGGGTGCCGCTGGCGGCCGTCTCGAGATAGAGGTTGCCGCCGGCGCTCTCCAGGCCGGTGGGATTGGCGAAACGTACAAGCTGGATCTTGAAGCTGGTCGGGCCGGAGGGCGTGGAGATGGTGACATCGCCGTTCTGCGACACCATAAGGCCCGTGGCCCCATTGGGGATCGGTCCGAAACCGCTAAGCACGGGCAGGCCGTCGTTGGTCACCACCTGACCGGTGGCATTGACCTTGAAGGAGCCGTCGCGGGTGTAGGCGCTGGTGCCGTCGGGCCGCTGGATCTCGTAAAAGCCGTCGCCCTGGATGGCCAGATCGAGCCGCTCGTCGGTCTGGGTGAGGGTGCCCTGGCTGAAGATCTTCGCGGTGGAGACCACGCGCGAACCCGCTCCCACCTGCACGCCGGCAGGAACCAGGTTGCCGGCGCCCCCGTCGGCCCCGGCCTGGCGGGACTGCTGGTAGAGCAGGTCCTGGAAATCGATCTTGGTGCGCTTGAACCCCGAGGTGTTCACGTTCGCGAGATTGTTCGCGATCGTATCGAGGTTGAGCTGCTGGGCCTGCATGCCCGTGGCGGAGGAGTGGAGGGCGACGTTCATTCGCGGGGGCGTTTGGGGGTGGCGGGCGTTGTGCTCAGCGAAACAGGACGCTTCTCAGGGGCGCGGCGGTCAAGTGACGGCTCGCATGGTCTTGTCCATGGTGTCGTCGCGGGAAGTCACGACGCGGCGGGCGGCCTCGTAGGCGCGAGAGATCTGGATGAGGTTCACCATCTCCTCGACGGGCTGCACATTGCTGGTCTCGAGGGACCCCTGCATGAGGGAAGGCTGCTCGACGGTGCGCGGGGTCTGACCGTTGGCGGCAAAGAGCCCGCCGGCCATCGGCACGAGCGCCTGCTGGTCGTCGAAGCGTTGGACGGTGAGCTTGCCGATCGCCCGGCCGCCCTGGGACATGGTACCGTCTGGGGCGATGGCGAGGGCGCCGCCCTCCTGCAACAGCTGGATGGAGGCCCCACCCTCGCCCAGCACCTGATTGCCCTGGGCGTCGACGAGGGTGCGTTCGTTGTTGGTGTAGAAGCTGCCCGAGCGGGTATAGGCGCGGGTGCCATCGGCCGTCTGCACCTCGAAGAAGCCGTCGCCGCGGATGGCAACATCCAGGTCGCGGCCGGTGCCGACAAATTGCCCGGGCACAAAGTTCACCGAGACTCGACTACTGGGAAACTGGGCGGCCTGGGTGGTGTTGCCGGAGTCGGTACCGTTGGGCAACGTGCCGGCTCCGGTCATGGAGAACTCGACCTCGCGCTTGCGGAAGCCCGGGGAGCTGCTGGAGGCGATATTGTTGGCAGTGGTTTCCTGCCAGCGCTCCAAGGCGCCCATGGCCGCTGCCCCAAGATAGAGACCGATATTCATGCCGAGGCCGGATTGCAGGCCCTATGCCAGAGTCGCTAGTCGCTGACTATCAGCGAGGTTGCAGAAACAGCACCGCAGCGTCCGGCAAACTCTGCCACCGACCCTCGCGCCGGCCCGGGGCCGCCGCCCGCCTTCAGCGCTGCCCCGGGGCGTAGGCGCAGAGGATCTCGATCTTCTCCCCACAGCGGCAGGTGACGATCAGCTTCACCACCCGCTCGCCCTCCTTGATCGCCTCGACGGTAGCGTCGTGCCCATGCCCCGACCCGGCGCCGGAGGACATGGCACTCAGCAGGGCCGCGTCGAACATGGGCTGGGGCCGCGCGGCAGCTGCGGAGTCCCCCGCCTGCTTGCGGGAGGCCGAGGCGGAGAGGCGGGGACGGTTGTCGAGAAAGTCTTTCACGAGCGAAGGAAGGGGGACGGTGGGCGGCTAGTGCCCGGACGGGGCGGCAGGAGGCGGCGGAGTCGCCGATTTGTCTTCCGGGACGGCCCGGGGAGGCTTGGGCACCGAGTCGCGCACGTCGGAGGGGCGGTTGGCCATGGAAAGGCTCAGGACGATGCGCTGGTTGCGCAGAGCTTCCGGCGCTTGCCCCGGCATCGGCTTGGTGGCGCCGAAGCCGATCAATTGCTCGAAGCGCGACGAGTCGACCGCGTAGTAGGTGAGCAGCCGCCGGGCGGCCTGGACCTGGTCGGTGGAGAGGTCCCAGTCGGTGTAGTTGGGCCGGTCGGAGGCCACGCCCGCCCGGGTATGGCCGGCCACCACGATGCGAAAGTTCTGCCGGTCGATGAGCCAGGCCAGGTTCTGCATCATCATGTTGCCCCAGTCGGTGAACTCCGCGGTGTCCTTCACGAAAAGGGGCTGGGCGCTGCGATCAAACAGGGTGACGCGCAACCCGTTGCTGGTGACCTCGACGTCGATCGCCGAATCGGGATCGTTTTCCGAGACGTTGAGCAACCGGTAGAACTCCCGGGCCAACGCCTGCAGGGTATTCATGTCGACCACCGCCTGGTTGTTGCCCTGCCCGGAGCCGTCGCTCGTGCTCGGCTTGGAATTGGACTCGTAGGGCAACACGCCGCTGGTGTTGTCCATGGGCGAGTTGAAGGGACTCTGGAAATACTGCGAAGTGGCGATGAGGATCTCCTTGTCCTGGGCGGAGATCCACAGCACGAGGAAAAGGGCCATCATGGCCGTCATGAAGTCGGCGAAGGCCACCTTCCATGCTCCGCCGTGGTGGGCGTCCTTTTTTTTGGCCATCGGGATCTCCTCCGCGGGGGCGGCTACTTGGCCGGCGGCATGCCCTTGAGGATGGCCTCGAGTTCGTCGGAACCGGGCTGCACATTGCTCTCGAGCGAGCGGCGGGCCACCTCCACCGCCATGAGCGGGGCCAGGCCTTTGGCGAAGCCGGAAACAGCCTGCAGGATACAGCGGAAATATTTGTCGTCGTTCTCGTTGTTGTGCTTGATGCGGGCGGCCAGCGGATTGACGAAACCGTACGCGGCGAACACCCCGATGAAGGTGCCAGTGAGGGCCGCCGCCACCTTCTCGCCCACGGCCTCCGGGCCCTCGGAAATGGCCGTCATGGTGTTGATGATGCCCAGCACCGCGGCGACGATGCCCACCCCGGGCAGCGAGTCGCCCACCAACTGCAGGATGTGCACCGGGCCGTCGGCCTCGCTGGACTTGGCGTCGAGCTCGACCTCCAACAGGGCCTGGAGCTGGTCGGGCTTGATCTTGCCGTCGACAACCGGGCGCAGGCCATTGCACAAAAACTCCACCCGCTCGGAGTGGTGGATGAAACTGTGATACTTGGTGAAGATGGTGCTCTTGTCGGGCTCCAGGATATGGCCTTCCAAGGCGATCAGGCCGCTGCGCCGACCCAGCAGGAAGATCTCGTAGAGAAGCTTGAGCAGCTCCAGGTATTCCTCCTTGCCGGTGTGGCCGCCGGAGATGGCTCCCTTGATCTTGTCGACCATGTGTTTCAACACGTGGGTCGGGCTGGCGATGATCATGATCCCAATGGCGATACCGCCGATCACGATGAATTCCGAGATGTGCAGCAGCAGCATCGGATTGCCGCCGGCCACCATGAAGCCGCCCATGGCGGCTCCAAACACGACGAGGAATCCGATCAGCAGGACCATGGCGGGGAGGACCGGTTACTGCTCCCGGACCCGTTGGATGTAGGCGCGCAACGAGATGATCGTTTGGGCGTGGATCTGGCAGATGCGGGATTCGGTGAGGTTGAAGACGGAGGCGATTTCCGCCAACCGCATGTTTTCGTGGTAATACATCGCGAGGATCTTGCGCGGTATATCGGGCAGTTGGCGGATTCTTTGAGCGACAAGTTCCTGCAACTCGCGCCTTTCCATGTCGTCGCGGGCGAGCACGTCGGTGTCGTCGGCGATGATCTCATGCAGGCTGGCGCGTTCACCGCCCTCGTCGTCGGGAGATTGGTCGAGGGCCAGGAAGCAGGCCGGCTTGGCCTCCTCCAGCCACTTCGCGTACTCCTTGGCGGAAAGGCCCAGGACCTTGCGCACCTCCTCGTCGGTGGCCGGGCGCCCGTTCTTCTGCTCGATCTCGGCGATGACTTCCTTGATGCGGCGCGCCTTGGCGCGGGCGCGACGGGGGCGCCAGTCAAGCCGGCGCAACTCGTCGAGCACCGAACCGCGGATGCGCCGGCTGGCGTAGGCCGCAAAGGTATTGTTCTGCTTGGGATCATAGTTCCCCACCGCGGCGATGAGTCCCAGGATGCCCACACTGTAGAGATCCTCCGCCTCGATATGAGGCGGCAAGTTGATGCGGATACGGTCGACCACCGAGCGCACCAGCGGCAGATAACGTTCGGTGAGCGCCTTGCCGTCCATCGAACTGCCCTCGGCCCCCTGGTAGGTACGCCAAACGGTGGAAGCCACCGAACGAGCGGGGGCAAGCGACTTTTCGAGCGTGGCGGCGGGCGCGGCGGGTGCGGCGAGTGCAGTGGGCATGGGGGGCGACTTCTTCGCAGGTCCAGGGGCGGCTTTCATGGATCAGGACGTTTCAGGGTTGGGCTGCTGGGGTATGGGAGGTCGCCGCAGATCCCTCGCGGGCGGCCTTCATCGACTCGGCGGCCTGCTGCCGATGCTGGTGTGCGGCCTCAATGAAGGCCTTCACCACCACCGACCAGAACCACCGGAAAAGAAACGCTGCGACCACACAACTGATCGCCGCATCGCGGAAAACGATCTCGCCGGGGCGTTCGGCCAGGAACCCGGCCAGCGCCGTGAGCATGAAACCGACAAGACCGCCGAGAAAAAAGGCATAGCGCATGGGATTCAGTTCCACGGGAACGTCCGGCGTACCACCGCCTCAACGACTTCGGTCTCACACTCGCCCGACAGGCTGGGGCCCTGGGTCAACAGCATCGGCACGAAGGGGGATTCGATCAGGAAATCCCAGAGCTTGCCCCACTGCGGCAGCTCGTCGAGTTGGGTGAAGATGAGATGCGTGCAACCCAGCTCCACCCCGATGGTGCAGGTACGCCGCAGTAGCGCGCTGTCGTGCAACCCGGAGACCACCAGCACCCGGCCGGGGATGCGCTGCTCGTCCAAGTAACGATGCAGCCGGGCGTTCTCCGCGGTGCGGGTGAGCGAGAGCGGCGGCACATCGATGTAACAAAACTCCCGATCGGCCCCCTGCCCGCCCGCCGGCACCTGCCGGCAAAACTCCAGCCCGAGCAGCTCGGCAAAGACCGCCAGGTCCTCGGCGCCCAGTCGCCGGTCGAACTCGACGCTGGCCACACTGCCGCGGCGGCCGCGGGTGAACACCTCGGCCGAAAGCCATTTGCACAGCGCGGTGGTGCGTCCCACGCCGGGCATGCCCAGAAACGCCGTACGCGCTGGCAGGCTGCGAACGGGCACCTCGGCAGCCAACTGGCGGATCTGGTCAGCGACCTGCGAAAGCCCCTGATGCAGCGGCCGCTCCTCGTCGGCCCCCGGCCAGTTGCCAGCCGCCTGCAGGCGCGCGATGAGCTGTTCGGAAAGTCCGGAACGGCGCAGCAGCCCCTCCAGGCGGGGTGGGCCCGGCTGACGGCGCGCGGGGGCGGTCGCCGTCGGTACGAATGCCGCTGGAATTGACGTGCTTGCCAAGTCCACTGTCGGGGTCGCCGCGGGAGCCACCGCTCCGTAGACGCTGGCCGTGCCACGCGCGGCGCGGGCCCCACTGGGCACGGGCACGGGAGAGTCCTCGCTGGCCGGAACCTGGTCTTGTGCGGACGTACGCCACTCGCCCGCCTCATCGGCCGGGGCGACCGGTGCCGGGGTCGGGCTCACCGGGGCCGGCACCTGGGCGATCACCTCTAGGCGGGTATTGCCCATCATGCCCATCAAACCACCGGCCTTGACCGAACGCACCGAGACCACCCGTGCGTCCTCGCCCAGCTGCTGACGGATCGCTCCGACCGCTTCTTCCGCGGAGCGGACGAGAAAACGGTAGGACGCACCGGCTTCGGCTGGCTTGGAGGTGGTGACCTCGGGTTGCGTTCTACGACCCTGGGCTTGCATTGCGGGCTCCCACTGCAAGGCCAGTGCCACTGGCATAAGACGTTGCCGTTCAATGCGCGAAGGCCGCCCAGGCGGGGTTTCCGGCAGAAGCTGCCTCCTCTCCGCTGGCAGCGGTTGCCTAGGAGCAAGACCCGCCGCCCGGCCCCACTTCCGGTCACCAACCGGCGGTCCTACCAGACTTGGTTGGTTTGGGACCGGCCCTACACCCCGACGCCGGCCCCGCCCGAAGCTCCGGTCGCCGGTCCTCCTGCCACGCTCTCATTCCAAGGCGCTTACGCGACTCTGCTCTATTGCTCGCCCAAAAATCTGCGACGAAGGTCCGAGCTTCGTCTCACCTTGAACTCGACTTGGAATCCGCGCGCACCCAGTCGAGCACCGCTCCAGCCACCGTATCAATATCCGCCTCCGTCAACGCCGGATGCACGGGCAGGCTCAGCACCTCGGCGCAACAGCGCTCACACTGCGCCAGCGCCCAGGCCGGCGCCCAGCGGGCGAAAGCGGGTTGGTGATGCAGCGGCAGCGGATAGAGCGCCTGGGCCACGATGCCCCGCTCTTCCAGCCATAGCCGCAGCGCCTCGCGGCCGGGCGTGCGCACCACGTATTGGTGATACACCGGCACCGCACCGTCGGGCGCCGGCGGCAACACCAGCCCGCAGCCGGCGAGAGCGGCGGCGTAGCGCGCGGCCAGCACTCGCCGACGCCGATTCTCGCCATCGAGATGGAGCAACCGCACCCGCAGGACCGCCGCCTGGAGCTCGTCGAGGCGGCTGTTGCGGCCGCCCTCGCCGGTGCTCACGTAGCGCTCCTGCCAGCCGTACTGGCGCAGCGCCTGCACCCGGGCCGCGATCTCCGGATCACTCGTGACCACTGCCCCGCCGTCGCCCAAGGCGGCAAGATTCTTGGTCGGATAAAAACTGAAGGCGGCCGCATGCCCCCAGGTGCCCACCTTGCGCGCCCCCAGCGAGGCGCCGTGCGCCTGCGCGCAATCCTCGACCACCCGCAGCCCGCGCTCCTCGGCCAGCCGCAATAGCTCATGCATCGCGCAGGGATGGCCGTAGAGATGCACCGGCACCACCGCGCGCACCGTTGCCCCGCCCGGCGACTCCAGCAACGCGCGCAGGCGCTCCGGCGCCAAGTTCATCGTGTCCGGCTCGACGTCGCAAACAACCGGTTCGCCGCCGGCGGCCACCACCGCGGCGATCGTGGCCGACACTGTATTGGCCGGCACCACCACCCCGTCGCCCGGGCGTACCCCCACCGCGCGCAACGCCAACTCGACGGCATCGGTGCCGTTGGCCACGCCGCAGCAATACCCGCTGCCCAGCCAGGCGGCGAATTCACGTTCGAACGCCGCCACCTCGGGCCCGAGGATGTAGCGGCCGCTCTCGAACACGCGGGCGATGGCGGCGCGCACCTCGTCGGCATAGGGGGCGAGATTGGCCTTGGGGTCGGCGTTGGCGATCATGATGGGGGAAAATGGGTTCGGGTCTTCAGTCGCTGTGTGGTGGTGCGGGCTTTACGCCCGCCAGTTCGGCACTGTTTCGTGGCGACGCCCTCCGTGGCGGCGGCAGGACCGGTCTCCGACCGGTCGGCTTCGGCGAGCGTGGCGCAGGCCTCCGTGCCTGCGAGTCCACCTCCGCGGGCCCGCAAGTCCTGCGCCATGGAGTCAGGTGGTCGCGCTTGACCCCAAGCGCGACGGACCGCGTTGAGGGCAACACGGTCCACCTCGATCGGACCGAGACCACGGGCTCGTCGCCCGCCTCTCATAGATAGTGTTTCAGCTCCTTGCGGTAGTACGCCAGCGTGCGCCGCAACGCCGCCGGCAACGCCGTACGCGGCGTCCAGCCGAGGTTTCGCGGATGAGCGTCCAGTCCGCGTAGTAGTCGCCGATGTCGATCTTCTTGCGCTCGGCCGGGAACTCCCGCACCTCCGCGCCCCGCGCCGTTGACCTCCACCATCAGGCGCGCGAGGTCGGCGAGGGAGACGCGCTCGCGTCCCCGAGATTGAACACCCGGCCGGCCGCCGCCGGGTCCCGCGCGGCGCGCAGCAGGGCGTCCACACAGTCGTCCACGTGGGTGAAATCGCGCAACTGCGCCGCCCCACACCTCGATCGACCGGCCCTCCAGCAACTGGCGCACCCACACCCCGAGGAAGGTTTGGCGGGCGTCCTTCACCCGCATGCGTGGCCCGATGGTATTGGTGAGCCGCAGCACACAGGTTCGCAGGCCATGCACCTGGTGGTAGAGCGTGTGATACCACTCGCCGGCGCACTTGTTGATGCCGTTCACGTCCACCGGCCGCAGCGGGTGCTTCTCGTCCACCGGCAGATAGTCGGGCTTGCCGTAGATCTGGCGGGTGCTGGCGAAGACCACGGCGATGCCGGGGTTGTGCCGGCGGCAGGCCTCGAGGATGGAGAGCTGGGCGCGGCAGTTGATTTCCAGATCCGTCTCCGGGTCCTGGATGGAGTCGAGATGGCTGGTCTGGCCGGCGAGGTTGAAGAGCACGTCCTGGCCCTCGAGCAGCACCGGCAGCACGTGGTGGTCGCGCACATCCGCGAGGTTCACCCGTACCTTCTTCTCGATACCGTGGAGATTGCGCAGATGCCCGCCGTACTCGGGCACTAGGCTGTCAACGATGAGCACCTCCGCGCCGTGGCCCACCAGGGCGCGCGCCAGGTTCGAGCCGATGAACCCCAGCCCGCCGGTGATGAGCACGCGTTTGCCTGCGTAGAAATCGGCCGAGTCGGGGGTACGCACCATGGCCCGAGGATTCGCACCCTCGCCCGCGCTTCAACCGCGAAAAGCCGCCGCCCTTCTACCGGCCGTTCGTGGCTCATGGCTTTGGCCCTTGCGCAGCGACGCACCGTTGCGGTCGTGGCTGAGGTCCGAAGGGCGGACTGCCGGCTGGCACCCTGCGCCGCCCGGGCACAGCAAGGGCCACCAGGCCTTCGCCCCTCTGATTCCCCGACGAAAGCCTTGGCGGCTTGCCCTACAAGGCGGGGACGCTCAGGCCGGCGGCACGAGCCAAGGCGCCCTGCCGCTGGTCGAAGGTGAGAAATTCGCCCAAGCCCAGCACCAACGCAGCCGATACATGGAGAATGTCCAGACTGCACGTTCCCAGCGTTTCCGAATGGAGCGCGCTAAGCCGCTCAGCCTCGATCATCACCTCCGGCAGCTTCGGGCTCACCGAAGCCAGCACCCCGGTAGCGAGATCGGCGAGCAGCGTATTGAGCGAAGCGTCGCGCTGGGCCGGGGTGATTTCCGAGCGGAAGACGCGCAGCCGAAGGGCGTTGCGCAACTCCAACTGGTGCAGCCAGAGAACGGGCAGGGGAAGCGCCTGCCGGGCCCATCCGCATCGCCGCCCGGGCCGAATGCGCATCCGGGGCGTAGAGCGAACACAGAAAGCCGGTATCTGCGTAGGCTCTCATCCCTCGCCCGGGCCTCGGTCACAATCTCGGTCGCGGTGGAGAACAGGACGAGGTCACCGTAAACCGCCTGCATCCGGGCCGTGAAGTCGGGCCGCACGATCCCCGGCTTGCGTTTTAGCGGGGTGAGCAACGCCACGGGCCGGTCGCGGCGGCACACCTCCACGCTTTCGCCTTCCGCCACCCAGGAGAGAACAGTGGAGGTCGCGTGCTTCAGCTCGCGGATCGTGGTGGTCTTCATGTGTGACACAATGAGGTGTCACATTCGCGAGTCAATCGGGGGCCAAAGCCAAGGCCGCACGAAGCATCCTGCGCGCCGCCCTATCCCGCCTTGCGCGCAGCCAGCCGCTCCGCCTGCCCACCGCGGCCCAACGGCCATCCCGTCAGGATCGAAAGCAGGTAGACCCCACCGCCCACCAGACTCCATCCGACCGACGAAGCCCAGAAGGCCACCGCAAATAGTGCAGTCGCGCTCCCTGCCCCGTATCCCAACATCCCCAGCATGGCCACCAGCGTGCCCTCCCTCACCCCATGACCACCGATGCTGATCGGCAATGCCGCCGCCACGTAGGCTGCCGCCACCGCCACCATCATTTCCGGTAGTCCCACCGCCA
This sequence comes from Opitutaceae bacterium, assembly GCA_016711225.1. Taxonomy (GTDB): domain Bacteria; phylum Verrucomicrobiota; class Verrucomicrobiia; order Opitutales; family Opitutaceae; genus CAJCBL01. Next base: position 36,380 of record JADJTK010000007.1, read on the forward strand.
GCCCGACCGCGCGAGCCAGCACCCATAACGCGCAGAAATCCACCAACCACGCCGCCACACTCAGAGCCATACAACCAACCAAGGCCCCTCGATGGCAACCGAACGCCTGCGCCGCATCGTGCAGCACCGCTGCTCGCTCGGATCCAAGCACGCGCGCCGACAACGGCTGCCACCAGCGCGTCCGCACAACCGTCCAGCCCACCGTCGCAATCAGCAGGCACGCCACCGCACTTACCCCAAGCAGGGATCGCAGCCGCTCCCCCTCCCGCGCGTAGACCCCATGGGCCCCCAACGCGAGAGTCGCCAGCACCAACAACGAACTCAGCCCCAACAATCGATCGACCAGCAGGCTCGCGGCCGCGCCGGCCCGGCGGCCCGGTGCCACCCTCCACAGGTGCCCGAGACGCACCGCATCGCCGGCCACGCCGCCAGGAAGAAAGGAATTGTAGAACTGCCCAATCCAGAAGGCACCATGGACCCACCGCGCCGGGAGCACGATATCCTGAATCCCCAACAACACTTGCCAACGCCACGCCTGCAGCGGATACGCGAGCCCAGCGAGCAAAACCGCCGGCGTCGCCAACGACCAGTCCAGCCCGCGCAGCCCGCCAAACCGCGACCAGTCCACCCGCCACGCCAGCCAGCCGAGCAAGCCGAGCGAGCAGGCGTATCGCAAAAAAGTCCCGACCGGGCTTCGCAAAAAGGCGGAGATGCGCACCGCCCCTCTGATGCCAGCGCGCCGCCCGCGGGCAAGCCCGCGTCGCCACGGCCCGCTCCGACCGCACACAACGTCGCAGCCTTGAGCCGTGGCGCGCGCCTTCCGGCCGTGTCGATCAGCTCAGTCGCCCTTGCCCGTACTCAACCTCCCCGCCAGCCCGTACAAAGGCACCGCGCCCCGCCTGTCCGCGGCCACTGACGACCGGCGCCCAACAACGCGTCGGGCCACGTCCGGACTATTTCATCGCGCCCGGCGCCCCGCCCGTTCAACCAATTGCGCCATGCAACTGGACGAGTACCGCAAACTCGCAGAAGTCGAAGACCGCATGTGGTATTTCCACGCGCTCAACCGCCGCGTCGCCCACTGGCTTGGCCGCACCCTGCCTGCCGGGCCCGCACACGTGCTCGACGCCGGCTGCGGCACCGGAGGCCTGATCAAGTCGCTCCGCGCTGCCAGCTCCCACTGGCGTCTCACCGGCTTGGATTTTATGCCACTGGCCTGCGAACTGGCCCGCGAACGCACCGGCGCCGAAATCGTCCAAGGATCCATCACGCAACTCCCGTTCCCGGACGCAACCTTCGATGCCGTCGTCTCGGCCGACGTCGTCTGCCAAGTCGACGACGGGGCCCGCGCGTTACGGGAGTTCGCCCGCTGTGTGCGCCCAGGGGGAGCGGTGCTGGTCAACGTTCCGGCCTTCAAATGGCTCTGGTCCTATCACGACGACACCTGCGAAACCAAACACCGCTACACTCGCCCCGAATTGACCGAGCTCTTCCGCGCGGCACAGATCGAGATAGTCTTCGCCTCGTACGCCAACTGCCTGCCGCTTCCGCTCATCTGGGCCCGACGCAAAATCTTCCGGCCGTCGCGCCCCACCAGCGACGTCCAGCAGTACTCCCCTCCCGTGGAGGCGCTGTTCGCCACCCTGGCTCGGGCCGAGTTCGCCTGGCAACGCCGTGGTCTGGCCTCGCCGTGCGGTAGCTCGGTCTTTGCTGTCGGTCGGCGACGCTAAGCTCCACCGCGTGGCGCAGGCCTCCGCGCCTGCGATGCCGGATTGCGCCGGCACGGAGGCCGGCGCAACGGAGAGAACAGTCCTCACTTCGGGCTTGCTTCACCCGGAGGAGGCGGCGCTTTTGGGCGCATCCAACCTACCGGCATGCGCTCGGCGACCCACTCCTTCCTCCCGCGCTGGCTGCCCGCGCTGCTCGTCTTCACCGCCGCCGCCCTGCTGTGGGTGGGCTATACCGGCCGCTGGACCCGCGAGACCTGGACCACCGCCGAGGACTATGCCGGCGACCCCGGGGAAATCTACGCCCGGGTGCGCCTGGCGATGGACGATCCACTGCAACCCCTGCTCGGTTACTCGCACAGCGCCCGCCTGGCCGCCCCTTTCGGCGCCGATTGGGGCCCATACCCGATTAGCGACGCCCCCACCTTCGCCCTCGCCGGCCTGCTCGGCCGCCTCGTCGGCCCGGTGGCCGCGGTCAACCTGCTCGGCTGCGCGCTCATCGCCGCCGCCGCCCTCTCCTTCTTTGTCTGCGTGCGCCGACTGCGCTGGCGCCCCGAGTGGGCCGCCTGCGCCGCACTGCTCTTCGCCTTCAGCAACTACCACCTGCGCTGGCTGGTCACGCTGAGCTTTGTGCAGACCTGGACGCTGCCGCCCCTGCTGCTGCTGTGCGCCCTGGCCGCCCGCCCGGCGCCAACGCTGCACAGCCACCGCCGCCTGCTCCCCTTGGCCGCCGCTCTCGGCCTCTGGCTTGGACTGGGCAACCCGTACTTCGTCTTCTTCGCCGGTTGCCTCATCGCCGGGGCCGTCGCCCTCCACCGGCTACGCCGTGCGCCCTGGGCGCGCCTCGCCCCGCTGGCGCTGCTGACCGCTACCATGGGGCTCGCACTCGTGCTCGGCCATTGGGCGTTCATTGCCGCCAAGCTTGGCGGTAAGACCGGCACCGACCAATTCGACCGCGGCTACACCGGCGCCGAGCTCTACGCCCTCAAGCCGCTCGACCTCGTCGTCCCGCCCGAGGACCACCGCAGCCACCTGCTGCGCGACCTCGGCCGCATCTACGCCTCGGACACGGCGCTCAAGGGCGAACCCTTCTACAACTACCTGGGGCTGCTCGGTGTCGCCGGGCTGGCGCTACTGGCCTTCACCGCCCTGCGCCGGATCGCCCGGCCGACGGCGCACCACCGCGTGCCCGAGGCCGCGCTGGGCGCGCTCTGGGCCGGACTGCTGGCCACCGTGGGCGGGGGCACTGCCGCCCTGGCGCTGGCGGGCGTCGACTGGTTTCGCGCCAGCAACCGTATCGGCGTCTTCTTCTCGCTGTGGGCGCTGTTCACCCTCTTTGGTGTCCTGCACCGCGCCACCCTCCCCCGCCCCCGCTGGCTGGCCCTCGCGCTGGCCGCCCTGCTCGGCGCAGCCGGCTGGTTCGAACAGACTCCGTGGTTCGACCACTCCGCCGCGCGCCGCCGTTCCGGCGCAGCGATAGCCGCCGACCGGGCCACCGTGGCCGCGCTCGAGCAAGCCGCCGGACCCAGGGCAATGGTATTCCAACTACCCTTCGTGCCGTTTCCCGAGGCGGGGCGAACCGGACAACTCGCCGACTACCAGCACTTCCGCCCCTTCCTCGCCTCCGAACACCTCCGCCTCTCCCTACGGCGCCCTGCGCAGCCCGGTCTCGTGGGGAGGCAGCCACCGCGCGCCTGACCGCGCCGGAGCTGGTGGCGCGCCTGCAGGAGGCCGGCTTTGGCGCCCTTTGGCTCGACCGGCGCGGCTATACCGACGAAGCGCTGCTCACCCAACTACGCAGCCTCGGCCTGCCCGAAATCCCCTGCGCCCGCCCGGAGATCGTGATCTTCCGGTTACAGCCGCAGGCTCCCTCCGGGGTCCCAGACCGCAAGGACCCTCGCCTCCTGCCACACTGGAGCGCCGCCACCGAGAATCCGCCCCCCGGCCAGCCCTGGCTGCTCGATCTGGGCGGTTGGTCGCCCGCCGAGCGTGCCTCTGGTCGGATCTGGCGCTGGGGGCGCCGCGAAGCCCGGGTGGGGCTCGACTGGGCGGGCCCGCCTCGCGCGGGCGAACTGCGGTTCACGGTCACGAGCGCAGCCGACGCCCCGTTGGCGATCCGCTGCGAGGGCCGCGAGCTCGGCCCCGTCGCCATCCAGGGTGGGCAGCGGCGGGAGGTGCGCCTGCCCTGCGCGCTCGCGCCCGGCCTCCAAGAATTGACTTTTCACTACTCGGGGCGGCTGCGCCGGCTGGGGCGCGACTCGCGCCAGATCGGTTTCATGGTCGAGAATCTGGAGTGGGTGCCGCGGCCGGAGTGAGTCGGAGTTTTCACCACAGAGGACACGGAGATCACAGAGATTCGGAGAGGGTTAACCGCAAGGAACGCAGAGAGCGCAAAGGCCGACAGAGGAATGGCCTCGAAACGCGAAGGAAACGCTGGGCCCGGAACCCTGAACCAAACAGGTCACAGAGCTCACGGAGGGGGAGGAGAACACATAGAGACTCGCGAGTAGTGCAGGCGTCCTGCCTGCGTTCGGCCCGTCTGCATTCATCGCTCTACCTGAGGTCGCCGGCACCCGCCGCGCCCAGTGGCCCGCTCCTCTAGGACGAGGCTCCAGGGATTGTCCGTTCATCCGTGCCCACCGGCTTCGCGGCGATCCAGCGGCGCGCCTTTTCTTCGGAATCGAACACCTCCATCGTGAGATTTCGGGTACGATTCAAGGCGATGAAGATGCGCGCCAGGGCCAGGCTCTCGGGCGTGCGCGCCACCGCGGCCGAGCGCACCGGGTAGGGAATAACCACCCGCTTACGCAGCAGCGACAGGGCGTAGGCGGCGATGGGCTGGAAGCTGTAGCCGGCGACCGCATCGAAAGTATGGAGCACGTCGGGGGCAAAACCGAGCTCGGCGGCCAGCCGGGGCATCTCCCGGCCGATGGCCTGCAAATCCTCCTTGGCGACCACCCCCGACCAGGCGAGATGCACGATGCGGTCCTCGATGGTGTAGGTGTATGGCACAGCGGTGATGCTTGCCGGTTCGGCGCCGGCGACAAGCGGGGAGTTGCGGTGCCGATCTGCCGTAGGAATACCGCTTGCCGAAGCCTGCTCAGGCATTCGGCCCCCTTCGTCCGTCGATACGGGTCAGCCATCCTTCCACGTCTTTGAATCGGGCGTCCCACCTGCGCGGAGCCAAGCCGGAGCAAAGGCTCCGTTCGCGCGCTCGAGACCGATGGCAGCGAGGGCCGGCTCCCCGGCCAACAAGACCGCCCCCACCCCGTGAGCAACAGCACGTATTCCGCTACTGACTTCGCTTCACCAAACACGAAAACTCGGTGCCAGATGCGCCCGAACGTCCTCCGTGCCACCCTTGCGCTCCTCCTGCTCGCACCCACCGCCGGGTGCACGCGCCTGCCGCCGGCCGAGCACGCAGCCGCCCTCGCCACCACGCTCTCCGAGATCCGCGCCCAGTGCCCCGCCGATCCCACCGCCGAGCAGGCCACCGATCTGGCGAAACCCGCCAAACAGGCCGCCAAGGCCTACACGGCGTTGGTCAAACTCCAGGAGCGACACCCGCAGGACATCGCCGTCGCCGCCGCCCGAACACAGGCCGAACCAGTCTACGCCGAGGTGCGCCGCATCCACCGCTTGGCCACCGAACGCCACGACCTCGCCGATCTCATGGGCAGCCTGACCGTGCGCGGCTACCGCGCCGCCCGCAGCGTCGCCGTCCCCAAACTCCTCGCCACCTTCGCCACCGCCGCGCGCCAGGCCGCCACCACCGACAGCGCCAAGCTTCCCACCCTAGTCCGCCAAGCCGCCGAGATCGCCGCCCTGCTGGCGGACATCCGGCCCGACAGCAGCAAATTCCAGCCGGCCCTCTTCACCAACGCCGATTGGCTGCTCGCCGCCGAGCGCATCGAATCCTTCAATCGCAACGAGCCCCCCGAGTTCGCCCTCGGGCTGGGCCTAGCCTACGCACTGCTCGGGAAGAGCGGTTTGGCGTTGGTCGAGTTCGAGCGCACGGCCCCCGAACGCTTCGCCGATCCGGCCCACGCCGTGTTCGTGCCGCTCGCGCGCGCCGTTGTCTTCAGCCGCCTCGGCTTCATCGAACTGGCCGCCCTCGAGGCGTCGAAGATCTCCGAAGACACCGAACAGGGTCGTCAACTGCTCGCCGCCGCCCACGCCGGCCTCGCCTACTTCTACACCTCGGAAAAGGACTGGAAGCAGGTCGACCGTGAACTCGCGCTCGCGGTGCGCGCCTGGCCGAACAACCCGCTCGTCGTCTTTCTTACCGGCGAGCGCCTCCTGGCGGACGGTCGCACGGAACAGGCGCTGGAGACCCTCACCCGCGCCACCGCCGGCACCGAGGGCGCCTGGCTCGCACCGCTGATCGAGCAACGCGTCCGTACGGTGCGCGACAGCAGCGGCGCACCGCCCCCGCTGGCATTCGACAGCGCCTTCACAGTGAAATGCACCCTGCGCCTGCTCATCCACGAGGCGAAGCAGAGTGGGGCGGGCCGCAAGCTGGCCGGCATCCTCGAAGCGGCACAACTGCTGCCATCTGCGCTTGAGGGTAGCGACCCGGAGCGCCCAGTCGCGGAAACGCCGCAGTAGGTCCCCGTTTCACCCGGGACGAAAACAACCGATAGGACAGGCATTTGCACCTCCGCCCGCCTACCGCTTCCTCCGCCCCGGCCCCACGCCACGTCCACTGCCCGTCGTGCGCACGCCGCGCCCGCGGGGGGCCGCCGACCTGCCACCAGTTGACTGCGACGCCCGGTTGCGCTGGGCTGCTCATCGGAATCAGTCCGGCCGCCGACCGCTCGGCCAACGTCACCGGGGTGCTCCTGCTCCTGCTCACCCTGCTGGTGGCGGTCTGGTTTTACCGGCGGCTGGCACTGCGCATCCGGCGCTCAGAGCGCGAATTCCACAGCCTGCTCGAAGCCGCCCCGTTTGCCATCACGGTGACCCGACGCGCCTCCGGCGAGTTCCTCTTCGCCAATCAGCGCGCCATCGAACAGCTCGCCCTCGCCCCGACCAACTACCACTCCCAGAGTGTCCCCTACGCCCACGCCGATACCGACCGGCTGCATCTGCTGCGACGCCTCGAACGCGACGGGCGCATCCTCAACAAGGAGATGGAACTGGTTGCCTTCGATGGCCGCCGCTTCCCCGTGCTGGGCTCGATCGTCCCCATCGATTTCGCCGGCGAGGAAGCGCTGATCGGGGCGTTCCAGGATATTTCCAATCTGAAGGCTACGGAGATGAAAGGCCGCTCCAGCGAGTCGCGGCTGCGGGCGCTCTTTGAAACCGTGCCCGACGGCATCGTCGTGCGCGGGGCCGACGGCACCATCCGGCAGGTTCGGAATCCTGCGCCACGTTGATCGGCGACACCGATCCCGCTCGCCACCTCGGCCACCCTATCCTCGATTTCGTCGCGGAAGCGGACCGACCGGTAGCGCGCGAGATGCTCGCCAAGGTATCGACGGGGCAGCCCCGGGAGACGATCCCCTACCGCATCGCCCGTCTCGACGGCACGCTGGTCTGGGTCGAGCCGCGCGGCGTACCCATCCTCGACCCGGTCACCGCCCAACCGATGATCATCCTGGTACTGCGCAACATCACGCGGCGGCGCGAGGCACAGGAACAGCTCGCCGCCCACGCCACCAAGCTTCAAGAGGCGCTCAACCGCATCGCCCATCTGCAAAACGAGATCGTACGCGTGTGCGCCTGGACCAAGCAGGTCAATGTGGACGGCAAATGGATTCCGATCGACCACTACCTGGCGAAGCACCTCGGGCTGAAGGTCTCCCACGGCATATCCGAGGAGGGCCTGGCCATGCTGGGCGCCCCGAAGGAAGAACCGCCGGAGCCCCAATCCGGAGCGGCCGGCACGCCGTAGTGCCGGCGTTGTTCGTCGCAAAACGCTCGAAGCACGCGTGCCGACAGGCCTCAATCCACCCGCAGGATATAGCCGCGCAGGTATTCACTCTCCGGCATCGTCACCAGCACGGGATGATCCGGCGGCTGATGGCAGAACTCGAGCACCTGCACCTTGCGTTTGGCGTCGTGGGCGGCCTCCGCCACGACCTCCCGGAACACCTCCGCGGTCACGTGGTGCGAGCAGCTGTACGTGGCCAGCACCCCGCCGGGGGTGAGCCGCTTCATCGCCCGCAGATTGATCTCCTTGTAGCCGCGCAGCGCATTCTCCAGCGCGCTCTTGGAGCGGGCGAAGGGCGGCGGATCGAGCACGATCAGATCCCAGGCCTCGTCCTCGTCGCGCGCAGCCAAGTGGTCGAACACGTTCACCACCGTGAACTCGGCGGCGACCCCGTTGCGCTCCGCGTTGCGGCGGGCCTGCACCACCGCCTCCTCCGAACTGTCGAGGCCGAGCACGCGCGTGGCCCCGGCCTTGGCGGCATGCAGGGCGAAGCTGCCCTGGTTGCAGAAACAGTCGAGCACGCGGCGCCAGGCAGCATAGCGGGCCACCTTCGCGTGTTCGCGGGTCTGATCGAGATAAAATCCGGTCTTCTGTCCGCCCTGCAGGTCGAGCCAGTAGTCCAACCCGCCAATACTCACCCAGCGCGGCTCGTAGGGCCGACCCGAGAGCGTACGCACCTCCGAGGGCAAGCCCTCGAGACGGCGAACCGGAGCATCGTTGCGCACGATGATCTCCGCCGGGGCAAGCAACTCGCTTAGCGCCGCCAGCACCGCCTCCAGCAGGCGCTCGAGCGCCAGCGTCTGTGTCTGAACCACCAGCACATCGCCAAACTGGTCGACCACCAGACCGGGCAGGTCGTCGGATTCGCTCCACACCAGGCGGCGGGCATTGACCGGGGCCACATTGGGCTCGTTGCGCCGCGCGATGGCCCGCTGCAGCGCCGCACGGACAAAGGCCGCATCGAAGGCTGCATGATCGCGGGTGAAGCGCCGCCACACGATCTGTGAGCGGCTGTTGTAGATCCCGCTGCCCATGAAGCGCCCGCGCGCATCACGGCATTCCACTGTCGTGCCGTCGCACTCCGGAGGTAGCACCGCCTCCACCTCGTTGCCGAAGATCCACGGATGCCCGTGCAGGGCGCGGGCGGCGGCGTTGTGCTTCAGGCGGAGAGAAGGCGGATTCATGGCTGCGACTGTCGCCGGGCGCTGGGCCGAGGGTAAACAAAAAAGCTCCCGGCCTCGCGAGCCGGGAGCTACCCTAAACACAGTCCCCTGCAAAATTGGTCAGGCCGTCCGGGCCAGCGCCCCGATGGACGAGTGCGTCGCTTCGGGTTCGGCAATCACCATGAAACCGCGGGACGTCTCGATGCCCACCGGGGCGCGCCGCATGGCGAGCAACATGGCGAACAGACCGGCAACGTGAACCAGGGCGACGATGGTGAAGAAGAGGGTCATGGAAGTGGGCTGGGAAGGGTTTCCTGTTGTGCCCATTGGATCGGTCATCTTTACGAACGCTTGAAAGAAACTTTCTGGGGTCGATTCCCCAAACCCCTTCCGGGAAGAACTCCCCGGCCTTCCCGGCCAAAACGGCATTTCCCGGCCCGGGCGCGCCCCGGCGCTTCCTCGTAAAAAACGCCACATAGGGGCCGGCCGCTGCCACCGCCCGAGACCTCGGCCGGCGTAGCGAACGTCGCCTACGCCGCCGCTGGATACAGTGGTCCCACCTCGCCCGCGGCGGCCAACAAGGGTGCCACGCCACAGGTGCAGGTCCTTGAACCGGGCGCCACCGCCGGCCCTCCCGTCCCGCCTTGGGGCCACCCGCGCGCCGAGTATGCCAATACAGACCCAACGGCCCTCGCCGCGTCCATCAGCCTCCCCACCCCAGCCGACAACGCGCGCGGCCGCCGGGGAAGTTCCCCTCCACGAGAAAAGTGCGCCGACCCGCCCCCCTCGGTCAGCCGTTGTCCGAGGGGGGCGGGTAGAGTGGGCGCATGAACTTCGTCGCCCTCCGCCACCCGCTGCTCGCCACCATCGCCCTCGACCTCGCCAGCCGCACCGCGCAACAACCCCCTCCCTACGCCCGCACCGCCGACCTCTGGCACTGTGCCCATTGCTTCGTGACAGACGACGCGCTCGCCTTCACCGCCGGCGACCCGGCCCGGCAGGGCGACCTGGGCATCCTCACCCGCCACGCCCGGCCGCTCTCCTGGCTGCTCTTCGCGCTGCGCGAGGACAGCCGGCTGACGGGCGGGCCTTGGGCCGAGCGCGAATTCTTCGGCCGGCTCGCGGATGCCGCCAACGCCTTCCTTGCCGCCCACCAGCCCGAGGAGGCGGACTGGCGCCCCTTGCTGCTGGCGGTGTTGCGCGAAGCCGGCGAGATCCTGCGCGAGCGCCACCGCCCGGAACCCCGCCGGCGTGCGCGGGTGCGGTCGCCGCGTTTCGCATTCGCCCATGGCTTGGCGGCCTAGGCACGTCCCTACGCACCGAGGAACAGTGGACACGGGCGACCAGATTGAGCCGCCCCCTCGACGAGGAGACAGGGCCCGCTGCGGTGCCACCGGCATTTCCACACCCTCCCGAACGCGCTCGACAACGCCCCTGCAACCCCCGTTGCTGGGCATTGTGAGTTCGCCCACGGCAAGCCGGTCCTTCACCGCTCGGATCAAGGAGGCCGCCCTCGAAAAGGCCCTGGCACTATTTCTGCGCCCCAGACTCAAACGCTACGGCGAGATCCGCCGACTCCGCATCGACACGACCGCGAGGCGGCTGAGCGCCGAGCTGAGTCTGCACGGCGATCCCCTGCCACTGGAAATCTCTTCGGTGAGTTATCGAGTTCAGGAATCGGAGCGAGGCGCCTCGATCGTGCTGTTCGACTTCAAGCTCTCGAAGGAGTGGATCCAACACCTGATCGATGATCGGTTTGCCGAAGTCGCTCTTCCGATCCCCGACTCCATCAAGCCGCTGATCGAGTAGCACCGCTGCCCGGCGGCCGGAGCAGCGGCCCGAGGAGGCCCCGGCTCTGCACCGCCTGCGTTCCGTCCTCCTTCGGCGGTCTCCCCCGCCCGCCCCGGGTCCACCCATGCCCCGTTCTGACTTCTGCGTTCAGCCTTCCCTCCCTCCCCCTTCTCCCTTGCCCCCCGGCGCCCGGCGCGGTTGCTTCACCTCTCCTCCATGAACGCCATTGCCCGAGAAGCCGCGCGCCGCCGCACCTTTGCCATCATCTCGCACCCCGACGCCGGCAAGACCACGCTCACCGAAAAGTTCCTGCTCTACGGTGGCGCCCTCCATCTCGCCGGCTCGGTCTCCGCCCGCAAAAACCAGCGCGCCGTCACCTCCGACTGGATGGAACTCGAGCGCAAGCGCGGCATCTCCGTCACCTCCACCGTCCTGCAATTCGACTACGCCGGGTGCTCGGTCAACCTGCTCGACACCCCCGGCCACAAGGACTTCTCCGAGGACACCTACCGTGTGCTCACCGCCGTCGACTCCGTGCTCATGGTGATCGACGCCGCCAAGGGCATCGAGGCCCAGACGCGCAAGCTCTTCGAGATCTGCCGCCGCCGCGGGGTGCCAATCTTCACGTTCATGAACAAGTGCGACCGGCCCACGCTCAACCCGCTCAACCTCATGGATGAGCTGGAGAACGTGCTGGGCATTGGCGCCTGCGCCATGGCCTGGCCGCTGGGCAACGGCCCCGCCTTCAAGGGCGTATTCGACCGGCAGACGCGCGATGTCCACCTCTTCGAGCGCGTCCCCGGCGGCGCCTACCGCGCGCCCGTGCAGGTGGCCGGGCTCGACGACGCCACCGTCGCCGAGAAGCTCGACGCCTACACTTATGGCGAGGTGCGCGAGCAGCTTGAGGTGCTCGACATGGCCGGCCACGCCTTCGACCTGCCCGCCGTCCACGCCGGCAAGCTCACCCCCGTGTTCTTCGGCAGCGCCGTGAACAACTTCGGCGTGCAGCTCATGCTCGACAGCTTCCTGAAGTACTCCGTGGGACCGGCGCCGCGCTACGTGGGCGACGAGCTGCTGCCCATCGACGGCGAGAAATTCTCCGGCTTCGTCTTCAAGATCCAGGCCAACATGGATCCGAAGCACCGCGACCGTATCGCCTTCCTCCGTGTGTGCTCGGGCAAGTTCTCCCGCGACATGCTCGCCCGCCACAGCCGCTCCGGAAAGACCATCCGCCTCTCCAACTCCTCCAAGCTCTTCGCCCAGGACCGCGAGACCGTCGACTTCGCCTACCCCGGCGACATCCTCGGCCTGGTCGGGCACAACGAGTTTGGCATCGGCGACACCCTCGCCTCCGACGCCTCGATCGTCTTCAACGAGATCCCGCGTTTCCCGCCGGAGTGTTTCGCCTACATCTTCAACCCCTCGCCGGCCGACTCGAAGAAGTACCGCTCCGGCGTCGAGCAGCTCCTGCAGGAGGGCGTGGTGCAGACCTTCACGGTGCGCAACTGCCCCACCGGGGCCACCTTCCTGGCCGCCGTCGGTCCGCTGCAGTTCGAGGTCGTGCAGTTCCGTCTGCAAAGCGAATACGGCGCGGAGTCGAAGCTGGAGGCCGCGCCCTTCGCCTTCCTCAAGTGGCTGGCCCCGCACCCCTCGCTCGCCGATCTGCCTTCGCTCATCGTCGCCAGCGGGGTGAGCTTCGCCACCGACAAGAACGGCGATCCGTGCGTGCTTTTCCCCAACGAGTGGACGATGCACTTCTTCAAGGAGAAGAATCCTCAGCTCGTGCTGCTCGACCTGCCCGACGACGCCGCCTTCCACTCGAAGAAGTGAGCGTGGCCCGGGTCTTCCGACCGGGCCGAGGGCTTCGTGCCTTCCGCCGGCGCCCGCCGCAACCGCGCCGTTTGTCTAGGGCGGTGCTTCCCGCCCCTGGAGCTGCCGCCACCGGACACGAACAGGCCGCAGCGAGCCCTACGCCCCTCGATACAGTCGCCGTTCAGATCAGCCCCAACTCGCGGGCGCGCAGCGCGGCCTGGGTGCGATCGAGCGCCCCGAGTTTGCCGAGCACGTTGGTCATGTGGTTCTTCACCGTGCCCTCGGCGATGCCCAATCGTCCGGCGATCTCCTTGTTTGAGAGTCCGTCGCAGAGGCATTGCAGCACCCCGAGCTCCCGGCCGGAGAGCGGCTCGGGCAACGGCTGCACCGCGCGGCGCTCAGTGCGCTCGGCGATCCGATTGAACTCGGCCATCAACTTGGCCGTAACCGAAGGTTGGAGCACGCTTTCGCCCGCGGCCACGGCCCGGATCGCCTCGACCAGTTTCTCCGACGGCGAAGCCTTCAGCAGGTAACCCGCGGCGCCGGCGCGGACCGCCGCAAACACCTCCTCGTCCTCCTCGAAGGTCGTCAACACCAGCACCCTCACCGTTGGCTGAGCCGCAAGGATGCGCCGCGTCGCCTCCACGCCGCCCACCCGCGGCATGCGCAGATCCATCAGCACCACATCGGGGCGCAGCCGGGCGCAGGCGGCCACGGCGGCCTCGCCGTCCTCCGCCTCGCCGACGAGATCAAGCTGGGTATTGAGCCCGAGCAGCGTGGCCAGCCCTTCGCGGAACAGCGCCTGGTCGTCCACCAGCAGCACCCGTATGCGTTTCATCCCGGCACCTCCGCGCGCACGACGAACCCGCCGCTCGCGCCGTTGGCCGCGTGGAGCGTGCCTCCGACCGCCGCCAGCCGCTCCCGTAGCCCGGCGAGGCCATAGCCGCCGGACCCTGCATCCTCCGGGCAACCACGCCCCGTGTCGGCGACCTCAACTCCGACTTGCGCCCCGTCTCGGAAATCCAGCCGGACCGTCACCTGGGCGGGGCCGGCATGTTTGCGCACATTGGTGAGCGCCTCCTGCACGGTGCGGAAGAGCGCCTGTTCAACCGTGTCGGACAGCAGCCGCGGGCGGCCCGACACCTCAAGCACCGCCGGCAGCCCACTCTCGCGGGCGAGCCCCTCGAGCGCGCTGCGCCCCAGCGGGCGCCCATCGGACTCGCGCAAGGCCCCGACGGAACGCCGCACATCGGTGAGCGCTCCGCGGGCGGATTCCTCGGCTTTCGCGATCGCTTCGGCGGCCCGCTCCGGACTCGCCGGCAACAGCGCACGTGCCGCCTGCAATTGCACAGCCACCACCGTCAGGTAGTGCCCGAGCCCGTCGTGGATGTCGCGGGCGATGCGGTTGCGCTCGGTGGCCGCGGCGAGTTCGGCGGTCTGCGCCGCTGCGGCGCGCAACTGTGCATTCGCCTGCTCCAGTTCCCCGGCCAAGGCCTCGGCCCGTTCGCGCGCCTGCCTCGCCGCCTCCACGACTTTCGTCATCACGATCACGAACACGAAAGCCGACAGCAACGAGAGCGCCGTCCGCCAGCGCTCGTCGCCGGCCCAGCCCGGGATATCGGGCAAGCCGGAGTTGATTCCAAGATACACGGCGGAGACCGCGACCAGCCCTGGCCAGGGCAGCCGCACCGCCGCCTGGCTGACGACCGGCATCATGAGCAACCAGATCGCACTGTGCGGCATCTCGCAGCGGACCATCGCGGCATAGAAGAAGAGCTGCAGAAGGAAATAGCCCCACTCCAGCGGCACAGGCACTTTGCCGAGGATCCTGCGGTTGGCGAAGACCCCGCCCGCCGCATACACACCGAGGAATCCGTAGAACAGGACGCTACGCTCCGCGAGCGGCTCAAACTCCCGCGACGCCAGCGCCATGGCCAACGTCATCACCGCCACGACGAGCAGCGCGAGATTCGAGAAGTTGATGAAGGTTCTATCGCCTTTGGACTCCGGCATGCGGCAGAGATTGACGGGCTCCGCCGCCGCCTGCAATCAGCCGAAAGTCACGGTCGGCTGCGCCGTCCGCCCAAGAACGAAACGGCCGCAGCCCTCGGCTGCGGCCCGCAAATACCGGGGATGGATCGGGGAAGATCAGAAGCCGCGCAGCGTTTCGGGCGAGATGACCTTGTCGATGTCGAGCAGCGTCTTGATCGCGCCCTTTACCTTGGCCATGCCCATGAGATAGGCCGTATCGACCTTGGCGCCGAACTCCGGAGTCTCCTCGATCTCGGTCTCGTTGAGGTTGATGACCTCCTCGACCGAATCGACGATCATGCCCAGCGTGATGTCGTGGCCGCCGGCCAACACGCGCACAACCACGATACAGGTGCGCTCGGTGGCCTCGGCGGCGTCCAGCCCGAATTTCAGGCGCAGGTCGAACACCGGCAGCACCTTGCCGCGCAGGTTGATCACGCCCTTCACGTAATTGGGCATCTGGGGCACCGGCGTGATCTTCAGAAACCGGATTATCTCGCGCACCTTCAGCACATCGACGCCGTAGGATTCGTTGCTGATGGAGAACGTAAGGTACTTTCCGGTGCGATTGACGCGCTCCCGGACAACCGCGGTGGTGGTGGCTTCAGCTTCCATAACGGGGAAAACGTTGTGGCCACGGCGGGGCGCCATGACCTTGACAAGGCTCTTAACGGTTCAACCCGGCCAGACTTTAGCCGTGTTTCCGCATCGCCTGCGGTCCGACCAGCCGCTCCTGATGAGAAAACCCTAGGCGCTGCATCCCCGGTTCGCGCCCGCCGCCCTCGCCGTGGACAGACGGCGCACCGGGAGGTTCGCCTGCGAGGTCTCGCCGCTTGCGCCTCAGCGCGCCAGCGCCGGCCCAAGGACCCTCCGCAGGCGCTCGCGAGCCCGATACAGGCGCATCTCCACCGCCTTGGTCGAACAACCGAGGATCAGCCCGATCTCGGCCTGGGAGCGCTCCTCGTACTCGGCCAGCACCACAATCTCGCGCAACTCATGGGGCAACGCCGCCACCGCAGCGCGCACCGCTGCGGCAGCCTCACCACGCAGCGCCCGCTCGACCGGGCCGGCAGTCGGATCGGTAGGCTCCCAGCCACTGGTGTCCTCACGGCCCCCGGGAGCCAACTCGTCGAGCGAGGCGGCCGGATGGCGCCGCCACCAGCGACGGCGGTTGCGGGCCAGATTGGCGGCAATTGTGAAAACCCAAGGGGCGAAACCCGCGCCGGTCCGGAAAGCGGCCCGACTTTGGAAAAGCTTCACGAAAGTCTCCTGCGCAACGTCGGCCGCCTCATGCGTATTCAGCAACAGGCGGTAGAGAAACCGTTTCAGCGGCAGCTCCCAACGCCCCATCAACGCCGCCAGCGCCGCCTCGTCGCCGGCCACCAGACGCGCCATCAGCGCCTCGTCGGTGGGTTCCTGTGCAGAATCGTCCTCCATGCAGAGTTCCGGTCAGCGCTGCAGGTGCGGGTTCGGCGGCCCTTCATGGTCCAAGGCGGAGAGCCGGGGCAGCACCATCCCGAGGTAGCGCGCCCCCTGGGCGGGCTCCATCACCGCCGCCACCCGCCGGACATAAGCCTCGGTGGAAGCGCGACAAACCGCCTCCGTGCGCGCCAACTCCAGGACGGCGGCGTCGACCGCCGCCGCATCGCCACCGGCCTGGGCCTCAGCCAGGCGGGTGCGCGCCGCGCGCACACCCTCGCAATGCTGCGCGCACACCGCACTGTGCTCCTGGTGCAGCCGGAGGATCTCGGCGTAGGCCACATCGCCTAGGCAGAACTCGTGGCGCATCCAAAGCATGACGTCGCCGTCGCGCGCCGCAGCATGGGCCGTGCGGTCACAGCTGAAATGATAGCAGGCCAGCCCGCCGCCGCCGGCCAGCGCCAGCACCAGGCCGAGGGTGAGCCACAGATACCGCCGGGGATTGCCGGGCCGCGTCATGGCTCCATGGCGCGCACATCAATCGCGGCCACATAGCTGGCCAGGACCAGCTCACGGTCGTCGGCGGAATGGTGCGCCCCGGCGCTGCGGCCCAGCCACCCCGCCCCACCGGCCACAAAACCCAGGACCAACACCCAGGCCACCAGATGGTGGCGCAGATACCCCGCCCAGGTCAGATCGGCCCACGTGCCGGCCTGTTCGATCCCCGCCCAGATCGCGCTGCGAAAACCGGGGTCGAGAGGCGGGGACACCTGCCACGCGCGGAGCAAGGGACGGAGGGATTGGTGGGATTCAGGAGCGTGCATGGCAGGATGGGTGATCACTATCCTACACCGCCGCGATGCCAAGCCCTCGCCGTTTTCAGGCTCCCACCGCGACCGCCGCATTCCAGGAGCGCCGCTTCATGCGCGATTCCTCGCGCACTAGCCGCCGCCAGCCGGGAAGGTGCTTACCGATCGGAGCGCAAGCGGAGGGGCATGCAGGGCTCGTGGCAGATCGAGGGCTGCGGAGATCCGGCGCGAGGCGTACCGCTTGGCTCCGCTATTCCGATACCGTGTCAGGATTCAAGACCAGCCCCCTTTTGCCTTCTGACTGAGGCCCGCAAAAGCGACTTGGCGGGCTCGTGATACCGGGAGGGTATCAAGCGCCAACTTTCGCGCCCAATAAAAAGCCCCGGTACCGCTGGCACGGCCCGGGGCTCCAAGGAAGATCAGATATGGAAACGGGTTCACCAATGGCACCTCGTGAACAGCCGGTCAAGCAGTCGATAAGCCCGGCCCGGACAACAAAAAAGCCCCGTCCGCCGCAACGCGAACGAGGCTCAATCAAAAACGAACGACAAGACACAGAAATGAACACCACCAATGAGCCGGTCAAGCCGGCACCGCGCGAGATGGTCGTGCCGCCGCGGGCTTGACCCTTCGGCCAGGCCCCGCAAGACGTTAGCGCTGATCGCCCCGGGCTCCCACGGCTCGGGGCTTTGTTGCGGTTGGAGGCGACTATCCGGCGTTCGATACGCGTTCAACCTCTTCATCAGGCTCCGCCACAGCCACCGGCGACAACCGTTCAAGCGCGGCGCGCATCGCCTTGAGCTCGTCGTTCATCTGCCCTCGTTCGCTCGTGGCTTCATCACGGGCCGAGTCGATCTTGGAGCAGATCGCAGAGCCAGTGATGGCAAGCACGCCGATCAAGAAAGACACCGCGGCGAAGACCTCGCATACCACGTTCCCGCCGGCAGCGAGGCTAAAGAAGGCAACGAACCACGAGAGCACGCCAAGGAGGACAAGGAACACACTCATGCCGGCTGTGCTGCCGTCAGAAACAGGGCATCACAACCGCGAATAGAGAGAGCGGGAGGGCCTGCCAATTTCGGGGCCTGGGGCTGGAAACGGAAACGCCACACAGGGTTGCCGTTTGTGTGGCATCTGTGTGGCGCTTTCGCCTTACCTATCAAAACTGGTGCCGAGGAAGGGAGTCGAACCCATACGCCCGTGAAGGCGCTAGACTCTGAATCTAGTGCGTCTGCCAATTCCGCCACCTCGGCTTCAGAGAGAGGCGGACGCTGGACACCGCCCCGCCCACCGGCAAGCGCTTTTTCAAGGTTTTTGCGTTCCGCCCGAAATTTCGCGCCCCGCGCCCCCCGCGTGCTGGGACCTAGGTTACATCGACCCACAAGCCCCGCCGCCCGCGGAAGCGCCCAAACCCCGCCCGCACGCACATCCCGGTCCAGGCCCGGCGCCAAATGCGGTTAGCCCCGGACGGGAAGAAACCGGACGGCAGGGCCGGGGACCGGACGGTTCCGTCCGGCAACTCCCCGGAATCGGGCGGCTCAGGCCGACTTGCGCAGCACCGGCTTGGCGTGAATCCAATACCTCGACACAACGAGATAATTGTGCCGCAGATCGTAACCAAACTCGGTGTCGCAGATCTGGAGATTGGTCGGCTCCTTCGTCTCGCCCTTCTGCCGCAACAGCGTGCGCATCGCCTCGTGGTCGCGGTTCACCAGGGCCCGGGCCGCATTGAAGGCCTCTTCGATGCTGAAATTCTCCCCCCAGCAGTGCGACTTCTGCGCCGCGGTGCCCTCGTCGCGCGACGTGAGCGTAAATTGAAACAGCGAGTAGGTCTCGGGATTGAGTTCAGGGAGGACGTTCATGGGGGCTGCGCTTCGCTGGAAGAGTATGCGAGGGCATTCCCCCCATGAAGTCGAGGTAAAGATTCCCTATTTCACGACTGCCGCCGGCGGAAAGATTGCAACCCGACCGCCGCCTTGCGGTCGTTGGCCGAGTCATGGTTTCGCTCCCCCGCCCCCTCGCCCTCGCCGGCTTCGCCCTCGGCGTCGCCTTCGCCCTGCCCCTCGCGGCCGCCGACCAGCCCGCGTCCGGCAGTTCTGTCGACGATCAGGATGCCGTGAGCCTGCGCGGCATCTTCGATTTCCAGCTCCCCAAGATCCTCTGGCCAAAGTCGCTGCGCTTCACGCTCAACCCGCTCTTCGGCGACCTGGCGCACAAGGACTCCGTGCGTATCCGCACCGGAGTGCGCTACGCCTTCACCCGGCACTTCGAGGCCAGCGCGGAGGTCCTGCCCTACCTCGACAATTTCGGCGGCGAGGGCGGCGGCGCCGGCATCGCCGAATACCGGCTCGGCACCAAGTTCGCCTGGCACACCCTGCTCTCGCCCTACGTGGATACAGCGATGGGCGCCACCATCGTGCTGCCGGCGCCGGGGGCGCCCGAGGAGCTCAGCCTGGGCACCACCCGGTTCAATCCCTACCTCGTGTTCTCCCGCGATTGGACGCCGTTCCACGGATTCACCACCTTCCTCAACCTCGGCTACGAGGTCTTCGACCACGACCCCAAACCTGGCCTCATCGCCGACTACCGGCCGGCGCGCGACAACCTCAGCATCACCCCCGGCGTCGTGCTCCACCGCGCGCCCTGGCACTACACTTTCGCCACCTCCCTGCGCACCACGGCGCCCGCAGGGGAGAGCCATGAGTATCTCAGCGTGCTGCCCTCGGTGAGCTACGAAATCCCTCCTAAACTGATGCTCCGCCTGCCCGGCCGCCTGGTCGTGGGCGCCGGTTACGAGGCCATCTTCTTCGGCGACGACACCGAGCATCGCGTCACCACCCGCATCCGCTGGGATATCGACTGGCGCAAGGCCGCCCGCGACCTGGGCGACAACGTCCGCAACCACCTGTCCTGGAACCGCACTTCGCAGCCGACGCCCTAGGCGGCCGCCGCCTGCCCTCTACACCAGCGGCACAAAGCGTACCGGGATCAATTCCTCGTCGCGCAGGCAACCGTCCGCCTCGCGGGTGAAACGGTGCAACCACTGCAGTGGCCGCCCGCCCAACGGAATCACCAGGCGCCCGCCCGGCGCCAACTGCGCGCCCAAAGCGGCCGGCAACCGGTCGGGCGCCGCCGTAACCAGGATACCATCAAAGGGGCCGGTCCGCCCAGCCCTCCCGGCCGTCGCCCACCCGCAGGGCGACCTGGTCATCCCCAGTGCCGCCAACCGGGCACCGGCCGTCCGCGCCAGCCCCTCCACCCGTTCAACGGTGCACACTTCTCGTACCAAAGCGGCCAACACCGCAGTCTGGTAGCCACACCCTGTGCCGATCTCGAGCACCCGATCTGTCGGTCGCAAGCCAAGCAGCTCCGTCATCAACGCCACAATATAGGGCTGGGAGATCGTCTGCCCGTGCCCGATCGGGAGGGGGCAATCCGCATAGGCCTCAGCCTGCACCCCCTCCGGCACGAACCGGTGGCGGGGCACCGTCGCCATCGCGGCCAACACCCGCGCATCGCGGATGTCCCGGACCTGCAGTTGCTCGGCCACCATCGCCGCGCGCTCCGCCCCTCGATCCGCCGCCGGATCGAGGGCCTCCGGACTCGGGCTTAGCCACGCTGCCATGGCGCACCTCCTTTGGCGGAAACTACGCATCCCCTCCCCGTCGGCGAACGACACGATAGCGACGCCCCTCCTCCCGCGCCACCGGGTCGCGACCCAGGCCGCACATTTGTCTTAGGTCGGGCCGGCATCGGCCGATTGGCATTCCGACCAGGATGCAGCGCTGCCCGGTGCAGGACCGCCCCTCCCCCTCACGTTGCGACCGCCGGTTTCACCCATGCAAGACACCACTTTTCCCGACATCGAGACGCTGACGAAGCTGCTTGAGAACGCCATGCTGCGAGTCATGCAGACCACCGCACACATGACCGCGAAGTTCCTGCGGCGTCTGCCCACTGCGGAGGCCGACGGCACCCCGTTCTACGCCGCCGGATCCATCGACCCGCTCATCGTCGGCTCGGTCGGCTTCACCGGGGAGGCCAACGGAATGGTCTACCTGTATATGGAGATGGAACTCGCTTCTCAGATCGCCGCTGGCATCACCGGCATGACCGCCGCCGAAATCCTCCATCCGGACAACAACGACATCGTCAAGGACGTGGTCGGTGAGATCACCAACATGACCGTCGGGACCTTCAAAAACGGCATCTGCGACCTCGGCTTCCAGTGCAAGGTCACCCTGCCCACCGTGCTCCGCGGTTCGCAGCTCCAAGTCGGCACGGTCACCGGTGCCCAGCGCTGGACGTTCGCTTTCGAGGTGCTGGGTCGGCCGTTGATTGCCGATCTCTTCATCCAGGAAGACAAGGGCAACTGAGTCGATCGACGCGTTGCCGTATTCAATCGGTCCGGGGTATCGTCCCCGGCCTTTTTCGTGCCTTCACTGCGGCACCACCTCCTCGTGCCGTAGCGACGTTCGCCAGAACGTCGTCTTCTGAGCCGACGCTGGTCACCGCCAAGCCTCCAGCCGCTGCACTGCAACAGCTGCCTGCATTATAAAAACGGCACGGAGGCCCGTATTCGACGTCGCACCCAACAGGCCGCCCAACGGCCGGCGCAGACACCCAACGGGCGGCGCGAATGCCGCCCGGCCCCAAATTGTCCTGTATGGGCGCCGCATGCGACGCCCTTGTGGGCCTCAGCGCCTGCCGGGCGGGCTGCCCGTGCGCACCTGGTAGCCGCGCCCAAAGGCCCAATTGCGGGCCGCCTTGCGCGAGTTGAAAACGATGGGGGTAAGCTGATGGGAATCGGCGGCGCTGACCAACCGGAAGTGTCCATCGGCGTTCGGCGAGATTGTTGCCTCGCGAGTGGGGATTGACGACATGGAGTCCATCAATTGGAGGCATCGGTCGCAGCGAGGAGCCCCTTGAAGCGAAACGACCCTATTGAGGCAACGATCCCTACTCCGGCCTTCGGCCTTCGTCCCCCTTACGCCGGAGAATTCCCTTTGCCTGTGCCCGCCGTCCCCGCCACCGTGCCGCCTTCGCTCCGATGCCTCGCCTTACTCGCGCCCGCCTCCTCGCCCATCTCCATCACCGCGTCCGCTGGACCGATCTCGACCCGGCCCACCTGCGCCGCCTCGTGGCCGCCGCCCGCGACGAGGACCTCGCCGGCGCCGGCCTCGCGCACCGCCCTACCCGTACCGGAGATGTTACGACAGAGGGCCAGGGCCTCACCGGCCGCGGCACTGCCGCCCTGGTGTCCCGCGAGGAGTTGGTCGTCTGCGGCCTGGGGCTGGTTGCCCCCGTGCTCGCCGCCTACGGCCGCGGCGTCACCGTGAACGCACTGGTGCAGGACGGCGATGTTGTCCCCGCCGGCACCCTGCTCGCTGTGCTCTCGGGCCCCTCGCGCCTGCTGCTGCCGGCCGAGCGGGTGCTGCTCAACTTCCTCCAGCGCCTCTCCGGCATCGCCACCACCACGCGCCGCCATGTGCTTGCGCTGGGCCCCACCCGCACCCGCCTCCTTGATACACGCAAGACCACCCCGGGCTGGCGCATGCTCGAGAAGTACGCGGTCGCCTGCGGCGGCTCCGACAACCACCGCCTCGGCCTCTTCGACCGGGTGATGCTCAAGGACAACCACCTCGCCGCCGCCGGCGCCACCGCGGGGGAGCGCCTCGCCGCCGCCGTGCGCCGCGCCCGCGCCACCGCCCCCGAGCTGCCCATCGAAGTCGAGGTCGACGCCCTCACCCAGATCCCGCCCGTGCTTGAGGCCGGCGCCGACGTCATCCTGCTCGACAACTTCACCGTGCCGCAACTACGCCGCGCCGTGGCCCTGATCGACGGGCGCGCCTTCACCGAGGCCAGCGGCGGGGTCACCCTCACCAGCCTGCCCAAGCTGGCGCAACTGGGCCTCGACTTCATCTCCACCGGCGCGCTGGTGCACCACAGCGTGTGGGTCGACATCGGTCTAGACTGGCAGGAGGAGCCGCTGCGCTAAGGTCCTCCGCCCCATGCCCCGAGCCGTCCACCGCGCCGCCGATGTCAGCCCCTCGCACCCCTGCTGCGCGGAGTTCCTCGCAGCCGACGGCGGCTGCGTTTCCGGTGCCGCACTGGCCAAGGTCGTCGGCGTAAGCCGGGTGGCAGTCTGGGGGCACCTCCATCGGCTGGAAACGGAGGGGTTCCGTTTCACCGCCGAGCACAGCCGCGGCTACCGCCTGAGCGCCCAGCCGGCCGGCCTCAGCCCCGCACTGGTGCGCGCGCGGCTGCCGGCCGGCGCTCCCGCCACGTTCTTCCACGCCACGGTGGACAGCACCAACGAGGAGGCCGAGCGCCAGTTGCCGCCGGGCGCACCGCGCCCTTTGTCGTATTTTCCGCCGCGCAGAGCCAAGGGAGAGGCCGTTTCGGGCGCGTCTGGCACAGCCCGGCCGAAGGCAATCTCTACCTCTCCTTCGCCTTCCGCCCCGAGCTGCCGCCGGAGCGCATGCACCTGTTCACTCTCTGGATGGGGCTCAATCTGTGCGAGCTGCTCGCCTCCTTCGCCGGCGTGGCCCCGGGCCTGAAATGGCCCAACGATCTCTACTACGGTGAGCGCAAGGTGGGCGGCATGCTCACCGAGGCGCGCATCGACGCCGACCATACCCGCGACCTCGTCTTCGGCCTGGGCCTCAACGTCAACACGCCCGACTCCGCCTGGCCGCGCGAGATCGCCCCTCGGGCCACCACCCTCGCCCGCGAGGCCGGCCACCCGCTCGATCTCAACCAGCTCGCGGCCTCCATCGTCGGGCGCGTACTCGCTGCCTACGACCGTTTCCTCGCCCGTGCCCCGCTCGACGAGGTCGCGGATCTGTGGAGCCACCACGACATACTCGCCGGCCGGCGCATCACCGTGGTGCAGGGCAGCGCCACCCACACCGGCATCGCGCGGGGCATCGACAACGAGGGGCACTGTTGCGTACCGAGGCCAGCCGCACCCTGCGTTTCCGCGCCGGCAAGAGTCACCCTGCGCAAGGGTAGCCCGGCGCCCTTCGCCCCGCCCCCATTTCCGGCTGGCGCCACAGCTCGGGGCGTTCAAACAACAGCCAACAATCACCATGGCTAAAATCAGAAGTCGCCAAAGTCGCAGACATCCCTCCGCCAAGCCGAGCTCGGCCCGCCGTCATGCGGCGCCATCATCGAGCAGATCAACAAGATCACCGAGGACTCCGCCGTGGCGGACGAGGAGAAGCCGCCGGCGCAAAAAAAGCAGTTCGTCATCCTCGTCTCCGACCCCGATGGCCAGATGCCCGAGCAGGAGCTCGCCGGCTGGGTACTCCAGCTCCCGGAAGAGGCCAGCGTGCTCTCCGTGTTGGAACGCGTGCACAAGGCCACCTACGATTTCAACTCCACCCGCCGCGGCCTGAAGCTGCCGGCCGAGACGCTGAGCGAGGCCTTCGAGGCCGTCCCGGCCAAGAATTTCAAGGACGTCGAACTCTGGGTGAAGACCAAGCCCCGTGCTGGTCCTCACCACCGACAACAAGCTCCCCAAGGACGCCCCGGCCAAGGGTGAGCCGGGCACCGCTTGGCCTGTAGGCCAGGGCGCTGACCTGGCAGAACCTGAACCCGCATCGCAGACTGGCGTTGGCGGGTGGACCCGGTGTCCCCAATCGGGTCGTGGACTCGGCCCGCGGAAAGCGAGCGCTTACGCACCGAGACTCGGTCCGTCCCTGTCCGCGCGCGACCGCGTTGAGGTCTGTTTAGGCCGGAGACAAGGGGGCGAACGCGGTCCACCCCGACCACGCCCGTGCTTGGACCTAGCCACCTACCTACGCAGAACTGCCGCGGCTTGCTCGGGCCACGTCACCGCCGTGGCCTACAGTTCGCAGGGGCCTGCATGCGAACCGCGCCTCCCCACCCCACCGCGGGAGCCATCATCACTGTCCCCGCCTACGGCAACCTGAGGCCGAATACTCCAGCGCTCAGGGAGCGCAAATCCGGGTACACCTCCGTGGCGCCGGCCGCGCGCAACGCGGCCTCGTCGTGGGTGCCGGTGGTCACACAAAAGCAGGGCATGCCCGCGTTGGCTGCGGTGGCCAGATCGAAGGGCGAGTCGCCCACCAGGCAGGTCGTGGCCGAATCGGCACCGAGCCGGTGCAGCGCCTCGCCGGTGAAGTCCGCGGCTGGCTTGCGCCACGGGCAGTCCCGCGCGCCCAGAACGAGGTCGAGCTGCGGCGCCAACCCGAGGTGGGCGAGAATGGCACGGGCGTGGTCGCCAATCTTGTTGGTGAGCACTCCGGTATGTATCCCCTGTGCCCGCAGCGCGGCGACGAGCTCCCGACCGCCCGCATAGACGGTCGGATCCTCGAGCTGGATCTGCTCGGTATAGGCCACATGCAAGCGGCAAGCCTCGGCCACCAGTTCCGGGGCCACAAAGTGGCCCATCGCGTTCTCCAGCCCGCCGCCGACAGCGCGGCGCACTTGCTCGGCGCTGGGCGCAGGCAGACCGAACTGCGGAAGCGTATGGCAGTACGCGCGGTGGATCGTGGTGAACGCGTCCGCAACGTGCCGTCGAGATCGAAGAGAACGGTGCGAAAAATGGCCATGCGCCGGACTTTCTCGGGGGGCGTGCACGCGAGGGCAACCGTCAAGCATGCGGAGCCGCCTCAGCCCAGACGGGATCACCAGCCTGCAGGCCAGTGCGGCAACCTTGGCGATGGGCCCCGAAGGTGGACCGCGTTGACCTCAACGCGGCCGGAAGCGGTCGAGGGCTCTGCCGCACGGCCAAACGTCCACCCGAAGACGGCTAGGCCACGACGCAATCCTTCGCCAACCACCGTACCACATCGAGCCACGCGGCCCCCCAGCGCCCTGCCCCAGTCTCCGATTTTGCATCGCCTCCTCGCCAGCCGTCGCCAGCGTGGCGGGTGCGCGCCATGCAAACCCAGCCCGCCACCGCCGCCACCCTGTCGGTCGAGGAGACCACCGAGGTCTGCCGCCTCACCGTGGGCGGCCGCTGGGAGCGAGCCGACCAGCGGCCCCAGTGGAGCCCGGCGCCCGGTGCCGCCTTCCGGCGGGTTGAGGTTGTGGTGACACCGCTCGAGCGCTGGGACGGCTCGCTAGTGATCTTCCTGGGCGAGGTGCGGCGGCTTTGCGAGAAACGCGGGTGGCCGCTCGCGGTCCAGGGCCTACCGGCGGGGATCCCGCCCGCGCTGGTGCAAGTGCAGCCCCCCCCTGCGCGAACCAACGGATACACCTGGCCATGGCTGAGCGAAATCGGCCTGGCCACGCGCAAACTCGGCTACGACCTGCGCGACTACGCACGCTTCCTGGGCAATTGCACGATCGGTTTTGGACAACTGCTGCTCCGGCCGGCCCACTTTCGCTGGGTCGACTGTTTTGGGCAGATGCAGCAGTGCGGCGCCCTGGGCCTGCCGATCATCGGACTGATCAGCTTTCTCGTCGGCGTAATCATGGCCTACCAATCGGCGGTACTACTGCGCCAGTTCGGCGCCGACATCTACGTGGCCGACCTGGTCGGCCTGGGCGTGGTGCGCGAAATGGGGCCGATGATGGCGGCGGTGGTGGTGGCCGGGCGCACCGGTGCGGCCTTCGCCGCCGAGATCGGCAACATGAAGGCCAACGAAGAGATCGACGCCTTGGAGACGCTGGGCCTGAGCCCGGTGCGCTTCCTGGTGCTCCCGCGGCTGCTCGCGCTGCAGCTGATGATGCCACTGCTGGCCCTCTACGCCAACGCCCTCGGCGTGCTCGGCGGCCTGCTGGTGGCCTGGGGCCTACTCGACCTGCCCCCCATCACCTACTGGATCGAGACCAAGGGCGTGCTCGATCTCTCTGACCTGGGCACCGGCCTGTTCAAGAGCGTGGTCTTCGGCGGGCTCATCGGCCTCGCCGGCTGCCTGCGCGGCTTGCAGGCCGACCGCAGCGCCGCCGGCGTGGGCAAGGCGGCCACCTCGGCCGTCGTCACCAGCATCCTGTGCGTCATCGTCGCCGACGCCGTGTTCGCCGTCGTCTTCAACATCCTCGGCCTCTGAGCTGACCACGCCATGGATACTAACGCCGCCGCCCCCGCCATCGACGTCCAGGGCCTGGAATGCCGCCAGGGCGAGCGCACGATCCTGCACGACGTCACCTTCTCGGTGGCGAAGGGTGAATTGTTCTTCGTCATCGGCGGCAGCGGTTGCGGCAAAAGCACGCTGCTCAAGCACCTCATCGGATTGCTGCCGGTGGCCGCCGGACGCATCGCGTATTTCGGCCGCGATTTCACCACGGCCGGACCAGCGGCCCGACGCGAGATGCAGAAGAGTTTTGGCGTCTCCTACCAATACGGAGCGCTGTGGAGTTCGATGACACTGGCCGAAAACGTGGCGCTGCCGTTGCAGGAGCACACCACGCTCACCGCGGACGAGCGGCGCGAGATCGTGCGCTGGAAACTGGCCCAAGTCGGCCTTTCCGGTTCCGAAGATCAGTATCCCTCCGAGGTGAGCGGCGGGATGCGCAAACGCGCCGCCATCGCCCGCGCGCTCGCCCTCGACCCACAGATCATCTTCTTCGACGAACCGGCCGCCGGGCTCGACCCGATCACCTCGCGTTCGCTCGACCGGCTCATCCTCGAGATCCGCGACAACCTCCACACCACCATGGTCATCGTCTCGCACGAGCTGCCGAGCATCCTCGGCATCGCCGACCGCGCCATCCTCCTGCACCGTGACGTGCAGGGCATCCTCGCCGAGGGTGCGCCCCGCCAGTTATTGGCCGAGTCGACCGACCCGCGCGTGCATGAGTTCCTGGCCCCCGAAGACGTCACCGCCGCCCCCCGATCCCCGTGAAATCCAAGCTCAGTCCCACCCTCATCGGAGTCTTTGTGATCGGCGGCGTCACGCTGCTGCTGGTCGCCGTGCTCGCCTTCGGCGGCTCGTCGCTCTTCACCAAGCCGCAGCGCTTCGCCGTGTACTTCAACGAGTCCGTCCACGGGCTCGATCCCGGCGCCCCGGTGAAGGTACGCGGCGTGCGGGTCGGCCGCGTGGCGGATGTCAGCGTGCGCTTCGACTCCACCAAACATGTCTCCCAGGTCGAGGTGATCTGCGAGGTGTCCAAGAACGTGCTCGTCCGTCCCGACGGCCGGCGCATCGACTTCGCCACCACCGGCCAGATCGAGCAGCTGGTGAAGGACGGCATGCGCGCCGAACTCGCGGTGATGGGCCTGGCCACCGGCCTGCTTTATGTGGAGCTGGGCTTCGATGAGGAGCAGAAGTATCCGCTCTCCCCCACACTGCCGCAGGCGGGCATGCCAGTGGTGCCCGCGGTGCCCTCGGCAATCGCCGAATTCACCGCCAGCATTACCGATCTCTTGGCCAAGCTGCGCCAGATCGACTACGCCGGCATCTCCACCGACCTCAAGGGCCTGCTGGTGAGCGCCAAGACCAAGATCGACGCGCTGGAGCTGCAGCCCGCCGTCGAAGAGGTGAAGGGAGCGGCCGCCGCCATCCGGGTCCTGGCCGCCGATCCGAAGATCGGCGACGCCTTCGCAAACGTGACCCGCACCCTGGCCGAACTACAGACCACGATCGGCCACATCGACGCCCAGGTGGTGCCCGCCGGCGAGGAACTGCGCCGTACGCTGGCCGAGGCCCGAGGGGCAATGGAGCAGCTCAACGCCGCGGCCGCCTCGGTGCGCCGTTTCACCGGACCGCAGACCGGGCTCGGGGACGAAGCCATGCACACCTTCCAGCGCGTGGGCGACGCCGCCGAGGCGATGCAACGCCTGGTCGATTTCCTCGAACGCAACCCCAATGCCCTGTTGATCGGTCGCGCCCCGGGCACGCCCGCCCCCACCGGGAAACGTAAGTAACCTTCGCAGCCGCCATGAAATCCTTCCCGCTCGCCCCGTTTTGTCGCCTGCTGCCTGCGATCGCACTGGTCACGTTGGCCGGCTGCTCATTGCCGAGCGCCAAGCCGGATCCGACCCGCTACTACCTGCTGTCCGCGCCCGCCCCGGCGACGGCGCCCGCCGCCCCGGCGGCGACGCGCGCGGTCACGGTGGGGCTATGCCGCATCGAGCTGCCGGTCTACCTGCGCTCGCCAGCGGTGGTGTTACGCCCCGGCGGCACGGAGCTGCGCTACGCACCCGAGGCGCGCTGGGGCGAGGCGCTCGGATTGGGCATCACCCGTGTCCTCAAAGAGAGCTTGCGGGCGCAGCCGGCCGTACGCGCGGTCGTCGCCTATCCCGCACCGCAGGCGCCCACGCCCGACTACGAGGTGGCCGTCTCGGTGCTGGCGTGCGAAGGACTGATGGGCCCGGCCAGCCCGCGGACCCGTTTCGCCGCGCGTTGGAGGTCCGGTCCACCGCACCGGGCGCGGCGGTACTCGCTTCCGGGATTTTCGAGGGCCCGCCGGCCGAGTGGTCAGAAGGCGACTACGCCGCGCTCACCGCGAAGCTGGGAGAATCCGTGGCCGAATTGGGCCGCGAGATCGGCGCGGCGCTGGCGCGTTGATCGTCAGGTCTTCCGAATCCGATCCCGCCAATAGAGCGGGTGCCACGCAGGGCGCATGACGGCGACGATTTGAGATCTCTTGGCCGCGAACCTGATCAACTAGGCCGTAGGGGCGATCGACCAAGCAGCGGCGGGTTCGTTGCGAGCGAACGCTCTGGAAGGCGGCTACGCCTTCGAAAGGTCCTCATCGGCGTCAGACCGCACGTAACACCGCCTCACGCCCAGCGGGCGGAACCCCACCTCATCGTTTCTCAGGAGCAGCTGATGGCTACCCCGCGCCGAGGTCTTCCTCGACGCTTGGCGCCGGCAGTGTCGAGACTAGCAACAGCCACCGCGAAGGCCCGGCTGAAGCGCACGTGAACGCAGGGCGGGCGCGTTGGTTTGGCGCTGAGCGCAGCGACCAAAGCCGTCGCGACGTCCGGGGTGCAGACCACCCCGGCCTTGTTCAGCAACAGGTCGAAGAACTCCCGACCCCGAGGCTTCCTCACGGCGCGGCTGTTGAAGGCGTGAAGCCACGACCGTGGGCGCAGCGACCCGCGGACCACCCTCAAAGGTCACCCCACACAGTGGGGGCAGACCGCGGGACTCGAAGGCGGCGCGCACCAGGCGGGCGTTCTCCAGATAGAAATCGGTGAGCGCCTTGACCTGCGCCTGCCCTTCCGGGGTGTAGACGGCGGCGGCCGCCTTCTGCACGGGATACGACACACCGTTGAACTTGGTTGTATGGCGGCGGTTCCAGAGGGCGTGCACCGAGTGCTCGCCACCGGCGTTGTCCCAAACCTTCAACTCCTTGGGCACCACGATGAAGGCGCAGCGAGTTCCGGTGAAGCCGGCGTTCTTGGAGAAGCTGCGGAACTCGATCGCGCACTCGCGGGCGCCTGGAATCTCGTAGATCGACTGGGGCAACTTCGGGTCGCGCAAGAAGGCGACGTAGGCGGCGTCGAAGACGATCAGGGCCTTGTTGGCGCGAGCGTAGTCGACCCAGGTCTTGAGCTGCTCGTGCGTGGCGGTCGCGCCAGTCGGGTTGTTGGGGAAGCAGAGATAGATCAGGTCGACGGGCTGCGAAGGCAGCGCGGGCACGTAGCCGTTGGCCTGAGTCGACTCAAGATAGACGAGGCCGGCGTAGCGGTCGTTGTCGTTGGTGCCGGTGCGGCCGGCCATGACGTTGCTGTCGACATAGACAGGGTACACCGGGTCCGGGATGGCCACACGGATGTCGTTGGCGAAGACTTCCTGGATGTTGCCGATGTCGCACTTGGAGGAGTCGGAGACGAAGATCTCGTCGGCCTCGACGTGGGCGCCGCGCGCCTTGAAGTCGTGCTGGGCGATGAGCTCGCGCAGGAAGGCGTAGCCCTGCTCCGGGCCGTAGCCCTTGAAAGTCTCGCGCGCGGCCATCTCGTCGACGCCGGCATGGAAGGCGGCCACGCAGGCCGGCGGCAGCGGCTCGGTGACATCGCCGATGCCCATGCGGATGAGCTTCTGCCCCGGATTGGCAGTCTGCCAGGCGGCGACACGCTTGGAGATGTCGGCGAAAAGATAGGAGGCCTTGAGCTTCTGGTAGTGTTCGTTGACGCGGATCATGGCGGTAGATGGCAACAGTGCAGGCGCAGGCGGCCCGGCGGCGAGCCGAAAGACCGACGTTGCCCGGGCGCTGTCGCCAATCGGGAGAACGGCCCCTGGGCCCTTGGATTCAATCCGGTCCGCCGTGCCGCTCTTCGGGACCCGCTCGGACGCAAGCCCGCCCGCCCAACCGGTCACACGGGCAAGAAACGGCGTGCCACGGGTAGCCCGTTCCTTCAGGACGGGTCTAGGGCGGCCTTCGGCCAATATCCCGGTTGATCTGCCGGACGCGGTTTCTAGGGTCGACGGATGGCCGACCGCTCGTCCGCTTCCCCTGCCCCCTGCAATGCCCAGCTCGGCTCGTTGGCCCCGATCGACACCTTCCCTCGTCGCCACCACGGCTCCGATACTGCAGAACTCGCCGCCCTGCTTGCCCCGCTCGGGCATCCCTCGCTCGACGCGCTGATCGACGCCGCCGTTCCCGCCGCCATCCGCCTGCCCCGGCCGCTCGATCTCCCTGAGGCCGCCGGCGAAAGCGCGATGCTCGCCGAGCTCCGCGGCATCGCCGCGAAGAATCAGGTCTTCCGCTCCTTCATCGGTTGCGGCTACTACGACTGCCTCACGCCGCCGGTCATCCAGCGAAATATTTTCGAAAACCCCGGCTGGTACACCGCCTACACCCCCTACCAGGCCGAGATTTCCCAAGGCCGCCTGGAAGCGCTGTTGAACTTCCAGACGATGGTCTGCGATCTCACCGCGCTGGAGATCGCCAACGCCTCGATGCTCGACGAGGGCACCGCCGCCGCCGAGGCCATGAACATGGCCTTTTCGGCCAAGGGCTCCCCCGAGCGCAACACGCTCTTCGTCGCCGCCGACTGCCATCCGCAAACCATCGCTGTCGTCGCCACCCGCGCGAAGGCCCTCGGCCTCGTCGTCGAGGTCGGCGCCCCCATCGGCTTCACTCCCGGCCCGAAGTACTTCGCCGCCCTCCTCCAATATCCGGGTACCGAGGGCGACATCCGCGACTACGCCCCGCTCGTCGCGCAGCTCCACTCCGCCGGTGCACTCGCCATCGTCGCCACCGACCTGCTCGCCCTCACTCTCCTGCGCGCCCCGGGCGAATTTGGCGCCGATATCGCTGTGGGCAGCGCCCAACGCTTCGGCGTGCCACTCGGCTACGGCGGCCCCAGCGCCGGATTCCTCGCCACGCGCGACGCCTTCAAGCGCCAAATGCCCGGCCGCCTCGTCGGCGTTTCGAAGGATGCCCAGGGCAAGCCCGCCCTGCGCCTCGCCCTCGGCACCCGCGAGCAGCACATCCGCCGGGAGAAGGCCACGAGCAACATCTGCACCGCCCAGGTCCTGCTCGCCGTCATGGCCTCGATGTACGCCGTCTACCACGGCCCCGCCGGCCTCAAAGAGATCGCCTGTCGCGTGCGTCGCCTCACCCGCACCCTCGCCGCCGGTCTCGCGCAACTCGGCTACACGACCAACGCCGCCCCCGTCTTCGACACGCTCACCGTCCAGCTCGGCACCGTCTCCGCCCAGCGGATCTACGACCTCGCCCACGCCAACCGCGTCAACCTGCGCCCGCACAACGCGAGCACCGTCGGCGTCTCCCTCGACGAGACCGTCACCGAGAGCGATCTGGCGATGCTGCTCCATGTCTTCGCCGAGGCCGCCGGCCAGCCCGCGCCCGCGCTCGACTCGGTCAAGCGCGGTAGCTGCGATTTGCCCGAGGCGCTCACCCGCAGCTCGGCCTACCTCGCGCACCCGGTCTTCGCCAAATACCATACCGAGCACGAGATGCTCCGCTATATCCGGCGGCTGGAGGCGAAGGACCTCTCGCTCTGCCATTCGATGATCTCGCTAGGCTCATGCACGATGAAGCTCAACGCCACCGCCGAGATGCTGCCGGTCACCTGGCCCGAGTTCTCGCGCCTGCACCCCTTCGCCCCGGTCGACCAGGCCGCGGGCTACCGCCGCATCTTCACCGATCTCGAGGGCTGGCTGGCCACGATCACCGGGTTCGCCGCCGTCTCGCTGCAGCCCAACGCCGGCTCGGCCGGCGAATACGCGGGACTGCTCGTCATCCGCGCCTGGCACGAGTCGCGCGGCCAGGCCCTCCGCAACATCTGCCTCATCCCCGTCTCCGCGCACGGCACCAACCCCGCCAGCGCCGTCATGGCCGGCTTCAAGGTCGTGCCCGTCGCCTGCGATGCGCTGGGTAACATCGACCTGGCTGACCTGCGCGCCAAGGCCGCGTTGCACTCCGCCGCCCTCGCCGCGGTCATGGTCACGTATCCTTCTACCCACGGCGTGTTCGAGGCCGGCATCCGCGAACTCTGCGCGATTGTCCACGAGCACGGCGGCCAAGTCTACATGGACGGCGCGAACATGAACGCCCAGGTCGGTCTCACCTCGCCCGGCTTCATCGGTGCCGACGTCTGCCACCTCAACCTCCACAAGACCTTCGCCATCCCGCATGGCGGCGGCGGCCCCGGCGTGGGGCCCATCGGCGTCGCCAGCCATCTGGTCCCTTTCCTTCCGACCCATCCGATCGTGCCGCCCGCCGGCGCGTGCACCCCGCGCTCCGCCATCGGGCCAGTGGCCTCGTCGCCGTGGGGCAGCGCCAGCGTGTTGCTCATCTCCTGGGCTTACATCCGCATGATGGGCGGAACCGGCCTCACGGAGGCGACGAAGATGGCCATCCTGAAGGCCAACTACATCGCCCGGCGCCTCGAGGCAGCGTTCCCCGTCGTCTACCGCGGCGCCGCCGGTCTGGTCGCCCACGAGTGCATCCTCGACTTCCGGGGCTGGAAGCCGCGCACCGGCGTCGAAGTGGAGGATGTCGCCAAGCGCCTCATGGACTACGGCTACCACTCGCCCACGATGTCCTGGCCGGTGGCCGGCACCCTCATGGTCGAGCCCACCGAGAGCGAGACCAAGGAGGAGCTCGACCGTTTCTGCGACGCCCTGCTCTCCATTCACGAAGAGATGCTCGCCATCGAGCGCGGCCAGGCCGACCGCACCGCCAACGCGCTCAAGCACGCCCCGCACACCGCCACGGTCGTGTGCGCGGACAAGTGGGACCGCCCCTACTCGCGCGAGCTCGCCGCCTTCCCCAGCGAGTGGACGCGCGTGTCCAAGTTCTGGCCGTCCGTGAGCCGCATCGACAACACCTACGGCGACCGCAACCTGATCTGCACCTGCGCCGGCATGGACACGCACGTCTGACCAGCGAGGCGCCGCCTCAGACCGATTGGCCCCATGCGGTGGGCCGAGGACAGAGAAAGGGCCATGGGCGGTTCCAGCGCCTCGCTCAGGGTCCGCTGCGCGGACCGCAGAGCGCAGAAGTACCTCCGCCCCAAATGAAGTGGGGCCGGTCTGCAACCGGCCGGCTGCTCCTCCCCGGATTCCCCCTCCCGCCGCGCGATCGGCCGACTCCGCAAGGTGGACGCGATTGACCTCAATCGCGTTCCCTCCGGTTAGGGCGGGCCTCACGCCCGACACCAACTTGGAATAAGCTCCTGATCACACCCCGACCCTCGCCCCGGCCGCATTATCCGTCAGACGGCATGTCCGGACTTCAGATACCCGAAGCCCCAACCCCGCCACTGGGGAAACACTCCAGTTCGGTCGCCCCTTGAGGAGCCCGGTCCGAGGCATCGAAGTTTTGACCTGCCCCTATTGCGCCTTTCCGCAGAATCCGCGGCTTGGCTTTCGCTGCCCAAGCCTCCGTGGCCGGCCTCCGCCCCGCGCACTCGGCGACCTTCCGAGAAATCCGCCCTCAACCGCCGGCTCCGCCCCTCGCCGCGCGTTTGGCGGCGACCAACTCGTCGAAAAGATTCTCATACTCCGCGGTGATGCGCTCCAACCCGCACACGCCGGGGGTCTCCTCCCGCGCCACTGCCGCGCAGCGCTCCCCCTCCGCGCCCAGCGCCGCCTCGAGACAGTCGGCCATCGCCGCCGGATCCCCGGGCGCGGCCAGAAAGCCGGTACGGCCGTGCTCGATGAGCTCCTCGACCCCGGGGGCGCGCGTGCCGATCACCGCGCAGCCCGACGCCATCGCCTCGATCAGGCCCAACGGCAGACCCTCGAAATGAGTCGAGAGCACAAACACCCGGCTGCGTCCCACCAGTTCGGGCACGTCGCTGCGCTGGCCGAGGAACTCCACGCAGTTGCCCAGGCCGAGCCGATAGACCAGCCAACGCGCGTGCCAGCGCTGGAGTCGCTTGCCGGACCCGGCCATGCGCAAGCGCACCGGCCGGCCCCGATCGCGCAGCAACGCGACCGCCCGCAACAGCGTGGCATGGTCCTTCTGGCGGCCGAAACGCGCCGTCGACATCACCACCGGCTCGCGCTCGGCAAACGGTCGCGCCGCCGAACAGAACCGGTCCAGGCGCACCGCGTTGTAGATCACCCGGAGCTTGTCGGCCGGCAGGCCCAGCGAACGCAGATGCGCGGCCACCGCCTGCGACACCGCCACAATCGCGTCGGTACAGGCGGCCAACTGCTTCGAGCGGCGCAGATCCAGCCACTTGTAACGCTCGTGGTTCTGCTCGACCTGCAGGAGCACCGGCACTCCCGCCTCCAGCCCCGCCTCGCGGGCGCGCAGGTGTTCGGGGTATCCCTGGCCGACCACGACGTCGGGCCGGAATTCCCGGATGGCATCGCCCAGCTGGGCCATGGTGGCCGACCGGGGGCGCGGTTGAACCTCTCGATACGCCACTCCGGCTTCCTTCAGTTGGCGGCAAAACACCTCGGCCAGCGGCCCGCGCTTGCGCCGGAAGACGATGCAAGGCTCCACCCGGCCTCCGCGGGCATGGCCCACCGCGAGGTTGACCATCATGTGGGTCACCCCTTTGCCCCCGCCGCTGCCGAAATAGAGGACGCGTAGTTTCGCCATGTCGGTATTCAGGTTATAGGTCCGGACTCTGTCTCGCCCCACACCCGGCGATACACTCGCTCGATGCCGGCGGCTTCGCGCTCGATGGAGAAGTTGGCCACGATGTGCTCACGGCCGGCGCGCCCCATCGCCTCCGCCCGCGCCGGATCGGCCATCAACGTCTCCATCCGCGCCTCCAGGCCGGCCATGTCGTCGGCATCGACGAGGTACCCCGTCTCAGCGTCGCGGATGAGGTGCACCGCCGCGCCCACGCCCGTGGCCACCACCGGTGTGCCGCTGGCCATCGCCTCCGCCGGCACCAAGCCAAAGCCTTCCCAACGCTGCGGCCCCACCGCGATGGTCACCCGTCGCAGCCACAACGGGACCTCGGCCGGCGGGCGCTCGCCCACGAACACGATCCGCTCGGCCAGCCCCGCGCGCGCGGCCTTCGCCCGCAACTCCGCCTCGAAGCCGCGCTGATCCGGGGTGACCAGACCGACGATCACCGCGGTGAAATCCGAATACCTGGGCAGAAGCGCAAGCATGGCGTCGACAAAGCGGTCCGTCCCCTTCTGCGCGCGCACACGCCCGAACACGCCGATGCCGTAACGCCCGGGCAGCCCGGTGGCGGCCCATTCCGCGGCGCGGTCAGCCGCCGGACGGTAGATCTGGGTGTCCACACCGTGAAGATTCACAGTGTGAGGTACGCGCAACCACGCCGCCGACTCCGGTGAGGTGGCGATCACGGCATCCATTCGGGAGATGAGAAACTTGGTCCAGCGGGTGTGGTCGCGCTGCGCGGCGGAGGTGAACACCAGTTTGAGCGGCAGGCGCAGCACCGCGCGCAACAGCCAACCGGTGAGCATCTCGTTGTTGCGCCGCGCGTGCCAGATGCGGTGCGCATGGCCGGCGGGCCGGCTCCACCCCTGGCGGAAGAGCCGACCCCACGAAGTACGCGGGCAGTCGGCCGGCAGCCCTGGCCCCAGCGCGGCGATACGCAACCGCCGGGCCTGCACGGGCAGCAGCGCCACCACCGTGGAAGTCACTCCGGTGTGGCGTCGCTTCAAGTTGGCCGCGATCACCTCGAGGCCGCGCACGTCGTGGGTCTGGTTGTCCATTCGTGGATCTGCGGACGTAGCCAAGAGCCGGCCTCCGCCCAGTGCGACCAGATTCTGCCGGAGCGGGCGCGAGACCCCTGGACCGCGGCCTGGCACCACGGAGCCGCGAGCGGCGCGCCCGCACCCGATGCGGCTCCCGTCTGTGCCCACCCCCGCCGCGGGCAAGCCGGTCTCCACGGCGAAAACCGCGCGCCGTGCGGCGATGCCCGCCTTTTTTGATTTAACGCCCCACTAAAGTCGCCAACCTCCGCCCCCATGCACTCCCCTTGCATCCGTTCCCTTCGCACCGCCCTGCTGGGCCTTGCCCTCCCGCTCGTCGTCGCCCACGCGCAGCCCGGCCCCATCACCGGCCGCGACATCATCCCGCCCGCGCCCGACTGGGTCTCCCACGCGGTCGTCTACCAGATCTACCCGCAAACCTTCGCCGACTCCAACGGCGACGGCATTGGCGACCTGCCCGGCATCATCGGCAAGCTCGACTACATCAAAAGCCTCGGCGCCGACGCCATCTGGCTGAATCCCTTTTTCGACTCCCCCTTCAACGACGCCGGCTACGACATCCGCGACTACTACAAGATCGCCCCGCGCTACGGCACCAACGAGGACGCCCGCCGCCTCTTCGCCGAGGCCCACAAACGCGGCCTGAAGGTGCTCTTCGATTACGTCATCACCTATACCGCCATCGACCACCCTTGGTTCGTCGAGTCGACCAAGTCCACCACCGGCACCCACGCCAACTGGTACATCTGGACCAACAATACCTGGGCCACCGAGCCCGGCACAGCCTGGGTCCACGGTTACGGCCAGCGCAACGGCAACTTCCTGAGCAACTTCTTCTGGAACGAACCCGCCCTCAACTACGGCTACGGCACCCCCGATCCCGCCAAACCCTGGCAGCTCTCCTCGCGCCACCCCGACGTGCTCGCCCTGCGCGCCGAGATGCAGAAGGTGCTGCGCTTCTGGATGGACCTCGGCGCCGACGGCTTCCGCGCCGACATGGCCAGCTCGATGGTGAAGGAAAGCGACCCCAACCATGACACCCTCGGCTATTGGCAGGAGGTGCGGAAGATCCTCGAGCGCGACTACCCCCAGGCCTTCACCGTCGCCGAGTGGTCCGACCCCGTGGGCGCGCTCGACAGCGCCTTCAACGCCGCCTTCTTCCATTGGGCCGACGGCTTCAACGACCTCTACCAGAAGGAGAGCTGGCGCATCCTAAACGGCATGACCGAAGGCCACAGCTTCTTCGACCGCGAGGGCCGCGGCGACATCGCCAACTTCCTCAAGAATTACCTACCGGGCTACTCGGCCACCCGTGCCAAGGGCTATGTCTGCCCTGCCACTGGGCAACCACGACCTGGCCCGACTGGGCAACCAGCGCACCGACGGCGAACTGGAAATGCTCACCGCCTTCGGCCTCACCATGCCCGGCGTGCCATTCATCTACTACGGCACCGAGATCGGCATGCGCCAACTCCACGACCTTCCGCAGATCGAGGGTTGCTACAAACCCCGCGCCGGCGCGCGCACCCCGATGCAGTGGGCCCCCGGCGCCAACCTCGGCTTCTCGACCGCCGCCCCCGCCCAGTTGTATCTGCCCGTCGATGCCGCCGCCGATGCGCCCACCGTCGCCGGACAGGAGGCCAAACCCGACTCACTGCTCAACCGCACCCGTCGGCTCATCCAGCTCAAACACTCCGAGCCGGCGCTGGCCGCCTACGCCGAGTTCGTGCCGCTCTTCGCCGAGCCCAACACCTACCCCTTCGTCTACGCCCGCGCCAGCGGCTCATCGGTGTTGCTGGTGGTCTTCAATCCTGCCGCCCGGCCCTCCACCGCGAAGTTCGATTTCACCGTCCCGCACCAGCGTTTCGAGCTACTCGCCGGCCAGCCGGCGGTGCTCAAAGAGGACAAGCCCGGCCACCTGCAGCTGGAGATCCCCGGCCAGAGCTACGCGATCTACCGCGTGGTCGCCGAGTCGTAGGCCGAATTGCCCCCCGTAGCTGAACGACGCAGTCGTTCAGCCGCCCCTCTCCGTAGCTGGACGACGAAGTCGTTCAGCCGTTCAGCCTCTCGCGCGCCGCCCCGCCCCTCGGGCTGAATCGCTTCGCGCTCCAACTACGGCGGGGCGGACTTCCCGTAGCTGGACGACAAAGTCGTTCAGCCCCTCCCCTCTCCTGCGTTTGAGCCGGCGCGCGCCCCCGCTACCTTTGCGCCGCCCCCCGAACGTCGTCCGACGGAACTCTCGATGAGAATTCGCGCCTCTTCCCTCCTCCCTACCGCCCCTCACTGCGGCGCTCTGCACGGCCCTCGCTCTGTTCGTCCCGACCATGAATGCCACCGACCAGATGCCCCTCTCTCCCACGCGTATCCGCGAACCCGCCGTAGCCGGCCTCTTCTATCCGCGTGATCCCGGCGAACTGGCCCGAACCATCGACTCTCTGCTCGCTGACGCGGCGCCCACCAAGCTGCCCGGTGAGCTCAGGGCGCTCATCTGCCCGCATGCCGGTTACGCCTACTCCGGGCCCGTTGCGGCCACGGCCTACCGCCTCCTCCAGGGCCGCTCCTTCGAAAGCGTATTGGTGCTCGCGCCAAGCCACTACGCCGGCCTCGCGAACGCCTCGGTCTCCGGCGCTGCCTTCTTCCGCACTCCGCTGGGCGACGTCCCGCTTTCCCCGAAAGCACGCCGACTCGCTCACCTGCCCCCCTTCGCCCTCGACGCCCACGCCGACGTCGAACGTCCCGGCTGGTGGCGTCAATCGTCGCGCCCGGCTCCGGATCACGGGGACGAGGACGCCGACACCTGGGAGCACGCCGACGAGGTCCAGGTCCCCTTTCTCCAGAAAACCCTGGCCAGCTTCCAGTTGATTCCCGTCGTCTTCGGCCGGGCCGATCCGGTGAAAGCTGCCGCAGCCCTCGCCCAGATTCTCGACGTCCGCACCCTGATCGTCGTCAGCTCCGACCTCAGCCACTACCATCCCTATGCAGAAGCCGGCGCCCTCGACCGGCGCTGCACCGATGCGATCTGCCGTCTAGATACCGAAGCAGCGTCCAAGCAAGAGGCCTGCGGCCGCACGCCGATCCTGGCGCTGCTGCACCTCGCCCGGCAGCAGGGCTGGCAGGCGCGCCTGCTCGACTACCGCAACAGCGGCGACACCGCCGGCAACAAATCCCACGTCGTCGGATACGCCGCGATCGCCTTCTACTCCCCGCCCGCCTCCGCTCCTTTCACCGCTGCCGAGCGCCGGACCCTGCTCGAGCTCGCGCGCCGGACCGTCCGCGCGGTGGTGACGACCGGACGCCCCCCCGAACTGCCCTCAGCAGGGATCTCTCCACGCCTAACGGCGCCCCGAGGCTGCTTCGTCACCCTCACCCGCGCCGGCCGGCTGCGCGGCTGTATCGGAACCGTCGCAGCCCAGGAGCCGCTCTACCGCGCCGTCCTCGAAAACGCCCGCAGCGCAGCCCTGCACGATTCCCGCTTCCTCCCCGTGGCCGAGCGCGAACTCGACCAACTCGGGATCGAGATCAGCGTCCTCACCCCGCCCGTGCCGCTCGCCTTCGCCTCGCCCGCCGACCTCCTCGCCAAGCTCCAGCCACACCGGGACGGGGTGGTCCTGCGCATCGGCCAACACGGAGCCACCTACCTACCCCAAGTGTGGGAGCAACTCCCCGACAAGGAGGCGTTTCTCAACAGCCTTTCCAAGAAGGCAGGATGCGCCCCTTCGGCGTGGCGCGGGCCAGACGTGAGGATTCTCACCTACCGGGCCGAGGCGTTCAACGACACCGAGCGAGGGACGTAGGCGCTCCGCTCCCGCACCGGCCTCGCAGGCTCGTTCGCCTACCCGACGCACCGAGGTCTTCCCAATCCCGGCCACCGCTGCCGGCCACGCTGTCGCGCCCGGAGCTCGGCCAGCTCGGCCTCTCTCCGAAGGATGTGCCCGCCATAGCCACGGCCCTCGGCTGCCCGTCGGTGGCCTACACCTACTATCGGCCCGCCGGCGAAAGCTGTTCCTGCAGCTCACGCGCCGGCGCGTAGTCCGGTTGGAGCCGCAAAGCCTCGGCCAGCGCCGCCGCCCCCTCGACCGACCGGCCCAGTTCGATCAACGCGACCGCGCGCGAGCAAAGCAGCGGAGCACCGGGCCCCTCGGAGCGCAGCACCTCGTCGAACTGCGCCAAGGCCGCCTCCGCCCGCCCGGCCAGCAGCAGGGCGTTGGCGCCATTGAACCGAACCCCCGGATACTCCGGTTTGAGGCGCAACACCTCCTGGAACGCGGCGGCCGCCTCCGCGTCGCGATCAAGCGCCGACAGGGAATTGCCCAACGCCAAAAAGGCCTCGGGGGAGCAGGGATCGAGCCGCACCGCCTCCTGCGCGTGGGGCAACGCCTCCGCCGCGCGCCCGAGATCGTTCAGGGCCCCAGCCAGCTCCTGCCGGGCCGCGCCCCACTCCGGCCTCAGTCGCGCCGCCTCGGCGTACGCCACCGTGGCCGCGGCGATTTCCCCCGTTCGGGTCAAGACCTGCCCGAGGCTGAAATGCGCATCCGCCCAATCGGGGCGCAACCGCAGCGCCTCCAGCCAGGCCGTCTTCGCCGCCACCAACTGACCGGCGGCCAACTGGACCGTTCCAACCACCGCCCAGCCGGCAGCAGAGTTGAGCTCGACCCGCTGCGCCGCCTCCGCGCGAACCAGCGCTTGCTCGATCCGCCCTGCGGCAAGTTCCGCCCGGCTCAAATTGAGCAGCGCGTCGGCGTAGCGCGGGTCCAAGCGTAGTGCTTCCTCCAGCTCGGCCATCCCGGCGACCGCCTCGCCACGTTCCAACAGGATCGAAGCGAAGTTGTTATGGGCGCGGGCGCTGACCGGCCACTTCCGCACCGTGTCGCGCCAGAGGCGCTCGGCCGTCTCGTAATCGGCGTTCCGTACGCCCGCTGCCACGCCCGCGGCCACGGCAAGGGCCACCAGAATCATCACGGCTCGCCGCCCCAGCCAATACCAGAGGGCGCTCACGGCGAGCGCCAGTACGATGCCAAGTGAAAGGTACATCCGGTGCTCGGCCATCGTCTGCGTGGCCACCGGGACGAAGCTCGAGGTCGGCGCCAACACCGCAAAGAACATCGCTCCGGCAAAGCCCAACACCGGCCGCGTGCGCAGCGCCACGACAGTGAGCATCGTCAATGCGGCGACAAGCACCGCGCACGGC
Source organism: Opitutaceae bacterium (assembly GCA_016711225.1). Classification (GTDB taxonomy): domain Bacteria; phylum Verrucomicrobiota; class Verrucomicrobiia; order Opitutales; family Opitutaceae; genus CAJCBL01. The sequence goes on from JADJTK010000007.1 coordinate 78,303, forward strand.
GCGATCAACCACAGGTCGCGCGCGAGATACATTCCATAGTCGAACACCAGCGACTTCGGCCAGAGCGCGAGGCCCAAATACCGGGCAATCGCCACGGCCTGGGTCGCCGCGTAGCGCAGGGGCGTCACCTCCAGCCCGAATCCCGCCGTGCCGCCACGGCCGGCCGTGCCAACGACCAGCCAGCCGAGCAGCCCCCATCCCGCCATCAAACCGAGGTACAGCTTCCACCGGGCCCGCCAGGCTCCAGCGAAACTGCCGGCGTAAAACGTCCGGTCGTACAACAACGCCACCACCGGGGCCGACACCATCACCTCCTTGCTGGCCATGCCCGCCAGGCAAGCGACGACGGCGGCACCGCTCCACCAACGCGCGGACTGCGTCTCCTCCCGCTCCGCCGCTCGGCCCACCGCGTACAACACGAGCAGGTACAACAGCGAGACCAACAGCTCCGAGCGCTGCGAGAGGTAGGTCACCGCGGCGGTCTGCAACGGATGCAGCACCCAAAGAGCGGACACGGCCAGCGCGATCGGCTCCGCACTTCCCCGCAGTCGTTGGGTCACGACCGGCCGCGCCAAGGTCCGCCGCAGCACCGCAAAAAGGACCAGCCCCGCGAGGAAGTGGATCAGCGCGTTGCCGGCGTGATAGCTCCAGACCGCCTCACCGCTGATCGCATGGTTGATCGCGTAGCTCAGGTTAACGAGCGGCCGCCCGCTCACCGGCAAACCTCCATTGGGCGGCGTCAAAGGGCCGCTCAGCGGCCACAGCGAGCGGAGCGTCGCGTTTTCCGTGATCACCGCGGCATCATCGAGTATGAACGGCGCCCGCAAAGTGTTGCCGTAAGCGAGAGCCACGCCCGCCGCCAGCAGCAGCGCCACACGCCAGAACCGGATCGCGGGCGGGCGGGTGGTGGCAGGGCTGTCGATCGAAGGGGGCGGAGGGATCAAGGTGCCATGAAGGTCGCGCGGACTCGCCGGTCGAATCAACCCGCAAAGCGCCCGACTCGGCCTGGACGGATTGCACCAGATGGCGGGGACGCGAACTCCGAGCTCGGCCGGGCCGAGGCCCTCCGTTTTCCGCCGGCCCCGGCGCAAACCGGGCGACAGCGAGGACGAGCTGCCGGCCAGCGTGCAGGCCCGCGCCCTCCTTGTATTCAGCCCAACTACAGCGGCGCCGCCCCGCTCACGGTGAAGTGCCCCCGAGCCGCTGCCACAGCTCCTGCGCGGGACCATAACGCGGATCGAGGCGCAGCGCCTCCTGCACCACCGCCGCCCCCTCCTCCGTCCGGCCGAGAGCCAACAAGGCCACCGCCCGGGCAACGAGCAGTGGAGCGCTCGGGCCGTCGCGGCGCGCCGCCTCGTCGAACTGCGCCAGCGCCTCCGCCGGGCGCCTCACCACAAGCAGCGCATTACCGCAGTAGTAGTACGTCCCGGGGAAGTTCGGTTGCACTTCGAGTAGCGTTCGATACGTCGCCACCGCTTCCTCGGGCCGCTCGAGCGCGTAAAGCAGCCGGGCCGTGAGCGCCAGCGCCGGGCCGGAACGCGGATTGATCTGCACCGCCCTCTGCGCATGCGTCAACGCCTCCGCCACGCGCCCGAGCCGCTCGAGCACACCGCCAAACCCCAGGTGGGCCTCCGGCCAATCCGGGCGCAGCCGCAACGCCTCGGTGTATTCGCGAATTGCCTCCTCCGCTTCGCCCAATCGCGCCTGCACATCGCCCAACCCGAGATGGGCCTCCGGCCAATCCGGGCGCAGCCGCAACACCGCCTGCCACGCCTGCCGCGCCTCCGGCAGCCGCCCGGCGCCCATCCGCGCCACCGCCACCACGATCCAGCCAAAAGCGGAGTCGGGGTCGAGCCGCTGGGCGGTCTCCGCTCGCTCCACCGCCAGCGCGAGCCGGCCGGATTGGAGATCGAGCCGGCTCAGGTTGCGCAACGTGTCGACATTCTGCGGATCCAACCGCATCGCCTCCGTGAGCAATGCGGAGGCCTCCTGGATCTCGCCCCGATCGAACAGCACCGCCGCGAGGTTGTTGTACGCTCGGGCATTGCTCGGCCATTGCCGCACCGTGTCGCGCCACAGATTCTCCGCCGAGGCATAGTCGCTGTTTCGCGCGAGGGTCCGCCCGCCGGCGGCCAGGACGGCAAGCACCAGCACCGCCACCACCACCCGGCGGTCCAGCCAGCGCCACAGGACGCCCGCCACCAGGGTAAGCACGCCCGCCAACGCCAGATACATGCGGTGCTCGCCCATCGTCTGCGTCGCCACCGGCACCACGCTGGAGGTCGGCGCCAAGACGGCGAAGAACAGCACCCCGGCGAACGCCGCCACCGCCCACCGGCGCAGCGCCACCAGGGTGAGAGCCAGCAGGGCGCCGATCAGCGCCAGTCCGGCGACGATCACCCTCGTATCACGCGCCACATACATCCCGTAATCGAAAACAAGATCCCGCGGCCAGAAGACCAGGCCGAGGTAGCGCGGCAGCGCTTCGGCCTGCGTCGCCGCATAGGCTAAAGGCGACACGACCAGACCAAACCCCGCCGTGCCGCCCCGGCCGCGGGTACTCCAGACCAGGAAACCGAGAAGGATCCAGCCCGCCATCAGCCCGGCATGGAGCCGCCACCGCCTGCGCCACGCCTCACGAAAACTCCCGGCAAAGAAAGTCCGGTCGTACAGCAGCGCCACGAGCGGGGCCGACACCATCACCTCCTTACACGCCATGCCCGCCGCACAGACCACCACCGCGAACACGCCCCACCACCGGCCCCCGCGCTCCACCGTGGCCGCGCGCCCAACCGCCAGCAGCGTGAGCAGATAACAAAGCGACACCATCAGCTCCGTGCGCTGGGAGACATAGGTCACCGCCACGGTTTGGAGCGGATGCAGCGCCCAGAGAAAAGTCACTACTGCCGCAGCGCTCAGCGCGTCGTGCCGCAGGCGCTCCGGCACCACCGGCCGCGCCAACGTTTGCCGCAGCAGGGCAAACAGCGCCAAGGCCGCCAACGCGTGAAGCCCAGCATTGCCGAGGTGGTAACTCCAAACGGCGTCGCCGCTGATCGCGCGATTGATCGCAAAGCTGAGATTCGGCAACGGACGGCCGGCCACCGGCAATCCGTTCCTCGGCGGCGACAGCGGCCCGCTCAGCGGCCAAAGCGAGCGCACCGTCGGGTTGTCCATGACCGCCAGTTTGTCATCGAGCACGAACGGCACATGCAGCGAGTTCCAGTACACCGTCCCCACGCCCAATACGAGCAGCAGCGCCACAAGCCACATGCGGAGCGCTCGTGGTCCGGCGCGCTCAAGGGCGATGGTCGATGAAACCGGTTCGTTCACGGTGGCTCCGAAAATCGCCCGGCGCCGCCCACCGAATCAACCCGCAAAGCACCGCAAGTCCGCGCCCACTGCGGAGCCATAGGTGCGCACGGCGGATCCGCAAGGACTGGATCGGCCCTCACGTCGCCAACCGGCGCCCACACAAGCGCGACCACCCCCTACCCGGCTCGGCCAGAATGACCAGCCCGCTTTGGTCGCGGCCATAATGAACCGCCTACCGCACGAATCGACCGTCTGTCATGACACCCTTTGAACACCATTTGCCAAGTACTAGGCATGAAGCGCCCCCCCACCACACATCGTTACAACTGATCACCCTGCCATGAATCGCTTATTATCATCATCATTGAGCATCATGGGGCGTGTCTTCGTTGCGTTGTTGGCCTGCGGCATACTCCCGGCTACCCCAATACATGCCGGAATCCCGCTTGGGCCAACACCTGCAGACGCAGCTCTCCCCATCGCAGTCGACAACTCGAAGCTCCCGTTCTTCCCCCCCCTGCGTTACAAGGGCTATCTGGAGTCCGCCAACGCCTTCGCGGCGACCTACTTCCAGATGACCCACGAGGTCGCACGCTCTCGGCGCTGGACTGCCGCACAAACGGCCGAGGGAGTCCTCTCGCCAAAGTGGACCTACAATTTCGCCAATCAGGGCCGGGATTCTGGTGTCGCGATCGCGGATGTCTACCGAATCCTGATGCAGCACGGCGCCGCCAGCTGGGCAGCGTTTCCTTACAACGGATCTACCCCCAGTGATCCGGTCAGCTACACCGAGTGGTGCACGGCGTTTCCCGTTTGGCAGGACGCCCTGCAGTACCGTACCGATCTGGTCGGCGCCGTAAGTTTCGGTGCATCCGACACTCCCACCCCAATCAAAGGGCCCGCAAGCGCAGGACTACTGCCGATGAAGCGGCTACTGCAGCAAGGCCACGTGCTGTTGGCTCAAACACGACTGGGGACCACCATCAACGGATTCCTGCTCTTCAGCACCGAGACCGACCGCCTCCGCCCGTGCCTAATCGTAGGATACGACGATACGAAGTGGTACGATGTCAACAGCAACGGACTGAAGGAGCCAAGTGAACTCGGTGCATTCAAGGTGCTACGCCTGGACAACTACGACTATGACCCAAGCGGCGACGACTACATCTGGATCGCCTACGACGCACTCAACAAGGTGCCCTCCGGCGCGACCTATGCGCCGTTTATGATCGGAGCCCTCAACCCGCCCAACCGCACCTTCGCCTTTGATGGTCGTTGCGCCTACTGGATCAACGCGAGATCCGCCTCGAAGCCGAAACTGCTGGCCTGGGTCACGCTTGAACCCACCAGTCGAGCCGCCGAGCTATCCTTCGGAGTATCGTCCACCGGGGAAACATCACCTACGATGTCATGGAGACCTGTCGTCCCGAACATGGACGAAACCGACAAGACCCTCGGCAACACCGGCACCAACCACAATCTAGTCTTCGACCTGACGGATCTTGCCGATAACAGCCAAGTGATCGATGGCACGGCAAAGCGCTGGTACGTCTCCGGGAAATCCGGCGCCATACGCACCTTCGGACTCATCGCCCCAGAGACCGGAATGATGATCGCCGACTACTCATCCGCCAGCTTCAATCCCCACCGGAGCGGAACTGGCAACACAACCACCTACTCGGTTGACGCTACCCCGGTCCCCGGTACCGCCACCGCCCAGAAGACCTGGAGCATAGGCCCGGCACTCCCGACCGCACGCACTGGCACCGAGTACGTTTCCTCGGGCGGCACGATCTACGGCTATGGCGGCACCACTACACCAATCGGTAACGGTGCCACCGTGATCACCTTCGATCCCGGCAGCGGCACCTGGAAATCACACCCCTCGTCGGAACAGGTTTCTGCCTACATGAAGATGGTGTCCCTTGATGGGCAAAATTTCAGACTTGGGGGCGAATACTCCGCAACGGTCAACGCACTATCCGCCGTACCGTCTTCAGGTTGGACCAATTGCGCATCCCTTCTGCAGCAACGCGAAGGCATGGGGGCGGCCGCACTCACCGGCCGACTCTACGTCTTCGGTGGCGCCATCACCAAGGGCATCAAACCGACGACGTATCAGCCCGACCGGAAAGCCGTCTCAAAATCGATGGAGATCTATGACCCGGCTGCCGACAAATGGGCCGCCTCGGCCGCTGCGCTGCAAGTGGCGCGCTACCTTCCGGCCACCGCCGTTGCCCAAGGCAAAATCTACGCCATCGGCGGTCACGCGAGCGCCAACACCAACGACTGGCTCATCAGCGACGAGCTCATCGACAGCGTCGAGGAATTCGATCCGGCGCGGGGCACCTGGCGCATCGTCACGAGGCTCCCCGTCCCCTTCGAGGTCATTGGAGCAGCCACGGTTGGCGACGACATCTACGTGCTCGCTGCCCTCACCGACTATACGATCGCCGAGGCACAACCCGTCCTCTGGAAGTACTCCCCGGCAACAGGAGCGTGGTCACATGAAGCCACCCTGCCCACTGCACGCTACGACCTCGGCATGGTCGCCTTGGGCAGCAAGCTCTACTTCCTCGGCGGCACCGCCGCAGGCAACCACGCCTGCGATGTTGTCGAGGTGTTCGACACCGCGGTCGCCAGTATCCCAGTGCCGGCTCTCTTGCCGAGAGGCGTGATCGACGCACCCGCGGCCAGCCAAAATCCGATCAGCGGCACGACAACGGTCATGGGCTGGTTCCTCGATCCTCGTGGCGTCTCCAAACTCGAAGTCCTCGTCGACGGAGTCATACTCGGACAGGCCACCACCGGCATCGCGCGGCCCGACGTCTTCAACGCCTACCCCGGCTATGCCAACTGCTACTCCGGCTTCACCTTTGGGCTGAGCACAACACAGCTCAAGGACGGCGCCCATACGCTACTGGTTCGCGCCACAACCCCCACAGGCGTGCAGACGACCGTCGGGAGCCGGACCTTCAGCACGAAGCTGCCCCCACTCGGCTCCCTCGACTATCCCTTCGGTCCGGAAGTCGATGCTATCACCACGGTCTCGGGCTGGTTCCTCAACTCGGGGGGAGTCGACAAGATCGAGGTCCTGCTCGACAGCAAAGTGGTCGGCACGGCCACCTATGGGCTGGGGCGTGCGGATGTGCTTAAGAGTTACCCAGGCTACGGAAACGGGAACGCCGGCTTCAGGTTCCTGCTCGACACCGCAACCATGGAGGCCCGCAGCTACACGTTGGCCCTTCGCGCCATCGCCAAAGACGGGACGAGCACGACCTTCGCGCAACGCACAATCTCGCACACGACTCCACCGACAGCCCGTGGCAACCTCGAAACCCCCAAGGCCGGCACCGTCGATGGCACGATCAACGCGACCGGATGGTTCCTGGCACCGAGTGGCGTCTCCAAGATCGAGGTGCTGATCAACGGCGAAGTGGCCCACGAAGCCATCGTGAGCAACGCGACCTGGGGGTTACCCCGAGCCGACGTTCTCTCCGCCTACCCCGGCTACAAGGACGCCAACGGTGGCTTCCGCTTCCAGCTCGAGACGAAATGGTTGAGGGACGTCAGATACTCACTATCCATCCGCGCCACCGCCAAGGACGGTACCCAGACAACCTTCGGTCAGCGCGAACTCAAACCATTGAGGCCCCTCCGTTTCGGCATCGAAGCACCGGACTTCTCGAAGATTCCCACGGGGACGGTTGTTTTCAAGGGGTGGGTTCTCAACCGATTCCCTCCGACCTATGAGGTGTACGCGATGCTCGACGGCAACCGCATCGATGGTTTTCAAATCCGAATCCCGCGTCCGGACATCGACACGACGTACCCAGAGTACAAGAACCCAAACGCCGGCTTCTCGCTATCTCTGGACACCCGCCAACTCAGCAACGGTCACCACGTGATCTACTTCTATGAGATCAACAGTATGGCGCAGCGGAGCTTCATCGGCTTCAACACGTTCACCGTGAACAACTGACCGTTCCTGCATCGTGACTCATTCAAGGCGGACGGCACCACCGTCCGCCTTTTCTACGTTAGCGTCGCTGCGGGTGCCCATTTCCCTGTCCCTTCGTCCACCTCAAGGAGCCGTGTCGAGCACCCCGAGCGATCACGTTCGTCCCAAGATCCACTACCGCATCGGCCGCGACGCCGAGCAAGACGCCTCGATGGAGCGCACGGCAACACGATCACCGTACCGGCTACAAATTGGCCCATGCTGCATCTTCCTCTGGAGTCATCCAGTCCTTGGCCTGTGTCGCCTCAGCCCGCCACCACGCGCCGGTAGAAACACGCCGACGCCTCACGCGGGCCGCCGCCAAGGCGCTTCACGAGTTCCCATCCAGGCTCGGCGAGCTGCAGTTCACCAGGCATCTCGAATACCACCAACCCGTCGCCCCCGGGCACCAGCAGTCGGTCGAACTGGGCGAAAAACCGCGCAGGCTGCTGCCCGATGATCGCATACGGCGGATCGGCGAAGATCAGCCCGGCCCGCGCGTCGCCAACTGGCGACCACGCGAGCGCGTCGGCTTTCGTCACCACACAGGCACCGGCGTCGGCCTGCAGGCTCTTCGCCACCGCGGCCAGGTTGATGCGCAGGCACTCGAGGGCCTCACGCCCCTGCTCGACAAACACCCCGCCACTCGCCCCGCGGCTCCACGCCTCAAGCCCGTACGAGCCGCTGCCGGCGAAGAGGTCGACAAAGCGCACGCCGACGGCCCGCGCCCCGAGACTGGAGAAAACCGACTGCCGCAACCGGTCCATGGCCGGCCGGGTGGCGTCGCCTTTCGGGACGCGCAAGGGGATGCCGCGGGCGTTGCCTCCGGTAATACGCATACTCCAGCCAAACCCGCCCGACCCGGCGGCACAAGCCCGGGAACGCGGTGTTGCACCGTATGCCCCCCCGTGGCGCAGGCCTCCGTGCCTGCGATTTTTAACGCGGCCTGCACGCAGGCCATGCGCGCCTACAATCCCGAAGCTCGCAGGCACGGAGTCCTGCGCCACCGCCCAACCGATCTCTTCGGACGCCCCACACCTCCCCGTCCATCCAACGACACGACAGGACCATTCACCCGCCTTTTCGACCATCGGCCACCCCGCCTCCACATCACGATTGCTTCTGCCCCGGGAGATCGTTAGCCCACTGACCAACCGACAGGCACCGCGATTCCGGCCCGACTCTGGAACCGCTCCCGTTGCCCCGGTCCTACACACTCAACTGCGTTCGATGAACCTGCCCAGGCAAAGGTGGCTGATGGCTCTGCTTTGTCTCGTGGCGCCCGCATGGATGCGGGCGACCGACGAGAACCTGTGGCCGTTGCGCACGACCCAGGAAGCGACCGACGGCAGCGAGGCCCACACCAGCGCGCTGGGCCCGTTGTTTTTCGACGACCGCCTGCCCGACCGCCAAGAGTCCGGCCTGCGCCCGCTCTTCCTGCACCGCGCGTTCACCGACAGTACGCGCATGCAGGACTATGTTTTCTTCCCCGTTTTCTTCCGGGAAAGCCACGAGGCCAACACCCGCTGGAGTATCCTCTCTCTGATCAACTTCGACCGTCGGGTCGAGCCCGCCAGCGTTTCCGCCACAGCTGGAAACCCGGCCCGCCCGGCCACTCCGTCTGACGCCTCGGAAGCCTTCGATCTGTGGCCCTTCTACTTTTCGCGCCAGACTGGTGACCCCGCCACCAGCTACCGCGCGGTCCTGCCGTTGTACGGCACAATCAAGCGCCGCTTCGGCAACGACCGCATCGATTTCACCCTCTTCCCCCTCTACAGCCGCTGGCAGAAGGATGAGCGCGTGGAGACCGATTGGCTCTGGCCCTTCGTGCGAGAGATTCACGGCGGCGGCGAATCCGGCTTCGCCCTCTGGCCTCTGTATGGCGAACGCGCGAAGAACGTGGGCGCGACCGCCAATTCCCGCTTCATCCTCTGGCCCTTCTGGCTGCAACGCGACCGCCAGGTCGAAGGCGGCACCGACCGCTTCCGCGCCCTGTTCCCGTTCTACTCCGAACGCCACTCGCCCACCCTGCGCGACACGAGCACCCTGCTCTTCTTCGGCACCACCCACGCCACCGCGCCGGTCGCCTACGACGAGACGCGCTACTTTTGGCCGTTCTTCGTGCAAGGCCACGGCGCCGACGGCCGGCGGACCAACCGGTGGGCTCCCTTCTACACTCGTTCCGTGAAGCCCACCGGCGACACCAAGAGCTGGGTACTCTGGCCGCTGTACCGGGAGGCCAACTGGACCGACGCCGGCCTCGCCCAGCGCAAGACCCAGTTCCTCTATTTCGTCTACTGGAACCTCGACCAGCGCGACCCGCTCCGTCCCGCGGCCGCCCACGCTTCCAAAACACACCTCTGGCCCTTGTTCAGCGCTTGGGACAACGGCGCCGGCCGCCGCCAAGTCCAGCTGCTCAGCCCGTTCGAGGTCTTCTATCCGCACGACTCCGAGGTCCGCACGCTCTGGTCGCCGCTCTTTGCCCTCTATCGTTCCGACCGCCGTTCAACCGACGCCGTGCGCACCTCCTTCCTCTTCGACTGTGTGACCTATCGGCGGGAGGCCTCCAACTGGCGCCTGGACCTCGGCCCGCTAGGCCGTGTCTCCCGCACTGGAGGGCGTACCCGTTTTTCGCTCCTCCCGGCGCTCTTCTCCCGCCCTTCCTCCCCTCCTTCTCCTGCTGCTTCTCCTTCTCCGGCTCCCCTTCCTTCGTCCCTCGCATCCGGCACCCCCGCTGCTGCAACCGTTCCCGCCCCGGCGCCCGCGCCCGGCCCATCATGAAACATATTGTCCACGACACCTGCGACGGCATCGGCAGCGGGGTACTGCTCGCCTACCGCTCCTTCGCCTCATTGCCGAGCGCCCCGCGCATCATCAAGCGCGTGGTCGAGCAAGCCTACCTCGGCAGCTACACCTCGTTGCCCATCGTCGCCATCCTCAGCTTCTTCATCGGCGCAGTACTCGCGCTGCAGACCGGCATCACCATGGCCGACATCAGCATGCAGCAGATGATCGGCACCGTCGTCGGCGAATCGATGACACGCGAACTCGGCCCGGTGATGGTGGCCATCATCCTGGCCGGGCGCGTGGGCTCCGCGATCACCGCCGAGCTGGCCTCGATGAAGGTCTACCAGGAGGTGGATGCACTGGTGACCATGAATATCCCGCCCGAGCGGTTCCTGGTGCTCCCGCGCCTGCTCGGCGTGCTGATCTTCATGCCGTTGCTCACCCTGGTGGGCATCGTGATCGGCTGGGTCGGGGGTGCCGTCGTCTGCAACTACGTGCAGATCATCGATGTGGGCCCCGAGCTCTATTTCCGTAGCCTGCGCCAGTATCTGAGCGTCGCGGACCTCACCCACGGTCTGATCAAAGGCGAGATTTTCGGCTTCATCATCATCCTCACCGCCTGCAACACCGGGTTGCGCACCGTCGGCGGGCCCCGCGAGATTGGCGCCTCCGTCACCCGCTCGGTCGTGCTCTCGCTCATCCTCATCCTGGTGCTGGACTACTTCATCACCAAGGTCCTCGCCTGAGCCGCTCCTCCACTGGATGAAAACCACCACGCACCACGTCGCCCGCAGCACCGACCGCCAGCCGGTCGCCGTCGAGGTCAAGGGCCTGACCAAGACCTTCGGCACCCAACGGGTCCTCACCGACATCCACCTTGCCGTGAAGCCCGGGGAGATCTTCGCCATCATGGGCCCCAGCGGTTCCGGCAAGAGCGTGCTCCTGCGCCAGATCGCCGGGCTCGACCTGCCCGACTCCGGCACCGCGCGCATCGACGGCCAGGACCCCGCCGATCCCGACACGCGCGACCGCTTCGCCCTCGCCCTGGTTTTCCAGGCCGGTGCGCTGTTCAACTCGCTCACCGTCTACGACAACCTCGCCCTGTATCTGCTTGAGCACCGCCTCTGCTCCCGCACCGAAATCCGCGAACGGGTGATGCGCGTACTCAAGATCCTCTCGCTCGAGGGCGCCGTGCACAAATACCCCTCCGAGCTTTCCGGCGGCATGAAGAAACGCGTGGCCATCGCCCGCGCCCTCGTGATGGAGCCCCAGCTCATCCTCTTCGACGAGCCCACCTCGGAGCTCGACCCCACGATGTCGGCCACCATCGCGGAGATCATCGCCGCCCTACGCCAGCACATCGCCGTGACCACCATCGTGGTCACCCACGACCGCGACCTCGCGCTCACCATCGCCGACCGCGTCGCCATTCTGATGAAGGGCAAGTTGGTCGCCGTGACCACGCCCGCCGAGCTGCGGGTCCTGCCGGATCCGCGTGTCCGCGACTTTCTCAATCCGAAAATCGACCTGCAAAATCCGCGCTTCAAGCAACTGGAGGTTTCCTCATGAACAACGCCCAAATGTCGGCCCGCGTGGGCCTCTTCTTCCTGATCGGCGTCGCGCTGCTCTGGATCACCTACGAAGCGCTCAACGGCGGCTCGTTCCGCCACCAGAAGGGCTACACCGTCACCGCCAGCTTCGCCACGCTCAAGGAGCTCAAGCCCGGCGACGATGTGCGCCAGGCCGGCGTGAAGATCGGCACCGTCGCCTCCACCCGGCTGGCCGACAGCCGCGCCGAGGCTGTTCTGCTTATCGAGGAGAAAGCCCGCATCGCCAAGAACGCCACCGCCACCATCGCGATGGCCGGCATGCTCGGAGGCGGCTACATCTCCCTGGATTTCGGCTCCCCGGCCGAAGGCACAGTCCCAGCCGGCGGCCAGCTGCGCACCAAGGAAAGCGCCGACATCAACACCCTCATGGCCGACCTCGGCAGCCTCACCGGTGAGATCAAGGGCGCCATCTCCGGCATCAGCAAGGTCACCGGCTCGTCCAACGGGGACGGCGGATTGTTCCAAAAACTGGACAAACTCGTCACCGACAACGGCGCCAACCTCACCCAGACCGTCGACAACCTGAAGACGATCACCTCCGAGATCCGCGGGGGCAAGGGCACCATCGGCAAGCTCATCAACGAATCGACCGCCCACGACGAGCTCATCGCCGCCCTCGCCGAGATTCGCGCCGCCGCCGGCGAGACCCGCACCTTCGTGGTCGATACCCGCGGTATCGTCGACCAGGTGAAGTCGGGCAAGGGGGCCATCGGCACCCTGCTCTACGACGAGGCAACCGCCGAGAACCTGCGCCTCACCGTCTCCAACTTCCGCGATCTCTCGACCAAGCTCAACAGCGGCCAGGGCACGATCGGCAAGCTGCTCACCGACGACACCCTCTACCGCGACGCGCAGGGAGTGATCCGCAAGGCGGACCGCGCGCTCGATAGCATGGGCGACCAGGGGCCGATCAGTGCGGTGGGCATCGCCGCCGGCGCGCTATTCTGAGCCGGCCCGCCAAGGCGTGGTCAAGCCCGTCGACAAGCTCAGGCCTGGCACCGCGCCCCACAGCAGTGGAGCAAGTGGCCTTCACCGAAGCCGTTCGCCCGCTCGACTCGCCTGAATGAGCTTCTCAAGGCGCGCCGCGCGGGTCTGCGGTTTTTTCGCGGCGGTCACCCAATGCAGCAGCACCTTGCGATAGCTTGGTGGGCAAGCCTGGAAAAAACGCCACGCGGCCTTCGTTCTTCTGAACTGTCGCTGCTCCGCGCTTGTGAGCTCGGCGGTTTTCGGCTGCTCGTAGGCATAGATCACCGAACGATCCGAGGTGCGCCGGGCAAACGCGTCCTCACCGGCCCTGTACGTGCGTTTCGCGACCTGCAATCGCACAAACTTGGCGATGTTGACTGCGCTCCAGATCGAACCCGGTTTGCGCGGTGTGAAACGGATCTGGTACGAATCGGCGTCGATGCGTTTGCGCACGCCATCGATCCAACCAAAGCAGAGGGCCTCGTCGACCGATTCGGGCCAGGTCATGCACGGGCGGCCAGAATCGACCTTCCAGAAGCCCACGATCAGTTCGGATGCTGTAGCTGAGTTCGTCGCAAGCCACGCTCCGAACTCAGCCGCCGTCGCGAAGAACAGCGGAGTCTGTTGGGTCATGCGCCCGAAGCTACCAACCACTCCCGCCCGGCACCAGACCTCAGTGCAGCCTTCGGCGGTGGCGGAGCGGCGACGATCCGGCGTGATGGGTAATCGGATGAAGGATTTCATCTCGTGCTCCAGGCTTCGGCGTCGCCCCCCCTCCGGCCCCCTGCCACGGTGTAACTGACGACTAACTACCCGCCTGCCCTGCTTCGCGCAAGACGAGGCAGCACCCGTCGCCGTCGGTCTTCCCGCGCCGTGGTTTGCTCGCCTCGGCGTGCCCACGTTGACACTTCGTCCGAATCAACGGTCATGCGCCCAACTGGCCGTCCTTTTCCCGCCGCGGGTCGCCGCGCGCGACACCGGTCGCCCCCCGCCCGCGGCTTTCCCCATAGGAGGCTCTCCTCACCCGGCGTCTCCTCCGCTTCGGTCTTTCGGGGCAGCCTGCCCCGGGCCGCGGAGGGTTCGTCGGGCGCCGATGACCAGCGGGAAGACCACCCGAAAGGTGGTGCCCGTTTCCGCTGAGCTGGCGATCTCGATACTGGCATCAAGCAGCTCGCACAGCCGTTTCACAATGGAGAGACCGATTCCTTCGCCCGGCTGGTGCAGGGACGGCGCCGCGGCGGAGGCGACATCCCACGGCGCCGGCAGCACCTGCGACGCTTCGCCCGTGTTGGCGGAGACCTTATCGTCCGACTCCTTGGCGCTCGCCGTCGCCTCCTGCAAACCGGTCACCAGCGGAGTACTGGGCCCCGACAACATCCCGGGACCGGTATCCTTGACCATCAGCCACCAGGTCTCCCTTTCCTCCCCCCCAGGACACGTCGACTCCGCCGCGCGCCGTGTACTTGAGCGCATTGCCCAGGAGGTTCTTGGCCAGGCGCCGGGTCTTTTCCGCGTCGCCCTCGACGGCCAGACGGTTCGGTCCTTCCACCTGCAAGGACAGCCGGCGTTCGTGGGCGAAGGGCTGGTGGGCGGCGCAGAGCTCGGTCAACAGCGCGGTAGCGTCAAAGGGGGCGATTCTGCGCGCCTCCTGACCGGCCTGCAGCCGAGCCAGTTGCATCAGGTCCTCCATCATCGAGTTGAGCCCCTGCACCGCCTTCTGCAGGAAAGTGGCCGATCGCACCCGCTCGGTATCCGCCATAGTCGGCTGCCCGAGCCGCGTGGCGGCCAGATCGACGCCGAGCACATCGTTCTTGAGATCGTGGACGGCTTGGTGGAAGAGCGTGGAGCGGTGCTGCTCGATCTCGCGGAGGCTGGCGAGGGCGCCGCGGAGGTCGCCCACATGCCCGGCGGCCTCAGCCTGCTGCATCCGCTCGTATTGACCGGCGCTCTCGCTGATCGTGTCGTTGATCAGGGCCATGATTTGGCGCTGCGCCTCGACCACCGTAGCGGGTTCGATCGCGGGATTCTGTTCGGCGATACGGCCGAGCTCATTGTAGAGGCACAGCTGGAGATGGCCGCATTCGTTGATGAGTTCCTGCAGCCGGTAGCCCTGCTGCCAACGGTGCAGGCCGTGTTTGACGCCCTCCTCCTTCTTGCTCGCGTCGGCGGCCCGCGCATCCGATCCTCCTGGACGCGAACGCAGCGCGAGCTCGAACGCATCGAGCATCTCGGGGATGTGGTCAAGGAACTGCCCGAGCGCGAGAGAACGGCCGGTGGTCTGGTCGGGGTCGGCCCGGTCCGCCCGGCGCCAAGCCTGCAGGATGGCCTCGCGCCGCGCGGCAAACTGATCACTCAATGCCGTGCTCTGCGCACTCGTGGAAAGGGGCATCGTCGGACGGTAGTGCGTGGACGAGCGATAGCGACCCTAGACCCGCGGGGCCAAACCGGATGGAAGCCGGCGGGGCCCTTGTCATGCCGCCGAGCGCCAGCGGCGCCACCAGTCAACCGCCGTTGCGCCATCCGACCATCCCCGCCCATCCGTCTCCGCGACATGCTGGCGAACGACGGGCCCTACCGGATGAGGACAGGACCGGCGGAAGAATCACTCCGGGCAATTGCACTCGCCGCCCATTCTCCGCCCCACCATCGTGGCGCCTCGTTGTCCCGGTCGTCGCGCCCGCTTCGCGGCTCCGCCCCTCTCCAGCCGGTCCGGCGCCGCGTCGGATCGAAGATCCTACTGACTCACCACGATGAACCGCCGTGTCACTGTTCGCCCCACCACCGAGGCGGATGCGCCGTTCGCGTATCACGTCCGCGAAACAACGATGCGGGACTACGTCGTGGCCACGTGGGGGGCGTGGAACGCCGAGGAAGCGCGCGGGCAGATCGAGGAGGACATCCGGCGGTCGAGGTCGATGATTGTCGAAGTTAATGACCGCCGCGTCGGCTTGATGCGAGCGGATGAGCTCCCTACGCATGTTCATCTCGATCAACTCTTCATCCTGCCGGAGCATCAACGCCAAGGAATCGGACAGCAGATTCTCCTCCGCCTCCTGCAACGAGCCAAAAGCCTGGGCCTGCCATTGCGGCTCTGGGTGCTCCGGATCAACCCGGCAGCGAAGCTCTACGAACGCCTGGGGTTCAAGGTCATCGAGCAGACCCCCGCCAGCCTGTACCTGGAATGCCTTCACCAACCGGTGACGGTCCGGAGCTCTCCTGGGGCCGACCCGCAATAGACCACGCTGACCGACCGCTGAATCATCACTTCTTGGATATCGCGGCGCGCCCCCCGCTTGGTTCTCGAACCTCCGTATTGGCCTCAAGTCGATTGCCCTCTGTGATCAGAAACCGGTTCGGGCGATCTTTGCGTTCCTTCCGCTCAACCGCGTCCTCCTTGCGGCTAGTTCTTCTGTAACCTCCGGCACTCTGCCTCGATCGCTCCGGCAACCCTCCGCCCTGAGCGGGCGTCCGGCGGCCCTCCTCTCTTTTACGGCATTTTTGAAACCCATCGCCGCCCACCCCCTCGCCCCGGGGCATGAGAGGACGCCGCGGCCACAGATCGCTGCTCTCGACACCAAAACCCATGCCGGCCCCTGTCTGAGCCCACGAAACCGGGTGGACTCCCCTCCGCGTCTCCGCCAACTTCCCACCCTCCCTCGCTGCGGCCACCCACCGACCCGCCGCGCCCCTCTGCCGCCAGAAGCCCAGCCCCTCGCGCGATGTCCTATTCCACTAAAGCCCAGAACAGGCCCACCGGACCCGTCGAACTTCAGCAACTGCGCGTCGTACCCGATATGCCGCGCACGCTCGACCGTCACTCCCGCTAACCGCAGCCACATCCGCCGGCATGAGCACCCCTCCCCCTTCTGGCCAACCGTCACCGGTTCCGCCCGAGCCTGCTTCTTCTCCAGCTCCCGGAGCCCCTGCTCCTGCTGCTCCCGGAGCTCCCACTACGCATCCGCGTGCCAATCTCCGCGGGCGAGGCAAGAGCCGCGCCCCTCTGGCACCGTCCGGCATCGGAAAGCTGTCCACCCCAGCGATTGCTCCTGTCGTTTCTCCCGCCCAACCGCAACCAAAGCCTGCCGCCCCGGTTGCTCCTACTCCCGTCGCCGTAGCGCCGGCACCGGTTCCCGCTCAGCCCTCAGCTCCTCAGTCTCCGCCCGCTCCTGTTGCCGCACCCACGCCGGCCACACCTGCGCCAATCGCCACCCCGCCGGTTCCAGCCGCACCCGCTGCGGTCGCCCCAGTCCCTGCTCCGGCCCCGGTAGCACCCGCGGCTCCGCCACCGCCCGCCCCTGCGGTAGCCGCCGCTCCCGCCGAACCCGCGCAGCCCACCCCGCCCACAGCAGCCCCCGCCTCCGCGCCTTCCGCTCCGGCTCCCGTCACTCTCCCGGTCGTATCGATTCCTCCCACTCCTGCTCCCGTTGCAGTAGCCTCTGCACCGGCTCCTACTCCTGCGCCTACTCCGGCTCCGGCCCCCGTCGCCGTACCGCCGACTCCGGCGCCCGTCCATCCCCCGGCTCCTCCGCCCCCGCCCTCTCCCGTTGCCGCCACTCCGCCGGCGACACCTGCGCCAATCGCCACCCCGCCGGTTCCAGCCGCACCGGTTGCAGTCGCCCTAGTCCCTGCTCCTGCTCCGGTAGCACCCGCGGCTCCGCCGCCACCCGCTCCTGCGGTAGCCGCCGCCCCCGCCGAACCCAGGGCTCCAACTCATCCCGCAGCAGCCCCCTCCTCCCCTCCGGCCGCCCCGGCTCCCGTCCCTCTCCCCGTCGTATCGCTTCCTCCTACTCCTGCACCTGCTCCCTCACCTGCTCCTACTCCCCTCGCCGTAACGCCGACACCGGCTCCAGCTCAGCCCCCGGCTCCTCCGCCCTCGCCCGCTCCCGTTGCCGCCACTCCGCCGGCCACACCCGCGCCTAGCGCCACCGCGCCGGTTCCAGCAGCCCCCGCTGCGGTCGCCACGGTTCCGCCTCCGACCCCGGCGACACCCGCGGTTCCGCCACCGCCCGCTCCTGCGGCAGCCGCCGCCCTCGCTGCATCCGCAGAGCCGGCACCGCCCGCAGCAGCACCAGTGTCCGCGCCCGCCGCCCCGACTCCCGGTCCTCTCGTGGCCGTATCGCTTCCTCCTGCTCCTGCCCGTTCTCCTGCTCCCACTCCTGCTCCTGTAGTGTCGGCCGCCGTTGTTTCCACAGCGCCGCCAGCGTCCTCAAAACCCGCCACGCCGGCCGCTTCACCCGCGCCGCATTCATCGCCGCGAGGCAACCTTCAGGGTCGAGGCAAGGGACGCCACCCTGTCGGCAAGCCCACACCGACGAAAGCCCCGCCCGCCGCACCGGCATCGCCCACGCAGCCGCCAGCGAAGCCGGCCGCCCCGGTTGCTCCTGCTCCGTCTCCCGCCGCCGCAACCCCGACACCCGTCCAGCCCCCGACTCCTCCGGCTCCGCCCGCCCCGCTGTCTCCAGTTGCTGCTACCACCCCGCAGCCGACGCCCACTCCGGTCGCGGTTGCCCCAGCCAGCCCGCCGGCCCCGGTAGCGCCTGCGGCGCCGCCACCGCCCCCCCCTGCGGCAGCGGCCACTTCCGCCGTGCCCGCGCAGCCAACACCGTCCACGGCCGCCCCAGTATCCGCCCCTGCCGTCCCGGTTCCCGTCCCTCTCCCCGTCGTATCGCTTCCTCCTACTCCTACTCCTGCTCCTGCTCCGGCTCCCGTCGCCGTAGCGCCGACACCGGTTTCCATCCAGCCCCCGGCTCCTCCGACTCCACCCGCCGCCGCTGCCACCACCCCTCCTCCCTCCCCCGCGGCGCTGGCCCCCTTGCCGGCTGCGGTCGCCCCGGTCCCGCCTCCGGCCACGGCTGTCCCCGCAGTTCCGCCACCGCCCGCCCCTGCGAAAGCTGCCACGCCCGCCGTACCCGCGCAGCCGACACCGCCCGCGGCGGCCCTCTCGGCCGCACCGACGCCCCCATTTCCCCTCCCCTCTGGCCCCAAACGGGTTTCGCCTCCGGCTCCCGTCGCGCCCGCAGCTTCCAAAGCTCCTGTCGCAGCAGCCACTCCTGCTCGTACTCCAACTCCCCCTCCTGCTCCCAAAGCTCCGCGCCCCAGCCCGCCGCCCGCCGCGGCCCGCAGCCGCAAGCTCGCGTTGCTTGGCATCGCTACCGTTCCGATCCTGGCCGCGCTTAGCTTCTGGGGATGGACCCTCTTCCGCGACCACCTCGGCGACAGCCAGGTGCTCGCCGCCCTCAACGAGCAGATCGGAGCAGGCAAAATCCGCTTTGAAAAGGTTGCCCTCTCCACCGTCGCCTCCACCGACCAGGAACGCACCCTCCACTTCAAGGCCGACGGCGTGCTCGCGCAGGACCTCCTCGTGCGCCAGCCCACCGACATCGTGCTCCGCGCCAAATTCGCCGACGATCTCGATCGGCTCGAGTCGCTCGCCCACGAACTCGCCACTCCCGCCGGTGCCCACCTCGTGGAGCTCGCCGCCCTGGGCTCCGCCCCGGCCGATCCCCTCACCCTGGTCTTCCTCGAGAAGAGCGCCAGCGCCGGCACCCGTGTCGCCTGCACGGGCACGGTCGCGGCCACCCGCGGGCCCGACGGTTGGAAACTGGAGACAGCGCCCGAAGAATTCACCCCGCCGCTGCCCCTGGGCAAGCCGCGCGCCCTCCACCCGCAGGAGGCCACCCTCGTGGCCGACCCCGCCTTCGCCAAAACCGTGGATACCGCGGTGGCCGCCCGCCTCGCCTACGCCGAGAAACTCGCCACCGCCCGCGTGCAGGTGGCCGAGCAGCTCCGCCAGGAACGCGAAGCCCGCCAAACCGCCCAGCTTGTCGCCCTCCAGCCCGGCGCCCTCTTCCTAGGCCGCGCCGAACCGCTGGCCGAGGGCGGCGAAACCATCCCCGGCCTCGTCCTGGAGATCGCCACCGTCAAGGCCCCCGCCCGCCAACTCACCGCCCTCCTGCGCAACGAGGGCAACTGGACCGACACCCGCACTTTCACGGCCACCTGGGAAACCGACGCCGACTTCACCACCCTGCGCCTCCCGCTGGCCACCCGCACCACCCAAGCCGTCCCCGAAGCCGGCCCACTGCTCGCCCGTAGCGTAGCCTGGACCATCGAGCTCACCCTTGATCCCTCCGGTCAACTCGCCGGGCTATCGCCAACCCACCGTTACACCTTCACCCGTGTCGCCTCCGGGGAGCTCGAGCGCACCCGCGCCCGGCTCAGCGCCGCCCACAACGCCGCCCTCGCCGCCACCAGCCCCGGCTCGGCCTACCGCGGCACGGTCACGGCCAAGAACGGCAGCGCCCCGACCCCCGCCCTCCTGCGCTTCACCCGGCAGGACAACGGCGGCGCCAAACTCGAGGCCGAGATCGAGCTCGTCTCCCAGCCCGGGAGGGCCCGCCTCTTCAAGGGCCTCGCCGCCGCCAACCCCCATCGCACCGGCACCCAGCCCATCCGCCTGCTTTCTGAGAGCCACCGACGCATCGCCCGCGCCGACGTTTCTTCCGTCACCGGCCTGGGCCGCGATCTCGCCCTGGCCCTTTCCATAGACGGCGACACCCTCGCCGGCTCCGACGAGTTCTTCGAGTATCGCTTCGCTCGTGCCAACGCCGAGGAACTCGGCCGGCTCAGCGCCGCCGACCAGAGCGCCCGCGCCGAGCTTTTTGCCAGCGTAAAACGCGGCGCCGCCTACGACGGCCAGGCCCGCCATCGCGATGGGTTCACCACCCCCGCCCGCCTGCGCTTCACCCGCGTGGACGAAGACGGCCTCGTCGAGGCGGTGATCGAGTCACGCCAGCAGAACGGCGTGAACCTGCGTGTCGCCGGCAGTATCGATTTTCCCACGCGCACGATCGAGCTCACCAGCACCGGGGGCAAACCCGCCATCGGCGGCGCGCTCCGGGTGCCGTTCTTCGTGCTCGATGCCAAGTTCACCCTGCGACTCGCCCTGGGCGAACGCACCATCGTGGGCACCCTCGAGCACGACAACGACTGGTCGCTGGTCTTCAATCTGGGCGCCGGTGCGGTGGCCGTGCCCGCCACGCTGCCGGCTTGGCCCACCGCCAGTGGCGCCCATGCCCTCGTCGGTGGCCGCTGGCAGGCGTTGCCCACCAACAACGGCCGCCCGATCAACGCCTCCAGTGCCCGCCAGAGCAAAGCCGCCGCCAAGGACAACAGCGCAATCAAGGTGGCCGAGCTCGTATTCGACGGGAAGGAGCCCGTGCCGGTCCTGCCCGCCGCCGAGGCGATCGTGCTTGTCTACGTCGGTGTCGTGCCGGCCCCACCCGCCGCGATGATGGAAAAATATGGCGACGCGCTGCGCGACTATCCCGCCGTCGAGCTCGCGCCGGCGCGCCGGGCCCTGCTTGGCAGCAAGCGCATTGCCGATCTTTTCCGGGTAACCCCCGAGGTGTCCGGCTTCCACAGCGCACGGGTGGCCGCCACGCTCACCGAGCCAGCGAAGGAGATCACGTTGTTTGTGGCCAACACCGTACTGGCCCCCGGCAACTACGCCCTGTTGGCCAACGGCGCCGCCTACGAACTGCAGGTGAGGTGATACGTCTCCTGGAGGCCACCGCGGTGAGGTGCCCCTGCGCTCTGTAGCGCCACGGCGCTGACGTGGCCGCACTGCGCCCTGTAGGCCACGGCGGTGACGTGGCCTCCGACGTGGCCCGCTGCTTTTAGCACGGGCCGGCAAGCCTCCCGATTCCCACGCCACTTCGCGCTTGCCTCAATGCACCGGCCAAAGCCGCGTGCCGCAGGGCTGGTGCTCCGTTGGGCCAGGTCGGCGCCCTGGCCTACAGGCAGAGTGCTCGCACTCCCCATTGCGCATTCTTCCTTCCTTCGCTTTCGGCCTGCCCATTTCTGCGTTCTGCATTCCCTGCGCGTTCTGCGTTCTTCATTCGCCTTCTGCCTTCTCCTTTGACCCCCGTGCCGTTTTCGGGCACCGCTAGCACGCACTCATAGGCGGCCACCATGTCCTCGACACCGAAAACCAGCACGCCCAACACCGGCGATCCGATCCGCCAGTTCTCGCTCTACACCGAGAACAAGTGCGGCACCCTCCACGATCTCGTCTCCATGCTGACCAGCGAGAACGTCCACGTGCTCGCGCTCAATGTGGTCGACATCACCGAGTCGGCGATCGTGCGCCTGGTCGTCGACGATCCGGACCGCGCCTACGACGTGCTCCGCCAGCACGGTTTCTACGTCAACGAGAGCGAAGTGCTCGGAGTGGAGCTCGACAGCGAGGCTGATCTGGGCCGCGTGCTCGCCGCGCTGCTCGAAGCTGAGGTGAACATCCACTACCTTTTCCCCTTCCTGGTGCGCCCGAACGGCAAGTACGGTCTGGTGCTCCATGTCGAAGATCGCGATTTGGCGGCGCAGGCGCTCTCGATCCGCGCCCACCGCGTGCTCAGCCAGCGCGACCTGTCGCGGTAGTACTGATGATCTCCCGCCGCTCTGGGAATCTGGGCCGGAGCACCGGCCCGGGTGGCGCAGCACCTAAACCACAGCACCGAGCCGTGCCTGCGCGCGCGTCAGCCGCTGGCCATACGCACGGCCGCCAAAGCTGCCAGCCTCGGCCAGGCCCGTTCCGGCGATACCGAAGGCGGTGCCGTGGTCGGGGGCTGGTACGGATATGCGGCAGCCCCAGGGTGATGTTCACGCTGCGGTCGAAATCGACAGCCTTGAGCGGCGCCAGGCCCTGGTCGTGATAGGCCGCCACCGTGGCGTCGAACTCGCCCTTGAGCGCCCGCACAAAGACAGTGTCGCCCGGCAGCGGCTCGCTCACGCCGGGCACGCTACGCCGCAGCCGCCGCAGCAGCGGCCGCATCCAGCGCTCCTCCTCGTCACCGAGCAGCCCGTGCTCACCGGCGTGGGGATTGATCCCGCACACCGCGATGCGCGGCCGCTCGATCCCCTCGGCCCGGCATAGCCAGTCAACACGGCGCACCGCGCGCTCCAGTCGCTCGGGGGTAAGTTCGCGCGAGACCGTCTTCAACGGCACATGCCAAGTGGCCAGGGCCATGCGCAGCTTGCCCCCGGCAAAAGCCATCGTGGGCTCGCCGCCCCAGCGCGCGGCGAAGAACTCCGTCTGGCCGACAAATCCCGGGGACACCTTCGCCAGCCACTCCTTGCTCACTGGCCCGGTGACGACCGTATCGAAGTCGCCGGCCACGCACCCCTGCGCTGCCACCTCCATGGCCGCGAGCGCCACGCGGGCGCCGGCCACCGTCGGCCGGCCCGGCACCGCCCGAAACTTCGCCTCGCCCACGGCCAGCAGCTGCGCATTGCAGCGGCCGTCCAGGCCGTCCAACCACGCCTGCGGCCCGATCAGGCACACCCGACTCAGCGCGCGCGGATGGGCCAACGCCCAGCCCGCCACGATCTCGGGTCCGACCCCGGCCGGATCGCCACAGGTGATGGCCAGGCGGGGGGCGGAGCGACGCAGGGGGCGGACAGGAGTAGCGGCCATGGGTGATACGAGTTGCCCGCAGTCAAACGCCCCGCGAGGGCCGCTTCAACTGCGCTTTGCACCCCCGTCGGGATTGACCGCAACGGCAACGCCCCAGCCGCGGGCGGAAGCCGCGCGCGCCTCACCCGGCCTTCAGGCTCGAGCTGATCTGGAACACCGCGGAGATGATACCAAAGGCCACCAACGCCACGAAGCCGGCGGACAGCATCAACGCGCCAATGGAGACAAAACTCACAAACACCCCCACCTGCTTGTCGATCCGCTTGCGGAAATCCCGCGCCACTTCCTTGAGGCTGGGCACGATGTTGCCGGTGCTCTCGCCCACCGAGATCACGTCGATCACCAGCGGCGGGAAAAATCCCGTGCCGCCCAGCGCCGTGGAGATGCCCGCGCCCTCGGCGATCTTGCCGCGCGCCTCGGCAAAGGCAGCGCGGAACACCTGATTTTGGATCGTGCGCTCCGTCATCGCCAGTGCCGGCAAAGTGGTGATGCCGTTCTCCAGCAGCAGGCTGAAGGCCTGCGTAAGCCGCAGAATGTCGTTAGCGAGGATGAAGGAGCCCACCCCGGTGACCTTCAACAACCAGCCGTCGCTGATCAACCGCCCTGCCGGCTTGCGCCGCCAAGCCCAGAAAATGGTGATACCGGTGGCCACCACCAGCACGAAGAACAGGCCGTAGTAGCTGACGAGGAAATGCGCCAACCCGATCAGCAGCCGGGTGGCGAACGGCAGGTTGCCCTGGAGCGAGGCCAGCAGCGCCTCGATGCGCGGCAGCAGGAAGAACAGAAAGATCAGGATGACGACTACCGCCATCGCCAGGATCAATGCCGGATAAGCCATCGCCGCCACCAACCGCGAACGGATTTCCCCGCGCTCCTCCAGATCGAGCACGAGCCGCTCCAAGACGCCCCCGAGCCGGCCCGTGGCTTCGCCGGCCTGTACGAGATTGACCGTGGCATCGTCGAACACCGCGCCATTCGCCGCCATCGCCTGCGAAAGCGAACGTCCCTGGCTCAACTGGTCCCAGAGCGCCGCGGCCAACGCGCGCAGGGCCGGATCGCTCAGGCGCTTGGCGAGCAGCTTCACGCCGTCGGCTACCTGGATACCGCTGGTCACCAGCCCCATCAACGCCCGCAGAAACGGCAGCGCGTGTTCGCGCCCGAAACGCTTCTTCCCTCCCGCCGCGCCGAAGGGGCCGAAGGAAAAACCTCCCGACTGCTCCGCCGTGGTGGCGGCGGCCGCCGCCGCCGCGCTCTCGTCGAGCCGCGACGGCGTCAACTGGCGGGCGCGTAACTGGGCCAGGGCCTGTTTGCGCGAGCCAGCCTCGAGCTTGCCGCGGTTCTCGGCCCCCTGCGCATCACGTGCGATGTAGTGGAAAGTCGCCATGGGTCAGCGGATGCGGCCGGCCGTTTTGTAGGCCACCGCGTTGAGGTGGCCCTTCCGGCAATCGGCCAGGTCGACGCCCTGGCCTACAGGTGCTTGCTGCCCACAATCGGAATAGCGGGCGGAAAGCCCGCCCCACCACCTCGCATCCACGGCCGATCGGCCTTGTAGGCCACCGCGTTGAGGTGGCCTTCCGGCAACCGGCCAGGTCGACGCCCTGGCCTACAGGTAGCCCCGCCCCGCTCATGTCCCCTTGCCCTCCGCCATCGAGAGCACGCGCACGATCTCCTCGAGCGTGGTGTACCCGGCGCGCACCTGTTTCCAGCCCGCCATTTCCAGCGAGGCCATGCCGCCATCGACGGCCACCTTGCGCATCTGGCGCGCCGATTCGCGCTGCACGATCAGATCGTGGAGGCGGTCGTCGACGCGAAGGATCTCAAACACACCCACGCGGCCACGGTAGCCGAGACCGCGACACGCCTCGCACCCCACCGCGGCGGGCAGCTCGTACACCCCGTCGGCAAGCTCCGGCGCGAGGCCGAGCACGCTGAGCTGATCCAACAACTGGTGGCGTTGGATCGGCTTCGGGGTCGAGCACTGTGGGCAGAGCCGGCGCACCAGGCGCTGAGCGATCACCAACTCCACGCCGGAGGCGATCAGGAAGGGCTCGATGCCCATGTCGGTCAGGCGGGTGAGCGCCCCGGGGGCGTCGTTGGTGTGAATCGTCGAGAAAACCAGGTGACCGGTGAGCGAGGCGCGGATGGCGATATCGGCCGTGTCGCGATCGCGGATTTCGCCGACCATGATCACGTTCGGATCCTGGCGCAGGATGTGGCGCAGGCCCTCGGCGAACCCGAGCCCAATCTCCGGGCGCACCTGCATCTGGTTGGCACCGGGCACCTCGTATTCGATCGGGTCCTCGATGGTGATGATGCGCTTGTCGGTGGAGTTGATCCGGCGGATGAACGCATTGAGCGAGGTGCTCTTGCCCGAGCCGGTCGGACCGGTGACCAGGATGATGCCGTGGGGCAGGCCGAGCACGGCGTCGATCTTGCCCTGGTCCTCCGCGCTCATGCCGAGCTGGTCGAGGGTGAGCGCGTTGTTCTTCTTGTTGAGCAGGCGCAAGCTCACGCTCTCCCCGTACATCGTGGGGATGGTGGAAAGGCGGATATCGAGCAAGGTGTCCGCCACCCGGTAGCCGATGCGGCCGTCCTGCGGCAGGCGGCGCTCGGAGATGTTGAGCTTGGCCATGATCTTCAGGCGCGAGGTGATCGCGTCCTGGAAGCGTCGCAAATTGTCGGGCACGGGCACGGGCACCAGCAGGCCGTCCACGCGGTAGCGGATGCGCAGGGTTTCCTCCTGCGGCTCGAAATGGATGTCGGTGGCGGCGTCGGTCACCGCCTGGGCCACCACCTTGTTGACGAAGCGGATGACGGCGGCGTCCTCGTCCTCCTCCTCCTCGGCCACGACCTCGGCCACGGTGGTGTCGCCGTCGAGACTGTCGGAGCCCACGCCGAGGTGGTCGTTGAGATACTTGGCTATCTTCTCGGGGGCGGCCAGCACCCAGACCGGCTCGCGCTCGCAGGCGGCAAACACCCAGTCGTCCATCCGGCCCTCGGGCGGCCAGGCGGTGGCGAGGCAGAGCTGGTCGGGCCGTTCGGTGGCCACCGGCACACAGCAATACTCGTGCACCAGGCGCACCGGCATCTGCTGGAGCAGCGGCAGGCTGAACTGCTCCGGAGTGACGATCGCGAGTCCCGACTGTTCGGCGACAGCGGCCAGCGCCTGGTCGGGCGCCAGGCGCAGGGCGTGCGCGAGTTGCGCGAGGCGCTCGGCGCGAGGGGCCTCGGTCACGCGTTCGCGCGCCTCGGCAGGGAGCGAAGCCAGCACGGGAAGTTCGAGCGAAGAGGAAGAGCTCATCAGCGGGTCGGGGTGGGCTGGTTACCCTGGCGCAGGGCGCGGCGGCGGCGGAGCTCCTCGACGATGCGGTTGCGGCGCTCCTGGATCTCCTGCTCGTTGGCGGGAGGGGCGGGATTCACCCCAGGCTGACCGGGCTGACCGGCGACAGGGTTCACGTTGGTGGTGGGCAGCGAGACGGCCA
This sequence comes from Opitutaceae bacterium, assembly GCA_016711225.1. Lineage (GTDB taxonomy): Bacteria > Verrucomicrobiota > Verrucomicrobiia > Opitutales > Opitutaceae > CAJCBL01. Next base: position 104,934 of record JADJTK010000007.1, read on the forward strand.
CGTTGACGATCTGCGCCTCCTTCATGGTGAGACGCACCGCCTGGCCCTCGAGCTCGACGGTCACCGCCTCGGCAGCGGCATCGAAGGCGGCCACACGGATACCGCCGTCATTCTCGCCCACCGCGAGCCAAACCGCGCGGTTGTTGCTCGTATCATAGATGGTGAACTTCGGCTTGCCGCCCAGGGCGAGAATGCCGCGCAGCTCGAGCCGGCCGTTCTGCGGCGCGGCCACGGGCGCGACATTGCCCGCGGGCAGGAAGGGCGAATTGCGCAACAACGATTCGGGTACGGCGGAGGCCGGGCCGGCGGCGAGCAATACGGCAGCGCAGAGCGCGAGACTGGAGAGGCGGCGTGACACGGCGTTTACTTCACCAGCGTTTCGGCAGGCAGCACCACCGTCTGGCGCAGGCGTTTTTCCATCAGCGGGGCGACGGGCGAATCCTTCGCTTGGGCTCGGGCCGCCTTATCGGCGTCGGCGGTGGTGCGCAGGATCCGCGGCTGGATGAAGAAGATGATTTCCTCGCGCACTTTCGTGCGCTTGTTGCTCCCGAAAAGCACGCCAATGACCGGAATTTCCCCCAGCAGCTGCATGCTGCTACGTGACTTGGAATTCGAGTCTTTCTGCAATCCGGCGAGCACGATGATCTCTCCGTCTTGAACGCTGACGTACGACTTGGCAGAACGTTTCGAGATGGGCGGCTGCGTATCGGCCGCCACCTCGCCACCAAGTTCATCCGCGCTCTGCTCAATCTCCATCTGGATTGTGCCATCGGCGCCGATGAGCGGCTTCACCGTCAGCTCCAAGCCAACGTTCTGATAGCTATAACTATTGCGAGCACCGACCGTGCTGGAGACATCGCTGTAGGCCGAGGTAATGATCGGAATGGCCGTGGCCACCGTCACGGTGGCCTCTTGGTTGCTGGTGGTTGTAATGCTAGGTACGGACAGCACGCGGATATTCGACTTGGCATTGGGTAGCGTCACGTTCGCGGTGAACGACTGCTTCCCCGACAGTAGAATGTTGGAAATATTGAACCCGGGTCCCCTCACACCAGGAAAGTTGGAGGTTTTGTCATCGACGGTGACCGGTCCGCCCTTGATCTCCGTCACTTTATTGCCCACCACGGTAATTCCTGTGAATGCATCGATGCCCCGCTGGACCGAGTCGCTGAGGGAGACGCTGGCGATGAGCACATCGATCTGCACTTGGGGCAGGACAACATCGATCTGTTTGATGAGCTCACGGATGAGGTTGAGATCATCCTGAGTGCCGGAGACGACGATCGCATTGCTGCGCTCGTCGGCGATGATGGTCATGAACTCGCTGAAACGCGTATTACGCTGCCACCAGCGCCGCCACCGCGGGCTGCGGATTGACCTGGGGCGTGGGCGTCGCAGGGCGATTGAGGCCGGGGAAGGTTTCGCTGCTCCGCTGCTTGCGGGTGGTGCTGCTGCGACCGGAACCGGTCGACGAACTGCGCGAGGACGATCCGGTGGAGCCCGAAACAAAGGTGCTCAGCAACGACGCCACCTCAGTGGCCTGCGCGTGCTGGATCTGGACGACGTCGATCTTGGTGGAGGGATCGGCCTGCACGTCGAGCTTCTCAATGAGATTGTCGTAGAAGTGGACGCTGGAGGTGTCGGTAACCAGGATCACCTGGTTGGTGCGTTCGTCGAAGTTGAGGCTGGTCGTGGCCGAGATGAGCGCAGCACCGAGGCCGGCGGAGGCATCGCCCCCCACCTCGCCACCGGTCTGCGGCGGCGGCATACCGGGGGGCATGGGCATGCCGGCGGTCTGGCCACCGGTCTGGCGGTTGAAGGCGGAACGGGTGGTCTCGATCAGGCTCTTGATCTTTTCGGCCACCGCCTGGGCCTGCGCGTACTTCAGGGTGTAGAACTTGGTGACGAGGTCGCGCGGTTTGTCCACTTCGACCAACACGTACTCCAGGCGCTGGAGGTTGGAGATGGTGTCGGTGACCAGCAGGGTGTTGGAGTTTTGGAACGGCACCACCGCGCCGAAGCCGGGGCTAAGGAAGGGCTGCACCTGGTTCTGGAAGGTGGTCGTGTCGAGATGGGCCAGGCGGAAGAGCTTGCTCACGATCTTGCCCGAGGGCGGTTGGTCGCGCAGCGAGCCCAGGACCAGCTCCGGGGCCTCCGTCTTGATGTTGGTGATGACCACCACCTTGATGAACTTCTCGCCCATCGGGGCCACCGCGATGTTGTTCAGGCTGAGCAACGACTCGATGGCGATGACGGCGTCGCGCTTGGAGATGGGCCCGTGGCTGTTGAAAGTGAACGTGGGCGTGGGCAGTTGCTGGGGACGAATGACCGAGCGGCCCGTGAGCTGCTCGAGCATGTCGAGCACGGTGGAGAGCGGGTTGTCGCTGAGCTTGATGTTGTCGACCATCGCCGCGGCATCACCGGCGGGGGGGATGGCGACCAGGGCCGGAGCAGCGGCCGCAGGGGCGGGGGCCATCTCCGGCAGCGGCGGCACGGGGCCACCGTCTTGGGCGGACAACGGGGCCGCAAGCCCGGCCAACGCGAGAGCGACAAACGCCCCGGCCAAGTGGCCCAGGTGCGGGAAACGACAGGGTTTCATGGGAAGGGAAAGGGAACGCATTCGGTCAGGGTTGCGGGAAGTTTCAGGGCAACAGCTCCAGGCCGCTGAGCTTGAGGCGCACGTCGAGCTGGGCGGGGTTGCGACGGTCGGGAGTGATCACGATCTGCTCGATGTTGACCAGCGGCAGCGAGGCCCGCAGGTCGTCGGTGAAGGCCGCCAAGCCCCCGAGCTCCACCTTCTCGAGGGTGAGCGAGACGCTGTGGATGGCCACCGGCGGCCGGGGCGCCGTCGTGGGGGGATCGAGACGGAAGACGAGATGCTGGCGCTTCACCACCGCGTCGAGCTGCCCGACGAGCTGGTTGGCGTTGAGCGAGCGGCCCTGTTGCACCTGGGCCAGGCGGCTCTGCACCTGCTCCTGCAACGTGGTGGCGCTGGCGAGCCAGACACCCTGCTCGGCCAACACCGAAGCCTGCCCGCCCCAACGGCTGCGCGCGGCACGAGTGCGATCGAGCGCGGCGAACAGCCAAATGAGCACGCCCACGACAAGTACCACGAGAAGCAGCACGCGCTCGCGCCAACTGCGGCGGAAAAAGAAAGCTCTCATGGCTGGGCGGGAGCGGGTTGCGACTCGGCGGGGACGGATGTCGGCACCGGGCTCGGCGGCGGCCCGGGCGGATACGGGCGCCCGGGGTCGCCGGGGCGCGGCAGGCGCGAGTCGCCCCCCATGCGGGGATCGCGTGCCAGACGTGGATCGCGGCCCGACCGCGGATCGCGGGGATCATACGGGCCGTTCGGGCCCATCTGCGGCGGCATGCCGGGGATGCGCCCTTGCATCGCCCCGGGAACGACCTGCGGCGACGCCACACCGGCCGCCGGCGGACCGACCTGCGGCGAAGTCGGCGCGGGCGCACCAGCCACGGGCGCCGGCAGGACCCCGGCTCGGAACACCAGTGCGAGCTGGAAGGTGCCGCCACCCTCGCGGGCCCGGGTGTTCTTGAGCTCCACCGAGGCGAAGCCGCCAGAGCGCTTCAATGCCGCCTCGAATTCGTTGACCTCGGCCAACGCGGACGTCGAGCCCTCGATCACCATCTGCGAGCCGCTCTCCACCGACACTTTGGTGAAATAGATCGAGCGCGGCCGCAGGTCGTTGACATAGGCCAGTTGCTCGAGGGGCTGCGGCTTGCGGTCGATGTAACCGGAAAGACGATCAACAATATCGCTATTGGTCTCAGCCTGCCGGGCGGCCGGCGTCTGCAGATCGATCCGCGTCTGCCGGCTGCGTAGCCAGAGCTGGGTGCCGAGCAGGCCGAACTCGGCCACGACCAGGCAGACTACCGCGGCGGCCAGGCCGACCAGCGAGCCCCAGGCCAGCCGGTTCCACTGGAAATCACGCCGCTTGGTGCGCAGCGACTCGGGTTCGCGCACGTCCATCGCCCAGAGCTGCGCCGGTACCAACGGACCGGCCTCGGCGGCCTTCTCCGGCACGAAGCCCTGCGCCTCCCAATGAAAGTAATAGCGCGTGCCCTTCACCGTGCAGGCCGTGTCCGCCAAGCGGTAACGGCGCACCGCCCGGCCGCCCGCCTCAATCTTCGCCAGCACCTGCTCGCGGGCAAAAGCCACGCCCTCCTCCCCCGCCGGATCCACCGGCACCGGCCGGCTCACGATCCGCCGCGGCAGGGCCGAACCGGCGGCGTACTCCAGAGCCGTCACCGCCTCGGTCGTCTCCAGCACCACGATGCCGGCCTGGGGCGTGCCGCGCGGGAGCCAGGTCGCGAAATCGGGGAGCACAAAGCCGGCCTTCGCCCAGTTCTCCTGCAGGGCGGCGAACTTGCGTCGTAGCGCAGCGAAGACCACCAGCCCGCCCGCCGCCGGAGCTGCGTAGTAACCGCGGGCCAGTTGCTCCTCGGCAAAGGGCGACTCCTGCTCCAAGGCCAGGGCCGCCAGCGCGGGGATCTCCCGCACGGCCGTGCCCGGCGCCAGCGGTACCGTGTCGGTGAAGAAATGATGGCCGGCGATGAGGATCGTCGGCTGCTCCGGAAGGCGATGCCCTCCGGCCATTCTTGGTTGTGAAGAGGAGGCCACCACGGTGTCAGGGAACAGGTTGCGAATCAGCGATGCTAGTAGGGGGTGGGTCTTCCACAAGCTCAAGAAACTTGAAGGGGTATTCGACTTCCGCGCCCGCGCCCACCGTACCGCCCACCGCGCCGGCCGCCCGGGAGGCGGTGCCGGTGGAGCGGCCCGCCTGCACGCTGGTCTTGGGGCTTGTGTTCTTCCCGCTCGCATCGGTGCGCACGATCGCCCGCAGGCGGAACTCGGCCTGCCGCTCGCGCACGGTCACCACGATCCCGAGCACCGTGGTGCGCACCCCGAGGTTCAGCCCGGCGGGCAGCGGCCCGATCTTCTCGGCCAGCTCGCTCACCGAGCGAAAATAGCGCCCCTCGGCCGAACCGCGGGGCGCCTCGGGCGTGTCGAGCACCAAGCTGAGCGCGTTGAGCTGGGCGTCGTCGACCAGACCGGACACGCGCAGCACCTCGTCGGACACGGTATTAAGATTGAGGCTGCCGTCGCTCCACAGGCTCACCCGCCGCATGAACTCCTCGCAGCGCGGGGTGGGCCGGCCAGTCTCGGTGAACATCAGGTCAGCGAACCCCTGCACCGCCGCCAGCTCCCCAAACGAGCGTGGGGCACGGTTGGCCGCCACATGGGGCGGATCGGTGCGCAGATAGTCGTCCTTCTCCGCGCCGAGCGGGCGCGGATTGTCGTCGGCGTCGATCCAATCGAGCAGGCTGTCAGTGAGCACATCGACCTCCCCGGGCTCGAAGCCCAGTTCGGTGAACAGCGCGAGCAACGCCGACTCCGAGGTGTCGACGGTTTTTAGCGCCAGCTTGGCGTTCTCGTCGGCGAACTCGACGGTGACCAAGCGCTCCCCCGCCGGCTCATAGCCGGCCTGCGCGAGCGGGTCGCCCCAGCCCTGGCCGGGGGCATACAACCCGCCGTCGATCTCGCGGTACTGGGCGAGCACGGCCAGCGTGGCCTCCAGCGCTGAATAGGCCTCGCCGCGCATCCGATCGCGCTGCACATAGTAGCCCTCGCCGGCCATCTCGCTCATCGCCCGCTCGCTGAACTTCAGAATCGCCGCCGCGGTGACGACGATGAGCACGAGCACAAATAGCAGCACCGAGCCGCGACGAAGGACCGGCCCGTGGCACGTGGCTTCAGCCCGTGCCGCCCGACTCGGTAGCTCAACGTGGCACGAGGCTTCAGCCCGTGCCGGCCCGCTCGGTAGTGGCAACCAGGTCGAAGTCGTCGCCCCTCGCTCCGCCATAGAGGGACACACCCCGTGCGGCAGCGGGTTCATCGCAGCGGCGCCCCTCCCCGGCGCGCCCGGCAGCGAGATCGAGACTTCCCGCGTGAGCCCGCGGTAGGTGAAAGTTAAACGCAGGCGCTGCGGCACCAGCCAACCGCCGCTGCCGTCGCTTTGGGGCTGCTCGGTGCGGGTCCATTCCTTCCGGTCCGCGTCGTAATACTCCAGGACGATGGCGTGGCCGAAGGGGGAAAGCTGGGTCTTGCGCGGACGTCCCTTGCCGTAGTCCTCCTCCAACCGGGATTTCCACAACAGCACCAGGCCCTCGTCGGCGTTGATCTGCAGCGCGCACTCAACCTGGGGTAAGGGCCGGATCGGCCACACGCACTGGCCGGGCGCCTCGTCCACCTCGAACATCAGCATCGGCGGTGCGCCGTCGTAACCGGCAGTGCCAATGCGGAAACGTTCCCCGGTCGGATCAGCCGCCGCTGCCGCCGCCGACGAATTCGTTGCGCCAACAGGGCGGTTCGCGCCAGTGGCGGGCACCGGATCAGGGATCCGCCCCACCCCGCCATCGCGACGTGGCGCCTGCACAAAACCGAAGCGCGACCGGGCAACCCGCCCAACCAGCAACCAGCCCCGGTGCAGCCCAGCTACCGCGGCCACGACGAGCGGGCGGCGCTCGGCGTCCCCAAAAATCACAGCAGCCAGCCGGCGCGCTCCGTCCGCACCCGCCCCGGGCTGAAGCCGGGTCTGCGGGACCTGGGAAGCAGGCTGCCCGGTGGACTCCTTGGTCGGGGCGGTCTGGGTGGGCACCACCGACTGTTGCACCAGCGACTCCAGAAAACGGGTAACCCCGCGCACATGCCGGTCGAACAGGCGCGTCTCCGAGCCGCCGCCCCAAAGCTCGCCCATCGAGAGCACGAAGAAGTTCACCGCGATCAGCAGCCCGGCGGCCAAGGCGACCGCCAGCATCGTTTCCAACAAGGTGAAACTGCGGCGGCCCGAGGGACGCGCGCAGGCCGCCGTCCTGTAGGCCACGGCGCCGACGTGGCGGGCCCGCCCAATCGCCATCCCACGGTATGATGGAACGCCCGGCTCGACCGTGTCGGATGCACCCGGCCCCCGAAAGCCACGCTCTCGGATAGAAAAGAAGAGCACCGTCCTCATGTGCGTTTCCCCTCCTTGCCGGTCTTTTCCGCGATCACCCCGCGGCGCTGGCGATCCTCCTCGATGCGTTGTTTCGCCTCCTCGAAAAGCTTGCTGCGCTCCACCGGCTCCGACCACGAGGGCCGCAGCACCGTGAGCCGCTCAGTGTGCTCACGTTGCGTGGACTTGCCCGATTTCTCCGCGGTCATCTCCACGTGCAATTCGACGGTGAACAGATCGGCCACAGCCGCAGGAAACACCGAGGCCTGCCAGCGCACGGCTCCGCCGTCGGCCGTGCGCAGCTCTCCGCCTTTCTCGAGCTCCTTGAGGTCGGGTTCCTGGAAAACCTGATCTCGAACCCAGCGCACCTCCTGGTCGAAGGCGCGATCGGTCTTCACCGCCTCCAGCGAGGTAATGATGTTGAGATACGAAGAGGCCAGCACCACCACCGCCCCCGCAAACAAGGCCAGCGCCAACAACACCTCCAGCAAGGTGAACGCACGACGGCCTTCCCGCGGTCTGCCGTAGGAGCGTGCTGGCACGCGATTCCGGGCGCAGATCGCGTGCAAGCACGCTCCCACAACGGAATGGCGGCCGCTGGTTGCCGACTGGCCGCCCGCTGGAACGAGGTTTACCCCAGCCATGCCGTCTCTGCCCGGTGAGGCGGGGTTTACCCCCGCCAAATTCCGGACGCAGCGCATGGCGGGCGTAAAGCCCGCCCCACCACAAAGCAAATCTGTCGGCCACGGCCGGAAGCAAACCTCACGCTCACAACGGACGACACGGAGCGCCATCCCTACCGCGGAGGCATCGCGCGCCACTCGTCCCTCGTCTCTCGCCCGTCGCCCCTCGACTGTTCGGTTCACAACCGTCCTTTCTTGTCGGCCTCGGCCGAGAGCATTTCGGATCCAGTCCACGGATCAATCTGCACGCGGTGCTTGTAAGTGCCCAGCTGGAACTCGATAGCGAAGGCTTGGCACGAACCGTCGGGGAAAATCCGCACCCCTTCCACGGGCCGGCGAGTGACCAACTCGCCGCGCACGAGAATGAAGTCGTTGGCCAGCAGGAAGCCCATCGCCTCCGGGTCGAAGGCCAGCTCGACGGGCCGGCGCGAAGTCAGCGCCTGTTCGCGCGCCTGCGCCATCGCCCGCCAGAAGGCCCCTTCGAATTCGTCGGCCGGCGACGACTTGCCGAGCGATTCCACACTCACCAGGAACATCGTGCCCGCTACCGCGATCAACGCCACCACGAGCATGACCTCTAGCAAGGTGAAGCCGCGGACACGGGAAAGACGGCGCACCGACGCGCCAAGGTAGGGCCAGTCTTCGACTGGCCTTCCGCCCGGCCTCGCCGCGCCGAGCATGGCCGGGAGAACCGGTCGGAGACCGGGCCCGCGAAGAACCGCCCGCTGCGCCACCGGTTGCTCCGTCTGCGCCCCCCACCCATCAACCCTGTTCACTGCGCCTTGGGGGCCTGCGACACCCAGTTGCCAATGTCGTCGGCGGTGCCGTCCTGCCTGTCGGGGCCGCGGGACCACAGGTCGTAGCCGCTGGTGTTGCGCGTGCCCGGGCAGCGGTACTGATAGGGCGAGCCCCACGGGTCCGCATCCAGCTTGTCGACATAAGGCCCCCGCCAGCGTTCGGCCCCGGTGTTGGGCGCGCTCATGAGCGCCTGCAGGCCCTCCTCAGTGTAGGGGAAGCCGCCGTTGTCGATTTTGTAGCGGGTCAGCGGCAGCTTCAGCGTTTCCTGCACGAACACCCGGGTGGTGTCCTTGCGTGCGTCGTCGAAAATAGCGCCGCCCTGCTGCACCGCCAGGCCGGTGAGCAGCAGAATGATCGACACCACAATAAGGATTTCGAAAAGGGTGAACGCCGCGCGCCGCGAACGGGCGCTCTTAGGGTTGCGAAGCATGGGGGCAAAATGAGCCTACGGCCCCGTACAGGTCAAGGAGTCGATCCAGCCGCCTCCCCGCGTTACTGAAACGTTACGCAGCCCCGAGTCGACAGGTGGCGCAAGCGCCGCCCCTCCTGCTCCTGCTCCTTCTCCTGCTCGTTCTCGTTCTCCCAATCGTTCTCTTCTACGTCCCGCTGCACCTCTTCCATCCGCCATAGGTCCGCCGCCCCTACCCTGATCACTGTTCACAAATCACTGTTCACTGATGACTGGTCCCGCGCCCCCGCCGCATCCTCCTTGCCCTCGGCCGCCGGACCGGTTTCTCATCTCCACCCCATGGAACTCATCGACGGCAACAAGATCGCCGCCCAAATCGTCGCCGAACTCAAAGCTGCGGTCTCCGCCATCCCGGACCGCAAACCCTGCCTCGCCCTCGTGCGCCTGGGCGACGACCCCGCCTCGGTCTCCTATGTGAAGAAAAAGGATCTCACCGCCGCCGAGATCGGCATCACCAGCCGCGTGATCCTGCCGCCCGTCACCACCAGCCAGGCCGATCTGCTCGCCATGATCGACCAGCTCAACGCCGACCTCTCCGTCGACGGCATCCTCGTCCAGTCCCCTCTGCCCAAACACATCGACGAGCTCACCGTCTTCCGGCGCGTCGCCCCGAACAAGGACGTCGACGGCTTCCACACCCTCAACTTGGGCAAGGTCGCCCAGGAGGACGACACTGGCTTCGTGGCCTGCACGCCCGCCGGCATCATCGAACTGCTCGTGCGCTCCGGGGTAAAACTCAGCGGCAAACACGTCGTCGTGCTCGGCCGTAGCCTCATCGTGGGCAAACCCATCGCCCTGCTCGCCCTCCAGAAAAAGGCTTGGGCAAACGCCACCGTCACCGTCTGCCACTCGCAGACCGCCGACCTGCCCGCCATCACCCGCCAGGCCGATGTGCTCATCGCCGCCATCGGCCGGGCCGAATTCGTCACGGCCGACATGGTCAAACCCGGCGCGGTGGTCATCGACGTGGGCATCAACCGCGTGCCTGATGCCACCAAAAAGACCGGATACCGCCTCACCGGCGATGTGCACTTTCCCAGCGTCGCCCCACTCTGCTCGAAGATCACTCCGGTGCCCGGCGGCGTCGGCCCGATGACGGTGGCCATGCTCATGAAGAACACCTTCAAGGCGTGGCGCCTGGCCAACAGCTGATTCCGCAATAGAAAATCCGCTCTTGGAACCGGGTCTTGCGTCCGTGCCGGTTCGCCGGGTTAAGGGTACGGGGGTCCTCCTTCCGTTCGGCCCTCTTCCGTCCTTTCCTTGGCACTTCGCACTTGATACTTGGCACTTCCTCCGCGCTACCCGCCTTCCGTATTCCGCCCCCAGTTCACGCTTCACTGACAAGTGCCCCGCGAACGCCGCTTGCCGCCACGCCCCCTTTCCCCTTCACTGCCGCCCCCTAAACCGCACCCCTGATGTCGAAGCCCAAGATCCTCGTCGTTGACGACCAGCCGGTCAACGTACAGCTCCTCCGGCGCAAGCTGGAACGTGAAGGCATGGAAGTGCTCTCGACCAGCCGCGGCACCGAAGCGCTCCAGATTTCCCTCGAGCTGATGCCCGACCTCATCCTGCTCGATGTGATGATGCCCGACATGAACGGCTTCGAGGTCTGCCACCGCCTCAAACAATCGGTCGCAACCCGTTCCATACCCGTCATCTTCATCACCGCGCGCACCTCCAAGGAGAGCAAGCTCGAGGGCCTCAACGTCGGCGCCGTCGACTACATCACCAAGCCCATCGATCTCGACGAGACCGTAGCCCGCGTGCAGACGCAGCTGCGTTTCGTCACGATGAATCGCGAACTGCTCGTGCTCCAGCGCCGCCTTTCCGAGGCGCGCCGTGCCGCCAGCGTAGGCGCCATCACCCAGGGCATTTCGCACAATCTCAACAATCTCCTGGGCGTCGTCATCGGTTACCTCGACCTGATCAAGACCTACTACGACCGCCCCGAGTTGGTGAAGAAGAACGCCGAGGCCGTCGACCAGGCGATCAACCGCATCGTCGGCATCCTGCGCCAGCTCAGCACCGTCGCGATCAAATCGCGTTTCTCCCTTTCCCCCACCCCGCTCCAGAAGCTACTGGAGGACGTCGTCAAACGCTACCAGACCGAGTTCAAGATCCCGGAGGCGGTGACCATCGACAATCCGCTGGGCGACCTCGAGTTCAACACCAGCGCCGAAGTCATGGAGGAGGCGCTCTCAAAGCTGCTCATGAACGCGTGGGAGTCCTATGGCGACGACCACAAGGGCCCCCGCCCCATCGTCATCCAGACCGAGCTCAACCCCGACCATCCCGAGGGCGAGATGATCGAGATCCATGTTTTGGACAAGGGCCGCGGCGTCGATCCCAAGATCCGCGACCACATGTTCGAACCCTTCACCAGCACCAAACACACCGTCGGGGTGGGCATGGGACTGACCGTCGCCCGCCATTCGCTGCGCAGCGTGGGCGGCAATGTCGAGGTGCTCGATCGGCCCGACGGCGGAGTCTGCGCCACCATACTACACCCCCGCAAGGTCGAGCCGGCGACGTAAGCCGGCGCGCTGCCCGCCGCCAGTTTCGGGTTTTGAGTTTCAGGTTTCGCGTTCCTGAGTCGGTGGTCCGTATAGCGAAACGCTCCGAGCGTTTCGGTTTCGCCGTCGTAGCGGAAGCGCTTCGCTTCCGTCCGTCACTTCCCCGTGGCGAAACTCGCTGGAGTTTCTGGGTTTGGCGTTTGGATTCTGGGTTTTGTGATTTCGCATCGGGGTGACGAAACTCGCCAGAATCCTGGGTTTGGGCCGTTACGATTCCCGTAGGCCCCTTGTCACTTGGTCCTTGTTACTTGGCACCTCCGCTCCGCCTTTCCGCCTTCACTCCACCCTGCGCCACTCCATTTCCGGCTTCAACCTTCAGCATCCAGCCTTCAGCCTGTCCTCCGGCACTCCGCAATCCGAACTCCGCAATCCGCATTCCCCTCATGCCCCGCCTCTCCTTCCTCGGTTCCGGCAACATGGCCTCGGCGATCGTCGCCGGCGTCCTCAACCAGAAGGTCGCCGCCGTCGCCGACCTCGCCTGCCTCGGCGGCAATGACCCCACCGGCGCCGCCCTCTCCTCCCGCACCGGTATCCGTCTCGCCAAGGACGTGATCGATCTCTGCGTGACCGCCGACGCCGTGGTCGTCGCCTTCAAGCCCCAGAACCTCGCCGAGGCCGATCCTCGCCTCGCCGAGGCCACCCGCGGCAAGCTCGTCATTTCCATCCTCGCCGGAAAAAAGCTCTCCTCCCTCGCCCAGGCCTTCCCGCACGCCCGCGCCCTCGTGCGCGCCATGCCCAACACCCCTGGAGCCATCGGGGCCGGCATCACCGGCTGGTGTAGCCTGGCTCCACTTTCCGAAGCCGACCGCACCATCGTGCTCTCCGTGCTCGGCGCCCTCGGTATCGTGCATGAGTTCCCGGAGGACATGCTCAACTCCGTCACCGCGTTGGGTGGCAGCGGCCCGGGCTTCGTCTTCGAGTTCGCCGCCGCGCTGCGCGAAGCCGGCGTCGCCGCCGGCTTCACCCGCGAGCTCGCCGCCGAGTTCGCCACCGAGGTCCTGCTCGGCTCCGCCAAGCTGCTCAAGCAGACCGGCGAGGATGCCGACGTCTTGCGCGACCGCGTGACCTCGCCCAAGGGCACCACCTACGCCGGCCTGCAGGCCATGGCGTCGGCAAATTTCCGTGACACGATTCGCACCACCGTTCTCGCCGCCCGCGAGCGCAGCGCCGAGCTCTCAAAGGACACCTGATGGCCGACACCCCGGCGACCCTACCCTCGCCCACGGAAGTCCCCTGCCCCATGACCGCCTCCGCCCTCCTGCTCATCGATACCCAGGTGAACATGTTCGCCCCGGCCTCCCCGGTGGCATCGGCGGAGCCCCTACTCGCACGGCTCGTCGCCCTGCTCCGGCGAGCCCGCGAGGCCCACGTGCCGATCATCCTGGTGCGCAATTGCGGCAACGCGGGCGACCCCGACCAGCGCGGGACCCCGGGGTGGGAGTTGCATCCGTCACTACGCCCGGCGGAGGGCGACATCGTGCTCGACAAGACAACACAGGACACCTTCGCCAGCACCGCGCTCGGCGATGTGCTCACGGCCCGCGGCATCGGCCACCTCATCATCGCCGGGCTGCAATCCGAATACTGCGTGCGCGAGACCACCCTCGGGGCGCTCACCCGCCACTTCACCGTCACTCTCGTTTCCGACGGCCACAGCACCTACGACGGCAAAGAACGCACCGCGCTCCAGACGAGCGCCGCCGTCAACGCGGAGTTCGCCGGCCGCGTGACCCTCGTCGCCGCCGACTCCCTGCGCTTCCCCTGACCGCGCCCGCGGTCGCGCGGCAGTGTCGCTGCCGTCCGCCCACGGGACGACCGCCGCCCGAGGGCGAGCGGCGAAGCCCCCGTCCACCGCACATTCTGTTCTTCCCTCGGGCGACCATCCCACCTTACCGTGCATCCGCTTTCTTATGGGATGGTACTACGCAGTCCTCAATCAGCGGTTGGGCCCCGTGTCGGACACGGACTTCGCCGCGCTCGTCGCCAACGGTACGATCACACCGGCTACGCTGGTCTGGCGTGAGGGACTGGCCGGCTGGCTGCCGTACGCCCAAGCCTGCGGGCCCGGTAGCGCCGAGGATCCCGACCACGCCATCTGCGCGGTCAGCGGTCGACGCTACCCCAAGAGCCAGATGCTCGAATACGAGGGACGCTGGGTCAGCGCCGAGCACCGCGAAGTGTTCTTCCAGCGCCTGCGCGAGGGCCTGTCCCCCGCCGCCGGCGACGCGATGCCCGGGCCATACGGTTACGGCGGCTTCTGGATCCGTTTTGCCGCCCGCTTCATCGACGGTCTCCTGATCACCGTGGTCGGCCAGATCACCAACGGGTTGCTCGGCCTTCTCTTCTACAGCCGCTTTGTCTGGGTCGCCCAACCCGCCCAGCTGGATCCGAAGAACATGGCGTTGTTCTTCGCGTTCACAGCCGCGACCATGCTGGTCGGGGTCGGCATCGGCCTCAGCTACGAGTGGTACTTCCTCGCGAAGTATCAGGCCACCCTGGGGAAAATGGCCCTCGGGCTCAAAGTCGTACGGGCGGACGGCACCCGGCTTTCCAATGGCCGCATCGTCGGTCGCCATTTCTCCACCATGATCAGCCAGATCACCCTCTTCATTGGCTACATGATGGCCGGCTGGGACGACGAGAAACGCGCCCTCCACGACCGCATCTGCGACACCCGCGTGGTCAAGACCCGCGCCTAACCGCCGCGTCCCCCATCGCCGCCCCCTCGATGGTCCCCGTCTCCCACTGCCCGGGCTGCAAACGCGCGCTCCCGCCAGCGGCGTGGCACAACGACCGCCAGGTCCACTGTCCTTCGTGCGACACCGACCTGGAGTTCGTCGCCTTCCCCGCGCTCACCGCCGCCCGTTTCGTCGCCCGTCCCGAGTCCGCCACCTTGGGCGACGACGCCACTTGCTTCTTCCATACCACCAACCGCGCCGAAGCCGTCTGCGCCGGCTGCGGTCGACTCCTCTGCGCGGTCTGCGCCGTAGATTTCGCCGGCAAATGCCTCTGCCCGAGCTGCATCGCCGCGCGCCCCATCGCCGCCCAGCCCGACGCCGTGAAGTCGCGACTGCTTTGGGACAGCCTCGCCCTCTCGCTGGCCACGCTCCCCATCCTCATGTGGCCCGTGACGCTAGTCACCGCGCCCGCTGCGATCGGCCTGGCCATCTACGGCTGGAACAAGCCCGGTAGTCTCGTTCGCGGTTCCAAAACCCGCCTCGTCGTCGCCATGGTCCTGGCCGGCGCCCAAGTGGTCGGCTGGACTGTGGGCCTCGTCACCTTCCTCCTCTAGCTGGATGCACTGACAATGGCCCGAACCGCCCGTTTCTACCAACGCCTCACCCGTTCCCGCTCGGGTATCGGCAGCTACACCAGCCTCTGGCTCGGGCCCGACCACCTGCTGCTGGTTACCTCCAGCGGATACTCCGAGAGCTACCAGCGCTTCTACTTCCGCGACATCCAGTGCCTCGTCGCTGCGGATTCGATTCGCTACGGCGTGTTCAACGCCGTCTTCGGAACCATCCTCGGCTTTTGTGGCATCGCCGCCGCAATCGCGGCCTCCAGCACCGGGGTTTCGCCCTGGATTCTGCTCTTCCTCCTGCCCGCGTTACTCCTGCTGCTCTGGAATCTCTACCTCGGGCGTACCTGCAAGGTCACCCTCATGTCCGGCGTGCAATCGGTGGTGCTGCCCCCGCTGTCCCGTTTCCGCCGTACCCGCAAAGTCTTCGCCCGCCTGGTGCCACTGATCGAGGCCGCCCAGGCGGCCCTCACTCCGCCGCCCTTGGCGCCGCCGCCCCCGCCGGCCGCCGCCACCGCTGGCGCCGAACCGCCGACACCGGCCGAAGATGCTCCGGCTACTTCGGATCGGACCGATGCGCCGGATCAGTCCGATCGGTCCGCGGCCTCCGCGCAGCCCGCCGTCCAGCCCGCGGCCCAGTAGGCGGATACTCGCCGCCTCGCTCCCGATGCCGCCCCCTCCGGTCCCGCCCACCGCCCGCCCCGCGCCCATTCGCGCCTGGCGCTGCGTGCGGCACGCCGAGCGCGAGGCGGCCGCTCGCTGCCCGGTCTGCGGCCAGCCCTTCTGCCGCGAATGCGTCGTTGAACACGAAGGACGCCTGCTCTGCTCGGCCTGCCTGGCGAAGCAGGCCTCGCCCGCCCCCGCCCCACGCGCGGCCCGCAGTTTCGCGCCGCTGCGCGCCCTGCTTTCCGTCGGCACTCCCGCGCTCGTGCTCTGGTTCGTCTTCTTCTACGCCGCCACGTTGCTGACCCGCATCCCCCAAAACTTCCACGACGCCACCATCTGGAAGGACCTTCCCGGCCCGCAGCACGACAAGCCTGCCCGCAAGGACAAATCCCCGACATCCCGGCACCTGCCCCATCCGACAAATCCGCGGAACCGGCCAACGGCCCCCGCTCGGCGGCCCCGACCCACAACGTCCCCCGCCCCGCGCTCCCGCCCTCCCGATGAGCGCCCCGGCCCCTGCCTCCCCCCGCGCCGGACCGTCTGCACTCGAATTGGTCGAGGAATCGGTCCACCTCCTGCGCCGCACCCCGGCGGCAACCTTCGTGATCTACTTTGCTGGCGCTGTACCGTGGGTGGCCGGCGTCCTCTATTTCTGGGCTCGCGCCTCCTGGTTCGCCCCCGGTGCCGTTGAGCGTGGGCTCGCCGCCCTTGTGCTGGTCGCGCTCTTCACGGGTTTGAAGGTGGCGCAGGCGGAGTTCTGCGCGCACCTCTTGGCCGATCGCCTTGGCACGACGCCCCCGCCGCCCTCCTTCGTCCGTCTCCGCCATCTGGCGGCTGCTCAGCTCCGCCTCCATGTCTGGGGCTGGTTCGCCCTCCCCTTGGCCGGTGCGCTCGCCGCTCCGTTCGGCTGGATCTTCGCCTTCTACCAGAACGCCTCTGTGCTCGGCCTGGCCCCCCCCGGCCGCCCGCCCCTGCGCCGCGAGGCCTGGGCCCAGGCGGAACTCTGGCCCGCGCAAAACAACCTCGGGCTGCTCCTCATCAAGACGCTGGCGCTCGTCGTGTGGATCAATGCCGCCGCCGGGATCTACACCGTCCCGTGGCTGGCCAACCGGCTGCTCGGTATCGAGAATCTTTTCGCCATCCGGGGCTTGGCGCTGCTTAACACCACTTTTCTCACACTAGTCACCCTGGTCGCGTGGCTCGCCGTCGATCCGCTCATCAAGGCGTTCTACACCCTGCGCGTCTTCCATGGCCGCGCCTGCCGCACCGGCGACGACCTTCGCACCGCCCTGGCCACCGCCCGCCGCCCAGTCACCGCAGGTCTACCCCGGCGCGCGGCCACCGCACTCCTGGCACTGCTCGCTCTCGGCGTCACCGTGCCTTCCCCACGAGCCCAGGCCGCGGACGCCCCGGCAGCAATCGAGCACTCACCCGCACCAGCCGAGCCGCCAGCCGTCGGACTCCCCTCCACCCTGCCCCCGGCGACTCCACCGGCGGTGGCGCCGCCGGTGCTCGACCAGGCCATCGACCGCGCGCTCGCCGACGGTGATTTCCAATGGGCCCTACGGCCCTTGCCCGAAGGTGAAGACACCGAGCCACGCAACGCCTTCCAACGTTTCCTGCGCGAATGCATGGACTTCCTCGTCGGGATCGTGCGCGCCATCGGGAACGCGATCGGTGACTTCTTCAATTGGCTGGAGCGTCTCTTCTCCCGCGGCTCCCGCGACTCCGCCGCGTCCGGTTTTCCTTCGGTCAGCCCCGAACTCGTTCGCGTGCTCCTTTATCTGGTGACCGGCGCCGTCGGTCTCGGGCTGATCTGGATCGTAGTCCAGCTCTGGCGCCAAGGCCGGCCCACCCGCTCGGCCGCCGTGCTCGCTGCCTCGGCCGTAGCCGCCGCGCCCGACCTGCGTGACGAGACCGTCCAGGCCGCCCAGTTGCCCTGCGACGGCTGGCTCGCCCTCGCCCACGAACAGATCGCCGCGGGCCGCTGGCGCCTCGCCTTGCGTGCCCTCTATCTGGCGACCCTTGCCCTGCGCGCCTCCGAGGGTCTGCTCGTGCTGGCCCGCTCCAAGACCAATCTAGACTATGAGCGTGAACTGGCCCGCCGCGCGCTGGCGCGCCGCGACCTGGTCGAGCATTTCCGCCGCCGCCGCCGCTCGTTCGAGGATGTCTGGTACGGCGAGGCCGCCGCCACCGAACCGGAGGTCCGCGCCTGGCTCGCCGAGTTCGAGCCGCCCGCCACGCCATGAGCTCCCGCCGCAGCATCCTCGCCCTCTTCGCGCTCGCCGCGTTGCTCGTGATCGGCCTCGGCCACGTCTTCCAGCGCCGCGTGGCCCGCGATCTCTACCCGGTGTATTCTTCGTTCCGTGCCGACCCGCTCGGCACCCGTGCCCTGCACGACGCGCTCGCCGCTGTCCCCGAGCTGTCCGTCGAACGCTCCCTCGTCCCCCTTGCGCAACTGTCCACCCGGCCCGGGGTCACGCTATTCTTGCTCGGCGTCCAACGATTCGACCTTACCGACGTGCCCGAGGCCGACTTCACGGCGCTCGACGGCGCTCTGCGCGCCGGTGCCCGCGTCGTTGTCTGCCTGCAAGGCGTGAACCTCGCGCCAACCACCGAAACCGAGAAAGACGCCGCTGCCCGCGATGAGGTGAAAAAGGCCCGCCAGGCGCGCGACGAAGCCCGAAAGCTGGCCGCCAAGAAGGCCGACGAAAAGACAGGAGAGGAGCCCGCGGACCCACAGGCCAAGCCGGACACGACTCCCGCCAAGAAGAACGCCAAGCCCAAGCACCCGCCCGTCGACGCGCCGGCGCATTGGGGATTTTCCATCGCCGAGCAACGCGACCACGACGACGTGCTCACGAGCCGCCCCGGCGCCCCGGTCCTGCCCGCGGAGTTCACGTGGAGCAGCGACCTCGTGGTGCAACCCGCCAAGGGAACCCTCTGGCGGCCGGTGCTCGAACGAGGGGGCCAGCCCATCGCCGCCGAACGTACCATCGGACTGGGCACTCTCGTCGTCGTTACCGACTCCTACGCCGTCAGCAACGAGGCCCTGCAGCGCCAGCGCGCCACGGATTTCCTCTCCTGGCTGGTCGGGCCGCACCCGCGGATCGTCTTCGACGAGAGTCACCTCGGCGTCGTGGACAATCCGGGCATCGCCGCGCTCGCCCGCCGCTACGGGCTGATGCCGGCCTTCGCGCTGAGCGGGCTGCTCGCGCTGCTTTTCATCTGGCGGCGCGCCGCCGCCTTCGTGCCGCCCCCGCCCGCCAGCCCGACCACCACGCTCGACTACCGGCCCACCAGCAGCCTCACCGCCCTCCTGCGCCGCGCGTTGCCGGCCGCCCAGCTGCTGCCCACCTGCCTCGCGGAATGGCGCCGCACCGCCCGCGTCGGTGATCTGGCCAGAGTCGAAGCCGCGTTGGCCGCCCACCGCGATCCGGTGTCAGGGTACAATGCCGCCGTCGCCGCGTTGCGCCGACGCACAACGCCAACGCCGATCGAAGAAGGCGGAATGCAGAAATCGGAAACGTCAGCCCCCACGCCGCCTATCATTGGTCACTAGCCCTTTTCCCCACTCCCCCAGCCCCTGTCCCTTGTCACTTGTTACTTGGTACTTTGATTCCCCTTTCCGCCCTCTTCATTCGGCCTTCTCCCTTCTGCCATCCCTTGTCATGCATCCTGCCCTCGACAAACTCGTCACCACCCTCGCCGCCGCCCGCGCCGAAGTGGGCAAAGTCATCATCGGCCAGGAGCGCGCCGTGGAGCTCGCGCTGGTCACGCTGCTCACCCGCAATCACGCCCTGATCGAGGGGGTGCCCGGCGTCGCCAAGACCCTGCTCGTGCGCACCCTCGCCCACGTGCTCGGCACTGCCAGCGGCCGCGTGCAGTTCACCCCCGACCTGATGCCCTCCGACATCACCGGCACCAACGTCTTCAATCTCCAGCGCAACGAGTTCACCCTGATCCGCGGCCCGGTCTTCACCACCTTCCTGCTCGCCGACGAAATCAACCGCGCCCCGGCCAAAACCCAGTCCGCCCTCCTCCAGGCGATGCAGGAACGTCAAGTATCCATCGACCGCGAGACGCACCTGCTCGACCCCAACTTCACCGTCTTCGCCACCCAGAACCCCGCCGACTCCGAAGGCACGTACCCGCTGCCGGAAGCGCAGAAAGACCGTTTCATGGTGAAGATCGCGATGACGCCGCCCGCCCGCGACGAGGAGTTGCTGCTCGCGAAACGGATGCTCGGCACCGAAGCCCCGGAAGCCGTGCTCGCCGCCGGAGCGGTGCAAGCGGTGCTCGCCGCCGGTGAGATCGCCGTCCTGCGCGCGGGACTTGACCACCTCACCCTGCGCGAGGAGATCCTCACCTACGTGGTCGATCTGGTGCGTGCCACCCGTACCCACGAAAGTGTACTCATCGGCGCCGGGCCGCGTGCCACGCAGGGGCTGCTGCTCGGCGCTCGTGCCGCCGCCGCGCTCGCGGGCCGCGACTACGTAACGCCCGACGACGTGCGCAATCTCGCCGGAGCGGTCCTTGGTCATCGGCTCGTGCTGCGTCCCGAGTTCGAGATCGAGGGCCTGACCATCGACGAGGTCCTCGCGCGTATCCTGGAGCAGGTGGCCGTGCCGCGGTAACCACCGGCTCTTTCTCATACTCATTCTCCCACTCCTCCCCCTGCTCCTTTCCGAATAGGTCCGATAGGTCGCATTCGAGAATCTCTGCCTCATCACCCCAGCCTTCTGCCTTCTTCATTCTGCATTCTTCATTCTGCCCTAGGTCCTCCGCCTCTGTGTCCTTCCTCCCCTCCAACCGCCTGCTGCTGCTCGTCGCCGCCGTCACCGTCTTAGCGATCGGGGCCGGACCGTGGCCGGGGTTGGCGCCGGTCTGGCTGGCCGCCCTGCTCGCCGTGGTGCTGGCAGGAGTGCTCGATCTCACCCACAGCCTGCGCCACCACCAACCTCCCGCCGTTTCCGCCCCTCCGGTTGTGCGCATGGCCAAGGACCGCCCGGCGCACATTCCGCTCACCTTCGAACACGGCCGCCCGTCCGCGCGCCGGCTCCGCTTCGGGCTCGGGTTGCCCGCCGGCTTCGCCTCCCTGCAAGACGACCTCCAGGTCGACCTGCCCGCCGGCGCACCGCGCGCCCGCATCGACTGGCCCTGTACCTCGCAGCACCGGGGCCGTTTCGCCGGCTTGGTTGCCTGCACGGAGACAAATTCCCAGCTCGGCCTCTGGCAACTGCGTCGGCGCACCGCGATGACCTGCGAGTTGCGCGTCTACCCCAACCTGTTCACCTCCCGGCGCGCGTTGGCCGCGCTCTTTCTCAACCGCGGCCAGGCCGGCACGAAGCTCCAGCGCACGATCGGCCGCGGGCGCGAGTTCGAAAAGCTCCGCGAATACCAGCCCGGCGACGGCTTCGACGAGATCCACTGGAAAGCCACCGCCAAGCGCGGCCGGCCCATCACCAAAGTGTTCCAGACCGAACGTACGCAGGAGATCCACGTCATCATCGACACCTCGCGGCTGAGCGGCCGGCAATTGCAGCACGAAGGCGTCACCCAGACCGTGCTCGACCGCTACCTCGTCGCTGCCCTCGTCTTGCTGCTCGCCGCCCAACGCCAGGGCGACCGGTTCGGCCTGCTCGCCTACGACGACCGCGTGCGCTCCTTCCTGCGCGCCGGAAACGGGGCCACGCACTACGGGGCCTGTCGCGAGGCGTTGCACACGCTCCAGCCCAGCGAGGCCACGCCCGACATGGCCGAGATCGTCCGCCACCTGCGCACCCGGCTGCGCCGCCGCGCCCTGCTGTTCTTTCTCACCGATCTCTCCGACCCGGTGCTGGCGGAGGATTTCACCCGCCACGCCCGCCTGCTCTCGCGCCAGCATCTCGTGCTCGTCAACCAATTGCGGGCGCCCGAGGTCGGCCCCCTCTTCGCCGGCGCCGAGGTGCAGCGCCCCGCCGAGATCGCCGACCGCATCGCCGGCCACGCCCGTTGGGCCGAGTCCCGGGCCCTCGCCCAGACGCTGCGTCCGCTCGGCATCGCCGCCCATCTGCTGGAGGACGAGACGCTCGCGGCCGACCTCGTCACCCAGTACCTGCAGGTCAAGCGGAGGCAGGCGCTGTGAACCCATGATCGTCAACCTGGAACAGTTCGTCGTCGAAGAGCGCCCAAAGTGGGAGCGGCTCGACGCACTCCTGCGGGCCAGGGCCCGCGACCCCTGGCGACCGCTGCCGCTGGAGGAGGCCCGCGAGCTGGAGCGGCTCTACCAACGCGCCTCGGCCGATCTCGCCCGACTCGCCACCTTCGCCGCCGAACCGGAGGCGCGCCAGTATCTGGAAAGTTTGGTCGCACGCGCCTTCGCCGAATTTCACGGCGCCGAAGCCGAGGTGCGCCGGGTGCGGCCCTGGGTTTGGTTGTCCACCACCTTGCCGCAAACCTTTCGTCGCCGCTGCGGCGCGTTTCATTTCGCCCTCGCGCTCTTCCTGGCCGGCAGCGTCTTCGGCATGCTCGCGGTAGCGCTCGATCCCGGGGCCAAGTCCGTGCTAATGCCCTTCGGCCACCTGCAGGGCGACCCGCGCGAACGGGTGGCCGAGGAGGAGAGCGGCACCAAACTCGGCGATCTCGGCGAGCGGAAGGGTTCGTTTGCCGGATACCTGATGGTGCACAACACCCAGGTCACGCTCCTCGCGATGGCACTCGGCCTCTCCTGGGGCGTGGGCACGCTCGTCATCGTATTTTCCAACGGCGTGATGCTCGGGGCCGTGGTGATGGACTATCTCCTCGCCGGCCAAGGCGTATTTCTCCTCGGCTGGCTGCTCCCGCACGGGGTGATCGAGATTCCCGCCGTACTCATCGGCAGCCAGGGCGGCTTCGTGCTGGCCGCGGCGTTGCTGGGCCGCGGCGAACGCCTGCGCCTGCGCGACCGGCTCCGCGCCGCCACCCCCGATGTCATCACCCTATGCCTCGGCGCCGCGCTGCTGCTGGTCTGGGCGGGCTTGGTCGAGGCGCTACTTTCCCAATACCACGCGCCGGTCCTGCCCTACTCCGCCAAAATCGCCTTCGGCCTGATCGAAGCGGCCGCGCTGTCCTGGTGGCTGGCGCGGTCCGGTCGCACGCCCCCTGGGTCGTCCCTTCAGGGCGACCGCTCGCCATGAACCCATCCCGGATTGCTCCGCAGCGCCGAGGCGTGCGTGCTGAAGCAGCGCACCACGTGGAAGCCTCGACCGGTCGTTCCCCATGAGCACCTCGCGCCTCGCCACCGTCCGGTTGCGCACGCCCGAGGGCGTGGCCTTCTCCTTCCGGCTCGCCAGCCCGGCGTTGCGACTGGCCGCCCTCGCGATCGACTTCGCCGTCATCTCCGCCTCGTGGAGCGTGATCAGTATCCTGTTTTCACTCCTGGGCATCCTCAGCCAGGACGTCGCGCGCGGGGCCTCCATCGTGGGCTACTTCCTCTTCTCGCAGGGCTACCGCATCGGGTTGGAGTGGCGGTGGCGGGGACAGACCATCGGCAAGCGGCTGCTGCAACTGCGGGTAATCGACGAGCGCGGGCTGCCCCTCAGCTTCGCCCAGGTAGTGATGCGCAATCTGCTCCGTTTCATCGACGCGCTGCCGGCGGCCTATGCCGTGGGCGGGCTGGCGGCCCTGCTCAGCACCCGCGCCCAGCGCCTCGGCGATCTGGCCGCCGGCACGCTGGTAATCTGGGAACCGACCGAGCCGATGCCCGACCTCGCCGCCCTGCGTGGGGAGAAGTACAACTCGCTGCGTCGCCACCCCGGCGTGGTCGCGCGGTTACGCCAGGCCATCGCCCCGGCCGAGGCCCGCGTGGCGTGGCAGGCCCTCGCCCGTCGCGACCAGCTGGAGGCCGAGTCCCGCGTGGCGCTCTTCGCCGAGCTCGCCGCCCATTTTCGTTCACTCACGCCGATGCCCGACGAACTGCTCGACGGCCTCTCCGACGAGCAGTTTGTGCGCAACGTCGTCGACGTGCTCTACCTGACGCGCAGCTGAGCCCCGACGGCCCAGCGCCGGTGCGCCCAGCGGCCCTGGGACCGGGTTTGGAACTCACTCTCGTATCGCGGCCGCAACACGAAAGTGAGCTCGTTCCGCGGGCGCGCCCCCGGCGGGCCCGCGCTCAGATCCGTTCGGTGTAGAGCCGCTCGTACTGCTGGGCAGCGGCGGCCCAGCTGAAGTCACGCCGCATGCCGCGCCGGATCGTCGCCAGCATCCGCGCCTTGTCGCGGAAGAGCACCTGCGAACGCTCCAGCGCCCAGCCCAGCCCCTGCGCCGTCGGCGTGAACAGCAGGCCGGTGCCCTCCTCCGGCCGGTCCTCGAGGTCAACCACCGTGTCGAGCAGCCCGCCCACCCGGCTGCACAGTGGAATCGTCCCGTAACGCTGCGAATACATCTGATTGAGGCCGCACGGCTCGAAGACCGAGGGCATGAGGAAGAAGTCCGCCCCCGACTCGACCAGATGCGTCATCGGCTCGTCCAGCACCCGGGCCAGGGCAATGCGCGTCGGATTGGCCTGCGCCAGCTCCAGCAACGCCTCCTCGTAGTGGTTCTGGCCCATGCCCACGACCACCAACCGGCAGTCCTCCGTCTCGAAGAAACGGCTGGCGCCGAGCAGCAGGTCGAGCCCCTTCTGCTCGGTGAGCCGGCAGATCATGCCGTAGACCGGCGCCGTCGTCTCCGGGTCGAACCCACACTTCTTCAGGAGGGCCCGCCGGCACTTGGCCTTGCCGGCGAGCGCGTCGGCCGAATAGCGCGCCGGCAGCAGCAGGTCGGTCTCCGGATTCCACACCGTATCGTCCACACCGTTGAGCAGGCCCACCAGGTCTCCGGCGCGCGTGGCCACCACCCCCTCCAACCCGCAGCCGAACTCCGAAGTCTGGATCTCCTTGGCGTAGGTCGGGCTCACGGTCGTCACCCGGTCGGAGAAGATCAGGCCGGCCTTCATCAGGTTGATCTGGCCGAAAAACTCCAGGCCGTCCACGCCGCGGAACTCCCCCGGCAGATTGGTCAGGCCGAAGATGCCCATCGGGAAGGTGCCCTGGAAGGCGAGATTGTGCACCGTGAACACCGTCTGTACCGCCAACGTCGTGTCGAGCTGGCGCTCCGCCAGGCGCACGTGCAGCGGTAGCAGCGCCGTCTGCCAGTCGTGGGCGTGCACGACGTCGGCCTTGAGGTCGAGCAGGCGCATCGCCTCGACCACGGCCTTGGAGAAGAAGATGAAGCGCTCGGCGTTGTCGTCGTAGTCGCGTTCGTTGGTGCCGTAAGCCCCCCTCCGGTCGAAGTACTCGTCACGAACCACAAAATACACTGTGAGCCGCGCGCCCAGCCGCAGGCGCAGCAGATCGGCCTGGAGGAACTGGGCGCCCAGCTCGACCTGCAGCCGGTGGATGCGCTCCGCCCCGTCGGTCTCGTGGTGTTCGAGCGCGGCTCGGTACCCCGGAATAAATACAGCCACGTCGTGCCCGGCCTCAGCCAGGGCATGGGTGAGCCCTCCGACTGCGTCGGCCAATCCCCCGGTTTTCATGAACGGAAACAGCTCGCTGGCCGCATGCACGATGTTCATCGCCGGGGAAACTGAGGTTGTGCCGCGCCCGTTTCCATCCCAATTTCCGTCCGATGAAAAACCAAGAGCGTCTGCTCCAACTGCTGGGGCGTCGCGACTACGTGCCCCTCACCCGCCAGGAAATCGGGGCCAAACTCGGGCTCAAGAAGCCGGAATTCCGCAAACTCGACCTCGAGCTCAAAGCCCTGCTGGACCGCGGCGCCGTCGTGCGCGTGAAGTCCGACCGCTACTGCCTGCCCGCCGACGCCGATCTGGTCACCGGCATTCTCCAGATCAAGCCCAGCGGCCGCGGCCTGCTGCGGGTCGAAGCCGTCGAAGGCGCGCCCGAACAGGAGCCCGTCGAAATCGGCGCCGAGGACACCGGTACCGCCATGCATGGCGACCGCGTAGTCGTACGCCTGAGCGGCACGGCTCCCGCCCGCCGCCCCTTCCGTGGCAAGGCCCCCGCCGGTGCCAAGCGCAGCGCGCCCGCCGGACAGCGCTTTGGCAGCGTCATCCGCATCCTGCAGCGCGCCAAGCAGACCCTCACCGGCTCGCTTCAGCGCACCCGCCAGTTCTACTTCGTGGCCCCCGACGACCCGCGCTTCCCCAAGGACGTCTACGTCGACGCCCCCGACCGCTCGCCGCTCGTGCCGGCTCCGCAGGTCGGTGACAAGGTGGTCGTTCGCCTCTTCACCTGGGACGATCCGCACCTCAATCCCGAGGGCGAGATCACCGAGATCCTGGGCCGCACCTTCGAGCCGCGCGCCGAACTCGCCGCCATCTACCACAAGTACAAGCTGGAAACGAAGTTCCCCCCCGCCGTCGAAGCCGAGGTCGCCGCCCTGCCCGACGCCGTGCGCCCGGGGGACCTCGAACACCGGCTCGATATCCGCAAGGTTCCCACCTGCACCATCGACCCCGACGACGCCAAGGACTTCGACGACGCCCTCTCGCTCGAAACCCTCCCCGACGGCACGCTGCGAATCGGCGTTCACATCGCCGATGTGGGCGCCTACGTACGCACCGGCACCGCACTCGACCGCGACGCCAAGGAGCGCGGTAACAGCACCTACCTCGTAGGCACCGTGGTGCCGATGCTGCCCTTTAAGCTCTCCAACGGCCTGTGCTCGCTCAAGGAGGGCGAGGACCGCCTGACCAAGAGCTGCTTCTTCACCTTCAACCGCCAGGGCGCCGTCACCGGTACGGAGTTTGCCAACACCGTCATCCACAGCCGCAAGCGCCTCACCTACCGCCAGGCCTTCGCGCTGCTCAAGGAGGACGACCTCGAAAAAGTGCGCCGCCTGCCCCTGCCTCCGGCGCACCAGACCGGCTCGACCGGCCGTCCCCTCGCCAGCCTCGCCGCCGGTGAGCTGCGCGAATTGCAGGCGATGATCCGCACCTTCTGGAGCGTGGCCGAAAAGCTGCGCGCCGAACGTTTCCGCCAGGGCGCTCTCGATCTCGACATGCCGGAGACGAAGATCTTCGTCGATGCCGAGGGCTACGCCGACCGCATCGTGAAGATCGAAAACGACGAGAGCCACCAGCTCATCGAGGAGTTCATGCTGTTGGCCAACGAGGCCATGGCGAAGATCACTCGCCGCCACCAACTGCCCTCGGTCTACCGCGTGCACGACGACCCGAAGGCCGACCGGCTCAACGAATTCCGCGAGTTTCTCGGCACGCAGGGCGTGCAGGCCGGCGACCTCAACCAGCGCAAGGAGCTCTCCCGCGTGCTGGTGAAGGTCCGCGCGCATCCGCAAAGCCACATCCTGCGCACCCAACTGCTGCGCAGCCTCCAGCGCGCCTGCTACCGCGCCTCGCCCGACGGCCACTTCGGCCTCGCCAAGAAGGACTACACCCACTTCACGTCGCCGATCCGCCGGTACTCCGACCTCGTCGTCCACCGCGTGCTCGACCAGTACCTGATCAAGCACCAGGGCCGGCCGGCCCCCAAGGGCTGGCGCTTCGAATACCACGCCGAGCTGATGGGCCCCCTGGCCGAGCACCTCAGCCTCACCGAGCAGAACAGCACCGAGGCCGAGCGCGAGTCGGTGAAGGTTAAGCTGCTCGAATACTTCGAGCGCGAGCTCACCAAGAAGAAGCGCACCGCGATGCCCGCCACCATCCTGGAGATCCGCAACCACGGCATGTTCGTGGAGCTGGTCGACTCGCAGGCCTACGGGTTCATCCATGTGTCCACCCTCACCGACGACCTCTATTCGGTGGCCGGCGGCGGGTCCGCGTTGGTGGGGCGCAAGAAGAAGCGCAGTTTCGCCCTGGGTTCGCGCATCGAGGTCTGTGTCGACCGGGTGGATCGAGGCAAGCGCCAGATCGACTTCCGCGTCGCCACGGTCTGACCGACCGCCCTTGCGCCCCGTTCGCCATACCGGGCCGGTGTGCCGAACCGGCTCGGGCGAAGCCACGCCCTCCAGCGGAGAAATACACGCCCCATGGAGGACAAGCCTCCCGGCGGGCCGTCGCACCAGTTGTGGGGGCGAGCTTGCTCGCGACAGTCGCTCGCTACCGCCGCGCGTCCAGGCAGTCGCGCACCCGCTGGAGAAACTTCGTAGGCACGAAGGGCTTCTCCAGAAAATTCCCGTCCAGCCGTAGCGGCGAGTTCTCCCCGAGCATCTCGTCGGCGTAACCACTGCAATAGATCACCGTGAGCTCCGCCTTCTCGCGCAGCAGCTGCTGCGACAACTCGTAGCCGTTCACCCCGCCGGGCAGCACCATGTCGGTCAGCAGCAAATCGATGGCGCCGGCATGCTGTTTCCAGAGCTCGAGGGCACCGATGGCCGAGATGGCCGAAAACACCCGGTAGCCGTGGTTCTCAAGCAGGTGCTGCATGAGCAGGCGTACCGAGGGCTCGTCCTCGACCAGCAGCACCGTCTCGTTCCCTCGTGGGGCCGGGCGCGCGCCGATCCCGTCGATGGGCAACGGCACCGGATGGAGCTGGCGGGGCAGATACACCCGCACGGTCGTGCCCACGCCCACCGTGCTCGACACTTCGATCCAGCCGCGATGCTGCTGGACGATGCCAAACACCGTGGCCAGGCCCAGCCCCGTGCCCTTGCCCACCTCCTTGGTAGTGAAGAACGGCTCGAAGATCTTCGGCAAGTGCTCAGCCGCGATGCCCACGCCGCTGTCGGTGACCGCCAGGCAGACGAATTCGCCGAGCCGCGACAACGGGTGCGAACGCACCCGGCCGGCGTCAAAAACGAGGTTTGTGGTCTGCAGCACCAGACTGCCGCCGGAGGGCATGGCGTCGCGCGCATTCACCGCCAGGTTCATGAGCACCTGGTCGAGCATGCCCGGGTCGGCGTGCACCACGGCCCCGCCGGGGGCGTAGCGCGCCTCCAGGGCGATATGCTCGCCGATGAGTCGCCCCAGCATCTTGGACATGTTGGCGAGCACATCATTGACGTCGATGTCGCGCGGCTGCAACGGCCGGCGCCGGCTGAAGGTGAGCAACTGCTGGGTGAGATTGGCGGCGCGTTCGGCCGCCCGCGAGATCTCATCGAGCGAATCCGTATCCGGGGTGCCGGGGGCCTGCTCGGAGTGCAGCATCGCGACATTGCCGATGATGACGGTGAGCAGGTTGTTGAAATCGTGCGCCACCCCGGCGGCCAGCTGTCCGAAGGCCTCCATCTTCTGGGCTTGGCGCAACTGCGCCTCAAGCTCACGATGGCTGGTGATGTCCTGCTCGGTGGACACAAAATGGGTGATCGCCCCGGCGCCGTCCCGGATCGGGGTGATGGTGGTGTCGGCGTAGTAGAGCTCGCCGTCCTTCTTCCGGTTCACGAGCACAGCGTGAAAAATCTGCCCGGCCAGGATGGTGTCCCAGAGATCCTGGTAAAACTCCTCGCTGTGCTGGCCCGACTTGAGCAGGCGTGGCGTCTGCCCGGCCACGTCCTCGGGGGTGTAGCCGGTGAGCACGGTGAAGGCCGGGTTGACGTACTCGATGCCGCCGGCGGCATCGGTGATCACCACCGAGTCGGCGGTCTGTTCGACCACGCCGGAGAGCTTGAGCAGGCGTTCCTCGGCGCGGCGGCGGTTGGTGATGTCGTGGAAACTCCAGACCCGACCGACCGGCGCTCCGTCCAAAAGCTGCGGATGCGAGTAGCGCTCGAAGACGCGCCCGTCGAGGAACTCGATCACATCGAAACCGACTTCCCGCGGGCTCGCGTAGAGCTCGCGCACCTTGCGCCGGAACCCCTCCGGGTCCTTCATCTGGGCGGTGCCGGCCGCGATTACCGCGGCGTCATCGCGCGCCTCCACCACGGAGTACGGTATCCGCCACATCTCGGCGAAGCGCCGGTTGAACGAACTGATCCGGCCCTGGGCGTCGACCACCAGGATGCCGTCGGCGGTGGACTCGAGGGTGGACTGGAGCACGGAGACGGCATGCCGCTCCTCGGCCTCGGCGCGCTTGCGCTCGGTGATATTGCGCACGATCGCCAGACACTCCTCCTCCAGCAACGGGACCAATCGGGCCTCGAAGAAACAGGTGTGTTTGGGGCAGCTCAGGGAGTATTCGATGCTCACCGCCGCGCCCTCGGACAACACGCGGGCCAGGGCCGCAGAAAACTGCCCAGCCACCGTGGCGTCGGGCAGGTCGCTCAGGCGGTCGCCGAAGAACGCGGCCAGCTCAGCCAGCGGCCCGCCGCCGGCGCCGGCCTGCTTCTCGAGGATGGTGCCGGCGCGGTCGACGCGTAACAGCAGATCGGGTATGCCCTGCAGCAGCGCCCGCATGTGGGAGCCGGCATGCAGCAGTTCCTGCGAGCTGAGGTCGAGCGAGCGCTCCAGCATACCGCGATCCTGGTCGGACTCGCGATAGGCCTCATCGACCGAGGCGATGAAACCGGCCCACTCCGCGGGGACGACGAAGGCGGGACCAAAATGCCGTTTGAGCTGACGGCTCAGCAGGCGGTGCAGGGGGCGGCTCATACCTCGGCGAGCGTGGTGATCGTCATCGTCTGGTTGTGGAGCTCGCACCGGGCCCCCGGCTTGAAGGGCGATATCTCCCCGTAGGAATAGAAACCGGCCAGCATCGCCGCGGAGCCGAGCACTTCGCGCACACCTTCCACCTCCTCCTCGATCCGTTGCTTGAGCAGCAGCTTACGGCCGACGCAACTGATGAGAATGGCCAACTGGGCCGTCGTCCCGTCGATCGCCCCATGGCTGGTGCGGGCGGCATCGGTAGCGCCGTCGATCAGGCGGTCAAAGTTGGCCTTCATCAGGCGAGCGTAGGCGCCCTGAAAGATGTCGCCGGCGAAGGTCAGGCTCTGCGTGGCCTCGTCGACGGCGAGAATCGTGCGCACCACCGGCACCTCGCCGACCTTGGTCCGCAGGCTGAGGGAAGAGCAGCCCCGGAAGCCGGCAACTGGTCGGCGTGGGCGCCGAGGTATTGCTTGTAAAGGCCCAGCGCGGACTGGCCGTCGAACTCGTAGAGCACATTGCCTTTCGAGCGAGTGATGAGCCGCTCCGGACCAAAAGGATCCCAACCGCCCAGCGAACCGAAGCCGATGCGCAGCGCGGCCCCATAAAACCCGAGGGCGGCCACCGTACCCGACTCCGCCCGACCGGCGTGCACCACCAGCGTCGAGCCGAAGCGGGCCCCATCGCCCGCCAAGCCCCCGGTCAGGGTGACGGCGGCCGGCAGGCAGGAGGTAAGCCCACGCACCAGATCGCTACCGTTCACCCGCAGGCCGTCGGACAACACAAAGACGTGCTTGAGCGGCTCGGGCGGCGCTCCGGCGATCCCCGGCAATTCAAGCGGCAGGGCGGCGGCGAGACGTTCGCCCGCCTGGAAGCTGTTGTCGGCACACTCGGCGAGGGCGACGCGGGCGCTGTGCAGACGCGTGGCGGCAAAGTGTACCGCTGTGGCCACCACGGAGTCGTCGGCCACTTCGGTGCCGTGGATCTCGCCGGCGGTCGAGCAACCGAAGAGCAGGGCGCCGGGATAGTCTTGCTGGAGCTCGGCCAGCAGACCGGGCTGGGACAGGGCTGCAGGTGCTCCAAAGACGAGGACCAATTGGGCGGCCGCATCGCCGTCGTGGCGGCCGGGGCCGACCGGATTCCAGCCTGCCGCCGTCCAGATTCGCTGCTCGGTTCTCATGGGGTTGATCGCAAGCAAAACCAGAGCGTCTATCGGACGCGAGCCCGAGTTGTTGACCTCGTCGCAGGCAAATAGGGGCAAGCGCCCGCACTTCCCTTCACCCGCACCCCCGCCCAACCACTCGAAAAATGACGGCGGGGCACCGCCGGACAGCAGAGCCAGCAGGCCGAGCGACGGCCTCCCCTCACTCCGCCACGATCTCTTCTTCGCCGAAGAGACTCATCTGGCCGACCACATCATGGTGCTTCCCCTCGAGGAAAGAGCGCACGAATTTGTCGCGGTGCTGGAAGCAGCGGCCCTGGCGCAGCAGCGCCAAGCGGTGCTCCTCGGTGCCGTAGCCCTTGTGCTTCGCAAAACCATAGCCGGGATACTCGGTACCTAGGGCGTCCATGATCCGGTCGCGGGTGACCTTGGCCGCCACCGACGCCATCGCAATGCACAGCGAACGGCCGTCGCCGTGGACTAAGCCATCGTGCGGATACGGGAAACCGCGCAATTTCAGGCCGTCGATGAGCACCCGGCAGTTCACCGTGGGCTGGAAGGCCGCCACTGCCGCCGGCCCGGCGAACAGATCCGGTTCCTCCCGCTGGCGGAAGACCTCCGGGGGATAGATCGCCTCGAGGGCTCGCCGCATCGCCAATTTGGTGGCACCGAGAATGTTCAGGCTCTCGATCTCGCCCACCTCGGCACGGCCCACGCCCAAGGCGATCTCGCCGTCGGCCGCAAGTTTCTCCAGCTCGGCAGCCACCTCAGAACGCACCTCGGCCGTGAGCTGCTTGGAATCGTTGACCTTCGAGGCTCGCGTCTGGGCCCAGCGGCCCTCCAGGAAATCCCGGCTCACGCGAACGGCACCCGCCACCACCGGTCCGGCCAGCGCACCGCGCCCGGCCTCATCAACCCCGATGAGGGTGTCGAAGCCGGTGATCTGCTTCAGGTCGAAGCCGCGGAGTTGGCGACGTTTGGCCATGGAGGAAAGGAAGCAGAATGAAGAATGAAGAATGCAGAAGTCGGAAACGCCGGTTTCGCCGGCGCCAATCCGCCCCGGCTGTCCCTGCGAACAGGTGTTCGGTTCAGCGTTCTTCATTCTGCAATCTGCACGCTTCCTCGTTCTTCCTTCCTCAAAGTCGTTCTGCATTCTTCGTTCTCACTTGGTTATCTCCACTCCGTCTTCTCGGCGGGGGCCTTCAGCGGCAGCTCGTCGAGCTTGCCGGCCTCGCTCACCACCTCGTAGGCGGTACGGAAATGGAGCTTGGCGAACTCGCGCAGCGCCGGAGCGCCGAAGCGGCGCATGATCTCGTGGGCCTGCACCTTCACCTGCGCGCTGGCGCCCTTCTGCAAGGTGTCGCCGAATTTCTCCGATAGCATCCGCATCTGCCGCACAAATTCGGCGCGGGCAACCACCGAGGCGGCGGCCACCACTGGATCTTCTTCCGCCTTGGTGCGCATCTTCAAGTCGAACGGGGCGCTGGCCTTCTTAGCCAGTTCGCGCTGCACCAACGGCTGTTCGGTGAACTGGTCGAGCAGACCCCACGGCACCCACTTGCGGTTCAACGCGGCGTTGAGCGCCGTGGCGTGCTGCCAGGCGAGCAGCCGGTTGAGGTTGGCGCCGGGCCGGCCCATCAACTCGTTGTACTTGGTCATGCCGCTAAAACACGTCTCCACGACCACCCCGGGCGTACGCCGGATCAGGTCGTCGAGGCGCAGGATCTGCGCGTCGGCGATCTTCTTGCTGTCCTTCACCCCGGCGGCGATCCACGCATCGATCGCGGGCATTTCCGCGATCACGGTGGCGGCGATGACGGGGCCGAAAAAGTCGCCCTTGCCGCTCTCGTCCAGGCCGGCGTGGGCGGTGAACCACTCGGGGTGCAACAC
Source organism: Opitutaceae bacterium (assembly GCA_016711225.1). Taxonomy (GTDB): domain Bacteria; phylum Verrucomicrobiota; class Verrucomicrobiia; order Opitutales; family Opitutaceae; genus CAJCBL01. The sequence continues at coordinate 137,980 of JADJTK010000007.1, forward strand.
GTCGTCGTAGCCCAACTTCGCCTGGCAGGTGATCTCCGGCTCGATGGTGTTTTGCACGAACTCCTCGGTGCCCTTGCCTGCGACCACGACCTTGCCGCTAGTGTAGGCACTCACATTCACGTTCGGGCCCTTGAAGGCAAAGTTCGTATACGCGACGGCCAGCGGTTCCCACGAACGATCCACGCACACGGCCCGCAGCTTGGCCATCTGGGCGTCGTCGAGCTTGATCGTGTAGGTGCTGAGTTTCTTGGGCGCGTCCGGGTCGCCGCTGGATTTCTTCGCCATGGGATTTGCGACGAGGAAGGAGCAAATCGCGGAAAAAGAACAGCAGGCTTTTTGCGTGTCTCCGTTGGTGGGGCGGGTGTCCCTGCCTACGGTCCGTCTCCGCCCGGTGGGGCGGGGCTTTACCCCGCCACTCCGTCTCCGCCCGGTGGGGCGGGGTTTATCCCCGCCATTCCGCCTCGCCGTGCAGCACGTCAGTCCGGCAAGCCTTCCGCCATTCTTGCGGCCGTCGCCATCCACCTCGCCTCCCCGTAGCGAAGCTCGCAAGAGCTTCGTTTCGAGCCGGCCCGAAACGCTGGTCGCCGAGCGCCCTCCCTAGCCCCGACACGGAAGAGCTACCCGACGACTTCAGTCTCCAACTTCGCTCTCAGCTCCGGCTCTTTGGTCTTCAGCGTCCCGCAGGTCGCGCTTCGATCCGCACGCGTTGCGCGTCCGAGTTGGCTCGAATCTCCGGCACGTACATCGCCTCGAGCTGCACCGGCAGCGCCCGAAAATCTCCCGGAGTGACCGCGCGCATTCCGAAGCGGATCTCCCACGTTCCCGCCCCCAGCCGATCGAGGAAGAACACGCTCTTGTCGTCGCGCTCCTCCCGGTAGATCGCGCGGCCCTTCGTCACCTGCTCATTGTCCTGCTCCTGCTTGCGTCCTTCCGTCGTCGGCCGTCCGTCATCCGCCTTCCGATCCGGCTGCACTCTCCGCATTCTCGCGTCCCAGCCACTGAGCGGATTAAGCGGCTCGCACCCCGCCGGCTTCGGCACCGCGACCATGACGTACTCCAACTCGTTCGGCACCGTCACGGTCACGACCGCCTGCACTTCCTCTCCGGCCGTCGCCGCGCCGCCGCTCGGCAGCGGTTGCGGATCGATCCGCAAAGCCCCGACCAGCGTCGTCGTCGCCTTCTGGCGCACAAACCCGCGCGCGACTTCAGCCTGATGCCCGGCCGGCTTCACCGTCTCGCCCGACGCCCATGCCTGCGCGAGCGCCATCGCATACACCGGCCCGTCACCGGAAATCCGACGCAGGGCCACCCGGTTCTGGCCTCCCTGTAGCTTCGACAAGGGCAACTCCAGCACCGCTGCACCGGCCAGCAACGACTCGCGGTTGAGCTTCACACGACCCACCGGCGCGCCGTTGGCGAGCACCTCGATCTCCGTCTCGCCCTGCGCCTCGCCGCGCACCTGCACGAAGCGCGACAATGCCAGCACCGCGAACGCCGTCGCCCGCGTGCTCTCCCAGCATCCACTGCGCCGGTTGAGCACCAGCCAGTTCATCGCCGGCTCCACCAACGCATGCTGCGGCTCGAGTTCAAGCAGCGCGAGCAGGGTCAGCGCCGTTGTCTCCACCGCGCCGTCCCTCGCCCGCCAATAGTTGGTTGTCGAACCCCAGTGGACCGTGTCGCCAAAATCATCCGCCGCCGCGCGCCGCGCTCCATTCTCCAGATTACGCAACAGGACCACACGCTTCTCGGCCGAGCCGAACTTCGCAGCGGCCAGCGCCAAGCACGCCCGGCCCGAGGCCGATAGCTTCTCCCGGTCGGCGAAACACCGCGACCACACCCCGATCAGATAGAGCACATCGTCGCTGTTGAGCGGCGCCGCGGATAGCGCGGCCAACCCCCAGGCCTCGGTATCCGCTCCATCTCTGCCGTCGCCCTGGTCGGTTCGTCCGCCCAAGGGCTTGAGTAAAGCTTCCTTCGTTCCGTTCACCAGGCTCGCAGGAATAACCACCCCAGCGCGTTCCGCCTGCGCCAATCCCCACACAACGTAGGCGGTCATCCAAGCATCGCTCTGCTGCGCCTCGGGCCACCAACCAAACCCACCATCGGGCCGCTGTGCTTCGGACAGACGGGCGAGACTCTTCCCGATCACTTCATCGAGCCGCGCGAGCCCGGCCGTCTTCGCGCGCCGCGCCGCATCCGCCGCGGACTCCCGACCAAGAATGCGCGACTCGACCGCGGCCACATCGAAGCCGAGTTCGCCCAACGTGCGCTTCGCGATCACCGCCGGCAGGAAACGACTCATCGTCTGTTCCACGCAACCATACGGATAGTCGACGAGGTAGGGCAGCGCATCGAGCATCGCCGCCGCATGACTTCCACTCAGGTGCACGCGCGCCATCGTCCGTGCCGGATCGAGCGGCTCGGGCAGCGCGAGCGACAGTTCGCGCTTCGCCTCGCCGCGAGCCAGCCGCCCGCTCGCCGCCGTTTCCTGTAGAATCCCGTCTTCAAGCACGGGCTCCTTCAAGACCATACCGTCGCTCTCCGCGCCGGTCCAAGCCTTGAGCGTGAACTCCGCCGTGCCCGGTCTTTCGGCACGCACCACCCAGCTCGCTTGAGACTCACCCTGCGCCGGCACCGCAACACCGTCCACCCGTAGGGGCGCCGCTTGCGACGCCCTCGCCCCGTCTCCAGGCGCCACAACCGAAGTCACCACGCCGCCGACCGTCAGCTCTGCGTTTGCCGCGAGCGGCACGTCAGTCCGGTTGACCAGCGTGGCCGACGGCTCCGCACGATCGCCCGCCACGAGGAAACGCGGCAGGTTGAGCCGCGCCTGGAACGGCAGCGACGTGCGCGTGAACGCCGTGGCCGTACCGAACGAATTGCCGTCGGCGCCGACCGCATAGGCCTCGATCCGCCACTGCGTGAGATTGTCCGGGTACTTGAAAGTCACCGTCGCCTCGCCTTTCGCGTCCGTGATCACCGCCGGCGCCCAGAACGCCGTCGACGAGAACACACGGCGGACCTCGATCTCCGGCTCGGGAAGAGACTCCTTCCGGGCGCTAGTGTAAGCATCGCTAGCGCTCGTGATCTTGCTCGCCGCAGAGGAGATATCCCCTTGCCGATCCCAGTAATCCGAGTTTGCGCGAAAGAACGGAGCCACCCGCTCATTCATCCACTCCAGCTGCTCACTCTCGTCGGCACAGGGTTCACCAGAAGCCCGCGAATAGTCCCCCAGAAACGTCTCGACTCTTTCATCGCGCGGAACACGGAATCCGCGTTCTGAACGACCAACCACTTTCGCGTAGGCGCCGCACAGAGCCGGATCCCGGTCCTGCTCTCGGCCGAGCCGCGGGGCGACCGTAGCCCACAACTGGTGCAGACTGGCATCGGCCACGGTCAGCGCCAGCTCAGCAGGTTTCCCGTTCTCCCCCTTCGCCTCCACAACCAACACCCCAGTGGCTCCCGGGCGGGACTCGTCCGCCTCCGGCCGGACCGGACATCAAACCGCGAACCGGGATCATCGACCGAAAACGTGGATTCGCTGGCCATCGCTAGACGTCCGCCACTTCCCAGAACCAGGCCGGCTTGCCCCACGCCGGAGAACTCCGGCAGATCATCGAGACGCAGGACATTGATTCTCTCCTTCGCTTCAAAGCGCCGGAGTACCGAAGTTTTCGCGCCGCTGACGCTCACCCAGAATCCGCGTTCCCCTACTGGGAGCACCACAAGCAACGGCAGCGGTTCGCCTTTGCGAAGGCTCCGCGGCCCAATCACAAAACCACTGCCCGGCTTGAGCGCCAGCTGCCGGGTCGTCTCGTCTGCCGCCACCAGGACCATCGGCGCTAGATCGACACCGTAATCCATGACCCAATTCAGTCGCTTTCCCTTCCGCTCGACTTGAAACTGGTAGACGCCAGCACGGGGGACGCGCACCGGGAATGTCAGCTCGCCGTCCGCTCCGGTCGAGATCTCAACCTCCGCCGTCACCAGCGTCAGATAGTCGGCAACGAGCTTCTGCCACGGTCTCGGCAACCCAGCGCCAGGCTCGAGGCTGAGGCGCGTGCGCTCGGCGACGAGCGCATCGTCCGAGAAGATCCGACCGTCGGGCGCCATCCAGGACTCGTGCCACCGGACTTCGACGAGCTTCGCCTTCCCAGAGAAGGCCGTTGGCCGATGCGCGCCATCCAAAATCCGGGCATGAATGACTAACTCCTCACCGGGCCGAACCATCCGCGGCTCCATCCAGTCGATCCAATCCACGACGTAAGCTGCACCCGGAATCGCCAGCTCTGAAGTGACCTCAATCGCCGCCACCCCGGCTGGTTGCACCGAGGCATGCAATTCCACCACCCCCCGCTTCACCGCACTCTCGTCCAACGGAACCACGATGTCGGCGTTGCCATCCAGATTCGTCTTACCCAAGAAGCTCCGGTCTTCGATCTCAGGCAGCGACTCAGGCCGCGCACCGAGGGCGATCCTCTGTGCGCGCGCCCTTTGCCGCGCCTTCACCACCTCGGGATCACCGATCCGCAGAACGACCGCCGCTCCGGACATCGGACCGCCGGACAGGTATTCGGCATGCACTCGCGTGGTCACGCCCCGCGTCGACGGAGAACCATCGCCACCGGCAACCATCTCGATCCGCGCAGTCGCCGGTGGCGGCACGAACTGATCCACCAAAAATACTCCATTGCCCGAGAACATTCCGTCTTCCATCTGTCCATCCAGGCTGACCATAAACGCACATGCACCCGATCGAGCGTTGATCGGAATCGGAAGCGAGCCAGTTGCCGTACCGAAATCGCTCAACTCCACCTCAGTGGACAGCAACATCACCTCGTCGCGTTCGGAACGAACGGCCACCCACCACTTTCGCTGAGTCGGCACCACGAGCCTTCCACCGCGTTTCTCACGTACCACAATCTTCCACTGCACCGTATCGCCAGGCCGATAGAGATGGCGGTCGAGAAACAATTCCACTTTCACCTTCTCCGGCCGTTCCGCTTGTGGGAATAGTTCAAACGCGAGCGGATGCGTCTGCCCCGCCCATTCGACCAAGCAAAGCCCACCAACCACTCGCCCGTCAGCGCCCGCGCCATCAAAGCCGGGTAACGCCAGTCGACCGTCGGTTCCCGTCACTCCTGACCACTGACGCACGCCGGTTCTGCCAGCTAGGTAGCCCCGCACTGAAGCACCAGCTATCGGGGCAAGATCCGCCGGCTGGCAGATGTACAATTACGCGGCCAGTTGGTTGTCACCGTGTAGAACGCCTGCAATCCCAGTGACGATGAGATCCTTGGTCTCGACCCGCGTCTCGTTCGTGTGATCCCCCTTCAGCGTGACCGTGTAATGGCCCGGTGCCATCGCTGGGAGCATCACCTCACTCCCGCTCCAATTTCCGTCGCTCGTACAAGAGAGCGCCTGTTCGTGAACAAGCCGGCCCGTCGGCTCCGTTGCTTTCCACCCTCGCCGTTCTCCGAAAGCAGATGCGCAAGCCCGAACCATGTCGTCCAACTCGGATTGCCTCACCTCAAGTCGGCAGTTGCCCATCCATGCCGTCCCAACGAAGACCCCGACCGGCGCCCCGGGCCGGTTCACCTCCGGCACTTCGAGTGTTAATCTGGGCGTGCACCACGTCGCCTCCATCTTCTCGATATACCCCAGTATCCAATCGCCCTGGCTAACCTCGGCCGCCTTGCGCAAGGACTCAAGATGATGCCGTATCTCGGCCAGGAGTCTCGGCACGTCGGTCCCTTCGCGCTTCGGCAATCGCGAGATCGCCAAGCGTGAGTGTTCGGCAAACGCCTTCGCCTTCACCACCGGCTCCCATTTCGTCCCACAAGCCAAGGCGACCGCCTCCGCCCAGTGCTTCTCGCTATCCGGGACTCTCCGAGGTCTCGCCTCAAAATTGGCCAACTCCGCCCGGCGCATCGCGAACCACGCACGCGACTCCCCCGCGGGAGCGAGTCGGATCGCAGTGTCCAGAAGGCCTATAAACGGCTCGCCATTCCACTTTCCACCCAGCACCTCGGCCATGAACCCCAGAAACGCGGCGGCATTCTCCGGCGTGGGTGCCTGTTCCGCATAGAACATCGCGACAGACACCATATCATTGTTTCCGGTACCGCCATATGAACGCCACCCGTCCCTGGCCCGGCTCTTCATGATCGCGACCCAAAGCGCATCCTTCGGCCGCCCCTCCGCGTAGGGGCGAAGCATCACATCGTAGTCCGCGCTTCGCTCGGCACGAGCGGACTCGATATCCGGCCACTGCGCCGGCTCTGGACGCGCCCTCCAGCCGGCGTCGACGCGCCCCAACTCGCACCAGCGTTTCGCCTCGGCGTCGGGCGCCAGCGCCAGCGCGGCGGCATACGCCTCCTGTGCCTTCGCCCAAGATTTCTCGGCCGCGAGCGCCTTCGCCCCCGCAACCCTCGCCTCATAGGAGTCGGAGGCGATCGGAGGGATAGCGCCCGCCCCAAGGGCTATGGCGCCAAGCCAAAGACCCAGCAAGAGAGTCAGCGCTGCACGAGACGAGGACCTGTCGTTCATTGGAATAGGGGGTAACCGGGGTGCTTACTGCGCGGTGCACGGCGGAGCCCTTCCGCCAGCGCAAGGCTGGACTGGCGTCACCATGCGTCGAAGACTAAAACGCACCGGCCCGCATTTCCTTAGGACATTTCGCCGGCGCTACCCGGTTCTTTCGCGCATCCGCTCGGCGAATGCCCTTGGCCAACAGGCGGGCCGTCAGTCCAGGCTTCCTCGCGCAGCCTCGGCAAGCCGGCGCTCACCAGCTCACGCCCTCCGAGGCAGGCCCCGCCCGCCCACGGGTCAGGAGACCCGTGCCACACTCCACCCGGTGGGCGGGGCCTTTTCCCGCCATTCCGCCTCCGTAGTGAGGCGCGTCGGCACCTCACGCCTACCGACGTTCTTGCGAACGTCGCTACACAGATCTCCCCGTAGCGAAGCTCGCAAGAGATTCGTATCCAATCACTTCTTCTTGGCGCTGGGATCACCGGTCGGAGGCGGGGCGAGATCCTCGGCAGCGGGCTCGCCCAGCAGCTCGGTCAGCACCGGCTTCAGATTCTTCGCCCACACTTCGTAGCCCTTGAGCGAAAGGTGCAGGTTGTCCACAGCCATGCCCTCGAAGAGCTTCCCGTTCTGGTCGGCCAGCTGGTCGTTGATGTCGAGAAACCGCACCTTCTTCCCGTCCGCGTACTTGGCGATGAGCCGGTTAGCCTCGGCGACCAAACGATTCGACTCCTCGTTGTCGTTACGGGGGAAAATGGCCATCAGGATGATCGTGGCATCCGACGCCTTGGCCTGGCAGGTCTCGATGATAGCCGCGATGCCCTCGGCCACGTCGGCCGCCGCGCCGGGCTTGGGCTTGTCGCCGATGTTGTTGGTGCCGGCGAGCAGCACGATCACCTTCGGGTTCACGCCATCGAGCTCGCCGTTCTGGATTCGCCAGAGGATTTGGTGGGTCGAGTCGCCGCCCCAGCCGAAGTCGCCGGCGTTCCAGCCGTGGAAGCTCTTCTGCCAGTGCGCCAGAAACTCCGGGTAATCCAACGCGCCCCAGCGGCGGGTGATGGAATCGCCAAGGAAGTAGGTGTCGATCTTCCCGGTACGCGCTTTCACTAGATGCTCACTGTGGCCAATCAGCCCGTTTTCGTTCCACGGCGCATACGGCGCATGGGCCGGGGCGGCCGCACAGGCGTTGAGCGCCGAGGCGGCGACAAGGCAGAGACCAAATCGTAGAATCGTCATGATGGGATGGTGGAGAGAGTGGGACCTCGGAGGCAATCGGGGCTCGTGCCGCGCTGGGGAGGCCGCAGCCGCGAACCGGCAGCCCCATTTGAACGAGAACGCCCACGAACTTGAAAGCTGAAATCCGCGGCCGCAGGGCACTGGAAATGTGCCCAAAGCGGGCGATCCGAAGACACCGGCTCGGCTGTGCGCTTGCCAGCACCGCCCGGCGCGTTGTCGTGGCCGCTGTGGCCCACCCACTCCCCACTCGTTCCCTGCCGGCCCTGCGCCGCGCCCTGCTCCACTGGTTCCAGGCAAACCGCCGCGCGCTGCCGTGGCGCGAGCAGCCCTCGCTCTACAAGACGGTCGTGAGCGAGTTCATGCTCCAGCAAACGCAGGTGAAAACCGTGCTCCCCTACTTCGCGCGCTGGCTCGAACGCTTCCCCGACTTCACCGCCCTCGCCTCCGCGCCCGAGGACGCCGTGGTCAAGGCGTGGGAGGGGCTTGGTTACTACTCACGCGCCCGCAACCTCCACAAGCTCGCCCGTGCCCTCGTCGCCGCGCCCTCCGCCCCGCGCACCACCACCGAGTGGCAGTTGCTGCCGGGCATCGGCCCCTACACCGGGGCCGCCATCGCCAGCATTGCCTGCGGCGACGCCGCGGCCTGCGTCGACGGCAACGTGGCCCGGGTGCTCGCCCGTCTCACGGCCGACGCTACTGCTTTCGCGTCCGGCACCGCCGTGGTGGTCCATTTTCGCCCGCTCGCCGCCGAGGTGCTCGATGCGTCCGCCCCCGGCGACTTCAACGAGGCGATGATGGAACTGGGCGCCACCGTCTGCCTGCCCCGCACCCCGGACTGCGCGCGCTGCCCGTTGCGGCGTTTCTGCGCCACTGCCGATCCGGCCGCCGCCGAGCGAATTCCGCAACTCACACGGCCCAAGACCGAGCGCCGAAGCGTCACCCTCGTCTGGTGCGTCCACGAGGACCGGTTGCTGCTCCACCGGGTATCCGCCTCCTCCCGCCGCCTGGCCGATCTGCACGAACTGCCCGCGGCCGCCGCCTCGGCCTCGACGAGGCCACCGCGCAACGCGGCGCGCTGCTCCTGCGCCGCTCACGCAGCATCACCCGCTTCCGCATCGAGGAATCAATCCATCAACTCGACGGCCATGCCGCGGCGGCAACCAAGCGCGCCCAACACGCTGACGGCACCTCGGCGGCGCTGCATTGGGTGCCGCTGGCCGAGCTGGAGCGGGTGACGCTTTCTGGCCCCCACCGGCGCTGGGTGCGCGAGCTACTTGCCCGTGCCGATTGAGCGGAATGCTCCGCTGTAGGAGCGAGCTTGCTCGCGATTCAGCGCACAGATCGCGTGCGAGCACGCTCCTACAAATTGATACACAAACCGCTCGCCGGTGGACGCGATTGCCCTCAATCGCGTCCGACCGCGTTGAGGTCAACGCGCCCCACCATTTCGGACATTTCTGGGGAGGTAACGAAGACCACGACGGATGAATTGGCAGGCCCATTGCCGCGTCCGATCAGCCCAACCTCGGGGTGAGCCAACCAGCATTGAAGAATCGGTCTAATCTCAATGCGCTTCCGGCGTTCGTTCCCGTCGTTTCCTTCCGTGAACTGCCGCTTCTTGCCTGCCGTGGCCAATCAGTTCCCTGGTGACGATAAGGCGTCGCAAGCAACGCCCCTGCGCCGAACAAGGGCGCCACAAGCGGTGCCCCTACCTCGGATTCACCGTCACTTCTTCTCGCCGAGCAGCTCGTCGAGCTTCTTGGTCAACTCTTCACCGCGCAGGTCGCGGGCCACGATCTTGCCCTCGCGATCAAGGAGATAGGTCGTCGGAATGGACTCGACGCCGAACTTCTCGGCGATCGCCTCTGCGCCTTCAAACAGCTGCGCCCATGGGAGCTTCTTCTCGTCGACAAACTTGCGCAGGTCGGCCTCGTCGCGATCGAGACTTACGGCCAGGACCTCAAAGCCCTTGGCGTGATACTTTTCGTACGCCGCCTGCACCGTGGGCAACTCGGCCACACACGGCCCGTACCAGGTGGCCCAGAAATCGACCAGCAGAAACTTGTCACGGAAACCGAGCACGGAGATCGGCCGCCCGTCGAGCGTCTTGCCCTCGAAATTGGGCAGCACCGCGCCGGGGACCAGAGTCTTCTGGAAAGCCTGCGCGTCCTTCTCCTTGGCAATGGAGACCAGCACCTCATCGGCCTTCGTACCGAAGGAAGAGGAGGGATAGTCGGCCTTGATCTTGCGGACCACGGCTGCGCCCTGGTCGAAATCCTGAAAGACCTGCAGATACAGCATCGCCTTCATCCACAGCACGCCGGCCTTGGCGTCGGGCTTGGCCTCGGGGTGTTTGGCAATGATCGCCTCGAACTGGGCCAGCTCGGCGGTGAGCTGCGCCGGCTCGATCGCCTCGCCGGCGGCGCCGATCTTCGCCTTGATCTGCCCAAAAAGCACCTGCATGTCGGCGACGATGGGCGACACCTCGGCCGGGGCCTGCTCCTCGTCCCGGGCCACGGCGGCGGACGGTGCGGGGCTCGGGGCGGGCGCGGCGGCCGGGTCGGCCGGGTCGGCCGCATGACTAGAGGGAATGGCACCGAGGCCGATCGCGGCCAGCGCCAGAGAGAAGAACCGTTTGCTCATATGGGTAGGGAGAAGGGAAGTATTCAAGGCAGCAGGCCTTCGAGTCGAAGCCTCGTTTCGACCACAGCCTCGGGGGTGACCCGCGGACCGTACTCGAGCACAAAGACGTGCTCGGGGCGAAAGAACCGCGACACCATCGCGAAGTCGATTGTTCCCGAGCCCACGGGTTGGTGGTCCTTGCCGGCGCCATCAATGTCGTGGAGATGGAAACCGATCAGTTGGGCGGCGTTTTGCTCCAACTGCTGCTGGTGGTCGATGATTCCGGTTCGTTGCTTGATCTGGGCATGCCCGCAGTCGTGCCAATAGCCGGCCACGCCCTGCTGGCTCAGCCCGGCCAGCAGCTCGGGAAACGCCTCATCGAGAGGCAACTCGTCAATACGCTCGCGATTCTCCAGCCCCAGCCGCAGCCCGCGCTCCGCGGCGTAGGGCAGGATTTCTTCCAAGCTGGCCTTCACCCGGGCAAAATACGATTCCCCGCGCTTGCGGAGACGGCCCAGTGTCGAGGCCAGCAACTCCTTGTACCCCGGGGCCTCGGCCGAGAACGCCTCGCCCTTATCCTGCAAATACCGCCGGTATTTGCGCACCGGGCTGAACCAGAAGAACTCCACCTGTCCCAGATGCACCACCACCACCCGCGCGCCCACCTGCTGGGCGAAATCCAGCGAGCGCTTGGTGTGCCGCAGCCACTGGTTGTGCTCCCGATGGTCCGCCGTCGAGGGCATGTAGATGTTCGGCGCCGGCGAGGTGAAGCCGGTGGGCAGCGGGCAGAAATTGTGCGTCGATGACACCTGGATCACGCCGGCCTGCAGGGCCCGCAGCACGCCCGGCACCAGCGAGATACGGATGCCGTGGCTGAGCTCCACCCACTCGAAACCCAGCGACGCGATCTCCTGCAGCATGGCATACCCATCGGTATGACGTTGCGACAACCAACTGGTTGAAAGGAGAGGACTGGTTTCACACGCGCGTAGTCACGAAGCAACCGCCCCGGCCGCCGCTGGCAAGAACCTTACGCGCGGCCTCCGAGCACAAAAAGCGCCGGTCGCAGGACCGGCGCGGAAAATCAGTTCAGCTCACTGCGCGTACCGGGCGCGGAGCATGGCGGTGAAGGCCGAAACCTTGTTCTTCCGCCGGCGCTTCTCGCAGGGCTTCTCGTAGTAGCGCTTCGCACGGACATCCTTGATGATGTTCTCGCGCTCGAGCTTCTTCTTCATGCGGCGGATGGCACGGTCCACCGGCTCGTTTTTGCGGATCTTGATCTCGATTGGCATGACGTCTGTGAAAGGATTGGTCGGAAGAAACCGGGAGGAAGCCAACCGCCCTCCCTGTGGTCAACGCCTATTTTCACTCCGGCGCGGATTTCAACCGCCCGGCGGCATTCTCCACTCCCACAAGCCGGCCACCGACCAACCAGATTTCTCCCTGTCGGTGAGGCAGACTTCACGTCCGCCAGTTCTGGTCTGCCCGGTGGGGCGTGCTTTATGCCCGCCAGTTCCACTCTGCCATTCCGACCTATGAAATCGCCGCTACAAGAATCACCTGCCCACGGTCCCCGACGCCTCCGCGCCCTGCGGCGCGAGCCGTAGCAGGTGCCAGAAGCGCTCCCGGCGCTCACCGGCCAGCGGCAACTGCGGCAGGGCCGCATCGAAGGCCGGGCGCTTCTTGGCCCCGACCACGATCAACGCCCCCTGCGGATACGCCCCAGCCGCGAACCGTTCGCGAAACTCCGCCACCGACCACTGCTCAAATTTCCCCTTTTCCCCTACCGCAATCCGCTCGCACAGCGTCTCGCGCGTGGACTCGAGATAGAAAGAGATCCCATGGTTGACGGCTTCGTCCCAGAGCACCACCGGGGTGCCCGGAGGGAGGGCCGCCAACTCGGCCTGGATCGACGCCGCCAGCGGCGCCTGGTTTTGCCGGCTGGGGAAGTGCGGCGCGGCCGCCTTCGCCACCACCAACACCACGATAGTCCCAAACACGATCCGCCCCAGCAGCCGCCAACTCGCGCGCTCGGCCAGCACTTTGCCGGCGATCAGGGCGAGCGGCATCACCAACGGCACCACATAGAGCGGCAGTTTGCTGCGCGAGAGGGTGAAGACGATCATCGGCACCACCACCCACGCGACGGCCAGCAGACGCAGATCCCGCCCCGCCCACAGCCCACGCCAACGCGCCGCGCGCAGCCAGCCGCCCTCGTGCAGGGCCAGCTTCAAGGCCCACAGCCCGGGCAGCCCAAGGGCCAACACCAGCGCCGGGCCGAACTCGCGGAACGCCTTGTACCACGCCCGATTGTGCCCCATGTCCGAGGACACGCGTCCGACGATTTCGACATTCACGTAGTAGCTTAACAAATCCGATGCCGCAGGCGCATGGCCACATACCACGGCGCCGCCACCGCCACGAAGGCGAGCAGCCCGCGCCAGTTACCCAGCGGTACGCGCCGCTCGGGCGGCTGCAGGAGGTTCCACGGGATGAACGCCAGCATCGGCAGCAGCGCTGGGGGGCCCTTGATCACAAACCCCAGACCCCAGGCCGCCCACATCGCCACCGCATAACGGCGACGCCGGAGCGGGTCCGTCTCCGTCGCCGCAAAAAGGAACGCCGCCGCCGCCAGCGCCTCGGCGGCGGTGAGATAGATGTCGGTGGTCACCGTGTAGGCGGCAACGAAAGGCAACAGCCCGACGGAAAACACCAGGGCGGCGGCAAAGCCCGCCGGCTCGCCCCAGAGCCGCCGACCCGCCAGCCCGACCGCCAGAGTCGCAAGCAGTAGCGCGGCCACCCCGGGCAGGCGTGCGCCCCAGGCATTGACACCAAAGAGTTTCATCCCGGCCGCCATGCACCAGTAGGCCACCGGTGGCTTGGTACGGTGCGGCTGAAACTCCAGCCCCGGTTCCATCCAATCGCCAGTTGCCACCATTTCCCGGGCACACTCGGCGTAGCGTGTCTCGCTCGTCTCCATCAGCCCACGCGAGCCCTGGAAGGCCGCGCCCACCACCAGGGCGGCCAGCAACGGCAGCAGCAGGCGCAGCCACGGCGACCACGCCAGCACGCCACGCCAGTCGGCGCTGGCGGGTAACGAAGCGAAACGTGGCGAGGTCGGTGTCGGCTCGATGGGCATGCGGCTCCGATGCAAGAACGCCGCCCGCCCCGACGCCAGCAATTCCCGCCGCCGGTGCCCCAACATCTTCCCCTCCGCCGTCTCTTGTAGGGGCGCCGCTTGCGACGTCTCCATCACCACTGCGGGCGTCGGGTGTCGGCAAAGACGATCGGGTGCTGCGAGCGGCGCCGCTGCGCCCTCCTGCTCCGCTCAAGCCGCTTCCACTGCCCGGCAGCACCAGCCACACAGACCCGATCTGCACCACGGACAGCGCCGGCCGAGGTAGGGCCGGTCTCCTTCCGGCCGCGATGGATGCGGGGCGTAGGGGTCGGCGCGCGCAAGGGATAGATTGGGAGCCAGCGGGAATCCCATGTGTCCAGTCGGAGACTGGACCTACGGGCTTAGCATGCCGGCAGTAGGGCCGGTCTCCGACCGGCTCTTCGCAGTCTCTCGGCTGGTCGCGGCACCGCCCCAGGCCAGTACGAGGATGGCCCTACGCCGCGCGCCGTCCCCTCCTCACCCATTGGCCATCGCGCCGCATAGCCTTGCGCTCCCTACGCAGCCCGTTTGATGCTCTGGGGACGGCGTTGATGGATTGGTGGCGAGGCGATAATCCCCGGCACGCTTCCGCGCCCGCCGCAGACCCGGGCCGTATCTGTATCCTCGACCACTCGTTTCCATGCCTTCCCTCGCCGCCATCCTTTCGTTCCTCGGTGCCACGCTGTCCCCGCGCCGCGTCCGCCTCCTGCTGCCGCTCCTGGGTCTTGGGCTCGCCCTGCCCTCCCTGCGCGCCGCCACCTTCGGGGATTTCCAGTACACCGATACCGGCACGGCGATCACCATCGACCGCTACACCGGCAACGGCGGGGCGGTCGCCGTTCCCGCCAAGATCGACAGCAAGCCTGTCACCACCATCAGCTACTCCGCGTTCTCCTACCACACTGGCCTGACCACCATCACCATCCCCGCCAGCGTCACCTCCATCGGGAGCTATGCGTTCCACGACTGCAGCGAGCTGTCTATCATAAATGTGGACACTGCGAATTCGGCCTATGCCAGCGTGGGCGGGGTTCTTTTTACCAAGACGCTGGAGACCCTGGTACGTTATCCGCAGGCCAAGACCCAAACCACCTTTGAGATTCCATCCTGCGTCACCGCCATCGGAGACGGTGCCTTCGAAGACTGCAGCGCGATAACCAGCATCACCGTCCCCGCAAGCATCACCTCCCTCGGAGACGGTGTATTCTACGGCTGCCGCGGTCTGACCAGCATCACCATCCCCGCCGGCGTCGCCTCCCTCGGAAACTGGGCGTTCGCGGAGTGCATCGGCCTGGCCAGCATCACCATCCCCGCCAGCGTCACCTACATCGGCAACAGTACCTTCGACAGCTGCCGCAGCCTGACCAGCATCACCATCCCCGCTGGCGTCACCTCCCTTGGAGACAACGCTTTCTACGGCTGCAGCGGTCTAACCAGCATCACCATTCCCGCCTGCGTCACCTCCCTCGGAAATTCCGCCTTCGAAAACTGCGGCGGTCTGACCAACATCACCATCCCAGACAGCGTCACGTCCATCGGAAACTGGGCATTCGAGAACTGTACCGGTCTCACCAGCATCACCATTCCCTCCAGCGTCACCTCCATCGGAGACTCTGCCTTCCTCGACTGCAGCGGGCTGACCGGCATCGCCATCTCCGCCAGCCTCACCTCCATCGGAACCTATACATTTGGCGGCTGCAGTCGTTTAACCAGCATCACCATCCCCACCAGCGTCACCTCCATCGGAAGGGGAGGGTTCGCGGGCTGCACCAAGCTCACCAGCGTCACCATTCCCAACAGCGTTACCAACATCGGATACAGTGCCTTCTACGAATGCAGCGGTCTGACCAGCATCACCATCCCCGCCAGCGTTACCTCCATCGGAGGATATACGTTCAACGACTGCAGCGCGCTCACCAGCGCCTATTTCGAGGGCGACGCACCGTCCACCTTCAACACCGATGTTTTCCGCGGCACCGCACCCGCCTTCACCATCCTCTATCGGTACGGCGCCGCCGGCTTCACCAGCCCGACATGGAATGGCTATAAGACGCAAGCACTGCCCGTCATCGCCACCCAGCCCCAGTCTCAGACCGTCGTCGCCGGCACGCCGGCGACGCTCTTCGTCGGCGCCGCCGGAACCGACCTAACCTACCAGTGGTTCAAGGGCGGAGCGGTTGTCGCAGGCGCCACCACCTCAACTCTCGACTTCGCCAGGTTCAACTCGGCCGACGCGGGCCTCTACGACGCCGTCGTCACCGGCACCGGAGGCGAAGCCCTTACACGCCCCATCGTCGTGGGCGTGGTGCCCGCTACTGGCGAAAGGACCGCGGGCTCGGTTTCCACCCGCCCCGAGTGGCAGGATATCCGGCACCCGGTGACTGGCTCCGTCTACGACCAATTTCTGCTCACCGGGCCGGCCGGCACCTTCACCGCCGCCGGCACCAAGATCGCCCGCATGTCGTTCCTCGACTCCAACGACAGCATCGTCCAGGTCGAGATGTCCGGCGCCGGCGCCATCACCGTTGTGCTCCGACAACGCCACCGGTCCGCTGGCCCCCTCCCTCTACAACCAAGCCGGTATCCAGTACATGAAGGGAAAGCCCACGATCATCCTCGCCGGAGCCGACGAAACCACGCACTTCACCATCTACTCGGTGGGCACCGCCCACTAATCCCGGAGTCACTTACCCCGGCACGGCGTACAATGGCTGGGCCGATGTGGCGGCCGCCGGCATCAGCAGTACCGATGGACAACTCGGTGGTATCCACCAAGGCAACGTCTCGTACAATGCGGCGCTCGGCTACACCGGGATCTACGCTCCGACGGTCACCGCCGTGGGCGGGTTGGTGGTCGTGCATGGGATCGCCGCCTCGGCCGATGCCATCCCCCTACCTCTACTTCGCCACCGGTGGCCTCGTGAAGGTCAAGATCGCCGGCACCGCCCTAGCCCAGCCCATACCGACAGCCTCATCGTCGGCGGGCTCGCCGAGGTGCGGATGGGCGCCGGCCAGGATTCCTGCGGGCGCGCCGCCCCGGCGGCCGCCATCGCCACCCGGCTCGTCGACGACGCCGAAAACGATCGCACCACCGCGTTGGTCGTCGGGCCGTAGGTGGTGTCCGCCGCTGAGAGGGCGGCAACAACCCTCCACCTGCGGAAGCGACCCGTAATCACGCCGCAGCAGCAGCGAACCATCGCCCCAAAGGAAAGCCAGTTGGTAACCGGCTCGCCTTTGGCCACTGCGAGCAGAATCAGCCCCTAACCACAGATTGGTCTCGCGCATCGAGTCCTCCGTGACGTGCTGAAGCACCGTCCCACAGTGGCCCGTTCCTTTAGGACGGGTCGTCGGAGAATTCGGTTTGCCGGGACGCTCGCCCCCTCCGCCGGCTCGCGTAGGGGCGCCGCTTGCGACGCCTCCCCTTGCCACTGCGGGCATCGTGGATCGGCGAAGACGATCGACCTCCGCGCCGCATAGTCTTGCGCTCCTTCCGGGCCGTGTTTGGCTCTCCGGCGACGGCGTTGGTGGATTGGTGACGAGGCGATAATCCCCGGCACGCTACCGCGCCCACCGCAGACCCTGGCCACACCTGTATCCTCGCCCACCCGTTCCCATGCCTTCCCTCGCCGCCCTGTCTTCATTCCTCAGTGCCGCGCTGCGCCGGCAAGGCCCCCGGCTCCTGCTGCCGCTGCTCGCCCTCGCCCTGCCCTCCCTCCGCGCTGCCACTTCCGGCAATTTCGAGTACACCGATACCGGCACGGCGATCACCATCACCGGCATCACCGGCTATTCGGGCGGCGGCAAGGAATTTGTCATACCCAGCACGATCGCCGGCAAGCCAGTCACCGCCATTGGTGACCGCGCGTTCTACGACCTCTATTATGTGCTCAGCGTGACCATTCCCGACAGCGTCACCTCCATCGGGCCGTACGCGTTCTACGGGTGCCGCGGACTGACCAGCATCAAAGTTTCCGTTACAAACCCGGCCTATGCCAGCGTGGACGGGGTGCTCTTCAACAAGGCACTTTCGACCCTGCTCCAGTATCCGGCGGTGAAGACCCAAAGCTCCTATTCTATCCCCGACGGTGTCACCTCGGTCGGTGACCGCGCGTTCTACGACTGCTACTATGTGTTCAGTGTGACCATTCCCGACAGCGTCACCTCCATCGGAACATACGCGTTCTACGGGTGCCGCGGACTGACCGGCATCAATGTGGCCGGGACGAACTCGGCCTTTGCCAGCGTAGACGGGGTGCTCTTCAACAAGACGCTGGAAACGTTGATCCTTCATCCGTCGAGCAGGACACAAACCAGCTTTGCGATTCCAGCCAGCGTCACCGCCATCGAAGACTCGGCCTTCCAGAACTGCTTCTACCTGACCAGCATTACCATCCCCTCTAGTGTCACCCGCATCGAAGGCCTTGCCTTCAACAACTGCATGTCCCTGACCAGTATCGATGTAGCCATGGCGAATTCGGCCTATACCAGCGTGGACGGAGTGCTCTTCACCAAGGCGCTCACCTCGTTACTCCGGTTTCCGCAAGGCAAGACACAGACTTCCTTTGAGGTCGCGAACGGCGTCAGTGCCATCGGTGGCTCCGCGTTCGCGGGATGCTTCCGCCTCACTAGCATCACCATCCCAGCCGGCGTCACCGCCATCGGAGACTCAGCCTTCGAATACTGCGGCAGCCTGACGACCATCACCCTCCCCAATAGCGTCACCTCCATCGGTGACTCCGCCTTCAGGGGATGCAACGGGCTAACCAACATCACCATCTCCAACGCCATCACCACCCTCGGAGATAGGGCGTTCGAAGACTGCAGTGGGCTAACCAGCATCACCATCCCCGTCGGCGTGACCACCATCGGTGACTCCTCCTTCAGAAACTGCAACGCACTGACCAACTTCACCATCCCCAACGCAGTCACCTCGATTGGTAGAAAAGCCTTCGAAGGCTGCACCAGGCTAACCAGCATGAGCGTCCCCAACAGTGTCACCTTCATCGCAGGCGGTGCATTCGCGGGCTGCCGCAGCCTGACCAGCATCACCATCCCCGACACCGTCACCTCCATCGGCAACAGCACATTCAACGACTGCGGTAGTCTAACTAGCATCACGATCCCCAATCGTGTCACCTCCATCGGAGACTGGGCGTTCTCCGGCTGTGGTCTGAGCAGCATCACCATCCCCAACAGCGTCACAGCCATCGGCGACCGTGCCTTCGCCACCTGCTACCGCCTGACCAGCATCACCATCCCCTCCAGCGTCACCTCCATCGGAAGCGGGGCCTTCTATCATTGCTACCGCCTGACCAGCATCACCATCCCCGACAGCGTCACCTCCATCGGCAACAACGCGTTCGAAGCCTGCAACGCTCTGACCGGTATCGCCATTCCCAACAGCGTCACCGCCATCGGAAAGTCTACGTTCTTCAGATGCGGCGCCCTGGCCAGCGTCACCATTCCCGCAAGCGTCACCGTCATCGGGGACTATGCATTCATGGACAGTGGTCTGACCAGCGTTACCATCCCCGGCAGTGTCACCTCCATCGGAGACTCCGCCTTCGAGTATTGCGGCAGGCTGACCAGCATCACCATCCCTGAGAGTGTCACCTCGATCGGAGCCAGTGCATTCTCCAGATGCAGCGGACTGACCAGCATCACCATCCCCGCCAGCCTCACCGCCATCGCAGGCGGTACATTCTCGGGCTGCGGCGGTCTGACCAGCATCACCATCCCCGATAGCGTCGCCTCCATCGGAGGCATGGGGTTCCTGGGCTGTTCAGGCCTGATCAACGTCACCATCCCCAACAACGTCACCTCCATCGGAGCCAGTGCATTCTCCAGGTGCAGCGGAATGACCCGCATCACCATTCCCGACAGCGTCACCTCCATCGGAGCCTCCGCCCTCGAAGAATGCAGCAGCCTGACCGGAATCACCATCCCATCCAGCGTCACCTCCATCCCATACGCCACATTCTCGGGCTGCAGCGGCCTGACCACTATCACCATTCCCAACAGCATCACTTCCATAGGAAACAACGCATTCGAGAGGTGCAGTGCACTGCCCCGCATCACCATCCCCGACAGCGTTACCTCCATCGGATTCGGCGCCTTCAGCAACTGCAGCAGTCTGACCAGCATCACAATCCCCGACAGCATCACCACCATCGGATACTCCGCCTTCGAAGTCTGCAGTAGCCTAACCAGCATCACATTCCCCGCCAGCGTCACCGCCATCCCAGACAGGGCATTCTACGATTGCAGCAACCTGACCAGCATCACCATTCCTGCCAGCGTTACCTCTATCGGCAGCTTTGCATTCTACGACTGCAGCGCGCTCACCAGCGCCTATTTCGAGGGCGACGCACCCTCCACCTTCAACACCGAGGTTTTCGCCGGCACCGCCCCCGCCTTCACCATCCTCTATCGGTACGGCGCCACCGGCTTCACGAGCCCGACCTGGAAAGGCTATAAAGCCCAAGCCCTGCCCGTCATCGCCACCCAGCCCCAGTCTCAGAGCGTCGTCGCCGGCACGCCGACGACGCTCTTCGTCGGCGCCGCTGGCACGGACCTAACCTACCAGTGGTTCAAGGGCGGAGCGGTTGTCACCGGCGCCACCGCCTCAACTCTCGACTTCCCCAGGTTCAACTCGGCCGACGCGGGCCTCTACGACGCCGTCGTCACAGGCACGGGAGGGGAAACCCTGTCACGCCCCATCGTCGTCGGCGTCGTTCCGGCGGCCGGCGAAAGGACGGCCGGCGCGGTCGCCACCCGCCCCGAATGGCAGGGCATCCGGCACCCGGCCACTGGCAACGTTTACGATCAGTTTCTGCTCACCGGGCCGGCCGGCACCTTCACCGCCGCCGCAGGCAAAATCGCCCGCATGTCGTACCTCGACTCCAACGACAGCATCGTCCAGGTCGAGATGTCCGGCGCCGGCGCCATCACCGTCGTGCTTGACAACGCCACCGGGCCGATGGACCCATCGCTCTACAACCAAGCCGGTATCCAGTACATGAAAGGCAAGGCGACGATCATCCTGGCCGGAGCGGACGCGACCTCGCACTTCACCATCTACTCGGTGGGCACCGCCACCAATCCCGGGGTCACTCGCGCCGGCACGGCGTACAATGGCTGGGCCGATGTGGCGGCCGCCGGCATCAGCAGCACCGATGGAAAACTCGGTGGTATCCACCAAGGCAACGTCTCGTACAATGCGGCGCTCGGCTACACCGGGATCTACGCTCCGACGGTCACCGCCGTGGGCGGGTTGGTGGTCGTGCATGGGATCGCCGCCTCGGCCGATGCCATCCCCTACCTCTACTTCGCCACCGGTGGCCTCGTGAAGGTCAAGATCGCCGGCACCGCCCTAGCCCAGCCCAATACCGACAGCCTCATCGTCGGCGGGCTCGCCGAGGTGCGGATGGGCGCCGGCCAGGATTCCTGCGGGCGCGCCGCCCCGGCGGCCGCCATCGCCACCCGACTCCTCGACGACGCCGAAAACGATCGCACCACCGCGTTGGTCGTCGGGCCGTAGGTGGTGTCCGCCTGCAGGAGGGAGCCCGCAACTGTCCGCCTGCGGAAGCGGCTCGTGGTCACGAAGCCGTAGTGGCCGGCGGGAGTAAGCGATAGATTGGAAGCCAGCAGGAATCGCAAGTGTCCAGTCGGAGACTGGACCTACGGGGCTGGCATGCCGGCAGGTAGGGCCGGTCTGCGACCGGCCTTTGTGCTCGTCGCACCACCGCCCCCTCCTCACCCATTGGCCATCGCTCTGCATAGTCTTGCTCTCCCTACGAAGCCTGTTTGGCTATCCGGCGACGGCATTGGTGGCTTGGGGACGAGCGGAGTTTTCCCCGGCACACTACCGCGCCTGCCGCAGACCCCAAACCTCGACTCGGAAATCCTCGCCATGTCCCGTCTGCCTTCAATCTCCACGGTTCTTTGGTTCTTCGCTGCCACATGGCGTCTGCGCCGCACCCTCCTCCTGCTGCCGCTCATCACCCTCGGCCTCGCCCTGCCCTCCCTCCGCGCCGCCACCTTCGGCGATTTCCAGTACACAAATGCAGGCTCCGCGATCACGATTACCAAGTACACCGGCAGCGGTGGCGCAGTCACAATACCCAGTACAATCAACGGGAAGCCCGTCACATCCATCGGATACGGCGCGTTCTCGAACTGCACCGGCCTAACCAACGTAACGATTCCCGACAGTGTCGCCTACATCGCAAACTCTGCATTCTACGGGTGCCCTAAGCTCGCCGACGTAGTCATCCCCACCAGCGTCACCTTCATCGGAGACAATGCGTTCTACCGTTGCGCTGTGCTAACCAGCGTAACTATCCCCGCTAGCGTATCCTCCATCGGAGCTAGCGCCTTCGCCGTCTGCGCAAGACTGGTCAGCATCGACGTGGCTCCAGCGAATCCTGCCTATATTAGCGTAAACGGAGTGCTCTTCACCAAGACACTGGCGAGCCTGCTCAGCTATCCGACGGGCAGACTCCAAACGTCCTATTCCATCCCCTCCGGTGTCATCTCCATCGAGGACTACGCATTCTCCGAGTGCTCTATCCTAACCAACGTGACGATACCCCATGGGGTCACCTCGATCGGAAACTTCGCGTTCTCCTTCTGCCCTAAACTGACCAGCACGTCTGTCCCCGGCGGAGTCACCTTCATCGGAAAGTTTGCGTTCTTCAACTGCCCGAAACTATCCAACCTGACAATCCCCGATAGCGTAGCCTCCATCGGCAATAGCGCGTTTCAATATTGTTCGGCACTGACCAGCCTGACTATTCCCGCCAGCGTCACCTCCATCGGAGACGGGGCGTTTTGCAGCTGCGATAGGCTGACCAGCATCAACGTGGACCCGGCGAATTCGGCCTATGCGAGCCTAGATGGGGTGCTGTTCACCAAAACCCTGGCCACCCTGCTCCAATATCCACCCGACAAATTCCAAACCTCCTATACCATCCCCGACAGCGTCTCCTCCATCGGAGACCAAGCGTTCAAAGACTGCTCTCGGCTGACCAGCGTGACCATCCCCAGCAGCGTCGCCTCCATCGGGCAAGGCGGGTTCGCATACTGCCCTTGGCTCACCAGTGTGACTATCCCCAACAGCGTCACCTCCATCGGAGAATTTGCGTTCTTTGCCTGCGAGCGGCTGACCGTCGTAACTATGCCCGCCAGCGTCACCTCCATCGGAACAAGCGCGTTTGCCAACTGCGACGAGTTGGCCTCTGCCATTTTCCTTGGCAAAGCCCCGAACGTGTTCGGCGACTCTGTTTTCGCACAAACAGCCGGTAGTTTCAGAATCAGCTACCTCAAAGGGGCGACCGGTTTCACCAGTCCGTCGTGGAAAGGCTACAACACCTCAATATTGCCCTCATCTTTCTCCCAATGGGTCGGTTTCTTCGGCCTCGGCGCTGAGAATCGGGCCGCCGACGCCAATCCCTCCGGTGATGGTCTGCCCAATCTCGTCAAATACGCGCTCGACCTCGATCCAACCCTGCCCGCGATCGACGGCCAGCCGGTATTGGTGTCGGAGGACGGCCAAATCGTCTACCGCGTCACCCTCTCGCTGCTGACGACCGGCATCACCTCCACGATTCAGACCTCGGCCGATCTGGTGAATTGGGACGACGCCCTCACGACCATCGAGTCCTCCACGGCGACCACCGTGACCGCCTCGGTCACCCTGCCCACCGGCACACCCCGCCGCTTCGCGCGGCTGGCGGTTACGCAGCCGTAGCAGCGAACGATCGCCGCAGAGCCGAGCCTGCCCGTGGATCGTCCTTTCAGGGCGATCCGGCTCATGCTGCTCTCCGTCCAGACGCGAAAACAGGAGCTGTCGGGACGTGCTGAAGCAGCGTCCCACGGGCGAGGCCGACGCACGGTCGACTCTCGCCCTCCGCTGTAGGGCCGGTCTCCGACCGGCCTTCCGTGGTGGATGCGGGTACCAGAGTCCGGCGCGAGCAAGCGATAGATTGGGAGCCAGCGGGAGTCGTAGATGTCCAGTCGGAGACTGGACCTACGGGCTTGGCATGCCGGCAAGTAGGGCCGGTCTCCGACCGGCTTCTCGCAGTCTCTCGGCTCGTCACAACACCGCCCCAGGCCAGCCCGAGACTGGCCCGAGTTTCAATAGTGCCGGCTCGCGTAGGGGCGCCGCTTGCGACGCCTCCCTTTGCCGCTGCGGGCATCGGGTATCGGCAACGCCAAACAGGCGCCGCAAGCGGCGCCCCTACACGCTCCTTCGCCCGCTCCTGCTTGCCACCAGCGAGCCGGTCACAGACCGGCCCTACCGCCTCAGCCCTTGGCCTTGCGCTGCTCGTCGCGCAGGAGCTTGAACTCCAGCGCGTCCTTGAGCGCCTGCCACGAGGCTTCGATGATGTTCTCGCCGGCGCCGACAGTCCCAAAGAGCTCCTCGCCGTCGGCGGTCTCGACCAGAACGCGGACCCGCGCACCGGCACCCTGCTGGCTCTCGAGAATGCGGACCTTGTAGTCGCGCAGCAGGATTTCCTTCAACTGCGGGAAGATCGGCTCGAGCGCGAGGCGCAGCGCCTTGTCGAGCGCACCGATCGGACCATTGGACTCCGCGACGGTGTGCCGCAGCTCGTCGCCGATGCGCAACTTCACCGTGGCCTCGGAGATCACCGGCTCGTTGGGGCCGCGGCGCTCGACAATCACCCGATAGCCCTCGAAGCCGAAGAACTCCCGGTGCTTCTCCAGCGCCTTGGCGATGAGCAGCTGGAACGAGGCGTCGGCGGCCTCGTATTCGTAGCCCTGAAACTCCAGCTTCTTGATCTCCTCGATCAGATCCTTCAGCGCGGGCGAGCCGGCCTCCAGCTCCACGCCGAGCTCGCGCGCCTTCATGACGACACTGCTGCGGCCCGACATGTCGGAGATGAGCACGCGCTGCCGGTTGCCCACGAGCGCCGGGTCGATGTGCTCGTAGCTGCGCGCCACCTTGTGCGCGGCGTTGGCATGCACCCCACCCTTGTGGGCGAAGGCCGACACGCCGACGAACGGGGCATGGTTGTCGGCATGCAGGTTGGCCAGTTCGTCGACGAAGAGGGAGAGCTGGCGCAGCTTGGGCAGCTGCGGGCGGCAGTTCGCCTCGTAACCAAGCTTCAGCAACAGATTCGGGATGATGGTGAGAAGGTTGGCGTTGCCCGTGCGCTCGCCGTAGCCGTTGGCCGTGCCCTGCACCAGCACCGCGCCGGCCTGCACGCCCACCAGCGAGACGGCCACGCCGAGCCCACAGTCGTTGTGGCAGTGCATGCCCACCTTGGGTCCGACCTGGGCGACGACCGCGCCCACGATGTGCTTCACTTCGTCGACCATCGTGCCGCCGTTGGTGTCGCAGAGCGAAAGGTTGACCGCGCCGCCGCGCGCCGCCGCCTCCAGAGTCTGGAGCGCGTAGGCAGGGTTGTCCTTGTAGCCGTCGAAGAAGTGCTCGGCGTCGTAGATCACCTCGCGGCCGGCCTCGCACAGGAAGCGCACGGAGTCCTCGATCATGGCGAGGTTCTCCTCCGGGGTGGTGCGCAACACTTCGGTGACGTGCAGCAGCCAGCTCTTGCCAAAGATGGTGACCACCGGCGTCTCGGCCTCGAGGAGCAGCTTGAGCTGGGGGTCGTCCGCTGCGCGGATACCGGCGCGGCGGGTGGAGCCGAAGGCGGCGATCTTGGCGTGAGTGAGCTTGAGGTGGCGCACCTCGTGGAAGAACGCCATGTCGCGCGGGTTGGACCCCGGCCAGCCGCCCTCGATGTAATCGATGCCGAAATGGTCGAGCTTCTCCGCGATGCGCAGCTTGTCGGCGACCGAGAAGGAAATGCCCTCGCCCTGGGTGCCGTCGCGAAGGGTGGTGTCGTAGATCAGGATGCGGTTGGAGCTCATGGCGTGGTGCGGTGGTAGACCGGGCTGCGGGTGGACTAATCTAATGCGGACTATGGGCGGGAGGGGAAGGCGGGAGTTGGGAACGGGCGGCGCGCGGACAACAAAAAACCCCGGGCGGAGGGCCCGGGGTCGTGGAAACTGAGGTGCGCGTCGCGTTACGCGGGGTTTCCAGAGCCGGGCCGGCGGCCTCGAATGGTAATCGAGCCACTAATCGAAATGGCGATGACGGACCGGAGGTTCATGGAAACGAGTGGGGCTGAAGCTACAGAGCGCCCTGCCCTTGTCGAGGCGGGAGTGAGAAGGCGTCGCCCGAGTGGCGCCGTCCCTGCCTGCGGTCCGCCATCTGGGCCAGGGCTGGAAGCCCCACAGGCCCGCTGTAGCTGGATGGCGAAGCCATTCAGCGCTGCCGGAGGCTGAACCGCTTCGCGGTCCAGCTACTCCGAGCCGCAAGCGACGGCGCCAGTACCCGCACGAGGAAGAATCCCCGGTGGTGGGGCGGGCTTTACGCCCGCCAGCTCGACGATTGGAGGGATGGCGGGCGTAAAGCCCGCCCCACCCCGTTGGATCGGAGCAAGCCCCCATGCCTCACCCACGCAGATCCTGCGCGCGGTAGAACTGGCCACCAGGGGTGCCATCAGGGATGAGCACCGGCACCATCGCGCCGGGCAGCACCGTCGACGGATCGTTCGGGGCCTGCGGGCCGCCGAGAGCGGTGCGCAGCCAACCCGGGTCGAGCCGGGAGACGATCACACCGGTGCCCTTAAGCTCGGCGTTGAGGTCGTCGGTGAACTTGTCCAGCGCCCACTTGCTGGCGCCGTAGCCGGCCAATTGCGGGGTCTTGTCGATGCCGGAAGTCACATTGACAATACGGCCCCAGCCGCGCTCGCGCATCGTCGGCACGAGCCGCGCACACAGACGCACGATGGCGATCACGTTGACCTGAAAACTCCACGACCAATCGGCGGCGGTGTTGTTCTCGATCTTCTCGCGCCAAGGGTGCATCACCGCGGCGTTGTTGTAGAGGATGTCCACGCCGCCCAGCGCAAGGGCGCGGTCGGCGATCTGCTCGACCTGCGCCGGATCCGACAACTCGCCGGCGATCACGTGGGCCTCAGCCCCTGCGGCGCGCACAAGCGCGAGTGTCTCGGTGCACGCGGCCTCGGAGCGACCGTGCAACAGCAGGCGGGCGCCTTCCTTGGCGAGGGCGACGGCGACGAGTTGGCCCACGCCGCGGCTAGAACCGGTGACAAGGGCGGTCTTCCCTTTGATGGAGGCTTTCTGGGTAGTCATAGAGGAGCGGGATTCAGTGCGCTCGCCCGGGCTTTTCAACAGGCGGCGCACTTCAGCACCCGTTGCCACCTGCGTTTAACGCATCGTCCCTCCGCCGCAACACCGCGCAGCCTGGTCCTGCGTTCGGGGTCGCCCCGCGATAAAGGTGCCCTGGCCTCGCTAGTGACGCGCGCGGCAGGCTGTCCCAGGCGAGCGGCACCGCCGCGGATTCCAGAAAATCCACGACCACGCAATACTTGCCACCAAAACGCTTGCCACGGTCTGGGGAGGATGTTTTCTCGCCCTCTCAACGCACAGGTTCGCCGGGATAGCTCAGTGGTAGAGCAACGGTTTCGTAAACCGTAGGTCGCGGGTTCAATCCCCGCTCCCGGCTCCAGTGCAAGGCCACGACCTAGGAGGCGGAAGCCGAGTCAGCGATACGCCTCCGCTGCAACCATGTTGCCCTTGTCGCCACAAAACACCTCGAGCCGCGAGTGTAACTGCACACTCCATCCGTTCAACAGGTGCAGTGGAGCCATCGCGATGAACGTCCCTCGTGGCTGATTCAGGGGTCCAAAGAAAGCGGGAAAACGCGACGCCGTTTTTTCCGCCACCCGAGCCCTCGCCGAGCCCAAGATCGTCGGCCGCCTCCGATCACGACCGCTACCGCCCCCCCTTACTCCAACCCCAAAATCTGGCGGCCCTCGGGCGACATCATCTGCGGATTCCACGCGGGATCCCACACGATGTGCACCTTGGCTTCGGTCACCCCAGGCAGCGCCGCGATCTTGCTGCGCGCATCCTCGGCGATCACCGGCCCCATGCCGCAACCGGGAGCAGTGAGGGTCATCTTTACCTCCACCCGATGCCCACCACCGGCGAGCGGCTCCGTCGCCAGATCGTAGACGAGGCCCAGATCGACGATGTTCAGCGGGATCTCCGGATCGAAACACGACTTGAGCGCTTCCCATACCTGCGCCTCGCCAAACTCCCCGTTGCGCGGCGGTACCGCGGCGTCCGGTACCGGCAGCACAAACCCCTTCAACGCATCGACGTGCGCGGGAGCGATGCGGTAGAGCGTGCCGAGCGCGCGCACCGTCACGCTGGCTCCGAGGGTCTGGGTGATGATCACCGTGGTGCCGGCCGGCAGCATCGCGGGGGTGCCGGCCGGAATCTCGGCAGCGGGGCAATCGCGCAGCAGAACGCTTTCCTTGTGCATGGTTGTACGGCGAAAGGGGTTACTGGATCTGCAGCTCCACCGGCAGCCGCAGGTAGACGTTGCGCGGGTCGTTGTATTGTTCGAGCGTGTGCACTTCGCTCTTCACGCGGGTCGCAATCCGGCCGGAAAGGCTGGTGCGGCTGAGGAACTCGCCGGAGCCCTCGAAGAGCTCGCGCAGCACCTCGCCGAAATCGCGCTTCCCGGGAAACTCCTGCAGCCGATAGTCCTTACCGAGCTTGGCCTTGTCGGCGGCGAAATCGATCGCCGCCTGCAGCCCGCCGAACTCGTCGATGAGCCCGAGGCGCTTGGCATCGGTGCCCGACCACACCCGACCCTGTGCCAACTCGGCCACCACAGCGCGGTCGAGCTTGCGCCCCTCGGCTACGCGGTCGAGGAACGAGCCGTAGATCCAGTCCACCACCGATTGGATCGCACGCATCTCCTCCTCGCTTTTCGGCCGGGAAATCGTCTCGGTGTCGGCGAACTTGCCGGTCTTCACCACGTCGAAAGACACCCCGACCTTCTGGGCAAGTTCCTTCACATTAAAAAGCATGCCGATCACGCCGATCGAGCCGGTGATCGTGTTGGGCTGGGCGAAGATGCGATCGCCGTAGGCGGAGATCCAATATCCCCCGGAGGCCGCCACGGTGCCCATCGACACCACCACCGGCTTCTCCTCCTGCAACAGGCGCAGTTCGCGCTGGATCACCTCGCTGGCATTGGCGCTGCCGCCGGGGCTGTTCACCCGCAAGACGACCGCTTTCACATCCTCGTCCTGCCGCAGCCGGCGCAACTCCAGGGCAAAGCGATCGCCACCAACCTCGCCCTCCTCGCTGCCTTCGCCGTCCACGATCACGCCCTCGGCGTAGACCACCGCGATCCGCTTGTCCCCACTCTGATGGCCTTTCACGGCGGCGGAGAGATAGGCATGAAGCCCGATCTGCTTGAACGTGGGCTCGTCGGATGAATCGGTGCGCTTCTTGAGGTCCTCAAGCAGTTCGTCCCAATACTCGGCCCGATCCACCAGCCCGCTCTTCACGGCCACCGCGCCCACCTGGGCCTCGGGCGTCTCCAACAGCGCTTGGAGGCTCTCGGGCGACAGCTTGCGCGACTCGGCGGCCTCGCCGCGAATCTCCGTCCACAAGTCGTCGAGCAGCTTCTGCGTGGCCTCGCGGGACTCGGGACTGAAGTCGCGCCGCACAAAGGTCTCCGCGTAGCTCTTGTACTTGCCGGAGCGTGTCACCTGCACACCCACGCCAAGCTTCTCCAGCGTGCCGGCCAAGAACATCGGCTCCGCCGCCAGGCCGGGCATCCACACCATGCCGAAAGGATGCAGCACCAGTTCGGAGGCAGCCGACATCAAGTAGTAGTCCCGCGTGTCCATATTTTCCGCATAGGCGACCACCGGCTTGCCGGAGGAGCGGAACTGCGCCACCGCCTGGCGCACCTCGCGCAGCGCCGCATAGCCGCTGCCGTAGTCCTGCGGCCGCAGATTGCCGGTGAGCAGCAGGCCTTTGATGCGATCGTCCTTGGCGGCGGCCGCCAAGCCGTCGAGCACCAGGCGCAGCTGGAGGCGGTGGCCGTCGGAGCCCAAGAGGCTGGCGAGTTTGCCCGAACCGTCGAAGGGCGACGGGGCATCGGCAATATTGGTATCCAGCTCCACAACCAGGAAAGAGCCTTTCTCGACCTGCGTCTTGGGCTGGGATTCGCCCATCGCGGCGATCATCGCCAGGCTGACGAACATCAGAAACATCCCGCCGAATACGAAGACCACCAGCGCCACCAGCGCCCCGAAGAAACTCGCGAAAAATGACTTCATTGCCCGCACGCTAGCTTGCCCTACCCCCTCGGCAATAGCCGAAAAGGACCGGAGGTGCCGCCACGGGATGAGCGGTTCCCAGACGCGCTGGCGGTACGGTGCCCCCCACCGGCCAGTGGGGCCGGTCTCCGACCGGTCGGCCCAGGCAAACGCCGCCGGGGAGGGTGTGAGCCAGCCAACGCAACTTCGCTTCCAGATTCTGCCTGCACGTAGCGGAACCGCTTCCGGTTCCGGACGGCGTGGAAGCCACGCCGCTAGGCAAAGTCCAGATGCGGATGGCCGTTGGTATGGGCCAGTGGCTTGGGAGCCGGCGGGGAATCGCAGGCGTCCAGTCGGAGACTGGACCTACGGACGCCAAAGCGGCGGCGCCTTTCGGGCGCCGCCGCGGGAATTGGTCGGGGCGAGCCGGCTCGCTCCCTCAGGAGAAACTCAGGACGAGATGCCGGACTCGGAGGCGGGGTTCTTGATCCGAAACTCCAGCTTGCCGTCGCCACGGAGCACCTCGACGGGCTCACCCTCCTTGAAGTCGCCGCGCAGGATGAATTCGGCGAGCGGATCCTCGAGATGGCGCTCGACTGCCCGGCGCAACGGACGCGCGCCGTACTTCTCGTCGGTGCCGTTCTCGATGAGATAAAGCTTCGCCTCGGTGCTGACCTCGAGGACGAGCTTCCGCTCGGCCACGCGCTTGACCACCTTGGCGACCTCGAGATCGACGATCTTGAGCAGGTCGTCGCGCTTGAGCGGGCGGAAGACGATGAGCTCATTAATACGATTGAGGAACTCCGGCTTGAAGATGCGCTTCGATTCCTCGAGCACCTTCTCCTTGATCTTCTCCATGTCGGCCGAGCCCTCGTTGGCCGCGCCGAAGCCCATCGTCGTCTGCCGCTGAATGAGCGACGCGCCGACGTTGGTCGTCATGATGATGATCGTATTGCGGAAATCGACTTGGCGGCCGAGCGAATCGGTGAGCCGGCCGTCCTCGAGGATCTGGAGGAGGAGCTGCACGACGTCGGGGTGGGCCTTCTCGATCTCGTCGAAGAGCACGACGGAATAGGGGCGGCGGCGGACCTGCTCGGTGAGCTGGCCGCCCTCCTCATAGCCGACATAGCCCGGAGGCGAGCCGATGAGCCGGGACATGGCAAACTTCTCCATGTACTCGGACATGTCGATCTGCACCAGCGCGTCCTGGTTGCCGAACATCTGGGAGGCGAGCTGCTTGGCCGTCTCCGTCTTACCGACACCGGTGGGCCCGAGGAACATGAACGAGCCGATGGGGCGGCGCGGGTCCTTGAGGTCGGCGCGGGAGCGGCGCAGGGCGCGGGCGATGGCGGCGCAGGCGTCGGTCTGGCCGATGATGGATTTCTGCAATTCGGCCTCGAGCACCAGGAGCTTGTCGCTCTCCTTCTTCTCCATGCGGGAGAGCGGAATGCCGGTCCAGTCGGCCACGACCTGCATCATGAGGTCGTCGTCGATGGTGATGCGCTTGTCCTCGCGGCTCTTCTTCCAGTCGGCCAAGGCCTGCTCGTGCTTGGCGCGCAACTGCTTCTCCTTGTCGCGGAACTTGGCGGCCTCCTCGAAATGCTGCTTGGCGATGGCCTCCTCCTTCTGCGCGCAGACGGTCTCGATCTCCTTGGAGAGCTCCTCGATCTCGGGCGGGCGGTTCAAGGATTGGATGCGGGCGCGGGCGCCGGCCTCGTCCATGACGTCGATGGCCTTGTCGGGGAGGAAGCGGCCGGTGATATAGCGATCGGAAAGCTTGGTGGCCACCTCGAGGGACTTGTCGGTGTAGACGGCCTTGTGGTGCTCCTCGTACTTGATGCGGATGCCCTTGAGGATGGTGATGGTGTCCTCCACCGACGGCGGCTCAACCTTCACGTTCTGGAAGCGGCGATCCAGGGCGCTGTCCTTCTCGATGTACTTGCGGTACTCGTTGAGGGTGGTGGCGCCGATGCACTGCAGTTCGCCACGGGAGAGGGCGGGTTTGAAGATATTGGAGGCGTCCATCGCCCCCTCGGCCGCACCAGCCCCCACGATGGTGTGGAGCTCGTCGATGAAGATCATCACGTTCTTGGCGCGCTTGATCTCGTCCATCACGGCCTTGATGCGCTCCTCGAATTGTCCGCGGTATTTGGTGCCGGCGACCATGAGGGCGAGGTCGAGAGTGATGACCTTCTTGTCCAGGAGGATCTCGGGCACGTTGCCGCCGGCGATTTCCTGGGCGAGGCCCTCGACGATGGCGGTCTTGCCCACGCCGGCCTCGCCGATGAGCACCGGGTTGTTCTTGGTGCGGCGGCAGAGAATTTGGATGACGCGGCGGATCTCGTTCTTGCGCCCGATGACCGGGTCGAGCTCACCCTTGCGGGCGAGTTCGGTAAGATCGCGCCCGAAGGCCTTGAGCGCGGGAGTCTTGAGTTCCTTCTTGTCGCCGAGGCCTTCGGAGGCCGCGCGCGGGGAGGACATGGCCTCGTCGCCAGCACCGGGCACCCCACCACCACCGCTGCCGGAAGCGGCGGACGGGCTGTCGGCGGAGAACTGCGGATCGAGCTCCTTGAGGATCTCGTTACGGGTGCGCTCGATATCGATCTCGAGCGACTTGAGTACGCGGGCGGCGACGCCCTCGCCCTCACGCAACAGGCCGAGCAGGATGTGTTCGGTGCCGACGTAGGAATGGTTGAGGGCCTTGGCCTCCTTGCCGGCCAGGGCCAGCACTTTCTTCACCCGCGGGGTGTAAGGGATGCTGCCCCCAGATTTCCCCTCCTGGCCGATGCCGACCTGCTTCTCGACGGCGCCACGCACCGTCTCAAGATCGAGCCCCATCTTCTGGAGCACGCTGACGGCCACTCCCTGCCCCAGCTTGATGAGGCCGAGAAGGAGATGCTCCGTACCCACATAATTGTGGTTGAAGCGGTCGGCTTCCTTGCGGGCGAGCGCGAGCACCTGCTGGGCGCGCGGCGTGAAGTTGTTCATCGGTTCCATGGGCGAGGAATGGGCGGCGGAGGGGGAAGGTTACTCGGCGGCAGGAGCGGCGGAGGGCGGGAAGGACGGACGCGGGAAATCGGCGAAGGCCGGGCGGAGAAGTGAAGCGCGCAGAACGTCGCGTTGGGCCGGATCGGCCTCGTTCTCGGCGGAATGCTGGATGTGGGCGGGCTGACTGAGGAGGAAAAGTCGGTTGATCACGACGCGGCGGTCCTCGGGGAAGCCGCCCAGATCGATGCCGAGGCGCACCAACGAGAGCAGGTTGAGTGCCTCGGCGGAGGTGAGGAGGTGGGCGTTTTGCAGCAGTCCGTAGGCGCGCCCGATCTTGTCGAAGAGCTTGATGGGCTCGGCAGCGAGCAGCTTCTCACGGGCGTTCATCTCCTGCCGGAAGACGGTGGTGAGAACGTTGTGGAGGCGCTCGATGATCGCTTCCTCGGTCTCGCCGAGGGTCGTCTGGTTGGAGATCTGGAAGATGCTGCCGCTGGCGTCGGTCCCCTCGCCGTGGAGACCGCGAACGACCAGCCCAAGCTGATTCACGGCGCGCACGATCTTGTCCATCTGCCCGGTGATCACGAGGGCGGGCAGGTGCATCATCGCGCTGGCGCGCAAGCCGGTGCCCAGGTTGGTGGGGCAGGCGGTGAGATAGCCGAGGTCGGGGCTGAAGGCGTAGTCGAGGCGCTCCTCGAGGGCGGAATCGAGCGTATTCATCGTCTTCCACACGCGCTTGAGCTGGAAACCGGGCTTGATCACCTGCATGCGCAGGTGGTCCTCCTCGTTGACCATGATCGAGCAGGTGCAGTCGCGGCTGATCACCACGCCGCTGCCGGCCTTGGAGGCCGAAAGCTCGCGGCTGATCAAGTGGCGCTCCACCAGGAGCTGTTTCTCGTGGTCAGAAAGTTCTTCCATCGAGAAGACCGTGCCCTTCTTCATCTGCGGCAAAGCCCGCACGGCATCGATGCACTCCGCCAAGATGTCGCTCCGTTGCGCCTCCTTGGCCCACCCGGTGAAGGGGAAACGGCTCAGGTTACGCGCCAGGCGCACCCGGGTCATGAGCACAATGGGGCCGCTGCCGAGGATCGACTCCCCGGCGCCCTCGCCCGACTCGAGCAAGGCCGCGATGCGCGCCTCGGTGTCGGGACTACGCCCCTGGGGTTTGTTTGATCTGGCGAATTTCATCACGGAAGCGGGCGGCGTCTTCGTAGCGCTCGGACTTGATGGCGATATCCAGCTCCATCTCGAGCTTGGTGAGGCGGTCGTAGATGGTGCGGCGGTCGAGGGCGCGCTGCGGGATTTTGCCGGTGTGGGTGGAGCCCTTGTGCATGCTGGGCAGCATGGGCATCAGCATCGGGCGAAACGCGTCGTAGCACTTCGGACAACCGAAGCGACCGACCTTCTTGAAATCCTGTTGGGTGAACGCGCAACTCGGGCAGACAAGGGAGCCCTCACCCTCGGCGGGCGTTTCCGGAGTTGAGCGCGCCCTTGATCAGCAGATCCGCGAGCGAAAAGCCGCTCGGATCGGTCACGCCCTTGGCCTGCGCGCATTCCTCACACAAGTCCACTTTGTGGACCTTGTTGTTGATGATCTGCGTAAGGTGAACCGTCGCGGGTTTACCGCAGAGGCTGCACTTTATCGGATTGGCCATCGGAGGGAGTGAGATGAGTAGAGGTTAATCGACCGGTCCCGAGCGGACCTGAGCCATAGACTGTGTCAACGTTCCTCTTCGCAGGGAACATGCCACTTGCACACTTGGGCGCAAGTAACGCCACCATACACCGCCGCCGGCCAAGCCCGAACGGAGGGAACAGCGTGCACAAAGAGCAACCGAAGCGCCCTCAGATTCGGGTGCCCTCAACGGTGACGCGACGATGGAACGCCTCGATAAAACGAGCGGTGAGCGGGCCCGGCTTGCCAGTGCCGATCTCACGCCCGTCGAGTTTCACCACCGGGATGACTTCGGCGGCGGTGCCGGTGAGGAAAAGTTCGTCGGCGATCCAAAGGTCGTAGCGGGTCAGATCGAGTTCGCGCACGGGCATCTTGAATTCGGCGGCGAGATCGATCACGGCGTCACGGGTAATGCCGCGCAGCGCGCCGCTGGAAGCCTTCGGAGTGAGCAATTCGCCCTTGAAGAGAGCGAAGATGTTATCGCCCGTGCACTCGGCCACAAAACCCTGGTCGTTGAGCAGGATCGCCTCCTGGTAGCCCAGGTTCTCGGCCTCGATCTTGGCCATGATGTTGTTGAGGTAGTTCAGCGACTTCACTGCCGGCGGCAGCGCGGCCACATTCATGCGCCGGGTGGGCACGGTGATCACCTCGAGGCCGGTGGCGTAGAGCTCCGGCGGATAGAGCGCAATCTTGTCGGCGATGATGAAGATCGAGGGCTTGGGGCAGCGCTTGGGCGAGAGACCAAGATTGCCCACGCCACGCGTCACCACGAGGCGAATGTAGCCGTCGGTCAGGCCGTTTTGGCGGCAGGCTTCACAGGTCCACTCGGCGATTTCCGCGCGAGTCCAGGGCATCTTCAACGCGATGGCCTTGGCGGAGTACTCAAGGCGCTCGAGATGCGCATCCAGGCGGAAAATATTCTTCTGGTAGAGGCGGATCCCCTCAAACACGCCGTCGCCGTAAAGCAGGCCGTGATCAAACACGGACACCTTGGCGTCGGCCGCCTCAACAAAGGCACCATCGAGGAAGATCTTCATGGGACGGGGACGATGGGAGGCGCCGGCGCACTTGTCCAGCAGCGGAATGGGCGAAGCAAACGCGAAGCGGCATCCAGTCCTCAGCGGAGCGGGAGCGCACCGCGCCCCCCGCGCCTCACCACCGCACCCAGAGGATCCGGCCGCTGTCGGCCCTCAGCCCAGTCGTGTACGACTGGTCCCACGCGCCGGTGGAACTCGATCCATCGTCGGTGCCGAGCCCAAGATAGAAATCACCGTCCACCTCCTCGAAGGAACGCGCGAAAGTGCTCAACCCCGGAAACGAGTAGCACAACGTCCAGCCCGTGAGGTCCGCCGTGCTCTGCCAGATCGACACGGTGAACTTCTCGCCTGCCCCGCTCCCGGTCTTGCGGCTGGTCAGCAGGTACGCTACCGAGCCGCGGGCGAGCAGATCCCACGGACGCTCCCCGGCGGGCGTGGTGCGGACCACGTCGTAGGCGTTCCTCACCAACGAGCGGGCGAGATACACATCTGTCGTCGCCGTCTGGTGGTCGCTGCTGGTGTAGCCAGCAAGATACATCGCGCGGGCCCCGACCACGATGGGGCGCACAATCTTCGCATTATTGCTGTAAGGGTTCGGCCCCTGAATACCGGGAACAAACCAAGCCGCATGGTTGGCCTGAAGATCGCCACGATAATTGAATTTTGCAGCGACGGGGTCGTATTCATCGATCCCAAAGCCCTCGGCCGAGGTGGCGCCGTAGAGGATTCCGCCCACGGCAAAAAGGGCTGTGCAACGCGTCGAGTTCCCCGCAGCCGCCCACGTTTGCCCCCCGTCCGTGGATCGACCGTACGCGTACCCGCTCGAAAACAAGGCGCTGTTGAACCCAGTGATCTCATAGTTGTGCACTCCCCAGCTGTCCCCCACGGTGGCATTGGTGGATTGGATCTGGGTCCAGGTCTCGCTGGCGGTGGTGCGCTTGTAGAGCGTGCGGATAGCCCAGGCCAAACGCGGATCATGCCCCGGGATATAGAGCGCCCCGTCGATGACGCGGATGACATCGATTTGCTCTTCCGGCAACGCGGCCGCACCGGAGGCGCCCTCGTAACGGAAGCCCGGTACTCCTGGAGCCAAGGATACGATTTTGACCGGGCCGGCATTGGGGTCCGGGCTGTCTTGGTTGTCACTGTTGCCCTGCCCGATGTAGAGGCGGCCCGCGAAATAGGTCATGTCCCACGGATTTCGCGCAAAGGCGCCCTTCGCGCCCGCGGAGTAGTCGGCGATGCCCAGATCGACCACCTCCACCACCGCGAAACGCACGTCGGCCTCCGCAGTGAGCAAGCCATTCGACGCGCGCACGGTTGCCGAAGCCGCGCCGCGCACGGTCGGCGTGCCGCTAATCACGCCGGTCACCGGATCCAACACGAGCCCGTCGGGCAGCGCCCCGCCCGTGATCGAGTAGGCCACCGGCACCCGAGAATCGGGGAAGGTCAGCCCGGCACCTGCGGGCGCGATGGCCATTCCCGCCGTGAGCGTGGGGAGGATCGGATAGCTGACGCTAAAAAAGCTCCGGTCGGCGGCGACGACACGCCAGAAGGCCTTCGGCTCCGCCCCGCTTCCGGCGGCGCGTACGACCGGCGAGAACGTGGCACCGGCCCCGGAATACTCGCCCGGCAGCGGCGTCCAGGTCGCCAGATCGGTGGAGGTCTCGATGCGGTAGTATTGGCCGTTCACACCCGCCCAGTGCAGCATGAGGTTG
This sequence comes from Opitutaceae bacterium, assembly GCA_016711225.1. Classification (GTDB taxonomy): domain Bacteria; phylum Verrucomicrobiota; class Verrucomicrobiia; order Opitutales; family Opitutaceae; genus CAJCBL01. The sequence continues at coordinate 175,119 of JADJTK010000007.1, forward strand.
CCCGATGGATCGGAGAACACGGCCGGTACCGGCGCAGCGGTGGCGCCAGCGAGCCGGGGCAACGACAACAGGAACAGCGCAAGTGGAAACGCGCGCCGATTGAGGTATGAGGGGAGCATGGCGTGGGAATGTGGGACGCCACCTGCGCTTCCAGCCCCGGCAGGACCGGCGCGCAGTCGGCATCCGGAATCCTGCTCCATTCGCCCCGGAGGAAAAGCGTCGAATGGTAAACGACCTGTGCTTTCGAGCCACGGGCGCCGGTGGGTGCTGGGATGTCGTCCCGCGCTTCGCGCCAAGGAGGCGCGCACCGCCGGGCATGAATCCACCCGCCCGCCGAGCCCCCCCGTCGGGGTCGGCTTGCCGCTCAGCCCGCTCAGCGCTTCTTCTCCAAGATGATCGCGTCGCACGGATCAAGCGCCACGCTCGGCGCATCGCTTCCGTCGTTGTAGCGGGCCGCCGACTGCACGAGGATCGCATCGGCGATGGCGGGCTTGGCCTGGAGGTTCGTGATACGCACCTGGGCTCCGGCCGCTTTCGTGAGCGCCACCGAGGCGATGCGGTGCCACTGGTCGCCTTGCTTCGTCTGGTCGAAAGTCTTGGTCGCAACCATTACGCCGCCCACGATCACGTCGTAACGCACCGCGCTGCTCCAGCCGCTCGCCGCGGGCGCGGCCGGCCACCATGCGTCGAGCATGTAGGTATCGTCTGCCCGAATCCCGAGATCCCACGTGGCGGTGTCGTTGACGATACTGCTCTGGTGGCAACCGGCGCCCCAGTCGTGGAAATACGGCCCCGTAGACTGCTTGAGGCGGCTGTCGTAGACCGCCGCCCCCCATCCACCGGCGGTGAACGCAGGGGCCACGTCGTCGATCACGTACTGGTAGAGCGGAGCCTGGGTGCCGCCGAGGCGTTTGTACGCTCCGGTCACGGGAATGACCTGCCGCTCCTTGGAGCCGTTCAGGATCACCGTGCCGTTGTCGAAATCGCGCCGATAAATGTGAGGCTGATGCTGCACGAGCTTCACCTCATCGATCCAAACCGTGCCGGTTTGCGCACCAAAATTGATGGAAACGATAGCATTCATCGCCGCCACCTTGCCGACGACCACTGAGGAATAGGTCCGCCAGGTGTCGCCGACCTCGAAACCTGTCCCGCTTTCCCAATTGGTCCCCGCCCCTACGCTGACGTGATGCGGCCCACTGGTGCTGCGCGCGCGGAAACTGATGTCGTAGGCCATGCCCGCGATGACCTCGACATTCGTTTGGTCGAGGCGGACATCCCACTCGATGATCTGGCCGTTGGCGCCAAGGCCCGGCTCGACGATGTCCACCCGGCAACAGGCCGCGCCGGTGCCGGCTTGGGTCGTGTCTCGCGTGAAGGAGGCGACTGCCCCGCGGTTGGTATTGACCCAAGTCGTCCACGCCGGCGCGAGCGCAGCATCGAAGCCGCCGTTACGAAAATAGTCGGTAGCCGGCACGGTCCCGAGATCGAGACGTTGGCAGGGACCGAGCGGATACCCGAGATTAAAATCCAACTCATCATACCACCAGTCCGGACCGTGGTAGTTGTCGCCGTGCTCGTACATGGAGTATCCGTCATTCATCAGCGCCACCCCGAGCCCCCAGCGCATGTACGGATAGCAGGTCCGCGCGAACTCCAACGTCGAGGCGGGCATGTCGGTCGTTACCTTCTCGCCATAGCCGTAGCTGAGTTCGTTGGGCGGCGCGCCCTCGATCGTCGTCAGGATCGGGCGCAAGCCCCACGTCCACCAACTGTGGTAAGGATCCCAGAACTTCCGGAACATGTCGTGCCCGTCCTTGAACGCGGGACCATCTTTGAACTCGGGCATCACCAGCCCCATGCTGTCGCCAGAGAAGAAGTCGCCCTCGGTCTCGATCTCGTGGTCCTCGAGATGCCCCGCCACCAGGGCATGGGGCATGAGTTTGCGAAACTCGATCATCTCCCTGTACACGCCCGCACGCCAAGCGTCGCTGAGATGGTCCGGGGCGTCCTTTTGCCCATCCCCGTCGGCATCCACCACGAACGAGGTATTTGCATCGTAGACAAACACCGTGGGATGGCTGGTGAGGAAGTTGTCGAAGAATAGTCCATCCATGCACAGGTCGCCGTCGACCAACCGCTGATAGGCGTAGCGGGCCTGGAACCGGGCCACCTCCGGCTTGGTGAGATTGAGCCGGTACATGCCCCCCCACGCCTTGACTCGGTTCCCGTCGACATCCCTCAGCCAGTAGTCCTCCGGGACCATCCAGGCATTGGTGTCGCTCTGCTCCACGGCGCTGCACGACTCCATCACGACCACATCCGGATGCACACCGCGCAATGGCATCACCTGATCCGGCCCAGCGTGCACGCCCATCCAGAGATCGATGCGTTTGGCGTGGTCGACGCTTCCATTGGGGAAGAAGTTGCTCCAGCCCCAGAGGTTGGCCTTGCGCGGGAACGAAGGGTTGGCCCCGGTGATCGCGCGGTATTTGAGCTGCAGCAACTGCGTGGGCGCGGCGTCGCAGCGTACGAAGACTCTGTTCAGCTTGGTGGGATCGGCGCTCAACCCGTTGAAAGTCACGCCATGGGTCGTGGTGCCCTGCCCGCTCGTGAACGGTTGCATTGCCGCATAACCGAGATCAGTGCCCACAGAGTAGCGACAGTTGGCGGCCTGCGTTGTCGCCACCGTGAACTCCAGGGTGGTCGCCCCGGGGGCAACAACGTGCTGAGCGGCGTGGCGTCCCGGAAGATCGCCGTGCCATCGGGATCGGGCTGCACCCACCACTTAAACACAGCGCTCGCCACGAGCGCACCGTTGGTCGCCGTGACGGTGAAACTGGACACCCCCGTCTGGGCCGGCACACCATGAATCGCGCCCGTCGCGGGATCCAACACCAAGCCGGGCGGCAAGGTTCCCGCCGTGATCCCATAGCTGACGGGCGCCCGAGGATCGGCAAACACGAGGCTGGCCACCACTGGAGGCATCGCCACACCCGCCACGATTTCGGGGGTCGTTGAATAGGTCAGCCGGAAGAAGGCGCGGTTGGCGGTGACGACACGCCAGAAACGCTTCGCCGTTGCGGGTTGACCTGCCGCGACCACCACCGGCGCGAACGCCATTGCCGCTCCGCTATACTCCCCCGGCAGCTGCGTCCACGTCACCAGATCGCTGGACGTCTCAACCCGATAATGCTCCCCGATCTCGCCCGTCCATCGGAGCACGAGATTTCCATTGGCATCGAGAACCACGGCCGGGACCACCGCAGCGCTGCCGAAGCTCGGCAGCACCAGAACAAGAAGCGCGAGCCGCAAAGCCCGCCGGGGAAGACGAGGGAAGAACATGGAGTGGGGAAAAGGGGAGTCCGTCCGAGTATCCACCAGCTAAAGCCTCAGACTCAAGCGCTGCCTCAAGCCTGCCGAGGCGCGCGCCCGAGAAAAGCCCAGAATCGGAAACGGACAGGCTCTCGAACTGGGCTTTCCCGGGCATGAAACAGCCAAGGGGCGAGCGGGAGATCGGTGCCGATCGCCCTCAACCCGCTTCAGTCCCGCCGTCCGCGGCGCCGCTCTTGCTCCCGCCCCCCGGCTAAGCTGTGTTAGGCCCGTTCAGCCCCTCCCCGCATTCACCCTAGGCCGCTCTCCCCATGTCCCCCGCCCTCCGCGCCTTCTTCCACAACGACCGTTTCGCCCGGCACAACGGCATCGAGCTGCTCGACGCCGGCCCCGGTTGGGCCACGGCGCAGATGACCGTGGCCGACCACCACCTCAACGCCGCCGATGTCGTCCACGGCGGCGCGCTCTTCACCCTGGCCGACCTCGTCTTTGCCGTCGCCTCCAACAGCCACGGGCGCCTCGCCCTGGGCATCAACGTCTCCATCTCCTACCTGAAGGCCGCGCGAGGTCCCACCCTCACCGCCGACGCCAAAGAGGTGTCGTGCAACTCCAAGCTCGGTACCTACACCATGGAGGTACGCGAGGCCACCGGCGACCTCGTCGCCCTCGCCCAGGGCACCGTCTTTCGCAAGGACACCCCGCTGCCCGCCTAACGAGCAGACGCTTGGCGCCGGCGGGAAAGGGGCACCGCTTGCGCTGCCTGCCCACCGGACGCGTCGCCCCGGAAGGCGGCGCCAGCGCCCCCTCCACCCTTCCAACAGGCCCGCGAGGGGCGGATGCGGCCGCCTTCCTGAATCCCCGGCTCGCTTGCCAACGCTTTCTGGGAATAATCCCCGCCGGATGAAACGCCCGCCCCAACCGCGCGCCCCGATCGGCAGCCTTGAGATGGCAATCCAGGTGCGCGCGGCGCCTTCATCGGTGATCAGTCACCAGCGATGAGCAGTCAGTAACTACCGACGACAACTCACCGCCACTGATCAGTGGTCACTGATCTTCGCCCCATGCCTCCCTCGCCTGCCTCCCCCCGCCCCGCTTCAGCCGAGTTCACTCGGCAGTTCGGGCCACTGGTCCTCGGCCTGTTCCTGACTCTGCCGCTCGTCGCCTTCAGCATGGCGCGCGACTTCGGGTGGATCGGCTTCCGCCACGACCTCTATGCGATGCTCGTGCCAGCCACGCTCGTGCAGTTTCTGGTGGGCTGGCCCTTCTACTGCGGCGCTTGGCGCAGCCTGCGCGCCGGTAGCTCCAACATGGACGTGCTGGTCGCCTTGGGCTCGTCGGTGGCGTATCTCTCCAGCCTCGCGGTCACCCTGGGTCTCGCCCCCGGCCCCAATGTGTATTTCGAGACAGGTGCCGCCATCATCACTCTGGTACGCCTGGGCATCTTCCTCGAGGCCCGGGCCCGGGGCCGCGCCTCCGCCGCGCTTCAGGCCCTGCTCGCGCTCCAAGTCCGCACGGCCAGGATCCGGCGCCACGGCTCCGAGACGCAGATTGAGATCGAGCAGATCGCCGTCGGCGACCTAGTGGTCGTGCGCCCCGGCGAGAGTATTCCGGTCGACGGCCTCATCACCGAGGGGCGCTCAGTGCTCAACGAGTCGATGATTACCGGCGAGTCGCTCCCGGTAAACCGGGGCCCGGGCGAGAAGGTGATCGGCGCCACCCTCAACGGCTGCGGCCGGCTCGAGTTCCGCGCGACCGCGATCGGCCGCGACACCGCCCTGGCGCAGATCGTGCGGCTGGTCCAGGAGGCACAGGCCAGCCGGGCCCCGATCCAGAAACTCACCGACGAGATCGGCCGGTATTTCGTGCCCATCATCCTCCTACTCGCGCTGGGCACCTTCGTGGGCTGGAGCCACGTCGCCGGCGTGAGCTGGTCCGAGGCCATGATGAACGCCGTAGCGGTGCTGGTCATCGCCTGCCCATGCGCGATCGGTCTGGCCACGCCCACCGCCATCCTGGTGGGCATGGGCCGTGGCGCCGGCCTTGGCGTGCTGTTCCGGAACAGCGAAGCCCTCGAGCGCGCCGGCCGCGCCACCGTGGTGGTGCTCGACAAAACTGGTACGATCACCCAGGGGCGACCGGAAGTCACCGAGGTGTCCACCGCCGCGGGGCATACCGCGGCGGAAGTGCTACGCCTGGCGGCCAGCGCTGAGCTCGGCTCCGAGCACCCGTTGGGCGCCGCGCTGGTGCAGGCGGCACAGGCCCGCGACCTGCCGCTCGTCACCCCGCAGCAGTTTCAATCCACCACCGGCCTCGGCATCCACGCCACGGTGGGGGACCTGCGCATCATCGTCGGCAACCCGCAGTTCATGACGCAGGAGGGCGTTGCCCTGGGCGCGCTGCAGCCGGAGCTCGGCCGCCTGCAGGCCGAGGGGAAGACCGTCCTGGTCGTGGCCGCCGCCCCCGCGGGCCTCTTCCACCCGCTGGGCTTGGTGGCAGTCGCCGACACTGTGAAACCCGGCGCGCGCGAAGCCATTGCCGAACTGCGCCAGCTCGGGCTCGACGTCGTCATGCTGACCGGCGACAACCCCGCCACGGCGAACGCGATCGCGGCACAAGTCGGCATCGACCGGGTATACGCCGGGGTGCTGCCCGGAGAGAAGGCGGCCAAAATTCGCGAACTCCAATCGGCGCCTCCCTCCTCCGGCAGTTCCCGCCCCGTCGTGGCAATGGTCGGCGACGGCATCAACGACGCCCCGGCGCTGGCCCAGGCCGACGTCGGCCTGGCCATCGGTACTGGCACCGATGTGGCGAAAGCCTCCGCCGGCATCACCCTCATCGGCGAGGATCTGCGGGGGGTGGGCCGGGCCATTGTCCTCTCGCGCGCGACCATGCAGACCATCGTCCAGAATCTCGTCTGGGCCCTCTTCTACAATGTCGCCCTCATCCCGCTGGCCGGATACGGCCTGCTCAGCCCCATGCTTGCCGCCGGCGCGATGACGTTCAGCTCGCTGTTCGTCGTGACCAACAGTCTGCGACTTCGCCGGATAGTCCTCACTCCCGCCCTCGCCCCCCGCACTGCCCTCCACGTCCTACGCTCCCTACTCCATCAGCCCGATTTGTCCATCCAGGTTCGCCAATCCGCAGTCCGCACTCCGCAGTCCGCATTCCTTCGTGTTCTCGCCCCGGCTGCCGCCCTAGCCGCCCTCGTGGTCGTACCCATGGTGACGATGGCCGCCGGCCCCGAAATCCGGGGGGCGCTCCCCGGTACCATGCCCCCGGCGCTGATGATGGTCATGGCCATCGCCAACGGCCTGATCGCCATCTCCTACGCCTCGATCCCCGTCTTTCTGGTGGCGTTCGTCATGAAGCGCAAGGACCTGCCCTTTTCCTGGGTGGCTGTGCTCTTCGGGGCCTTCATCCTGGCCTGCGGCACCACGCACTTCGTCCACGTCATTGGCATCTGGCGTCAGGTGGACTGGTGGCAGGCGGCCGTCGACAGCGCGTGCGCCGTCATCTCGCTAGCCTCGGCGGTGGTACTCTGGCCGCTGTTGCCCAAGCTTCTGGCCATCCCCAGCCCGGCCCAGTTACGAGCGGTCAACCGCGAGCTTGAGCGGGAGAAATTTACCCTTGAACGAACCCAAGCCGAGCTCCGCCGCATCAACGCGGAGATCGAACAACGCGTCGCCGAACGCACCGCCGAACTGGCCCGCACCAACGTTTCACTGCAGGCCGAGATCGCGGAGCGCAAACACGCCGAACAAGAAAGGGAGGCCCTGCTGGGCGACGTCGAACGCATCAACGCCGAACTCGAGCGGCTGATCTACGTCGCCTCCCACGACTTACGCTCCCCACTGGTCAATCTCCAGGGCTTTGGGCAGCGTCTGGAGAAAAGCTGCGAGGAGCTCGCGGCCCTGTTGGCGCAGCCGGAGGTCCCCGACTCGCTGCGCGCTCCCGCGGCGAGGATCGTCGGCGAACGTATCCCCGGAGCCCTTAAATACATCCGGTCCAGCACCACCCGGATGGATGCCCTCATCAACGGCCTGCTGAAGATGTCACGACTCGGCCACGTCACCATGGCCATCGAATCGCTCGCCCTGGACCGGCTCGTCCGGGAGGCGGTCGCGGCACAGACGTATCAGATTCAGGCGGCCGGAGCCGAGGTGCAGGTCGAGCCCCTGCCCCCCTGTCGTGGAGACGGGAATCTGCTCGGGCAGGTCTTCGCCAACCTGCTCGACAACGCCCTAAAGTATCGCGACCCCTCGCGCCCCCTGCGGGTGCGCATCTCCGGCCAGGTCGACGCGGGCCGCGTGGTCTATTGTGTGGCCGACAACGGTCTGGGCATCGCCCTGGAGCATCAGGACAAGATTTGGGAGATGTTTCACCGCCTCAACCCCGGGGACACGGCGGGCGGCGAAGGGCTGGGCCTGAACCTCGTGCGCCGCATCATCGACCGCCACCGCGGCCGCGTCTGGGTGGAGTCCGCCCCGGGGCAAGGCAGCCGTTTCTTTGTTTCTCTCCCGGCGGTTTGAAACCTGGTGACGAACCCCCACATTCCGCCCCCCGCCCCCCCCGCTCGCGTCCAAGCCCGCCCTAGACCACAAACCAACGCCATCCCCGTTGTAAGAGACCGCGCTCGCACGCGATCCGCTTGGCCTCGCCCTGCCCAAGCCATCGCGCCCAATCGCCCTCCTGTACCCGGTCCGCCCTTCTGCGTTCTCCATTCTACCTTCCTCGTTCTGACTTCCTCCCCCTTCCCCACGCCACAATGGCCGACAACGACGAAACCAACAACGTGACAATCCTCATTGCCGAAGACGACGACGGGCACGCCGAACTCATTCGCGATTTGCTGGAGGAGGTCGGCGTACGCAACCCCACCCGCCGTTTCAGCGACGGGCAGGAGGTCCTCGACTTCCTCGCCGGCGACACCAGTCCCCCCCCACAGATCGGCCACCGCTACCTCATGCTGCTCGATATCCGGATGCCACGGGTGAACGGGGTGGAGGTGTTACGCCGCATGAAAGCCGATTCACGGTTGAGGGATATTCCCGTGATCATGCTCACCACCTCCGATAGTCCGCGCGAGATCCAGGAATGCTACCACCTCGGCTGCAGCTGCTACGTCACCAAACCGGTCGAATTCGGGAGATTCGCCGAGGTACTGCGCCAGCTCGGCCTGTTCCTGATGATCGTACACCTGCCCAAGCTCGGGCCCGAGGAAGAAGGCAGGGCATAGAAGGCAGAACCACACGACAGGCGGCGCAAAAACCACAAAAGACCACAAGGCGCTCCGGTCTTCCCATTCCGCCTCAGCCCCGCGCCCTCCGCCGCCTGTCACTTGGACCTTGTTACTTAGCCCTTCCCCCTTCCGCCCCTCTGCTTTCTTCATTCCAACTTCCACCTTAGCCCCGCGCCCTCATGCCCTCCGCACCCACGCGCATCCTGATCGTCGAGGACGACGCCGGGCTCGCAGAACTCTTCGACGAGCTTCTCACGAAAGACGGCGCGCTGTGCGCGCACGTGGAAAGCGGCCGGCTCTGCCTCGACTGGCTGGCTAGCCGGCAGGCCGATTTGCTGCTCATCGACTATTCACTGCCCGATCTGCTGGCGCCCGCCTTGGTGGAGGTCTTGCGCGAGACCGGCCGGCTGCCGCCGTTCATCATCGTCACCGGCCACGGCGACGAGCGGGTGGCTGTGGCCATGATGAAGCTCGGCGCGCGCGACTACCTCGTAAAAGACAACCTCGTGCTCGACCGCCTGCCCTCCGTGGTCAAGCGCACCCTACAGGAGCTGGACAACGAGCGGCGCCTGGCCGCCTCCGAAGCGGCCCTACGCGCGGAAACTCAGCGCGCCGACCAGTATTTCGAAAATGCTGCAGTGATGATGCTCGTGCTCGATCGGGAGGGTCGCGTACAACGCATCAACCAGGCCGGTTGCGAGATTCTCGGCCTTCCACCTGCGGAGGTGCTCGGCCGCAACTGGTTCGACTACTTCATCCCCCAAAAAAACCGCGACGGCGTCCGCGAGATCTTCCACCGATTGATGGCAGGGCAACTGGACCAGACCCGCCACGCTGAGCACCCCGTGCTCAACCGCGCCGGTGAGGAGCGTCTACTGGCCTGGCACAACAGCCTCATCCGCGACGACACGGGGGCCATCACCGGAGTGCTCGGGTCGGCTGAGGACATCACCGACCGACACCAGGCGGAGGCGGCCCAGCGCGAACACGAGGCGTTCCGCAAACGCGTCTTCGAGAGTTCGCAAATGCCCATCATCGTGATGGAGGCGCACAGCTACCGCTACATCGACTGCAATCCCGCCGCTGTGGCCATCTACCACTGCGCCTCCCGTGCCGAACTCCTGGGCCACACGCCCATGGATTTCTCCTCCCCCGTCCAATACGACGGCACCCCCGCCCCGATCAAGGCGCGCTTCTACATCGAGCGTTCGCTCGCGGAAGGCCGTATCGTCTTCGAGTGGCTCCATCAAAGAGCCGATGGGGAACTCTGGGACGCCGAGGTCCACCTGATGAGCTTCACGTCCAACGACCGCCGCTTCCTGCAGTTCACCCTGCAGGACATCACCGAGCGCCGACGCGCAGCAGCCGCCCTAAGGCACCACCGGGAGATGCTCGCCCGCACCGAGCACCTCGCGCAAATTGGTAGTTGGGAATGGGATTCGTCGACGGACACCGTGCGCTGGTCCGCGGAGTTGTTCCGCCTATTCCAGCGCAACCCGGCGGAAGGCGCTCCCTCCTTCGCGGAACAGGCCAAGCTCTACCTCCCGGAGGACATGCAGCGGCTCAAGGCCGCCGTGGCGGCCACCCTCAGCCAGGGCACGCCCTACGAACTCGAGCTGCGCGGCGTTCGTGGCGACGGCATGATCCGCGTTTACTTGGCCAGCGGCCATTCTGAGCAGGGACCGGACCGCCCCGCCGTGCGGTTATTCGGCGCGCTTCAGGACATCACCGAGCGGGTGATCACTCTCCAGGCGCTGAAGGAGAGTGAGGAGAAATTTGCCACCGCCTTCCGCGCCTCGCCCGTACCCATGGCCATCCGCGACCTCGGCACGGATCAATACGTGGATGTCAACGACCGCTGCCTCGCCCTAATGGGCTATGTGCGCGAGGAAATCGTCGGACACGCCCCCTTGGAGATCGGGTGGATGGCACCGGAGGACCGGGAAAGGAACCGGCACGCATTATCGGCCAACGGGATCGTTACCGACCGCGAGCTCCATCTGCGCCGCAAGGATGGCACCGAAGTCATCTGTTCCTACAGCACCCATATCATCCAAATCGGCGGTCGTCCTTGCGTACTCTCGACCTCGATCGACGTCACCGAACGCAGACGCGCCGAGGCCCAACTCCATCAGAGAATGGAGGAACTCAAACGCTCCACCGCCGAACTGCAGGCGAGCAACGAAGAGCTCACGCGCTTCAACCGCGCCGCGACCGACCGGGAACTGCGCATGATCGAGCTGAAGCAGGAAATCAACGATCTGTGCCGCCAAGCCGGCCAGGCGCCCCGCTACGCCCTGGGCTTCATCGAAACGCGCGATGATTCACCTCCAACTCAAGCACCCCTCCTTGCATGAGCCCGCCCCCCGAACAGGGCCTTCCCCATGAGACGGAGCGGCTGCTCGCCACCATGGTCGAAGCCGACCGTACTGGCGCCGCCCTGGTTCTCGACCAGATTCTGGCGACAGGAGTGCCCCCCGAACGTATCATCGCTGAGATCCTCGACCCGGCCCTCGTCAAGCTGGGTCGCCTGTGGGGTGCGGAAAGCGTCTCGCTCACCCAGACATTTGTGGCCGCCAAGATCGCCGAGGACGTGCTGGTGCGCTGCGTACCGGCCGCGGGCTCGGCGGCGGCCCACCACAGCCCGGTGGTCATCGGCAACATCGAGGACGATTTCCACAGTCTGGGGCGACGCATCGTAGGCTCGTTCCTGCGAGCCGCCGGCTGGGAGGTGCACGACCTGGGCAACGACGTCCTGCCCGAGCAGTTCGTGGACAAGGCCCTCGAGGTGGGCGCGGTGGTGGTGGGCGCTTCCGCGATGATGCAGACCACCGCACTCAATATTCGAAAGCTACGCACCCTGATCGACGCCCGCGGTCTGCAGGGGCGGCTAAAGCTGGCGGTCGGCGGGGCGGTCTTCAACTGGCGGCCCGACCTCGTCGCCGAGGTGGGCGGCGACGGCACCGCCCCAAATGCCGCCGGCGTCGACGCCCTGCTGCACCGTCTCCAAGCCGAGGCGAGAGGAGCCCCCGCCCCATGAACGCCTACGAACGGGTGATGAACACCCTCCAAGGGCTTCCGGTGGACCGCGTGCCCGTCTTCGCCGTGCTGAGCACGTACGGCGGCAAGCTCACCGGCACCGACTTGCGCACCCTCTACAGCGATGCCTCCGCCTATGTCGCCGGGCAATGCGCCGTCCAAGACACCTTCGGCCTGGATCTGGTGTTGGCGCCGTTCGACTACAGCGCCATCGCGGAGGCGTTCGGCGGAGAAGTGGCTTGGTTCACCGATCAGGCGCCCAATCTGAAACGCCCCGCCACCCGCACGGCTGCCGAAGCGCTGGCCCTGCCCCTGCCCGATCCACACCACACCGGGCGCCTGCCCGTCAGCTTGGAAGCCGTACGCCGGCTCGCCGCAATCTACCAAGGCCGTGTTCCCGTCTTCGCCGCGATTCCCGGCCCCGGCGCCATGCCAACGATGATCCTCGGGCTGGAAGCTTGGCTGGAGATCGTGCTCTTCGACGAGCCCGCCGCCCGGCGGATTCTAGAGTGGTCAGGGCGGTTTTTCGTGGACTGGGCCAACGCGCTGCTGGCCGCAGGAGCCACCGGGTTGGTCGTCACCGAGCCCGTTGCAGCGCTGGAGATCATGCCGCGCACTCTCTTCGCCAAGCGATTTCTGCCCCACCTCCACACCCAGTTTGCGCAGGTGCGTGGCCCGATCGTCTTGCACCACACCGGTGGACGCATCGCACACGTCCTCGATCTGCTCCCTGGCCTGCCCGGGCTGGTGGGCGTTGTCATTGGCTCCAAGGACGATCTGGGGGCGGCACGGCGAGCGCTCGGGCCGGGACTGCTGCTGCTGGGCAATCTCGACAATCTGAGCCTCCCCACGGCCTCCGCTGCGGAGATCCGCGCGCAGTGCCTGGCCTGCCTGAGGGAGGCGGCGCCAGCGGGCCGCTACATACTGTCGCACTCCGCGGCCGATGTGCCGCTGAGCACGCCGCCGGAGAACGTACGGGCGATGCTGGATGCAAGCGTTGAGTATGCGTCCGCGGTGGCGGCGGGCATCCTTCCTGCCGCAGCCGGCGGCGTCCCCGCCGCTCCGGCAAGTCCCGCTGCTCGGACCGACACGGCTGGACGCCGGCCACGACGGCAGGCGCGGACGCCCGCCGCTACAACAACTCCATCAATACCCGCCGCTTCGGCCACACCTACCCAGCTCGATCCCGCAATCCCGGCTGCAAGCCCAGCGCTACGGCAGGCGCAGACGCCCGCCGCGGCCGATCCCCCGACCGTCTGGCTGTGCTGCGGCGTGTTGCGCGCCGAGCTCGAAGCCCTGCACCACCAGGGCCGCCTCGGCGGCGAACTGCGCTTTCTCGATTCCATGCTCCATATGTCCCCGCCCCGGTTGCAGGCCAACCTCGAGACCGCGCTCGGGCAACCCGGGTCCGCCGGCGGCCGGTTGGTGCTCGTCTACGGCGACTGCTGCAGCCGAATGTTGGACCTGGTGCGCGAATACCGTGTGGGCCGGGTCAACGCCATCAACTGTGCCCAAATGCTGGTGGGCCGCGCCCGCTACCGCGAACTGATGCACGAACAGGCCTTCATGCTGCTGCCCGAGTGGGCGCACCGCTGGCGGGAGATCATGCGCGTCGAGCTCGGCCTCTCGCCCGAGGTGGCGCGCGACCTCATGCGCGAGAACCGCCGTGAGATCGTCTATCTGGACACGGGACTCGCGCCAGTGCCTCACCCCGAACTGGCCGAATGCGCGGCGTACACCGGACTGCCCTGCCGGATCGAGCCGGTGGCTCTCGATCACCTGCTCGCCCTCCTACTGGAGGCCGAGTCCGCGGCGGAAGTCCGCCCGCTTTCGGAGGGGGTACGATGAATCCAAACGCTCCGCTTCGCGCCACGACACTTGCCGATCAGATTCTGGCAGTGGATGTGTTCTCCGAACTGCTCGCATCCACCGACCCCCAGCACCTGGGCCGGCGACTCACCGAACAGCTGCGCGAGCTTACCGGCGCCCGGACCGTGGCCCTGCTGGCCCACCCCGAGACGGGCGCCCCGCATACGCTGATCCACGTCTGCCCGGAGCGCCGAGCCACGCTCTTCAGCGGGGAAGAACTCGGTCTCTTCTGCCCGGAGTGCAGCTCCGCAGACTTGCCTGCCTTCACCGCCCTCTTGCCCCTCGAGCATCCCCTACGACCAGTGCTGCAACGGGCGGGCGTGGAATCGCTGTTGCGGGTTCCCCTACGGGTGCAGCGGACCGTTCTCGCCACCCTGCTCCTGCTGGACTTTCCGGAGCCGCATCGCATCCAGGAGGCGGCGACAATCGTCGCTCACCTTTCGCCCGTGATCGCCTTGGCGCTCAAGAACGCCTTCACTCAGGAGCGGCTCGCGCAGCAGGCCCGGGCCCTGCAGGACCATACTAAGGAGCTCGAACGCCGCGTGGGCGAGCGCACCGCCGCTCTCGAGGCCGCCAACAAGTCCTTTGCCGCTTCCCGCTTCGCCGCGCTCAACCTGATGGAGGACGCCGTCGCTGCCCGCCAGCGTCTCGAAAACGCCAACATCGAGCTCCAGCGCGAGATCGCTGAACGCACGCGGGCCGAGGAGACTCTGCGCCAGACCCAGCAGCGCCTCGAGCTCGCCCAGCGCGCCGCCGGGGCGGGCGTTTGGGATTGGGACATGACCACCGATCGCCTGCAATGGTCGCCCGAACTCTTCGTCCTGTTCGGCCTCGATCCCACCCGTAGCCAGGCCTCCCTCGACACTTGGCAGCAGCTTATCCATCCCGACGACCGGGAGCCGGCCACGCGACGGCTCGAGGCGGCGATCCGGGAGGACACTCTTCTGGAGAGCGAATACCGCGTCATCCTGCCCGACGGCAGGATCCGCTGGATCTTCGCGGTCGGCCGCACCACCTACGACGCCGAGCGCCGGCCCGTGCGCATGGCCGGCATCTGCCTCGATATCACGGCCCGCAAAACGACCGAGGCCGCCCTGCAGCACAGCGAGGCCCTCTTCCGCAGCACCTTCGACGAGGCCCCCGTGGGCGCCGCGATCGTGGGCCTTGACCAAACCTTCCAACGGGTGAATGCCGCGCTCTGCCGTTTTCTCGGCTTTCCTGCCGAGGAGTTGCTGCGCCGCACCTTCCCGCAGATCACCCATCCCGACGATGTCGTCGATAGCGTGGCCAACGTCCGCCGCCTGCTGGGCGGCGAGGTGTCCGCCTTCGAAATCGAAAAGCGGTATCTCCGCGCAGGCGGCGAGGTGGTCTGGGGCCGCGTCTCCGTTAGCCTTGTACGCGATGCGGCCGGCCGCCCACTCCATTTCCTGCCCATCATCCAGGATATCACCGCGCGCAAACGCGCCGAAGCGGCCACAGAGGAGGCCGAGCGCTTCATCCGTTCCACGATCGACGCTCTCGACGTGCACCTGTGCGTGCTCGACGAGAACGGCGTCATCCTCACCACCAACCGGGCGTGGGACCGTTTTTCGGAATCCAACGGCGGTACCCCCGAACGAACCGGAATTGGGGCCAATTACCTGCACGCCTGCGATGGTGCCGTCGGGCCCACCGCGGAAGGCGCCGCCGGAATCGCCGCAGGGATTCGCTCGGTACTCGCCGGCTCCGGGGCCACTTTCGCTTTCGAATACCCCTGCGATGGGCCCGATGTCCACCGGTGGTTCACCTGCCGGGTCACCGCGTTCAACACCCCCGGGGCCCTGCGTGTCGTCGTCGCCCACGAGAACATCACCGAGCGCGAATGCGCTGAACGGGCACTCAAGGAGAGCGAGCGCCGCTACGCCACCACCCTCACCGCCGTGAACGACGGTCTCTGGGAATGGCACGTGCCCAGCGGCAACGCCTACTTCGGCCCCGGCTACTACGGCATGCTCGGCTACGCCGATGGAGCCTTCGTCGCCAACTACACCAACTGGCGTACCCTCGTCCACCCCGACGACATCGAACGAGTCGAGACCAACCTGCGTGAAAGCGTGGGAACCAGCCACGGCTTCGCCATCGACCTGCGGATGAAGACCAAGGCCGGCTCCTGGCTCTGGGTCTCCACCCGCGGCAACACCATTGAGCACGACTCCGACGGCAAAGCCCTGCGCATGGCCGGCACCTTGAGCGACATCACCCAGCGCAAGCAGGCCGAAGCGGAGCTGGAGCAATTCTTCGCGCTGGTGCCGGACATGGTCTGCATCGCCTCCGGAGACGGGCGCTTCCAAAAACTCAACGACGCGTGGATGCGCGTACTCGGATACTCGAAGGCCGAGCTGATGGCGGTCCCCTACGCCGAGTTCGTCCATCCGGACGATTGCGAATCGACGGTTCGGGAAACCGACCGGCTGGCGTCCGGAGCCGCCACCTCCAGCTTCATTAACCGCTACCGGGCCAAGGATGGCTCGTACCGCTGGCTCGAATGGAATGCAACTGCCACCAACGAGAATGGCATGCTCTTTGCCGCCGCCCGCGACATCACCGAACACCGGCAGGCCGAGCAAGCCGTGAGGGAAAGCGAACTGCGTTACCGCACCCTCGCCAACTCCGGCCCGGGACTGGTCTGGACCTCCGGCCTCGACAAGAAGTGCAACTACTTCAACCAGACTTGGCTGGCCTTCACCGGGCGCCGGCTCGAACAGGAGCTGGGCGACGGCTGGGTCGAGGGCGTCCATCCCGACGACCTCCAACGTTGCGTAGCGACCTATGCTACCGCCTTCGACCGCCGCGAACACTTCAGCATGGACTACCGGCTGCGCCACCACACCGGCGAGTACCGATGGATCCAGGACGACGGTTCCCCGCGCTTCGACAGCCAGGGCGAATTCCTCGGCTACATCGGCCATTGTCTGGACATTACCGAGCGCAAGCAGGCCGCCGAGATCATCGCTTGGGAGGCCGCCCTGGTGGACAACTCGTCCGACATCTGCTGTGTCAAGGATCTCGATCTCCGCGTGCGGGCGGTCAACAGCGCCTTTGTCCGCGCGGCCCGCGCCACCTCCGCCTCCCAAGTGCTCGGGAAAACCGATGCGGAGATCGCTGCCTGGCCCGGCAACGAGGCCAATATCGAGAGCTACTTGGCCGACGAACGGCGCGCCCAGACCCTCGCCCCAGGCGAGAGCATCCTGCGTGAGGAGCAGGCCATGTTGCCGGACGGCTCCATGCGCCACCTGCTCACGCGCAAATTCCCGGTGTTCGATCCCGGCGGCCGGCTCATCGCCACTGCCAGCATCTCCACCGACATCACCGAGCGCAAACGCGCCGAGGACGACCGGCGCCGCAGCCACGAACTGCTGGCGAAACTCACCGCCCAGGTTCCCGGCGTGGTCTACCAATACCGCCTCTTCCCCGACGGCCGCTCCTGTTTCCCGTTCTCGAGTCCGGGTATGCAGACCATCTACGAATACAACCCCGAGGAGGTGCGGGAAGACGCCACCCCCGTCTTCGGCCGACTCCACCCCGAGGATGCCGGGGCGGTTTCCGCGGCCATTCTCGAATCGGCCCGCACCTTGGCGCCGTTCCACTGTGAATTTCGCGTGGTGCTCCCTCGCCAGGGCCTGCGCTGGCGCCTGAGCGACGCCATGCCTGAACGCACCGAGGACGGCGGCACCCTCTGGCACGGCATCATTTCCGACATCACAGAGCGCAAACGCGCTGAGGATGCGCTCCACGAGAGCGAGCAGCACCACCGGCTCCTCATCCAACACCTGCACGCCGGGGTGGTCGTACATGCCCCCGACACCCGCATCCTCCTCGCCAACGAACAAGCTTCCATCCTCCTGGGCCTGAGCATCGACCAGATGCTCGGCAAGACCGCCATTGATCCGGCTTGGTGCTTCTTGCACGAGGACGGATCGCCGGTCCCTCTGGCCGAATACCCTGTGAACCGGGTCCGCACCTCTCTGGAGCCGGTGCGCAACCTCGTCTTGGGCATCCACCGTCCGGACGCCAGCAGGCCGGTCTGGGTATTGATCAACGGCTTCCCCGACTTGGACGGACGGGGCGAACTGAGCCAAGTCGTCGTGACCTTCGTCGACATCACCGAGCGGCGGCGCACCGAGGTGGCCCTCCGCGATTCACTACGCGAGAAGGAGTCCCTGCTCAGGGAGGTGCACCATCGCGTGAAGAACAATCTGCAGATCATCAGCAGCCTGTTGCGCCTGCAGGCCGGCCAGATCGACCACCCCGCCACCAGCGCGGTCCTGCACGACATGCAAGGCCGAATCCGCTCGATGGCCCTCCTTCACGAAACTCTCTACCGCTCCGGCAACCTGGCCCAGGTCGACCTCGCCGATTATCTCCAAACGGTCTGCACCCAGTCCCTGCGCGCCTCATCCCGCCGCGAACCCGCCGCCGCCATCCGCCTCGAATTCAATTTGGCCTCCGTGTTTCTCGACGCCACCCGGGCGGTGCCCTGCGGCCTGCTCGTGAATGAATTGGTGTCGAACTGCCTCAAGCACGCGTTCCCCGGCGATCGCGGCGGCACCGTGCGAGTGAGCCTGCAACCCGCGCGGGACCCTGCCGGCTCCCCTCCCGATGATGAGCCTCCGCCCGGTGGCGCCGTCCCTGCCTGCGATCCCGCGCCGTCCGGTGGGGCGGGCTTTGCGCCCGCCATTTCCCCCAGGTCCAGCCTCTCTCCGGAATCTCTGCGCCTCACCGTCTCCGACAACGGTGTGGGCCTGCCACCAGGTTTCGATCTCGCCCAACTCCGCTCGCTTGGTCTGCAGCTGGTCTCCGACCTCGCCCGCCAGCTCCAGGGCAGGCTGGAGATCGGCCGTGGTCCAGACAACGGAGCCTCCTTCACCGTAATTTTCGCGCCATCGCACGCCCTCGTTGCCGCGGCGCCCCCGCCTCACTCCTCTCCCGCAAAGAGCAACAACGCCGCACCAACCGCGCCGCTTCCGCCGTGCCCCCCGCCCCCCCCCGCCCTCCCGAGAACCTCCAAACCGTAACCTGCCGACCTCAGGGCAAGGGAGTCTCGGTCGCCTCTTTTTAAACGCGCCATCCCTCCGCTTCTCCTCCAGCCTTCCGCTCACTCCTGCCCAGCCGTACCCCGCCCGTTGCCCCCGGCCGTGAACCCCTTTTTTCCTTCCCCGTGAGCAAAACGCGAATTCTCGTCGTCGAGGACGAGGCGATCGTCGCCCGCGACCTCACCCAACAACTGACCCGCCTGGGTTACGAACCGGTGGCCAGCACCCCCAGCGGTGAAGAAGCCCTCACACTGGTCGCCCAACTGCGCCCCGACCTCGTACTGATGGACATCCAGCTCGCCGGCGAGCTCGACGGCATCGCTACCGCCATCACCGTGCGGGAGCAATTCGCCACCCCGGTGGTCTTCCTCACCGCCTTCGCCGACGACACCATCCTCCAACGCTCCAAACAAGCGGAGCCCTTCGGCTACATCGTCAAACCCTTCGAGGAGCGCGAGCTCTACTCCGTAGTTGAGATCAGCCTCCACAAGTACCGCGCCGAATCCCGCCTGCGCCAATCCCAACAGGAGCTCGCCACTATCCTGCGTACCGCAATGGATGGTTTCTGGGTCAACGACACCGAGGGGCGGATCATCGAGGTAAACGAGGCGATGTGCCGATTGCTCGGCTACACACGCGAGGAGATGATCGGCCTGCCTATTCCGGCGATCGAAATCAATGAAGCGGCGGCCGACGTGGCTGCCCATATCGCCAAGGTGCGCCGCGACGGGGCCGACCGCTTCGAGACCCGCCACCGCCGCAAGGACGGCCGGGTACTGGACGTGGAGGCAAGCCTCAACTACCTGCCCACCTCCGGAGGGCGCATCTTCTGTTTCTTGCGCGATATCACCGAGCGCAAACGCGCCGACGACGAACGCGAGGCCACCATGCGCCTGCTCCGGCTCGTGAATGCACCGAGCGACACCCATGGACTGATGAAGGCTGTCACGTCCCTGTTGCGCGACTGGTCAGGCTGCGAGGCGGTCGGTATCCGTCTACGCGAGGGCGAAGACTTCCCCTATTTCGAGACCTCCGGCTTCCCGGACTCCTTCGTCGAAAAGGAGCGTTTTCTCTGCCAACGCGACGCTGCCGGCCAACCGGTACGCGACTCCGCCGGCCACCCCGTGCTCGAATGTATGTGCGGCAATATTCTCTGCGGCCGCTTCGATGCCACCAAGCCCTTCTTCACCGCCCACGGCTCCTTCTGGACCAATTCCACCACCGCGCTGCTGGCCAGCACCACCGAGGCCGACCGGCAGGCGCGCACGCGCAACCGCTGCCACGGCGAAGGCTACGAATCGGTGGCCCTGGTGCCGTTGCGCATTGGAGGAGCAACGCACGGTTTGCTGCAGTTCAACGACAAACGCTGCGACCGTTTCACTCCGGAGCGCATCGCGCTGCTGGAGCGCTTGGGCGACAGCCTCGCCATCGCCATTTCCCAACGTCAAACTCAGGCGGCCCTGCGCGCCAGCGAGGCGAAGTTCGCCACCACCTTCCAGGCCGCACCGTTGATGATTGCCCTCACCTCCCTCGACGACGGCACCTACCTGGAGGTGAACAACGAGTTTGTGCGGGCCACTGGTTTCACACGGGAGGAGGTGCTTGGCCGCACCTCCACCACACTCAGCCTCATCGCCACCTCCGACCGGGCGCGGATGCTGGAGTTGTTGCGCCGCGAGGGGAGGCTCAGTGCCCTCCCCCTTCCCGTAACCATCAAGTCAGGGGCGCGGCTCGAGTGCCTCTTCAGCGCGGAGATCGTCGACATCGGAGGCCAGCCGCGACTGTTGTCCATCGCCCTCGACACCACCGATCATCGCCGCCTGGAGGCGCAGCTCCGCCAGGCCCAGAAAATGGAGGCGGTGGGGCAGCTCGCCGGCGGCGTGGCCCACGATTTCAACAACATCCTTGCCGCCATCGCGCTGCACCTCGGCCTGTTGCGGGACGCTCCCGACCTCGACGCCGAGACGCGTGCCTCCCTACGCGAACTCGAGAAGGAAGCGGCCCGCGGCGCCGGGCTCACGCGCCAACTGCTCACCTTCAGTCGGCAACAGGCCATGCAGGTGAAGCCGCTGCTACTCAACGAAGTGCTCGAAAATCTGCTCAAGATGCTGCGCCGCGTCCTCGGCGAAGGCATCGCCGTGGAGTTCCGGCCCCAGCCGGACCTGCCCGCAGTGGAGGCCGATGTGGGCATGCTCGAACAGGTCGTGGTCAACCTGTGCGTGAACGCCCGTGACGCGATGCCCAACGGAGGCCGGCTGCTGTTGGCCACCGACTCGGTCTCGCTCGAAGGAATAGCCTCCGCGCCCTCCGCCCGGCCCCGCTCGGGCCAGTTTGTGCGGCTTAGCATCAGCGATACCGGGTGCGGCATGAATACCGCCACCCTGTCCCGCATCTTCGAACCGTTCTTCACCACCAAGGAAGTCGGACAGGGCACCGGCCTCGGCTTGGCCATCGTGGACGGCATCGTCAAACAGCACGACGGCTGGGTCGAGGTGGAGAGCACGGTAGGCGTAGGCACCACCTTCCGCATCCTCTTCCCCGCCAAGCCCCGCCCGGTGAAGACCGCTGCGCCGCAGGTCAACGACTGCCTCCCGCGCGGCCACAACGAACTCCTCCTCGTGGTCGAGGACGAGCTGAGCGTGCGTACCGTTCTCTCCATCACTTTGCGGCGCTATGGCTACCGCGTCCATCTGGCCAACAATGGCCGCGAAGCCCTTGACCTGTGGGCCACGCATCGGACGGAGATCGACTTGGTACTTACCGACATGGTCCTTCCGGGCGGTATGTCCGGCACCGATCTCATCCGACAATTCCACGCAGACCGCCCAGAGCTGCCGGTCATCTTGGCCTCCGGCTACATGCGAAACCAAGATGGGCTCACCCTGCCCGGCGTGACCGCACTCCCCAAGCCCTTCGAAATGCAGGCGCTGCTCTCCACCCTGCGCCGCTGCCTGGACACCCGCCGCCCGGCCGCGCCGCCTTCCGTATAGCAACTGCACGACTGCTGCGACTCCCACAGCCATCTCCCCGAAGTCGGCGCGCTCAGGTGCGAGACCGGTCTGGGCTACTTTGCACTCGACTAGCGACTGCCCAACAACGCCGTACCTGCGCAAGCTCTGGGCAGAATAGCGGGCATCGTCCGCATCGTTCTCGTTCTCGTACTCATACTCGTTCTCCACGGAAGATCTGCCGCACGGCAGAATGCTCGTGCTCCTCCGAGGATAGGGACGTGTCACCGACCGTGTCCGCTCGAGGGTAGGGCCGGGGCGAGGGGTAAACGGGGACAACGTCCGCCACGTCGCGGCTCGCCCTGCAACAACCCGGTGAACTCCGGATCAAGAACCCGTAATCATCGTCGCCACACTGCATCGCGGCTTGTCAACCGTCCCAGCGGCGCCGAAACCGGAGAACCAACGCGGCCCGCCCGTCGCCAGGCCGGGCCGTCAGCCTCTCGTCACGACCATGCAGACCCTCCGCCTTGCCCTCGGCGCGCTCCTCGCCGCCGCCCTCGCCGTAGTGCCGCGTGTCCACGCCGCGCCCACAATCGGCCAAGCGCCCCAACCGCTCACCGTGACCGCCGGCGCCACAGCGACCTTCTCCGTCGCCGCCACCGGCACCGCACCGCTGCACTTTGCCTGGCAACGCGACGGCGCCAGCCTCGGCGCGCTCGACAGCCCGAGCTACACGACTCCGCCCACCACCCTCGCCGACAGCGGTGCGGTCTTCAGCGTCATCGTTACCGACGGCACCGGCAGCACCCCGAGCGCGAGCGCATCTCTCACGGTCAATCCGCTGGCGCCCAATCCTTTCTCGACCTGGGCGATGGCGATTGCCGATCCGGCGCAGCGCGGCCCGACCGCCGCGCCGCTGGGCGACGGCATCCCGAATCTGATCAAATACATGCTGGGCAATTCGCCCGACTCGGCGGCGGCGCCCGGCGATCTGCCGATCCTCGCTCCGACGGCTGGCGGCACCGTCTTCCGTTTCTCCCGCAGCCGTGGCGCCACCGGGATCTCGGCGGCGGTGGAGAAATCCACGACGCTCGCCGCCGGCTCCTGGTCCGCCGTCGCCAGCGCGAAGACCGCCGACGATGGCGTATTCGAGACTTGGGAGGCGACGGTGTCCACGGCGGACCCGCGGGCGTTCTACCGATTGAACGCGACCACCAATGCCGACCTCGCGCCCGCGATCTCTACCTCACCGGCGAGCACGAGCGTCGCCGCCGGCAGCGCGCCTACCTTCACCGTCGCCGCCTCCGGTACCGGGCCGCTCACCTACCAGTGGCGCAAAAACGGCGCGCTCATCACCGGCGCCACCGACCCGAGCTACACCCCGCCCCCCGCCTCCGCAGCCGACGACGGCGCGCGTTTCACCGTCCTCGTCACCGGCCCCTCCGGCACCGTCGCCTCCGCCGAAGCGGTCCTCAGCGTGACCACGCCGGCCAGGACCACCAGTTACACCGCGTTGCAGGATCTGCCCGTCGTCGACGGCGGCCCGCGCGGTTGCTGGTACAACGCCGAGAACGCCATCGTGCGCGACCGCGTCGGTGGCGATCTTGTCGGCTTCTTCCCGGGCAACTCGAAATTGATGGCGGCCGTCTCGCGCGACTCCGGCCGCACTTGGTCGATGCTCAGTCCCAACCCGTCGTTCTGGCTGCCGAACAGCGGTTCGATCTGCCAGAGCGCCGACGGCAAGATCCACATCCTCTACAACACGCTGTATTCCGGCGGCGGCGCCTATGCGCGCTTCACCCTCGTGCGCGACGGCTCCGGGCACATCACCAACTTCACCTCCGACCTGCCGCTGAATCCGAGCGGCAACTATCCCGAGCTCATGCTGCCCGCCGTGAACGGCAACATGGACGTGCGCACCGGCATCGTCGCCGGCACAGACTCCGCCGGTAATCCACGCCTCTTCTGGGTGATGTACGACGATCCGGGAGGCACCTACCGCGCCGTGTCACCGCCGGCATGAGCTCCGTCGCCGCCGGCTGGGCACCGAGCGACCCCGGCCAGTGGGTCTCCCTCACCAACACGAGCGGCGTGACCACGCTCGCACGCTGGACTCCCACGATCGCCTCCTCCCACAACAATGGGGTGCATCTCGCCCAGCATCCGATTTCCAGAGACCTCTGGTTCGAGTGGGGCCCGCTCAACACCTGCGACAGCTCGACCGCGAATACCCTACCCGTCCAGCGGCTGCGCGCGACGCCAAGTGGCACCGCTTGGACCGTGGGCACTGCAGTCACCGTGGGCACCTTCTCCACCACCAACAACTACCAGTGCCTGACCGGCAGCGTCGTCACCACGCCCCACTATGTCTGGTTCCAACGTTGCAGCGGCGACACCGGCATCGTGATCGACAAGGTCGACCAGCACGGCGTCGTCACGCCCAACGCCCTACCCAGCCCCTGGGGCGGCCCGCGCAGCGCTGCCGACGTCGCCTTCAGCGTCAACGCGGCGGAGACCGAGGCCTGGATCGGAGGCTGGATTCCCTACGACTCGTGGATCGAGCCGAACGCGTTCTTCGCGATGCACTGGGACGGCACGCGGTGGACGCGCTACAACGACATCGACCTCGGCGACACCGCCGCCGTCGGCCAGTCGGTCGGCTGGGACAACGGCCTGGTCTTCGTGGTGCCCAACTGGGACACTCGCCTCCCCGCCCTCGCCACCATCCGCACCGAGTAGGCCAGCCCCCCACGAGCTTCGCCCGCCGCCGCTCTTGCCCCTGCCCCTACTCCTGCTTCCCTCGGGCCGTGTTCACGAGCCGCCTTTTCCCGCTGTGCCTCCTCGTCACTGCCCTGAACGCTGCCCCGGCCACCACACCGGCGCCTGAGCTCACGCCCCCCCCTCCCGCGAGTCCGGCCTCCGCCCGCCCCCCACCAGCCATCGAGCCGGCCAAGGTCGGCCCCGAACTCAACCTCCGGACGCTCGGCGCCATCGGCGATGGGCAACCGCATCCGGTGAGCGAGTGGATCGCGGCCAAGAAGTACAAGAACCTCCGCGACCTGCAGCGCGACTACCCGTTCGTCACCTCGTTGGAGTGGAGCACCGACGAGACCGCATTTCAACGCGCGCTCCTGGACCTCCCGGCCGACGGCGGCACGATCCGCATCCCGCCCGGCCGGTATGTCGCCACCGCCTACGGCTGGCGCATCGACCGCGACCATGTCCGGCTCCTCGGTGCCGGCGCTCGCGACACCATGCTTTCCACCGGCCCGAAGTTGGAGGAAGGCCTCGTGCTCGCACCCTACCGCCACGGCGGTTGGCGGCAGGGGATCGACCAGGAGTACCCGTTCGCTCCCGACAGCGGGGCGGCATCATCCCCCCGGCTCCGCTTGCGCGAACCGGCCCGCGTCGCCGACTTCCATGCCGGTGAGCTGATCTTCATCCGCAACGGCGCCTGCCGCTTCGACCAGGATTACGGCGAGTTCAACGAAGTCGCAGGCACCACGCCCGAGGGCGACCTCCTCCTCGAGCATCCACTCGCACGCGACTACACGCTCGCCTCGCTCAATTGGGCCAACGAAACCGCCGAGCCACTCACCCTTCCCAAGCCCGGCAAAAGCGTCACCATCCGCGTCCGCACCGGCGAGGGGTTCTTCGAGCTCCCGAAGTCCGGGGCGATTACCGTGGGCGAAGCGCTCCTTGAGATCGTCCGCCGCGATGGCGATAAGGTTACGCTGCGCAATCCACTCCTTCGCCCCGCGAATGGTGCTGCGGGCGCTACGCCCGCCATTTCCCCACCGTCAGAGCCCCCCCAGCCCACCCCCGCGACCGCGCTCGGCTTCAACCCACCGGCCCGCACCATCCTCCCTGCGAGCACCAAGATCGGAAAATCGCGCAGCGTCATCAAACTCACGCGCACGACCCGCGACTTCCGCGCCCAGGGCCTGCGCGTATTCGGCCGGCGCAAGGCCCTCAACCTCTCCAACAGCTACCAGTCGTCCTTTGCCGACTGCGACTTCGTTCGCCGTCCCGATGCCGCCGTCCAGGGAGGACTCACGCTCGACGGGGATGGCGGCCGTTTTGCGGAGTTTCGCAATTGCTCGCTCCGCGGAACCCTCCCCTGTGGCATGCAATTTGCCCGCTCCTTTGGCGACATCAGCTTCACCGACTGCATGTTCATCGCCACCAACGTAGTCTTCTCCGAATTCTGCTTTTCGGCCACCCTCCAAGACAGTCGCCTCCAGGTGCCATCGGCCCTGGGCAGCGCCATCATCGTCGGCCGCTCCTGCGGGGATCTGCGCATCACGGACAACCAGATCGTGGTGACAGGTGGAACGCTCACCATCTTCGACGCCCCCACCGACATCCGCTCGCAGAAACTCGACGCCCCGGGCCGTCTGGTCATCCACGACAACCGCATCGTCGCCCCGGGCAAGCCGCGGGTCTTCTTTCTGCACGCCGACCGGCCTGCCGACATCTCCGGCAATACGCTCAACCACAAACCGGTGGACCCACCGGGGGCCAACGCCACCACGCCGTAATCCCAGGCCCGGGGAGCTCGATCCAGCCGCCGCGCGGGCAGTCGCGCGCGGCGGCTAACAGCCGGTCACCTACGCCGCCCGCCGCTTCCCCGAGAACGCCACCATCAGGTCGCGTAGCCGGTCGCGCATCTCGAGGCGGCTCACGATCTGGTCGATCAACCCGTGCTTGAGCAGAAACTCCGCGGTCTGAAACCCCTCGGGTAACGCCTGCTTGGTCGTCTCCTTGATGACGCGCGGCCCGGCGAAACCGACCACCGCCCCGGGCTCGGCCAAGATCACGTCGCCCAGCGAGGCGTAGCTGGCCATCACCCCGGCCATCGTCGGGTTGGTGAGAATGGATATATAGGGCAGCCGCGCCTGCGCATGCCGGGCCAGCGCGGCGCTGGTCTTCGCCATCTGCATGAGACTGAAGATCCCCTCGTACATACGCGCGCCACCCGAGCTGGAGATGACGATACACGGTACCTTGCGCTCGGTCGCCGCCTCGATGGCACGGGTGATCTTCTCGCCCACCACCGCGCCCATGCTGGCCCCCAAAAAGCGGAAATCCATACAGGCGATCGACACCTCAAGGCCATGGATGCGCCCGAAACCGGTGACGACGGCATCGTTAAGCCCCGTTTCCTTGCGGTACTGCTCGAGTTTGCTCGGGTAGGAGGAGGTGCCGGTGAACCCCAGCGGATCCACCGAGTGGAGCTGGGTGCCGGTTTCCTCGAAGCTGCCGGGATCGAGCAGATGCGCGAGCCGGTCCGGCGCGGAGATCGGGAAGTGGAAGCCGCTTCTGGGCACCACCATCTGGTTTTGCTCCAGTTCCTTGACGAAGACGATGTCGCCCGAAACCGGGCACTTCGTATACACCCCCTTGGGGATGTCCTTCTTTTTGACAATGACAGGCGTGTACTTGGGCTTACCGAAGAGAGCCATGAGTGAGTGACTGCGGTGGATGGTGGACGGAGTGGTGTAGACTCCTAGCCGTGTCCAAAGGTCGCGACGTCGAGGTTCAGATGCCCGGCCCGGCGGAGAACCGCCGCACAGGCGTTGAGCGTAGAACCGGTAGTGAAGACGTCATCGACCAGGACAAGGCGTTGGGCGGGATCTATGGGGCGGCCGGGAACCAGAGCAAAGGCATTTTTCAGGTTCCGCTGGCGGGTCCGCCGGTCCAGGCGCGTCTGGGTGGGGGTATCGACCACCCGCCGCAGCGGCTCGGCCACCGTCGTGCCACCGCCCGCGGCCCGCGCAAAGGTGGCGGCCAGCAGCCGCGATTGGTTGTAGCCGCGCTCGCGTTGTTTGCGTGGATGCAGCGGCACCGGTACCAGCACCGCTCCGCGCAGGTAATCGAGAAAACCCACCGTCTCCCGCACGATGAGTTCGATTTCCTCAAAAAGGTGGAGGGCCCCGTGATACTTGATGTCGAGGACCAGCGTGCGCGCGGGCCCACGCAGCAGCACAACCGTGCGCCCCTGGAAGAACTCGGGGTCGAGCGTCGAGCAATGCTCGCACTCGCGATCGACCTCCGTGTCA
Source organism: Opitutaceae bacterium (assembly GCA_016711225.1). Classification (GTDB taxonomy): domain Bacteria; phylum Verrucomicrobiota; class Verrucomicrobiia; order Opitutales; family Opitutaceae; genus CAJCBL01. The sequence goes on from JADJTK010000007.1 coordinate 202,684, forward strand.
CCGAAGAACGGGTAGCCGCAGGTTGGGCAATGTGGGCCCTCCACCCGCAGCAACTGGCTTGCACAATGCGCACAGAGGTGGCGCCGCCCCGGGGCGTCCACCAGCCGCCGGCAATGGGCACACACCGGCGGAAACCAGACGTCCCGCAGGGTCCGCAGCCACATTCTCCAGCCCGTATGCGCCGGCTCCATGCCGGGCCAAGCCTGGGGCATCACCGCCACGGCGTGAAGCTGCAAAGCAACCCAAGCGGCGCCCGCCGCCCTACCTTCCAGATCCAAGGGAGCAAGGACGGCCACCCGAAATGCAGCCAGGCGCACCACCCGAAGCCTCGTCCCTACCGCCCTCGGTACTCCACCCGCCAGAGAAACAGCCCCTGCGCCGGTGCTGTCTCGATGAGATGAACTCGCTTCTGCCCATCGAGCAGCGCCACCACCTGCTCGACCTTGAGCTTGCCCGACCCCACCGCCACCAGCGCTCCGACCAGGGTGCGCACCATCTTGTAAAGGAAGCCGTCGGCCTCGGCCACGATGCGCAGCCGCTTCCCTTTCCCGAGCACATCGAGACGCCGGAGCGTGCGCACGGTGTTCTCTCGCTCAACACGACCGTAGGCGCTGAAGGCGCGGAAGTCGTGCCGCCCCAGCAGCAGCTTGGCAGTGACGCGCATCGCCTCCACGTCCAGGGGACGGTCGCGCAGCGACCAGCAGAACGGGTCGTCGAAGGGATCGGCCCGGCCGCGGTGAATGAAATAGACGTAGCGTTTCCCCGTGGCTCCGAAACGCGCGTGGAAACCCGGTTTGGCCTGGCGCAGCGCCGTGACTTGGATCACCGCCGGAATCCCGATGGCGATCGCACGCTGCAGCTTCTCCGCCCCGTGTTTCCAGTCGGCGTCAAAATGGAACACCTGCGCACGGGCATGCACCCCGGAGTCGGTGCGTCCGCTGCCGTGGATGCGGATCGGCCGCCCAAAGATCTTGGTGAGGCACTTCTCGATATGGTCCTGCACCGAGCGCTTGCTCGCCTGCGCCTGCCAGCCCTCGAGCGTGGTTCCAACATAGGCACACGTCGCCCGCCAACGCATCTCGATGGCGGGCTTCTCGTCGGCGGCGACACCCTCGCCGTCCGCCTCTTCGTCCACGACACGGGCCGGCAGCGGGGCCCCCGTACATCCCGGCGCTCCGGTTACGGTCGGAGACGAAGTCCCGCCGAAGTCCGCCTTCTTGACCGTGTTCATGGCAACTCCGGCATCTCGGCCAGCGGTGGGGGAAAACGCTGGCTGAGGTAGTCGCCCAGCAGGATCGCCGCCGCACGCGAATCGACCAGGCCCGAGCTGCGCACCTGTCGCAGCTTCTTTTTCGCGATCGACTGCTCCGCCGCATGCGAGGTGAGGCGCTCGTCGGCCAGATGCACGGGCAGGCCGAAACGCGTGCGCAGCTCCGCGGCAAACGCCTCGGCCTTCTTTGCCGCCGGCCCGATCGTGCCGTCCATGTTGAAGGGGCAGCCCACCACCATCTCGGTGATACGCTGGGCCTTCACCACCGCCGCCAACGCCGCCAGCCGCTCCTCCGGGCGCGCTTGGGTGAGCGCCGGCAACGGCGATGCGATGCCGATCTCGTCGCCCACCGCCAGGCCGATACGCTTCTCCCCCGGATCAATGCCCAGAAATCGCATGGTGCTCGCGGTCAATTACCAGACAGTGGTGACGATTGAGGCGTCGGTGATGGCGGAGTCCCGGGTGATCAGGGGCAGCCGGAGGACTTTGGCCGTAGCGGCGATGATTCGGTCGAACTGGTCGCCATGCGGCAGGGCCAGCGCCGGCGCGGCGATGGCAATCTCCCAGGTGATCGGCAGCACGGTCACATGCTCGAGCAGGCAGCCAAGCACGGCGGCCGGCGATCCCTTGTAGGAAATTCGACCAGCGTGCAGCAATAGCCCGATTTCCTGCAGGGTGACGTCCGCGATGGCGAGCTGGTCGTATGGCGTAGTCGAGATGGCCCGCGCCGCCTTGGTGCTGAGCCGATCGTCGTCGGTGGCCGCCCACAGAAAGGCGTGGGTGTCCAGCAGGTACTTAAGCTTCGGTGTCACAGCGAGGGCTTCCAGCCATCGGCCGGAAGGGTCGGTTTGGTCAAATCGTCGTGGAAGACGATCTTACCCTTCGCCGCCCCCAGCAGGGATTTCCGCGGCGTGGTCGCCGTGAAGAGGAACTCACCTTCCTTGTCCTGCACGCGCACCGTTTCGCCCTTGCGGGCCTTGGCCTTGAAGGTGGTGAAGTCACGAAGGAAACTGCGGGTGTTTGTGACCATGCAATCCGAGTTGCCTGCCAAAATCCGGTTTGTCAAGCAGCGCGATGCCGCGGTGCGCCGACCAGAGACAATCATCCAGTAGGCAGTGTGCCCGCACGCGCCCGCAGCCCGCGCCCCTCCCCGGCCCGGGCGGCCCCCTGGCTCAAAGAAACCGCTGCAGCTCCGCCGCCTCGCAACGTTTCAGCAGCGCTTTGATCTCCTGCGCCTTGTCCTTCGGGCACACCAGGGTGACGTCGGCAGTATGCACCACGATGAGATCCTTCACCCCAAGCACGGCCACGAGATGGTCGGCGCCCGAGACCACGAGATTGCCCTCCGCCTGCTCGACCGCCGCCAGGCCGCGCACCACGTTGCCGGCCGCATCGGCCGGGAAATGCCGCATCACCGCGGGCCAGGCTCCGACGTCGTCCCAGTCGAAGCGTGCCGGAATCACGGCGACATTAGTCGCCTTCTCGATCAGCGCATAGTCCACGGAGATCTTGCGCAGCGCCGGGTAGATCGTGTCGAGCACGGCGTCGAGCGACTCGCCCGCCGCCAGCGCCGCCTCCAACCGGCCAAGATCGGCCCACACGTCGGGCACATGCCGGGCAAACGCCTCGGCCACCACCGGCACCCGCCAGAAGAACATCCCGGCGTTCCAAAGATAGTCGCCGGTAGCCAGATACCCTTCGGCCACCGTCTGCGTGGGCTTCTCAACGAAACGGCTGACATCAAAAACTGACTCCCCGCCGGCCCGCGCCGCCCCGCGTTGGATATAGCCAAAACCCGTCGCCGGCTCTGTCGGCCGGATTCCCAGAGTCACCAACAGCGGCTCGCGCTCCGCCGCGCCGAAGGCGCGCTCCAGATCGGCGCGAAACGCCACCGTGTCGTGGATAACATGGTCGGCCGGCAGCATGGCGAACGTCGCCTGCGGATCGCGTCGGCGCACCAGCACGAGCGCCAGCCCGACAGCCGCCGTGGTGTCGCGCCCCACCGGTTCAGCCACAATATTCTCGGGCGGAATCGCCGGGCAAAGTACGCGGATCGCCGGCGCCTGTTGCCGGTTGGTGATGATCAGGACTCGCTCGGCAGGAATCATCGGCAAAAGGCGCTCAATGGTCTGCACCAGCAACGCCCGATCCCCAACAATGGGCAGAAGATGCTTGGGCATCGCTAGCCGGCTCTGCGGCCAGAAGCGCTCGCCGCGCCCGCCCGCCATGATGACAACATATCGGTTCGGCATGCCCAGAGGCTTCGATCCCCGCCGCTGCGGTCAACGGTGAAGTGGCGGAGCCCATGGCCCGCTGCCCACCGTTGCAATTTCGCCAAAGCCGCCACTATGTCCGCCCCCGTCATGCCTCCCCCCGGTGCTCCAACCGCCGTCCTCTCGCCCGCCGAACTCGCCCGCTATAGCCGGCATATTCTCCTGCCCGGAGTCGGCGTGGAGGGCCAACAACGGCTCGCCGCAGCCAAAGTGCTCGTCATTGGCGCCGGGGGACTCGGCAGCCCAGCGGCGCTCTACCTCGCCGCCGCCGGCATCGGCACCCTGGGCATCGCCGACTTCGACAAAGTCGAACTCCACAACCTCCAGCGCCAGATTCTGCACGACACCACCGCCGTCGGCCACCCGAAGGTCGCATCGGCCAGCACCCGCCTGAGCGCGCTCAACCCCCACATCCGGGTGGTGGTGCATGCCGAGGGCGTCACCGCCGCCAACGCCCTCGCCCTCTTTGCCGGTTATGATGTGATCGTCGACGGCACCGACCACTTTCCCACCCGTTACCTCAACAACGATGCCGCCGTGCTCACCCGCCGTCCGCTCGTGTACGGCAGTATCTTCCAGTTCGAGGGACAGGTCTCCGTCTTCGATCCGACGCGGGGCGCCCCCTGCTATCGCTGTCTTTTCCCTTCTCCGCCCCCGGCAGGCTCCGTGCCCAACTGCGGCGAGGCCGGGGTGCTCGGTGCCCTGTGCGGTACCATCGGCAGTCTCCAGGCAATGGAGGCCATCAAGCTGATCCTCGGCCTGGGCGAGCCCCTCCATGGCCGTCTGGTCGTATTCGACGCCCTTGGCCACCGCTTCCGCACCCTCAACGTACGCCGCGACCCGGCCTGCCCGCTCTGCGGCACCGATCCACAGATACACGAGCTTCGCCCCGAGCGCTACGCCTTCGGCTGCGCGCCCCTCCCCGCCACAGCTTCCGCCGCCCCCGCCGCCCTCGTCATGCCCCCCGAAACATCCCCGACCGAAATCGACGTTGCCACCGCCCGCGACCTGTTCGCCACCGGCACCGCCGCCTTGCTCGATGTGCGCGAGCCGTACGAACACGCGATCTGCCAGCTGCCGGGCAGCCAGCTAGTGCCGATGCGCGAAGTGCCCGCCATGCTCGACCAACTCCCCCGCGACCGCCCGCTGCTTGTGCTCTGCCACCACGGCGGGCGCAGCGAGCGCGTCACCCGATTTCTCCGGTCCAACGGATTTGCGCGCGCTACCAATATTTGCGGGGGCATCGACGCTTGGGCAGCCGAACTCGACCCGTCGCTGCAGCGCTACTGACGGGTACTCCCCGAGGCCGAGGAAGTCTCGAAGGGCCCGACCGGCAGGGTGAGGCTCGCCCGAGCGGTTTCCGACCTTTGCCCCGCTTCCTGATTACGGCGGGAGCATGCGTCCTCGGCCTCCGCCGCCCGACCGGCACCCGCCGCCACCTCCGCCTCTTCCGTTCGGACCCGAAGCTCCGGATGTCCAGCCGCATACTCCGAGGCAAAATTCTGGAAGGCCGCCTTCAGCTTCCACACCAACTGCAGCTCGTCGACCGGATAGCACTGCGTGTCGATCGTCGCCACCGGCACAAGGTCGTTGACCGTCGAGGCAAGAAAACAACTGTCGAAAAATCGCAGGTCAGCCGGCGTGATCGCCTCCTCGATCGCGGTCGCCCCGATACGCGCCGCAATGCGCTCCAGCAGCAGCGCCCGCGTGATGCCCCCGAGCAGCCCGCACGAAAGTGGCGGGGTGACGATCGTATTGCGCCGCACGAAAAAGACATTCGCGGTCGCCGCCTCGGTGAGCTGGCCCGCCAAATTGGGGATGAGCACCTCGTCGGCCCCCCGGCTGCGGGCCTCGCGCAGGCACAGGAGCGGATTGAGGGAATTGCCCGTTTTCCACTCCGGGTCGAGCGCCTCGCGCGGGTTGCGACGCAGTGCACGCGCCACCGAGAGGTTCAGGCCGCTGCGCAACTTCTCTACCGGCAGGGCCCGCAGGCGCTGGGCGAGCACCACATAGGTGGGATTCTCCGCCAAGGCCATATCGAGCCCGATCCCGCCGGCTCCCCGGCTGCATTGCACCCGAATATAGACCGGCCCCACATGGCCGCTACGTTCCACATAGGCCGCCGCCGTGCGCACCAACTCCGCCGCCAACTCGGCCCGGCCCACCGGCAAGGCCAACAGCAGAGCCCGCGCGGAGCGCTCCAGCCGCTGCCAATGCTCCTCGAAGGCGAAGATCACCCCGTCGTAGGTGCGCCAAACCTCATAAACACTGTCGCCATACAGGAATCCGCGATCGAGGGCCGAGAGGCTCGGCTCCCGCGCGTCGTGCAAACGACCGGAGGTATTGGCTTGGATGAAGTGTGGCTCCATCAGGGGTTGGGGGCAGTCTTTGCATCCGCGCGTTGGGGAACAACAAAAAAGCCCCCGTTCGAAAACGGGGGCTGACACATTTGCCGAGGAAGCTCGAAGCTTAGCGCTTGGCGACCAGTCCGAGCTTCTTCTTGAGGTTCTGCACGCTGGGCAGGGAGATGCCGGTGGCTTTGGCGATCTCTTTGCCGGTCTTGCCGCCCTCGGCGAGGCTCTTCACCTCGGCGATGATCTCCGGGGTGATCTTCACACGCGCCTTGCGGCCGCCCTTGCCGCGCTTGGCGGCCTTGGCGGGCTTCTCCGCCTTGGGCTCGCCCTCAACCTTCGCCGCCTTGGCGGCCTTGCCGGGCTTGCGTCCCGGTTTTCCAGCGACAGCCTGCCGGAAGGCGGCGATAAACTCCTCCGCCGAAGCGAAGCCGTACTGGGCCGGCAACTGGGCCAGCTGGGCGAACAGTTCGCGTTCGAGGTCCGCGAGCCGTGTTTTATATTCTGCGATTTTCTTGATGGTATCTTGGGCCATGGTGTACCGAAGAGTCTACGGATACGGGAAAATATCAACCTCTATAGCACAATAGTGGGGGCTACCGTTGAAAACGGGGGACGTTATCATCAAACCGCGGCCTCGTCTATTGCGCCCCTTGCCCCAGTTCCGCCAGCACACGGGGCGCTGCGGGCCCACCCACCGCCACGCACTCCCGGCACCGGCACGGCCGCCTCCGCCCTCCATTTCGCGCTCGAGCCGCCGAATCCCTTCTTGACTCACCCGGAGGCCACCCGAAGCTCGCCCCTCCCTATTTCCCTTCCAATACCATGAGCCAACAACATCGTCCCGTCGTCAAACGCGCCCGCCGCAAGGCCTATCTGAAACGCCAGAAGGAAGCCGCCAAGCTGCTGCGTACCGCGAAGAAGTGAGGTAACCGCGCCCCTTGGGCGCGGTTTCCTGCATTAGCCTCCGGTCACCGCCTCCAGCACCGCCCTACCCGTCGCGGTGCCGGATCCTCCCGGCGGCCTTCGCCCCCTCACTCACTCCGACTGACGATGATTTCCGTCAGCCTCATTTCGCTTGGCTGTGCCAAGAACCTGATCGACTCCGAGATCATGGTCGGCCACCTGCTGGCCGCCGGCATGCAGGTCATCCCCGAGGCCGCCAAGGCCGACGTGGTGATCGTGAACACCTGCTCGTTCATCGACTCCGCCAAGGAGGAGAGCATCCAGACCATCCTCGAGGCCAACGAGCAGCGCGGCCTACGCAAGCGCCGCCGCGACCAGAAACTGATCGTGGCCGGCTGCATGTCCCAGCGTTTCGCCAAGGAATTGCCCGGCGAGATGCCCGAGGTCGACGCCTTCATCGGCCTCGACCAGGTGACCAAAATCGTCCCGCTCATCGAGAAGCTGTTCGACCACGAACGCGCCCGAGGCGAGGCCCCCGTCACCGAAATCAACCGCCGCTCGACCTTCATCCCCGATTTCGACACCCCACGCTTCCGGCTCACCCCCCGGCATTTCGCCTACGTGAAGATCGCCGAGGGCTGCAACCATCCCTGCACCTTCTGCATCATCCCGCAGATCCGCGGTCGCCACCGCAGCCGCACCATCGAGTCGGTCGTGCGCGAGGCCCGCCAGCTCGTGGCCGAGGGCGTCAAGGAGCTCAACCTGATCTCCCAGGACACCACCTATTTCGGCATGGACCGCTGGAGCGAGCACGCCGGTCCCCGCGCCAAGCTCGACTCCGCCCGTGGCGACACCCTCGCCCTGCTCCTGCGCGAGCTCAACGCTATCGAGGGCGACTTCTGGATCCGGCTTCTCTATACGCATCCGGCCCACTGGAGCGACGAGCTCATCCGCACCATCGCTGAGTGCCCCAAGATCGCCCGGTATGTGGACATGCCGCTGCAACACATCTCCGACCACATGCTCGGCAAGATGCAGCGCGAGACCTCGTCCAAGCACATCCGCGACCTCGTGCGCGCCATCCGCGCCGGCATCCCCGGCATCACGCTGCGCACCACCTTCATCGTCGGCTTCCCCGGCGAGACGGAGGCCGATTTCGCCGAGCTGCTCGCCTTCATCCGCCAGACGCGTTTCGAGCGGCTGGGGGTCTTCCGGTATTCACAGGAAGAGGGCACCCGCGCCGCCAAGAGCGCCGAGCAACTGCCCGACAAGCTCAAGGAACAGCGTTTCCACGCCGCCATGGCGCTGCAACAGTCGATCGCCCGCGAACTCGGCACGAACGAGGTGGGCCGCACCCTGCGCGTGCTCGTCGAGGCCCCCGGCATCGCCCGCGCCATGGGTGACGCCCCCGACATCGACGGCCGCGTCTTTGTCGCCCGCGCCCTACCGGTGAGCGAATTCGCCGACGTCACCATCAACGGCGTGCGCGACTACGACCTGCTCGCGCTGCCCCGGGGTGAACACCCTGCCCGCTCCGTCGCACCGAAGCCGGCCCGATAAGTTTTCTTTACCGGCGCATTTTACTTTTTCGCGGGCAGGCCGATAGTCTGCCTTGGGAGAACGCTCCCGGTAGTCAGATCAGGAAATCGGTGACAGCACTGGAAAGGAAACCAGAAAGCGGCTCCAATACCCACCACACCATGAGGGCCACATCTATGGCTCCCGGAGGAAACCGCTCGATCAAACTTCCAGCCTGCCTGCCCTCCCGATAATTAGTTACCCCGAGAGATTCTCACCAGAAGGCCGTCCCCCCGCGGGGCGGCCTTCGTCGTATTCCCCTGCTGGCATCCGGACCGGGACAACCGGGAGTTTTACCTCATTTTAGGCCGGCGGCCTAAATCGCAGCCCCCCCCGTACCGATACGCCATTCAACCAATTTCACCCCATGCAACAAAGCATCGACATCGAACTCGAAATGGCCCGGACCTGCTTTGGCGAGCTCACGCTCGAACAACGCAACCGGCTCCTCGCCTACTACGAATACCCGAGCGACGAAACCTGGGACGATGTGTACAATCTCACGATCATGCCCTACGGCCACATCAACACCGTCTGGCAGGCCATTTGTGCGATCGATCCCACCTTCCCCACTCGCGGCCCCTGCGTCGACGCCTTTGGTCAACGCCTCGAGCCGTGGCCGCGCATCCCCTCCCCCGAGATGTTCCGGCAGGCGCTCATTTTCGCGACGCACTGACCTATTTCCCCAGCATATCGCCAATCCACTCGAGGCCGGAGCTCCCCGCTCCGGCCTTTCTCTTTTCTGTATAGTGCCGTCTTCGCTGACTCAGCCGTGACCAAACACTCGGGCCATCGGGAATAGCGACAGGAGCTAAAACAATTCTGGCTGCTCATAACGCCGCCGCGCGTCCTCGGCGGCCGTGCGCATCTCATATTCCTCCAGCAGTCGCCGCAACTCGGCCACCGCAGGCTGCCCCGCTTCGCTCACCGGCCGCGGTAGGGCCAAGTTCAGCGTCGTCAATTTCAGGTTGCGCCGCAGGTCAGCGGTTCTGGCCGCGACCATCTCGCGAAAACGCTCCGGCTTGAGCTCCGCGGCATGCGCGAGCACTCCTTCCAGCGATCCATACGCCTCCAACCAGCGCGCCGCCGTTTTCGGGCCCACCCCTTCAAGCCCGGGAATATTGTCGGAAGTGTCCCCCACCAGCGCGAGCAGGTCGGCGATCTGCACCGGCGGCACGCCATACTTCTCCTTCACCCCCGCCGCATCCATCGGCCGCCAGCCTAGCTTGGCATTGGCGGGCGGTGGCGGAGTCAAAATCCGAATGCGCTCGCCCACGATCTGGGCGAAATCCTTGTCCGCGCTCACGACCAGAACCTCATGCCCCTCCGCTGCGAGCGCCACCGCCTGCGCCGCGAGCAGATCGTCGCTCTCCACACCGTCGCGCTCGTAACCGATGAACCCCAGCGCGCGCGTCAGTGCCTTGAGCGGATCGATCTGTTTGCGCAGCGCCTCCGGCATCTCCGCCCGCTGCGCCTTGTATTCCGGCAACAATGCCAACCGATCCTGCGCCCCGCCCAGGTCGAAGAAGACCACGCAGGCCGCCGGGCGCTCCTGATCGCAGAGCCGCCACAAGGTCTTCACCCAGCCGTGCAGCGCATTGGTCGGAAAACCGTCGGCGCGCGTCAGCTCGGGCACCGCATGGAACGCCCGATACGCCAAGTTGTAGCCATCGATGAGGAGCCATTTAGCCATCCCTTGACTGTGCGGCCCGGCAACGAAAAGAGAAGCCCGGCTTTCGGCTGCGCGGACACGATCCTGCGCGTCCGCGGCGGCGCATCAATGCGCCGCAGGGGCCTCGACAACCTTGAGCGCCGATGCAGCCCCGGGGCGCCCCATCAACCGCTGCGGCCCGCCGCCCGGGCTCACCAAGCTGGCCGTGACGAAGATCAACAGATTGCGTTTGGCCGCGCCCTCGCCCCGCGACCGGAACAAGCGGCCCACCGCCGGCAGATCGCCCAGCAGGGGCACCTTGTCATTCACCTTGCGCGTCTCCTCCCGAGTGAGGCCGCCCATCACCAGCGTGGCTCCATCCCACAAGGTCACCCGCGTGGTCACCTCCCGCCGTGAAAAGATCGGTTGATAGAAACCCGAGGGGATCGTGACTGTGCGCCCCCCGGCCACCGCCAAGCTCGATCCGCCATACTCCACAAACCCCTCGAATTCGGTAACCACAGGATGAAGATCAAGGGTGATGCTCTGCTCGTCCTCCTCCACCGTCGGGGTAACCTCCAGCTCCACCCCCACGTTCTCCGTCGCGAAGTCCTGCGGTGTGCCCGCCGTGATCGTCACACCGGCGGAGCCCGAGTCGCTGGACCCGCTCTGCCCCACTTGGCTCTGGATCTGACCGTACTGTCTGGGGTAACGCAGTTGCTGCGCCACGGTGATGCTAGCCGGATGCCCCGAAAGCACGGTGATGCGTGGCGCACTGAGCAGGTCACTGCCGTGTTTCTGCGAGAGCGCGCGAATCGTCGCGTTTACATCAAACTCTCCAATCAATCCGCTGATCTGGGCCAGCGGCGTAACGCCCACACCCAGCGGCACCACTCCCGGCAACGCCGGCGCGCCCATCTGGGCCACCGCCTCCCCGTCGATCAGGACCGCGCTGCCGGTCTGGCTGCCGCCAAACGCCGCCGCCACGCTGCGATTCGCCGTGGCGTACCGTTCCCGCGGCAATCCCGTCACCGGATCAACCCGACGGGAGGCGCCCCAGTCGATCCCCAGCTCCTCGAGCGCGCCGTCCTCGACCTCGATGAACTTCGCCTCGATCTCCACCTGCCGCACCGCAGCGTAGCGTGCAAGGATCGTGCGGATGCGAGCGAGATTGCGCGCCGTCTGGGTCACCAAAATCGCCGACCCGTCGAACACCAGGCTGCCACCCTCCACCCCGTCGAAACGCACGCCGGCCTGCTGTAGGAATTCGCGCAGCGCCGCATTCTCACTGCGTCGGGCAATGGCCTCCTCCGGCGCCGCCCCCTTGCCGCCGCCCACCGGTGCGCCACCGGCGACCATGCGCGCCACCACCGCCCGTGACACCGGCAGCACCTCCGTTGCGAGGGCCGAGTGCTCGCCGCCGGGGCGCACCACCACCGCCTCCGCCTGCACCTCGTAGCCATAGCCCACCGACTCGGTGAGGTAGTCCAGCACCCGACGCAGGGACAGTTGCCGCACCTCCAAGCTCACCGCCGGACTGGCCTTTGCCGGGTCCAACAAGACCAGGTTCACCCCGCGACGCCCGTCGCCCGTATCGATTTCCGCAGTCAGTCCGGCCAACGTCGCCAACGCCCCGCCCAGGCTCGCGCCGGAGAAACTCACCTCGGGCAGGACGATGGCATCAAGCTTGTGCTCCAGCGTCGACTCCGCCCCGCGAGCCGCGGCCTCCCGTGGCGCGTTCGCACCCGCCATCGGACGCCGCCACGCCGCCTCCACCTCGGCCACCATCTCGGCGCGCGTGCGCCAACGCTCGGCCCGCCCCTGCCGTTCGATGCGGGCGAGAAACGTCGCCGCGTCCGCGTTGTCCGGATCCAATGTCGCCACCTGCCGGAAGGTCGCCGCGGCGGCTTCGCTCTCGCCAGCCAGAAACTGGCAACGCGCCCGCGTCACTAATGCCTCCACCTCCGGCAACGCAGCTTCACCCGCCCCGCCGGCGCCAAGCCAGAAGGCTACGCTGCCCGCCACGACGAACCGCCGGCCCCAGCCGGCGATCCGCTCCAAGATCCCCGCATGTGTTGTTTGCATGGAAATTCCCTCACCTCGCTGTCAGCTCCAACCTGAGCGTCCCCGCCGTCTCAGCCTGCTCGCCCAGCCGTATGAGCACCACCGAAGCCGGCATCTCCCCGATCTCGCCGATCCGATAGTCGTTCGCCCCCACTCGTACCGTGGCCCCGGCTACTCCCTCGACCCGCGAGCCGCTGCCTCCCTCGCGCAGCACCACCGCCAACTCGGCCCCGGGGGACGGCACCCCTGCGCGCAGCCACCGTTCCTCCGCGTCGGGCCCGAGCAACTTTGCCTCGGCGACCTGCTCGCCGCCCGGAGCCCGGACCAACCGCCACTGGGCAACGCTGATCGCCCCCTTCTCATCACGCTCACCCTGGCGCAACCGCACCGTGCGCCCCGCCCACGTATCCTCCAGGACCACCCAACCATGATCGTCGACCGTCCTTCCCCCATGCCCGACCAGCCGCCAGCGGTACGGCAGGCGGCGCACCTCCACCAGCTCCAATTCGCCATCGCGCCGAGCCGCCAGCCCGGCTTCCCCGCCCGCCAACGCCCACCCATGCCGCTCCCTGGAATACTCTATCCTTGGCGAGTCAAACACCTCGAAACACCAGTCCGCGCCAGTTGACTGCACCCGCGGAGCCGGCCACAACGGCACCAGCGCCACTGCCCCGCCGACTGCGCCCAACGCAACCGTCGGCGACAACAGTTCCAGCATCAGAGTGAAGCGCGTCCCCGACGGGCCGCCCGAGCGTCGCTCGTCGGCCAATACCGACTCGGCCCGCACCTCACGCACCACCACCGGCCGCGCCAACCCCGCCAGCGCGGGAAGATAGCGTCGCAGGCAGCCCGTATCACCGACAAAGGCCAACCGGCAAGGGATGGAATCGACCAGCCCGGGCACACCCAAGGAGGGCCGCGGGGGAGCCCGCGCCACGGCCTCCTCGCCGCACCAGACCCCTGCGAGCGAGCGAGGGCGCGCCACCCACAACGCCTCCAACAACGGCTCCACTCCGATCCGTTGCCCCCAAACAACAGCTACAGACTCCAGTGCCGGCCCCTCCCGGGCGTAGCGCCCGAAGCCGAACCGCTCGTCCGCCGTCACGATCACGCCCGCTTGCGCGGCCCGCGTCCGCTGGCGCTCCACAAAGGCCGCAAGGTCCGCATAAGCCTCGAGCCGACCGGTTGGCATCGGCGGGGCGGCCTCACCCCCGGCCGCGTTGCCGAAGACCTCCGCCAATACCCGGCCCCGTTCGATTCGGAGAGTCTCTGCTTCCACCACCGCCGCCCCATTGGCCGCGGCACTCGCAGCCGCCAACTCCCGCTGGCTGCGCTCCAGCGCCCGTCCGGCCCGCCGCCACAACGCATACTCGCCACCAAGCGCCAGCACCGCGGCCAACGCCAAGGTGGTGGCCGCCCCCATCCCGGCAAAGAAGATCGGATACCGTTGCACCCGGCAAAGGAGCTCCGGGTTCATAGCGGGGCCTCCGGGTTCATCACCACCGTGCACCCGAACCGCAGCAGTCCCGGCTGCGAGTCGTCGAATCGCTCCTCCTCCACTGCCGCAACAAAACGCGAAGCCAGCAGGCTTGCGCGCAGTTGCCGGACCCGGCCCAACGGATCCTGGCCTGCTCGCCGCAGCACGCAACCGGTCACCGCCATCCGCAGCGCCTCGGCCGGCCGGTCGCTCCCGCCGCCCGCTGCTGGGGCCGGTGGGCGCATCGCCAACGAGTCCAGCCACAAGTCCTCCACCACCCCGAGCCGCTCCTGCAGATCGACCAGCCACTCAACCCATCCGGTGCGCGCTGCGCGGATCGCAGCCAGCCCCTCCAATTGTTGACGCAACAAAGTCCGCTCACGCTCCCCCTCCCGCTGCGCCTTCTCGGCCACGCGTTGGGGCACCAGGCGCGCCGCCACCACCTCGCCCTCCCGGAGCAGCCCCAGGCGCTCCTGCCGCAACCAGACCAACAACACCAGAAGAAGCACCGTCGTCGCCGCCGCCATCACCGCCCACCGGCCCCGTGAGCCCCGGAACCGATTCTCCCGCACGCGAGCCGGAGGCAGCAAATCGATCCCAGGCTTCTCGCGCGCGGCCAACACCAGCCCCACAACCACCCCCATCTGTGCCGCCGCCGTATCCGCTCCACTGGCGCGCCCGCCCAGCCGCACCCGCCGCAGCGCATCAAAACTGTTCACCCGCACCCCCGCCCGCGCTGCCAGCAAAGCGACCGCCTCCGCCCCAGCGCCGTCGTCGCCCCCTAGAAAGACGTCGGCCTCCTCCCGCTCCACCCCGGCCGCAGGCTCGCCGCCCAACAAACGGGCAATCTCCACGGCCACCCGATCCACCCACGCGACGACCGGGGACGCGACCGCCGCCGCCTCCGGCATACCCGATTGCGGCAAGGCCAGTTCGCGTACCGGAAGGTGCACCACGCCGGGCAGGCCGACCAGACGCATAGCGACGTCGCCTCGCTCCACCCGCACCAGCAGCGCGGTGCTGCCATCGATCCACACAACCACCGCCGGCCCGGCACGATCGGGATAGTTGTGGCGCAGGGCGTGCACCAGAGCCCACCCCGTCGGGACAATCCGGTTCACCATCAGCCCGCACCGTTCGATCCCGGCACAGAGCTCCTCGGCCACGGCGAGCTTCATCACCGCGACCACTTCTCGCTCCGCCGGGCCGGCCGCCGCTGGGGTATGAGACCAGGCCACCTCCCCCCACGCGCGTCCCACCAGCTGCTCGGCCTCGAAGCGGATCACCTGGGCGCGCTGCTCGCCGGCCACCGCCGGCACGGCAACCGCCTTGATCAGGGTCCGGTGCGCCGAAGGAGCCACCACGACAGGGCCGGGCAGCGCCCAACGCGGCGCCTGCATCCGCTCCGCGTCCGTCCCTGTCTCCACCGGGGCGCAGATGGCACGGTCCAACAACACCAGGTCGCCATCGGGTGTGAGGTCGAAGGCTCCGATAACGCTCCTCCTGGCACCACAATCAAGGGCCACAGAACGAGCTCGCATAAATGGTATGCGGGGGACGGCTTAAGTTTTCCTCTACTTGCTTTCCGGCAAGGTCAATCTCGCCTCCGGCGCGATTCCTGTTGTTGTGCACGCAAGACCGGCGCTGCCCCATTCCGCCTCAACGGCTGAGGCTTCCGGCCGCGCCCGACAGTCGCCAACCGGACCTCTGGTTTCCCAGAAGATAAAAGAGGCGCGGGGCAGATGCCGCGCGCCTCCTATCGTCCCCGGGGGCGGCAAAAACCGGCTCCCCGGCCCCACGATTCCACGTCAGTCGAGGATGTAGCCTTCCTCGCCGTGTTCGGCGACATCGAGCCCCACCGTCTCCACTTCGGCATCCACGCGCAGCCCGCCCATGAGCCAGCCAACAACCTTGGCCAAGACCAGTGTGCACCCCACCGACCAGACCAGCACCAACCCGCCGGCCTTGAGCTGCTCGAGCCAGAGCGTCCGGCCCACGAGCGCGGCGATCGGGCCGACTCCGAGATTCGGATTCACGGCAGTCGTGGCGTACACCCCGGCCAGGATCGTGCCAATGGTGCCGCCCACGGCATGGACACCGAAGGTGTCGAGGGAGTCGTCGTAGCGGAACTTCGACTTGAGGAAATTGCAGGCGAAATAGGTGGACCCGCCCGCGACCAGGCCGATGAGCACGGCGTTGCCGGCGGTGACGAAGCCGCTCGCCGGAGTGATCGTGGCCAGACCGGCCACCGCGCCCGAGCAAAAACCGAGCACGCTGGGTTTGCCGCGCATGAGGTACTCGAGGGCCGGCCACATGAAGCAGCCCGCCCCGGCGGCCAGTGTGGTGGTGACAAAGGCGTTGACCGCCACCCCGTCGGCGGCGACGGCGCTGCCTGCGTTGAAGCCGTACCAGCCGGCCCACAGCATGCCCGTGCCGACCATACAAAAGACCATGCTGTGCGGGGGCATGTGCTCCGTTGCCATGGCCGCGCCGGCGGCCCAGGACGATGCACAGCGCCAACGCACTCCAGCCGGAAGTCATATGCACGACGATACCGCCGGCGAAGTCGATGGCCTTGATGGCGGAGTCGGGGTTGAAGAGCCCGTTCATCCAGCCGCCATAGCCCCAGACCATGTGGGCCACCGGGAAATAGACGACAAAGAGCCAGAGCACGCTGAAGAGCATCACGGCCTTGAACTTCATGCGCTCGGCGATGGCGCCGATGATGAGGGCCGGGGTGATGATCGCGAACATGAGCTGGTAGACCGCAAAGAGGCTGTGCGAAACCCACTGCGAATAGTCCGCGTTGGGCGCGATGCCGACGTCGGCCAGGAACAAATGGGAGAGCCCCCCGAGCACGGCGTTGCCGCGGCCGAAGGTGAGGCTGTAGCCACACGCCCACCAGAGGATGGTGACCACGCCGGCCAAACCAAGGCACTGGGCGAGGATCGAAAGCACGTTCTTGCGGCGCACCAGACCGCCATAGAAAAGCGCCAGGCCGGGCAAGGTCATGAAAAGCACCAACGCGGCGCTGGTCATCATCCAGGCGCTATGGCCTGGGCCGGGGCCAGCGACGCGCGACTGCGCCACTCCATCGGTAGAGCGAGGGGCGTTGTTCATATAGGCCTCGATATCGCCGAGGCGCTGTTCAACCGTCGGCGCGGGCAGAGCGGGAACAGGCTCGGCGGCCGCTGCGACTACGGAGGGCAGGAAACAGCCAGCCACAAGGACCAGCGTAAGCAGGAGGGACTTCATGATTGGGCAGGAGAAAAAGCCGGAGCCCCGCACCAAACAGGCCGAGGTCCACCGCAAGGGGACGGCAGACACCTACCGCCCCGGGTGGCGCGCCGTCGGGGTGACAGCAGGCCGAACCCAAAGCAGCAGCGACCGGTCGGCGCAAAACGACCAGCTGAAGACAACAAATGGAGTCCTCGCAACAGCCGATTCCGGGCCAGTTCGGCGCCGATTTTGCAGCATGAAATGTTTTCAAGCGAACCTCTGCGCAAGCCGTCGCGCCTCCCTCCAAGCCCCGCGCCTCCCAGGGCGATCGACGCCTGATGCCGCGCACCCAGAACACGATCATCCCGCCATTGAGGGCGCCGCCCTACTCGCCCTCGTCCTGACCGATGAGGGCCACGGCCACACCCTGCTCGCGGTACAGGTTCAATTTGTTGCGCAGCGTGCGGATGCTGATCTTGAGGATCGTCGCCGCCTGCGTGCGATTGCCCCCGGTCTTGCGCAGCGCATCCAAGATGTGCTGCTGCTCCAGGTCCTCGAGGGAAAGAAAGCTCGCTTCACTGGGCGCCGCCACAGCCACGGCCGCAAGCGGCACCGGTACTGGGGCTACAGGGACCGGGGCCTGCGCGGGTTCGAGCGGCGAAGCGGCGGCCATGGGCTTGGCGGAGGGGCTGGTGCTCGGCGCCATCTCCGGCAGGCTCAGCAGGCTGGGCGGAATCGGCCGGCCCGGCTCGGCCAGGATCACCGCCCGCTCGACGGTATTCTGGAGTTCGCGCACGTTGCCCGGCCAGCTGTAGTCGCGAATCGAAGCCACAGCGGCTTCCGACCAGCCCGAGGACTTCAGCCCATGTTTGCGTGCGTAGCGCTTGAGGAAGGCGTCCGCCAGCATGACCACGTCGCCGGTCCGTTCGCGCAGCGGCGGCACATGGATCGGAAAGACGTTGAGACGATAATAGAGATCCTGACGGAATTTCCCGTCCTGGACGGAGTGCAACAGATCGCGGTTGGAGGTGGCGAGGATACGGACGTTGGACTTCATCGTCTTGTTGCCCCCCACCCGCTCGAACTCCTTCTCCTGGAGCACGCGCAGCAGCTTCGCCTGCAGGTGCAGCGGGATCTCGCTGATCTCGTCAAGCAGCAGGGTTCCGCCGTTGGCCAGTTCGAAGCGGCCTTCGCGCCGCTCGGTGGCACCGGTGAACGCTCCTCGCTCGTGGCCGAAGAACTCGCTCTCCATGAGGTTCTCGCTCACGGCCGCACAGTTGACCTTGATGAAAGGGGCGCTCTTGCGCGGGCTGTTGCGGTAGAGCTCGCGGGCGACCATCTCCTTGCCTGTGCCGCTTTCACCGGTGAGCAACACGGTGGCATCGGTTGGCGCGACCTTGAGGATGAGCTGGCGCAGGCGGCGCATCACCGGGCTGTCGCCGAGCAGATCGCCCTCGTCGCCGCTCTCGCTGAGGATGCGATTGACCTTCACCAATTGGCCAAACGACTCGGCCTTCTTCACGATCACCTCGATGATGTCCGGGGTGAAGGGCTTGATGAGATAGTCGAAGGCGCCGGCGCGCATGCACATCACGGCCGACTCGATCGAACCGTAACCAGTCATCATGACGACAAGCGGCGGCTCGGGGCTGGTCATCACCCGCTCGAGGAAATCCTGCCCGCTGCCATCGGGCAGGCGGACGTCGCAGAAAATCAGGTCGAATTTCTCGCGGACCAACGTGGCCTCGGCTTCGGCGATCATCCCGGCCGTGGTGACGGTGAACCGTTTTTTGGGCAGGATTTCGCGAAGCGCTTTGCAGACGATGGGTTCGTCGTCGATGATGAGAATCTTTTCCAGCGACATCGCTGCGGCAAGGTAGGGTGGCGGCTCCCGCAAAGTCAAAACAAGTAGCGCGGCCCAGCAGAAAACCACGAGGGAAAAGCCGGCCTAAGGCCCCTTCACCAACCGCCCGGGCCCGCCGGCCGGTGCTGCGCATGAAAAACCCGGCGACGCAGAAGCATCGCCGGGCGAAATCAAGGGCGCGGCCCCGGAGGCGGCGCTCCGAAAACTCAATCGGTGTCGGACTCGCCGCCCACGTCGCTGTCGTCAGGATGCGCAACAAGCAACTCGGCGAGTTTGCGCACAATAGGTTCCTGGGGATAGGAGGGGTCGGAAGCCAGGGAGCGGCCGAGCTCGATCACATCGGGGCGGGTGGCCGGCTGCTGGTCGAGCGCCTGGCGCATGCGATTGAGCGATTCGGTGCTGAATCGATCGCTCACCTCGGGAGCACGCGGGGCGGGGCGGGACACCGGGACGGGGATCCCTCCAATGTGGGGAGTCGAACCTGTGCGGTTGGTGGAATTGATCATGGCGATAGGGTGCTTTCGCGAAGGCTGGCTGAGAATTCAATCGGCGCGAGGCCGTGAAACTTTAGCGGGGACAATCGGGGACACGGGCTCCGGCCGCTTGGGCAAGGCGGCGAATGTATCCGTGAAAACATAGGCGGCGAAACGGCTCGGGCTCTGCAGCGCGGTGGGACCGGGGTCGACCAGCCCGGAATGGCCGCCGGAGGCATGGCGCCGGGCGGAGTTGGCCACAGCGGGTTGGCGGGCGTCAAAGACGGTGTCGAAGGCCCACAAAATCGGTCGGGATCCCTGGCTGCCGGCCAATTTCACACGCACCCCCAATGCCAAGGGCGGATAGGGGCGGTAGAGCGTGACGTCGACAAGCAGGACGGCATCCGCGGCCTGGTCGCGCACAATGCGTTCAAATAGCGACGGAGGCAGCAACTCTACGGAACTCACCGCCGGCTTGCCCGCCACGGCGCGAACCAGGGCCGCATCGACGGGCACCACCTCAAAGCGCCCCGTGCCCAGCAGCGCGGTGCGGGCCGCAGCCTCCAAAGCGGCGACACTCTCGGCCGGCAGCCCTTCCAGCCCGGAAAGCGGCAGCAAGGCCACCCGCCGGATCTCGGGCGGCAGCTCGGCAAGCCCGACAAAATTGGTCGGTGTGAAAAACGGCCCCCCCTGCCAGTCGATGGTCACCTTCGGGCCGCTCTGGCAGCCCGCCAAGAACAACACTGCCAATACCGCCCCGGCCACCGGCCGCCCGGTCCGGGCGCAAAGGTGTCCGATCCGCGGAAACAGAAAAGAGCGGTGACGCATCGGAGGTACCGGCATGACGCCAGTATCGGCCCGTTTTGGCAAAAGCTAAATCCCAAGGTCGCACCAGGGGTTTCACCCCGGGGGTGGGAGCGCGTTTCCCTCTTAAGAAAGCCCGCGCGCCAACCGATATCCACACTGCAGAGATCGACACGCAGAACCTCGTGTCCGCGCTCCCCACACGCCCTTTCCCCCACCAGCCATGCTTGCTCCACCCGCACCGCCCGGCCGCCGCTACACCGACGAAGAAATCGATCGGCGCATCGAAGGCTGTCCCAAGCTCGCCTCCCTCAAAAGCATCAACCGCGCCCTCACCGAACTGGTCAACTCCGAGCAGGGTTTGAACTCCCAGATCGCCGAGATCATCCGCCGCGATCCCTCGCTGACCGCCCGCCTGCTGCGGCTGGTCAACTCGGTGTATTTTGGCCTGGCCACCAAGGTGAACAACATCGAGGAGGCCGTCTTCTTCCTAGGCCTGCGCCAGATCCGCGAACTGGCGACAGCCACCCCCGTCATCGAGGAACTCGAGAAGCTCCACCACAACTGGCCCGCGGTGAACTGGAAGGACCTGTGGAAACACAGCATCGGCTCGGCGATCATGACACGCGAAATCCTCGCCACCACCAGCTTGATGATCGACGACGACACCGACTACATCGTCGGCCTGCTGCACAACGTCGGCAAGGTGGTCATCGCCTACGCCTTCCCCGAAGAGTTCAAGGAACTGCTGGCCTTCCGCGCCCAGAGCACGGGGGAGGTGGTCGCCTTTGAGCGCGACCTGCTCGGCCGCGACCACGGCTCGATCGGGGCCCGCTACCTGCAATGCCACCGGCTCTCGACCGAGATCGTCGAGAGTGTCCAATTCCACAACACCCCCGACCTCGCCCCTCACCACTCCTTGTTGGCCGGCGCCGTGCAACTGGCCGACCGACTGGTCTGCTACGCCGGCATTCCCGGCGGTCTCGAGCAGATCCCGCCACCCGAGACCGATTCCTGGCTCGAACTGGCCGGTTGGAAAATCCTCTTCGGCTCCAGCGAACACGAGACTGCCCTCGCCCGCGCCTCCATCCTGAACAAGCTGCAACGTCTGCCGGGCCTGCTCCAAGGCCTCGTCTGACGGGCTCCCCCACTCCGCCCGCCATGCGCAAACCCAGCCGCAAATCCCCTCCTCATCCGGCCGCCGCCGAGCCCAAGGCTCCGCGCCCGGCCCCATCACGGCCGGCCAAGGCCGAAGCGAAGGCCCCGCGCCCGGCTCCCACCCGGCTCACAGTGCCGGCCAACGGTCGCGACCCCGCTTCCCCGGCCGGCTGGATCGGCTCCTTCGACCAACTGTTTCCAGCCACCAACGACATCGCCTGTTTCCGCGACCCCGGCGGGGCGATCATCGACGCCAGCGAGGCCTTCCAGTCCATGTTCGGACGCCGCACCGACCACTGGATCGGCATCCCTTTCGAGCAAATCGTGCACCGTGAGGATTTCTCCACCCTCGAACAGGCGCAACGCCAGCTCTCCTCCTCACCCCACCAAGCCAATACCGAGGTGCGCTGCCGCACCCTCCAGGGCTGGCGCTGGATGCTCTGGGAGGAGTCCTGCTGCCGCGACACCACCGGGCGCATCATCGCCATCCGGGCCGTCGGCCGCGATGTGACCCGCCGCCACATGGCCGAGGAACAGTCCTTCATCCTCGCTCAGGCCGTCGAGCAGAGTCCCATCGCCACCGCCATCGCCGATCCCGACGGATTCATTCGCTACAGCAACCCGCGCTTCACCGAATGCACCGGCGCCAGCCTCGAAACCTTGCTGGAGCGCCGCGAACGCATCTTCCGCGACGCCCACCCCACCGAGGAGGCCTACCAGGCCTTCCTGCGCCAGGTGCGCGGGGGCCATCCCTGGCGTGGCGAGGTCTCCACCCGCAGCCCCTCCGGCGATCCACGCTGGGAATCCGTCCAGGTCTCCGCCATCCGCAACCCCTCCGGCGCCGTCACGAATTTCCTGATGCTCCGGGAGGAGATCACCGAGCGCAAAACCCTCGAGGGCCAGCTGCGCCAGGCCCAGAAGCTGGAGAGCATCGGCACGCTGGCAGGCGGCATCGCCCACGATTTCAACAATTTGCTCTCCATCATCAACGGCTACTCCGAGCTGCTGCTTTCCCGGCCCGACAACGACGACCGCGCCACCCGCTTCCTGGGCGAAATCTTCAAAGCCGGCCAGCGCGCCGTGGGCCTGGTCCGCCAGATCCTCACCTTCAGCCGAAAGGTCGAAACCCTCCTGGCCCCCGTCGAACTCAACCAACTGCTACGCGAACTCGCCGGCATGCTCCAGGAGACCTTCCCGCGCACCATCGTCTTCGACTTCCGTCTCGCCCCAGCCCTGCCCGCCCTGCTCGCCGACCAAAACCAGGTGCAGCAGATCCTGATGAACCTGTGCGTGAACGCCCGCGACGCCATGCCCGCCGGCGGCACCCTCACCCTGGCCACCGAAGCGGTGCCCGGCCGCGAACTCGCCCGCCTCGGCGGCGACCCCGCCCGGTCCTACCAGTGCATTCGCGTCACCGACACCGGAGTGGGCATTCCGCCGGCAGTTCTGCAGCGGATCTTCGAACCGTTCTTCACCACCAAGGAAAAGGGCAGCGGCACCGGCTTGGGCTTGGCCGTCGTCGAGGGCATCGTCTCGCGTCACAGCGGCCTCATCGACGTGCGCAGCACGCCCGACCAAGGCAGCACCTTCCTCATCTATCTGCCAGAAGCCCCCATGCCCGCCACCGCCCCGGGCGAGCGCCAAGTCCTGCCCCCAGCCCGGGTGCTCACCGGCCGCGTTCTCATCGTCGAGGACGAGGAAAGCCTGCGCAACCTCACCCAAGGCGTGTTGGAAGCACGCGGGTTCACCGTACGCACCGTCGACGACGGAGCCAAGGCCCTCGACTTCCTCGACCGCCACGCCTCCGAGATCGACTGCGTGATCCTCGATGTGAACATGCCGCGCCTCAACGGCATCTCCGTCTTCCAAGTAATACACCAGAAGTACACGAACCTCGGGGTAATCGTCGTCAGCGGCTACCTCTCCTCCGAGATCAAGCAGCAGTTCCTCGACCTAGGGCAGGATGTATTCATCCACAAACCTTTCCGCGTCGACGATATCATTGCCAAGGTCAACCAGGTGCTCAGCGCCCGCCACCCGGCCTGAACTCCATGCCACTACCCGCCTGCACGCCCGCCTGCCTCGCCGTCCGCCGTACCCTCGGCGCGCTGCTGGCAGTTTGCGCGCTGGGCATAGCGGGCCCCACCGCCTTGGCGCGACCCCACCTCCCCTCCACCTTGGTGCTCGAGCCGCTGCGGCCCGCCTCTCGCCTCTACTCGGATCCCGGGTACTTGCCGCTGGTCGGCACAGTCCCTCTGCGCTGGCTCCGCCCTCAGCCCCCGACTCCAGCGCCCACCAAGGCCCCGCTCGTGCTCTACAACCCGACCCCAGCCTCAGCAAAGTCGGCCGGCGCCTCGCCGTCCCAAGCCCAGACCATGGAAGCGCCAGGGACCGGGGAGCCCGCCGGGCTCCAACCCAAGGATTTCCTCCCCTTCTTTAAGCGCGACTCCAGCGCACCGCCCGCCAAGGCCGGCCCCAAGGAGGGACTGTTATTCACTCCGGCCCGCTCCGCCCTCCCCACTAGCAGCGCTGACTACAGCCAGCAATGATCCCGCTCCGCCTCTTCTTCGCCTTCGTCTTCCTCGGCCTCTGGGCGCCCTCCTCCTCCCCGGCGGCGGACTCACACGCAGCGCATGAGGCGCCTTCAGCACCCACCAAAGCGCACCCCGCGCCGACGGCCGAGCACTCCGCACCGACGCCGCTTGCCACGCCTGCCCCAAGTGCAGTCCACGCGGCGACTCCTCCCGCTCACCCAGCGGGACCAACCCACGGCGCGGCTCCGACCGCCGCGACGCCAGACGGCACACAAGAAGAAGTCGCCGAAAGCCTGCTCGTGCTCGCCCAACGCAGCTTCGCGCGCGGCGACCGCGACACCGCCGAAACCGCCTTCATCGAAGTGCTCAACTCACCGGTCGACGACGCGCTCACCCAGAAGGCCTTGCTCGCCTACGCCGACTTCCTCCACCAGACCGGCCGCGACACCCGCGCGGCCGCCATCTATGAGAAATTTCTCTCTACCTATCCGTCGGCCCCCAACACCCAGATGGTGTATATCGCCTTGGGCCGCACGCTGCGCGACATGGGCGCCTTCAGTCTGGCCCAAACCCGCTTCTACGCGGTGCTCAATTCCGCCCTCGCCGTGTCGCCGGAGAACCTCGATCGCTACCGCGAACTCGCCCAATTGGCCAAGTTTGAGATCGCCGAGACCTTCTACCAGCAGGGCGATTTCGCGGCCGCCGGCAAGTACTTCGGGCGTATCAAGCTACTAGATCTTCCGGCCGAGGACCGCGCCCGGGCCTCCTTCCGCGAAGCCTACGCCTTCTATCAGGACGGCAAGCTTGAGCAGTCCGTCGGCACACTGCGCGCCTTCCTCACGGCATATCCGCAGCATCTCTCCGCCCAGGAAGGCCGCTACCTCCTTTGCATGGCGCTGCGCCGCCTCGGGCTGACCCAGGAGGCGCTTACCGAGACGCTGACTCTTCTGCGCTCAGCCCAGGCCAGCGCCGAGGCCGACCGTGAAAGCTGGACCTACTGGCAACGCCGCACCGGCAATCAGCTCGCCAACGACTTCTACGAGCAGGGCGATTTCACCGCAGCCCTCACCATCTACCAGACCTTGGCCGAGCTCCGCTCCGACCCGGGATGGCGGTGGCCGGCGTTGTACCAGATCGGACTCTGCTACGAGCGTCTTCGTCAGGCCGAACGCGCCGCCGCCGCCTATCGCGACATTCTTGCCGAGTCTGCCGCAGCAGCAAAGGTGGGTACGGCCACCACCCCGAGCGATGCCGAAGTGCAACGCATGGCCGAATGGCGATTGGGCCAGATCAACTGGGTGGGCACGATCGAGGCATCGGTACGCGACTATGCCGCCCAACAGATGCCCGCCCAGACCACGCCCCCGGCCCTGCAATAGCGGCAGGCCCCCGGATAAAGCAACGCCAACGGTATCCTGCTCGATTTCGCTGCGCGTATTTAGGCAGCACTGCGCAAAATCGACCAGCCCTCCTACGCGCCTCAGCGGTTCCGGCGCGAAATCGACTTTATGCTCTACAATCAGCACTCTCCGGGCCTACATGCGGGCATGCGTGAAGTCTTGGAGCGTCATCAGCAAATCTGCGACGATCTCTACCATCTCGCTCTGGAGGAGAACCAGTTCCTGCAGGAGAAGAAGCGCCCCTACGGTGCCGATCTGCTGGACCGCCGCCAGGCGTTGCTGGACCAGCTCACCAACAATCTCGAAGCGCTCAAACTGGCCCTCGTGCCCGCCCAGGGCGAGACGAAGGACTTGGCCGACCTCCGCGAGAAGGTCCGCGCCCGTATCCTACAAATCATCCATCTCGACCGGGAGACCGAGAAACTGATCCTGCGCTACAGTCTCCAAAACCGGGGTGGCGCCCCCACTGCCAGCCCAGCGCCGGCCCCACCCGCTGGCAACGTCGCCCGTCTCTACGGCAAAGTGCTGCCGCCTGCGCCGCGGCGATGAGGGGTCCGAGCCGGACCCAAGTCGTACTCGTCGCAGTCCTCGCTGCGGCAGTGTTCACGAGCTGGCAAGTCGCCCTTGGCCCGCGATCATTGCTGCTGGGATTCAGCTGGACCCAGGCGCATCACTTCGAGTCGCTCCGGATCGGAGCTTCCAAGTCCTCCGTCATCGACAAGCTCGGACTCCCGCTGCGCACGTCGTCCACCTGCAACCTTCCTCAACGCCAGGGCTTCGAGGAAGCGTTCGGCCGGGCCAAGACCTCCGGCGCAGCCCGTTTTCTCCTCTGGTACAATGGCGGCAACTGGTATTACTGCGGCGGATTCGATGTCCACGATCGACTCGTTTTCGTCGGCGAGGGTCACTCGTAGCCAGAGCACCATCGCCGGATGGCGCATGCGGGTTCGCGCACCGGACACAGGCGGCGCGTCGGCAAGCGACGGCCCCATACTATCTCGGCAACACCGCTCCCCCTGCACCGACGCCCGGAAAGACAAAAAAACGCCAGCCCGCGAGGGCTGGCGTCGAGAGTGAATCCAAGGAGCGAAATCAGGCGGTCGGGACCGTCTGGATCGTCTTGAGGATACGGCCGGCCACGAGGTACGGGTCGGCGGCCGAATTCGGACGACGATCCTCGAGGTAGCCCTTGTAGCCGTTGGCAATGAAGCTGTGCGGCACGCGGATCGAAGCACCACGATCGGCCACGCCATAGGTGAACTTGTCGATCGACTGGGTCTCGTGCAGGCCGGTGAGGCGCAGGTGATTCTCCGGGCCATAGACGGCGATGTGCTCATCCATGTTCTTGGCGAAGGCGGCCATGAGCTTCTCGAAGTAGGCCTTGCCACCCACATCACGCATGTGATCGGTGGAGAAATTCGCGTGCATGCCGGAGCCGTTCCAGTCGAGCGGGGCGTTGAAGGCGCCCATGATGGGCTTGCAGCGCCACTCGATGTCGACGCCGTAAGCTTCGCAAAGACGGGTGAGCAGGTAGCGGGCAACCCACATCTGATCGGCGGCGCTCTTGGAGCCCTTGCCGAAGATCTGGAACTCCCACTGACCCTTGGCGACCTCGGCATTGATGCCTTCCAAGTTGATGCCGGCATCCAAGCAGATGTCGATGTGCTCCTCGACGATCTCACGGGCAATGCTGCCGACATTCTGGAAGCCCACGCCGGTGTAGTACGGGCCCTGGGGAGCGGGGAAGCCGCCTTCCGGGAAGCCGAGCGGGCGGCCGTCCTGGTAGAAGAAATATTCCTGCTCGAAGCCGAACCAGGTACCGGCGTCATCCGGAATGGTGGCGCGGGAGTTGGTCGGGTGGGCCTCGCCGGTGTGCAGGAAGGTCTCGCACATCACCAGCACACCATTCTTGCGGGTCGAATCCGGGAACACGGCGACCGGCTTGAGGATGATGTCCGAGCTCTTTCCTTCAGCCTGCTTGGTCGAGCTGCCGTCGAAACCCCAATTGGGCAGTTCCGCGAGCGTAGGGAAGCTGGCGAAATCCTTGATTTGGGTCTTGCTGCGAAGGTTCGCCATGGGCGTGTAGCCGTCGAGCCAGATGTATTCGAGTTTGTACTTAGCCATTGGGATGAGTTGACGAGGAGGTTGGAGGAAAAAAAGGGATCAGCCTTACCGTCGTCCGGGTGAACGAGCGGCTGGGCACATGCGAAAACCCCGGCTTTCTGAGCAACTCAGATGCCAGAGGAAAGGAAAATTTCGCATTCTCACATCGGGCCGCACCACCAGCGCCCGGGCTTTCACCGTCCGCAATACCGAAAGCGGCGGCCGTGTTGGCTCAACCAGGGCTTGTCACTGCCGCCCAACCGGCAGAGCGTAGCCCCCTCGCGCATGCACGAAGTCAAAGATACCGCCCGCGCCTTGGTCCGGATCGGCTTCGACGGCCGGGTGCACAAGACCTTCCGCGGCCACATGGCCCGGGAGCGCTTCGAGAATGAAGTGCGCGTGCTGCGCCATCTCGCCGAGCGCGGCTGCGACTACGTACCCAAGATTCTCGAGGTCGTGCCCAGCCTCCTTCAGTTGGTCACCTCCAACTGCGGCCAACGTGTCGACCACCTCAATCCCGAACGCATGCGCGAGATCTACGATTCGCTGCTGGCCTACGGGGTGCGTCACCAGGATGCCGTGTTGCGCAACATCACCTACAGCCGGCAGGAGGGCCGCTTCTGCATCATCGATTTCGAGTTCGCCCAGCTCCTCCACGCTCCCGAACTCTCTCCCCCGCCCCCGCCGCCCGACGCTCCCCGCGATCCCGCCTACTGAATCCCTACCAGCTGCGCAATCCATGGGCCCTCCCCCCACCCACACCCTCGCGCTGGACTGCGCGGTCCACTGGTCCGGCATCACCGACCGGGGGCGCATCCGTAAGAACAACGAGGACGCCTTCCTCGCCCTCGCCATCGACGGCCACGGCGTGCACCACCTCGGCAAGATCGGTGAGTCCACCCTCACCCGCTCCGATTTCATCTTCGCGGTCAGCGACGGCATGGGCGGGGCCAACGCCGGTGAGTTCGCCAGCCGTATCGCCGTCGACCGTATCACCCGGTTGATGGCGCGCAGTTTCCGCGTCTCTGCCCAGGGCATCAACTCCGGCTTCTCCGACATCCTCGCCGAACTCGTCGCGCAGATCCACCAGGACCTGATCAACCTGGGCAACAGCTACGAGGAATGTGCCGGCATGGGCGCCACCCTCAGCCTGGGCTGGCTCACCCCCGGCTGGCTTTACTTCGCCCACGTCGGCGACAGTCGCATCTACTACCTGCCCGGCACCGGCGGGCTCAAGCAGCTCACCCACGACCACACCCACGTGGGCTGGCAGCGCCGCACCGGCCGCATCAACGAACGCGAGGCCCGCACCCACCCCGGCCGCAACTCCCTGCAGCAGGCCCTCGGCGCCGGCCACCAGATTGTCGATCCCCAGATTGGTGCCGTCGCCGTGCAGCCGGGGGACCGCTTCCTGTTCTGCACCGACGGCCTGGTCGACGGCCTGTGGGACCGGCGTATCGAGGAGTCCATCCGCCTGCCCGAGGCGGGGCGCGCCGCTCTGCCCCCTGCCAAACGCCTGGTCGAGGAAGCCATCCCTGAATCCCGCGACAACGTGACCGCCGTCGTGGTGGAACTGGCAGCGACCGTCGTTTGAACCCCGGAGGCAAGCGAGAACGCACCGCGGCGGTTTGCCTGAGGCGCACCGGCAACGCTTGGGGGTTCTCCCGATCACCGGCACACCGTGGGATGAATCTACTTTACTCCGCACCGCGGACACTTGTCTGGTGTTGGTCGTGGAGAAAGAAATAGCCGTCCAGCCCAACGCCCCCGCCGGCCCGTCCGTACCGGTCGCGGAAAGCGGCCGAGGCGGGCGACTCCTGCGGAGGACACTCCAAGTCCTAGTCCTGACCTTCTTCACTCTCGGAGTAGTGGCCTATTGGCGACCGACGGACGGTTTCGCGTCGATGATTCGCTTTGGCCAGGATTTCATCCCGACCCGCCTCCCGGAACTCAGGGGCATGCCACTGACCACTTATCCGCGGGTGGGTTACGACGGGCAATTCTACGCGCAACTCGCAATCCGCCCCGATGTAACTGCAGCGGACCTCCAACTGGCCCTCGACAATCCGCGCTACCGCGCACGCCGTATTCTGCTGCCCTGCCTTGCCCACGTACTCGGCGCTGGTCGGCCGTGGCTCGTCGTCCAAGCCTATGCGCTGTTGAACGTGGCTGCATGGTTCCTGCTGGCATGGTGGCTACACCAACGCACAGCGGATAAGGGACTGGCCGGAACACTCTGCTGGGGCGCCGTCTTACTGAGCCTTGGGGCACTCGAAAGCGTCCATCTCGCGCTCTCGGACCTGCCGGCAACGGTGCTGCTCGTTGGCGCCGTGACGGCAATGGAGTGCGGGCGAAACTGGCTAGCCGCGCTAACTTTCGCCGCCGCCGGGCTTACCCGCGAAACCAGCGCACTTGCTGTAGGAATGTTCGCCTCACCACTCGGGGCCCGGCACCAAGGGTACCGGACGCGACTGCTGTTGGGCGCCTTGGCGCTTCTGCCGCTTGGCGCATGGCTGCTCTTCCTCGCCTGCCGCTTACCCGCGGGCGACAACGGGGTGCAGGGCAACTTCGACTGGCCCGGGGCCGCACTGGCACGGCATCTCTGGCTGTGCGCTACGAAGATCTCCTCGGGCGACGCGCACCTGCGCCATTTCTTCGGACCACTTGCCGCCCTCGGGCTTGGTTATCAATCGCTGTATCTGATCTGGGAGGCGCGAACCGACAGTTCAGAATGGATACGACTGGCTCTACCATTTGCGATCCTCTTCTGGTTGCTGGGCGACGCGGTCTGGGAGGGCTATTGGGCAGTGGCCCGAGTCTGTTTACCGCTGAGCGTCGCGTTCTATCTGCACATCCCGAATGACCGCCGTCTGC
This sequence comes from Opitutaceae bacterium, assembly GCA_016711225.1. GTDB lineage: Bacteria > Verrucomicrobiota > Verrucomicrobiia > Opitutales > Opitutaceae > CAJCBL01. The sequence goes on from JADJTK010000007.1 coordinate 232,683, forward strand.
CATGGCGCGTACTACTAACCACGTTGTCGCTTCCTCACGCGCTCTATCGTTTCTGGCCGGATTTCCCTTGATCGCGCGATAAGCGCGGAAACACCACAAGGACGCTGCTCATGGTGGCGAGCCGGAAAGCCTGTCTCCTTCGCTATTCTCCGGCACGGAACGCCGGAGGTGCGGAGGCGCCCCGATCAATCGGATCCCAAAACCCGCCGCCGTCCCCTCGACTAAAAGACGAGCGTGCGGCGCCTACCGACGGCTCCGGGGAGCCCGTGAATGGTCTTGCGTTCCACCCGGCCCCCAGAGGCAATTTTCGCCCCGCCGTGCCCGAAGCAAACCATCTGCCCCCCAAGTATCCCAACGGTTTCCGCTGGCTGGTGATTCTCGCCTCAGTGGCTTTGCTGCTTCTGCTTTTCGCCCGCTTCCACATCCCGGGCAAGGGGTTCACCGCCCTGATCACCTTCGGCGACCAGCACGCCTCCCGCTACCTCGCCCAGATCGATCCGCAGTCCACCTACTTCACCCCCGATTCCGCCGGATACGACGCGCAGTGGTACGCCCAGCTCGCAGTCGCTCCGGCTGTCGACGACCCTCGGCTGCGCCCCGCCATCGACAATCTGCCCTACCGGGCCCGCCGCATCCTATTATCTTGGACATCCCACGTCCTCGGTCTGGGCCGGCCGGCCTGGATCCTGGAGGCCTTCGTTCTGCAGAATCTCGTCTGCTGGCTGCTGCTGGGATGGATGCTGTTGCGTTGGCTGCCTCCGACGAACTGGGGCAACGTCGGGCGCTGGCTGGCCGTGATGTTCTCCTTCGGCCTGACCTTCAGTATGCGGGGAACGCTCGTCGATGGCCCGAGCCTGCTGCTGATCGCCTTTGGCATGGTCCTGCTCGAACAGGGCCGCCCCTGGCTCTCCGCCTTGGTCCTGGGCGTTTCCGGGCTGGGCAAGGAAACCAGCATGCTCGCCGGCGCCGCCACGGTCTGGTCGGACAACGCGACGCCCCGGGATTGGGGCAAGGCGCTCCTGCGCGGGGTGCTCATCGTGGCCCCGTTGGCGTGCTGGCTCGCCTATCTTCTCCTGGTCTTCGGTCGTGAAGGTGCAGACGCCGGGAGCGGAGCCTTCGCCCCCCCCTTCACCGGGCTCTGGCGGAAAGCCGTCGGCAGCGTCCAGGCTTTGGGAACACACCCGCCGGTGCTGGCCTACACCCTCAGTGGAGTCTTCGCCGTCGTCTCCCTCCTCACCCAGTTTCTTTTCTTCGCTCTGCGTCCACGAATTCATGACCCGTGGTGGCGCCTCGGTACCGCCTATGCCGTGCTGCTCGTCTTCCTGGGCGACGGCGTCTGGGACGGCTACCCGTGCGCCGCCACCCGAGTGCTGTTGCCACTGCTGCTCGCCTTCAACCTCACCGTGCCGCGCAGCCCGCGCTGGCTGCTCGTGCTCGTGCTCGGCAACGTCTCGATTCTGGGCACCCCAAACTTCGTAAGCCTGCCGCCCGGCGTCGACCCGCGAATAATCTACGGCCAAGTCGCCCTACCCACCGACCAGGCGGTTCGCGTCTCCTTTGAGGGCGGCTGGTACAATGCGGAGCGCTCCCTGCTGGACAGCTGGCGCTGGACCTCCGGCTCCGCCGACCTCGTAATCCACAACCCCCACCCGTTCGCCCTTCTGGCCGACCTCTCCCTCGGCCTCAACAGCCGCAATGCCCGCGCCGTGCGCCTGCTCGTCGCCGGCGAGGAGCGCTGGCGAGGCACCGCCGTGCCCTCCCGGCAGGATGTCTCTATAACTTCAGTACACCTCCAGCCCGGCCCCAACCGGCTGCAACTGCTCACCGACCGCCCGGGGGAACCCACCGCCAACTCCCCCGATCCCCGCGTTCTGGCCTTCCGGGTCTTGGGACTACGGATCGACCTGAGGTCCCGCCCCCCGGCGCCCTGAGGATCCCGCCAATTGGGTATTCCCATGCTGCTGCTCGACCTCACGCACACCAGTCACACGCCGGCCAACACCGGCATCCAGCGCCAGGCACGCGGAGTGTTCCACGCGTTGTCCCGTCTCACGACCACCGCGCCGATCTGCCTCGATCCCTTCGCCAATGCGTGGCGCCCGCTGGATGCCGTAGAACTGCGGTACGCCCTCGGCAACGGCACGGTCGGTCGCAGCCGGGGGGCGCAATGGACCCTCTCCCAAAAGCTCCGCGGCTGGGGCGGTCGGCTCACCGGCCGCACCCCGGCCCTGCCCGCCGCTTCAGCCCTAGTCTGCCCGGAAATCTTTTCGCCCACCGTGGCCCGGAACCTGGTTCCGCTTTTTAACCACTGCACTGGCCCACGGGTGGCTTTCTACTTTGATTCCATCCCGCTCACCCACCCGGAATTCACTCCTGCAAAAACCGTTGCCCGATTCCCCTTCTATTTGCAGGAACTGCTGCAGTTCGACGGCATCGCTGCCAACTCCCAAACTACCGCGGAAATCCTTCTTGGATACTGGGGCTGGCTCGGCGTGCGGGACTGTCCCCCGGTGACCGTCGTCCCCCTCGGCGTCGATGTGCCTGGAGCCCCACCGCCTCCGGCCCCAGCGTCTGCGCTGCCCCAGATCCTTTGCGTGAGCTCCATCGAAGGGCGCAAGAACCACCTCGCCCTGCTCGGAGCCGCCGAAACACTCTGGGCCGCCGGCCTGCACTTCGAGCTGCGCCTGGTGGGGATGCCCCGGCCCGAGACCGCCTCCGCCGCCCTGGCCGAGATCGCCCGCCTGCGCGCCGCCGGCCGGCCTCTGCGCTTCGACGGCATCGTAACCGATCACGCACTCGAGGCCGCCTGGGCCGCCTGCAGTTTCTCGGTGTATCCATCCGAGATCGAAGGCTTCGGCCTGCCGATCATCGAAAGCCTCGCCCGCGGTAAGCCCTGCGTCTGCGCCGCGAGCGGCGCCACCGGGGAACTTGTGCCAGGGGGCGGTTGCCTCGGCGTACAACCGGCCGATGCCCCCGCCTTCGCCGCAGCCCTGAGGAGCCTGCTCACTGATGAGCCGCTACGCCTGCGTTTATCCGACGAAGCCCGTCGCCGCCCCGTGCCCACGTGGGAGGGTTGCGCCCGGCACCTGCTGGACTGGATGTACCAACTGCCGCGACGCGCCGCCTAACCGAGTGTCGCGATGGCCTCAGCGCCAGGTTACCAGCCCGAGCACCAGGACCAACACCACCACGGCCACACTCACGGCCAATGCCAGTTGTTCCCGGCGGGCCTCACGCACTCGCAGCGAATACTGCTGGGAAGCATGCATGGTGACTATTGAAAAGCCTTTGCCCAAGGCCACACCCCACATACTCGATGCTGTCCTTGCTCGCATAACCGCCATCGTCGGAATCTCGTACGCGGCCGCACGGAGGTTCTCCGGTCCTCACCGGGTTCAATAAGCGGACTTGGGCGGGAACAGCACCTGCCGGGCGGTGCGCAGTACAATCAAGATGTCTAGAATCGGCGTCCATGAACGGACATAAGCGATGTCGTGCTGGGCGCGCTTGAGCAACAGGCCCACGTGCGTGATCTCGCCCCGGTAGCCGTTGCATTGCGCCCAGCCCGTGATGCCGGGCTTCACAAAATGGCGCATCCGATAGTCGGCGACCAAACGGGCGAACTCATCGTCGTGCTGGACCAAGTGCGGGCGGGGACCAGCCACGCTCATTTCCCCAAACAGTACGTTCAGAAATTGCGGCATCTCGTCGAGGCTGGCCTTGCGCAGAAAGCGTCCGAATGCGAATACCCGCGAGTCGCCCCGGCTCGCCTGCACCTTCTCCTGCTCGGCGTTTTGGGCGGCCAGATGCATGGTGCGGAACTTGAAGATCAGGAAGGTCCGCCGTCCCTCTCCGTAGCGCAGTTGGCGGAAGAAGACCGGTCCCGGGGACTGGATCTTCTGCATCAGCGCCACCAGCAGGGTTAGCGGCGGCAACACGAACAGCACCACCGGCAGCGCCACGGCCACGTCGAACACCCGCTTGATGCCGCGATTGACTGGATTCTCCAGCGGTTCGTTGTCGTCCGAGATCACACTCAAACCGGAATCGCTCCGATCCACAGTGAAGGGACGCTTCACCCCTTCGTCGAAATTCTCCACCAGCCGCACTCGGCAACCGGCGTCGCGCGCCACCGCCATGACGTGTTTGGTGTCGGCCGCGTCGAGGTAGAAAAGGGGCAGCACGATCTGGCTGGCGGGAAAGTTCGCCAACACATTCTCGATATCCTCGACATAACCCAGCAGGCGCACACCGCGCGGTGAATACTCCCGGCGCGTGGTCACACAGCCCAGCACGTCCACCCCGAGCTTGGCCTGTTCCGCCAGCCAGCCCTCGAACCCCGGAGTCTCCGCCGGGGAGCCGACAATGATCGTCGGGATAGAATGCGATTTGAAGACAAACTTGGCGATTACCCGCGGCAGATACCGGTTGGAGAGCCACATGCCCGCGCTGGCCAAGATGAGGAAGACGCCAAGAAACATACGGCTCACCGCGACGTCCTTGATCACAAAAGCGGTCCCGAAAAGAACCAGCGCCAGTCGGGCCACCATCTGAGCGGTGACGTAAAGCGAATCCATCCACCCCAGACGGGCCAAGCGATCGATCCAGCCAAGATAGACCCGCGCGGCCAAGAGCATGCCGATGAACACCGCCAGGAAGTAGAGATTCCGGTTGAACCCCGGGGCCAGCCGAATCCACTCCGTGGCCAGCGTGCCCATTGTGTAGACATAGAAACCCGCCGTGGTCATTATGGTGACCCAGATGCCATGGAGGGAAACGAGGCCATCTAGACGGTTGCGAAGCATGGTGGCGGTGGTGGTCGAGGGTGTTGGTCTTTCTCTGACCAGAGCATAGCCCCTTCCCGCAGGCAACAGAATCGGGCCCGGCCTACTCCTGCCTTAAGGGTTTGCCCCATTCGCGCCTCGGGTTCGCTCTGCCCCGCCCTTGCGCGCGCTGTGCCCGCGGAGTCCCCACGCTGGTCTCCCTCGGCGGCCCCTTGCGTTTGGCCCCCCGAACGCACCACCAACCACGTGGATACAGGGACGTGCGTCGGTCCGCGGCCAGCCGTTTGGCTCCCGTCCGCCTCCGTGCAAAAATGTGAGAAAACCGAACCGGCGGAGATTCAAAGGTCGGCGACAGGGGGCCCGACTTCGCCCTGTGGGGCCCGCGGTACGAATCCACGATCGGCGTTCGCCCTCCCCGCCAGCGGCAGGCGTCGTCGCAGTATCGGCCGTCCGGCGATCCAACGCCGGGATTAAGCCCGGGCGAGCCCCCTTGCAGGCGCGGCCCAGTGCCACCGGCCGCACCGCCTCAGAGCTCGTTGTACTTTTCGGCGCGGCCGCGAGCCTTTTCCACCGGATACTTCTGGGCGTTGCGTGTCATCTTTTCCGTGATCGCCGTGGCGAGATCAATACCGGTTTGATTGGCGAACTCCAGACAGTAGACCACGATGTCGGCCAGCTCGTCCTGGAGCGCCGCGCGCTTGTCGGGACGATTCATCACCGCGCGCGACTCCTCGGGAGTCACCCACAGCAGCGGTTCCATCAGTTCGGCGGCCTCGGCGGCGATGGCCATGGAGAGATTCTTCGGGGAGTGGAACTGCTCCCAGTCGCGGGCGCGGGCAAAGGCCAGCACCTCGGTCTTCAACTCGCCCAGCGTCGTATTGTCGTCGTGCCGCAAATTCATCGGCCGACGTTAGCCAGGCCCGCCGGCCCCCGGCAACCGCGAAGCCGGCACCGCGCGCAGAGGTCGAACCCACGGCCACCCCGGGGAGACGCTCCGGTGCGCCCCCCAGCGAGAAGGGGCCGGACAATGCAGCCACCTCGTCCCACGGGCGCAGGGCCCACCTAGGCCAGGAAGTCTGAACAACAAAAAGCCGCGCAGCCCTGAGGCGGCGCGGCTTTCGAAAAAACGGAGGCGTATTACTTCTGCGCTTCGCCGGAGGACACGAGGGGGTTCTCCGACACGACGTCGAAGGACAAGGTCACCGTCACCTCAGCGTGGAGCTTCACGGTGGCCTCGTGCTTGCCGAGGGCTTTCACCGGAGCCGCGAGATGAATGCGCTTCTTCTCCACGTTGATGCCGGCGGCCACGAGCTTGTCGTGCAGATCGTTGGAGGTGACGGAGCCGAACAGGCGGCCACCCTCGCCGGTCTTCATGGCGATGGCGATGTTGGCCTTCTCGATCAGGGCGCCGAGGGCCTTGGCGCCGTCGAGTTCCTGACCTTCACGGTTGGCGCGGCGCTGCTTGAGGGCCTCGACCTGCTTGCGGTTGGACGCGGTGATCGTCACGCCGATTTGCTGCGGGAGCAGGAAATTGCGGGCGTAGCCGGCGCGGACTTTGACTTGGTCGCCTTCGGCGCCCAGGCCCTCGACGGGCTTGATCAGGAGAATCTCGGTATGGGACATGGCAGTCGTATTGAGTTAAAAGGTGAAAGGATCAGAACGGAACATCGTCTTCGAGACCAGGACCGGAATCGGGCGGAGGCGCGGGCCGGTTGGTGCTGCGCGGGGGCGGGGCGCTGCGCTCGGGCGGGCTGCTGCGCTCCTCGGAGACGACATCGCCGCCCATGTCGCCCGATGGGCCGCCGCCGCCACCGGGGCCGCGGGAAAGAAACTGCACGTTGTCGAGGACAACCTTGAGCTTGCTGCGCTTCTGCTGGGTGGCCTTATCCTCCCACGCGTCGAGGCGCAGACGTCCTTCGACCATGCAGGGGCTGCCCTTGGTCAAATACTTGGAGACGAGTTCGCCCTGTTTGCCCCAGGCCTCGATGTCGACAAAGGTCGTCTCATCGCGGCTGTTGCCGCTTTCGTCGCGGAACTGGCGATTCACGGCCAGCCCGAACGAACAGATCGCGGTGCCCTTCGGCGTCACGCGCAACTCGGGGTCGCGGGTGAGGTTGCCGATGAGAAAGACTTTGTTGAGGTAGGCCATCGGGGACGGGGGTCGGCTCAGGCCGTCTCGAACATCGCCCGATAGACCACCTGGTTGAGGCGGAGGCGTTCGTGCAGGTGCTTGGGGCCGTCGACCGGCGCCATGAATTCCATCTGCACGTAGGGGGCGGTGGTGAACTTCGGATCGGTGGAGCGCACAAGATCGCGCTGGCCGAGGTTTTCCACGGAGACGACTTCGCCCTGCACGGCTGTGATATCCAGTTTCACCTTCTCCAGGAGCACGTCGAGGGTCTCTTCGCGCCCGCGGGTATCGATGATGAAAGTGGCCTTATACTTGCGCTTGATCGGTGTCATTTGCGGAGGAAATGCGGCGGTTGAGCTGATTCATGGCGGGCTCCAGCCCCCTCGTGGCGAGGAGTTCGAGTCCGTTGATATATTGGGAAAGTTGATGGTCGATGAGCTGGCGATCAGCCGGGGGAAAGCGGCCGAGCACAAAGTCCTTGAGGTCGATCTGGGCCGGTTGGCGCGGGCCGATGCCAATGCGAAAACGGATGAAGCCGACACCGAGATGATCGATGAGGCTCTGCACTCCGTTGTGCCCGCCGGCGCTGCCGTCCACCGAGAGCTTCACCTTGCCCACCGGCATCGTGAGGTCGTCGTAGACGACTGCCAGACGGGTCGGTGGGTGGCGAAAATAGTCGCAGGTGCGACGCAGGGCGCGGCCGCTTTCGTTGACGTAGGTGAGCGGCTTGACCAACAACAACGGTGGGCGCGTCGGGAGATCCCAGCGCGTCACCATTGCTTCGGCATTGCGGTCGCGCGACCAGGAGAGGCCGGCGCGGGCCGCGAGCGCGTCGAGTACGAGCCAACCAAGGTTGTGGCGCGTATCGGCGTACTCCTCGCCGGGATTGCCCAGGCCGGCGAGAACAGCAATCGACATGACTCAAAGAACGTGCGCGGCACCACCCTGCGGCGGGGCCGCGCGCAAAGGAAATACTTACTTCTTGGCGGGAGCCTTCGCTGCAGGCGCCTTGGCGGCGGCCGGAGCGGCACCGGGCTTGGCGCCGGCGGCCGGCTTCGCACCAGCGGCCGGAGCGGCGGCGCCAGCGGCGGGCGCAGCAGCAGCGGCGGCACCAGCGGCAGGCGCGGCACCTTCGGCGGCGGCAGCGGCAGCACCGGCAGCGGGAGTAACAGCCTCCTCGGCGGCGGGAGCCACACAGGCGACGACGGGCTGCTTGGGGCTGTCGAGGAACTCGACTCCGGCAATCGCCACCAACCCGGCCACGTGGATCGAGTCGCCCACCTTCAAGGCGGCCACGTCGACGTCGACGAACTCGGGCAGATCCTTCGGCAAGCAGCGGATACGCAACTCGTGGGCGGACACATTCATGATGCCGCCTTCGTTCTTCACTCCGTCGGCCTCGCCGATGATGCGCACACCCACTTGGAGCTCGATCGGCTCGTTGGCGGCCACTTCGCGGAGATCAATATGGAGATACTCGTCGGTCAGCGGGTTGCGCTGGATTTCCTGGATGAAGGAGATCGCCTCGCGACCATCGGGGCGCAGGAACTCGATCAGCGCCGTCGAGCCGCCGATCACCTTCAGGAGGCGACGGAACTCGGGCACATCGACCGCCAGTTGCACCGGCTCGGTGTGCTTACCGTAGAGAATGGCGGGGATCTTCCCGCTCGAACGCAGACGACGCGAGGCACTGCGACCTTGGCCCTCGCGGGCGGTGACGTTGAGCTTGAGCTGCTTCATGGAAATACGATTTGAATGTGGACTGTATCCCCCGGGAGAAGGGCAGTCCGAGGTGGAAAAGGGGTGCACCGTAGTAGCCGGTTTTCCGAAATCAACCAAAACTTTTCCGGGTTGACGTTTTCCCGGGCCTTTCCGAGTCCGTCCGTCTCTCCGAACCATGGGGACTCACCCACCTCCCGGCCGGCTCCGCAGTACCGCGTGCACAATTGGGAGCAACCTGTAAAAGCACGTGCGGCACTCGCAGACTATTGATACGCGCGTCCCAACGGCCACCATCAAGCCAGCACGCCGCGCTCCCCTCTTTCCTCCGGGGCGGCGACCGGTCCTCCCTATGACGCCCCCCTTCTCCCGCCTGCTCGCTGTTGCATCCCTTCTGCTCATGCTCGCCGCGCCGCCCGCACACGCTCTGATTGACGCAAACCACGACGGCGTTTCCGACGTCTGGGCCGCCCTCTACCCGATCGCCGGGGCCCCCACCGCCGATCCCGACCGCGACGGCGCCACCAATCTCGCCGAGTCCATCGCCGGCACCGACCCACTCGATGCCTCCGACCATCTCGCCGTCGTCGCCGAGGTCGACCCGGGCACGATCTACTCCGCCTCTTCCAAGGGCGACATCGTCCTTCGCTGGTGGGGACTGCTCAACAAGCGCTACCGCATCCAGTCCTCCACGGATCTGCGAAGCTGGGGCACCTTCAATCAAGTCATCGGCCTCGACCGCGAGTGCCGAGTGACGGTGAAGAACCGTTACGTTCCGCCCGCCGACAAACCCACCCAGCCCGATCCCGAGGTTCGAAAATACTACCGCGTCGTCGCCTTCGACTACGACTCCAACACCAACGGGGCGACCGATTGGGAGGAGGCCAATCGACTCCCCGCCACCGATCCCTTCGCCGGCGCCCGCACAGCCCTCGCCAGCCCCCTGATCCCCTTCGCCCTCTGTTTCGCCAACGCCAACTGGATGATCGCGCCCGCCGAGCAGATCGCCCTCTCCCAGAAAGCGGGATACAGCGGCCTCGTCGTTTCCAGTTACGACGTCGACGCCGGCCGCCTCAAGAAGTTCGCCGACCACGCCGACGTCGTGTCGGGCAAGTTCCGCATCCCTGCCATGCTCTGGTGGACGAATACCAGCCCCCTCACGGCCGCCACTCTCGTCAACACGATCAACCCCGTTCTCGACCAGGCCGTTCGCATGGACATGGCGCTCTGGGTCGTGATCGACGACATCGCCCCCGACCCGGTCCCCACCGACTATAAGTGCAACTCGCCCGAGAACGTCGCGCTCGCCCTCGCCAAGCTCCACGTCATCGCCGACGCCTGCGCGGCCAAGCAAGCCCGTCTGGTGCTGTATCCGCACGCGGGCACCACCTTCATCGATACCGAGGAGGCGCTTACCGTGTACCAACAGCTCGCCGCCCTCGGGCACCCCGAGGTGCGCCTCTCGCTTCACCTCTGCCACGAGCAGGCCGCCGGCGCGATGGGCCGCATCGCCACCACCGTGGCCAACGCGGCCCCCTACCTCGTGCTTGCCTCCGTCGACGGCTCCAACTCATGGGCCGACATCAAGCCCCTCGACCAGGGCAGCTACGATCCCACTCCCTTCCTGAGGGTCCTCGCCGACGTCGGCTACACCGGCCCGATGGTGCTGCACACCTACGCCCTCCGCGATCCGCGCCTCGACGACCACCTCGTCCGCTCGCTCATCCGCTGGAACCAGCTCGTCGCCGCGCCGTAGCGAAACTCGCAAGAGTCTCGTCCGCCCCGGTCTCTCCTCGTCGCGATGCTCGCCAGAGCTTCGTCCGTTTCCTCCCTCTAGCGTAGCGAAGTTCGCAAGAACTTCGTCCGCTTCCGTTTCCGACAAGGCGAACGTCTTGGTTCCATCGATAAATCACGCCCCGTCACTGGTTGTCCACCACCTCCGGCGCCTACGGAACTTGAGCATCCTGTAAATCCGCCCACGTCCCCCCTCCCCGGCCTTGTGCCCCTGATCGAGCCCCGCCAACCTGTCCTTCCCAGTACACGGGCTCATCCGCCATTCCCATGGCGCCGGGCCCGCATCCCCATGGCCTCCCACACCATTTCCTTCCGCGGCCTGCGCCGCGCATGGCTCTGCGCCTTCTCGCTCCTGCTAAGCCTTGGCGCGCCCACGCTGCTCGCCCTCGTCGACTTCGACGGCGACGGCCTCTCCGACATCTGGCCGGAAACGTATCCCAACGCCGGTGCCGCCACGGCCGATCCCGATGGCGACGGTGCCACCAATTTCGCCGAGTCCCTCGCGGGCACCAATCCCTTCGACCGCGCCAGCCGCCTCGTCGCCTCCGTGCCCGAGACTGACGCCTCAGGCAATACCCTGCTTCGCTGGTCCGGCGTCGCCGGCAAACGCTACCGCATCGATTCCTCGGCCGACCTCGTCACCTGGACGCTCGGCACCGAACTGCTCACCGCGGCCGACAGCCCACGTCTCGTTCGCGCCGCCGGCGCCGCTTCTGGTCCCCGCCTCTTCTGGCGCGTCACCGCGCTCGACACGGACACCGATGGCGACGGCGTCAACGACTGGGAGGAATCCCGCCTCGGTTCCGATCCCGCCGTACCCGCAGTTCAACTCCAAAGCCACTTCGTGCCCTTCGGCATGTGCTTCGGCGATCTGACCGCCGCGGAACAAATCGCCCGCTGCCAGTCTCGCGGTTTCAGCGGCCTCGGCATCCAGAATTTCGATCTTTCTTCACTGAAGGACTTCGCCGCCAATGGCGAGGTCACCTCCGGCCGCTGCAAGATCTACAGCGTGCTCTGGTTCCCCAATTTCGACGTCAGCCTCGACTCCGCCCCCCTGACCGATCTCGACAAAAAACTCACCGAGCTTGCGAAGATGAAGGCCGCCCTCTGGCTGGCCATGGACTCCCCCGACCGCAAGGAAGCCACCCTCGCCGCCGGCGCCGCCGCGATCAGAATCATTGCCGAGCATTGTCGCACGAAGGGCGTGCAGCTCGTGCTCTACCCGCACGGCGGCGCGTTGTTCGACGACGCCGAAGCCGCCCTCGCCATGCGCAACCGCGTCGGCCTTCCCGAGATCAAGATCTCGGTCCACCTCTGCCACGAGATCATGGCCGGCAACGGCGCCCGCATCGCCGCCGTCGTCGCCGCCGTGAAAGACCACATCGCGATGGCTTCCGTCTCCGGCTCCTCCATCGCCGTCTATCCGAACGACAACTGGGCCCACCAAATCCAGCCGCTCGACCGCGGTGACTACGACATTCGCCCGTTTCTTCAGGCTCTCGCCGCCGCCGGCTACACCGGCCCGATGCAGCTGCAGACCTACAACCTTGGCGATCCCGGCGCCACGCCCACCGCCACCGACCACCTCACCCGCTCAATGAAGAAGTGGCGCACCCTCGTAGCTCCCACCGCCCACCGTCCCTAATCACCCCGCCTGCTCCTTCTTCGTAATGCCTTCTTCACTCTGCCTTAGGTTCTCCGTGTTTCCCATGCGTCTCATTACCGCGCTCTTCCTCGCCACCACCCTCGCCACCAGCGCGGGCCACGCCGCCGATCCGGCCTTCATTCCCGCGCTCTTCGTCGACCCCGGCGTGCCCCACGCCAACTTCGCGGGCGACATGGAGCTGCGGTGGCACGGCGAACTCAATCGCCGCTACCGCATCGAATATTCCACCGACCTGCGCACATGGAAGCACGAAGGGCAGCTCGTCGGCCTCGACCAAGACTGCCACTATGTGGTCAAACGCCGCTACGTCCCGCCGTCCACCGATCCCACCAAGCCCGACCCCGAAGTCCGCAAGTTCTGGCGCGTCACGCCCTTCGATTTCGATTCCGATGGCGACGGCATCTCCGACTACGACGAGTCGCGCCTCGGCACTGATCCGTTCGCCGGCACCCGCATCCCGTTGCGCTGCGACTTCGTCCCCTTCGGCCTTTGCTTCGGCGGCAGCGACTGGTCCATGACCGCCGCCGCCCAGATCTCCCTGTGTCAATCCGTCGGTTACACCGGCTACGGACTGGCCGGCTTCGGCTCCGAAGGCGGGCTCAAGGCCTTCGCCGACCATCCCGACGTGGGCGCCGGCCGCTTCCGCATCTACAGCGCCCTCTGGTGGGTCGATGTCACGAGTGCCTTCAACTGGACCGACATCGACAAGCGCCTCGTCCAGGCCGCCCGCATGGACATGGCCGTCTGGATGGTCGTCGGCGGCGCCAAGACCACCGCCAACGTCGAGACTGCCTACGGCATCCTCAAAACCACCGTGCAGCATTGCGCCAACAAGGGAGCCAAGCTCGTGCTCTATCCCCATGAAGGCACAACCTTCATCAACGCCGAGCAGGCGCTCGTGCTCTTGCTCCGCCTGCGGGCCGACGAGGATCTCTCGCCCGCGGAGAAGGCCTGCGTGAGCATCTCCATCCACCTCTGCCACGAGCTGAAGGCCGGCAATGGCGCGCGCATCGCCGAGGTCGTCGCCGCCGTCGCGCCCTACTGCACCCTCGCCTCCGTCAACGGTGCCGAGGCCGACACCCGCTCCCGCGGCGGTTGGACCACCGGCATCCGCCCCCTCGACCAGGGAAACTACGACGTACGCCCGTTCCTCCAAGCCCTCGCCACCGCTGGCTACACCGGCCCGATGGAGTACCACACCTACAACCTCCCTGATCCGGACCACGACGACCACCTCGAGCGCACCCTGCTGCGCTGGCAGCAACTCGTCGCACCGCCCTCGCCCTGACTCCCCTCGTTCTCTTTCTCATTCTCGTACTCGTTCTCCTCCCTCCCCCCGTGGCGAAGCTCGCAAGAGCTTCGTCCGGCCTCTTTTCCTCCTCCGCCCGCTCTGCCTTCTTCGTTCTGCATTCTGCCTTCCGCCCTACTTCCCCGCCCCCATGCGCCCCAGACGCCTACCGCCCCTCGCCCTCTTTCTCTCCCTCGGCGCCGTCGCTCCGCTCCTCGCCACCATCGACCGCGACCACGACCTGATCTCGGATCTCTGGAACGCCGCCTACCCCGCCGCCGAGAACCCCGCCGCCGACAACGACGGCGACGGCTTCACCAACCGCCAAGAGGCCAACGCCGGCACCAATCCGCTCGACCCGCGTAGCCGGCCCACCTCCATCCTGGAGCCCGGCCCTGGCGGCGAACTTCAGCTCCGTTGGCCCGCCCAGCTTGGCAAGCGCTACGTCGTCAGCTCCACGCCCGACTTCGCCAAGTGGACCAACGTCGGCTCCTACCTCGTTGGCAACGGCACCACGCTCACCCGCACCATCCCGCCCACCCTCGCCACCGCCCCGGCCCAGTTCTTCCGCGTCAGTGCCGTCGACTTCGATGCCGACCTCGACGGCCTCACCGACTGGGAGGAGGCCCAGCTCGGCACCGCCCCCGCATCACTCGACTCCGATGCCGACGGCATGCCCGACGGCTGGGAAACCCTCCACGACCTGAATCCGCTCGCCAACGACGCAGGCGCCGATCCCGATGCCGACGGGTTCACCAACCTCCAGGAGCGCTCCGCCGGCACCGACCCCCAGTACCGCGCTGCCCCCGTCTCCGGCGGGCCCTTCATCTTCTGGGCCTCGCAACCCGTCGCGCCCGAGGAGACCATCCTCGTCACCTCCGGCGGTAGCGACATCGGCACCACCGCCGAGCTCTCCCGCCTCGCCGACAACGCCCCCGGGGCACCGCCCGGCACCGCCGCCGCCCCGACCGCGTGGACCGCCGTCGCGCCCCACACCGCCACCCCGCGCAGCGTCACCGTCACCGTTCCCGATTCTTGGACACCCGGAATCTACGCCCTGCGCCTCAAACACCGGGGCGCCACCGGCCCGCTGCGCCTCGTCAACGCCCCCGATCCTTGGTTCGTCGCCGGCAACCAGGGTGCGAGCGCCTCTCCCGGGGGCACCCTCACCATTGCCGGAAACTGTCTCGAAATCGTCTCGCCCCGGCTCCCTCGGCCCGCGCCTCGCCCTCGTGCGCGATGGCGCCGTCGCCACCCTCACCGCCCCGGTCCGCGTCACCACCAGCACCGGCTATGCGTTGCGCTACGGCGTTCCTGCCAATCTCGCCCCGGGCGACTACCAGGTTTTCGTCCACAACGGCTGCGGCGGCCCCGCCGGTTGGGTGAAGTTCTCGACCTACATCGAGGCCCCGCTCGACACCATCACCATCGCCACCCCGACCGCGTGGCCCTCGGCCGTATTCACCGCCGCCGTGCCCACCGGCAGCGGCGACGACGCTAAGCTCGCCTCCGCCCTCGCCCAGGCCACCGCCAACGGCGGCGGCACAGTCCGAATCCCCGCCGGCACCTACAAGCTCACCCAGCCCCTCTCGCTCCCCAACCGCACCGTTCTCGCCGGCGCCGGGCGCGCCCTCACCACGCTCGAATGGACAGCCCCACTGCCGCTCAACACCCCGCTGGTCAACGGCGCCGCTCTCACCCCGGCGGGGTCGCAGCGCGCCACCTTCGCCCTTGAGGATCTCACGCTCCAGGCACCGCCCGACTTCCGGGAACACGCCGTCGAGCGCATCGGCACCGACGAGTTGGGCTGGTTCCGCCGGATCAAGATCGCCGCCGGCTGCTACAACACCAAGGTCTGGAACGACACCCCCGTCGCCCTCTATCTCCGCCAGACCGACAATGTCCTGATCGAGGATGTCCTCTTCGACTCCGACCAGTGCATCTTCAGCCGCGACGACGTCAGCCACGTCGTCCTGCGCAACTCGACCCTCCAGTACAACAACCTCGGGCTGTGGCTCTCCTCCCGCAGTCGCAACTGGATCATCGAGGGCAACCGCCTCGAGAAGCAGGAGCCCATCGCGGCGATGTCTGTCCTCTGCATCACATCGATGTACGGCACACCGGTCGGCGGCCCCTACACCCGCGACCTGCTCTATGCCGGCAATACCCACACGCTGAAAGCCGGCACCACTCCCACCATTGCCGCGGGCTACACCATGGACGGCGCCGCCGGCATCTACCGCGGCGGTTTCAGCATGGCCGGCGCCACGACCCTGCGCCTCAACTTTCCGACCATCGCCATCCGGCCCGGCGGCACCACCCCCGTATCCTACTCCTGGAATGGTGCGGTCGCGCAGATCATCGACGGGCGTGGGGCCGGCCAATGGCGTTTCCTCACCGCCGCCACCCAGGGGTCGACGACCGTATCGATCGACCGTCCCTGGGAGGTGGACCCCGACAGCTCGTCCGTCGTCGCGCTCAACAACCTCCAGGGCCGCCTGCTCATGATCGACAACAACCTCTCCTCCGACGTGCAGCACGACGACTACTACCTCGCCCTCGATAGCATCAAGGCGGGCAACCGCTTCGGGCACTCCCACAAGGACCAGCCCACCGCCGCCACCACCTGGTCTGGTAGCCACTACATGGGCACATTTCCCGCCTGGCACCTGCAGTTCCTCGGCAACACCGTCGTTTCCGGCCAGTCGACCTTCTTCTCCCTCCTGTCCTACAACGACCCGGCCGCCGACTACGACGGGGTCGTTGGCGCCGCGCACGTGTACCGCAACAACACCAACGCCAACCCCAACCTGCTGCCCAACCAGGACGAGTTCTACCTGCGCCTGCTCAGCCGCCACGGCTCCCTCGCCGACCTCCTCGTCGAGCGCAACCAGTTCGATTCCGTTCGCTTTCTCCACTTCGACTACGACCCGGTCTCCGTCTCCGGCCTGCTCCTCCGCCAAAACGTTCCCGCCGCCGGCGGCCCCCTGGTCCTCATCCCGTCGTCGCCTCCCCCCGGTGTTACCACCAAGTAGCGACTCGCAATCAGCGCCCTCCTCCGGCTCCAATCCCCGTCCGCGTCCCCACCCTTGCCCGTAGCGACACACCCAAGAGCTTCTTCCGATTCCAGCCTTCGCCCTTCTCCGCCTCGCTCTGCCATCTTCGTTCTCCGTTCCGCCTTCTTCCCTCCGTTCCCCACTCCATGCGCAACATCCCCTCCCTCGGCCACGCGCGCTTCCGAGCCCTCACCGCCGCCCTCCTTCTCGCCGCCCCCCTCGCCCACGCCTTCCTCGACCTCAACCACGACGGTCTTTCCGACATCTGGCAGGCCGCGTACCCCACCGCCGGCGCCGCCAACGCCGACCCCGACGGCGACGGCTACTCCAACGCGCTCGAGCAACTCGCCGGCACCAATCCCCTTTCCGCCGCCAGCCGCCCCACCGCCGCCCTCGAGCGCGACGCCTCCGACAATCTCGTGCTGCGCTGGCCCGGCCTGAAGTGGAAACGTTACTACGCCTCGACCTCCCCCGACCTCAAGCAGTGGAGTGTGCTCGGAACCTCCATAGGGGGCACCGGTGCCGACCTCACCAAGACCGTCCTTCCCGCCGGCTCGACGACTGCCTCTGGCTTCTATCGCGTCAACGTCTCTGACGCCGACACCGACGCCGACCTGCTCACCGACTGGGAAGAGGCCCAGCTCGGCCTCAGCTCCACCAAGGCCGACACCGACGCCGACGGCATGGATGATTTCTGGGAGTCCGACCACGGCACCAACCCCGCCCTCGCCGACGCCTCCGCCGATCCCGACAGCGACGGTTTCTCCAACCTCCGCGAATACGCCGCCGGCACCGACCCGCAGATCCGAGCCCTCCCGGTCCCCGGCGGCCCCATCGTTTTCTGGACCTCGCAGCCCGTCGCACCCGACGAGACCATCCTCGCCACCTGCGCCGGCACCGGCCTCGACTCCACCGCCGAACTCGCCCGATTGCCCGACACCGACCCCGGCTCGCCCCTCCCCGTCGCGCCAGCGCCCACCAGCTGGACCGCCGTCGACCTGCACACCGCCACCCCGCGCAGCGTCACCGTCACCGTGCCCAATAACTGGACATCCGGCGTCTATGCCCTGCGCCTGAAGGAAGCCGGCGTCACCGGCCCCGCGTTTCTCGTCAACCGCCCCGATCCCTGGTTCGTCCAAGGCGATCTCGGCGATACCGCCACCCCCGGCGGCACCCTCACCATCGCCGGCAACTGCCTTGAGATCATCGCCCCCGGCTCTGTCGGTCCGCGCGCAGCGTTGGTTCGCGCCGGTGTTGTTGTTCGCACGCTCACCGCCCCCACCCGCCTCACCGTCTCCACCGGCTACGCCCTGCGCTATACGCTCCCGGCCAACCTCGCCGAGGATGACTACCAGCTTTACGTTCACAACGGCTGCGGCGGTCCCGCCGGTTGGGTGAAGTTCACGACCTTCATTCGCACTCCGCTCGACACCGTCACGATCAAGCAGGCCACCGCCTGGCCCACGAACGCGTTCACCGTCGCCGCGCCCACCGGCACCGGCGACGACGCCAAGTTCACCACCGCCCTCAACGCCGCGGCCGCCGCCGGCGGCGGTATTGTTCACGTCCCCGCCGGCACCTACGTGCTCACCCAGCCGTTGCTGCTCCCACACCACACCGTGCTCAAGGGCGCCGGCCGGGACCTGACCCTTGTGCGCTGGGACAACAACCCGCAGGTCGCGAATCCCGCACTTCCCGGTCTTGTCACGAATCTCAACTACACCCAGGATGAGCCCTTCGGCCTGGAGGACATCGCGTTCACCGTCACCAACACCTCCTATTGGAGCGCTGTCGTCTACCGCGGGTTCACCCGCACCCCGACCACCTTCCGCCGCTTGCGCCTCACCGCACCGCGCCTCGACACGACAAAGGAGGACAACATGCCGTTCGGCCTCTACCTGCGCCGCACCGCCAACCTCCGCATCGAGGACGTGGAGATCGTCGCCTCCAAGGGCATCTTCGGCCGCGACGACGTCCGCCACGTCGCCATCACCAGCTCGCTCGTCCGCTACAACAACTTCGGTTTCAAGTTCAGCGGCATGAGTCACAACCTCATCGTCGCTGGCAACACTGTCGAGGTCACCGGTCCCACGAATGGCAACACCAGCCTCTGCCTCGATCCGTTCTTCTCCTCCACCGACCCCTACTGCCGCGACGTCCTCTGGATCAACAACACCTACCCCGAGGGCACAGAGCTCGTGAGCCAAGCGGCCACTGACACTCGCAACATCTACCGCGGCACCATGAGCATGAGCGGCACCTCCATGACCCTCGCCTCGCCCACCATCACAACCAGGGATGGAAAGCCGGCGACCAAGGACTGGGCCGGGGCCGCCGCGGTCCTGATCGGCGGCAGCGGTTCCGGCCAGTGGCGCTATCTCCGAACCGTCCCTGTCGGGACCACCACTGTCACCATCAATCGCCCGTGGGATACCGCCCCGGACGCCAATTCCCTCGTCACCATCGTCGAGCTCCAAGACGGTGGCTACACCGGCGACGGCGGCGAGGGAGTGTACCGCGGTCCCATCGCCGCCACCAACGGCATCTCCATGACGCTCGCCGGCCCGACCATCACCACGACCCACAGCGGCCAGCCGGTCACCTACAACTGGACCGGCGGCGTGGCCCTGATCCTCGACGGCCGCGGTGCCGGTCAATGGCGCTACGCGCTCGGTGTCACCCCAGGAGCCACCTCCGTGACCCTCGACCGTCCCTGGGACGTCGCGCCCGACGCCTCCTCCATCGTCTCCATCATCTCAATGCTCGGCCGCTACCTGATGGTCGACAACGACTACCTCACCGACGCCCAACACGACGACTACTACGTCGCCGTCGACAGCATCAAGGCGGGCAACCGCTGGGGGCGCACCGGCACGACTTCTACGGCCACCACCTGGGCGGGTCGCCACTATCAGGGTACGATTCCCGGCTGGCACATCCAGTTTCTGGGCAACACCTTTGCCAGCGAGGGCAACTCTTCGTTCAAGACGCTCATCAACAACGAGCCCAAGTCCGACTACGACGGCGTGGTGCTCGCCGCCCAAGTTTACCGCAAGAACCGCGAGTTCCCCGCCGGCTCCGGCGCGACCAGCTTCCAGCTGCGCACCATCGACGGCCGCGCCGCCGATCTGCTCTACGACTCCAACCAGATCGACCTCTTCTCCTTCCGCGGCAAGGACACCGAGACGATCAACCTCAGCGGCGTCCTCCTGCGCCACAACACCCTGCCCGGCGGCACCACCCCCGTCACCGTCTCCCCCGCCGGCACCATCCCCGGGGTCACCCAAAAGTAGCGAGTAGCAGCCTGCTCCTACTCCTACTCCTACTCCTACTCCTACTCCTACTCCTGCTCCGCCCGGGTTCCGGGTTCAGCCTTCCGCCTTCTGCGTTCAACGTCCCGTTCCCCGGCCGGTCTCCCCACTTCAACATCAGCTTCCCCCTTCGACACTCCGTTCCTCTCCCTTTCCCCAGGCACAATTCGCCAGACCCTCATTCGCCCCTCCCAGCGGGGCGCCGATCAACAACCACCCTCCGCCCGTTCCGCCATCCGCATTCTCCCTTCGGCCTTCCTTCCGTTGTACCCCTCATGCGCCCCACCCACCTTCTCTCGCTGGCCCTCCTCGCCCTGCTCGGCAACCCGGCGCTGCACGCCATTGTCGACCTCGACCACGACGGCATCTCCGATGTCTGGCGCACCGCCTTCCCTGCCGCTGGTGCGCCCACGGCCGACCCCGATGGCGACGGCGCGACCAACCTCGACGAGTCCGTCGCCGGCACGAGCCCCTTCTCCGCCGCCAGCGCGCTCGCCGCCGCTCCGGAGACCGACGGCTCCGGCAACCTCGTGCTTCACTGGGCCGGCCTGCGCGGCAAACGCTACCAGATCGAGTCCTCCACGGATTTCGCCACTTGGACGCCGCAAGGCACCGCGCTTCAGCCCGCCGTTGACGGCCCACTCACCCCGATCGTTCGCCCGGCCGGCTCCGCCGGCGCGGACAGCCGCCGTTTCTGGCGAGTTGCGGTGTCCGAACTCGACACCGATGCAGACGGCTACAGCAACTGGGAGGAGTATCAGTTCGGCGGCAACCCCGCCACCGCCCAACTCCCGCTCCACACGCCCTTCTACGTCTTCGCCAATGGCAACTGCATGGGCGGCCTCACGCCTGCCGCCCAGGTTGGCGTGTGCCAAACCTTCGGTTACGCCGGCATTGTTCTCGACGGCTACAGTCCCGAGTCGCTCGCCGCGTTCGCCGCACTCCCCGACGTCCAGTCTGGCCGCTTCCGCGTCCACGCCGCATACTGGTGGCACAACCTCAGCGATACCCTCAACGAAGCCTGGTTCGATAAGTGCCTCGATCAAGCGAAGCTCATGGGCACCGAGATCTGGGTCACCATCGTTGCCGACAACACCCCGGCCAACCGCATCGCCGGCCTTGAGCGCTACAAGCGTTTCGCCAACCGCTGCCAGGCTAAGGGCGTGCCCTTCGTCGTCTACCCGCATGCCGGCTGCGTCTGGCCCGCCGCCTCCGACGGCCTCGACGTCCTCGCCCAGCTCAGCGCCGCCGGCTACCCGAACATCAAGATGACCTTCGGCCTCTACCACGAGTTGAACGCTGGCAAGGGCGCCATGCTAGCGGCCACCGCGGCCGCCGTCAAAGCCGCCACCTCGGATGTCGTCATCTACGGTACCGACACTTCCAACACTGGGGCGATCAAGGCTCTTGGCGAGGGCACCTACGACGTCGCACCCTTCCTCAAGATTCTCTCCGACCAAGGTTTCACCCAACCCGTATCGCTGCTCACCTGGGGCCTGCCCGTTCCCTCGCCGACCGACCCGACCACCCACCTCGCCCGCTCGATGAAGAAGTGGCGCCAGCTCGTCGCCCCGCCCACGCCGTAGCACCCGCCTCCATCGTTCTCATTCTCGTACTCGTTCACATCCTCTTTCCCCCGTCGCGAAACTCGCAAGAGTGTCGTCCCCTTCCTCTTCCTCCTCCGCCCTCTCTGCCTTCTTCGTTCGACCGAGGTTCCCCGCTCCCATGCGCCCCCCTCTCACCACGCTTTCCCTCCAGGCCCTGCTTGCGCTCCTCTCGGCCGCAACGCTCCGCGCGGCCGCGCCGGCCCCCGCCCCGCTTGCCCCGATCCTCGAATACAAGGGCAACGCCACCATCCAGCCCGCCTACTCCATCGGCGAGTACGTGCTCAGTTGGCGGAGCGAGCCCCTGCGCCGCTACCGCCTCGAAGCCTCGGCCGACCTACGCACCTGGACCACCGTCACCGAACGCATCGCCGTCGGCGACACTTGCCGTATCCGTGCCCGACCCAAGTACACCCCTCCCTGGGACAAGCCCGGCCAGCCCGATCTCGAAGTCCGCAAGTTCTGGCGCCTCGTCCCCTTCGATGTCGACTCCGACGCCGACGGCATCTCCGACTACGACGAGCACCGGGCCGGCACCGATCCCTTCGCCGGCACCCGCATTTCCCTGACGGGTCCCTTCGTCCCCTTCGCGATGCGCTTCGCCGGCCTTGCCGCCGCCAAGCAAATCAAACTCTGCCAGGACGCCGGCTACACCGGCATCGGCCTCGGCGGCCCCGGTCCCCTGGCGGATTTCATCGACGAACCCGACGTGATCTCCGGCAAGTTCCGCGTCTACAGCATGCTCTGGTATCAAAAGGTCGAAGGCGCCGCCCCTGCCGGCGTTGATCCGTCCGTGGTCAACCCAATGCTCGCCAAACTGCGTTCCATGAATGCCGCCTTCTGGGTGGTCGCCTCCATCACCAAGTCTGCGGACACCGACCCTGTGACCAAAGCCATGGGCGCCAAGACCGAGGCTTTCTACCACGCCATCGCCGATCTCTGCCAGGCGGCCGGCGTGCAACTCGTGCTCTACCCACACGCCGGTTGTTCCATCGAAAGCGCCGAGGAAGCCCTGGTCATGCGCAATCGCCTCGCCGCCTTGGGGCATCCCGAGGTGAAGATCTCGATCCATCTCTGCCACGAGATCGTCAAGGGAAACCGCACACGCCTCGGCACGATTGTCGCCGCGGTGAAGGACCACCTGGCCCTCGCCTCCATCAACGGCACCAACGCCACCGGTTCCGATTGGTTCAACTGCATCCAAACGCTTGATTCCGGCACCTACGACCCGCGCCCGTATCTCCAGGCACTCGCCGCCGCCGGCTACACCGGCCCGATGGAGTACCAAACCTACGATCTCCCCGATCCGGAGAAGGACGACCACCTCCCCCGCGCCCTCGCCCGCTGGCACCAGCTCGTCGCCCCACCCTCGCCCTGACTCCGCTCGTTCTCGTTCTCCTACTCCTTGGTCGTTCCGAGGCCTCCACCTTCTGCATATTCGGTTCTGCGTTCTGCCTTCTTCGTTCTGCCTTCTGCCCATGCTCCCCCCCACCTCACGCAGCGTCACGGCCTGCTGCGCCCTGTTCGCTGCGAGCCTGCTCGCCCCTTCCCTCCACGCCACCGTCGACCTCGACCACGACGGCATGTCCGACCTCTGGGCCGCTGCCTACCCCGCCGCAGCCGATCTCGATGGCGACGCCGATGGCGACGGCGCCTCCAACCTCCTCGAGTCCTACGCCGGCACCGATCCGCTGAATGCGCGCAGCCGCCCTTTTACCACCCTCGCCCCCGACGCCGGCGGCAACCTCGTCCTGAGCTGGCCCGCCACGCGCCATAAGCGCTACGTCATCCAGTTCTCCTCCGACCTCAAGGGCTGGACCGACGATACCTCCCCCGTCATCGGCCTCGACGGCGCCATCTCCCGCACCGTGCTCGCCGCCGGCGACGCCTCCGCCCCGGCCCGCTTCTTCAAACTCCGATTCCTGGAGACCGACCAGGACTCCGACGGTCTCTCCAACTCCGAGGAACTCCTGCTCGGCACCCGTCTCGACCATACGGATTCCGACGGCGACAGCCTGCCCGACTACTGGGAGGTCACGTACGGCGCCAACCCCCTCGCCGCCGACGCCGGCCTCGACCCCGACGGCGACGGCTTCTCCAACCTGAGAGAATATCAGGCCGGGACCAACTGGTCCGCCGCCGAGCCCGCCCTCCCCAACGGTCCCCGCATCTTCTGGGCATCCCAACCCGTGAAGCCCGACGAGACCATCCTCGCCACCACCGGCGGCACCGACCTCGGCTCCACCGCCGAACTCGCCCGCCTCGCCGACGGCGACGAGCCCGGCCTCCCGCCCGGCACCGCGGCCACCCCGACCGGCTGGACAACGATCACTCCGCACACCGCCACCCCGCGCAGTGTCACCGTCACCGTGCCCTCCGACTGGACACAGGGAATCTATGCCCTGCGCGTGAAGCGCGCCGGCAAGTACAGCTCCGCCCGGCTCGTTAATCTCCCCGACCCGTGGTTCGTGCAGGGCGACCAGGGCGACACCGCCACGCCCGGCGGCTTCTTCATCGTGGCGGGCAACTGCCTCGCTTTCCCCACCAAGACCCCGCAGGCCGTGCTCCTGCGCGCCGGGCAACCCGCGGTCGAACTCACTGGCGCCCAACCCGTCGGCACCATCGATGCCGAAACCGGAATCCCGCGCAGCACCGGCTTCGCTCTGCGCTACGCCGTCCCCGCCGGCACCCCGGCGGGCGACTACGCCCTGTACCTCCACAACGGTTACGGCGGCCCGGCCGGCTGGGTGAAGTTCTCAACCTTCATCGAGGCCCCGCTCGCCACCGTGACGGTGCGCGCCGCCGAGCCCTGGCCCACGGACATCTACAAACTCACCGAGATGGCCGGCACCAACGACGACGCCCGTTTCGCCGCCGCCCTCGCGTTGGTGAAGGCCAACGGCGGCGGTCGCATCCACATTCCCGAGGGCAACTACACCCTCACCCAGCGCCTCGTCCTGCCGCGCCGCACCGTGCTCGTCGGCGACGGCCCCGCCAAGACCATCATCAAATGGTCCGTGAACCCGCCGGCGAGCGACGCACATTACGCGGCGCTCGACGCCCTCGTGCACGGCGAGCGCCTGTACACCGGGCTCGCGTTCCTCCACACCTTCGCACTCGAGAACCTGAAGCTCGAGTCCAGCAACACGTTCACCGGCAAGCTCGTCATGCGCAACGGCGTCACCGAGCCCGGCTGGATCCGCAACACCCACCTCGTCGTCCCCACAGCCCCGTTCTCCGGCGGCCGCCCCACCGCGCTCTACATGCAGGACGCCGCCAACACCCTCATCGAGGACAGCCTCTTCGACTCCCCCAACCACTGCATCTACGCGCTCCGCCACGTCACCTACATCCGGATATCCGGTTCCACCTTCCAGTTTCGCGGCATGAACATCTCGTTCAACGGCGCCGGCCACAATCACGTCGTCTACGACAACCTCTTCGAGGTCCACGGCACGCACGAGGAGAACGGCTGGCTCCGGGAAACCGGCTCCGTGCCCAACCCCGGCTTCTTCTTCGCCGCCTTCCACAGCCAGCGCTACTGCCGCGACCTGCTCCTCGCCAACAACCGCAGCGCCAACAAGATGACGGAGGGCACTCCGCGGTACTTCGTCGGCTATTGCACCGACGGCACCACCGGCGGTTACACCGGACCGATCACTTCCGCCTCCGGCACCACCCTCACCGTCCCGAGCCCCATCGGCACCTACACCGCCGTCGCTGCCCGCCCGGTCAACTGGCTGGGCGCCGTCGTCCAGATCCTCGGCGGCCGCGGCGCCGGCCAATGGCGCCAAGTCGTCTCCGCGCCCGCCGGAGGCACCACCATCACCGTCGACCGCGCCTGGGATGTCGCCCCCGACGCCACCTCCACGATCGCGCTCAACGACTTCCTCGGCCGCACCATCCATATCGACAACAACTACGCCGCCCTGCCCAACCACCAAGACTACTACGGCACGCTCGACAGCATCAAGGCCGCCAACTCCTTCGGCGTCGCCCGCGCTAACCCCAAAGCGGACGTGAAGAAGGACCCCATCCCGATCAGCAGCACCACCAGCTGGACCGGCCGCCACTACGACGGCACCCTGCCCGGCTGGCATCTCCAAATCCTCGACAACGCCGTCTCTCGCGGAGACATAGCCCTCTTCCAGTCCGGCGTCGTGTCACCGACTGCAGGATACACCGGCGAGGTCGGCGCCGCCCACGTCTACCGCAACAACGTCAACCGCACCGCCAACCCCCTCACGCTCAAGCTGGCCACCGAGGATGGCGCCTTCGCCGGCGCGCTGCTCGAGCGCAACGCCGTCACTTCGATTGTCCTCGAAGGCCGCCTCAAGGCCAAGGTCTGGGCCGACCACCCCTACGCCGCCTCCGGCGTGCTGCTCCGCCAGAACACCCTGTCCGGATCGACTGAGCCCGCCCCCATCAACCCCGGCAGCACCGGCTTCCCGGCGAAGCCCACCGGCACCATCCCCGGCACCGTAGTGATCCCCTGATCCGCCGCCTCGTTCGCCTGCTCTCAATCATTCTCGTTCTCCTACTCGTGCTCATCCGCTCCCGCTCCTACTCCTGCTCCGCCTCGGTTCACGGTTCCGCGTTCAGGGTTCGGAGTTCAGGTTTCTAGGTCATTGGTCATTTCGCACGCGTCCTCCCCTTTCTTCCTTCTCCGCTCTGCCTTAGCCCTCCGCCCCCCAATGCCTCCCCACAGCATCCCTCCGCGCGGCCAACGCCACGCCCTCCACCGCATCTCCTGCCTCGGCTTCCTCGGCGCCGCCCTCGCACTCGCCCTGGCTGCACCATCCCTGCTCGCCTTCGTCGACACCAACCACGACGGCCTGTCGGATGTCTGGACCAAGCGCTACCCCGCGGCCAGTACTCCCGCCGCCGATCCCGATGGCGACGGCTTCTCGAATACCGCGGAGGCAATCGCTGGCACCCACCCGCACGACAGCACCAGCCGGCCCACCCTCCTCCAGCCCTCGCCAACCGCCACCGGCTTCCAGCTCCGCTGGTTCGGCGTCGTCGGAAAAACCTACCACGTCGACGAATCCACCAACCTAAAGAACTGGGTGTCGCGCCCCGGGCTCGACACCGGCACCGATGCCGACCTCACCCGCGCCATCCCTGCGGCCGCGGCCTCGCCACGGATGTTCTGGCGTGTGGTCGTCAACGACGACGATGCCGATGCCGACGGCCTCACCAACTGGGAGGAAGCCCAACTTGGCACCAATTCCGCCGCGGGCGACTCCGACTCCGATGGTATGCTCGACGGTTGGGAGGTCGCCCACGCCCTCAATCCACGAGTCAACGACGCCCTGGCCGACCTCGACTCCGACGGCTACACAAACTTGCGCGAGTGCCTCGCCGGCACCGATCCGCAAGTTCGCGCCCTTCCCGCCCCCGCCGGCCCGATCGTCTTCTGGGCCTCGCAACCCGTCGCCCCCGACGAGTCCATCCTCGTCACCTGCGGCGGCACCGATCTCGATTCCACCGCCGAACTCGCCCGCCTGACCGATACCGCTCCCGGCTCGCCCCTCGCCGCCGCGCCCGCGCCCACCGGTTGGACCGCGGTCACGCCACACACCGCCACCCCGCGCAGCATCACGGTCACCGTGCCCGGTAACTGGACCCGCGGCGTCTACGCCCTGCGGCTCAAGCACAAGGAAGTCGCCGGGCCGGTTCGCCTCGTCAACGCGCCCGATCCTTGGTTTGTCCGCGGCGACCAGGGCTCCACCGCCTCCCCCGGCGGCCATCTCGTCGTCGCCGGCACCTGCCTCGAAATCCCCGGCGGCGCTGGCCCCCGCGCCGCCCTTGTGGCCAACAACGCGGTCGTCGCCGAGCTCACCACCTTCACGCGGCTCACCACCAGCAGCGGCTACGCCCTGCAGTTCACCGTGCCGGCCAACGTTCCGGCCGGCACCTACGCACTCCATCTCCACAACGGCTGCGGTGGTCCCGCCGGCTGGGTACACTTCTCCACCTTCATCGAGTCCCCGCTCAATTCCGTCACAATCGCCCCCCTCCTAGCCTGGCCCACGGAATCGATTCCCGTCGCCGCACCAACCGGATCCGACGACGGCGCGCTCGCGGCTGCCCTCGCCACCGCGCAGGCCAAGGGCGGAGGCCGCGTCGTGCTCGCGGCCGGCACCTACACGCTCAGCGAGCGTGTACTCCTGCCCAATCGCACCACTCTCGTCGGGGCCGGGCGCGACAAGACCACGCTGCGTTGGCGTGCCGCGCCCACCTCACCCATTCCGTACGGCGGCGCAGACGCACTACTGCAGGGCAAGAACCTCACTTATCCGATCCGCAACTCCAACTACTCCCTCGAGAACCTGACCATCGAGGCGAGCGTCGACTTCTCGAACTATGTCGTCGCCCGTACCTTCGCCTCCGAGCCGGTGCACTTCACGCAGGTGTCCATCACCGGAGCCCATTCGAGCGATTTTCCCGGCGCCAGATCCATCGCGCTCCTGCTGATGGACTGCGCCAACACCCGCATCGAGGGTTCGACCCTTTCCGCCGATGCCTGCCTGCTCGCCCACCGGGGCGTCACCTATCTCCGGATGACCGGCTGCACCCTCCAGTGGAGCAACGGCAACGTCCAAATCTCCGCCCGCAGCCATAGTCTGATTTTCGACAACAACGTCCTCGATCAGGTCGGGGATTCCGCGACCAACAACTGGGCCAAGATCGAATACCCCAATCCAGGACTCTGTTACGCCTCCTTCTACGGCAACCCCTACTTCAGCGGCCCCTATACCCGCGATGTCCTCTGGACCGCCAACCGCAGCACCCGCCAGGCCGTCGAGGTCCCCCCGGAATACGTCGGCTCCACCTCCGACGGCGGCGACGGCCTCTACTTGGGCCGGATCACGTCGGTCTCCGGCCGCATCCTCACGCTCGCCGCGCCCACTTTCGACGCCCGCTTCCCCGCCGGCCAACTCCTCAACTTCGACTGGGCTGGCTCCATCGCGCAGATCGTCGACGGCCGCGGCGCCGGCCAATGGCGTTTCCTCACCACCGCCGGCCCTCGCCTGACCACCGTGGTGACCGACCGTCCCTGGGACATCGAGCCCGACACCACCTCCGTGCTCGCCATCGTCAACCTCCAGGGGCGCCTGCTCATGATCGACAACGACTACGCGCAGGAACCCCTCAACCAGGACTACTTCCTCACCCTCGACTCGATCAAGGCGGGCAACCGCTTCGGCGTGACCGGCGGCACCGCCATGATCAACAGCAAGGCCGGCCAGCACTACCACGCCACCCATCCCGCCTGGCACTTCCAAGTACTCGACAACGCGGTCACGCGCGGCGACCAAACCACCTTCATGTCGGTCGTTCCTGATCGCACGGTCGGATACACCGGCGTAGTCGGAGGCAGCCACGTCTACCGTAACAACCGCAACACCTCGGGTAATCCCGTCGCCTTCCGGCTCCTCAGCAAGGAGGGCGCACTCACCGACTTCGTCGTCGAGCACAACCAGTTCGATACCGTCAAACTGCGGGATCGTCCCGCCGACACGATCGACCTCTCCGGCGTGCTGCTCCGCGGCAACACCCTCGCCAACGGCACCCCCAGCCCGCTCACCCCTGCCCTCCCTCCTCCCGGGGTCACCCAGAAGTAGCGGCAACAAGCGGCGCGCATCCCTCCCGCTTCTGCTCCGCTTCCCTCGTTCTCCTCCGGCATCCACGCCTCTTGGCCCTCAATCGGAAACCATGCGGACGCTTCGTCTCACATCGCTCGCGCTGGTTCTTGCCCTCGGCGGCATCAATCCCCTCCACGCCATCCTCGACACCAACGGCGACGGTATCTCCGATCTCTGGGAACAGCGTTACCCGACCGCCGGTTCCCCCATCGCCGATCCCGATGGTGACGGCGCCTCCAACCTCGCCGAATCCGTCGCCGGCACCGACCCTTTCAATTCCGCCAGCGGCTTCCGCGGAACCGTATCCAACGTTTCCGACGGCACCATCCGCCTCCGCTGGCCCTCGATTCAGCACAAGCGCTACCAGATCGAAGCCTCCACCGACCTGCGCAACTGGAGCGGCGCCGGGACCGCCCTCCTCGGCACAGGCGCCGAGCTCTCCACCGTCGTCCGCGCCGCCGGTGCCACGGCCGAGCCGCGCCGCTATTGGCGCGTGGCCGTCTCCGACCTCGACGCCAACAGCGACGGCATCTCCGACTGGGAAGAGACCATTTCCTTTGCCCGGATCACCGCTGCAGTCGAAGCGAACGGACGTGCCAGCTACGCCAACGCCAGCCCCGCCACCATCAGCAAGTGGCTCACAGCCCAGAACACCGACGGTAGCTGGCCCGACATCGACTATTCCGACACCAGCAGCGCAAAGTGGGCGCCGATCGATCATCTCAATCGACTCGCCTACATGGCGTCCGATTTCACCGATACAACCAGCTCGCTCTACCACAGCGCCGCCGTCACCGATGCCTTCACCCGCGGCCTCCAGTTCTGGCTCACTCGTCGTCCCGTCAGCACCAACGTTTGGCAAAACGACATCGGCGTACCGCTCGCGCTCGGTCCCGCCCTGGTGCTCATGCGCAACCAGCTCTCAACCACGCTACTCACCTCCGCCCTCGAGCTGATCCCGCTGCAACCGCACGACGCCAGCTGGGCCACCGGTGAGAACCTGGTCTGGTACTCGGGCGGCACGATTCACCGGGCCCTCCTCGCCGGCAACGCCGCGCTGCTCGCCCGTTCCGTGGCCCAAATCGAAAGCACCCTCGAGATCACCGCCGAAGAAGGCATCAACGTCGACGGTTCATTCATTCAGCACAGCACCCAGATTTACAACGGCGGCTACGGCCTCGGCCTGCTCGGCGATGTCGCCCGCTGGGTGCCCGCCCTCGCCGGCACCGCCTTCGCCATCGACGACACCCACCGCACCTGCCTCGACCACCTGCTGCTCGACGGCGACGCCTGGATGATCCGCGGCACGACGTTCGATTACAGCACCCAGGGCCGGAACTACGCCCGCGCCGAATCCGAGAAACCCAACGGCCTCGCCATGCAGGTCCGCGCCTATCTCAACCTCATCCTCGCCTCCGGCAGTCCGCGCGCCACCGAGCTGCAGGCGCTGCGCGACCAGATCGACGGCAACAGCGTCGGGCTCGTCGGCCACAAACATTTCTGGCGCGCCGACTACTCCGTGCATCGTGAAGCCCCCGCCATGGTCAGCCTCCGCCTCATCTCCAAACGCAGCGTAGGCGCCGAATGCGGCAACAACGAGAACCGCCGCGGCCTGTTTCAAGGCTGCGGCGAGACGCTGATCTACCGCGACGGCCTCGAGTACCACCAGATCTTCCCGGTGTGGAACTGGCTGCGCCTGCCCGGCACCACACTGGAGCAAACCGCCGCCGTGCCTCCGTTCTACGGTTACGTACGCGGCACCGGGGCTTTCACCGGCGGCGTCACCGACGGCGCCGTCGGCCTCTCCGCCTATGCCCAAGCCGACCTCAAGGCCTCCCGCACCTTGTCCACCCCAACCGAGGTCCGCCCGATGCCGGCGGCCCGCAAGAGCTGGTTCTTCTTCGGCGACGGGTTCCTCGCCCTCGGCGCCGGCATCACCTCCAGCGCCACCAATCCCATATTCACCACCGTCAACCAGACATTGCTCCGCGGCGATGTGCGCCTTCAAACTTCCGGTACCGGGTTCACAGCGCCAGCCGGAGAATCCGACTTCGCCTCCACGCGCTGGGTGCAACACGATGGCGTCGGCTACGTCTTTCCCTCGCCCGCCACCGTCCACCTCGCCGCCACCGCGCAGACCGGCAGCTGGAGCCTCATCACAACCTACGCATCGACCACGCCGGTCACCAAAAACGTCTTCACCCTCGGCTTCGATCACGGCGTGGCGCCGACCAACGCCACCTACGCCTACGTCGTACTCCCTGGTGCCGACGAACCGACTACTGCCGCCTTCGCCACGCAGAACCCCGTCACGATTCTCGCCAACACCCCGCTGCTGCAGGCCGCCCGGCTCGCCAGCCGCGACCTCTCCGCCGTCGCGTTCTTTGATCCCGGTTCGATCACGCTCAAGCCCGGACTCACCGTCGCCAGCGACCAGCCCGCGCTCGTCCTCGTGCGCGGTGTGTCCGCCGGACTCGAGATCACCGTCGCCGAGCCCACCCAGCTCTTGACGACGCTCAACCTCTCCATCTCCGGCCAATACACGGTCCCTGGTGCCGTCTACGATCCCGTCGGCAATACCACGCGAGTGACCGTCACGCTCCCGTCCGGCCAGCTCGCCGGCTCCAGCGTGACGTTACGGCTCTCCGCGAAGTAGCGGATCGTGAGTAGCGAGCATCCTCCTTCTCCCTCGTTCTCCTTCTCGTTCTCCTTCCGCTCCCGTAGCGAAACTCGCAGGAGCTTCATCCGAGGTCGTGCCCTTCCGACCGGAGCCAACTTCACCAGAACGTCGGACAAGTGCCGGAACGTCGCCCCTTGTCCCTTGTCACTTACTACTTGTCACCTGCGGTCCCGCCTCTCGCGCCCAATTGCCGGCTGAGTTTCCACCGTCCCCTCTCGCCCCGGATCCGCCTCCTTCCACCGTCTTCCCAATCTCCACCAATCTCACCCGCCGCCTAGCCAACCCCGCCCAGCCGACTATCTTCCGGACCCTCGCGGCCCGCGAGCCCGCCACCCATGTTCGCCCGCCACCCGTCTCGCCGCCTACTCCTCCTTGGTCTGCTGTCGGCATTCGGGATTTTCCCGTTCGCCCCTCTCGCCAGCGCACAGCCTTCGCCGCCCCGGGAAGCCCCTGCCGTCGTCAGCTCCATCGGTCAATTCTGGCGGCTCAGTCCCGAGGCCAAACAGCACCCCGTCCCTTTCCGCTTCGAGTGCGTGGTCACCTATTACGACTCCGAGTGGGGGATGCTCTGGGTGCAGGACGCCGATTCAGCCGCCTACGTCATCCCCGGCCCTCGCCCCCTGCCCCTCCAGGCCGGCCAGCGCATCCTCGTTACCGGCACCAATCCGGCCGGCCCTGAGCTTTCCTTTGCCGACGCCAGCTTCCAGGTGGTCGCCCTCGCCTCGCCGGCCCCACTACCCCTCGACAACCGCCTCGAGCAGGTCCAGCTCTTCAAAAACCGCTTGGTCAGTGTCGACGCCGTCGTCGACCGGCTCGCGCCCCCCATCAGCGGGCACCAGCAATACCTGCTTTCGATCGAAGGCCGCCCGGCCCTCGCGTGGCTACGCCTCGGCCCCGGCCAGAAGCCACCCGACTTGGCCAACTCCCGCGTGCGCATCACCGGCGTCTACAACCCCAGCCTCGCCCCCGACGGGGAGCTGGCCGTACTCACCCTCATGGTCGCCACACCCGAGCGCCTGCAGCTGATCTGCCGCCTCGAAAACGACCCCACCTTCGAACTCCCCCGCACCCCGGTCGACCAACTGCCGGACTGCCCCGCCAACACCCTCGTCCACCTCATGGGCGTGGCCGTCGCGCACTTACCCGGCCACTCGCTGCAATTGCGCGACAACACCGGTCAGATCGAGCTACTCTCCGCCCAGACCGTACCCTGCGCCATCGGCTCGCCCGTGGAGGCCGTCGGTTATCCCCGGGTGATTGGTACAGTCTGGCAACTGGCTAATGCGGCCTACCGCCCCCTCACCCGGCCCGATGGGCAACCGGCCACCCCCGACCCTGCCCAACCCCTGCGGCTGGTCGCCCAGGTCAGCGCCCTGCCGGCCAGCGCCGCGGCCGCCGCCCACCCCGTGCGTCTCACCGGAGTGGTCACTTGGTCGCATCCTGAGTCGCCCTTCTTCTTTATCCAGGACGCCAGCGGCGGTCTCTGCATCCAACGCGGCACCACTGGGGCGCGCCTGCGCCCACCCGGCCGCCGCGTCGAGATCTCCGGCACCACCACCATGGGCCCATTCGCCCCCGCCGTGGAGGCCACCGACATCGTCAAACTCGGCGACATCATCCTGCCCACCCCGAAGGCGGTCTCGCTCGACCACGCAATGACCGGAGCGGAGGAGGCCCAGCTCGTCGAAATGACCGGCTATGTGCGCCGGATCCAGCGCGAGGGCCCGTGGGCAAAACTCGAAGTCGCCACCGAGGGGGGCGATTTCATAGCCACGGTCGCCACCGCCGAGCCCCTCGACTCCGTCCCCGACTCGGTGGTGCGTCTCCGCGGCGTCTGCAGCGCCCAGGCCAACGACCAGCGCCAACTCCAATCCATCCAGCTCTGGCTGGCCGACACCAGCTCTATCCAGATCGTCGAGCCGGCCCCGGCCGACAGTTTCGAGCGGCCGCTGCACGCGATCGCCAGCCTCGGGCGCTACGGCTCCATCCAGACCTACGAGCACCGCATCAAGGTGCACGGCACCGTCACTCACCACACCCCGGGGGTGGCCGTCCAGATTCTCGAGGACAGCGCCCCGCTGCTCGTCCTCAGCCGCGACCCCGCGCCGCTCGCCCAGGGCGACCAGATCGACGCCGTCGGCTTCCTCGGGCGGCAAGGCCAGCGCCTGGCCTTGCGCGAAGCCCGTGTCCGCAAAGCCGGCACTGCATCCCTGCCTGCCCCCCGCCACCTCGCCGCCCCCGAACAGCTCCTCCCCGACAACATTGGCCAGCTCGTGCAGATCGACGGCCAGCTGATCGCCACCGCCTCCGCCGGCGACAAGTTGCGCCTCACCATTCAGGCGGACAACCGGCTCTTCGAGGCCTACCTGAGTCCCCCTGCCGGCGACGCCGCGGCCGCCGGCCTTCCCTGGCCCGTGGGCAGCCTGCTCACCGTCACCGGCGTCTACGATCTCCAATACGACGCCTATGGCCGCCCCGCCCTGCTCCAGCTCCATGTCCAGGACCAGTACGATGTGCTCCTGCGGCAGCGTCCACCGTGGCTCGACCGCTCCCGTATCCTCGCCCTCGCTGCCCTGCTCGCCGTCGGCATCCTGCTGGTGGCCCTCTGGGGAGCGACCCTGCGCCGGCGCGTGCGCCGGCAGACCGACCAGATCCGCCGCCAGCTCGCGCGCGAGTCGCACCTGGAGGCCGAGCTCCAGCGCACCTCCAAGCTGGAGTCCCTCGGCCTGCTGGCCGGGGGCATTGCGCACGACTTCAACAACCTGCTCACCGTGGTGATGGGCAACCTCTCGCTGCTCAAGCTCGACCCCGGACTGGATGCGGACTCCACCGAATGCCTCCAGGAGGCGGAGAACGCGATCGGCCGCTCGCGCGACCTCACGATGCAGCTACTCACTTTCGCCAAGGGTGGTGATCCGGTGCGCACCTCCGTCGCGCTGGCCGACGTCGTGCAGGAGGCCACCCGTTTCGCCCTGCACGGCTCCACCGTGCGCGCCGCCTTCGAGCTCGCCCCGGGCCTCTGGCCCGCGGAGGTCGACCAGGGGCAGATCAGCCAGGTGGTGCAGAACATCGTCATGAACGCCGCCCAGGCCATGCCCCAGGGCGGCCGTATCCGCGTTGAGTTGGCCAACGAGACCGTGCCCGAGGGCGACCGCCTCCTCGCTCCCGGCCGTTACCTGCGCCTCACCCTGGCCGACGACGGTCCCGGCATCTCCCCGGAGGCCCTGCCCCGCATCTTCGACCCCTACTTCACCACCAAGAAGACCGGCCACGGTATCGGCCTGGCCACCGTCCATTCCATCATCAAGAAGCACGGAGGACACATCACCGTGGCCTCCACCCTCGGCCAGGGCACTGTCTTCAAGATCTGGCTGCCCGCCGCCGCGGCCGCCCCGGCCGCGGCCCAACCCGCGGCCCTCGCCACCCGCGCCCGCGCCCGCGGCCGCGCCCTGGTGCTCGACGACGAAGAGAGTATCCGCCGCCTGGCCACCGCTATGCTCGGCCGCCTCGGCCTGGAGACGGTCGCCGTGGCCGACGGGGCCGACGCCCTCCGCGCCTACGCCGAGGCGCTCCACCAGGGCCACCCCTTCGCCCTGGTGATCCTCGACCTCACCATTCCCGGCGGCCTCGGCGGCGAGGAGACCATGCGCGAACTCCTCAAGATCGACCCGGAGGTCCGCGCCATCGTCTCGAGCGGATACTCCAACAACCCCGTGCTCGCCGACCATCGCAGCTACGGCTTCAAAGGCATGGTTTCCAAACCCTACGAGCTCGCCGACCTAGGCCTGGTCGTCGACCGACTCCTCCTGGAAACCGCCGAGCCGCGATGAGAGCGCGCCCGCCCATGCCTCCGCCCGCACCGCCAAGCCCGGTGCCGCTCGTCCCGCCGGTTCACTGCACCGCGGCGAACTTCACCCCCTTGGCCAGCAGGCGCCCGATGATCGGCTCGAAGAGCCCGTCGGTTTCCGGGTGATCGTGGGTGAGGATGATCTCCTCTGATCCGGTGGTATTCAGCCCGCGCCCCGTTTCGGGAGCCGTCTCCTCCATCCGGGCCAACACCGCGGCGAGACTGGTCACCTCGGCCATCGGCTCCGTGGCGAAGACCGACCACTCCATCACGTCATAGGTCCAATACCAGTCGACGTCGACGGCGAGACGCCGCTGCCAGTAGTCGTAGTTCACCCCCGGGAAACGCGGCAAGGTGTAGCCGAGCTCGCGCAGAACCGCCTGGATCGCCGCCTTGCGCTCGGCCCCTTCCGGACTGGGCGTCGCGTACACCTCGGTGCGCGTCAGTGCCCCCTTGTCGCCGTAGGGGAAACGGAAAAACTTGGCCGGCCGCACCACCCCGGCCCGGGCGTAGAGCGCCTCGATGATGGCATCCGTGCGCCGGATCTGTTCGCGCGCCTGCTCCAGCGTCAGGTCGGAGAAGAACGGATGGTCGTAGGAATGGTTGCCGATCAGGAAGCCCTGCCGGATGGCGGTGATCGCGTAGTCGGGGAAGCGATCCAGCGCCTGGCCCGTGCAGAACAGCACCGCCGGGATGCCGTGCGCGCGCAGGAAGTCGGTCTTGCGCATCATCGAAAGCGTGGGCCCGTCGTCGATCGTGAGGTAGGCGGTCTTGGGACACCGCTGGATCGCCACCGCCGCGCCGGCCTTCGCCTCCGTGCCGTACAGCGCCTCCGGTTTCGCCAGCCGCCCGAAATGGCCGCGCAGCAACCCGAGCGTGCTCGTGTCGCAGTCCAGCACCGTATTGCGGCCCGCCTCCTCCTGCAGCATGTCGCCCACGCCGATACCGTCGGGCGCATCGCCCAAAAACGGCGGGCGGCCCTCGCCACCCCACAACCAAAAATTGGAGCCGGCGGCCGGCCCGCCCTCCGCGATCGACTGCTCGATCAGCGCGAAGACCTCGGCGTAGAGCCGGTCGCGGGCCGACGTCGGAACCTCAATTCCCAGCCCGCCGTCACGATCCAGCCCAAACTCCTCGCACACCACCGGCTTCTCGATCCTCGCGGCCTCGGCGAAGTGGCGGCGCACATAGTCGCGCGACTTCTCGATCGTCGTATCGATTGTCTCGACATGGCGGTTCAGCTCGAACCACCGCCAGTTCTTCGGCCAGAGGTGGAACACCGCGTAATCGATGCCCTTCAGCGAGTGCACCAGGCGGAACCGCTCGTCGGTGTAACCGCAACCCTGATTCCCCTCGCTGCCGGTCGTCACCAGTTGGCGCGGGGCGAGCTCGTGGATGAAGGTGGAGGTGGCATCGACCCACGCGACAAAGGCGGCGAACACCGCCTCGTCCTCCCCTTCGCGCTCGCCGGGGCGCGGCTCGTTGGCAAGTTCCCAGGCCATGATCGTCGGGTCGTCGTTGTAGGTCCGGCCGGTGATCGAATTCTTGCGGCCCAACAGCATCGCGATGTAGCGCCGGTTGAGCTCCTGTGCAGCAGAGTTGGTGTAGTAGCCGCTGAGCACGCGGTTGTACTCCGGCCAGGGCGTCCGGCTCAGGCAGGCCGGCGGGGTACCGTTGGCCCAGGCCAGATACTGGGCCATGCCGCCCGACCAGTCCCAATAGTTGTTCAGAAACACCACCAGCCGCATCCCGCGTTTGCCGGCCTCGGCGGCCAGGTAATCGAGCCCCTGCAACAGATCCTCGTTGTATTCATTCGGCTCCGTCTGGGTGGCCGGGCTCAGTGCGCGCGGCACGTCGGTGGCCTCGGCGGCACCAAGCACCCGCAGGTTGTTCACCCCCAGCGCCTGGAGCCGGTCGAACTCGCGCACCAGCCGTGCCCGGCCGGCGGGATTGGACGGGCGCCCCAGATGCGCTCCGTACCAGAGATTGGTTCCGCGCACATACATCGGGCGTTCACCCAGCATGAAGTGCCGCCCTTCCACCCGCACAAACGGCTCCTCAGCTTGGACGGCAGCAGGGATTAAGGATGTGATCATACAGAGGGAAAGGGCGAGCAGGGCGACACGGTTGAAGGGCATGGGGAGGAGATCCCCGCCAGCGTGGGTGGCGAATGCGCGTGCCGCAATCCCTGAGCCCGACAAGGCATGGCGGGCGCATCGTCCGGTAGCGGAGCCCGCAAGAGCTTTGTCCGCCTTTGCTCGGGTTCCCTGCCCGTAGCGAAGCTCGCAAGAGCTTCGTAGTTTCGCTGATCCCTCCGCCACTTGTCACTTGGTCCTTGTTACTTGGCCCTTCCCCTTCCGCCACTTGCTCCTTGCTACTTGTCCCCTTTCCCCGGTCACCGCCCGCTGCCTTCTTCCTTCTGCACTCTGCGTTCTGCCTTCTTCCCCTGGTCCGACGCCTGCTGGGTTTGTGTTCGGCTGGCGCTCCTGCATCATCCGTGGTCTGCCTACGGAACACCCCCGCCGCGCAGCTCCAACACCCCGCGCCGACCTCGGCTCTCCACCTCCCGGCGCCAATCCCACCCACTCCATGGCTTCTCGCTCCGTATCTCCGCTCCGGTTGCTCCAGCTCGGGATGGCCGCCGCGCTCCTGTCCCTCGCATCCGGCCGCGCGACCGCCGCCAAACCGGTCTACGCACCGGCCGGCCCAACCCCAAATCCGCAACTGCTCACCGCCGCCTGGCCGGCGCATTGGATCGCGCCAGCCGACCTGCCGGCCACCGAGTACGGTGTCGCGCTCTTCCGCCACCGTTTCACCCTTGTGGAGCGGCCGGCACGCTTCGTCGTGCACCTCTCGGCTGACAACCGCTACCGGCTCTTCGTCAACGGCACCCCCATTTGCTCCGGCCCGCAGCGCAGCGACCCGGTGGCCTGGTCCTTCGACTCCATCGACCTGGCGCCCCAACTCCACGCGGGCGAGAACCTCCTCGCCGTTCAAGTGTGGAACTACGGCGTGGAGCGCCCGTATTTCCTCATGAGCCTGCGCACCGGGCTGCTGGTACAGGGCGACGGCCCCGCCGAGCAGGTCGTGAACAGCGGCACCACTTGGCGGACTCGCCGCGACCTCGGCTATGCCCCGATCCCGCCGGACCGCGCCCGGCTGCGCACATTCTTCGTCGCCGGCCCCGGCGATCGCCTCGACGCCACGGCCCACCCCTGGGGCTGGGAGCAACCGGATTTCAACGACACCGGCTGGGCCGCCCCGCTCGCGCTCGACCCCGGCATCCCCGCCGGCCACGGCACCGACATCGCCCGCTGGCTGCGCCCGCGCAACCTGCCCCTGATGGCGGAGTCCCCGCAGCGTTTTGCGGCCGTGCGCCGCACCAGCGGGCCGACGCCCGCGCCTGGCCCAGATTTCCTCGCCGGCCGCGCCCCGTGGGTGGTGCCCCCGCGAACCAAAGCCTCGATCCTGCTCGACCACGGAGTGGAGACCAACGCGTTCCCCCAACTCGTCGTCGGCGGCGGCCGGGGAGCC
This sequence comes from Opitutaceae bacterium, assembly GCA_016711225.1. Classification (GTDB taxonomy): domain Bacteria; phylum Verrucomicrobiota; class Verrucomicrobiia; order Opitutales; family Opitutaceae; genus CAJCBL01. Next base: position 271,749 of record JADJTK010000007.1, read on the forward strand.
CGCGTGAGCCTCGCCTACGCCGAAGCCCTCGTGGACGCCTCCGGGAGCAAAGGCCACCGCGACGCCATCGACGGCCGCTCGTTGGTGGGCGTGGAGGACCAGTTACTGCCCGACGGCGGCGCCTCGCGGCACTTCGCTCCGCTCGATTTCCGCTGTTTCCGCTACGTCGAGCTCACCGTCGAAACCGCCGCCGAGGCCGCGACAATCGAGGATCTCCACAGCATCGCCACCGGCTACCCGTTCTCCGAGAACGCCTCGTTCACCTCGGATGATCCCTCGCTGGCGCGGGTGTGGGACACCGGCTGGCGCACGGCCCGCCTCTGCGCCGACGAGACGTACATGGACTGCCCGTACTACGAGCGCCTGCAATACATCGGCGACACGCGCATCCAAGGTCTGGTCTCGCTCTACGTCTCCGGCGACGACCGCCTTCTGCGCAACGCCATCGAGCAGTTCGATCGGTCTCGCATCCCGGAGGGCCTCACCCAGAGCCGTTTCCCGTCGGCGAGTGCGCAAATCATCAGCCCCTTTTCGCTCCTGTGGATCGGCATGGTGCACGATTACTGGCGCCATCGCGACGAGGCTGCGTTCGTGGCCGCACGGCTCCGCGGGATCGAAAACGTGCTCGCCTGGTTCGCGGAGCACGTCGACCCGGAATCCGGGATGCTCGGCCCACTCCCGTACTGGACTTTCGTCGACTGGCCCGAGGCCTGGCCGTGGGACGAAGCGCGCGGAACCGGCGGCGAACCGCCCGGCGCCCACACCGGCGGCTCGTCGATCGTGACGCTGCAATACGCCATGGCGCTCGACCAGGCGGCCGACCTGCTCCGGGCCAACGGCCGCACCTCCGCCGCCGATCACGCTGCTCAACAGGCCGCCGCCCTCCGCGCCGCGACCCTGCGCCGCTGCTGGGACGAAGGGCGCCGCCTGCTCGCCGACTCCCCGGAGAAGTCCAGTTTCAGCCAGCACGCCAACGCCCTCGCCCTCCTCTCCGGCACGGTGTCCGGTCCAGCCGCACAAGAACTGATCGAGCGAACCCTGGCCGACTCTCGCCTCGTCCCCTGTACGCTCTACTTCCGATTCTACCTCCTGCGCGCGCTCAAGGCGGCCGGTCTCGCCGACCGCTACCTCACGCAACTCGGCCCGTGGCACGATATGCTCGCCCTCGGGCTGACCACCTTCGCCGAACGCCCGGAGCCGACCCGCAGCGATTGCCACGCCTGGAGCGCCTCACCCGTCTACGAACTCCTCGCCACCGTCGCCGGCATCGAACCGGGCAGCCCGGGCTTCTGCACCGTGCGCATCGCCCCCCATCTCGGAGCGCTCACCCATGTGAAGGCGCGCGTGCCGCATCCCGCCGGTTTCATTCAGGTCGAACTCACCCGCACGGCCGACCGCATCCGTGCGCACGTCGAGCTACCCGGCCCCCTCACCGGTGAGTTCCTCTGGGCGGAACGGAGCATTCCGCTCCATGCCGGCGCGCAGGATATCGAGCTCTAGCCCGAACAATTCACACCACCTCCGACGGAGGCACGCACGATGGATCCGAGGCGAGCGGGGCGCTCTCGGCGAGCGGCTATCCTCCCCCTTCCCGACAGGATGTAAGTGATCGCCGGAGTCACAGTCGCCGTCCACCCGCACCCTTGTCACTTGATCCTTGTTACTTGTCCCTTCCACACCTGCTCCTGCCCCGCCCACCGGTCACTGTCCGGCGGTCGCAACCGGCGCCACCGCCGCAGCCACCGGTGCTGCCTCGGCCTTCTTCTTCGGCTCGCCCACCAGCACGCCCAACTGCTCCTGCACCTTCATGAAGAACTCCGGGGTCAACTCGCCCACCGGCACCTCGTAGAGCAGCTTGGTCTTGGTGTGCTCGTAGATGCGCCGCGCGCGGTCGGCCGTGAGCCCCTTCGGCCGCAGCAGTTTCTTGCGCTCCAGCATCAGCGTCAGGAACTGGATCAGCGGTGTATTGGCCTCGATCACCTCGGCGGCCGGATCGCAAAGCGTGGTGAAGAGCGTCTCGGCGCCCAGCTTAAGGGTGCGCTCAGGATTGTCGTCCTTCGAGCGCGGCTTGAACACGTGCACCCAGCGGCAGATCGTGCGGTCGGGCAGCGTGAAGTCGGCCTCGGCCGAGGCCAGCAGGTCCCAGCGGGCCACCTGCCCGTCCGCCCCGTACCCAAGGAAACAGACCACCCGGTCGCCCTCCTGGAAGGGGGTGGCGGTCACCGCGCACTGCGTCGCACTGGGCTGCAGAATGAGATCCATGGAAAGTTGTTTACTTCGCCCCGGGTGCGAAGCTAGCTCAAATCCCGAATTTGAGCACCGGACGCCTCATCGCTATCGGCGACATTCACGGTTGCGCCGTCGAATTCGCCGAACTTCTCGACAAGCTGCAACTGCAGTGCGGCGACCGCCTCATCCTGCTCGGCGACTTGGTCAACCGCGGGCCCGACAGCCGCCTGGTACTTGATCTGGCCCGCTCCAGCCACGCCCTCTGCCTGCTGGGCAACCACGAACTGCGCCTGCTCGACTACCACCACGGCCGCACCCCCGCCCTACTGCGCGACGACGACCGCGCCACCGCCGCTGCCCTGCGCCCGGCCGATTGGGACTTTCTTGCCTCGATGCCGCTCACCCATTTCGACCAGGCACTCAACACCGTCTTTGTCCACGGCGGCTTCCTGCCCGGCACACCCTGGCAGCGCCAACCGGCCGAGGTGGTCACCCGCATCCAGGTGATTGATCGCGAAGGACGCTCGGCCAAGCGTGCCGACAGCCCCGGATCCCCTGTTTGGGCAGAGTTGTGGAGCGGCCCGCCGTTCGTGGTCTACGGTCACACGCCACGCCCCACTGTCCACAAGCTCAAGTGGTCGATTGGCCTCGATACCGCTTGCGTGCTGGGCGGCCATCTCACCGCCTACATCCTGCCCGAGCGTCGCCTGGTGCAGGTAAAAGCCCGCCGCCGGTATTGGTCCAACCCATGAGCCCCCGCTCACCCTCGAACGGCACGGAGGCGCATCCGTCTTCCCGACTTTGGTTGCCGCGAACCTCCTCCGCGTCCTTTGTGTCTCCTTTCCGCCTCTAGCATGACCTCCGATTCTCCCTCCCCGCTCGACCGCGCCGTGCTCCTCGTGGTCGACCTCCAACAACCCTTCCTAGCGACCGTCCCCGGCGCCGACGCCCTGGTGCGCCGCACCGCACTGGCCATCGCCGCCGCGAGCGGCCTGGGCCTGCCCGTCGTGTTCACCGAGCAGGTACCGGCCAAGCTCGGCCCCACCCGCCCGGAGCTGCTCACCCTCGCCGGCGACAAGCCCGTCGTCTTCGCCAAGGACGCCTTCTCCGCCTTCGACTCCGAATCGCTCGCCGCCCTGCTCGCCGAGAAGGAGATCGAGCACGTGCTCATCGCCGGCATCGAGACTCCCATCTGCATCTACCAGACCGCCCTCGACGCCCTCGGCTCGGAGCGCCAAGTCACCCTGCTCACCGACTGCCTGGGCGGCCGCCGCCCCGACGACTGTGCCACCGCGCTGCGCTACCTTGAGCGCCTGGGCTGCCATCCCCTGCCCACCGAGACGGTGTTCTACAGCATCCTCAAGACCACCAAGCATCCGTTCTTTCGCGACTACACCAAGCTGGTGAAGGCCTACGCCTGAGTGCCTTCCTGTCACGGGTCTCCCGATCCGTGCTCCGGGTTCCAATGGGGAGGCGGGCTTTTCAACCGTCGAATTGTCATCGCCCCAACTGGCGGGGATAAACCCCGCCCCACCACCGGCCCCAGCCCCCCTTGTCACTTGGTTCTTGTTACTTGTCCCTTTCCAACCGACCACCGCCAACGGTCCGCTGATCACTGATTACTGGTCACTCACTACCTCTTCTCCGAATTCAGCCTTCAGCATTCTGCCTTCAGCCTTCCTCCGCCATGCCCGACCAGCCGCTGCTCACCATCCAAGCCCTGCGCAACCTCACCCGCGCGGGCAACCCTCCCTTCGCCGGCATCTTCGTGCTGCGTAAGGCCTCCCAGCGCACCGCCAAAAACGACAACGTTTTTCTCGTCGTCGAATTCGGCGACCGCACCGGCTCCTTCGGCACCACCGTCTTTGGCGACAGCGCCGCCTTCGCCGCCATCAAGTCAGTGGCGGAAGGCGCCGTGGTGCGCGTCGAGGGCAAGGTCGACTACTACCAGGAACGCCTCTCGCCCAAGATCTCGCGCATCGAGCCGGTCAACCCCGAGGAGATTGCCGCCAACCCCGCCCTTCTCGACTCGCTGGTCGAGTCCGCCCCCGAGGACAGCAACGCGCTCTGGGCCGATTTCCAGGGCCACATCGCCGCGCTCCAGCAACCCGATCTGCGCGCCACCGTGCAGTCGGTCTTCGAGGAAATCGGCGAGGCGTTTCGCACCTCGGCGGCCGCCGTGGCCATGCACCACGCCTACCGCAACGGCCTGCTCGAGCACACCACGCACATGGCCCGCGCCGCCCGGGCGCTGCTCCCGCTGTATCCCGAGATCCACGCCGATCTCGCCCTCGCCGGCATCCTCCTGCACGACATCGGCAAGACCATCGAATACGAGTCGGGCATGACCGTGCGCAAGAGCCGCCGCGGCCTGCTGCAGGGCCACGTGGTGCTCGGCTACCAACTCGCCCGCAAACATGGCCTCAAGAACAAGCTGCCCGCCGACCTGCTGGAGCGGCTCGAGCACATCATCCTCAGCCACCAGGGTGAACTCGAGTGGGGCGCCGCGGTGATGGCTGCCACGCCAGAGGCGGTCTTCGTGTCGATGGTCGACAACCTCGACGCCAAGATGGGCATGGTGCAGCGCGCCCTGCGCAACGGCGGCGAGAACGACGAGTTCTCCGAATACCTCCCCGGCCTGAAGGCCCCCGTGCTCCTGCGCCCGCCCGAGGTTAGCTGAGCCCCGCTCACTGCCCACCGTCCCCGCCCGGCGTCGGCGGCCCTTCCCGGGCTGCCCTCGCTTGGTTCGCGTACGCGCAGCTCGCCAGGTTCGCGCCCCACCGCCGGTCTCGTTGAGAACCTTCCGTGCTGGAGAGGAGGCGGTCCGCCCGAGCCTGCTTTCTTTGCTCGGAGACCGAACGCGACTCGCCAGGAGGCTCGCCTGGGCGTCCTACCTGCTGGCGAGGCTCCGGCCGAACCGTGCGGCCGCGCCAGCCGCCGAACCGGCACGGGCGAAAACTTCACCCAGCAGGCGCAAGGAAGCTCAGCTTGGCAGCCGGTCCGACCCACCTGAGGCACTTCTCTGGATTGCGCAGGTCGCACCGCCGGGCCGCACCGTCCCACCCGAGCTCGCCGCGTTTTCGCTAAACCACGCTCGTCTCCGTCCGATTTGGACGTCGCCGTTCCTCCGCTCCGATGGGTCCCGGGCCACCACTCCTCCAGTAGTATCTCCGCCGCGCACGTCAGCATTCCTCCGCTCCGGCGGGCAGCCATACCTTCCTCGCATCTTCGGCGACCGAATCTCCCCTCCCCTAGCCGTGTACACTACGATCCTACCGCCGGCCCGCCGCGCCCGCCCCCTCGCCTGGCCAGTTGGTTCAACGGATGTCGCCACAGCCCGGCCCCTCTGGGCCCCTCGATGGATCCGACTGGTGAGTCTGGTCGCCGCCCTCGCCGCCGCGCCCCTGGACGGCGTCGGCCAAGGATACACGCTTCCGGCCGCAGCCGCTGGGCTGATCGAGACGGGCACTCCTCCCTTTGTCCTGCTCCGGCCGGAATCGATGGGCCTGAGCTCCCCGGTCACCGATCTGCACGAATTGCCCAACGGCACCATCCTGGCCATCGGCGCCTCCGAGTTGGCGATCGGCGACGGCGTACGCTGGAAGACGTTCCGTCGCCACCCCCGCACTGAGCCGGTCGCCTTGCACAGCGTGGCCGTCGACCCGAACGGCTCCATCTACGGCGGCATCGCCGGAGGCATCGCCCGCATCGATCTGAGTGACGACGGCCTGTGGCGCTTCACCCCGGTGGCCACCTTTCCCTCCGATCCGGTGGTGAATGGGCGGGTTCTCTCCCGGGTGATCGTCGCCGCGGGCGAATGGTACTGGCACAACGGCAGCGGGCCGTTGATCGCGTGGCATCCCGGGCAGCCCACCCGACTGCTCGGGGTGGTCAACGATATCGAGGGCCTCTTCGCCGTCGGCGGGACGGTGTTTGTCAGCGATCCCACAGCCGGCCCGTTGTTCCGCCTGGAGGGCGGGCGATTGCTGCCCGCGGAAGACGGCACCGCCCCGTCCCCCGAGCACGCCATCACCTCCGCCATCACCCTACCGGATGGCACCGCCTTCTTGGGGCTCAACACCCAGGGGCTAACGCATTTCGACGGGCGCTTCGCGTTGCCCCTCTTCCGGAGCGGACTGCTCGCCGGCCGCCATCGCATCAACGATCTGTGCAACGTCGGCGAGGGGCTTTACGCCGCCGCGCTGGATACCTTTGGTATCGCCTTCTTCAACTCCGAGGGGCGCATCCTGCAGGTGATCGACCGCACCACCAGCCAGCCGCTGGCTCGGGTGCGCCGCTTGGTCAGCACCGCGGGCGGCCTCGTGTGGGCCCTGCTCGGAGACGGCGTGGCGTGCATCGAGTTCCCCTCCCGCGTCTCCGACCTGCAAGGCTACGTTTCCACCGGCCTGACCTACTCGCGTACCTACCGGTTTGCGGGGCGGTTGTGGCTGATCGCCGACGGTCTCGTCCAACATGGCGTCTACGATGACGACGGCCGCCTGGTGCGCTTCGATACCGACTCGCCCCCAGGTTTCATCAGTTCCCTCGCCACCGGCCTGGGCTCGCTGGTCGCCTGCGGACACGACGGCATCTACCAGCGGGGCGCAACGGGCTGGGTTCTGGCCATTCCGGGCCCGGTCAACGCCCACGTCTGCGCCCAGCCGGAGGCCGACGGCCGCTGGTTCTACACCGCCACCGATGAAGTCGGCTGGCTAAGCCTCGGCGCCGACGGTCTAAAGGCCGAACGCATCCCCACGCCTGGAATGGGCGAGAGCTTCGTAGGCGTGATCCACGGATCAGGCGCGTATTGGACGGAGCTCGGCACCGGCCGCGTGGCGCACATTGCCCTGCGCGAAGGCCGACCGGTCGTCCGCGTCCTCGACCACAAGAACGGCATTCCCTCCAGCTGGGTACAATTGTTCGTGGTTGGCGAGGAGGTACGCTGCAACGTTGCCGGCCAAGTACTCCGCTACGACGAAGCCACCGATCGCATGGTCGCCGACCCCTCGCTGCTGGGCCCCTTGAGCTCAGCCGCCGGGCAGGGACGACCGATTCGCGACCCCCAGGGGCGCTTGTGGGTGACAGCCGAAGACACGGTGCGCGTGATCCGCCCCGATTCCGCCGAGCCGCAGAAGTCGCTCGAACGGCTGCCCGCGTCGCTGGCTCCGATCAGTTTCACCGCCGAGACCGACGGCGTCGTCTGGCTACACCAGCGTCAACGCCTGTTGCGTTTCGATCCCTCGCTGCCCCAAACCCCGGTGACGCCCCTGCGCGCGGTGCTCACGCACACGCGACTGTTGGCCAGCGACCCGCAGGCCTTCACCAGCCGCGGCGAACTCCCGCCCCTCGATTTCCGCGACAACTCGCTCACGGTCCACTTTCTCGCCCCGGGATCGTTGTTCGCCGGCACCGTCACCTTCGACACCCTGTTGGAGGGCAGCGACGACACCTGGGTGCCCACCGGCGCCGTCGGTGCGGCCTCATTGAACCGCCTCCAGGAGGGCCACTACGTCCTCCACGTGCGTCCCCGCTCTGGTGACACCATCGGGACCGAGGCCACCCTGGCCTTCACCATCCGCCCACCGTGGTTCCGCACCACTCTGGCCTACAGTCTCTATGCACTGTCGGCCGCGCTGCTCCTTACCGCCTTCGGCGGCGCCTGGTCGCTCCTGGCCCGGCGGGAAAAGCGCCGGCTCGAGCTTCTCGTGCTCGAACGCACCGGCGAACTGCGCCGCAGCGAACAACGCTACCGCACCTTGAACGAGGAACTCGAAGACCGCGTCGGCGTGCGCACTACCGAGCTGGCCGCGGCCAATACCGATTTGCAGCGCGCCAAAGAGGCGGCCGAGGCCGCCGACCGCGCCAAGAGCGCCTTCCTGGCCAACATGAGCCACGAGATTCGCACGCCCATGAACGGCGTGATCGGTATGGGCCACCTGCTCCTCGCCACTCCGCTCAACACCGACCAACGCGACTTCGTCGACACGCTCATCAACAGCAGCGAAAGCCTGCTCACCATCCTCAATGACCTGCTCGACTTCTCCAAGATCGAGGCCGGCCAGCTCAGCCTCGAGGCGATCGATTTCGACCTGCAGGAGCACCTGGAGCGGGCCATGCAGCTGCAGGCCGACTACGCGCGCAAGAAGAAGCTCAACCTCGTGCTGGATTTCGACCCGGCGTGCCCGCACTTCGTCCGCGGCGATCCGGTACGCCTGCGCCAGATCGTCCTCAACCTCCTGGGCAACGCCCTCAAGTTCACCGCGCGCGGCGAGGTCTCGCTGCATGTACAAGCCGTCGAGTCCTCCAGCACCGGCTGCCGCCTGCGCTTCGAGGTGCGCGACACCGGCATCGGCATCGCCCCCGAGGCGCAGAAATCCCTCTTCCAGCGCTTCAGCCAAGCCGACAATTCCACCACCCGGCGCTTTGGCGGCACCGGACTGGGTCTGGCGATCTGCCGGCGACTGGTCGACCTCATGGGCGGAGAGATCGGGGCCCACAGCGTGCCCGACCAGGGCTCCACTTTCTGGTTTGTCCTGCCCTTTGGCCCCGCCGCGCCTACGCCTCCCGCGGTGGAGCCCGCCGCCTCCTTGGCCCAGTGCCGTATCCTCGTCGTCGACGACAACGCGACCAACCGCAAGGTCTTCCTCCACCTGCTCAAACGCTGGCACGCCCCGACCGAGTGCGCCGACTGCGCCACCGCCGCCTTGCTCGAACTGACGCGCGCCCACGCCGCCGGTCGGCCCTACGACCTTGTGCTGCTCGATCACCACATGCCCGACATCGACGGGCTCACCCTCGCGCTGACCATCCACAACGACGCATCGATGGGGCACCCGGTCCTGGTCATGCTCAGCTCAGGTAACGATCGCCTTGGGCCGGACGAACAGGCCCGCCACGGTCTCGCCGCTTTTGATTCCAAGCCGATCGGCGCCTCCCGGCTGCAGGCGCTCATCCTTCGCGCCCTCGGCCAACGCCCCGCCCCGGCCTCCCCCGCCCTGGCGCCCGCCGCGACGGTGGCGCCCGCGCCCGAGGCCCCGGACCTCCCGCGAGTCCTCGTCGCCGAGGACAATCGTATCAACCAAAAGGTAGCAGCCCAGTATCTGCGCAATGCCGGCTGCATCCCCGATCTCGTGCCCAACGGCCTGGAGGCGCTCGAGGCGGCCGCCCAGTACCCGTACCGTCTCATCCTGATGGATGTGCAGATGCCCACGATGGACGGGCTCGAAGCCACCCGGCAGATCCGCCAAGGCCAGGCGGCGCGCAAGCCCGGGCTCGACCGCGAGATCCACATCGTCGCCATGACGGCCAACGCCATGACCGGTGATCGCGAGCTCTGCCTGTCCGCCGGCATGGACGACTACGTCGCCAAGCCATTGACCCCGGCAACCCTCGCCTCGGTGCTCGCCAAGCACCTCGGCCACCAGGCCCCCGCTCCGACCTGAGCGGCCTCCGGCGTAGCGAAACTCGCAAGAGTTTCGTCCGTCCGCGGCATTGTCCCGGCCCCACGTGGTGGGGCGGTCTTTACGCCCGCCATCCGATCATACCGGGGAGACCGCCCCGCCCGCCCCCGCCTCCCCTTAGCGAAACTCGCAAGAGTTTCGTCCGCCTGCGGCATTGCCTCGGCCCTTCGCCCCGCCGACCCTCACTCTGTGCCGCGCCGCGCCTCGCTCCTGCTCCTGCCGATCATCTACCTGGGCTATCTCAGCCTCGGACTGCCCGACGGCACCCTCGGCGTCGCCTGGCCGCAGATGCACCGCGACCTCGCCCTGCCGCTCGGGCTGGCGGGCACGATCGGCATGGTGATCACGGTGCTGGCCGGCACCTCGGCCTTCTTTAGCGGTTCGATCCTGCCGCGCTTCGGCACCGGCCCGGTGGTGTTCGTGAGCTGCGCACTCACCGGCTCGGGGTTGCTGCTCATCTCGCAGGCCCAGGGCCTCGGTTGGATGCTGCTCGCCACCCTGCCGCTGGGCTTCGGCGCCGGCGCAGTCGACACTGGGCTCAATGGTTACGTGGCCCGCCACTACAGCGGTCGGCACATGAACTGGCTGCACGCCTGCTGGGGCATCGGCGCCACCTGCGGCCCGCTCGTGATGACCCGCGCTCTCGGCACCGCCGACGGTTGGCGCAACGGCTACCTGTTCATCGGCCTGTTCCAACTGGGACTCTCCCTCCTTTTTCTTCTCACCCTCCGGCTCTGGGATACGCAACCCGCGATCGCCCCCGGTGCCGCTTCTGCCGCCGCTACCGGCGCGCCTTCGCTCCGCCCCTCCACCTTGGCCAACTCCGAGGCCGGCTGGCTCTCGGCGGCGGTCTTCACCCTCTATGTCGCCACCGAGGCCACCGCCGGGCTCTGGGCCGCGACCATTCTAGTCGAGTCCCGTGGCCTGTCGCTGGCCGTGGCGGGGCTCTGCACCACGGCCTATTACGGCTCGATCACCGGCGGGCGCATCCTCTCCGGCTTTGTCGCCAATCGCTGGGGCAACCGCCTGCTGGTGACCCTGGGCCTCTCGCTCGCGCTGGTCGGCGCCGTGCTCTTCACCCGGGCCGCCACCCCCGGTTTCGCGCTCGCCGCGCTGGTACTGCTCGGCCTCGGCTTCGCCCCGGTCTACCCCTGCATGATGCACGAGGTGCCCAAACGTTTCGCGCCGGAGGCCGTCCTCAAGGTGATCGGACGCCAATCCTTCGCTTCCTATCTCGGGGGCGCCTCGCTGCCCGCCGTATCGGGTTGGGTGGCCGTGCAAATCTCCCCCGAGGGTATCGCCTGGCTGGTGGTGGCCGGCACCGTTGCCCTCGCGGCGGTGATCCACCGGCTCAACCGCCTCACGTGAGAAAGCCTCTCTCAAATCTCACTCCATTATATTGGGGCACACGTCAACCGGCTGGAACAGCGCAGCAGTGACCGCTTGGGCCAAGACAAACTGCGCCAGCGCCAGGACCCCCAACCAGAACACCGTTCTCCGAGTGTAGACTCCGCGCTTCCATCGCGCGATTCCCCCCGCCACACCGCCCACCGCCAACGTCAGCCAAACGAACCGATAGTCGGTCGCGCACGGCCGGGCGGCCCGGCCTCAATACCGGGTGAGCACCAGGTCGCGGTAAAACACCTCGGCGCCCTCGGACTGGAGCAGGATGCGGCCGACGCGCACCGTGGAGGCGCTGCCGGTATTCACCAGCTGGCCGTTCACCCAGTGCTCGATCTCGCCGTCGCGGCAGACGATCTCGAGCGTGTTCCACTCCCCGCGCGGCCGCTCGCAGTTCTCCGACCGGATGATGTGCTTCATGCCCCACTCCTGCTTGCTGGTGGTGGGCGACTCGAGCGACGCGCCGGCCACGCACCAAATGTCACCACAATCCTCCTCCTGCACCTGGCACTCGAGCGACTTCGGCCAGACGTTGTCCGGCTCGGCGGCGGGGAGAAGGTAGAGGATTCCGCTGTCGCGCCGCCACTGTTCGCGCGGTGGATAACGCTTCCCCCCCACTTGAACTCGCCGCGCAGATCGTAGTTGGCGAACGACTCCTCGGTGGCGAGGTAGCCGAGCTCGGCGCCGCTGATGTGCAGCACTCCGTTCTCCACGCGGAACACGCCCTCCGCGTCCTGCCCGCGCTCGCGTTTCTCGAGGAAGGGATACCAGCCGGCAAGGTCACTACCGTTGAACAACGCCTGCGCATTCAGCTCGCGAATCCAGATATTCCGGAAGGAGACGGGATTGCCGTGCTCCTGCAGCAGGAGAGCCTGCCGAAACGGATGCTTCTCGTACGGCGGCTGGCCGATGTAGGCGGTCGGTCCGCGCAACTCGGTGTGGTCCTGCACCGACACCCCGTTGCGCAGCACGGTGACGCGCGCCAGGGCGCGCACCGAGCCGTCGCCGTTGAAGCGCGGGGCCGTGAAGACGATATCGTAACTCTGCCACTCGCCGGGCCCGGGCGCGCGGCGGGGGGGTCTGCTGGAGGCGGGGCCACGCGGTGGCACGGGGCTTAAGGCACAACAGGGGGGGCCGGCCCGCGACAACGGGAGGCACCGGTGCCCAGACTTCGGTTGCGCGGGGATCGCCGTCGCCGAAGGCGGCGGCGACGGGAAGGAGGAGAGCAAGCAGGCTCGGGGGACGCATCGTGTCCCCAAACTGGGCCCGGAGACACCGGGCCGCGAGCGCGCTCTCGGCCGGCGGAACTATCCAACCATGCCGCGCGAAGGGGTATCATTTCTCCTTCACTTCGGACTCCGCTGATCCTCGCCCATTAGCCTGCCCAAGGTGGACCGCGTTGACTTCAACGCGGCCGGCGGCGACTCCGGTTTCGGTCATTGGGCAGATCATCCACCTGCAAGGGTTGGGCGATTGCACGCCCCCTGCAGAGGCAAGGTCGCCGGGATCGGCGCCCGTCAGTTGCCCCACCGGCCGACCGGTTGCACATCCACGACGGCCGCTGAAGTCAGGCACCGCTGCAGGTAACCGAGTTCGATCGTGCCATAACCATCCACTCCCCATTGTTTCCCCCAGGAATTCCGGAAAATGAACCGGACCCCGTCCCGGGTCCCCGAATCGGAGATGTACCCGACCAGCGTCACGGCATGCTGACCAAACGACGCCCCGTCGCCCGTCCGGATGTTGCACTCGGCCCGCCCCCGCAAATGCGGCCAAAAAAAGCCCACCACGACCGGAACGCCCTCGTTGAGCACATGCAGGATATTGTCGATGCGGACACTCGCCTGCACTCCCGGAATGGACTCGCTGAAGATCCGCCGATGGTTGCGTGCACTGTCGACCACGCTCGCCTCCGGCTCCTGGATCTGGGACATGCGGGCATTACGCACATTCGGCATCTCGGTGGCGGCAGGGATGCCATAGGCCCGCAAGGCCACGAGCACCTCCTCCAGGCTGAAACCGATGTCATCGTAGGAAGCGGAGTAGAATCCGCCGGAGCCCCCTCCGCCCGCGCCGACCTGACGGCCGGATGCCCGACGCGTCGCCCATATCAGATAATCCTCCGAGAACTTCTCGATCCGCCCCACCACGCGCGCATTCTCGTATTCGAGAGCCCCGACAATGGCAAAGACCGCGCAACTCGGCTGCCGCCCCTGATTCTTGGCATCGATGTCCAAAGCCATGAAATCCGCGCGCAAATCAATCGGCCGGATGGAGGGGCGCGTGCCGAGCCGCGCGAGAGCCCGCCCGACCGCGCCGGTCGACCGGTAGCGTTGGCGAAGCTCTTTCTCGTCCAGGTCCCGTTGCTGCGCCGCCGCGGCCTGCGTCGCCAGCTCGAGCTCCATCTGGCTCCGGTGCGCCTGTGCCTTTGCGGGATCGTACCCGAAACGTTCCTGCAGCTCAGGTGACAACTGAGCGAGGGGCAACTGCGCAATTCCGCCCGGATGCCGGATGGTGACCGTCGAAGGCGTCAACGCCATCACGACGACACTGCGATACTGAGCCGTGGGGGTATCGACGATCTCGAGGGGCAACCCGACCTGCGCCCGCGATGCGGTCGCGGCGCCGAGAAGCAGAAGCAGCAACGACGGCGCCCGAAGCCAGAACGTCGGCGGTCGCCGAAACGTTCTCCACTCTCGCTCGATTGATATTTCCACACGCGTCATGCCGAGAAGCCTCAAGGTGAAACCTCCCGGCAGCCGGAAGCTCAAGCCCAATTCCGCGCGTAACGGCGCGTCACCCTACGCCGCCGCGAGGAAGCGCTCCATGCGCGCCAGCACCCGCTCGCGGCCGAGCACACGGAACATGCCGGTGATCGACGGCCCCACGTTGGTACCGGAAACGGCCAGACGCGCCACCGACTGGTAGTCGCCAAAGCCGAGCCCGCCCGCGGTGGCGAGATCCTTGATGGCGGTCTCCAATGCGAGATCACTGCCGAAGTCCGCGGTGCGGACCAGCTCGATCAGTTCACGCAAGCGCGCCTTCGGGTCGCCCTTGGCCATCACCTTCGCGCGCACCTTGTCGTCGATCGGATAGTCCTCCGAGAAGAAATAGCCGGTGTAGGCGGGCAGCTCCTCGACAGACTTGATCTTGGGCTGGCTGAGCAGCATCACCTCACGGAACAGGGCCGGGGCGGAGATGGCCGAGCGATACAGCGCCACGCTCGCCTTCGCCTCATCCGTGGGCACGCCGGCAAGCGCCTCAATCCGACGCTCGAAATGCGAGCGGGCGTGGGCCAGGAAACGGTCGGCGGGCAATTCAAGCAGGTAACCCATGTTCACGTGGGCCAACTTCTTCTCGTCGAAGCGTGCGTTGCTCTGGTTGACGCCCGGCAGGTCGAAGAGGCGGATGATCTCGGCGATGGGCATCTTCTCGCGATCGTCTCCGGGGTTCCAGCCCAGCAGGCAGAGGAAGTTGACCACCGCCTCCGGCAGGAATCCACGGCGCTGGTACTCCTCGATCAGGGCGCCCTGGTCACGCTTGGACATCTTGCCCGGACCGTTCGACTTGAGGATGAGAGGGATGTGGGCGAACTGCGGCGGGGTGACCCCGAAGGCCTTGAAGAGCTCGACGTGCTTGCTGGTATTCGAGAGGTGGTCCTCGCCGCGGATCACGTGGGTGATCTTCATCGCGATGTCGTCGACCACGTTCACGAAATGAAACACCGGGTTGCCGTCGGAGCGGAAGATGACGAAGTCCTCATCCTCGGTGCGCTCGACGTGCCCGCGGATGAGATCCTCGATGATCGCCGGCGTGTTCGCGACCTTGGTGACAGTCTTCTGGCGGTGTTCGTCGAAGACCTCGGAGCGTTCGCCCAGCAGCTTGAACCAGATCGCACCGTCCTTCTCGTAGGCGCGGCCGGCGGCCTGGAGCTTCGCCAGGTACTCGCGGTAGATGGCGTCGCGCTCGCTCTGGCGATAAGGGCCGAAGTCGCCGCCCTTGCCTGGCCCCTCGTCCCAATCCATGCCCAGCCAACGCAAACTGTCGTAGATCACGCCGAGGAACTCCTCGCTGTTGCGCTCCTTGTCGGTGTCCTCGATGCGCAGCACGAAGGTGCCGCCGGTGTGGCGGGCATACAGCCAATTGAACAGCGCGGTGCGGGCGCTGCCGATATGGAAGAACCCGGTCGGGCTGGGAGCGAAACGGACGCGGACTTTGGACGTAGGCATGGCGGAATGAAAGAGCGGGATTCGGCGTGAGCCCGGCGTAAAAGACAAGAGCCGATGCGGCGGGGGCCAACCGGCCCAAATTGGGGATTGGCTCTACCCGGTTCGCCACCACGCTTCGGTGACAGGCGGGCGCTCGCTGCGGGCCTCACGCCGCAACCCCAAAGATGAACACGCCGCCCCGCTTCCTCGCCGTCGTCGCCGCGCTTGCCCTGCTCGCCCCCCTCGCCTGGCTTGCCCTTCGCCCTACAGCGCCCGCGCCCACCGTCGCTCCAGCGGCCCCGCTGGGACCAGCGCCTCGGGCCGCGACAGCCCCCGGGCCGCACGCCCCCCTCCTCCCCGAGAGTTCGCCGGTCTCGCCGCCCCCGGCGACGGCGCCCCGCGCCAGTCGGAGCCGCGCCCCCTCCGCCACCCTAGAGCTGATCCCGACGGACTGCGCCTTGAGGAACGAGATCGCTCAGCTCACCCCGATCGCCCGGGAGCGCGCCCTCGCCGTTCTCGTGCGCAAGCCCATCCCGGCCGAGGACTTCGCCTCGCTCCACGCCGACCCTTCCGGCGGCATCTTCTACGTCTGCGCCCTCCCACCACCGCCCCCCGGCAAACCCGCTCCTCCGGTCGGTGCGGCGCTTGCCCTCCCGGCGCCACCCGCCGGCGCAGCTCCCGTCCCCACCGCGCTTCGACCCGATTCCGACGGGACCGCCGTGCCGGCCCCCCTCACCGGCTCCGTACCGATTGCGTCGCCGCCAATCCGCCACAGCCGGCCGGGATCGGCCAAGACCCTTTTCATCGACTTCAACGGGGCGATCGTTTCGGGTACCGCTTGGAACACGAGCGCCTCCAGCACCTTCGACTGCCTGCCGTTCGACACCGACAACGACCCCACGACCTTCAGCACCACCGAGCAGGCCGCGATCATCGAGATCTGGCAACGCGTCGCGGAGGACTACGCCCCCTTCGACATCGACGTCACCACCGAACAACCGGCCTCGTTGGGATACTACGCGGCGCATGCCCTCGTCACCCCCTCGAAGGACCGCACCAACGCCGCGCTGCCCCACTCCGCCACCGCCGCCGGCATCGCCTACCTCGACGAGTACGGCTACCCTACCTACTTCTACTTCTCGCCGGCCTTCATCTACTCCGACAAGTTGGCCTACAACGCCGGCAGCATCGCCGAGGGCGTCTCCCACGAGATCGGACACAATATGGGGCTCTCGCACGACGGCCTGAAGGGCGGCGCCGAATATTACTCCGGCCACGGTTCCGGCGAAACCTCCTGGGCGCCGATCATGGGCAACTCCTACTCCGCCAACGTTACCCAGTGGTCGAAGGGAGACTACTACAACCCCAGCAACACCGAGAACGACCTCTCCATCCTCGACGCCAAACTCTCCCGCCGGACCGACGACACCGCCGCCACGATCAACAGCGCCCGGGCCCTCACCACCACCGGCCACTGGCTCGCCGGCGCCGGGATCATCGAAACCGAGGGCGACCGGGATCTCCTCAGCTTCACCACGCTCGCCGGTCAGGTCTCCGTCACCGCGTCGCCCTACCGCTCGACCCGCGGCACCTACGGCGGCGACACCGACCTCAAGCTCGAGTTGCTCGGCCCGGGCGGCAACGTGATCGCCACCGCTGCGCCCACCACCACGACCACGGCGACGATCACCACCAACGTCGCCGCGGGGACCTACTACGCCCGCGTCTCCGCCGAGGGCGTCGGCTCCCCAACCAACACCGCCCCGACTGGTTACACCGCCTACGGCAGCATCGGGCAATACAACCTCACCGGCACGCGCGTCGTCGCCACACCCACCGTCACCGGCCCCACTCAGCTCGACACCCGCACCGGCGATACCGTCGACTTCCGCATCGTCGCCAGCGATGTCGCCGAGGCCTTCCAGGCCTACAACCTGCCTTCCTGGCTCAGCCTCGACGCCTCCTCCGGCCGCATCACCGGAGTCCCGACCGTTGCGGGTACCTTCTATATCACGCTCGCAGCCTCCAACAACGCCGGCTCCGCCCAGTGCCAGCTCCGCCTCCAGGTGGCCGCCGGCGGGCCGGTCCTTGCGGGGCTCGCGCGCCGCACCATCGTCGCGCCGGGTGAGTCCGTCACCCTCGGGGTCGCCGCCACTTCGTCCGCCCCTCCGGTATCCTATCGATGGTATCGCGGCGGCGTCGCCCTCCCCGCCGCCACGCAATCCACGCTCGTATTGTCCTCCATCACCCGCGCGCAGGCCGGCTGGTACCACGTGGTCGCCACCGATGGCAACGGCTCCCGCGCCAGCGCCCCCGCCTTCGTGCTCGTCGCCCCAACGGAGACCGACGCAGGCCTTCGGCGACGCCCCGTACGATGAGACCAATGCGCTCTACTCCATGCGCGATGTCGTCGACATCGCCTGCAGCTACGGCCGCGCCGTCGCGCTGCGCCGCAGCGGCTCGCTCCACGGCTGGGGAACCACCTACGAGAACGGGCAGTCCGCCATTCCCGTAGGCCTCGACGATGTCGTCGCCGTCGCCGGTGGACGAATTCACACCATGGCCTTGCGCGCCGATGGCACGGTCTCGGTCTGGGGGCTCGTGGACCCGGTGACACAAACCATCCCGGCGCCGCCGGCCGGCCTCACCGAGGTGGTTGCGATCACCGCTGCCGACAACAACTGCCTCGCCCTGCGAGCCGACGGCACCGTCGCGCTCTGGGGGCTCACCGCTCAGACCTTCCAACCTCCCACCGACCTCGCCAACGTTGCCGCTATCGCGCTCGGCCGCGACCACGGCCTCGCGCTGCGTCGCGACGGCTCCATCGTCGCCTGGGGCGACAATACCTTCGGCCAGACCGCGGTCCCCGCCAACGCGGTCCCCGCTCGGGCCATCGCCGCCGGCATCGGCGTCTCGTTCGCCATTCGGAACGACGGTGCGCTCGTGTCGTGGGGAACCGGCCACGAGGCCCGCGTCGACCTCATGCCCTCGGACCTCGGTCCGGTCCGCCAGATTGCCGTCGCCCGCACCCACGCCACCGCGCTGCTGCCCGGCCCGGCTGCCCGCGCGTGGGCCACACCCGCCCTCGCTTGGTCGCTCGCCAGCAACCGCAACGCCGAATGCGCCTGGTCGATCGCCGCCGGCGCCACCTCCACCTTCCTGATCCGTGATCGCAGCCTGTTCGCCGCACCGGTCCTGCACGCGGCTCCCGTCGACGTCACCTGTGTCCCTGGCGGCCAAGCCCTCTTTGCCGCTACCATCTCCGGCACCCCCACGCCCTGGATCAGCTGGTCCTACCTCGATCCGGAACACGAGTATTGGGGTTGGCAATCCGTGCCGGCTGACGGCCACCACAACGACGATGGCGCCGGCACCCTCACCATCACCGAAGTCCCCGCCGAGTTCGATGGCCGTCGCTACCGCTGCTGGGCGAGCAACAACATCGGCAACGAAATCCTAACGGGCGAAGTGCGGCTCACCGTCGCCACCGCCTCGGCCGGGTGGCCCGCGTTCCTCACGCAACACTTCACCCCTGCCGAGCGCACCGATCCGACGGTCGGCGGGCCGCAGGCGGATCCGGATTTCGACGGACTCTGCAACCTCCTCGAATACGCCTTCTCCCGCGACCCGCGCAGCGCCGAACACTCTACGCCGCTCGACTTCACCGGCGGGGTCGCCGCGCCGAGCTTCTCCTTCGAACAGCCCCACGCGGTGGCCGATCTGACCTACGCCCTTGAGTCCAGCGTCGATTTGCGGAACTGGACCGAGGTCCCATTCACCGAGTACACGCGCAGCGCCACGGCCGTCTCTCCCACCGTCGACCGAATCGTACTCGAGCTGGCCGTTCCACCCCCCACAGCGCGCCAATTCTACCGCCTGCAGGTGGCTCGGCCCTGAGCGGAGCCGGGGAATACGCTATCGGTCCTCGCCTATCAGAATGACAAAGGTGGACCGTGTTGACCTCAACACGGTCAGACGCGATTGAGGTCAATCGCGTCCACCTGAGGACGTCAGGCTATTGCGCGAGCATCAATAGTCCCGTTTCTCGCGGATCGCTTTTTGCCTCACTCCGGCCATCGCCGCCGGATGGTGCCGTTCGGTATTGCGGCTCCACGCAATGCCCCATTCCGTCACAACGGAAGCGCTTCGTTGCCACGCGGAACCGAAGCCGCTCCTCCACGCTGGCGGCGCGGGTCCCAGATTTCCCCAGACCGCGCCAGCCCCAACGGAGACATTGACCTGCGCTCCGGAAACGGCTGTCTGTCGATCAAACTGCCCGCCCCATGGCCTCCAATACCATCGAGTACATCTTCACCCTCCCTGACGGCTCGAGGGAGGTGTTCCTTTTCGAACTCGATCCGGTCACCCTCGAACTGGCCGCGCCGCCATCGAGCCGCCTACCGGCTTGGACCGAGCTGGAGAATCACCGCTGCGCCAACTGTCCGCTCAATCCCGCCACCCACGAGCACTGCCCGCTGGCCGCCAGCCTGGTGCCGGTCGTGCGTCGGCTCGACGGCCTGCTGTCCTGGGACCTTGTCCGGATCGAGGTTGTCACCGCGGAGCGCACCATCTCGCAGCAGACCAGCGCCCAGCGCGCCATCGGCTCGATGCTGGGCTTGATCAACTCGGTGAGCGGCTGTCCCCACCTCGCCTATTTCCGCCCCATGGCGCGCTTCCACCTCCCACTGGCCACCCGCGAGGAAACGATCTACCGCGCCACCTCGATGTACCTGCTCGCTCAGTACTTCCGCGCCAGGGCCGGGCACGCGCCCGACGCCACCTTCCACGGCCTCCAGGAGATCTACCGCAACGTCCAGGTGGTCAACGCCGGCATGGTCCAACGCCTACGCCACGCCACCGAGAGCGACTACATGGTCAACGCGGTGGTCTTCCTCGATCTCTATGCGGTGGCCGTGCAGCAAACGATCACCGAGTCGCTCGAAGGTATCCACCACTGGTTTGCGCCCTATCTGACGCCCTGGGCTCCGCCCACCGATTCGCCCCAGGGCTGAGCCGGCGATTCGTACTCCGCGGGTGCGCGCTTCCCGCCGGCCCCGAGGTACGTTGCTTCAGCACGCACGGCTCGACTTCTTCCGCGCCCCGTCCCCTTCCGTAGCGAAGCTCGCCAGAGCTTCGTCCTGTTCCCGCTGTCCTAGCGAAGCTCGCAAGAGCTTCATCTGGTTCCGCCGTTGGTCATCCGTCATGGGGCGTTCGTCGCCAGTCCTCGGTCCCCGCCTTGTCACTTGATCCTTGGTATACGAACGTCCCTTCAACTCTGAATTCTGCCATTACGTAGCGGAACCGCTTCCGGTTCCGGACGGCGCGGATGCCGCGCCGCTACGCAGAGTCCGGAAACGAATGGCCTTGGCATGGCTTGTCCCTTTTCCCCGCTCTACCGTCAGCAGTTCCCGCATTCCGCCAGTAGCGGATCCGGCGAGTCCACCGCCCCGCCGACCACATGCGCTGCCTCCCGGCAACCACCGTCGCACTCCGCTGCGAGTGCGCAGCCGCCGCAGGCCTTGGGCAGATAGTCGCGCTGTGTGAACCGCCGCCAGTACGGGTGCTTCTTCAATTCGTCGAGCTCGGACACGTGGACCAGATCCACGGGCGAATGATTGCACACCCGCACCAAAC
The DNA here is from genome assembly GCA_016711225.1 of Opitutaceae bacterium. GTDB lineage: Bacteria > Verrucomicrobiota > Verrucomicrobiia > Opitutales > Opitutaceae > CAJCBL01. Next base: position 292,681 of record JADJTK010000007.1, read on the forward strand.
CCGCCGGCCCGACGACAAAAAAGCCCTGCGCCGCGGAGCAGCGCGTGCCAACCGTGAGCCGCCGGTACTTCGCCGGATCCACGATGCAGCGCGGCAACTCGGTACCCACCGAACCGAAGCGCCCAGCATCGGTGAGCGCCTCCTCGGCCGTATCGAGCATCTGGCGCACCTCCGCGGCATTGAGCACCCAATCGCGATGCTCCAGCCCGCGGCCACCCGGAAGAAAACGGTTCAGCAACAATTGCTGCGCCCCAGCGAGAAAGGCCGCCGCAATGGTCTGGTACAATTCGGGCAGATTGCGTCGCGTGACCGTGATATTGACCACCGTCTTCAGCCCCAGGGCCTTCGCCGCGCGGAATTTCCCCAGAATGGCGTCGGCATCACCGATGCCGGTGTGCTCGCGCAGCGTCGCCAGCCCCGGCAGGCTCATACTCAATTGCACACCCACATCGCGACAGAACTCGAGCGCCTCGGGCGTCACCGTCGTGCCGTTGGAAAGCAGGTACAGGTGCGGGGGCTTGAACTCGGAAACCAGCGCGCCGTCGCGCGTCTCGATGTGCTCGACAGTGCAGCGAGCCGCGTGGCGGATGATATCGAAAATCCCCTCTTTGAGGAGCGCCTCGCCACCGGTGAACGCCAGGTTGCACACGCCCATCCGTGTCAGCCGGTCGATCACGGCCTGCCACTCGGCGACGCTCATCTCGCCGCGCTGGCGATACGCCCCGCTCGCCGCGTACCACGGGCACGAGCAGAACCCGCACCGGTGGTTGCACCGGTAGGTCATCTCGAGCACGCCGGTGGCCGGCAGAAACGAAGGAGCAAGGCGGGAGGTGACAGCGCTCACAGGCCAAGGAGCTTTCGCAGACGGCGGGAGCTTCTCCGCATCTCCGTCTGCCGCTCACGGGAAGCCTCATAGTAGTCGCCCAATAGGCTCAAATCTCCGGCGGTGACGTGGCGAATCCGACGCGGTTCGCCCGTCGCGCGAGGAACCACTAGACTCAAGGAAGGCTTTCGGATATCGGGTGAGCACTTCAGGCAATACTCGCGTTCGTCCAGTTTCAGCGCGGCCACGGGTGGCACTCTAGCAAAGAGTCGGCGGCATTCTTCGATGTCCGGCGGCAAACTCTTGCGCACCGCCACCGGAACGTACCTCGCATACCCCTGCGATCGGTGAGCACCACAAGTGGGACAAACGTAGTCGGGCAACAGCACAGGCTCTACCTCGAAGAAGTTCACGCCGAGCACGCCGTCGTCCTGGTGCGCTTTGGCCTTCGGTGCTGAAGTGACTGCTGGAGCACTCGGCGCCGCGGATGGTGACAGAGTCGGCCCATCGGATCGCCCAAAAAACTCGGTCGGGAACATCGCCAGCAACGCCATCGACAACGTCACCACCAGTTTGGACTTCTTCATCGAGCCGTGATCTCCCGACGGCTCACTTGGCCATCCCCAGTGTCACCAGTTCCTTCAGCCGCTTCAGCTTTCCCAGCACCGAGGCCTGCACCTCCGGCGCGTCGACCGGTCTCTGGCCGGCCACCACTGCCGTGAGCAATTCCAGATCGGCTGCCCGCACTCCCGAGGCCGACTCGGCTTGGCCATCCTGGTAGCGGGCGACGAGCACGAGTTCCGGGTTCGTTGAGCCCGGATGGCATTTCCGGCAGAACGCCGACTCGTCAAGCGAGGCCAGCACGCGCGCCGGCAACTCCTGCATCAGCCGCCGACACGTCGCCAATTCGTCCTCGTCGATCACTCCGGCGTTGAACGGATAGAGCGTGCGCTCCGCGCACACCGGACAAGTGTACTCGATGCGTTCGGGCGGAGCGGCCATCTCGTAGCACATCGCGCTCACCGAGGCCTCGGCTTGTTTCGCCGGCTCAAGCTTCGCCAGTTCCTTTTTGGTTTGGTCTCGGTCCATGGCAGCCATCTCGGCGGCGAGCAAAGCCGTGGTCACGGTAATCGCCAGTTTGGTTCTCTTCATCGGGCCGCAGGTTCGAGGGTTGTCGCAAGCCAATGGATCTTCGTCCCCAACGCCAGCCCCGTCTTCCTCCGCAATCGTTCTCGTTCTCCTTATCGTTCTCGTTCTCCCCGAAGGTTCTGCCGCACGGCAGAATGCTCCTACCCCTTCTCCTGCTCCTACTCCTGCTCTTGCTCCTGCTCCTACTCTCCTCGAAGGAGCGAGCATCGGGTAGGAAGTCCCCTGCCCGCTCGCAATCTGTCCCCGTAGCGAAGCTCGCCAGAGCTTCGTCCTCCGCCCCCCTTCGCCCCTTCCATCCTTGGTCATTGGCCCTCCGCCGCCTTCCGCCTCCTCCCTTCGGCCTCAGGTCGCCGCGCCCTCCCCTTGTCACTTGGCCCTTGTTACTTGTCCCTTCTCCGTCGTTCTCCCCCCTTCCGTCCTTGGTCATTGGCCCTACTCCCCCTCCGTGCTCTCTGTGACCTTGTCCGGTCTGCCTTCTGCCTTCTCACCTCTGCCTTAGGTCCGCCGCCCCGCGCCACCCCGGCACCAACTCCGCCCACCCGTCCACCTACGCGCGCCACATTGACACGCCCCCTGTCTCCGCGCTTCGTTGTCTCCCGCTCTTCCCATAGGGCGATGACTCCGCGCCGCCCACGGCACACGTCCTGCAAAACACCCGCGCCGGCGCCTCGCGCCGCCGACCTCCCTCTTTCAACCAACGTCTCCAACGATCATGACCGCTCCCGCCGAAAAACACGTCTTCCAGGCCGAGGTTAAGCAGCTCCTCGATATCGTCATCCACTCGCTCTACACCGACCGCGAGATCTTCATCCGCGAGCTGGTCTCCAACGCGAGCGACGCCCTCGAGAAACTCCGTCACCTCAAACTCGTCGAAAAGGACGTCTTCGACGCCGACCTCCCTCTCGAGGTCAACATCACCACCGACGACACCGCCGGCACGATCACCTTCCAGGACCACGGTATCGGCATGAGCCGCACCGAGCTGGTCGAAAACCTCGGCACCATCGCCCACTCCGGCACCAAGGCCTTCCTCAACTCCCTCAAGGAAAAGGGCGATACCAGCGACGCGAAGCTCATCGGCCAGTTCGGCGTCGGTTTCTACAGCGCGTTCATGCCGGCCAAGGAGGTCAAGGTCTACACCCACTCCTGGCGCCCAACCGACGAGCACCTCGTCTGGACCAGCGACGGCACCGGCAGCTACGAGATCGAGAACGCCACCGAGGACCAGAAGCGCGGCTGCAAGATCGTCGTCTACCTCAAGGACGACATGAAGCAGTTCGCCAAGGCCGACGAGGTCCGCCGCATCCTCGAGCACTACTCCAGCTTCGTCACCTTCCCGGTCAATCTCAACGGCGAGAAGATCAACAAGGTCGAGGCCCTCTGGCTACGCTCGAAGTCGACGATCAAGGACGAGGAATACACCGAGTTCTACAAGTTCCAGGCCAAGGCCTTCGACGAGCCGCGCTACCGCCTGCATTTCAACGCCGACGCCCCGCTCACGATCAACGCCCTCGTCTTCACGCCGAAGGAAAACCAGAAGCGCTTCGGCTTCGGCCGCATGGAGCCCGCCGTCGCCCTCTACTGCAAAAACGTCCTCATCGACCCGAAGCCCAAGAACCTCCTGCCGGAGTGGCTGCGTTTCCTCAAGGGCGTGGTCGATAGCGCCGATCTGCCCCTCAACATCTCCCGCGAGAGCATGCAGGACAGCGCGCTCATCCAGAAACTCAACCGCGTCCTCACCAAGCGTTACCTCAAGTTCCTTGAGGAGGAATCCGAGAAGAACCCCGACGGCTACGGCGAGTTCTACAAGCAGTTCGGCATCTTCCTGAAGGAAGGCACCACCTCCGACTTCACCCACCGCGAGCAGATCGCCAAGCTCCTGCGCTACGAGTCCTCGCTCACCGAGAAGGGCAAGACGACCAGCCTCACCGAATACGTGAAGCGCATGCCCGAGGCGCAGAAGGAGATCTATTTCCTCCACGCCCTCAACCGCGCCGCCCTTGAGAGCGGCCCGTACCTGGAGGCCTTCAAGGCCCGCAACTTCGAGGTGCTCTTCGTCTACGAGCCCATCGACGAGTTCGTGATGAGCCACCTCGGCACCTTCGAAAGCAAGCGCCTGGTCTCCGCCGACAGCGCCAACCTCGAACTCGGCGACGCTCCCGCCGCCACCGGCGAAGCCCTCGCCGACGACGACGTGAAGTCGCTCTGCAGCTGGCTGACCGAGAAACTTGGCGACGCGAAGGTGGGCAAGGTCGAGGCCGGCAAGCGCCTCGTCGACAGCCCCGTGGTCGCGCTCAACTCCGACCAGATGCTCTCCCCCGCCATGCGTCGCATCATGCGCGCCATGAAGCAGGAGGAGGCCGAGACCCCGCCCAAGATGGATCTCGAGATCAACCCGCGCCACCAGCTCATCAAGAATCTCCATAAGCTCACCACGACCGACGCCGACCGCGCCGCGCTCATCGCCGAACAGCTCTACGAAAACGCGTTGCTTGCCGCCGGCATCGTCGAGGAGCCCCGCAACTTCGTCACCCGGCTCAACAAGATCTTGGAAATGGCGGCCCGGTGAAGCTGCCCAAGATGCCGCGTTTCCCGAACCCATTTCAGCCGTCCCAGCCCATGTCCGACGACACCACTCCCCCTCCCGCGTCCGACTCCGTCCCGCCTCCTCCTGCCCCCGAGCCCACACCCGAGCAGCGTATCGCCGAACTCGAGGCCAAGTTGCAGCAGGCCGAGGCCGCCATCGCCGAGGAGAAGGACAAGCTCCTGCGCAAGGTCGCCGAGTTCGACAACATCCGCCGCCGCATCACCGGCGACGCCCAGCGCACCGCCGAGGCCAAGAAGCTCGACTTCATCCAGCAGGCCCTCTCGATCGCCGACAACCTCGAGATGGCGCTGCTCACGCCCGCCGACAAGGAGACCGTCGACCACCTCGCCACCGGCGTGAAGATGACCTTGGACAAGTTCTACCAGCTCTTGTGCGAACATGGCATCGAGAAGATCGCCAGCCTCGACAAACCCTTCGATACGGCCCGTCACGAGGCCGTCTCGATGCAGAAGGTTGAAGGCAAGCCCGACTCGACCGTCGTTCAGGTCTTCCGCGAAGGCTACGTGAAGGGCGACCAAGTCCTCCGCCACGCCCAAGTCGCCGTAAATCAGCTCTGAGGGCCGGCCGAGGAGGGGGTTGGAGTTGGGAGGGGGGTCCCGCGGCCCACCACCGACCAATTCCCAACTACAAACTACCAATAGCTCGTTCCTTCCCGCGTTCTTTCCGATGGTGGGGCGGGCTTTGCGCCCGCCACGTTCTTTCTCCGTCAGTCTTCTGTGGTGGCGCAGGCCTCCGTGCCTGCGAAATCCAGCGTTGCAGGCACGGAGGCCTGCGCCCCTCCGCTTTCTCTCTCCGTGCTCTCCTCCGCCTCCGTGCTCTCTGTGACATAATCCGTCATCTGCGTTCCGCCTTCTGTCGTCCGTCCTCCGCGTTCCTTCCCGTTCTGCCTTCTCCATTCCGCCTTCTCCCTTAGGTCCCCCGCTCCATGGCCGGCTACAAAGACTACTACCAGACCCTCGGCGTCGCCCGCACGGCCACACCGGAGGAGATCAAAAAGGCGTTCCGCACGCTCGCTCGCGAATTCCATCCCGACCGCGCGCCCACCGCCACGCGCAAGGCCAACATGGAGGCTAAGTTCAAGGAGATCAACGAGGCGTACGAAGTCCTTGGAGATGCCGAGAAGCGCAAACGCTACGACGAGCTCGGCGCCAACTGGGACCAACCGCAGTTCAGCCGCGGCGGCGGGCACGGTGGTGGCCCGTTTGGAGGTGGCGGCTTCGGCGGCTTCGGCCGAGGCGCGCCCGGTGGCGACGATGAAGATGACATGGGTGGCGCCGGCTTCAGCGACTTTTTCGAACAGTTCTTCGGCCGCGGTGCCGGCGCGGCGCGCGGTGGCCACGGCGGCCCGCGCAAACCGAAGCGCCCTTCCGGCGACGTCGAGGCCGACCTGCGCATCACGCTCGAGGAGGCGGTCAAAGGCGCGCATCGTCAGATCTCCTATCGTCGCACCGATCCCAACACCGGCACCTCCGGGATCCACACCTACAACGTCAAGATTCCCGCCGGTATCCGCGAGGGCCAGAAGATCCGCCTCGCCGGCCAGGGCAACGGTGGCGACCTCTTCCTCACCGTCCGCTTCCTCCAGCACCCGGATTTCCGCCGCGAAGCCGACGACCTTTTCTACGATCTCGAGCTCGCGCCATGGGAAGCAGTCCTCGGTGCCACGATTCCGCTCCAGACGCTGGACGGCAAAGTGAACCTCAAGATCAAGCCCGGCACGCAAGGCGGCCAACAGCTCCGTCTCAGCGGCTTGGGCCTCCACACCGAGCAAGGTAGCCGCGGCGATCTCCACGTGATCGTGCGCGTCCAAGTTCCCGAAGATCCCGCCCCCGCCGAACGCGAGCTCTGGGAAAAGCTCTCCAAGACCAGCAAGTTCAATCCGCGGGAGTAGGTAGCGCAGGCCTCGGTGCCTGCGAGACCGATTCCCGCAGGCACCGAGGCCTGCGCCACACCCGCCATTCTTTTCCGATCATCACCGTAGCGGAAGGCCTTGCCTTCCGCCTTCGCCCGGTGGGGCGGGCTTTACGCCCGCCATCTATTGCTCCGCCCCTTTCGTTACGCTTCGCGGTTCGCCTCTGTCCGATCAGCCTGATCCGTCGGATGGGTCCGATCCGCTCCGTCTCCTCGCCACCTTCCGACCTTCGCACCTTTCCCCTTTCGTACCTCCCTCCCGCCATGAACCTCGACTTCAACCGCTTCACCGAAAAGGCCGCAGAATCCGTCCAGGCCGCTCAGGCCGAGGCGCGCCGCCGCAATCAGCAGCAGGTCGAGCTCTGGCACCTCCTCCACGCCCTTGTCGCGCAGGAGGACGGCATTGTGCCCGCCGTCCTCGACAAGATGAAGATCCAGCCCAGCGCCGTGCTGCTCTCGCTCGTACGCCAGCTCGACCGCCTCCCCGCCGTGGGCGGGGCCACCGCCGCCGGCCAGATGTACATCACGCAGGCCGTGGGCGATGCCGTCACCGCCGCCGAGGCCGCCGCCAAACAGCTACGCGACGACTACCTCTCCACCGAGCATCTCTTCCTCGGCGCCTTGCGCGCGAAGTCCACGCCCGAGGTGAAACGCTTCTTCGAATCCTTCGAGCTCACCGAAGCCAAGTTCCTCGACGCACTGAAGGAGGTCCGCGGCAACCAGCGCGTCACCTCCCAGCAGCCCGAGTCCACGTTCCAAGCCCTCGAGAAATACGGCTCCGACCTCGTCGCCCAGGCGCGCAAGGGGAAACTGGATCCCGTGATCGGCCGCGACGACGAGATCCGCCGCGTCATCCGCATCCTGTCCCGCAAGACCAAGAACAACCCCGTGCTCATCGGCGAGCCCGGCGTGGGCAAGACCGCCATCGTCGAGGGCCTCGCCCAGCGTATCCTGCGCGGGGACGTGCCCGAGGGACTCAAGGACAAGACCGTCTTCTCCCTCGACATGGGCGCGCTCGTCGCCGGCGCGAAGTACCGCGGCGAATTCGAGGAGCGCCTCAAGGCCGTGCTCAACGAGGTCAAGAAGAGCGAGGGCCGCGTCATCCTCTTCATCGACGAGCTCCACACCGTCGTCGGCGCCGGCAAGGCCGAGGGCTCCATGGACGCCGGCAACATGCTCAAGCCCATGCTCGCCCGCGGCGAGCTGCGCTGCATCGGCGCGACCACACTGGACGAATACCGCAAGCACCTCGAGAAGGACGCCGCCCTCGCCCGCCGCTTCCAGACCGTGCTCGTCGACCAGCCCACCGTCGAGGACACCATCTCCATCCTCCGCGGACTGCGCGAGCGCTTCGAGGTGTACCACGGCGTGCACATCCAGGACAACGCGCTGGTCAACGCCGCCGTCCTCTCCCACCGCTACATCACTAACCGCTTCCTGCCCGACAAGGCCATCGACCTCGTCGACGAGGCCTGCGCCACCATCCGCACCGAGATGGACTCGATGCCGCAGGAGCTCGACGAACTCTCCCGCCGCCAGATGCAGCTCGAGATCGAGGAGGCCGCCCTGAAGAAGGAGCGCGACGACGCCTCCCGCCAGCGCCTCACCGTGCTCACCAAGGAGCTCGCCGATATCCGCGGCCGCGCCGACGCCATGCGCCACCAGTGGGACAAGGAGAAGACGGCGATCACCAGCGTCCGCAAAGTTCGCGAACAACTCGAAGGCGAGCGCCGCGCCCTCGAAAAGGCCGAGCGCGAGTACGATCTCAACAAGGCCGCCGAGCTCCGCCATGGCCGGATCCCGCAACTCACCGCGCAGCTCGCGGCGATGGAGGAAGCCAGCAAGTCCGCGAAGCTCATGCGCGAGGAGGTCACCGCCGAGGAGATCGCCGAGATCGTCGCCCGCTGGACCGGCGTGCCCGTCACCCGGTTACTCGAAGGCGAGAAGGACAAACTCCTGCGCCTCGCCGACGTGCTGCACCAGCGCGTGGTCGGCCAGTCCGAAGCCGTCGACGCCGTGTCCGCCGCCATCCTGCGCTCCCGCGCCGGCATCAAAGACCCGCGCCGCCCCATCGGCTCGTTCCTCTTCCTCGGCCCCACCGGCGTGGGCAAGACCGAGCTGGCGAAGACCCTCGCCGAATCGCTCTTCGACTCGGAGCAGAATCTCGTGCGCCTCGACATGTCCGAGTACATGGAGAAGCACTCCGTCGCGCGCCTCATCGGCGCGCCTCCGGGCTACGTCGGCTACGACGAAGGCGGCCAGCTCACCGAGGCCATCCGCCGCAAGCCCTACTCGGTGATCCTCTTCGACGAGATCGAGAAGGCGCACCCCGACGTCTTCAACGTCCTGCTCCAGGTCCTCGACGATGGCCGCATCACCGACAACCAGGGACACGTCGTCGATTTCAAGAACACCGTCGTCATCCTCACCTCCAACATCGGCAGCCGCCACCTCCAGGAAGGCGTGACAGACGACACCATTCCGGAGTCGGTCCGCGAAGCGGTGATGGCCGACCTGCGCAAGACGTTCCGTCCCGAGTTTCTGAACCGCATCGACGACGTCGTGCTCTTCAAGCCGCTCTCGCTCGAGGAGATCACGACGATTGTCGACCTGCTCCTTGCCGACCTGAACAAGCGCCTCGCCGACCGCTCCATCACCGTGGAGCTCGACAAGAAAGCCCGCGAGTGGGTCGCCGAGAAAGGCTACGATCCCGTCTATGGTGCGCGTCCCCTCAAGCGTTTCCTCCAGAAGCATCTGGAGAACCAGCTCGCCCGCGCCCTCATTTCCGGTGCCGTCAAAGAAAACGCCACCCTCACCTTCCGAGTGAAGAACGACGAACTGGAGCTGAAGGCCTGATTCCTCCCCGTAGCTGGACGGCAGTTCAGCCCTAGAGCCTGCTTGCAGGCGATTCCGATCACCGATCGCCGGCAGGTCACAGAGGGCACAGAGAAAGAGGAGTTCACAGAGATCGGAATACGGATCCGAACCATTTCACCGCAAAAACTCAAAGCTCACAAAGGACCGACCAATTCCTCCATGCCGACCTTATCGGATCGATTCTGCGGGTGCATCCTCGGCGGTGCGGTCGGCGACGCATTTGGCAGCGCCTACGAGGGTCGGACAGACCTTCGACACTTCTCCCTCGCTTCTGCTCACTGCGGCGGAATCACCGACGACACACAACTCACCTTGGCCACCTGCGAGGCGATCGCTGATGCAAACCGCATCGACCCCGCGGTGATCGCAGCCGCATTTCTCCGTTGGTTCCAAAGAGGTGTTTTGCGCGGTCTGGGTTCGTCCGTGATGAAATCACTCCGCGATCTGAAGTCGGCGCACCGTGGTTTTGGCCGGCGCGTCCGGTGATCGCAGCGCCGGAAACGGCGCCGCCATGAGGATCGCTCCTATCGCATTCTTCGTCTCGTCGGACGATCCCTCCTTCCATGAAACCGTCCGTGACGTATGCAGGATCACCCACCGGCACGATGAAGCCTATGTTGGAGCGCTCGCTGTCGCGGAATACGTGTCACTTTCCCTTCAGGACGTCCCAGCCGAACAAATCTTGACCGAGCTACCGCAGCGCCTTCCCGACACCGTTGTTCGCGACAGGTTGATCGAGGCTGACTCGATGCGGCATGAAGCGATCGGGGCAATTCGCGGAACGTTTCGGCTGTTCTGGTTACGTGGCGGACTCAGTGCCGCTCGCGATCTTCGCCGCCTCCAAAATCCGCCAGCTTGGTTTCGAACGGGTGATTGAAGAGGTCGTGCGCGCCGGTGGCGATACCGACTCCAATGCTTCCATCGCGGGTCACTTGTGTGGCGCGATGCTCGGCGCTTCATCCGTGCCGGCCCATCTGGTCGATGCGATCCCCGACGCACCGGACATTCGCCGGGTGATAAGTCCTGAGCGTGCCCCACCTCCAGTAGCCTCGCTCCGCCGCACGGCAGTGTCGGCGCACCGCTCCGCCTCCGTGTTCTCCTCATCCTCTCCGTGGCCTCCGTGTCCAAACCCTTCGTCCTCCGATGACCTTCCTCTCCCGCTTCTTCGCCCGCTTTCGGAACGATCCCGGCAAGCGCCGCCTCCGCGACGGCGAGACGCTGCTCGCCAGTACGCAGGGCGATCAGGTGATTGCCTTCACCTTCGATGTCGCCCTCTCGCACGCGGAATTCGTCCGCCGCGAATTGGGAACCCTGCCCGAAGGCGCATGGGTGGGCACAATCCGAAAAGTCGGCCGGCAGGTCGTCGCGATCAATTCGAAGACTTTCTACGGCAACCAGCTTCCCGCTCAGGACTGGGTGCAAACCGCCGTGCGGAGCATCTTCCAGTGAGACGTTGGTGGCGCTCCTTCGTCCTGCGCCGGAGTCTCCGCCGCCAACTCGCCGCGGTCACGCGGGAGCAACACCTCGATGCCCACGGCCGCCGCCTCTGGCTCCTCGACCAATTGGACAACTACCTCGACCGCTGGCTCGCCTTCGCCGCCCTCGGCGTGCCCATGGAGTCCCTCCTTCGCGACGACCTCTTCCTCATGCTCCGCCACGGCAGCGCCCTCTTCACCGAAGAGATCGACCAATTGCCGCCCACCGCCCCAGAACGCATCGCGTGGCAAACCTTCGCGCAGCTCCTCGCAAATTTCAGCGGGGCCCCCTCCACGAGTTCCATGCACGAGCTTAGGAAATCACTGTCCGCAGTTCGCGTCGCGCATCAACATCGTTCCCACATCGCTACGTCTGAAACGGCGAACTGGACCTAAGCTCCTTCCTTGATGTAGTAATGATTCCGTTGAGCGATGAATACCCCAACAAACTCCGTGCCCGACCACCAGAACTCCTTTGAGCACAGGCTCCGTGAATCCGTCGCCAGCGCGCTTAAACGGCTCCTATCAGAGAAGCACCTCTATCAAAGTGCTCAAGTCGACACCGCATGTGCGGATTCCGAGATCGAGCGGCTGATGGTTGCGAAAGCGAGGTCGTTCGGTCCGACCGTGCACCAGTATGAACGTACCAATGTCGAGACGGAGGTACGCGCATATGTTCACGCCGAGTGGTTCCTTGAGCCCGCAGTGGAAGGCAGGCCCGGAGTGCGCCCATTGCGCTCAGTCCCAAAACCAGAAACAGAGTTACGACTTCCGATTATCGAATGCTTTTGCGTTGAGAAGTCCTGTGATCAAATACGGCCGTTTCATGCAGTGCCGGGCTTCTGCAAAGTCCAGACTTCAAGTGAAGCCCCCAACGAGCAGTGGCTTTTTCCTCTCGTATCAATGCCAGGCGTGCAAGGGAACTCCTGTGCGGTTCTTGGTACGTCGCTCCGGTTGTCGAGTGACGCTTTCGGGGCGCGATCCAATGGAAGTAGTCCAGGTCCCCAAAGTGATACCGAGGGCGCACGTGAAGCATTTTCGCGACGCGATTATTGCCCACCAATCCGGCCAAACACTAGCCGGTCTTTTTCTACTGAGAGTCTTTATTGAGCTACTGGAAAAGCCTCGAACCGGTTACCGCAGTGCTCCCCGGGAATGCGCGCCCTTCCGGTGATGAGTATGGGACGGCCTACAACTCTACGCTTCCAACTGACTTCAAATCCCGTTTTCCGTCGCTACCTGACGTCTACTCGAATCTCAGCGCGGCAATTCACGAAGCGAATCCTTCGGCTGAACTTTCCAGAAGTCGCATGACATGATCGTCGAACACTTCGACGCGCTCCGGCTCTTCAAAATCATGCGTCCGGGGGGTTAACGAGCGGCAAAAGGGGTCAGGTTGTAATTTGTTGAATTCTGGCTTCCTACTCCGCGGTTCCTCCTCCGATCATGCCGCGAAAACTCCGTCTCGAATTCCCCGGTGCCTGCTACCACGTGATCAACCGGGGCAACTACCGCGCCGACGTCTTCGCCACCGAAGGTGCCAAGTCGGCGTTCGAGGCCTGCCTGTTCGAAGCCTGCGAGAAATCCGCGTGGAAGCTGCATGCCTTCGTCATCATGACGAACCACTATCACTTGGCCCTGGAGACGCCGGACGGGAACCTCGTGGCGGGTATGCAGTGGCTGCAGGCAACGTTTGCCAACCGCTTCAACCAGGTGCGTGGGAGCGTGGCCACCTCTTCCAGGGCCGATACAAGGCGTTGCTGGTGGAAGACGGCGGACCGCTGGGCCAAGTCTGCCACTATCTCCATCTCAATCCCGTGAGAGCCGGGATCGTTCCAATGGGTCGACTCTCCGAGCACCGCTATTCCAGCTACTGGTATCTCGGACAACCCAAGCTGCGTCCGGCGTTCCTCGATCTGAACACCGCACTCGAAGAAGCTGGAGGCCTCACCGACACTCCGGCCGGGCGCCGCAGCTATGATTCAATCACTTACAACCTGCTCCCTTTGATCGACCCATTAGCCTCGACCGAAGACTACGGGATGCGGACTAGATGGGTCGGATAGGGGCCGATTCCAGTTGGAGGCTTCCGGAACCAGCGCTTTCCGTTCGCTCGGCGCCGAGCATGTTGATCACCCGGTAGGTGCCTGCGGAGAGCGAGAGGGTGACTGTCCGGGGGCCAATGCCGTTCCAGAGCATGATGACATCGGGGCTCGTAGTATTCGTTGCGTCGGAGCGGAACTGGTAGGCGCTGAAGCCGTCGACGTTATCGCTGATAGCACCCACCAGCTTGGGGTGAGGCATGAGTCTGATCATGTTTTTGATGGCATGAGCGGACTCCCGCATTGTGGCATCGTCTTTGTCGAAGATACCTCCGCCGTAGCCATCCACATCCCTGGGAATTTACTGATGTGGACCCGATCCACGCCGAGTCGGAGCGCCCAGGCATACATGCGACAGATGTAGGCGCCTTGCAGCATGCGGGAAACCGTGTGTGTGGCTGCGATGTCGTAGGCACCTCCTTCAGATTTGGAGATCTGCCAGCCTACCTCCGTGTACCAGATTGGCATGGTATCACCGCCTGCGCCGAGACTGGCCCGAATCTCGGATAGACTCTGGGCGATGGAAAATGACCCCAGCTTTGTTGGATGACGTGGCCTCAGGAGGGCTGTTTTCCACGTAGGGGTGTGTCGAGAGGACATCGAACTTCGCGTGGCGGGTGTTGTACTCGACTTTAGGACACCATCGATGAATCCTTTGTCGGCGTGACGCGCTCCGCCCGCACCAAATCCGACAACGCGCACCATCGGCCAGGTGGCCTTAATATGGGCGTAGGCCCGGAGAGCAGTTTGGCGTAGAGGGCTTTGCGTTGGGCGGCCGATCCGCTCGGGTACATGTACTGGAAATTGGGCTCGTTCCATAGTTCCAGGTTGAGGATGGGCGATACGGCAGGCCCGGGTTTTCAACCCAGAAGGCCCCGTCTGGGCCGTATCCTAGCTCAGTACGGCTTTGAGGTTTGCCGCATAGGCATCCAAAGGAAAGCATCGTCGGATGCGTAGCCCTCTCTTGTTCGGGCGCTCCTCAAGCTGACAGGTGTACATAACTTCCATGCCCATTCCGGGCGGGTGTTGGAAAACCATGTCGCCGGAGTCGCACGCGGTCAGTAGGAGTGGTGTTCGAATAACGTCACCGAGAGCCGAAGGATTTTAGTCCACATGATCCGAAGTTTTCCTGAAGGGAACGTCATCAACCTCCCAGTTCCAGGCATAGATTCCGTAGATTGGATTGTCCGTAGCAGGCCGGGCTGTGATGCTGTTGAGCGAGGGCAGAGTCTGGGCGCGATATTCAATGCACCCCGGGCACCGTGCCGGGTTGGGAGGCCCGACCCACACTGTAGCAGTTGCGGTGACAGCGCCGTTCGCGTTGCTGGCTTTGAGGAGTACTAGGCACTGGTGCAGGCAGGAGTAACAGAAGCTTGCATCCAGTTACGGCTCCGATTTTTGTGATCGAGGCTCAGCCGTGTCGCTCCGTTACGCTCCAATGGAGTATACTGCTCTGCCCGGCAGTGATGGTTGCTGCGCTGGCGGAAAAACTGGAGATCACCGGCAGGGCGGACGCCGCATGCACGGTGAGGAGGGCATTAATGACGATGTGGTGCCGTTGCTGCACGACCACTCGGTAGGACACTCCGTCGCGACCGATCTGGGCTGGTGGCGTGGTGTCACTCGCCGGATGTGGCTCCACCGAGGGGCTTCGCCGTTTCGCCACCATTGGTAGGAAAGTGTTCCGGTGCCGATGGCGGTTACGGAGAAGGTGGCGGTCTGGCCGACGGTCACAGTGGTGCTTTGAGGCTGAGTCGTGATGGTGGGCGTGACGTTGGCGACGTCCGGATCGGTGCCAAGTTGGGCCTCCTCCCAATTGTTGAGAGTGTCCGAGTCGGTGTCGGTATCGGATACTGACACTCGCCAAAACTGCCGGGCCGGGGTCGCGGTGCCGGCTGGGCTTACGATTATCACGATCGTGGTGCCATCGCCCAGACACGGAGGCGAGAAAATCGCAGATTGCTCAAATCGGAGGAGGATCCGATCTGGTACTGTTTGCCAACGACCTCGACCATTGGAGCGCAGGGTTTGCCGTCGGGATCGCGTTCGGGAGCCGCCGCGAGGTGGCGGCGGCTGGTTGGGTCAGTTCCGGCGAGCGCCTCGTTCAGGTTGGTGGAGCCGTCGCCATCGAGGTCGGCCTGGGGCGCTCGCGGTGGGGTGAAGGTTACTCAGATATCGGAGATACCGTCCCTTTCTCGGTCGATCGTGGCCGCCGGTGGCGGGCAAACGGCCCAAGGAGGAGAACAGGCGACGAGGTGCTGGCTAGCATTGAAATATGGTGGCGAATTGCGAATGGACTCTGGTTTCCGGGTCACCCACAATGAGAGTCTGGCGGTGGTTTTGATGGGATGTTTGGCTACAACAGCAACCCCATGAGCCGACACTACTGGGATTACCCCAAGGCGGACCGGACTCGCCCTTGCTGGCCAACAATGCTCTATTTGGTTGAACTGGGAACTGGAGAACGCGACCTACGCTTCGCGCTATGTTGACGACTTTTTGATTATAAGGGAAGCCGGAGTCGCCGCCTATGGCACTTCAGGGTGCCGGTCTCCCGTCCGGTCCCCGGCATGGCGCACCGCTCAGGCTCGAATGACGGATGGCTGGCCCGGCGACTACAAATGGGGTAACCCGGAGGCGTCAGCCCATCGGTGCGACGCTGGCTGCGGGTGCCGGAGAACACGGCTTGGGCTTCCCAAGTGATCGCCCAGACTGTTTAGGTTTGCGGGGCTGTTGCCCACTAACCCTGCGAGGCCGACTAAAGCGGCCGGAGCCGCCTTCTGTGCTCATGAGGTATTCACCAGCCGCCGGAGCGCAGCTACCGCGACGAGAAACGCGTGCGACCACCCACTGCGACAGGTGTTGGCGCCGCCCCTCCGCCGCGTGCCGCCGCGCCGGGGGAACCCCTCTCAACGAAGCCCGCCCCCCCCCCACCCGCCGGCACCCCCCCCCGCCCACCCGCCCCCACCCCCTTCAAGCCCCACGACCCCCCGCGGGCCGCCCCCGACCACCCTCCCCTCCCCAACCCGCACCCCCCCCCACCGACGGGGGGGCCCCCCCCCCCGCCCCCCCCGGGCCCCGACCCTCTCCCACGGAACCCCTCCCCCCCCCCCCCGTTCCACCCCAGCCCCCCCCCCCCCAACCCGCCCCCCCCCCCCCCCCCCGGGCCCCCCCCCCCGGGCCCCCCCACCACTCCCGCCCCCAACCACACCCCCCCCACACCCCCCCCGCCGTGCGCCCCCACGGTCCCGGGCGCCTCTATCGCCTCCCCTGCGCACCCCAGGCCAACGAGATCGGCCACTTGCACGCCGCGTAACCGAAACTCCGTTCCCGGTTGTTTGCGCTCCCGTCATTTGGGCAACAGCCCCTTGCGACATGACCCCATCGGCCGTTCATCGGCCCGTTCTGTCGGCCTCGTCTCCCCATGACCCCGTCGGCCTCCCCACGCCGCAACCACGGCATCTGGTGAATCAACCGAAGGGATCTCCCCTTTCGTGGGATTGTGTAGGATCGACCGACGCCGGCCACACTGCCGCGCCATCCCCCGTAGCAACAGCATTCCAAAACCATTTCTTCCATCCATGTGTCTCCTCGGTCGGGTCGCCCTGCTCTTCACCACGTTGCTGCCCGCCGCCCTAACGTTCGGCGGCGCCGAGCCGGTAGCGATCGACTACCTCGGGCAACCTCCGCCGGGCTGTTTCCCGGAACGCTTCGCACCGGACCTCCTTCAGCCCAATGAGTGGGGACCGGTGTTTTCGCCCGACGGCGATGAGCTGTTCTACACCTGGCAGAATCCCGATGGGAGCCAAGATTACCACTTGCGGTACCGGCGCCGAGTTGGCGGCGTGTGGTCGCCGGCCGGCCCTGCACCGTTCTCGGATCCCAACGGGGCCGCCGAACTTGAGCCGAACTTCTCTCCCGACGGGCAGCGGCTCTATTTCGATTCCGAACGGGCCGGCGGCTTCGGCGGAGCGGATATCTGGTATGTCGAGAAGACCGCGACCGGATGGAGTGCGCCCATCAATGCCGGGAGCGCCATCAACACGAAAGCCAACGACAATTTCCCCTTCTTCGCCGCGGACGGCACGTTCTATTTTTGTTCAGATCGCGACAATAAACAGTGGGATATCGACATCTTCACCGCACCGCTCCGCGACGGTTCCAACCTGTCGCCACAGCGGCTCGAGCCGACCGTGAATTCCCCGCGCTGGGACTCTTGCCCCACCGCAGTGGGAAGCGGGCTGCTCTTCAACGCCCAGCGCGACGGTAGCGCCAAGACGGGGAGTCTCTACTTCAGCGCGCGCTCAGACTCGGGTTGGAGCGAGGCGGAAATGCTGCCGCCGTGCTACAATGGGCCGGCGGGCACGTGGGGTATCGTGTTGTCGCCCGACCGCCGGGTTCTCTTCTTTTACCAGAAAGGTGTGGGAGTCCTTTGGATCGATGCCTCGGTGGTGGCCTACTTCGGAGTCAAGCAGGCCCCGTTCGACTATGTCACCGGCTGGTATGCCGCCAACCGGGCGCAGATGGCGCAGGCCCTGCACCCGCAGTTGGCGAAACGACAGGTTGTTTCCGATTTGGAGGTCAGGGCGGTCAGTTACGACTGGATGATCGATGCAACGGAGCGGGGCGTCGGGCGCATCGCCGATCCGAAGGCCGGCCGAAAAGACATCTCGATCCTCGCCGTCGACGCCAACACGGCGAACATCCGGGTGATCTCCGAGCGGTTTCTCGACTACCTGCATCTGGTCAAAATCGACGGTCAATGGAAGATCGTGAACGCGTTGTGGGACTATGCCGGGGCCGGGGGGCCCGGCGCCCGCCCGGAGTTGCAGCGCACATTGAAGGACTACGCGCAATGCTGGCGATCTGGGGACCGTGCCGGGATGGCCGGACTGCTGCACCGGGAGATCGCCGACCGGCGCGTGCTTTCCTCGACCCAAGTCGCGAACTGTGGTTACGACGCCGTGTTGGCCAACGTCGGCCAGCGTGTCCGCTATCCCGATTCGCAGGCCGTGAAAATTGAGATCCTCGATTGCCAAGACACTCTGGCGAGTGCCGCCATCTCGGACGGACAATCGGCCGAGTTTCTCCAGTTGCACTACGCCGGCGGTGTGTGGCGGATCGTCAACGTCCTGCGGAACTACGCACTCAACGACGAAACGTGACGGCGCCGCCGCGGACAAGGGACCGGGGCGATCCGGCGTGATGGGTGACACTTTGGCCGGGGTGATGGGTTACACATAGGGCGCCATGCCCTGGGCCGACCCGACGGGGCCGATCGGAAGGGGTCAAACTTTGCACTCGGGAAGGCGGATCGAAGGAACCACGTCCCAACTACCGGAAAGGCGCCCGGTCGATCCCACCACCCCCTACTCGACCACAAACGCCACCATCACCGTGCCGGGGATCTCCAGCTGAGCGTGATCCATGCGACCGATGGAAAACGGGAAGACGACTCCCTCGCCGGTCCAGTGTTCGATGCTGCCATACCAGTAGCGAGCATCGAGTAGCGGGTAGCGAGGAGGATGGACCGCCAAGCGGTCGGGCAGAAGCTAGGAGCTAGAATCCAGAAGTGAGGAGACGATCCCGAGCCGCCGGGGTTCTTCCCGCAGGACCCAACAGGACTTCGCGGCTCTTCCCAATCTTCCCTCATCCGTCCTCCGTGTCCTCCTCCCTCTCTGTGTCCTCTGTGACCTGATCCGACTCCGCCGCCTATCCTCAGCCATCCGCCTCACTTTCATTCGTTCCCTTCTGTCGTCCGTAATCCGTCGTCTGTCCTCTGCCCTCCGCCCGCCGTTATCCGCCCGCCCCCACCGGCAACACCCAACTTGCCGGCGGTCGTGCCCCCGCTACCGTCGCCGCCATGATCACCGTCGCCGAGATTGAAGCTGCCATCGCGAAACTCCCTGCGAGCCAGCAGTGGGAAAGGGCGAAGTGCCTGGAGGAAAGCCCCTGACCCTCTTCGGCCCCCTCCGCCAAATAGCGCAAGTTGTGCATCCCCTCCGGTCACTCGGACTGCTGCTATTCGCGGCCGCCCTCACCGCGGCCCACGCCGCGTCCGCCCCTGAATCCGCCGGCCCCGACACCGCCCCGGTTGAGCTCCCGATATTCATCGTCACCGCCACGCGGACACCGCTTCCGGCCGCTCCGCGCCGTTCGCCACCGACGTCTTTGCCGCCGCCGCCATCGCTGAAACGCCCGCCCTCACCCTCGACGACGCCCTGCGCGGTTCCGCCGCGTTCTCCCTCTTCCGCCGCACCAGCAGCCTCACCGCCCACCCCACGGCGCAAGGAGTATCACTACGCGGCCTCGGTCCCAGCGGTGCGAGCCGCTCGCTGGTGCTCATCGACGGCGTGCCGCTCAACGACCCTTTCGGGGGCTGGATCGCGTGGTCGAAGATCCTACGCCTTTCGCTCGCCGGGGCCGAAATCGTGCGCGGCGGAGGTTCGGCCGTATGGGGCAATGCTGCACTTGGCGGAGTCGTCCAACTCCTGACCGAGGCGCCAACGGAAAGCGCGAATACCGTCGCGGCCGCGATAGCCGATCATTCCACCCACCGCCTCGAAGCGACGGCGGCCGCCGACCTAGGCCGCGACTCCGCCCTGCGGGTGGCCGGCCGCTTGTTTTCGACCGACGGATACTATCAGTTCTCCCCCGACCAACGCGGCCCGGTGGACCGCTCGCTCGATTCTCGCCACCGCCTGCTCGTCGCCGATTTCGACCACCGGTGGGCCTCCGGCTGGCGGATCGAAACCGGCGCCCGCCTCTTCGCCGAGTCGCGGGGCAATGGCTCCGATTTGCAACGCAACGCCTCACGCGAGTCCGCCGCCCGCCTTCACCTCGCCGGCCCGCTGGGCGAGCAACTCTCGCTCGACTTTCTCGCGTACGCCCAACGTCAGCATTTCTCTAGCACGTTCACTTCGAATGACGCCGCCCGGGTGGTGGAAACTCCCGCCCTCGACCAGTTCGACGTGCCGGCCTCCGCTCTCGGCGGCGCCTTTGTCGCCACTTTCCGCCACACCGGCGGCGCCGTCACTTCCGCCGGAACGGATCTGCGCTGGGTCTCCGGGCGAAACGCGCGAAGACTTCCTCTTCAGCGCCGGCACCTTCCAGCGCCGTCGCTTCGCGGGAGGCGAACAGTTGGTCGCCGGCGCCTTCCTCGCCCACTCGCAGCCGATTAGTCCAACTCTGGATGCCTTCCTCTCGCTCCGCGCCGACCATTGGAGCAACGGCGCCGGCCATCGCGACGAACGGGCGCGCGCCACTGGCGACACTCTCCGCGAAGACCGCTATCCCGACCGGCACGGCACCCAATTCAGCCCGTCCGCCGGTTTCGTTTGGCGCGCCCGCGACTCGCTTCGCATCCGCGCTGCCGCCTATCGCGGCTTTCGGATTCCGACGTTGAACGAGTACTACCGCCCGTTTCGCGTCGGATCCGTTGCCACCGAGGCCAACCCGGGGTTGGGCGTCGAGACCGCCACCACCGCCGACCTCGGCGTCGACTTCACCCGCCCCCGCTGGCAGCTGTCCGCGGGCGTATTCGAAACTGTGCTAAATGACGCGGTCGCCAACGTCACCCTCTCGTCCACACCGGCATTGACGCAACGCCAGCGCCTCAACCTGGACCGTGTCCGCTCCCGCGGCCTTGAGGCGCGGTTCGCCTGGGAACCAACCCGCGCCCTGAAGCTCACCCTCGACTACCTGCTCTCGGACGGCACGGTGCGTCGCGCCTCCGTCGCCCCGTTGCTGGTCGGGAAACGTCTCGCGCAAGTGCCCCGGCACAACGCCTCCCTTCGAGCGGATTGGCGCTGGAATGCGTCATGGAGCTTCCATGCCACCGCGCGCGCCGCCTCGGCCCAGTTCGAAGACGACGAAAACCGCCTGCGCCTGGCGCCGTTCCTCTCCGCGGACCTGGCGCTAGTCTGGACGCTGCAGCCCGGCCGCCGAGTCACCCTCGCCTTCGAGAATCTCGCCTCTGCCCGCATTGAGACCGCGCGCACTGCGGACGGCCTGGTCGCCCTCGGCCCGCCGTGCCAGATCCGCTTGGGGGTCATCCAAAACTGGTGAACCCCGCCCTGGAGGGCTAAAAGGGACAGGTCAGAAGATCGGTGCGAAGTCGGATCCGACCGGCGATACTTCTTACCCGGCGGAACCCGCAAGCCGTTGACCGGCTATCTCGAGCCCATGTGCTGCGGTTCCTACGACTCGGAGAATGATCCCCCGAGCCTTGAGCCGAGCCAAAGGGGCCAGAAATCACGGTCAGGCTCTGAGCATTGTGTTTGGTGAATCGACCGATCCGGAGTCATGAATCAACTCTCTACAGTTCCCCCGTCTGCATACGATCCGGCGCGGAGATCGGGCCGACTTGTCTGTCGTTGATTCATGAACCCTTTTCGCGTGTCGCCGGACTTCGAATTTCTGGGCGGAAATGGCTGGCCTTCGTCGCAGGTGGTCTGGCACGTTTTTCGGCGTCGGTCGGCCTTAAATCCCTGTGGGGATGCGCGGTGGCGCGCGGCGGGGGCGATCGGAACGCGAACCCCTTCCCAATCTTTCCATGCGACTCCTCCCAGCGATTGTCGGTGATCTCCGTACGGTTTTGCTCTGCGGGCTTTTGTTCGCGGTCGGCTCGTTGGGCCGGGCGGCCAAGTGGGATCTGGTTCCAGCCGCCGATCTGGCGGCGAAGGAGTCGACGGCGTTCCCTGGGGCGGATGCGGAGATCCTGCTGGCGGAACAAACACAACGGCTGATCGGCGGGCTGATGGCCTTTCCAAGTGCCGGCGGTGGGATCCAAGGGCCTGGCAGTATGGCGACTGGTGGCCATGGGACATTCATGAATCCGGGGGACGGCAGAGCAGTACTGGAGAATTTCGTGCGGCTGAAGATCTACACCGCGAACGGGGCGCGCGAACAGAGGACGGTGTATGTTGAGCAGGTGGGGACGGCTGCTCCCGATGGCGAGCTGAAGGTGGAAGCACAGGAAAACGGCACCTACCTGAGCGATCGCTGCGGGCTGATCGAGAAGGCCGAAGCACGGGTGCTGAAGCCGGATGGCAGAATCACCGAGTTGGTGACGGGCGCCGTCAGTCTGCGCGAGGGCAGTACGGGGGATGATCGGGTGGCCCGGATTGATCTCCCGGTGCTCGAGCCGGGCGATGTGGTGGAGTATCGATGGAGGCGGGAGGTGAGCCAGTCGGAGCTTCGGCGGATGATTCCTTGCCAGCACCCCCTGCCAGTGCGCGAGTATCGGCTGTTCGTCGGCTCGCTACCGGACCAGGCGAGGATGCTGGTGATGAATTGCCCGAAGGCCGAAACCTCGCAGGGGTCGCACAGTGTCGAGGTGGTTGTCCGTGAACTGCCCGCGTTCAAACCGGAGCCATTCATGGGCGGGCAATGGGACCATCGTGGTTGGATCTACCCGAAGTGGAGCTATCGGCGAGATGGTTGGTTCAATGCGGACGAGCGCTGGTCCGCGGAATTCTGGGAAGCGACCGATCCATCGAAGGCCATGAAGGCCAAGGCGGGCGAACTGATCGCCGGGGCGGCGACGGAGGAGGAGAAACTGCGCCGCCTCTACGAGTTTTGCCGCAACGAGTTCGTGAACTCGGATTGGGTTCGTACGCCCAAGGTCCAGAAGAAGCACGAGAAGCAGCGCGATTGGCGCGAAAGGACCTTTGGTTACAAGAATGGCACCGTGCGAGCGGCTTGGGAGGACCAGGTCGGCGACTCCGAAATGGTTGATCTGGTCTTCGCTACGCTGGCGCGTGGGGCCGGATTCTCGGTGCGCAAAACGCGCAGCGCCGAGCGGAGCTTCTTCGACTCGATGCACGAGAAGCTCGGGCACCATTTTCTGAACCGCTGCCTTGTTGCAGTGGAGGTCGGCGGGCAGTGGCGGTTCTGCTCGCCGGGACGTCGCGTGATTCCGTACGGGATGATTGCCGCATGCGACGAGGACGTGCCGGTGTTGTGGAGCGGGCTCAAGAAGGTCGAGTCGGCTAAGCAGACCCCGGTGGCGGCTGCGGCGCTTTCGCAGGCGCAACGGAAGGCGCGGTTGCGTCTTGATGCGGAGGGCACGCTGGAAGGGGCGGTCGAGGAGACCTTGACCGGGCACCTGGCGATTACGCTCAAACAGCGCTTCGGCCGCGAAGCCGAGGCGGATGCGGCCGAGTTGGCGGCTACCGAATGGTTGTGCGGCGAGGTGAAACGACGTCTGCCCGGCGTGGAGCTCTCTGCGCTGTCGTGTGCCAACCTGCGCTCGGTCGACCTGCCAGTGACGGTCAAATACCAAATGCGTGTGCCCGGCTACGCGGCAAAGGTGGAAGGGACGTTGCAGCTGCCTCCTTCGTATTTCGAGGCGGGCGACCCGGCGGTCTTTCCCACGGCGGAGCGCAAGTACCCGATCAGCTTCCCGCATGCATGGAGCGAGTTGGACGACATCGAGATCGTCTTGCCGGCCGGATTTGGGGTGGTGGATCCGAGCGCGCCGCCCCCGGCGGGCGACGCCACGGTGCTGGGGGTCTCGTACCGGATGGAGTACGACAAGGAGACCCGCTCGCTCCGGTATCGCCGCGAATTCGCCGTTGGGGGCAACGGAGCGATCTCCTTCAAGGTCGAGGCCTACCCGACCTTGAAGAAGTTCTTCGACCATGTGCATGGGGCCGATGCGCACACGATCGTGTTGGCCCGGGTGCACTGACCAGATTCCTGAGCTGCGGAGGAGGAGGCGCCGAGGGCTTGGGGCTGAACTCCGGGAAAGACAGAAGGGACAGGTCGAAGATCCGCGCCTCTGCGTCTCTGGGCGAAACCTAGTCCGCCCTTTGCTGGGCGACTCACCTAGGCTACTCTCACGTCCATGCCAGCGCCACAGGCCGCTACCGTCCACGCCACCGTTCTCTTCGACGGCGAATGCGGGCTCTGCGCGCAAACGGTACGGTTCGTCCAACGGCGCGACCGGCAGGCGCGCTTCCATTTCACCGCGCTGCAGTCCGCCGCCGGCCAGATGCTGCTCAGGCAGCACCATCTTCCGACCGACAGGCTCGACTCAGTCGTGCTGCTCGAGGACGGCGCCGTATTCACCCGCTCCACCGCCGCACTGCGGATCTGCCGCCGGCTCTCCGGCGCCTGGCCACTGCTCGCCTTGTTCCTCGCCCTGCCCCGCTCGTGGCGCGACCGGGTCTATGGCGCCGTGGCCCGGCGCCGCCACCTCCATTTCCCAGAGGTCCACTTCCGGTGATCTGGCCGACGTCCTTCAACTCCGCCGGAGCCGGCTTCATCGCATCGTCTGCAACCAACCCTCCACGGCCCAAGGGCAGGAGACCGGAGACCAAGATCGGGACGAATCGGTACACGTCCCATTGTTTCCGGCAGGAGATCGAGACTAGACGAACAAGGAGTGAGCCAAGCCAAAGGGGACAGCCCCTTTTCCGCCCGACCGAGACCGCACTATCCGCCCAAATTCGGTCCGCCAACTGTTACGGCCCGCTCCCCAATGCTTTCGCATCAGCGGCCATTCTCTCATACACCTCGCGACCGCCGATTCTCTCAAGATTGCTTCGGGCCGGGTCCCCCAAGGCGATCTCACGGCGGAGAACCTCCCAGTCCTTCGCCAACCAGGCGTGATAGGCAAAACGGACGTGCCATGAGTACGCGTCGGGGTTGCGCCTGAAAAAGGCCTCAAAGCTCTGCTTGATATCCGCCCAGACCTCGGGCTGGGCAAAGTAGCTGACCGGCAACTTGCCAACATCCTGCCGGTCGGAGTGGATACTCCACAGGTTCAGCGCAACACGGTTGCCCCATTCCGGACGGGCGAGGCACTCGCGCGCAAATTCTCTTTGTTCGAGGTCGCTCCCGTACCAACGCGGGGCCAACCAATAGATCTTGTTCGAGCATAGATCGGAGCAGTCCCGACCTGTGGACAATCCGCGCTGAAACCATTCCTCCATCTCCGCACGCGAGGTGCCCTGCCCTAGGCACACTGTGATCATTTTCTCGGCCGTCTGCGGATCCTTTGGGTCGAGTTTCCACGCCAGCTCCAGCTCCCGTCGAGCCACCAGCAGCTCCTGCCCCAACTTGGCCCATCCTTCCCGTGTCACAGTCGACGCATAGCCATGGCCGCGCGCCTCCCACCCTAACCTTATCGCCCGCCGGCCGCGGAGGAAGTGGATCGTTGCGCAATCGCCAAAGCGCGCCTCCAGCGCCGCGTCGATGCGGCGCCACGCATCCACCCGCGATTCGCCGGGGGTACGGAAATAGTCATCGAGCAGGTCGCACAGCGGGCGAACCAACGTTTCGCTCGAGTTCCCGTCGCGGATAACCTCCATCGTGTGGCGCCAGGACAGTGCATGCAGCTGCAGCCGCACGTTCCGTTCGCGACGCTCTTGTGCGAACGCGAAATCCCAAACATCCAAGGCGCGTGAGGCCGAATACGCGCGAAGGAACACAGGGTACTCACACTCCTCCAGCTCTCGCTGGATTGACCACCCCTCTCGTGCCAAAGATTCGTCACCCACCATCTGGAACTCAAACACGCGTTTCAGGCGCAGATACCGGACGAAGGGATCGCGGCAACCTTCAGCTACTGCAACAACCGCCAAGCGATTCATCTCGCGATCTGGTCGGTTTTGCAGAAGGGCACGCACATAGCGCCCAGCCAGCTCGCGGATCTGACCAGCCCAGCGGTCATCGTACTCTGGGAATCGCTTCGCCGCCGCAACAATCCCGCGGGTCAGCACCTGCTGCGGTCGAGACCAATAGAAGCAAAGACCACCAAATACCGCCAGCGCCAGAAGCCATCCGCCCATTTTCAACCAGTTCACTCGTTCGCCGGGAATCATGACTCCAATCATTCGCGACAATGATGGGCCGGCAATACCTTTTCCCCGCCCAGGCGTCACCGGCAGCCGAAAAACGGGGTCAAGCCGGAATATTTGTGGCTCCGGCCGCCTCCGGAAGACCGATCCTAATCTGGCGCGGCGGCAACAGGGGTCAGGTTGGTAGTTTCGGAACCTCGAAATTCCTACTCCCTGCACCCCGTTCCGAGTATGGCCTCAAAGCTCCGGCTTGGACTCCGCGGTGCCTGCTACCACGTAATCAACCGGGGCAACTACCGCGCCGACGTCTCCGCCACGAAGGTGCCAATCGGCGTTTGGGGCCTGCTTGCTCGAAGCCTGCGAGAAATCCTCGTGGAGCCCCCAACGGCTAGATCGCCGAACAACTGCACTTAGGAAGCGGCGCGGCGGTCAACCAATACGTCGCCCTCGCTAGTCCGAGCCAAAGGGGACAGATCTTGACTCTGTATCTCCGCGTGCGGCCAGAAACGGGCCAACACCTAATGTCTGTGATCCTGGTCTGTAAATTTAGTACCGTTACACGATCGAGCACGTCACCTATCGCTTCGGGAGAAACCGCCGAGCGTAACAGGCGATGAGCGCAAGGCCGGCGGCGATCACCCCAGCGCTGGCCGGCTCGGGGACTGCCGCGGTGCCGAAAGTAAAGTCATCGATCGCTTCGTAGTTCCGATCACTGGTCTGGGTGATCGATATTGAGGTAATGTATTCCCCTCCTGCAGTGACAAACCCGCGGTAGATCATCGTGGTCGCGCTTGTGTTGATGGCGGAAAGCGAATGCCCAAGATTGGTGAATGCGGTCGCGGTGACAGTGGTCGAGTTGCCGAAATAGGCGCCCAGGTCGAAGCCGGCCGAGGTAGTGTAAGCCGGCGGCGTGATCGTCATCCCCCACATCGAGATGAGATATCCATCGGTATAACCGGGATTACTTTTCACGCTCGAGGTGAAGTCGCCGCCCAGCAAGGAACTTGCTGAGAAGGTAACGCCGGAGAAAGCCGATGGACTGGGCAGCCGGGCCAGCGACCCCACCCCATTGAAGTCGATGGTGGTGACCGGTGTGCTCAGCGCGGCCTGGAATGCCGCCTGGGAATCGTAGACGGATATTGCCGCATGGGCGTTGGCTGCTGTCAGGACGGCGACGACAAGGCCGCGTTGTCGAATATTCATTGAGAATTGGATGCACGACGTTTCGTGTCCCAGTTCTCGTGTCAAAGCAATTCGCTGATACGCGGTGCGAAGGCGGTATGATCCGGCGTGATGGGGATATTTGGGCCGGGGCCATGGGCGACACAAGGGGGGCCCTGCCCTGGGAGGCCGAAAAGAGAAAGGCCAGAAGGTCGGAACGGGGTTGGCTCCGGCCGGCCGCGCCGCTCAACTGCAGCCGGTTCCTCCCCCATCCCGCCCCGCCCCGACCGGGGCACGGTCGCCGGTCGCCAAGAGCAGGGAAGCAGAGGCATCAGCTCAAGTGGCCACCACTATCGATACCGGTCACCCGACGCATTTTTTAGGCGACGTGGGGCTCCCGGCGTGACAGATCTCGATCCCCAACCTCAAAACACCCCGATGAAGATCCTTCGTATCCTCGTTTCATTTCTCGCAGTAGCGACCGCCGCCGCGGTCTTCGCCGCCGATCCTACCGGCACCTGGACGTGGGCCGTCCATTCGCCCAACGGCGATATCGGGACCACCGCCAGATTCGAATCGAAGGACGGCAGGATCGCCGGCAAGTACTCGAATGAATTCGGCGAGACCACGATCAACAACGCTACCGTCGAAGGCGATGTGCTCGCGTTCGAGGTGGTCCGGGATCTGGGCGGCAACCAGTTTGTCGTGAAGTATCGCGGGAAGATTGAGGGCGACACCATCAAGGGAACCATCGAAGCGCCCGGCTTCGGCGGTGGCGAGGCGCAGAAGTTCGAGTGGTCCGCCCAACGCTCCACGCCCGCGAAGTAGGGCCAGGGACGAACCCAAGGGGACAAGTGTTGCTTCTAGACTGACCGAACGGCGGCAACCGCCGGACCGCGGTCTCGCGACCTCCGGGTTCTGGGCGATCCACGCCAGATGCTCATCAACCTCATCCCAGAGCCGTTTGCCCAAACCCACCTGCTCCCGCTCGTAATGAGCGACGGGATTAAGCAGCTCCAAACGAGCTTCGGCAAGTATCCGGACGATCATGCGCCAGAACGGCCGCCTATTTCCCGTCGCAATTCGTCGAGCGAAACGCTGGCCGCCCGACCTTGGTCCCCGGCTTTCACCTGCGCGCGGATCTCTTCATCCCAAGTCTCCTCCGTCTCGGCCACCGCACCGCCATCCAAATCAAGCAAGACGCGAACCAGCTCCAACCGTTCGGTCTTCGGCAACGCCGCCTCCTCGCGTGTGAGTACTTCGATGCGTGTCATGCCGCCATTTGCGCTGGGCAGCGCAACGGTCAACGGACTCTTCGTCCAAAGGCGAATCTGAAGCTGTCCCACGTTGCGACCGATCGGCCCTCGATCCGCCCTTCGACGTGACGGCCGAAAACGAGAAGGTGAAAGAATCCCTTTACCCTTTTCCTAGCGCCTATTCCGCACGCAGCGCGATCATCGGATCGACCTTCGTGGCGCGGCGGGCCGGGAGCCAACAGGCGACCACCGCGGTGACGAACAGCGTCACCGTCACAGTGAACAGTGCCAGAGGGTCGACGCTGGCCAGTCGAGGCATCAGCGACGCCAGCAGTCTGCCCAGCGCGAACGCCCCCACCAGTCCGATACCCGCGCCGATCGCGCACAGGATCAGCCCGTGGCGCAGGACCAGACCCAGGACGTCGGCCGGCCGCGCGCCCAACGCGAGCCGGATCCCGAATTCGCCCGTGCGCTGGGCCACCAGATTGGAGATCACGCCGTACAAACCGACGGAGGCGAGGACCAGCCCGAGCAGTGCGAACGCGGTGAGCGTTTTCCCGGCGAGCACGAGGTTGTGCTGCTGCTGGTCGATGGTCTGGCGCACCGTGCCGGCGCCCGACGCCGCGAGGTCCGCGTCGACCTCCGCGATGGCCCGCCGCAGGGGTTCGCCGAGCGAGGCCGCCGCGGGACCGCGCAGGATGATGTGCACGTTCGACCACGGTTCCTGGAACAGGGGTTTGTAGATCTGGAACGGGGTTGAGGGATCCCGGGTGTTGGCCGCGCCGTCGACATCGCGGACCACGCCGATCACCTCCGCCCAGTACGGTTTCCCATTGTCCATGCTACCGATACGCTGGCCGATGGCGCCGCCGCGAGGCCACAGCCGTTGCGCCAGGCTCTGGTTGATCACGATCGTGCGCGGGTCCTCTCGCTTGAGGCCCAGGTCGAAGAGCCGGCCTTCCACCAGCGGGATTCCCAGTGCCGCGAAATAGCGCGAGGTAACCATCACATGGAAGGCCGCCGGCAGGTTCGGATCGCCGGGCGACTGCTCCTCCTTGAGGATCTGCCGGTCGCCATTGTAACTGAAAATCGGGACCGAGGTCGCGATCGCGGCCTGCTCCACCCCCGGCAGGGCGATCAGCCGGGCTTCGAGTCGGCGGAAGAGCACGGCCCGTTGCGGCTCGGTTTCGAATTCCTTCCGCGTCTCCGGAATGGGCAATTGCGCGGTGATTGCGTGTTCCGTGTCCCACCCCGTGCGCCGCTCCAGCATCTGGGCGAAGCCGCGCTGCAGGATCGCGGCGCCTCCGAGAAGAACCAGCGCCAGGGCGACCTCGGCGACGATCAGCGCTTGGCGTACCCGGTGGTGCCCGCCCCCGGGGGTCGATCCGCGGGCCTGTTGTTTCAACGCGGTGTTCACATCGGTGCGTGAGGCGAGCCACGCCGGCGCGAAGCCGAAGAGCAGTCCGGTGCCCAGGGAGATCGCGAAGGTGAGCAGCAGGATCTTGGGATCCAGCCCGAGGTGCAGCCCGCCGGTGCCGCCGCCGACCACAAGGGTCCGATCGATGAGGCGATTGAGCCCGAACGCGAGCGCGACGCCGATGGCGCCGCCGCAGCCGGAGAGGAGCAGTGACTCCAGCATCTGGTGCCTGATCAGCCGCCGGCGCGAGGCGCCCAGCGCGGCGCGGATGGCGAGCTCGCGTAGCCCGGCGGTGGCGCGGGCGAGCTGCAGGTTGGCCAGGTTGGCGCAGGCGATCAGCAGGACCACCCCGGCCAGGCCGAGCAGCATCCAGGAGATCCGCTTGCTGAGGGTATCCATCAGGGCTTGGTGCAGCGGCACCGCGGTGTACCGTACGCCCGCGTACGACTCCGGGAACAGCTTCGCCTGTTGCGCCACCACCGGCACCAGCTCCGTGGTGACGCGGCCCGGGGTGACGCCCGGCGCCAGCCGGCCGACGAGTTCGAAGGTGCGGTAGTCGCGCCACTCCAGCTGGTCGCGGGTGAAGTTCAGCGGGCGCCAGACCGCAGTGCGTTCCCAGAGCAGGCGGTAATCGAACGCCGGCGGCATGACGCCGATGATCGTGACGACTTCGCCATCGAGGCGCATGGTGCGGCCGATCGCATCGGGCGTGCCGCCGTAGTGCTGTTGCCAGTAGCCATGGCTCAGCAGCACCACGTTGTTTCGGCCCGGGTGGAACTCCTCCGGCGCGAACGCCCGGCCCAGTTGCGGTGAAACCCGGAACGTGGCGAAGAAGTCCTCCGACACCGTGGCCCCTGCGATCCGCTCGGCCGGCTGGCCAGGCTCGGAAACCCCGAAAGCCGTGCGACAGAGGGTGGTCAGCCCGGCGAAACTCGGCTGTTGGTCCCGGATTTCGCGTAGTTCGAGATAGGAGTAGGTCCGGGTTTCGCCCGTCGGGGTCGTGGATTCCACCTGGACCAGTCGGTCGGACTCGGGGAACGGCGCGCTGCGAAACAGCAAGGCGTCGACCACGCTGTACATCGATGTATTCACGCCGATGCACAGGGCCAAGGTGAGCAGGGCGATCGCAGTGTAGCCCGGCGATTTCAGCAACGAGCGCGCAGCCTGACGGAGGTCGGAGAACATGGGGGCAAGGAGTTAACCCGTTGGGTGGGCAATCGCGAGGGGCTCCGTACAGATAGTCCCACGAGGACAATCGATCCATTGGCCCGCCAGGCTAACATGTGCGTCCTTCGCGAATCCTCCGTCGTCCACCATCCGGTGTCCGTCTTCGCGACAGGGTCTCGCAATGGAGCTTCTGCCGCACGGCGGAACGCGTTCGCCATCCGTCCCCAGGCCTCCGCCTGCCGCTCGCTGCCAGACCGGAAGGACGGAGATTGACAGGCCATCCACCATATTGGATTCTCCGTCCACCATAATGGACGCTACCTCCCTCAATAAACGCATCGCCGCCCGCGTGCGCGAACTGCGCGATGCGCAAAACCTGTCCCTGGAAGCATTGGCCAAGACGACGGGAGTTAGCCGTTCGATGATCTCCCTCATCGAGCGAGCCGAATGCAGCCCAACGGCGGTTGTCCTGGAAAAGCTGTCCGTCGGCTTGGGCGTGGTTCTGGCCTCCTTCTTCGATGTCCCCACGAACGAGCAGGCCTCCCGCTCGCCCCTTGCGCGGGCGAAGGATCAGCCGCTGTGGCGCGATCCGGAATCCGGTTACATTCGTCGCAACGTCTCCCCGGCGGGCCCGCCCCGGGCCGGGCAGATTGTCGAGGTCGAGTTCCCTGCGGGCGTCCGGGTGGTTTTCGACAGTAGCGCACGCAACACAGTGATCCACCAGCAGGTCTGGGTGCTCGAAGGTTCGATGGAGATCGGCGTGGGCGACGAGCGCCATCGGCTGCAGCCCGGCGACTGCCTCCTGATGCAGCACAACAAACCCATCCTCTTCCACAACCCGACCCACAAGACCGCCCGTTATGCGGTGGTCACGGTGCCGGAGGCCGAAGGCAAACGCTCAAAACGATGAACTCCCCGACCATGGAACTGCGCACGGGCGGCCTCGACCGTCCGGAAGTAATCGATCTGCTCGCTGAGCACCTGCGAACGCTCACCGCCATCACCCCACCGGAGAGCATGCACGCCCTGAACCTCGACGCCTTACATCATCCCGCGGTCACGTTCTGGAGCCTGTGGGCGGGCAACGAAGTATTGGGATGCGGCGCCCTGAAGGAGCTCAGCCCCGTACACGGCGAAATCAAGTCGATGCGGACCGCCAACGCACACCTGCGCACAGGAGTCGGCAGAGTGGTCATGCAAGGGATCATTGCCGAGGCGCAGCGGCGAGGCTACCGACGGCTCAGCCTGGAGACGGGACGGACGGAATACTTCCGCCCTGCGCACCGATTGTACGAAACTTTCGGATTCACCTTGTGCGGCCCCTTCGGCGACTACCAGAACGACCCCAATAGTGCGTTCATGACAAAGGAACTCGGACGAAGCACCGCGACGTACATCCGCCCCGCCAACCTGGGGGACTTCGACCAGTTGCTGGTCCTCTTTCGTCAGTTGTGGCCAACCAAGACGATCGTTCCGGGGCGACTCGGCACCATCTTCGCGCGCGTGCTTGCCACCCCGTACAAGCGCTACTTCTGCGCAGTGGATGACGCGCACGTCGTCGGTCTGGGCGCGGTGTCATTCAAGGACAACCTCTGGCAGGAGGGCGAAATCGCCTATGTGGAGGAACTGGTCGTGCGCGAAGACCAGCGTCGCAAGGGTGTCGGCTCGCTGCTGCTCGATCATCTTGTCGCGCAAGCCGAGGCGCGCGGTTGTCTCCGCATTGAGTTGGATACCGCCTTCCACCGCGAGGCGGCCCACCGGTTCTACGAGCGGCACGGCATGCAGAAACGCGCATTCCTGTTTTCGCGGGTCCTAGCCGAACACCAGCCAGCGTGACACGGCGAACCCTGCAGGCGGCCGCAGGCTGGAGGAGCTGGGCGAAACATGTCTCAACTTAGGGGTCCAGAAGGTGCCGGACGGAAATCGGAGACCGGGCAATACAGGGACTTGTGCACGCGGGAGGGTTCCCTTCTTCTCGGCCGCTGCCCGGCCCATGATCGACCGCTCCACCGTCCACTTCGCCTGCTGCTCCGATCGCAACTACCTTGACGCCTTGGTCGCCACGGTCACGGCCGTCTGCCGCAAGCTGCCGGCACGGGTGCAACCAGTGTTCCATTTCGTCGACTGCGGCGTGCCCGAGCACGATGCGGCCCGCGCCATCGCCTGCCTGACCCGGCATTTTCCGCGCCTGAAAGTCGCGACCCATCGGGTGGACCCGGCCCGCTTCGCGCACTGGCCCGACTACTCGGTCGCCCACATCGTCAAGGCCGTCTACGCCCGCCTCTTCTTCGACGAGTTTCTGGGCGACGTGCCGCGATGCGTGTACCTCGACACCGACATGCTCGTCGATGCCGACATCTCGGAGCTGTACGCCACACCGCTGGGTGGCACTGCGTGGGCGCCGTGCTCTCGGACACCCGACCGCAGCTGAAAGACTACCCCGCCATTGTGCCGCACCTGCCGGTGGGCACAGCGGACACAGCCCCGGCCTTCAACTCCGGGGTCATGCTGTTCGATCTGGAACAAATCCGCGCCGAAGGCGCGATGGAACGGATTCGCTCCGTGGCTGGCAGGCTGACGGAGAAATGCGGCGACCAGGCGCTCTTCAACTTTGGATTCTCGGGCCGTTGGGCGCCGATTGCCCCACGCTGGAACCGACAGGTGTTCCTCACGCCGGCCTTCTCCATCCACCGTACCGCACCGGACACCATCTGGCATGTGATCCGCAACCTCAAACCCTGGCAGGTGGATCCCACGACCGCCTACGGCTTGGCGGCCTCGTTCTACGGGCATCTGGCTTACGTCGGATGGACACCGGATCCGCGATCCACCGTGCGTGTGCACAGTTCGCCGTGGCGTGAAAGCGTCAAGGCCGCTCACGCCGCCCTCGCCCGCCACCTGCCTTTTTTGAGGTAACGCCACCGCTCGTTCCCTCCGGCCAGAAACGGGTCAAACCCGGATGGCTGTGGTTCCGCCCCTCCTCCAGTTGGCGGGTTCTCATACTGCCCGGCGCTCTCCCGATGGAAGACATGGATTTGGTCGTCGTTCCCGCGGCCCGCCGCGTGATCGTCAACCCGCAGCACCCGAACTTCGCCGGCGACCCCGCGAACGGCTTCGCGCCGGAGTAGGTTTCTTGCGTTGTAACCGTTCGCCGATGGCAAGCGAAGGGGGCAGGCCCGGGGGCCGAAAAGGGCCGAGGGGGCGTACGAGGGACCGCTCAGAGGCGAAATGGTGCCAGCTCCAAAAGCCTGACTGACCCCAGCCCTCGCTCCGCCCGCCCATTATTCTCAGCGGGAGAGCGAACCGAAGTGCGGCTTAACGGAGGGCGCCGCTACGTCGGCAACGCGACGGGCGCCCCTCGCCTCATTTCCGTTTGGAATCGGACCCACCGACAGGGGCCGCCACGGCTGAGCCGAGATCGGCCGAAGGCAGGCGAGCCGCCAGGTTGGACGAAGCCACTACGACCGTCTGCTGAGCAAACTCGTTGCTCAGACCGGACCGGGTCAAAGCGGATTCCGCAGCCGCCAAACACTCCGAGATGGCATTGTTGAGGTCCGGCTGGGTGATCTTCCCACCGGCGAGCGTCAGCGCCGTCGATTCGAGCACCCCCGACACCGCCAGCGACAGGTCGCCGGCAGGCAGATTGACCGCCAACGCGGCGACAGCCGATTCCGCAATCTTGGGTGCCTGGGCCGGGAAAGCCTTCGTCATGGCCGCCACGATATCGCGGGCGGCCGTCGGGTTGGCGGCGACGGCGGCAGTGACCATCGTCTCCAGCGAAGCAGGATCCTTTGTAACTGACGTCACCATCTGGTCGAGGTGCGAGCGGCTCGCCGGGGCAGTCTGGGCAAAAGCCGGCGTCGCAGCGATGGAGAGGGCGATAAAAGCGGAACTGAGGATGAGTTTACGCATGGTGCTAAGGTGGGGGTTACCTGCGGTTTGAGCCGAAAAACGACGCGGAAAGCAGAACCGGCGGAGCCTTCGAAGGCGATCCGAAAATGGCCAACGCTGTCCGGCGCTAGACGAGACGGCGGACACCGCGGCATTCTCCGTCATCAACCCACCGCCGCGCCGAACAAAGCAGGGAAAGGCGAAGAACCCATTCGCAGTCGTCCCTCGTTGCTCGCCACGAGGATCCGCTCAAGTCGCTTTCGGCCGGGGTATCTGGATCCGGATCCGGGTCCCGAGACCGAGCTCCGACGCGATCCAGAACCTGCCGCCGAACTGTTTGGTGATCAAAAAGGCCTTCGTGAGCCCGTATCCGCCACCGTGCGTGCGGACATCGCTGACATTGCTGGCACGCTTACCGTATTGTACCACCTTGGTCACCTCGGACTTGGGGATGCCGCGCCCGGTATCATCGACGATGAAGCGAATCAATTCAGTGTCATCATGCAACGCCGCCGTGATGCGGCCGCCAGGAGCGGTGTATTTCCGGGCATTGGCTATGAGATCTCGGATGGAGTCCCGAAACCCGACGGGGATCATCACGGCAGGCCCGGAAGCGGCCTCGAGCCTGAGGTCGGCATAGTAGTCACTAGCCTCCTGGAGGGCCGGGTTGAAACACATGCGAAAGCGTCCGCGGCTGTTCTTCGCGACGGCTTCAAGGAAATGCACATAGTCCGCCCGGAGATCGTCCAGCGTCGGCTGTTCCCATTCGCCCGGGGCAGTCGCTCGTGCGAGAAGCTCCCGAGAACGGAGCTTTAGGATAGTGAAGATGGGGCGAAGATTGCCAAACGACTCCTCCATTCCCGCGGCGCGCGGCTTAAGCGCGAACACGAACTGAGCCTCGACCTCCCTGAGGATGACCCGCTCGTACTCCTCGATGTGCGCCGCATCCTCCAGTGCCTTTCCGGGGGTCTCCATGGCCTCGAGCATCCTCTCGCACAAGGCCAGTGAATCAGCAAAGAGCCGACTGTCTCCCGCTAGGTTCTGGCCCAGAATCGAGAGTTCACAACGCAGCACGTTGAGCACGTTGATCAGGCCGTGCATCTCCAGCAGCGCCTCTTCGCCGACACTGAGCGGAGGAATGTCGGTGATTTCGATTTCGTGCATAGCGACACGGAGGGAATCGACTGCCCACACCGGGGACTGAAGGAGATTCGAGCCCTACCAGCCGGGTTTCCGTCGCAGATCGGATGCTTCCACAGTCAATTCTCCGCGTTGGACTGCTCATTGGCGGTCACATGACCGGTTCGGATGATCTCGGCCAGCACTCCGGTGATCTTCTCCCGAGAGGTATCCTTGCGCACAAAATAGATGGCGCCGAGATCGACCGCCTGCTCCACCGTCCCACGGGTGGCGACGGAAGTGAGCATGATCACGCGAACGTGAGGATCGAGCCTCCGCAATTCCCGAAGTGCTCCAAGTCCATCCATCACGGGCATATTGATGTCCATCAGAACGAACTTGGGGCGGTGCTGGGCGTAGAGGGCAACCGCATCAATCCCGTTACCGGCCTCGTAAATGGTCACCGATCCAAGCTCCTGCAGGATCATGCCCAAGAACTTACGAATATGCGGCTCATCATCGACGATGAGGATTTTGCCATAGAATTTCATGAATAGTGGAAATCGAAAGCACGTACGCCGCTTCAGCGTGCTGGGTGCGCCGGCCAGACCAGACATCGGCAGTCTTCAAACCAGTCTTAAGGCCAATCCACGTGGGCGCGGCAAGAGGCCCAAAAGGGACATGTCAGAAATCCGAACCCTACCGTAGGTATCGACGGTGAATGCAGCGTGCTGGCCCAGCTCGACCCGGCCAATGTCGGTCTCGTCGACATAGGCCCAGACTTCGAGGCGCGCCAGATCGATGAGGGTCACGAAAGCCGGGGCGGAGAAACTGGCGGAAACGGTCTCGCCCTCCTGCGTGGCGACCGAAGCGACGCCGCCGCCGATCGGGGCGACGAGCACGGCGTAGTCGAGCTGGGTCTGGGCGTAGTCGACGGCTGCCTTCGCGCCGGCGACCTGCTGCTCGGGATGGCAAAGGCGCGTTCGGCCTGATCGAGATCGCCGGCGGAGATCGCCCGGGCGGCGGCGATCGAGCGTTGGCGTGCCAGGTGCGAGGTCGCGTAACGCAGTTCGGCGAGGGCGCGGCGGAGGCTGGCCTCGGCCTCGTCGCGACGCGCGAACAACTCACGGTCGTCGAGCTCGGCAAGGCGTTGCCCCGGCCGGACCGTGTCGCCCACTTGGACATGCAGCCGTTTCACCACGCCGGAGAGCCGTGAGCCCACCCGCACCTCGGCGCCGACGCGCGGCTTGACCACGCCGGAAGCCTTGACGATCTGAGCGCGGTCGGCCGGCACAAGCGGGACGGCTGGAGTGGTGACAGCGCTTGGCGCGGGCGTATCGGCCCGGACGCCGCGCGGGAAGAAGACCGCGCCGGCAAGACCGAGACCGATGACGAGAATGACGAGTAACGTCCTCATAAGCGCGGCCGGCCGACGTGATGACGGGACGTTGTGTGGAAGAATAGGATGCCCAAATGCATGCCGGCATCCTGCACTGTGGAGCCATAGACACCTCTAGAGAAAAGGAGACCGGGAGCCGGATCCGGTCGCGAAGACCAGAGCCCCAGGCGAAGGCAGGCATCATGCGCCCTCCGCGAAGGCCAGCCAGCCAACGAGGGCGATCGCCCTCGCCCCAAATTGCCCACGAACCAGACTCGTCAACTCCGCCCAGGCCCCCAAGCTGCCATGCAGCATGGGCGCCAACAACGTCATCCCCGCCCGCATCGCCGAAGCGCTGCGCCGGTTCCCTCCCTTCTCGATGATGCCCGAGCCGGAGGTGGCCGCGCTGGCCTCTGCTTCGGTCGTGCGCGTGCTCGCGGCCGGAGAACGCGTCTGGACCCAGGGCGACCGCCCGGGCGCGGAGCTATTCTTCCTCGCGCGGGGCCGTGTCGAATACATCTGGCAGGTCGAGGGCCGCAGCGAACTCGTCGACGTGCGCGATGTCGGCGATGTGCTCGGGCTCACCGCCCTGCTCAAGGGCGAACCCTTCCGCGTGACCGCCCAGGTGGTCGAAGACAGCCTGTTCTACACCCTGCCCTGGGCCGGCCTCAAACCGCTGCTCGACACCCACGACGACGCCCGCGACTACGCCCGGCGCCACCTCTTCTGGGCGACGCGTGTCGGCGATGTCGTTACCCTGCCCGAGCCCACCGAGTCCCGCGTGACCGGGCGCGCCAAGAACATCCTCCAGGCCCATCTCGACGGCGCCCGCCAGCTCGAGCCGCGCCATCCCGGCCGGC
The DNA here is from genome assembly GCA_016711225.1 of Opitutaceae bacterium. Classification (GTDB taxonomy): domain Bacteria; phylum Verrucomicrobiota; class Verrucomicrobiia; order Opitutales; family Opitutaceae; genus CAJCBL01. The sequence continues at coordinate 330,681 of JADJTK010000007.1, forward strand.
TGCTCACCTGCCCGCCGCACGAGACCATCCACCACGCCGCCGAGCTGATGGCCGCCCGCCGCGTGCCCTCCATCCTCGTGGTGGACGAGGCGCGCCGCCCCCTGGGTATCGTCACGGGCAACATGATCATGCAGAGCGTCGTGGTGGCGGGCCACGCCAAGGAGGAGCCCGTATCGGCGATCATGGTATCGCCGGTGGTCACGGTGGCCCCCCATTCCAGCGCCACCGCCGCCCTGCTCGTCATGCTGCGGCAACGCATCGGCCAAGTCTGCGTAACCGAGGACGGCACGCCGGACTCGGCCGCCCTTGACGTGTGTTCGCATAAGGACCTGCTCGCCCAAAGCGGCCACCATCCCGCCGGGCTTTTGCGCCAGATCCGCGAGGCGCAGACCCCGGCCCGCTTCCGCGAACTCTGCGACGAGATCGAGGAGATCGCCCGCAGCTATCTCACCGCCGGGGTGTCGGCGGCCTTTCTCGGCCAGATCTGCGCCGAGCTCAGCGACGAGCTCGTCCACCATCTCCTCGATCTGGCCGCCGCCGAGCTCGCCGAACGCGGCACCCCGTTGCCGGATCGCGCCTGGGCCTGGATGTCGGTCGGCAGCGACGGTCGCCGTGAACAGATTCTGCGTACCGACATGGACAACGCACTGGTCTTCGCCGGCAGCGACTCGCCCGAGGCCGACGAGGCGGCCCGCCTGGTCTTTCTCCAGCTCACCGGCCGCGTCGTGGAGCAACTGGTTGCCTGCGGCTACGCGCGCTGCCAGGGCGGCGTGATGGCGGCCAACCGTACGTGGTGCCGCACCGCGGCCGAATGGCAGGCCGAGATCGCGCGGGTGCCCGACAGCGACGACGACCAGGCCGTCCTGCGAGCCGTCGTCCTCTACGACCTACGCTTTGTCGCCGGCGACAAACGCCTTTGCGCCCCCTTGCGCGAGCAAATCTTCGACTCGGTCTCCGCCAGCAAATCCCTCCAGCAACGCCTCGCCCGGCAGGTCGTCGACACCCCTCCCCCGCTCAATTTCTTCGGCCGCTTCGTCGTGGAAACCCGCGGCAGCGGCGCCGGCGAATTCGACCTGAAGACACGCGCCATGGCCCCGCTGCGCGACGCCGCCCGCCTGCTCTCGCTGCGGCACCGCCTCAACCGCCGCTATTCCACCACCGGCCGCTGGGACGAGATCCGACGCAATGTGCCGCGTCGTCAGGAACTGGCCACATTGGCCCGCGACGGCTACGACCAGCTCCTGCGCCTGCGCAACCTCAACGGCCTGCGGCGCGGCGACTCCGGCCGCTACCTCGACCCGGGCGTGCTCACCAAGCTCGAACGCGCCCAGCTCGCCAACATCTTCGACGTGGTCCGCATGGTCCAGGACGCCGTCCGAGAAGAGTTCGCCCTCGAGGCCCGACGCCTGTGAACTGGTTTCGCCGCCACCGCGACCCGCTCGCCCAAGCCTACCGCGACGCCACGCCCCGCCGGCCCGCGCGGCGCCAAGCCTGGATGGAACTGACCTTCCTCGTGCTCGATGCCGAGACCACCGGCTTCAAGGTCGGGCAGGACCGGATGCTCTCGCTGGCCACCATGCCCATCCGCCACGGGGACCTGCACGTGGGCGAAGCCGCCGACTGGGTGGTCTTTCAAGCCTCGGCTCCGGTGAACGCCGCCAGCTCCGTCCACGGCATTCTACCATCGGAGACTGCGGCCGGCACCGCCGAGCGCGCAGTGCTCGCCGCACTGTTGCCGCGGTTGCACGGCGCCGTGGTCGTGGGCCACCACATCGGCTTCGACGCCGCGATACTCGACGAGGCCCTGCGGCGGCATTTCGGCACCGGCCTGCGCAATCCGTTGCTCGACACCGCCGCGCTGGCGATGGCAACGCTCGACGCCTTCGCCCGCACCGCCTATCCGGGCCAGCGGCCGCCCACGCTCGAGGAACTCTGTGCCCATTGCGGAATCACACCGCTGGACCGCCACACCGCCGCGGGCGACGCCTTCACCACGGCCGAGCTCTTCCTCCTGCTGTGCGCCCGCCTGCGCCGCCGCCTCGATCGCCCGCTGCAGGCCAGGGATTTGCCGTTCACGCACGTGTGAGCGCATCCACACATCGGCGCCAGGGGGCCGGGAACGGAGAGGTGAGAGACTCCGCGCCGAGTTCTTCAACGGCCCCCCAGACTGGGGCGGCTCCTTCCGTCCATCCGTCCCGCCCTGACTGGTGGGAAGTTGGAGAAGTGCTCGAAGGGACACGTTGGAAACTCCCAACGCCCCGCCCTACTCCACCTTCAGCTCGACCCGAGTACGGAAGGACCAGCACGGCCGGGCCCCACGGATAATCGTTGAGTCCCCCGGCGCATGATGATGAACCGGCGTGTCACCCTTCTCCCCACGACCGAAGCGGACGCGGCGTTTGCGTATCACGTCCTCACGGCAACAAACCGGGACCCCGTCATCGAACAAACCCCTGCCAGGCTCCACCGGCAACGCGCGTCCCAACGGGCTGCGACGACGGGTACTGGCGAGACCGCTCCTGAATAGCGCCGATAGGACAACCGCTCCTGCGCGCGAGTCCGAGCCAGCCTTCGCGCCCCCAACGGGATCGGGTCCCGGGGCGAAACGGCCCAAAGGGAACCGGGGCGGGGCAGCAAAGCACGCGCAACACTCCGACTATGAGCACACCGTGGGCGCGGAGCGGAGCACTCCGGCGGCTTCCCGCAGCAAATCGGAGATTGCAAAGGGCTTGGCGAGGATACGAACCGCCTCGGGGCCCGAGCGCAGCCAGTCCGGTAGTTCGTCGACGAGTCCGGTGATGAGCAGCACCGCCACATCGTCCTGCCGTTCACGGATTGCGCGAACGACCGCATCGCCGCCGAGCCCGGGCATCCGGTAGTCGGTGACAACAAGGTCGAACACGCGTCGTTCGAGTTGGTCAAGGGCGGCCTCGCCGGTAGCGGCAGCGGTCACCGAATAGCCTTGCCGGCCGAGAACGGCGGTGAGGCAGGCCAGGACTGCAGGCTCGTCATCGACGAGGAGTACCTTTGCTTTCATTGCAGATCGCTTCCTTGGGGAGAACGCAGTTGTCGGCGACAACAAGTTGCCCACAGGTTGTTCCCAAGTCCGTGGCCTGCACTTCGTCCAGAGGGAAAGCCGACGAAGGGGCCGGTTTTGTCACCCTCCCGTCACGCAATTGTTACAATCGCGGCGACCTACCGACAGGCCCCGGCGTTGACGATTCCGTTCCAGGGAATGCCGAGTTCGTCTCCCAAACGACTCTCCACAACCGTGTCGCCACGATCGAACTCCACGGCATCCCTGCCTCTCCTCGCTGCCCAACTCCTTCGTCCAGTCTCAGAGCAGCACGCGCCGCCCGGTGCGCGACGCTTCGTAGATCGCCGTCACGATCTGCATGTCGCGACGTCCCATCTCGCCGGGCACGAGCGAAGGTGTGCCCGCCAGAATGGCCTCGGCGATCCCGTCGATCTGGGCCGCCTGCTGATGCGCGGTGGAAGACGGCAGCAGGCCGGCGCTCGTGCGCCCGACGAGTCCGTTGTAGCTGAAGGCTGGTTCGATCGCGAAAGCCCCCTGCGGCGCTTCGGCGCGGAAATGGTTCGCGCCCGTCTCATAGCTGCACATGCCTTCGCAGGTGGCCCCGTTGGCGAACTCGAGCGTGAAGTTGATTGTTTCCTCAACTTCCTTGAACACAGCCGGCCGGTTCTTGGGCGGCTCGCTGGCCGTCACCGCGATGGGGGCACCCCCACCCGCCATACACGCCGCCTGAATGACATAGATCCCCAGGTCCATGAGCGGACCACCGCCCGCTAGCTTCATCTCCAGGCGCCAACCTCCTCCGCGGTGGTGGAAGCCGAAGCCGCCGCCCATCGTCTTGAACTCCCCATACTCCTTTTCCCGAGCCAGTCGCTTCAGCTCCTGCCACATCGGATGGTACTGCAGTCGATATCCGATCGACAGATGGACGCCCGCCGCGCGGCACGCGCCGATCATCGCCTCGCACTCGGCGACGGAGACGGCCATCGGCTTCTCGCAGATGACGTGTTTGCCCGCCTTGGCCGCGCGGATGGTGTGTTCGGCGTGCAGCCCGGGCGGCGTGACCACGTAGACGATGTCGATCGCAGGATTGTCTGCGAGCCGGTCCATCGTGCCGTAATCATAGACGCAGTGATCGGGCAACGCGTAGTCGCGCGTCCAACGCGCGGCCTTTTCCGGCGTGCCCGTGACGATGCCTGCCAGTCGGCAATACTTGGATTCCAGCAGCGCCGGGGCGAGCTGATGGGTGGCGTAACTGCCTAGGCCCACGAGCGCGACGCCGAGTTTCCGACCGGGCGCAACCGGCGCGGCAGGGCCGGTGGCGAAAGCGCGGCCGCCGAGCGCGAGACCGGCGGTGCCAAGGGCAAGGTGACGCAGGAACGAACGACGACTGGAGGGGGAAACAGGCGGGATATTCATGAGTTGGAGCGGGGGACCGGGCTCGACGATGCGTCGAGGAGGCGCGTTTTCAACGCGATCGGGTTGTTCTTGGGCTGCAACGCCGCCGCCCCGCGCTGATGACGGCCACGGTATCTTTACCGCCCAGTTACTGGGGACTGGCTGCGAAAGCGTTGAACGCGTTCCCCCAGGCGCTTTCCCTGATAGCTCCTCCGTTTCGCCGGGCCCGCCGCGCCTCGCCCCCACTCCGACAACCGAGCACTTCCCCATGCTTTTGCGCCTCGCACGCCTCGTCGTGGCACTGCTTGCCGTCGCCACGGCTAACCTCCCCGCCGCCGATCCACTCCCGATCACCGCACCTCCAGCCGCCCCGTCCGCCCTCCCTGCGGCCCGGCCGGTGATCACGACCCAGCCAGCCGGCGGCGCAGTCGATCTCTTCGGCACCTTCACCCTCAGCGTGGAGGCCACGGGAGCCGAGCCGCTGACTTACCAGTGGAAGGAGTCCGACGGCACGCCCATCGAGGGTGCGACCGCCGCCACCTACTTCGGCAATGGCGCCGGCACCTACTCGGTGGCCGTGAGCAATGCCGCCGGCACCACCGAGTCCGCTCGCGTGGTCGTGCAGGCCGACGATCCCCTGGTCGCGCTCAAGCCCTTCACCATCCCGAGCACCACTCCGGCCGGCGTCTTCCCCGACCTGCGCTCGTGGAACTCCCGACCGGCCGGCGCCAAAGATTTCGTCACCGTGGGCACGGACGGCCACTTCCAGGTGAACGGGAATCGTATCCGTTTCTTCGGCGTGGATCTCACCGGGTTCAACAATTTCCCCACCTTCGACGACGCCCGGCTCCACGCCCAACGCCTCGCCCGTTTCGGCTTCAACTCGGTGCGGTTTCATTGGGGCGACATGGATGCGCCGTGGAGCGCTGAAGCACCGAGCTCCCTCATCATCCAGGATAAGGGCTCCTCCACCGACTTCGATTCCTACGCGCTCGACCGCCTCCACTACTTCATGGCGAAGTGCGCCGACCTCGGCATCTACTCCAATGTGAACCTACTCGTGGCGCGCAAGTTCCGCGCGAACGATGGGCTGGGCGCCGAGGTGGACCGGATGGCATGGCGCGAGCAACACCTGCTGAGCTTCTTCAACAACGAGATGGTCAAGCTCCAGAAGGCCTACGCCACCTGGTTGCTCGGCACCCCCAATCGCCATCGCGGAAAAAAGACGCTGGCCGAGGACTCGGCGGTCGCGATCGTGGAGATTTTGAACGAGAACGGCTTGGTCTACGGTTGGCTCCACCAGCAGCTGCCGGGGATCCCCGCGGTCTACACCGCCGAACTGCAGCGGCGCTGGATCGCTTGGCTGCAGGCGCGCTACGCCGATCAGGCCGCGCTCTACCACGGTTGGTACGCCGCAGACGAACCGCTCGGCGATAACCGGCTGGTCTCCGTCACTTCCGCCCTCGGCACCGACGCTTGGTCCCTCATCGCCGGCACCACCAACGACGTCCCGGACGCGACCACGAGCGTCACGGCGGAGTACTTCAACGGCGCCCCGTGCCGGATGGTCGAGGTCACCACCGCCGGCAACTACGCCGACGTGAACCTCGTGCACAAGCCCCTCACGCTCACCGCCCACGAAGCGTACACGCTCAGCTTCTGGGCCAAGGTCGATGCCCCCGCCACCGTGCACAAGGTCAAGATCTACGCCGGCCGCGAACCCTATACCGACCTGTGCGAGTCGATCGAGGTCCAAGGCACCACATGGAAGAAGTACTCGCGCACCTTCGTCGTGCGCGCCACCGAGGACCTGTCCCGCCTCGGTTTCTGCCTCGGGGCCGTCGTGGGCAAGACTTGGATCGCCGACGTGAAGCTGCGTCCGGGCGGCACCGTGGGCGCCCTTCCGCCCGGCGTCACCTTGGCAGCCGGCAACATCCCGGCGCTCCTGACCAACGACCGCGCCGCCCACGCCGGCATGCGGGAGGACTGGGTCCGTTTCCTGATCTCGCTCGAGACCACCTACTGGACTGCGATGCGCGACCACGTGCGCTCCCTTGGTTTCAAGTCGGCCATCGTGGGCACCATCTCGCGCTACTCCCCCACCAGCAGCCAGGCGGGATTGCAAGGTATGGATACACACAACTACTGGAACTACCCCGACCTCGGGCCCAAGTACCCGAACATCGATGTCTTCGACTGGACCATGGAGCACCGGGCGATGGTGAATTTCCCCGGCGAGAACGACTACGTTTGGGGCGCGCTTCGTCAGGTCAACGGCTACCCCAACCTCGCCACCGAATACGCGCACCCCGCCCCCAACCTCTACGCCGGCGAACAGGAGTTTCTCTTCCCCGCCTACGCCGCGTTGCAGGACCTCGACGGCTACTGGGTCTACTCCTACTCGACAAAAGAACAGAAATCGCTCTCGTCCCTCTGGGACTCGCTCAACGGGATGAACCATCTGGCAGCCATCCCTATCGCGGCCGCCCTGTTCCGTCGCGACGTGGCCCCCGCCCTCAACGAGTATGTGCGCGGCATGACACCCGAGCGCGAGGTGATCGAGATCGGGCGGCTTTCGGGCCTGCCCCAAGCCACCTCCCTCGGCATGCCTTCGAGCCTCGCCCTCGTCAGCCGTATCCGCATGGCCATCGGCGAGAACGCCGCCGACTCGGCAACCCCGCCCCCGCGCCCCACCGGCCCGGTGTATGTCAGCGACACCCGCGAACTGCGCTGGGACTCCACCGACCCCAACGCCGGCTTCTTCACGGTCAACACCCGCCGCACCAAGGCGTTCTCCGGCTTCGGCTCCCGCCGGCGCGTGGAGCTGGACGGCGTGGCAATCACCACCGGAATCAACCGCCTCGACTGGTGCACGATCGGCGTGACCCTGCTCGAGGGTACCGGATTTTCCAGCACCAACGCCGGCCGCGCCCTCATCGTCGCCACCGGTCAGTACGCCAACACCGACTGGAAATGGCGCGACGAGACCCACACCGGCCTGACCTCCTGGGGCGGCGAGCCCTTCCTCGCCGAGATTGTCTCCGGCGAGGTCGAACTGCCCCTGCCTCCGTCCCGCGTGAAAGTCTGGGCTCTCTCCGGCGCCGGCGTGCGAGGGACGGAATTGCCGGTAACCAACAGATCCGGTCACTCCGTGATCACACTCGGCACGGCCGGCGACACGCTCTGGTATGAGGTGCAGATCAGCGCCGACCCGGCCGCCAGCTACGCCGAATGGCGCACTGCCAATTTTTCCGGGGCCGATTTGACCGACGACGCCATCTCCGGCCCCACCGCCGATCCCGACGGCGCGGGCCTGTCCAACTTTATCCGCTACGCCTTTGTCCTCGCCGCCCGCGGCCAAGTGGTGCCGCCGGTGACCACCGGCTCCGTCGTCAAGGACGGCTCCACCTACCTGACCCTCACCTTCAACCGCCGCGCCCCCGCCAGCGGTTTGGCCTATACGGTTGAGAGCAGCAGCAACCTCGTCACCTGGACCCCGCTCTCCCGTGGCTGGTATACCGCGCACGACTACTCGCCCTTAACCTACTGGGACGACGTCGCCGTCACCTCCACCACGCGGCGTTTTCTGCGCCTCCGCGTCTCCGCCCCGTAGAGGGGCGAACGCCTGCCCCTTGCCCGACTCCCGGCCCGCACCGTTTCGCCCGAGCCCGCCGCGCCACCACGTTCCAATAACCAAGCACATCCCCATGCTTTCACGCGTCACACGCCTCGCCGTGGCACTGCTTGCCGTTTCCACGGCTAGCCTCCTCGCCGCCAATCCCCTCCCGGTCGCCACGCCCGCATCCGCCCTTGCCCCCCTCACTTCGGCCCGGCCGGTGATCACGGCGCAGCCGGCCGGCGGTGCCGTCGACCTCTTCGGCACCTTTTCGCTGAGCGTGGAGGCCACGGGAGCCGGGCCGCTGACCTACCAGTGGAAACTCGACGGCACACCCATCGAGGACGCGACTGCCGCCACCTACTTCGTCAACGGCGCGGGCTCCTATTCAGTGGCGGTGACCAACGCCGCCGGCACCACCGAGTCCGCCACTGCAGTCGTCCAGCCCGACGATCCCTCGATCGCGCTCAAGCCCTTCGCCATTCCCGTCGACACTCCAACCGGCGTGTTTCCCGACCTGCGCTCGTGGAATACCACTCCGGCGGGCGCCGCAGGCGTCGTCACCGTCGGCTCGGACGGCCACTTCCAGGTGGGCGGGCGTCGGATTCGTTTCTTTGGTGCCGACATCACGTCGCACAACAACTTTCCCACCCACGACGAGGCCGATCAGCACGCCCAGCGCCTCGCCCGCTTCGGCTTCAACTCGGTGCGTCTCCATTGGGGCGACTCGTATTGGCCGTACGACATCGGCCGCCCCGGCTCGCTCATCATCAAGGACGAGCGCTCGTCCACGGGGTTCGACCTCTATGCGCTGGATCGCCTGCACTACTTCATGGCGCGCTGCGCCGACGCGGGCATCTACTCCGATGTGAACCTGCTCGTGGCGCGCACCTTCCAAGCGGACGACGGGCTGGGCGAGGAAGTGGCCACAATGCGCTGGGCGCACCAGCACCTGCTGAGCTTCTTCAACGACAAGATGGTCGAGCTCCAGAAGGAGTATGCCTCCAAGCTGCTCGGCACCCCGAATCCCTATCGCAAGGACCTCCCACTCGCCGAGGACCCCGCGGTCGCCATCGTCGAGATCATGAACGAAATCGGGCTGCTCGACGGCTGGGTGGCCGGCGATCTCGCCCTGATTCCCTCCCGTTACACCGACGAACTCCAGCGCCGCTGGGCCAACTGGCTGCAGGCGCGCTACGCCGACCAAGCCGCCCTGTATGCCGGCTGGTACGCGGCCGACGAGCCGCTTGGCGCCAATAGCCTTGCCGACGTCAATGCGGCGCTCGGTCCCCAGGGTTGGTATCTCTACGTAGCCGCCGGCGCCAAGGGGACCACGAGTATCACGCAGGACTACAACGGCGCTTCGTGCCGGATGATCGACGCCACCGCAGTAAACAACTACACCGCCGTTCAACTCGTGCACAAAGACCTCACGCTGACCGCCCACAAGGCCTACACGCTCAGCTTCTGGGCGAAGGTTGAGGCCCCCGCCACCGTGCACAAGGTCAAGCTCTACGCCGATCGCCCCGGCTACACCGACTTGTGCGAACCGATCGAGATCGAAGGCACCGCATGGAAGCGCTATTCGCGCACTTTCGTCATGCGGGCCACTGAAGAGCGATCTCGCCTCGGCTTCTGCCTGGGGGCCGCCGTGGGCAAGACCTGGATCGCCGACGTACAACTGCGGCCGGGCGGCACCGTGGGCATGCTCCCCGCCGGCGTCACCCTCGCGGCCCGCAACATCCCCGCGCTCCTGACCGACGCCCCCACCGACCACCTCGGCATGCGCGAGGACTGGGCTCGCTTCCTCCGGGATCTCGAAAAGGTCTACTGGACCACGATGCGCGACTATGTGCGCTCCCTCGGCTTCAAATCCGTCATCGTCGGCACCATCGTCCGCAGCTCCGGGCAGAACACCCAATCGTTATTCGATGCCATGGACACGCACGAATACTGGAACTACCCGGACATCGGCGACAAATACGGGCAAGGCGACAATACCGATTGGAGTATGCCGCATCGGGCGATGGTAAACTCCCCTCACGCCAACGAGGTCGTGTACAGCGCGTGGCGCCAGGTCAAAGGCTACCCCAACATCGTCACCGAGTTCGAGCATCCCGCCCCGAACCTCTATGCCGGCGAACAGGAGTTCCTCTTCCCGTCCTACGCCGCCTTGCAGGATCTCGACGGCTACTGGGTCTACTCCTACTGGACCATGAAGCGGAACTGGATCTGGAACCACTTTGATTCGCTCAACTCGATGAACAAGCTCGCGAATACCATCATCGCCGCCGCCCTCTTTCGCCGGGATGTTTCCCCCGCCCAGAACGAATACGTGCTGGCCATGACGCCCGCACGGGAGTTGGCCGAGACGGTCAAACGCGGCGTGACGGTCAAACCCGGAAAACACTTCAACATGCCACAAGCCTCCCTGATCGGCATGCCTTCGACCCTCTCCCTCGTGAGTCGCATTCGCATGTCCATCGGTGAGGAGGCAACCGGTCTGGCGACCCCGCCCGCCCGGCCCCCCGGGCCGGTGTATGTCAGCGACACGGGCGAACTGCGCTGGGACTCGACCGATCCGGCCGCCGGCTTCTTCACGGTCAACACACCGCTGACCAAAGCCTTCTCCGGCTTCGGCTCCGGCCTGCGCCAGGAACTCGGCGGTGTGGCAATCACTCCCGGCACCAACCGCCTCGACTGGTGCACGATCGGCGTGACCCTGCTGGAGGGCGACGGCTTCTCGAGCACCAAGGCCGGCCGCGCCCTCATCGTCGCCACCGGCCAGTACGCCAACACCGGCTGGTTATGGCGCGACGAGACGCACACCAACCTGACCTCCTGGGGCGACAAGCCCTTCCTGGCCGAGATCGTCTCCGGGGAAGTCGAGCTGCCCGTACCCGCCTCCCGCGTGAAAGTCTGGGCCCTCTCCGGCGCCGGCACCCGCGGGGAGGAGTTGCCCGTGACCAACAAGTCAGGCCGCACCGCCATCACCCTCGGCACCGTCGGCGACACGCTCTGGTATGAGGTGCAGATCAGCGCCGATCCGGCCACCACCTACACCACCTGGCGCAGCGCCCATTTCTCCGGGGCCGATCTCACCAACAACGCCATCTCCGGCCCCACCGCCGACCCCGACCGCGCCGGCCTCACCAACTACGCTCGCTACGCCTTTGCGCTCTCCGCCCGCGGCCAGGTGGGGCCGCCGGTGACCCCCGGCTCCATCACCACCGGTGGCGCCACTTACCTCACGCTCACCTTCAACCGCCGCGCCACCGCCACCGACGCGACCTACACCGTCGAGAGCAGCCCCGACCTCGTCACCTGGACACCGGTGCCCGGCGCTGTGTACGCCCCGGGCGCCGCCTCGCCGGTCACCTACCGCGACACCGTCGCCCTGGCCTCCGCCGCGCGGCGCTTCCTCCGCCTGCGCGTCTCCGGCACCCGGTAATACCAACGGCCATCCGAATCTGGACTTTGCGTAACAGCGCGGCTTCCGCGCCGGGGAATGTAGCTCAACTCGCCAGAGTTTCGTCCGTCCGTGCTCCGCTCCTTCAGGACGGACGGTCCGGCTCGGCCCGCACCTGATTGGACTAATCCCGCCCGTCGATGCGGGCTAAAGCCGCGCACCACAGTCCCACCACATTGGCTCACCCCTTCACTCCCAGTACCAGCCTCGGCCAGAACAGCCAGCGAGGATAGTCGAGCTGCACGTCGGATCGATTCACCTCACTTATCGGGATGATCTGCGGAGTCCCATCACGACCGGGCGATTGCATCCATTCTCGCGGGGGCAACGGACACTCTGCCGGAGCCAACTCCGCCAAAACAGCGGTCACCTCGTTCAGCGCTTCGCACCAGGTATTCTCGACCAAGATGTCCTGGTCAGAAGGTGTACCGTCGACCGACAATCGGTACACCATCGTACAGCCATCCAGCGAACCCGCCTTGTACGCCCGTCCACGCGTTTCACTTCCAATCCGGCCAATCGCATCACGCACCCTTCGCACATCCACCTCTAGGAGCCTCCGCTGACCGACGACCTTCGACCACCCGCTGTCTCTCGAGAAAACGATAAGCGAGTCTTTGGTCACAACGTACTCCCGGTCCGGCCCGAACGTCCATACGAGGAGAGTCAGCACCCGATCCGTGGGATGAAATAGTTCCTCGGCCTTGGTATCCTTCAGCCAGACATCGCGCCCCTGCTGCCCCCGCCCATCAAAATCGTAGAAGACGAGAGCCTTCTGGTTGCATGCCGACACACGCAACTGCAGGTAAGCGTAGGCGTGTCCCCGATCGTAGAGCTTCGCCTCCGCACTACGATCGCCGATGTTCACGCTCTCGGCTCCCAGTACCGCATACGCCTTCGGAACTTCGGTATCGCGATACTCCCGCTTATCCCTCCCCTCGCACACCCGCGCCATCACCGCGAACTGCTCCGGCGTCACGTGCCGCTCCAGCTCGGTGATGAACTTGTACCGGCGGTAGTCGCGGACATTGAGGAACGCCAACACCGCAATCGGCAGGAGCGGTATCCCGAGCACGAGCCATTTCCATTTCATGGAGTTCGCCGACCGTAGTGCCCGCCCCACACCCCGCAAGCCCCGAGCAGAGGAATCAACCGCACACCGTCTTCCTCGGCCCCCCCCCCGGACCGTAGTCCGAGGGAAGCCCGCCAGACCCGGCATAAAACCGGGATCAGAACGGGGAGGAATCGCCGCAAGGAACGCCACGACGGCTGATCTAGTAAAGCTACAATCCCCCCAAACTCGCCCGCCATGAAGAAGGCCGATTCTGAAAACCTCCTCCAAGGTGTCCGCGAATTGAAGGCGGCCCGCCGCGGCGATTTGGCGGCCGGTTTTGTCCGTGATCGCCGCTGGGCCGGTTCGCTCGCCGCCCACGGCAAAAATGCCACCGCCCACGACATGGATTCCGTCCGCGCCAGCATCGCCGCCGGCCGCAGGAAGAAGCGCGCACCATAGACTGGTTCGCATTGTAGGAGCCTGCTTGCAGGCGGTCTGCTCTGGCGAAACCACGCCTCCCAGAATCGCCTGCAAGCAGGCTCCTAGCTCCAGTCGGGCCCGCCCGCGCTCAGCGGGCGCCGGCCACCTCACCCCGGAGGCGACCAACCGCAGGGCACCACCAAGACCTCGTCGTTGGCAAAGCCCACCAGTGATCAATTCCATCCGGGCTACGGACGGCTCGGAGCGCCGTCCCTACTCGCGAACCTCGCCCTCTCACTTCCGCCGCCCCGCCGTGTCGTCTTCGAAGGGCACCTCGTTGAACTCGGCCCAGCGGATCACGAACGCCTTCGCCGCCTCGTCGAGGAAGCGGTACCAAGCGTCGAGCAGGCCGTGGCGCGCCGCCACGTCCTTGAAATAGCGAAACGCGCCCTTGCCCTTGATCGCCCGCCAGAGCTCGTCGGCCACCGCGGCGTCCTCCACCGTGCGGATGAAACGCTCCATCTGGTGATACTCGTGGAAATCGAACTTGTCGGGCAGATCGATGAAGCGGCCCTTCGCGTCCTCGACCATCGCCCGCGCCAGCACGACCTCCTCGTCGCTCTCGTCCAGGTCCTCGTCTTCCTGCGCTTCGATCGCGTGGTAGGTCGAGCGCTCGACCATGGCGACCTTGCCGGTCTTCCGGTCGTAGCGATAAAGCCAATCCTCCGACTGCATCTCCATCGAGTCCATCAACTCTGTCAGCTTTGCCGTGGCCTTCATGACGGGCTGATGCTGCTACAATTCCCGCTGCGAGGCCAGCCTCGAACGGCCCGCGGCTACTCCCGCTGTACCTGGTCGGTGGCGTCGCCCGCACCCGCCGGGTCGGCGAAGGCGGCCGGCAACGGCCAGCGCCAGAGGTGATTCTCACCCACGGCCCAGAGCGCATCGGCCGACCAGGCGAAGCTCAGAGCGCGCAACTCGGCACGTCCCTCGGCCGCAGTATCGAGCCGGACGACGACGGCGCCCGTCGCCGCATCCAAGACCTGAACCGGCTCCTGGCGCGAACCCGGCCCGCGCCAGCCGCCGCCGGCTGCCAGCCAGCGCTCGCCGCCCGAACGCGCAATGAGCTTGAGGTTGGCGAGCTGGGCCACCCGCGACCACCGCGGCCGACCCGTATTCAGGTCGATCAAATGCACTCCGGTAAACCGCACGCGGTCGCCGGACGGTTCGGCTCCGTTGATCGCCGCAAGGCCGTCGGCCGTCGTCGGTAGCTCCTGCGCGAAAATCACCGCAGCGGCTCCGCCGCGCGGCAGCCCGAGCGGACTGGGCCCCGCAGCGTTCCCGCAGTCCGCAGGCATCAGCCAGCTCAGCTTCGTGTGTCCGGTCTGCGGATCAATTTGCACCAAGGCGTCGTCGCTCATCCAGAGTCCGCCGCCCGACCGCACCGGCGACAGATCGGCTTTGGTGAACGCCACGCGCAACAACGTCGCAACTCTCTCCACCACCACCGCTTCGTTGCCGGCCTCCGGCGGCGAACAGCGCCACATCTCGCAGGTACCCTCGTCGCCATAGGTCCGCACCGAACCCACCGGCAGTCCGTCGGCGCCGAGGATCCAGTTCTGTTCCCATTGCAAAAGCGGGTCGCTCTCCCTGCTCGGAATGCTCAGCGGCCACGCCTCGGTCCGCCCGGCCGAGACCGAATAGCGATGAAGAAAACAGCGCTCGGGCTCGGCTTCCTCTCGACTGGTGAACCACACCGCGTCGCCGCCGGGCCCGAGTTGGAGGCGTTGCGCCCCGGAATAGCCGCCCCACACGATCTCGCTCCGCCACGAATCGCCCTGCGAGTGCAACCGCCAGAGCCGCCAGCCCAGTCCGCCCTCATCGGGCCGCACATCGCCAGTCACCAGCAGGTCCCCCCCCGGCAGCGCCAACACCGAATGCAGATAGACGACCCCCGCAAAGAACTGCGGCTCCGCGGTGAGGTCCCAGCGCTGCGGTGCGACCAGGGGCGCCGCGGTGTCGATTGGCAGCAGCACCGACTCGATCGGCTGCGGTGCCGGAGTCCAATCTGCGGGAGAAGAAGCAACCGACGAAAGCTTCCCCTGCTTGCGGAACGCTTCGGCCACCGCCTGGAACACCGCGCCCGGCACCACATCGCGCAACCGAATCTTCGACGGTGCGCCGAAGATGTAGATCTTGAACTCGAACGGATGGTAGTTGGGGTTCGGTTCAGTATCGGTGCGGCAGATCCGGATTGCGGTCGCCGGCCGGCCGAACAATGCGGACACGTCGTGCGCCTCGACCATCAGTTCACTCTTTGAACGGCTGAACCAGCCGCCGCTGCGCGGCACCACCGACGCGAAAAGCGGAGCCGAGACCCCACGCAAACTCTCCGCGCGCTCGAGATCCTCGGGCATGACTTCGCCCGCTCGCGCCGCTTCGGCCAGCCGCTGGTCCATCTCGGCCGCGGTGAAGGCGCCGGCGTTTACCGCCCGCTCGAACTCCGGCCGCAGACGTTGCTCCGCCGCTTCGCGCCGCAAGCCGGGCTTGCAGCCCACCAGCAGCTCCAGCCAGCCAAGTCGCAGCTCGTTCAGCGGTTCCGGCCGCCCCGACTCCCGCGCCCGGCCATACGCCGCCACCGCCCGCCGTAGGATCGGCACCGCCTGATCGAACGGCAGTTCAACCAGCAGAAAAGCTTCGGTCGCCGCCTGATTCTCCGTCACCGGCACCAGCAAAGTGCCGCGCGGCACGCGCCACGCGAGCAACGTCTCGGCATTGCGAGCCGCATCGCTCTCAGGCGAAAGCAGGCGCGCCTCGACGACGGTCCAGTTGGGATCCTCGGCGCAAGCGGGGGTAGGCAGGAGGGACATGGCGAAAAGCAACGCGAGTGGATGAAGTTTCATCAGACAATGGGGCGCAGGGCGAGCTCGGCGCAGGGGCGGTGCAGCTCGGGCGGGAGCATCGCCGATTCGCCACCACAGCGGAAGCCCGCCTGCGTGACGATTTGGCGACGAAGCACCTCCCTCCCCAGCATTGACCAAGTACGCTTCTACTGACTGCGTATCCGCACACCCCATGAACTTCCCCGTTGGCGGCATGCTCGTCTTCTTCGCGCTGTTCTGGTCGGCGCTCACTCTGGTTTTCGACGGCCTCATCGGGTACACCGCCGTCCGTCAACTCGTCGCCCAAGGCCACACCGTCACCGAGGGCACCATCCTCTCCAGCAGCGTCGCCACAAGCGAGGACAGCGACGGCACCACGTACCGGCCCGAGGTCAGCTTCCGCTACACCGTTGGCGAACGCGAACTGCTCGGCACCCGGCTGTCCTACGATCAATCCTTCGCCTCCGACGGAGAGTGGGCGCACAAGACCGTCGCCGGACTCGCCCCGGGCACGTCGGTAAAGGTTTACTACAACCCCGCCGATCCCGCCGACTCCATCCTCCGCCCCGGCCTCGACGGCGGACTGCTCTTCATGGCGCTCTTCCTTACCCCTTTCAACGCGGTGATGGTCTTCCTCTGGGCCGCTCTGGCGCGGGCTGTTCACCTAAAATGGTTCAGGCCCACCGCCGGTGGCGTCCGCCTCGAGGCCACCGCACGCGGCACCAGCGTCCGCCTCGAAGGCCTGCCCGCACTGGGCGCGGGACTGGCGGCAGTGGCCGCCACGGCCTTTGCCAGTGTCTTCATCGTCGGCTTCGGGGCCGGCGGCTTCCATCCCGGCAGTACTGCCATTATCGCGGCCTGGGGTGTCGTGCTGGGCGCCGGAATCGTCGCCACGTTCTGGCAAATGCTGCGCAATGCCTCCGACCGCGGCCGCCTCGTCTTCGACGAAACCACCGGCGACGTCGTCCTCCCGCCCACACACGGACGCAGCGCACCGCTTGCCCTTTCCGGCACCGGACTCACCGCCGTGCACCTGTCGCACGAGATGACCACCGACAGCGAGGGATCCACGCAGACCAAGTATATCCTCACCCTTGTCGCCAAGGGCCGCGCACCCGAGCGCCTGACCCTCTGGTCCGACGAGACGAAAACCCGCGGCTTCGGCACCTGGCTCGCCGCCAAACTCCGGGTTCCCTTTGTCGAGGAGTGAAGCCCGGCCTGTCCCTCCTGCACCAACTCGACAGCGGCGGCCGCACGTCGTTCTTGTCGACTCCTCCGGCCCGGAAATTTCGGTACAACCCTGACTATTCCACCATGCTTCCATCGCCCCCGGCTCAGCTCCTTAGCTACTTCGTACTAACGCTCGCACTCCTCGCCGCCCCGCTCCTCCACGCCACCACCCTCGGGCGCATCGATGTCACCTGCACCGTCTGCTCCGCCAAGAGCGAGCAGACCGTGATCGGCTCCACCAACGCCTTCGGCGCGCCCGACCTCGATCTGCGCCCGCCCGAAATGCAGCGCTCGACAATGACGTTCTGGGTGCAGGAGTGTCCGAGTTGCGGTTACTGCGCGGATGATCTTAGTCAGCCGCGGCCGGAAGCGGCGGCGGTGGTGAAATCGACCGCCTATCAGGCTCAGCTTAAGAACCCGCAGTTCCCGCCGCAGGCCAACCGCTTCCTCTGCTCGATGCTCGTCGCCGACAAGGCCGGCCTGCGCGAGCCGGCCATCCGCTCCGCCCAGTACGCGGCCTGGACATGCGACGACGCCAACAAGCCCGCCGAGGCGAAACTCGCTCGCGCCGCCGCCCTCGAACGCCTGCGCAAGCTCAAGTCCGCGGGGAAATCGATATACGACCAGAAAGGAACCGACGCCGTCTTGCTCGCCGACCTCGCCCGCCGCAGCGGTGACTTCGTGGCCGCCGTCGCCAGCGCCCGCGAGGGTCTCGCGCTAGCCCCCGCAGCCATCGTCGCCGCCGTCCTCGAGCTCGAGATTCGGCTGGCCGAGCAGAAGGATGCGCAATGCCACACCCTCGCCGAGCTCCCCGATCCCGCTCCTGCAAAGGCGGAGTAGCCATCGAAACGCCGATCGACGTCTTCGCAGTGTATTCTTCGTTAGCTTCTGTCGCCTGAGGCTTGCAGCCGAAGCCACGCCCCGCCGCCCCTCAGCGTCTCCATCCCTCCCCACATACGCAGAAGGCCGCGGGCGTTTTCGCCCGCGGCCTTCGTGTTTCAGCAAACTAGAGACGCTTTCCGCTCCGCTCAGAGCGCGCGGGCGGCGGCCACAACGGCGGCGGCGGTGATGCCGAGCTCCTTGTAGACCGTGGGCGCCGGAGCGCTGATGCCAAAGCGATCGATGCCGATCACCTTGCCATCGAGCCCGACGTACTGGTGCCAGAGACCGGTGACGCCGGCCTCAATGGCGACCCGCTTGCGGCAATCGACCGGCAGCACCTCGGCGCGATACTCGGCCGACTGACGATTGAAGCGTTCGAACGACGGCACCGAAACCACGCGCACACCGGCTCCGAGCTCCTTGGCGGCGGCGATGGCGAGCTGCACTTCACTGCCCGCGGCGAGCAGGATGTGGGTGAGCGGCTCGGTCTCCTTCACGGCGATATAAGCGCCGCGCAGCACGCCTTCGCGGCGGGTCTGCACCGGGATGTCGTTGAGCATCGGCACGGCCTGGCGGGTGAGCGCCAGCAGCGTCGGGCCGTTGGTGCGGGTGGCGGCGGCGGCGAACGCGCCGGCGGTCTCCTCCGGATCGGCCGGGCGGATGACGTCGAGATTGGGGATCACGCGCAGGCCGGAAACCGTCTCCACCGGCTGGTGGGTCGGGCCGTCCTCGCCGACCCCGATGGAGTCGTGCGTGTAGATGTAGGTGACGGGCAACTGCGCCAGGGCGGCGATGCGCATGGAGGGCCGCGAATAGTCGGCGAAGACCAGGAACGTGGCGCAGGAGGTGCGGAAGAGGCCGTCGTAGGCGATGCCGTTGTTGATGGCGGCCATCGCGTGCTCGCGGATACCGTAGCGGATATTGCGGGCGGCGCGGTTGGCCGGCTCGAAATCCTTGTCAGTGGCGATGTAGTTGAGCGTCGAACCGTAGAGGTCGGCGCTGCCCGAGACGAAGAGCGGAAGCGCGGCGGCGATGGGCTGGAGCACATCCTTGCCGGCGGCGCGGGTCGCGAGCTTGGCATCCAGGGCGAAGGCCGGGATCTTGGCGAGCAGCTCCACGGTGTCGACGGGCTGGGCGGCGCCGGCGAGCAACGCGGCCTTCTCGGGGTTGGCGGCCTGCCAGGCGGCGAAGGTCTTGCCCCACTTCTTGAAGCCGCGCACCAGGCGCTTCTTGTGGTCGGCGAAATACGCGGTGACCTCCTCGCTGACGAAGAAGTGCTGGTCGGCCGGCAGGCCCAGGCCGGCGCGGGCGGCTTCGGCGAACTTCGCGCCGCCTTCACCGTGGCCCTTCGGGGTGCCCTGCACCTCGGCGATGCCCTTGCCGATGATCGTCTTGGCGATGATCAACTGCGGCTTGCCGGTCTTGGACTTCTTGGCTTTGGCCACGGCCTTGGCGACCGCGGCGAGGTCATGGCCGTCGATGGTCTGCACATCCCAGCCGATGGCCTTGAAGCGGGCGGAGGTGTTGTCGGTCTGCGACTTGTCGGCCATCGCGTCGAGGGTGACGTCGTTGGAGTCGTAGATGAGGACAAGATTGTCCAGCTTCTGGTGACCGGCGAAGGCGATCGCCTCCAGGGCCACGCCCTCCTGCATGCAGCCGTCGCCGGCGAGGGCAACGACATGATAATCGAAGATCGGATGCTCGGCGGTGTTGAAGCGCGCCGCGGCCATCTGGCCGGCGAGGGCCATGCCCACGGCGTTGGCGATGCCCTGGCCGAGCGGGCCGGTGGTGGCCTCGACGCCGGGCGTCTCGTGGAACTCGGGATGGCCGGGGGTCTTGGAGTGGAGCTGGCGGAAATTCTTCAGCTCCTCAAGGGAGAGGTCGTAGCCGCTCAGGTGCAGCCACGAGTAGAGGAACATCGAGCCGTGGCCGGCGGAGAGGACGAAACGGTCGCGGTTGAGCCAGCGCGGCTCGGCCGGATTATGCACCAGGGCGTGTCCGTAGAGGACGGCGCCGATCTCGGCGGCGCCCAGGGGCAGCCCGAGGTGGCCGGAGCTGCACTTGTGGATCGCATCGAGGGCGAGACCACGGGCGGTGTTGCTGGCTTTGGCGAGAACTTCGACGTTGAGAGGCATGGGAGTAGTAAAAGCGAGACGCTAGGGGCGCGGGCGCGGCTGGCGAAAGGAAAAATCCCGGGCGCCGGCGCCACCGCTTGTGCTAACTGTGGACTCCGGGACCGACGCCCCCGATCAGCCCACCCGTGGCGCCCTCGGCCAGGCTCTCTCGGCCGGGCGCCCCCTCAAAAAGCCCCGCCGGTACGGGCGGGGCTAGCCAGCGAAGGATCAACGCGCCGTAGCGGCCGCCTACTTCACCTCAGGGTCGGGCACGCCCATCGCCTTGCGCAATTGGGTGACAGAGACGTTGTAGCCGAAGAGCGCCTGCACCTGGTTGTTGCCGGCCTCGGTGAGCGCGACCTGCGCCTGCAACACATCGAGCTGCGTGGCCGCTCCGACATCAAAACGGGCGCGCGACAAGCGCAGCGCTTCGCTGGCCTGCTCCACCACCTTGTTCGAGGCGGTGACGAGTTCGACCGTCTGCTGCCAAGTGGCGAAGGCGCGGCGCACCTCCACATCAACCGCGAGCTCCTGCTCCTGCAGCGAGAGGCGCGCCTGTGCGGCCTGCGATTTGGCGCTGCGCACCCGGCCGGCGGTGGCGCGTCCATCAAAGATCGCCCACGACGATTGGGCGCCGAAGAACCAGCCATCGTAGTTGCTATGCTTGGTCAGCGAATTCTGGGTGCTCGGGTTGCTGATCATCTGCCAACCGGCGGAGGCGCCGACCTTGGGCAGGTAGCCGGCACGAGCAACGGTCACGCTGGCGTCGGCGATGGACACACCCTTGGCAAGGGCCTGCAGCTCGGGGCGATGGAGGCGGCCCGACTCGAGGGCCTGCTCGAGGACGAATTGCTCGTCGCCGAAGTTGAGCGCACCCAGGAAATCGGGAACCTTGGTGAGGTTGTCGCCTTGGCGGTTCACAAAGCCGAGAAGCTGGCGCAGTTCCTCGATGCCGATGCGGAGATCGTTGCGGGCGGTGATCAGCGGCGGCCGGCCGTTGGCAAGAGCGACCTCGGCCCGCAGCACATCAAACTGGGCTCCGGCGCCGGCTTCATAGCGGTTGCGGGCGTTCTTGAGCTCCTCTTCAAGGAGGGACAGGGCCTGCTCGCGGACCTTGATGGTCTCGCGGGCGCGCAGGACGTTGTAGTAGCCCGTGCGGACGCCGGCGAGCACCTCATTGGTGATGGCCTGCAGCTCATACAGGGCAGCATCGCGCGCAGCACGGGCCGCCCGCGCACCAGCGGCAACAGCGCCGCCGGCATAGACGGTCTGATCGACGCTGGCGGAGGTGCTCCAACTTTCGGAGTCGCGTCCGAAGGTGAGCTGATCGGACGTGCGCGAATAGCTGGCGTCGACCCCGGCCTGCGGCAAGAAGCCGGACCGGGCGGTCATGAGGCTGCCCTCGGCCTGGTTGAGACGCTCGCGAGCGCCCCGGATGCTGAAGTTGTTCTCCGCGGCGTAGCGCAGGGCGTTGGGCAGGTCGAGCCGCTCGGGCACGGGCTGGGCGGCGTGTGGAGCGGCGCCGGCGACAGCAGTGAGGGCGAGGGCGAGGAACACGGAACGGAACGATTTCATGGCCGAAGGTTCAGGCTTGAGTTATTTGGCGGGCACCGGCACCGGGACGACGAGCGGTTTCGGGAAGGCGGACAACTGGGAGGAGGAAGTCTTCTCGGCGTGCAGATCGTGGCCGAGCAGCATGTACAGCGACGGCAGCACGAACAGCGTAAACGCGGTGCCGATGGCCATGCCGCCGACGAGCACCAGTCCGATGCTGTTGCGGGCCTCGGCGCCGGGCCCGGAGACGAAGCACAGCGGCAGATGTCCCGCCACGGTGGCGACGGTGGTCATCAGCACAGGGCGCAAGCGGGTGCGCGAGGCCTGACGGATCGCCTCGAGCTTGGAGCGACCCTGTTCCTGGAGCTGGTTGGCGAACTCGACGATGAGGATGCCGTTGCGCGCGATCAGGCCGATGAGGGTGATGAGGCCGACCTGCGAATAAATGTTGATCGAGGTCGTTAAACCGTCGGTCCACCACGGGATGTTCGGATTGAGCATCTTGCCGTAGGTGAAGAGCAGCGCCGAGAAGAAGGCCAGCGGCACCGAGCCGAAGAGGATGATCAGCGGGTCGCGGAAGCTGTTGAACTGGGCCGCGAGCACCAGGAAGATCATCACGACGGCGAGAGGGAGGGCGGGCAGAAACTTGTCGCCCTCGGTGCGCAGCTGGCGCGACTCGCCCGTGTAGTCGGTCGTGTAGCCAGCGGGCAGGACCTGCTTGGAAAGTCCCTCGAGGGTGAGCAGCGCGTCGTCGAGGGTGCTGTTGGTCACGCCGCTGATCTTGATGGCGTTGAGCTGCTGGAAGCGGCTGAGCGAGCGCGGGATCACCGTCTGCTCCAGGTGGGCGATGGTGCCGAGCGAGATGAGCTCGCCGCGCGGGCCGGAGATGTGGATATCGGCGAGCTGGTCGGTGGTGAGCCGTTGGGCACGCTCAACCTGAGGAATCACCTTGAAGCTGCTGCCCTCGATGCTGAAGCGGTTCACGTAGTTGCCGCCGATCGCGGAGGCGAGGTCGTAGCCGACCTGGCGCAAGTTGAGCCCCATCGTCGCAACCTTCTCGCGGTCGATCACGACCTTGGCCTGCGGTTGGTCGACCTTGGTATCCTGCCGCAGGAACATGAACTTGCCCGAGGCCATCGCGCGACCGAGCAGTTCCTCGGCGACGGGCAGCATGCGGGTGTGGTCCTCGGTCGAGCAGATGAGAAACTCGACCGGCATGTCGCTGCCACCGGGCAGGGCCGGCGGCAGAACCGGGAAGAAGCTCACCCCGGGAATCATGTGCGTCTTCATCTGCACCTCCGGCAGGATCTCGCCGATACCGCGGGTGCGCTGGTTCCACGGATCGACGATCATGCCGGCGAAGCCACCGGTGGGCATCGTGACCTGGAACGAATAGGCAAACTCGGGCACGCTCACCATTGCCTGGTCGATCGCCTTGGTGTGGCGGCTGGTCTCGTCGAGGGTGGAGTTGGCCGCGGTGTCCGTGACGATGCCGAACATGAAGCCCTGGTCCTCGGTAGGCGCGAGCTCCTTGGGCGAGAGCTGCCACATCATGAAGACGGACACAAAGAGGACCACCCACACGGAGTACGCCATCCAGCGCGCCCGCAGCGAGGCGTCGACGATGCTGCCGTAAAACTGCCGGAACTTGTCGAAGTGCCGGTTGATCATGCCGGCGAAGCCGTGCTCCTCGGCGGAGCGGTCGAGCAGGCGCGAGGCCATCATCGGCGAAAGCGTGATGGCCACGATGCCCGAGATGAGCACCGCGCCGGCGAGGGTGAGGGCGAACTCGCGGAAGAGCGCGCCCGTGAGGCCACCCTGGAGACCGATCGGCGTGTACACGGCCGCGAGGGTGACCGTCATCGAGATGACGGGGCCGACGAGTTCGCGGGCGCCCGCGAGGGCGGCGTCGAAGGGGGACTGGCCCTCGCGCAGGTGGCGCTCGATGTTCTCGACGACGACGATGGCGTCGTCGACCACGAGACCGACCGAGAGCACGACGGCGAGCAGCGTGAGCAGGTTGA